>JBMYRF010000001.1:0-371008 GCA_049602075.1 Rubripirellula sp.
GCGAATGCGAGTCGCCTGCCGCTGGTCGGTAATTGCTCGTTGTCAGATGAAAATACTACGTGCTCGCCATGCTCTGATGTAACCGTGAACGTAGCTGGATTAATCAGTTGTTTCGGCTGTTGAAAATCACCACGGTGAAACAGTCTGGTTTCTGGTTGATGACTCGGTGGTTCGACTAACGCGCGAACAAATTCCTGAACCGGTTTCTTACTCCGAATCTGCTGGATCTGTTTGTCAAATTCAGCGAGCTTCGGTTTGGAATCAGGAATGTACTGGTAAAGATTACCCGGGGTGATATTGACGCTGGGGTTCTTTGCCAAGAGTTGTTTTTGTTCATCGTCGCGTTTTGCCGCAACTGTCTGGTATGCGGTTCTGAGTTGATTGCGAAGCGGTTGATCATATTTCATCAGCTCCTGGTCAAGCGCCTGTTGCATGTATTTGGCGAGTTCTTGGGCTTTTGCTTTGGCGATCTCTTGCGCTTCCGATTCGACTTCTGCAGCTTTTTGACGATCGGCGGCGGTATACAAAGAGATTAGGCGTTGGGCCGGAGGTTTCCACGCCTTCCAATCCAAGGCAGGCTCGAAAATGGCTCGCATCGCGTAGTAATCGGATTGCGGTATCGGATCGTAACGGTGATCGTGACACTGTGCACACTGCAAACTCAGACCGAAAAGTGAGGTGCCGATAATTTGCAGAGTGTCGATCATGACTTGATTTCGCCCCTCACTATTGTTCGCGCCGCTTCCAGTTCCATCGGCTGCCATGCGGAGGTAACCGGTCGCTGTCAACAGATCAATTTGAGTGGCTGTGAGATCGCCATTGATGGGGCCTGCCAATTCATCACCGGCAAGTTGTTCGGTCAGAAATTGGTCGAACGGTTTATCTTCGTTCAGAGCGCGGATCACCCAATCGCGGTATTTCCAAGACCATGGTCGTTCGGTGTCGGCGACGGAGTAGCCCTCCGAATCAGCATATCCCGCGACGTCAAGCCAATGTCTCCCCCATCGCTCACCATAATGTGGGGATGCTAGTAAGGTATCTAGCAAGCGATCAAACCATTTGTCACTCGGATCATCAATCCAACCTTGCAGTTCCGCTGGTGTTGGCGGCAACCCGATTAGATCGAAATAAGCACGGATCACGAGTGTTCTTCTATCTGCCTGAGTGGCCATTTCGTGACCATTCGCTACGACGAACAGATCGATCGGTTCTTGGATGTTCAGGCTTTCATCACGTCGGGGCAGAACCGGAAGGGTAGGGCGGTGAATTGGTTGAAAAGACCAAAAGCTCCTTTCCTCTAGTGTGATCCCCAGACCCGGTCCGATCTTCACTGGTTCGGGACGTGCCGTTTTGCTTCCTGAGCTAATCCAACGCTCGATCGTTTCGATCTCTTCGTCCGACAGATGGATTGGTCCCGGCGGCATGTCACCGCTGCGAATGCGATCGAGCAAGAGACTTTCGTCTGGTTTACCGGCGACGATTGCAGCCCCTGAGTCGCCGCCACGAATCATCAGTCGAACCAGTCGCAAGTCGAGCTCTCCCTCGATTTCCTCGCTGGCGCCATGGCAGTCGAAGCAGTGCGCGCGGAAGATTGGCCGAATGTCTTGCTCATAGGTCAGTTGCTCGGCACCGACTGTGGAGACCAGAGAACAGCACAGGATCATTGAGACCGATACGGTGAACGCACGAATCATCTTCGCAACTCAAAATCTGGATCAGGGTGGGAACAAGGTGGGGACAACGTCGCCTGGATCACGCCGTTGCGGACCTCCATCATAACCATGATTGGATCACGCGAGAATCTTCTTGCCAGCAGATCTCATTCCATGCCGCGTTTGCCAACAAATGAGGCTAGATGAGCCCAAAGCGAAGACTGTGTGTGGTGATTCCCACCTGGTGGAATCTGCTGTGCTGGCGACGGCTCATTGAGCCACAGATCCTGAGGACTGTTGGGTGGGCGAGACGATCAGGCGATGTTCCGGCAATTGGACTGATTGGAGATCCACAATCCTGGTTAAGCTCCGGCATGCCTGATAGCGGTTTGTGGGAATTTGCACTCGCCCGGCGATCCTTCGTGGTTTTCGGTCTTCGTTTCCGCTTCTATGGGCTTATTTAACCCCGAAGAAAAGCCAATCCGTCTGTTCCTGATTGACCAAGGAATTGAAGGTTGTGATCGGCTGCAGGTGAATCGTCGCGAATGTCTTTTCTAGTGCTTTCGAGAACTCGCTGCTCTCGGCATAGGACCACACGGCCAGAACACCGCTATTAGAGAGATGCTGTTTCGCGGCAGCTAGCCCTTTGGTCGTGTAGAACTCATGCTCCTCTTCGCCCAATTGGTCGCTAGGAGAATGATCAACATCAATCACGATCAGATCATATTTCTCCACTGGTTCGCTTAGCAATCGTTGATAAATGTCCCCAGAGGTGAGTTGTAAATGTTCCGCGTTTTTCAACTCGGGGGCTAATGGAATTAGTTCCGCATGCAGCCAATCAAGGACCTGTGGGAGGTATTCGATCACTTCGACTGTCGCCACGTTAGCATGCCGCAATAGCTCCCAGGCTGTGTATCCAAGACCGAAGCCACCCACCAGTGTTTTCAGTTGACTGCCACCATGGATCTCGATCGATTGGTTCGAAATCGCACGTTCAGAATCTGTGTTGTAGCTACTCATCAGAAACTCATGATTCAGCGTCACCTCGGTGACCATGGTTCCCGGTTCAGATAACAATTCCCGTCGTCGAAGGCAAAGCGGTCCTAATGACGAGTCTTCGTAAGCAAGAATTTCTAGGTTAGGTGGAGTCACTGATCGGGTTCCAGTCATGTGTCTAGCGTTTTGTTCACCTAGAACTTACCCGATCACGGCCGTGTTCTCCTTTTGGAGCTTAATTCTTTCTTAAAGACGTCGCACTAGCCGGTTGCAGAATGTGGATCGCCCTGGAGGACTGGCTTGTCGCACTTGGGTGATTGGATTGTCCAGCAGCCTGATCAGGAAATCACTCATTGATGATGTTGTTGTCGGAAGCAATGCCAGGCATACCTGTAACATCTACCACCTGCGTGTCGGGATCTGACGAGATGGCGTGATTGCTGTGGACTAGCGGCGGCTGAACGCTCGACTTGACGATGATCGCGACCTTTTGAAATCGTTTGATCGTATTTCCGGTCACCTTTACTGAAGCTTTGGATGCGTTGACGGCAGTTCGATATTGATCGAACTGATTATTGGTAATGTTCGCCGTCGATCCTTCCCACACCCAGACCGCATTGCCTTGGTTTTTACCGGCACCCTGGAATTGGTTTCCGTCAATCATTGCCTTGCCTTGCACCAAAATGCCCGCGACACCACCACCCGCGATTTGATTATTTTGAATCGTGGCGACCGAACCATCCTTGACGACGACCAGAGGTGGCGCACCGCCAGTCCGCGAAAGTTTGTTATCGGTCACCATGGCTGTTGAGCCTTGCGTGATACCGATGGCTACCAATTTGTTGCGCTGGCATTGGTTTTGGTGAATTACAGCATCCGCAGCCATTCGCAATCCGATCCCTGCCATTAGATTATCGCGGCATTCATTTCGGACGATTAAGGGTGTGGAACCATCGCAGCCAATCCCGGCCATTTTATTGTGATGGCAAAGGTTCTGTTTCAGGATTGGGCTGGCAAGGTCACGCGACCCGATTCCGGCCATTTCATTCTCGTAGCATTCGTTGTCTTCCACGATCGGTGCTGTGTTTTCCATGCGGATGCCGATTCCTGCCCGACGATTCTGATAGCACTTGTTTCGTCGAATAATTGGTCGCGCACCCTCGCGACAACCAATGCCAGCCCGCACATTTTGAAAGCACTCATTGTCAAGGATCATCGGACTTGTAGCACGACATCCGATTCCAGCTCGCAGGTTGAGCTTGCAGCGATTGTTTTGGATGATCGCAACGGCACTTTCGGCAATCCCGATTCCACCACCAAGGTTCCGATAGGCGGTGTTGTTGGAAATCAAAATTGGCTTTTTGGAGGAGCTGCTGCCGAGGATGCCGATTCCCACGTCACCATTGTGGTGCACAATGCAGTTTGTGACGGTACAGCTGATGCCTCTGATTGCGATTGCCGGAACGGTACCTTCCGCTTGAACGGAGCCTTCATCATCACCGAGTTGCTCACCCTTTGAATCAAAATGCTGTTGCCAAACTGCATCATCGTATTGGCCGATGGCGGTGACCGTGAAACCGTCCAACACGCTATCCTCAGCCATTGTGATCCCCGGTTGGTCACCCACGTTTCCGCCGCCGTCCAGGATCGTCACCTCGGCTCGCTTTAATCCTTCAACGCCGGCCTGATCCTTTCCGTCACTCTTCAGCGTGAGGCCGGTCGTGAGTCGTATCCGTTCGGCGTATCGTCCGGGTGCTACCAGAACTGTATCGCCAACGGCAGAAGCATCAATCGCAGCTTGAATCGTTGGGAAGTCATCCGGAACGTGTCGCGTTTCTGCCACCACTGACAGACTGGTCAACAGGATCAAGAACATTCCATAGGAGGCGCGGATCATTTGTTTTTCCTAGCAACAAGTTGACTCTAATGCTTGTTCGTAAGTTCCAGAAAGACGATGGCTGACGGATTGCCGACCGGTGTGAAGTGACCTGTGAAATTCAGTTGGCCTGTTTGTCGATTCACATCAAATACAGCGATATTATCTGCTCGTTGATTCAAGCAATAAAGAAACTTACCTGTGGGATCAAATTCAAAACTCCGCGGATAATTTCCACGCGTTCCTTCATCGCCTACATGTTTCAATTCTCCGTCTTTGCCGATAGCGAAAATGCCGACGCTGTCGTGTAATCGATTGCCAGCATACAAATAACGGCCATCGGATGAGACTAAGATTTCCGAGCAGAAGTTACTGCCTGCATACCCGGCTGGAAGAGATGAAATCGTTTGTCGCTCCGATAATTTTCCGTTAACGGGATCCCAATCAAACAGCGCGACGGTCGATCCTTCTTCCTGTATCGAGTAGAACCATTGACCGTTGGGATGGAAATCGAAATGCCTTGGTCCATCACCCGGTGGCAGGGAAACCGAGGGAGGATCGTTTGCAATCAGACGACCTCGGTATGAATCGAATTTCCAGATGAAAATTTTATCGAGGCCTAGATCAACGTGCAGCACAAATTTGCCGGACGGGTCTGCCTTGATCATGTGTGCATGCGTTCGGTCGTGTCCGCTGAAAGCGAAGCTTCCCGGCGGTGCGTTGGTTGCCACGGTGGGGCCAATCGTTCCGACGTCCTGTTTGATGTCGGACGCGTCCCCAAGTTGGCCATTGGGCAAGATTGGTAGCACTGAGATTGATCCACCGAAGTAATTGGCAACCAATAGATGGTGTCCATCTGGGTGAATGCTGATGTAGGTGGGGCCCGCACCGCCGGAGGTCACTGTGTTGAGTCGCGTCAATTTTCCGTTGGCCGAATCGATGGAGAAAGCACTCACGGTTCCATGCCGTTCCTCGCCCACGCGGTCCGTTTCGTTCGCTGAATAGAGACGGGTACCGTTCGCGTTGATGGCCAAATGGCTGGGGCTGTTTCCCATGCGAACGATTCCCGTCGGAATCATTTCGCCAGTGTTGCGATTGATTTGAAATTGGTGGATCCCGCGACCATTACCAGGGGGAAGGTCAACCTGTGTCGGCAGAACATCTTGCAATGGCGAACTAAAGGTACCGACATAGGCAAACAGACGCTTGTCGAGTTCGAGCGTTGGGTCTTCACTATTTTGGGCGACGACCGGCGAACAGGTAGCAAACCACGTCGCAAAGCCAAGACTCAAGACAGCAAGTTTCGTAAACCAATGGAAATTAGAAGCGGTCGAAAGCATGGCGAACAGGAACTCGGTAAATGAATCGGAAGGGAAACGCAGTGCAAACGACTGCTCCGAATGAATGTGTAAGAGTGAGGGAGCTCGGGTTGTACAGAATTAACCGGGCCTTACGTCTCGGCAGCGGAACATGATACTCCAACACGGCCTTGTGGAGGAAAACGGGCGCAGTTGTCGATGGCCGTTCAGGTGTTTGCTGCCGCATCTCTCGAGTCACGTTTTTCCGCGTGATCCGAGGGAATTTCAGCATTTCAGGTTCCAAGAGTGTTCCAGGCGGTTTTTTGTCGTCGCAAACCTCTGTGAATCAACAACTTATCGCTTCAATAAAGTATTGCGGAACAGAAAAATGTCGAAATTCGCAATGCGTTTCGTCGTGCTCTGTGTACTTCTTTGTGAAAGGTAGAAAGATCACCGATGGCAGCATCCCGAGAGACTCAACCCAGCTTGCTGGTTCGAATTCGCAACGAGCGTGATACGGAATCCTGGTCACGATTCGTTGAGATATTCGCACCTGCAGTTTCTCGATTTCTCGAGTAACAAGGGTTGCAGGATGCAGGATGCAGATGCAGCGGATCTCACCCGAGAGGTGATGGCCAGCGTGGCGGCGGCGATCAAGTCATTTGATTACGACGCCCACCGGAGGCGATTTCGTGGGTGGTTCTTTACTGTGGTGCAAAACAAGGTACGGGACTCTTAGCGAGATGCGGCGAACTCTCCGAATGCAAAGGGTGATCCACGAGCTCACCGGCAACTGATTGATCAGCCTGATGAGCGACAAGACGCATCCAAGGTTTGGCAACAAGAGTACGAACACAGTTTATTCGTCAGCGCTAGCGAGCAGGTTCGTCCAATGGTTCAGGAGTCGACGTGGTTGGCGTTCTGGAACACAGCTGTGGATGGTGAATCACCTGCGTCAGTGGCGATTCGTTTGAACATGACTCCAGCGGCAGTGCAGTTGGCGAAGGCTCGTGTGATCCATCGGATTAAGCAGGAGATCAAGCTGCTGGAAGGAGAAGCATCATGAACAATTCCACCAAAGATGATCAGGCAGCCAGTCAGGCAATGCTGGGGTCGATCCACAAAACGCTGGATGCCAATACGAAGACAAGTCAGTCGAGCCTTAATAAGTAGGCAAGGATTTTGGGCAGCCGCATGATGCTGCAGTGACTGGCGGAAGGATTGAATCGATTGTTCCCACCGCAGGCCGAAAATGGCAGCCAGGCCGGAGTGGTTCATTTCGGCGATTGCGTCTGGTCTGGGGTGGGGGCAGCTTTAACAGGTGCACTTTGGGGAAAACGATTCAAGATCATCTCGAGGCGTTGTCGGCGACCGGGGGCTATCTTATCCAATGGACTGACGTCACGTTGTTGGTGCGGGTCTTTGATCAGGTCGTGGAAATTTCCTTGGGCATCCAATATGTGTTGCCAGTCGCGAATCATTCGAAACTCGCCCACCTGGGCAAAAATCCAACTTCTTTTTTCGAAGGGATCTTCGCTGCCTCGCAGGCTAGGTACACACGATCTTCCATCCAATATCAAATCCTTGGGTGGATCAATTCCTGCGAGTTCGAGGAATGTTGGATAAAGATCGGTGGAGTCGATTAGGTCTTTCGAAACACGACCACCTGATGTCAAGAACGGTGCACGAACGATTAACGGAATTCGGACTCCCCAATCACTTCTACGATCTCTATCGTCCCTGAGTGGTTGTCTGACGGAACTTCCTGAGCTGAAAATTCCATTGCCGCCGGTGAAAACAATCAAGGTGTTGGACGCTCTTTGACTGTTATCTACGGCTTCAATCAGTTCACCTAAAAGCTGATCCATCCGAGTCACATCAGCAGCGAATTCTGCTTTTTTATATTGGACGGGAGTGGTTCCAGGTGTTGGCGTTCTTGGGCCGACACCTAGCGGCATCGGATAGAAGATAAGAAAGGGCTCTTTTCTTTTTCGCCGAATGAAATCGATCAAGAAAGAGTTGATTTTCTTTGAGTCGTACGAACCTGTTTCGGGGTGACCATTGATCATCATGTAACCGTTGCGATTCTTTGTCTTTGTCGCTGGCAGCAGACCGTCAGATTTGGTCCAGACGCAATGTTCATCAAAACCATGCTGCTGCAATGCATCTGATCGATTTTCCAATCGATTTAGCCGCCAATATCCGCCAACGGCAGTCGCGTAGCCAGACTCACGGAGTCTGCGAGCAAAGGTTGTTTGCTTCGTCCAAGTCGATTCTTTAAGACCACGCTGGGAAGCATCGTATTGATGTCGAAATGGGTACTGCCCTGTGAGCAAGCTGACTTGCGCGGAGTTTTCGATTGCCGCGCACCATACCGTCTCGTACCGAACACCAGCTTTTGCAAGCTTATCCAAATTGGGAGTTTGCTGTTGCCCGCCGTAACAACTGACCCCGTCCTGGCCGATATCGTCGACCATGATGAGAATCAGGTTGGGGCGTTCTTCTGCTGATGCCGCTGTGGTAAACAGGCACAACACTAACGCGATGAGTGTTGGTTTCATTTGGTATGAAAGGCCTCGCTGTTGACGATTTGTTGAATGAGTTCGCGGAAACCGTAATCGTGCATTGGCATGGCAGAAACGATTTGTACGATGTCGTCGCGATCTGCGAAGCTCAAGCGTCGACCGAGTGCATAAACAAGTAACTTCTCGGTCAAGCACTGTGTGAATTGCTCTGGCCGCTTCATCAGGAAAGCCTTGATTCCGCTCGGTCCTGGAATCGCGGTTCCGTCGGGCAATTCACCCCGAGGATTGATCGGCAGTTGCTTGCTGTAACGGTTTCGCCAAGCACCAATGTGATCGTAGTTTTCTAACGATAGACCGATCGGATCAATCTTGCGATGACATTCGTAGCAGGCTGGGTTGTTACGGTGCTTTTCCATCAACTGACGGATGGTCGCGACACCACGCGTATCAGGTTCAATTGGTTCGACATCGGGTGGTGGTGGGTTGGGAGGAGTGCCGAGGAGATTTTCGAGTACCCAGATCCCGCGGATAACAGGTTGGGTTTCGACTCCGTTGGATGTGGCTGTGAGAATGCTTCCGTGCCCCAGCAATCCGCCTCGGTGAGTATCGGCTGAGAGTGTCACCTTGCGAAATTCATCATTGTCGACATCAGAAATGCCGTAGTGACGCGCTAATGCAGAATTCAGGAATGTGTAATCCGAATCGATAAACTCCAGGATGCTGCGATTTTCTTGAAGCAGGTGCGAGAAAAATGAATGGGTCTCTCGACGCATTGCTTCCTCAAGTTTGTCTTCGTAATAGATTTGGTTTTTTTCAGGATCGGGTGGCATCTCACCGAGTTGTCTTAAGCTGAGCCACTGCCCGGTAAAGTTCTCTGTGAGCGCGGAAGATTTTGGATCTGCGAGCATTCGCTCAACTTGTGCTCGCAAAAATTCTGGATCACTTAGAAGTTTGCGATCAGCCGCGTGACGGAGTTCGTCGTCCGGCATTGAGCTCCAAAGGAAGTACGAGAGTCGTGATGCAAGTTCATGATCACTTACGGTCCGTTTCATCGGATCGGATGGTGCGGTCTCGGCAAGATACAGAAATTTTGGTGATGTCAAAATCGCTCGGATGCCAAACTTCGCTGCAGCCCAAAAGTCACCATGTTCCTCGTGATATGCCTGCACTAGTTCAAGGTAAGGTGCCAATTCTTCACGATGAATTGGACGTCGAAAGGCCGAGGAAGCGACACGCATCAGCGATTCATTCAAATACTCTGCGTCCGGTTTTCGCGGTGGTTCGGGGAAGAACTTCGCGAAGCCCGCGGGAGGCCATTGGTCATAGAACGGCCCCTCGAATTCCAGCGTGTGAACGTGCAGTTCAGGGCCCGATCCTACGTACATTTCCGGAGGATTGCGGATGGGATAGAGAGCATCCTCGTTGTACTTGGGAAGAACCTTGCGTAGGATCCGTTTGAAAGATCCGTTGGGTCCGTTCGCCCAATGCAAATGAAAAGTAAAGCCTTTCTCAAGCCAGACGCGATGTTCAATTTGGATCACTTTGTCATCTGGGATTTCGTATTCGCCGATGATCCGGTGGGCAGTCGCGCCAAGTTCGCGCGAATCGATCGAAATGGACAATCGCATCGGCTCCTTCGAGTTGTAGCGCAGATCCTCGTCTCTGTAGCGGGACACTCTCCGGACGGCTGTCGCAGTGAAGCGAATGACGTACTCACCGCTGGCAGGAACGCCCCGTCTCTTATCGAGTAGAGGGAGTCCCAATGGTTGGCGGAATTTGATGAACATTCGACCTGCCTCTCTTCGCCATTCTTTATCGGCCGTGGCGGTTAGCTGAGGTTCTGCCTGCGCGGCACCACCTGCCTGGTAGTGAATCATTGGCGGCTTCGGCCCTGGCAGAATCAGTTTGTCCGCTACCTTGCGGGCTGCTTCTAGGTAGTTGCGAAGCAGATAATCTGATGTGACCAACCCTTCGCCAACGTTGTCGAAACCCGCCGTCGAATCGTCGGTGGGAAACGTAATCGTTGGATCGAAATCGACCATCTTTAACTGAAACAAGTCTCGAATTGTGTTGCGGTATTCAACTCGATTCAAACGTCGCATGACGACCTTTCCGACATTGAGACGCGCTTCTTCGCGCGCGTTGGCAAGATAAGTCGTTAGCGAAGCAACTACCGCTTTTCGCTCTTTCTCGGAGGGTTGCTGTTCGTTCTCGGGTGGCATTGCCGCGAGATTCAATTGGTCGAGTACCTCTTGCAGCAATTCAGCTGCTTCGACCGGATTTTCCGTAGCAGGTAACCGATCGAAACGGCGATCCCCTTTTTGTGTTTCAATCCCATGACAATTGACGCAGTAGGCATTGAGAAACGGCTGAAATTTCTCGTGGCCAGGGCTTTCCGCTCGGATTAAGTCCGCGCCGGCACAGATTACGAGTAGAAGTACAAGTCGGCTCATATCAGCAGATGGTTCAGGTTGGAATTGCTGGTGGAAAACGAATCTTGATCGATTCCCAGTTGCTGAAGAATTGTGACGAATAGATCTGAAAGTGGTCGACCGTCACGTCCATTCCTTTCAAAGCGATGGTGGTTGCCGTGGCGAAAGCCACCTCCAGCGATCATGACTGGCAAGTTCCGACTGGAATGCGAACTTGCATTTCCCATCCCGCTACCAAACAGCACGATGGTTGACGCCAGCAATGAATTGCCATCTGAGGCGGGCGTTTCTTTGAGTTTTGTCAGGAATCGCGAGAATTGCGCCGCATAGAAAGTTTCGATGATCGTCAATTCTTGCAATAGGTCAGGCCGTTTCCCGTGATGGGTCAACGAGTGATAGCCTAGGGTGATTCCATCGAACGGAAATAGTCGATTGCCGCCGGGGTGCCCGTAGCAAATGACATTGGTAGAGTTTGTTTGTAATGCGAGTACCATCAAGTCATACATGACAGACGTGTTGTACGGGTATTGAAGATCAACAATGGTGTCGTCATCTTCGCGACCTCGAATAATTGAGTCGCTGGCTTTTGGCTTGGCGACATCAATCCAGTCCGCTTGGCGTTTTAACTTGCGTTCGACTTCACGAATTGCGGTTAGGAATTGATCGAGTTTATTCCTGTCTGCCTGTGCGAGTTGTTGGTCAAGTTGCTTGGCGTCTTGCCGCACGACATCAAGGATACTTGCATCTTCTGCAAGGAATCGTCGCGTTTGCTGCTTTAGCTTGGCGTTGTCATTGATGAAAAGTTTCGCAAAGACGCGTGCAGGGTCACCATCGGTTGGAAGTTTGATTCCAGCTCGCGACCAGGAAACACCGCTACCGCCGAGTAATAAAGACGGGAATCTGGTTGATTGTCCAATTTTCTCACCGAGCAGTTGGTCAAGCGTATGCAGACTTTGCGGCTGGTCCTTGGCATTCTTCATTTCCATTCCGTTGAGAAACGTATTGGAGCAACCGTGCCCGCCGCCGACACCTGGATGGTCAAGATTTGTAAAGACCGTGATTTCCGAGCGATGGGACTCCAAGGGTTTCAACAGAATCGGTGTTTCGTAATCGTCACCAGTTTTCTCAGGAAAGAAACCAGCGGGATTCATGCCATAGTTTGGTGACACACAGACAAAACGCTGAGCGTCAGCGCTAGCGCTGGTATTGGCGGAAGCACGCAACGAATCAAAGGTTGGTAACGCTATTGAAACACCAACACCGTGGAGGAATTTGCGGCGGTCAAATCGGTTCATCTTGATTCTCTTTCCAGTTCACGGGTGGTCGTCTTATTTAAAGTAATTTGGCTTAATTTAGATTGCAGCTTTTGCTTTAACGTGGCAAGGATTTCTGTGTGTTTGGGATTATTGAAGAGATTGGTGTACTGTTGGGGATCTTTCTTCATGTCAAATAATTCACCGGTCTTACCGTAATCCAGCAAAGCCCAGCGTTCATCGCGATACAGTCGCCCTTTACCGCTGCACAGAATGGCATCTCGAACCTTCACCGTGGGGTCATCTAGCATCGCTGCGATGTTTTTCCCCTGCAATTTGCTGGATGGACGAATGCCACATAAATTCGAAATCGTAGGATATAAATCAAGCAATTCGACCAGTGAATTGCAGACGGCGGGTTGCTTCCCTGGCACGATCACAATCAACGGGACACGTGCTGACTCTTCGTGGATGCTCACCTTGGACCATAGGTCGTGTTCCCCGAGGTGATAGCCATGATCGCTGGTAAAAATGATGATCGTGCGATCACGTTGTCCACTTTCGTCTAATGCACTTAGCAGCTTGCCAGTCATTGCATCGATAAAACTGACGGATGCGTAGTAGGCTCGAATCAACTTTTTTTGTTGTTGAATATCGAGTTGGAGGCTTGCCGATGTGCGACGGTTTCCGGGTGTTTTGGGAATGTCATCGGAGTCTCCCTGGATTTTCGGTGGCAGCACCATTGCGTCGGTATCGTAAGGCTCGAAATATTTCCGGGGGGCAACCAGCGGGACGTGTGGACGTACAAAACCAACTGCGAGAAAGAACGGCTTGTCGATGGTTTTATATTTTTGGATAAGTTCAATGGCTTTTTGAGCGGTTTTACCGTCGGAGTGGACTAAGTCGTCACCATCGGCCTCCACCACGGAGAACCGATTGCCGCCGGCGGCACCTTGCTTTAGTCCACCAGGATTGTTTTGTAGAGTTTCCCCGGTGCCCGGCGTTTTGGATTCTGGACCAGGGCTATTGAATGCTTCGTCCCATGATGCTGGATCGTCTGCACCATCCTTCCCCGGTGCGATATCCGTAGGGACCCCCATGTGAAAGACTTTTGAAATTCTGGCGGTGTGATAGCCCTGTTTTCTGAAGTGTTGGGGCCAGCTGTCTTTGTCTTGTCCGATTTCATTTCGACCGCTGGTGTTGCCAGTCGCCTTCGTGGCATAGGGGTAATAACCAAACAGCATCGAGGCGCGGGACGGCCCGCAGACGGTAGCTTGGCAATAGGCTCGATTGAAACGTGTGCCTTTCGTTGCAAGGTCGTCAATGTTGGGTGTTTGGCAAACCTTGTTTCCGTAGCATCCGAGAGCGTTTGCGGTGAGGTCATCAGAGATGATTAAAAGAACATTGTAGTTTGCATGCGACTTTCGAGAGTCTTTCGCCACATTGATGTTTGAGAGACTCCGTTTCGCTTTGTTTGGATCAGGAAACTCGTCGATTGTGATGTTCTTAAATTGAACGGGGGAGCCATGCCCGCAAAAGCAAATGTGACCACTGCGGCGTTTTAAACCTCTGTGCTTGGGGTTTTTCTTTGCAAGTTCCTCGAGGTTTGCATCCAGAATGATTGTGCCATTCAATTCAACGATGATGTGGGGCCCATTTACACTTACTTTTTGATGATTCCAGTGTCCCACTGGTTTCAGAAATCCGCGTTTGGCTGCTTTGATTTTGTATAGCGATCCATGGTATTGCGATGCTTTCAGCTTCGCGTACTTTGGGTGTGTGTTATCAAGGATCTGCAACTCCATTCCTGTGCCCGAAGGACGTCCTGTACCGGGATAGTGAATGGCAATCCCGTTGTTACCACCAGCAGGCAGCAGGAAATCAAACTCAAGGATGTAGTTAGAGAATTGTTTCTCCGTTATGAGATTCTTGCCTTGAGCGATTAGAATCCCATCCGTGACTTGGTACTGGTCGCCTGACCAACCCGTTAGGTCAGTTCCGTTGAACAGTGCAACGGGCTCGTTACCGAGAACCAGCGAATTCATCGATAGCAAAATGGAAATTGCAATCAAGAAAAGGTTGTTCAAAACTGTGTCCCCAAAGTTTGCTTCCACAAAAATTGCGTGCGTGAAAGTGCTTCGACGTTCACGACTGAATTCCAAGATAGGTGGGCTGGGATGAAAACTTGTTGTCAATTGCTGGCATTTTGTGGCTCACAGCCCATCCCATTTCCAGCCTGACCTGTATTCATTTCTTATAAATGCGTTCGCGTGGTCATTGTTTGTGAATCGGAGTGCCTTGCTATCCCATAAGAGTTTTTCGTTTGGGAATCGTACTGCAATATTTCCTAGCAGCACGGTTTCCGTCAGCGGAGCCGAGAATTCAAATGACGCACATGCGGGTTTTCCTGTAAAGATTGCTTCGTGCCAGTTCTGGAAATGCCCTCGCTTTTCAATCGTTGGCATGTTGTAGCGGCTTGGTAGATCGCGCGGGAATACAAGCGGTTTACCACCGTGTGGGTGAACGATTGCTCCTTTTTCACCGACGAATAAGGTTGCTTGATTCGGAAGTTTCAAGTTCGCCGGCAAGTGTTTGCAGATTGAACGTGGCGGCTTGCCCGCTTTGCCGTCACGCCAAACGTACGGCAGGATGTTATCAGCTGTGAATTCATTACCCGCGAATTCGTAATGGATTGTATTGGTTGGCTGCCAACTTTCAGGATAGGGAGCCTCGCCCATGCTCTGGATCGAGATAGGTGGATCGACCCCTAATGAAGAGACCAGGGGTTCAAAAATGTGGATACCCATATCACCAAGGGTCCCGGATCCAAAGTCGAGCCAGCCACGCCAGTTCATTGGCTGATAGATTGTCTCGTTGTAAGGCCTTGCGGTGGCGACACCCAGCCAGAGGTTCCAGTCGAGTCCGTTTGGAATGGGGTCGGGCCGTGGCGGTCGGCCCTCTTTCGGGCCAGCCCATCCTTTGTGGCTCCATCCGTGAGCTTCTTTGATTTTTCCGATCAGCCCGGCTTGAACCATAGCGGCGGTCATGCGGTGACCAACCGTTGATTGATTCTGAATTCCCATTTGAGTCGCAACACCCAGTCGGTGGGCTTCGGCCATCAGCGTTCGTGACTCATGGATCGTGTGGGTCAACGGTTTCTGCGTGAAGACGTGTTTACCTAGCGTCATCGCCGCCAGCGTCGGCAGCGCGTGCATGTGATCAGGCGTGGAAATGGTGATTGCGTCGATATCTTGGCTTTCATCGAGCATTTTTCGCCAATCTTGATATCGACGAGCTTTTGGCCAATGTTTTGCCGCTTCGACGTATCCGCCTTTGCGTTTGGATACTTTTGTCATGACGTCACAAAAGGCAACCAAATTGTGCCCTTTCGACGCCCCATTGGCGTCTGACCATCCTCTGCCGCCCACCGCAATCGATGCGATGTTCAACTTCTCGTTGGGCGACTTCGCCCGCAGTATGTTCGGGCAGGACTGCGAGATCCCCGCACCGATCGTCGACATGCTTTTCAAAAAGTTCCGTCGGTTCTTATGCAATGGACGTCTCGTCTCATGGGTAACGGATCGAAATCGGTGCTTGAACGTCATCCAATCGGAACGAATTCCGTGGGTGTAACCGGCTCGCCAGTGATTTATCGCGACTCTTCTACAATGACTCGAATTTGGTCGATGGCGGTTCCCGCTGATAAATCGACCGAGAGTGTTCGTCGGTCTTCGCTGAGGATGACCACATCACGCTCCACGTCCTCTTTGTCTTTTGGGCGTGGTGGTTCGATTCCGCGACGCGTTTTGACGTAGTCGCCCCTTGGATGACCGAGCAGGTCGTCAGTCATGTTCAATTTGCTGGATCGTGCAATCAATCCAAGGACTGGCCGATCGAAGATGACTTGCCCCATCGCCCGGGGTTTATTTGCTACGTCCTTTGCAAGGCGACCTACAGGGTCAAGTTGCAGAAGATAGCTACGAACACGAACGCCTGCCGGAATTCGATATGACTTACTTCGCGGAATACGCTGATACTGGCCTGGTTCGCCAAAATCAACATTCAAGTCCTTTTGGATGACAACATCAGTTCGTTCTTGAAAAACCAAAACACGCTCATCGTCCTCGTAGCGACCAGGGACGAAGCTCGGTCCTGGTGCTACAAATTTGATTGAGCCCGTTGCTTGCAGTACACCCGAGGTAACAGGCCAAGCTTCCTCGTAGCGGTAGCTATTGAACTCCACTGTTGTAATCGCGTTATCTTCAGGGCTCCAACGGAGGGCGCTTCCTTCACTTAGCAACCTCGTCGAATTTGGAGTCTGGTTTCCCGGTCGACTGACTTCGACTTCGCCCTCGAAAACACACACATCGGTCTCACCATCAATGCCAACTGCGACTCCGAACGCTGTCCCCAGATCGACCACATCCATGTTTGGTGTGACAACTTCGAAACCAACGGCCGTTTGGGAGATGGAGGCCGTCAAGATGCCGCTGCGAAGATTCGCCCGATCAGCTGACAGGATCTCAAACTCCGCAGGACCTTGGAGTGTGACTGTGGCACCATTGCGAAAGTCTAACCGTGCGAGACCAACCTTAAGCTCTAATGTTCCCTTGCCGATTAAGTCTCCTAACAGATATTGGTTATTTCCCCATTCCGCGTATGACGTGTACGCGAGAGTCGCAATCGCAGACCCCGTTTCGTCTCGTATTAACTGGCTGCCACGCTGACGGAAGACAAGCAAAAACGCTGCGGCTGTCACAAATATTGCTAGCGTGATTCCGGGAATACGTCGTCGCGTCTTGGATTGAGTTTGAGGGGGCGCGGCGGTTACCGCGTGAGATCGGTTGAGCTTGTTAGGTTCAGCACTTTGGGCAGTTACAGTATCGTTGACACCGGCCAGTTGCGTGGATTGTCCGTATTCGTGAATGAGCCCCGTCATAAGACGTAAGTCGTTGAATTGGCGGACTCGATTGGGTGAGTTCCCGAGTTCTTGATTCAGCAAATTACGCTCACTGCCGTCGATTGCATCTTCCAAATATAAGGTCGCTAGTCGCAGGAATTCGTCATCGGTCATGAAATCGATTCTCCCGGTTCAATCCCTGTCAGTTTTTTCTGGATGCACTCGGAAAGCGTGGTATGGATTCGCTGCAATGCTTTGTAAACCGCATCCGGTTTTCGTCCCATCCGCTCCGCTACCTGAATTCCGCGTAAGCCTTCAAAGTAACGCAGTTTAATCGTGTTGCGAGACTTTTCGCTCAGACCCTCAATGCATAGACGAAGCGCGTCAACTCGCTGCGGAAAATCTTGGGTGTCGCGTCCTTCAAGTTCCGTGTCCACCAAGTCCAGGATGGATTCGTCAAGCAGCTTGACTTGGTACTTCTGTTTTCGAACCAGTTCGTAGCAGCGATTACGCAGAACTTTCCACGCCCAGTCACGTAAATGCCGCGGACCTTCGAACCCGTTCTCGTTTTCGAGGACTTTTGTCAGCATGTCCTGATACGCGTCCTCCGCTGACTGGGATTCACGAAGGATCGACCAGGCCAAAGCGACCTGTTTCGTTCGTTCGGGCATCAAGGTTCTGAATATTTCACTACGTTTCATGCACTTCATAATGCGCGAAAGGAGAAAAGTGGACAGGTTTTTTTGCGAATTTTACGATTCAACTCACCGACGCTTGGCTGGGTCGGTATCGATCTGTGGTTGCTTTGTCGGGGAGTCGCAATTCGGCCGATTTCGATGGTTGCGTGATCCACTTATCAAGAAATGTGCGAATCAGATCGGTGTTAATGCATTTTGATTCAAGAATCGATCTTTGGTGCATGTTTGCCGTTCCGTGTCGCAAGAGTTCAGATGCAGGTGAGAACGGGCTGCTAGTGTTGGGATCGGTTTGGAATCATGTCATGCACGACGAGAGCCTGTTTAGTCTGGCAGCGGAGATTCGGGACTTTGGATCCAATCGTTTCAACATTGGTGCTTTGATTTGGCAACCGGCTAGAGCGAGTGGTCTTGATGATCACTTATAAGAATGTGGTTCCTGTGTCGAGCTTGCCTTGCGGGTCGACAATCTACCAAGTGTCTGAAAATGTAAATGATCGAAGTCTTGCGATCTCATCTCTCTCAGCTTTATGGAGAGAACGCCGATATCACTATCGGTTCAGCGGTGAAAAAGACCTTGCTTTGGATTTGATCTTTCGAGAGTGATTGTTCAATGAATCGCGGCGAGTGGTTTCGGTATTGGATTTCAGTTTTGTTGCCCACAGATTTTGGTCTCAGCCAAACTTATCAGTGATCGGCGGAAGCGGAGGCATACAGATGCCACTACATCGTTTAAGATAAGTCGAAATCGGCACACTTGTAGTTCCAGCTCAAGTCTCGTTTCGGTTCTGTGTTGCTTGGGATCGCTGGTAAGTTTGGCTGCGTGAAATTGACTTCGGAAAATCCTGGCAATCTGTTGATCAATGATTTGGTTTCCGCGGAACCGTCATTTAAATTCACTGGGCTACATTCTTGCGAGGAGATTTGAAAACAGTGTTTCGAACCTTCACCTTTTTGCTCGTGCTGATCCTCATCGCTCCGCTTGCTATCTCCCAGGACTCAAGAGAGATTACTGAACGTGATGAACGTCATCCCAACGTGTTGTTTATCGCGGTAGATGACTTGCGGCCTTCCATAGGGTGTTACGGGGACGCTCGCGCGATTACTCCCAATATTGACCGCTTGGCTCAGGCCGGCGTTCGCTTTGATCGAGCGTATTGCCAGGTTGCTGTATGCAACCCATCTCGGGCGAGTTTGATGACAGGATTGCGGCCGGACAAGCTTGGGGTTTGGACGCTTCCAATCCATTTCCGAGAGGCCATGCCGGCAGCCGTGACGTTGCCGCAGTGGTTTCGTTCCCATGGCTACACCGCTGTTAGTCACGGAAAGATTTTTCACAATCCCACGCCAGACCCGCAATCTTGGAGTGAACCAATTCGGAACACACCGCGATTGGAAAGTCCTTATCCGGAGGGCACTGATCAACTAATTGCTGAGGCACAGCGGGGATTGATGCCGAACGATTGGCGTAAGCGAAGTTTACGTGGTCCGAGTACGGCTGCCCCAGATGTCGGCGATTCCGAACTAATCGATGGGGCGCGGACAGATATGGCCATTGAGGATCTGATCCGACTCGCCAAGTCGGATCAGCCCTTTTTCTTGGCGATGGGTTATATCCGGCCTCATCTCGCTTGGATCGCGCCAAAAAAATACTGGGACTTACATGACCCAGATTTGTTGCCAGTTGTTTTGGATGGAAAGGTGACCACCGAGACTCCCGCCTACGCTCTGTCCAATAGTTATGAACTAACCCACTATGTCGATCTGATTAACTTCCCCAAGCCGTGGGATGAAAAACGAGTCGAGGAAGAGCAAGCTCGGCACTTGATGCATGCGTACTACTCTTGCATCTCGTACGTCGACGCCCAGATCGGTCGTCTACTTGATGCGTTGCAACAGGCCGGCCTGCGTGACAATACCATTATCGTTTTGTGGAGTGATCATGGATGGAAGCTTGGTGAGTTCAATGGATGGGGGAAAATGACCAACTATGAGATTGATACTCGTGTCCCACTGATCATCTCGGCACCGTCCCTGCCGAGAGTTGGGACGTCAACGGATGAATTGACTGAGCTCTTGGATTTGTTTCCCACGCTATGTGATCTGGCCGGGATCGCAACACCTGATTTTGTTGACGGAGAGACTCTGATGCAGGTTCTGGCAAACCCTGATGAAGAACACCAAGCCGCCGCCTACAGTCAATATTTTCGGCGCGCTGAGGGCAGCGAATATATGGGGTATGCCATTCGCACCAAACAGTACCGTTTCGTGGAGTGGCGTGACTTTGGCTCCGGTGAGGTGAAATCACTGGAACTCTATGATCACGACGTAGATCCGGGCGAGTCGGAGAATTTGGCGAGGAGCGGTAACGAGGATTTAATTGATCGGCTTACCGAGCAGTTGCTCGAGTCCCATCCTCGGCGGCCCTTGTCACTCATTCCGTCCGTCCATTCCAATCCCAACCCTAATCGTCAACGGGTGGATCTGACGTTTGCTAACGGGAGCGACTCTGAGTTGATGGTGTATCCAATCACCTCGCAAGGACGCCGCGGCAGAAAAAGGCAAATACCGGTAGGCGATTCGTCGACATTTAAAGCGAGGATCGGCGGGGTCTATGTTGTGGAGAGTCGAAACGGCAAGATTCACGAGATTCATTCGCCGTCCTTCCCCAAGCGTGTCGTCAATATCACCTCACCTGATGTGAATGCCGCGGAGCAGTCCGCCAACGTGGAATGAGCATTTTATCGGCGGAGTTTCAAGTGATTGTTAAAGCGGTTCTCAGAATGGTACAACAGATTCAATGACTCGGATCGCTGCGGGTACTCGCGATCCCCACTGCATTCATTCAGGAACCAAACATTGAAACACAGGGATGATTTGTCATTTTCCGATGACTCGACGCTTACTTTGGCTGGCGCGACGGACCAAGGACGGGTACGCGAAACGAATCAGGACCAGTTTTTGATTGCTCAGTTCAAAAAGTCGATGTTGGTGGATTCGACATCCTTGGATTTTGAGCAACAAGTATTCGGGGATTTGCAGAGTGAAATCTTGTTGGTTGCGGATGGCATGGGAGGTCATGCGGCGGGTGAGAAGGCGAGCCAATTGGCGATCCAATATCTGGTCCGCCGGCTGCTGAATAGTATTCAATGGTTCTCGCAACACGAGGAGGATGAGCAACGCGAGAGTGCATTTATCAATGACTTGAAAGATCTGCTCAAAGATGCACACCAACGGATCCTTCGTGAATCGGCTCGGCATCGTGATCGACGTGGAATGGGAACAACTTTGACAATGGCACACCTTGTTGGCTCAAGGATGTATGTCGTCCACGCGGGCGACAGTCGATGCTATCTGATTCGTGATGGAAAAGTGGAGCAGATTACCACGGATCACACTCTGGCTCATCAGATGGTTGAGGCCGGTGGAATGAAGCCAGAAGAGGAGGCCAGCAGCAAGTGGAGCAATGTGCTATGGAATGTGCTTGGGGGTAATGCCGATGGCGACATCATTGCGGAAGTCCATCGTGTCGATTTGAAGGTGGGTGATTCTGTTGTCCTGTGTAGCGACGGGCTTTATCGGTATATCGATCATGAAACACTGGCAGCGGTCGTCGATGCATCGAACTCACCGGCCCAAGCTTGTGAAGAATTAATCGCGTTGGCAAATCAACAGGGTGGTGAAGACAACATCACCGTGGTGATCGCGTGCCCCGACGCGGACAGTCTGCGCACAACACAGATTGAGCACCGCGGGGCCGCGAAGTCGGAATCAGATGGGTAGTCGTCGGCAGCAACGTTATTGCCGCGATGTGCCCGTATTGAATGTGCCAGCATGTCATCGTCGACCGCAATCTGCCGTCGCATTTCCCGTCGGTGCTCGACGTTGTGCGAGCTTAGACTCGAGTCAATTTTGTGATACGTCCGGTAGCGACCCACTCAGCGACATAGATATCGCCATTAAGATCAAAGCAAGCATCGTGGGGATGTACAAACTTTCCTTGCTGCCAACGATTTTCGTCGGTTCGGATTGTAAATCCTTTTGATGTTTGCTTGTCTTCCAAGATTCGTTGTTGGTCAGCGCCGATTGTCGCAATTGTTTTATGATCACGATCCAATAGAGAGACGCATGCGACCAGTTCGGGGACGAGCATCAAATCGCCCATCGTGTCAATGTTCGCGGGCAAGCCGAAGCCATCGACTGTTTTTTTGTATTTCCCATCGAGTGTGAGCACCTGAATCGCGTTATGAGCGCGGTCAGCAACCACGATTTCTGGTTCACCGCCCGGGCGCGTGTCGACCCAAAGCCCGTGAGGCAGGCTAAAAGTACCTTCGCCCTGGCCAGCACCGCCGAAGCTCTGCAGCCAATTCCCATCCGAATCATAGTGATGGATGTAATACGATCCATACCCATCAGCGACCAAGAAGGTGTTGTCAGGCAAGAATGCAAAGTTCGTTGGCATGAAGCGGTCACGTCCCCATACTTTTTTCGGTTGGCTTCCCTCACCCTTGGCATAATGGCCGCTATTCATCGGAGCATGTTTTTGCCAGACGGTTTCGCCCTCGAGGGTCAGCTTGGCAAATGTTTTTAAGTGCTGGTAAGCGGTGACATACAAGAACGGGGTGCCATTCTCAACATGGACTTCCAAGCCGTGACCACCACCCTGGAACTGTTCGCCCATTGCGCGAATGAACTTGCCGTCAGAGTCAAAAACAAAAATTGAAGGATGGTCGCTTTGTTCCTGCTTACCCTCGTGAATGACATAGAGATTATTGTCTGGGTCGACCGCAACATTATGGGTTGTTTGCCAGGTGTATTGCTTCGGTAACTGCGGAAATTGATGCTCACAGCGGAACTTGAAATCTCCATCGCCAACAACGCCTTGCGCAGCAGAGCGTTTGCTGGTGATGATGCCGGGTCCGATTGCAACTGCGGCGGCCGAGGATTTCAAGAAACGACGCCGATTGGTGGGTTGGATCATGGTGGGAGGGGAAGGGTGTGAAGGGAAGGGAAGGGAAGGGAAGAAGCGGGATTGATCTTCGGATTCGTCAACTCGAAACAGAGTTTCGGTGGGCCCAGATTATTGGTCGGCGCGTCAGTGAACACAAGAATTATCCTGCGACCGCAAAATTGCTACATGACGGGGGGGAAGTGAAATTGGTTTTGAGATAGCGATCGAGGAGTTTTCATCGACCGATTCCCGACCTACATCGATACACGTTAAAATTCTTTGATCATGTCAGAAACCGATCGATTTGAATTTGGGAAAAACTGGAAGGCATTCTTAGCCTCTCTCGATCAGCAGCGGATTGAGCGCGCGGTAGAGTCGCTGCGGCAAACGCTGGGAGTTGAGTCAATGGAGGGAAAGCGTTTTCTCGATCTTGGTTGTGGCAGTGGATTGTTTTCTCTTGCCGCACATCAACTGGGTGCCGAGGTGACATCAATCGATTTTGATATGGAATCGGTTCAATGCACTGAATTTCTTCGTGACAACTACGCAGCGAAATCACCGGTATGGAAAATTCGGCAAGGCTCGGTCCTCGATGCCTCTTTTTTGGAGTCGCTCGGGCAAGGAGATTTTGTCTATTCGTGGGGTGTTCTGCATCATACCGGAGCGATGCAGGAAGCGATTGCATTGGCGTCGGAAAGAACGCGTGTTGGTGGTCACTTCTTGATTTCGATTTACAACGATCAGGGTGGAGCTAGCCGGCGGTGGTTGCGAATCAAGCAAAGCTACAACCGTTTGCCGTCTTGGTTGCGTCCTGGGCTCGTGTTTTTGGTAGCGTCGTACTACGAACTGAAGTTTGCAATCGCGCGATTGCTGCATTTTAAAAATCCTTCGCCTCGTCGTGATTGGCAAGCGAAGAAAGCGGACCGAGGTATGTCAGCGTGGCATGATTGGGTGGATTGGGTTGGTGGGCTGCCATTCGAGGTCGCCCAGCCAGAGCAAATCATCGAACCGCTTCGTCAGCGAGGCTTTATTTTAGAGAAATTGAAAACGGTCGGTAACGGCTGGGGCTGCAACGAGTACCTGTTCACCCGTCAATAGGCTTGCTCGCTGCCCCTTCGGCTGGAACCGATCAGTCCGGCTGCAATTACGCTGTTCGGATGAGATAGACCCGGTTCTTACGGGATGCCGCCCGGTGGTGATTCAATCACCCAGGCTTTTGACGCGTCTGCGCGACCGCGTTCTCAAGGTCGGTAATGAACTCATCTCGTTTATTGGGGGAGATCAAATAAGCTTTCCCATTGGCCGTTACCAAAACACGTTTCAGCGAAAGTGCCGGACCATTCAACCAACTGCTCGATTTGTCGATTTGTTCGATGTCGGTCAGTGGGATCCTCAAGCGAAGGATACCGCAGCGAATGTGTAATGTTTGCTTTTCGATTGTGTATCGGCAGGGCAATGTCAAGGCTGCGGATATCAAACACACAATCAAAGCGACGCCGAACAAGATCGCGGCATCTTTTAAATTGCCTTCAGCAAGCATGTAGAGCCCCAGGATTAGGCTGGTCAATGGTGCGATCAAAAGCATCGCGGCAATCCAAAGATCGATTTTGGACGGGTATACCTTGGAACGCTCAGATTGATGGTTGAAAGACTGCGTCATTTTTTGTGGCTTCAAGCAACATGAGTTGTTCGTGATGGAGCGACAGTCACTTGTCGTTCATTGGACAATTTATCGTCGCAGGGAGAACAGTGGAAATTGATCCGTTTACAATTCAATCACATAGGCGTTTCCTGTGTAGTCTTGAAAAAGTCGCCAGAGGTGTTGATTCATGCGTTGGAAGTGGGGCCTCCAGTTGATTTAACTAAAACCAGCCAGTTGCTTTGCTGACCTGCTGCTGGCGGTGCCTTATGCTAAATTACTGCGTAGCTTTGAAACGTCTAGAATTGGCCTAGCCAACTGGTATGCAAGCGAATTCACCTTCCGAACTTCATTGGTTGCCGTGGGCTGCTTCTAATTTGCGTCGCAATCCGTTTGGCGAATTGTCTGCTGCGGAACGAGCGGAGCTTGCGGTTGTGGATGTCGATCCGATCATCGAGCACGTAAGTCAGCCCAAGCATGCAATTCAGTTGATCGGAGACTGTGGCCGTGGCAAGACGACTCGCATGTTGGCATTGCAGGATCGTTTACCGCGATCGAGCTATGTCTATCTTGCGGAGGATGGTCCTTGTCCGGCGATTCCAATGGGGGATCCGGTGTTGATCGATGAGGCACAGCGATTGCCTCGCGCCGTGCGGCGGTCGGTATGGCGTTCAGGATTGCCGTTGATTTTGGCGACACATCGCGACTTGCGGCACGGGTTACAGAAATTTGGTTATCTTGTGTGGACGGTCGAGATTGGAGTCGGAAATACACCTGGTCTGATTTACCAGCTTTTGAACCGACGAATCGAAGCGTCTCGTTTGCACTCCGGCCCTGTGCCGTTGTTATCTTTGAAAACAGCGGAATCGCTGGCGTCGCGTTTTGGTACTGACATTCGGGCGATCGAGCATCACCTTTACGAGCAACTTCAGAAACAAGTCAAAGAACATGGCCAAGTGCGATCTCTCGATAGTATTGGATGATCCGCAGGGGATGCACGCAGGCGGTGGTAAGATCTCGGGTGTGGTGCGGGTTCAGGTCGATGCGGAGGTGGCTTGCAGTGGGTTGGAGGTCAAGTCGCTTTGGCGAACGCATGGCCGCGGTAATGTCGCCTCTGAGACTGCCGGGACATTGACTTTATTTCAGGGGCAATGGCAGGCAGGAGAAACCCAAGAGTATCGTTTTGAGCTGCCGATCGCCCAATGGCCGCCCTCTTTTCAAGGTTATTACTTGAGCGTGGATCACTATGTGGATGCGAGAGCCAAGATTCCATGGGCGTTTGATCCAAAGGCATCCGAGCCATTTCAGGTCGTGACATCTTGCCTACCAGAAGAGCAGCGAGTGATCGACCTGTCCGCTCATATGCAAGGCATTATGGGATGCTTCGTCGCCATTTTTGCAACGGTGGCTCTGGCTGGTTTTGGGGTATCGCTCTCTGTCTTTGGTGGATTCGCATTGCTGCTGCTGATCATTCCGTCGCTGGGTGGTGTTTGGTGGTTCTTCAGAAAGTTTTTACCTAAGTATCTGCTCGGTGACGTGAGGGTCGATTTTACAGCTTCCCATGTTTCGCCCGGGGAGACCGCGAGTGGCCAGCTAGTGATTCGCCCTCGCAAAAATGTTTCGATCAATGAGATCGATCTACACCTCCATGCTCGTGAGCGATGTGTCAGCGGCAGTGGCAGCAACCGTACGACGCATCGGCACACGTTTGTCGACACGCACGAGTCGGTTCATGCGGCGACAACACTAACGGCGGGAAAAGAACATCGATTTCCTATCAATGTCTCGATTCCGGCGGACGCAGCTTATTCCCTAGACCTGTCTGATAACGAAGTGATTTGGTCGATGACATTTCGAGTCGATATTCCGCGTTGGCCAGATTGGGTGGAAGAGGTTCCCCTACTTGTGCTGCCCTCGGGAGACCATGCTGGTTCCAACGAAACGCAAGCATCGCCGAGGGATGTGTTGTCTGCGGTTTCTACCTCGCGTCAATCGTTCGATGCAATTGGTAGTGACGGAATGGAAGCTGACGCAACGGAGGGTGCCGACCAGATCACATTTAGCGAGACAGCGCACCACGTCTGGTCGGTTCGTGAGGATCGAAGTCAGGTGGAAGGGTTGGCCGAGGCGATTACCGGTTTGAGTTTCGATTTGGAGGCTGAGATCGAGCGGCGTCTACTTTATGCGGGCGAAGATGATCCGCATGTGTTCAAAGATGGATATGCCGTTTGGGCTCGGTATCCCGATCCGCCATTACCGTTGGTGTTGTATGTACCTCACGAGCTAGCAGACGAATTCGAGCAAATTGGTCGTGACGTTTGGCGGGGGCGTGGAACTGTCGTTGGTTGGGATGCGCTGCATGGTCGCCTGCAAATAAAGCTAGAGAGTCCAGGGTAAGCCCGAATTGGATCCAATGTTTTTCCTGGTAGCCTGAGATGGCGGAATGGGCGATTTCCAGGATGCTTCTCAACGACCGTTCATCTGTCTAAAATCGCGACTTTTCCTCTGTAATTGTTGTGCTGCCAGCATGCCGTCACCTCGTGTTTTGATTCTTCGCGCACCCGGGACTAACTGCGACGAGGAAACTGCGTTCGCTTTCGAGAAAGCGGGGGCGATCACTGAGTCGATTCACGTCAATCGCTTGGCCGAAAATCCTGCACTGAAAGACCGGTACCAGGTTTTGTGTATTCCAGGAGGTTTTAGCTACGGCGATGACATCGCGGCTGGGCGAATCTTGGCGACTCGGCTTCGCGAGCATCTTGCGGAACTGGTAGATACGTTTGTCCATGGAACCGGCGATCGCTTGGTGCTGGGCATTTGCAACGGGATGCAGGTCCTGATGCGACTGGGCGTATTGACTGAGGGGGTCGGTGAGCCAGGCCGGGCACCCGCGACGTTGACATGGAATAATCACGGGCGATTCGAGGATCGCTGGGTGCAGTTGGCCGTCGACGAGTCCCCCTGTGTGTTTTTGCGGGAAATCAAGCATATGTACCTGCCGATGGCGCACGCGGAGGGAAAGTTTGTTGCGGAGAACGCCGGGATCCTCGAGGAACTTCGTGGGCAAGGTCGTTTGGCGATTCGGTACACCGATGGAGAGCAGGGCGGCGTGAAGTCGGAAATTTTGCCATTTCCTCACAACCCGAACGGCGCAGATGCCAATGTTGCGGGCGTGTGTGACGCAACCGGGCGTGTTTTTGGTTTGATGCCCCATCCAGAGCGGCATATTGATCCTTTGCAGCACCCTTGCTGGACTCGGAGAGACGAGCAGCCTGCCGAAGGGGATGGATTAGCGATGTTCCGGAATGCTGTTGAGTGGTTTGAATAGCCTCACCGGCATGCGTAATTTGCCATGCATTGCGGGGCTTTCAAAGCTTGCAAACGCCGTTATCGCAAGATTTTCCCGCCAATTTGTAACGTCGCTTGGCCACTTGGCGGTACAGCCATCGCCATAGTCGGGCAGTTCCGGGAAGGTGCAAAACGGGGGATGCCAGCCAGAGGGCAGGCAGTCGGCGAGAGAGGTAGCGAACCGCGTCGGCACCACCGTGTCGACGCCCCCGCTGGTCGACGATGTACATTTGTTCCATTAAGTCCTCGTGCGACAGGTCTGGGTATCTGTCCTGCACACGGGGATCGTGAAGCGACAAAAAAGAGAGCCGATTTCCGCAGCAGTCGAGCCGATGAAGGTTATTGACTTGGGATTGGCAAAAATTGCACTGACCGTCGTAAATCACGACGTCCACACCACTCGCGGTATCTGGATCGGGGAGCGGATTGGTGCGAAGCATGCTGGTCTCAACAAAATAGCGGGTATTTCCACTTCAAGCGGGAGAGGACCCGCCCGCTATACTAAGTGTACGACAAATCTGGGGGCGGCTTCCGCTTGGAGCTCCTTCAACGCCGATTTGCCGAATCGAAATTAAAAACACGGCTTTGGCGACTGCCAAACCAAGCATCCCTCTAGGTTTTCGCGATGAACCGAATCGAACGAAAAGTCCGTGCTGCTCGCCGTCGTGTGATTTTGGGTCGGTTTGGCCGCGCCCTCTGCTTTTCGATGTTTGTGGGATTGATCGTCGCGACGCTCGCCGTCTCGCTGCCGGCATTGCGGGCGATGAATGTGAATTTTGAGAATTGGATTTACGCTTGGGTTGGTGGAGCGACCGTCGCCGCCTTCCTTGCCTCAGCGGTATTCGCCCTCGTCACTGCTCCCTCGGTCGAATCGGTCGCAGTCGAAGTCGATAAGCGGTTTGGACTCCGCGAACGCCTCAGTAGTTCGTTGACGTTGCAGGAGGAGGAACGGGATAGCGAGTTTGGTGCTGCTTTAATGACCGACGCCGAAAAAAGGGTGGACCAGTTGGCTGTGGCCGATCGTTTTTCACTTCGGCCGAGCAAGCTCGGCCTGCTGCCAGTTTCAATCGTTCCGATTCTCGCCATTGTGTTATTGCTGGTTGAGCCGATGAGTGAGTCGAATGCCAGTAGCATGTCGCAATCAGAGCTTCAGGAGGTCAAGCAAGCGAAAACGGCGGCGACTCAACTAAAGAAACGAATCCAGCAGTATCGCCGCAAGGCTGAGTCGGAGGGTTTGAAGGAAGCGAAAGAACTATTCGAGAAAATGGAGGCGAACCTCGACCAGATAACCAAGCGGGAAGATTTGAGTCGCAAGGATGCGATGATTGCGATGAACGATTTGAAAAAGCAATTGGAGGAGCGAAGCAAGGAGCTGGGTTCGTCCGATCAACTTCGCCGTGCTTTGTCGAAGATGAAAGGATTGGAATCAGGTCCCGGTGAGAAGGTCGCTAAATCCATTGAGCAAGGCAAATTCGGTGAAGCGAAAGAGATGGCTAAGCAATTGGCCAACCAGATGCGAGATGGCAAGCTGAATGAGCAGCAAAAAGAGCAATTAAAGAAACAAGTTAAGCAGATGAAAGACGCGCTGAAAAAGGCCGTTGAAGAACATGAGCAGAAAAAGCAGGAGTTGAAAGAGCAAATCGAACAAGCTCGCCGCGAAGGTCGCGGCCAAGATGCAGCCGAGATGCAGCAAAAGTTGAATCAGTTGGAGCAGAAAGATTCGCAAATGCAGCAGATGGGCCAAATGGCTGAAGCGATGAATCAGGCAGCCAAGGCGATGGAGCAGGGAGATGCTTCCCAGGCGGCCGATGCATTGCAGCAAATGGCCGATCAATTGGGGGATATGCAACAAGAAATGTCCGAGCTGGAAGATCTCGAATCGGCGCTCGATCAGTTGTCTCAATCAAAGAGCCAAATGCGCTGCCAGAAGTGTGCTGGCGGCGGTTGCTCGGAGTGCCAAGGTAGTGGCATGGGCCAAGGCCAAGGCCAGGGCCAGGGTCAGGGTCAGGGTCAGGGTCAGGGTCAGGGCAATGGCCAAGGGAAGGGAGACGGACTTGGACAAGGTTCTGGGTTTGGTGATCGTCCCGAGCAGGAAGGTGATACGAACACATACGAGACACAAGTCCGTGGTCAAGTGAGGCGCGGACGAGCAGTAATCGCTGGGTTCGCGGATGGTCCCAATCGCAAAGGAATCACACGCGAAGATGTGAAGGCGGCCATTGAGAGTTCGCTGACCGAAGAGACGGATCCATCTGAAAACCAGGTGCTACCGCGTACCGAACGGGAACACGCTCAGCAGTACTTCGATCAACTGCGAGAAGGCGAATAAGCGGTTAGCGGGGAGTCGCGGTGGCCGGAGCTGAATTTTGTTGCATTCGGTCTGTCCGAAATGCAGCTGATCGCGGAGCCGTCACCGTTGTGACCTGAGCTTGTGGCGATGAGCCACGTCGCAGTGGCTCGCTTAGGCACATTGAGAAGAGCTCAAATCATTCGCCAAGAAGCATCTTTAGAGGCCGGCGAATGCTGCTTCGATCAGCTCGACTTGTTCCAAGCGGTGCGTTGCCATACTGCCGGTACTCGGGCTTGCCGACTCTACCCGGCTGATCCGCTGCAAATCAAACTTTGCAGAAAGCAGGTCGCCGAAGATCAGCTTCAGATAGGGCCAAGCACCCATATTGGTTGGTTCTTCTTGGACCCAGAACAGTTCCTTTCCCTCCTGTAGGCCTCCCAGTGCTTCCAGCAGGTCGGCCTCGCTGAGGGGATAGAGCTGTTCCAGCCGAATGATGGATACGTTTTCGAGCCCGCGTTCCTGCCGTGCCTCAACCAATTCATAGTAAACCTTGCCGGTGCACAGCAGCAGGCGATCGGCTTGGGAGGGTGGGATTTCGGGATCGCCGAGTGTTTTGTGGAATTGGCCTCCGGATAGTTCTTCGAGTGTGCTCGTCACGCGGGGGTGCCGCAGCAAGCTTTTTGGTGTGAGGACAACGAGCGGTTTTCGCCACTTGCGAATCACCTGACGCCGTAACAGATGAAAATATTGCGCGGGTGTCGTTGGCTGACACACTTGAATGTTATGTTCGGCACTCATTGCGAGAAATCGCTCGACGCGAGCGCTGCAGTGTTCGGGGCCTTGGCCCTCAAACCCGTGGGGCAGCAACATGACCAGTCCACTGAGGCGGTTCCATTTGTCTTCCGCACTGGCGATGAATTGGTCGACAATGACTTGAGCGCAATTCCAAAAATCGCCGAACTGTGCCTCCCAGATCACCAATCCGTCTGGACTGTCGAGAGAATAGCCATACTCAAACCCGAGGACACCTGCCTCGCTCAGGGGGCTGTTATACAGCTCCAGGGATGCTTGATCTTCGGTGAGGTGTTTCAGCGGCGTATGGGTTGAACCGTTTCTGGTATCGTGCAGGACGGCATGTCGCTGACTAAAGGTGCCACGTTGACAATCTTGACCTGTCATCCGAATGGCGTGTCCTGACACGAGCAGCGATGCGAAGGCTGATGCTTCGGCACTTGCCCAATCAAGCGGTCGCTTTCCTTTGGCCATCTCGCGTCGCAAAGCCATAGGTCGCTTCAGTTTCTTGTTTGCCGCGAATCCATCTGGCACACGGGTCAGGGAATCCAGCAATTCGCAGAGACGAGCTTGATCGAAGGTGGTGTCGGTAGGTTCCGTCGGTTCGTGTCCACCGAAGTAATCACTCCAATTCGCGGCCAGCGTTTGGATATCAGGAACGAATGCCTCATTCTGGCTAGCAGCGAAAGCCGATTCGAGCTTCTCAGTTCGCTCACGTTGAATCTCTTCCGCTTCCTCCTGAGTGATTTTCCCGAGTTCTTGCAGGCCGTTGAGGTATTGTTCGCGGACGCTTGCGCGGCGATCGATCTCGCTATACATCTCGGGCTGCGTGAACCGAGGTTCATCACCCTCGTTGTGGCCCCATCGCCGAAAGGCGTATAGGTCGATGACCACGTCCCGGTGGAATTCCTTGCGAAAGTCCATGGCCAATGAAACCACTTGTGCAACCGCTTCCGGATCTTCGCCATTGACGTGAAAAATTGGGATTTGCAGCATTTTGGCGATATCAGTCGCGTAGGTGGTGCTGCGACCTTCTTTGGGCTCGGTGGTGAATCCAACTTGATTGTTGATCACGATGTGCAACGTACCGCCAGTCCGGTATCCCTCCAATTCGCTCAAGTTCAGTGTTTCTTGAACGACTCCTTCTCCGGCGAAGGCTGCGTCCCCATGGACGAGGATTGTCATAACGCCTTGACGTTTCTCGTCGTGGGAATGATCTTGCTTGCAGCGTGTACGACCTTGGGCAACCGTGTTGACGTATTCGAGATGGCTCGGGTTGAAGCAGAGCGAAATGTGTATCGTGTCGCCGGAGGCAGTTTTCCAGTCGCTGCTATACCCAAGGTGGTAGCGAACATCGCCCCCGCCCCGATTCATCTCGGGATTTGGGTCATCGAAGGACCAAAAGATGTTCATGGCCCGTTTCTTTAAGATGTTGGCCATCACATTCAGCCGTCCACGGTGTGCCATCCCCATGACCACCTGGTTCACATTGTGTTGGGCGGCCTTTTCCAGTGCCAGATCGAGCATCGGAATCAGTGTTTCCGCACCTTCGAGCGAGAAGGTCTTGGCCCCCACGAATTTGCGACGGACGAATTCTTCAAAAATCGATGCATCGGCTAACCGAGCATAAATTCTCCGCTGCACATCATGCGATAGTTCGAGCCGATTTTCTGTGGTCTCCATTCTCCGCTGCAGCCAGTCGCGAATGCTGCGACGATTGATGTGCATAAATTGCACGCCGATGCTACGGCAGTAAGTATTGCGGAGCCGGGTCAAAATCTGATGCAGTGTTCCGCCAACCACATTTTCAAGCGCGGAACTATCAAACGGTCGGCTGAGATCTTCGTCGCTCAACCCGTAGATTTCAGGGCTCAATTCGGGACGATCTGGGAGGGCAAACCCAAGTGGGTCGAGATCTGCGACCAAGTGGCCCCGAACGCGATATTCGCGGACAAGATTGTTGACGCGGTCCTGGATTCGGGCCAACCAAAGCGCTTGGTCAGTCGCTTCGTCCCCGCTGGAACCCGATTTCGAACCATTTTCGCTCACTGCTGTGGCTATCGAGCCCTTGGTTTTTGGCGGGGTCGCTGAATCGACGACGAGAAACTGCTCGAAATACTGCCGCCACGTCTTGGAAACGCTTTCCGGATCGTGGACGTATTGGACATACAAATCGTCGATGTAGTCCAAGCTGTAACTATTCATAACTGGGGCTGGGATCCGGACAGGCGGCTGTAGCGCGGTCCTGTTCCAACGGGGGAAAACGAAAGCAGGCTTTGCAGCGAATCCAAACGCCCGCGGCGACTCCGAGAGATCTCGAAGTTTCGATTAGCAGACGTTCAAAGCAATGTAGAGAATTGACCACTGCGGTGGTAGCCACCGCGAGGTGGATTCGGGGTACCAAACGAAGAAACCAGGCGTGTATAAGCCGGGAGGAGCACAAGTCCCGGTGAAATTGCCTTCGGCAGTTGTGGAAATGTCCTCGGTTGCTATCTTCGCGTGACAGCCATCGTACTTGAAACTTTGATTTACTTGTTCCCCCGGTTTGCAGATTTTATGGCCGTTTTGATCCAAGTTCGTGATGCCCACAAACGCTTTGGCGACCAGGTTCTGCTGGATGCCGCTGAGGCATCACTCGTGGACGATGTCAAGGTTGGCTTTATCGGTCGTAATGGGGCCGGAAAATCGACTTTGCTGAGGATCCTGTTGAAGGAAGAAGATCTTGAGCAGGGGGAGGTGATCCACCATCCCAGCTTGCGAATCGGCTACCTAAGACAGCATGATCCGTTTCAGCCTGGCGAATCGGCACTCGATTTCCTCATTCGCGATAGCGGAAAACCTGATTGGCGGTGTGGAGAGGTTGCGGGGCAATTTGAGCTGAAGGGCCAATATCTGGAGGGCGCGGTCAAGGAGCTTTCGGGTGGTTGGCAAACACGAGTCAAATTGGCTGCCTTGCTGCTGCATGACCCAAATCTGCTGATGTTGGATGAGCCCACCAACTTTCTCGATTTGCGAACCCAGATTCTGCTTGAGCATTTCCTGCGAGACTTTAACAAGTCTGCCTTGATTGTCAGTCACGATCGGGCATTCCTGGCCGCGACATGTTCACAAACGCTGGAACTGTCACGGGGGAAATTGGTTATGTTCCCAGGGAAGGTCGACGCCTTCTTGGAGTACCGCGATGAGCGTCGCGAGCACGATCGCCGTGTCAATGCGACGGTACTCAATAAGCAAAAGCAACTACAGCGTTTCATCGATAAAAATCGAGCGAACGCATCGACTGCAAGCCAAGCAAGGAGCAAAGCCAAGCAGCTTGAAAAATTGCAAACGGTAGAAATTCAAGTCGATGAACCAACTGTCTTCATTCGGGCGCCTCAAGTGGAGCCGCGGCGGGGAACGGCGGTTCGCTGCGAAGGATTGGCCATCGGTTATGGCGATCATGTGGTCGCGGACAAAATCGCGTTGGAAATCGAGCACGGTGAGCGGGCGGCGATCGTCGGTGACAATGGTCAGGGGAAAACCACCTTGCTGCGGACGTTGGTCTATTCGCTCGATCCGTTGGATGGCACCGCGAAATGGGGGCACGGGGTCGAGATTGGTACCTATGCTCAGCATGTCTATTCATCGCTTGATCCGCGGATGTCCGTGCTGGAACACCTGGAATATGTTTCTGATCAGGAGACAACTCGGCAGGACCTGCTCGCGATGGCTGGAACGTTGTTGTTCCGGGACGAACACATTCAAAAGAAAATCAAGGTTCTCAGCGGAGGTGAGCGGGCCCGCTTGTGTATGGCCGGATTGCTGCTCGGCACCGCCAATGTCTTGGTGCTCGATGAACCTGGCAACCACTTAGATGTCGAGACGGTCGAGGCGCTTGCCGAAGCATTGGAGCGATATCGGGGGACGGTGGTGTTCACCAGCCACGATCGTCACTTCATGCATCGGGTTGCAACCAGCGTCATCGAGGTTCGAGACGGAAGTGTCAAAAACTACTTTGGTAACTATGACAGCTACTTGCGGTCGGTGGAAAAGGAAGTGGATGATGGCGAGCGAGAGCGGGCTAAAGCGAAGCCGCCAAAGGGTAAAGCGGCCGATGGAAAACCTGGCTCCAACTCGAGCTCCGACTATCGCCAGCAACAGAGGAATCAGCGCAAGGCTGAGAAAGAGTTGAAAAATCTTGAAAAGCGGATCGCCCGTTTGGATGATCAAAAGCGGGAAGTGAACGCGAAGCTGATGACTGAATCCAACCCACAGAAAGCGGTTGAGCTGCACGAGGAATTGACTGGAATCACGACCGAGTTGGAATCGGCCGAAGAACGTTGGATGGAACTGAGCAGCGAGGAATAGCCGATGACTCTTAACACCTGTCCCCCCGCCATTCAGATTGGTGATTTGACGATCGACCCACCAATCTTTCAGGCGCCGATGGCCGGTTTCACTAATGCGGCTTTCCGAGAGGTTGTTCGGCAGTTCGGGGGGGTTGGATTACTGGCGACTGAGATGGTGAACGCCCGCGGCTTTGTATGGATGGACGAGAACATCGCTGAGCATCCTGAACGCCTGTGGGGTGTGGCGGAGGAGGTTCGACCGCTGGCCGTGCAGATTTGGGATAACGATCCTGAGACCATGGCCAAAGTGGGGCGACGACTAGTCTCTGAGTACCAAGTCAGCGTGGTCGACATAAATTTCGGTTGCCCTGTACGCCAAGTTACTGAAAAAGCGCATAGCGGAAGCTACTTGTTAAAGCACCCGGAACGGATGTTTCAGATCATTAGCCGCTTGGTCAAGGCGTGTGCCCCAACTCCCGTCACCGCCAAGATTCGGCTGGGCTGCACCCGTGATCAGATGAATTGCAATGATGTTGCCCGTGTTGTGGAAGAGGCTGGCGCCGCCGCGCTGACTGTGCACGGGAGAACAGCACAGGATATGTTTCGCGGGCATGCTGATTGGGATCGCATTAGTGAAATCAAGCAGCATCTGCGAGACATTCCTTTGATCGGAAACGGAGATCTAGACTCTGCTGAAAAAGTGGTTGCCGCATTCAAGACTTACGACGTCGATGGGGTGATGATTGCTCGTGCTTGCTTGGGTCGACCATGGCTGTTTGCGCAGGCCGCGGCCGCGTTGCGGGGGCAACCGGTTCCGCCCGAGCCAACCCTGCAGCAACAGCGTCAGGTGATGTTGGATCATTATCAGCTCGTGGTGAAGCGATTCGGGGAAGAGAAGGGCACTGTGCTAATGCGTAAGTACGCCTGTTGTTATGCGCAGGGTAAACGCGGGGCAAGATTTTTTCGCAGCCATGTCGCCCGAGTTTCAACGTCGGATGAATTTCATGCCGTCGTGAACGAGCATTTTCCGAAAGAGGAATGAGAGAGCTGTTTAGTTCCACTGGTAAACCACTGGGCTCTGTTGCCATTCAACGCACTCATGGAGCCTGTCATGAATAACATGGAGCCAGTTTTGCAATGCACCGTGTTTAGTAAGCTTGCGTCGAATTGGCAGGCGTGGTGCTGATCGACTTGGTGACTTGAAGATAACGGTCCGTATGCAGTGGCTGGTTTGGGTGAGATCCAGCACTCTTGGAGAATGCAACAGAAGTGGTAGCTGATCTCCGCTTGCACTGCGTCGTCGGCTTGCCGCGTTGGATTCACATCGCGAGTTGGCGTTTGACATAGTTCGAGAATTGCAGCATGTCTTCCGGCGGATCTGCGGGGCCAATCACCAGCGGCCCATTTTGCGGTGCGGTGGGATAAATGCCATGGCTGCCGCGAGGCAGATTTGCATCTAGCGGAATGACATCCATTTTGTATCGCAAGCCAAGTTTCTTTTGCGCGACACGAGCAAAGGCTTTCAACCGACTGGTCATGAAGAGCTCACACGGATCGTAACCTGGTTTGCGGTGGATATCGACTGTCCGCGCAAAGTCAGGCGCCTCCTCTTCGTTATCCCAGTAATAATAGGTAAACCAACTATCAGGCTCACTCAACGCGATCAGTTCGCCGCTGCGTGGATGATCCAGTTGTAGTTCTCCTGGCGGGACGACTTTGGCGATTCCATCGGTCGATTCAAGGTGTTGTTGGATTTCCACAATTCGATGGGGATCGCGAATGTAAATGTGAGCGAGTTGGTGATCGGCAACCGCAAACGCTTCGGATTCACCTGGCAACAAGATCTCGCCGAACGGGCCACCTCTTACCGATACCAACCCAGCAGATCGAAGTATTCGATTGACATGTACCGGTCGGTGGACAGCCGCCAAGCCATATTCGGAGACGACGATCACTTTGGCGCCGATTTGCTCGGCCGCATCAAAAATGGTTCCGGCACATTGATCTACTTCCGCTACGCGTTCCGGATCGTGATGCGGGAAGCGTTGAAAGTCATAGTCCAGGTGCGGAAGGTAAGCGAGTGTCAGTTGGGGCTGTTTATCCCGCATGACGATCGCGGTGGCGTCTGCGATCCAGCGGCTGCTGGGAAGTCCAGCGGCAGGACCCCAAAAAGAAAAGAAGGGAAATGGCCCAAGCCGATTGACCAGATCACAACCGGTGCGATCAAGAATGTCAAATACTTTTGAGCCATCACATCCATAGTAAGGCTTGGGGGTTGCGCTGTAACGCACGGCCGCTGATTGGTTGAACCACCAAAACATTTTGGCAGTATCTACGCCTTGATAAAACTTATCCCCCTGAATTAACGAGTTGGCCTGTTGCCAAAATCGAATTTCTTGGGTGTCCCGAAAGTACCAGCCATTGCCCACGATCCCATGATCACGGGGCGATAGTCCCGTCAGCATGGTGGCCTGAGAAGTGCACGTGACTGCAGGCAGCGGACTGCGCCAGGGCACTGCATTCCCAGCCGATGCCAGCCGAGGGGCATGTTGGAGCAGTTTGGGAGTGAGTCCGACGACGTTGATGATGCAGATTTTGTTCACTAGATTCGCCATACGCCCCGTTGTCGATTGCCAAATGAGAGCCACGGCACTGATTTGCCACGGCACTGATTTGCCACGGCCCTGATTTGCCACGGCACTGATATTTATTCCCAGCACGGCTCTGAACATACTTTCGCCAAGTGGATGAAAGCAAGTCACTCAATCAGCATCCCGTTAGGGCTCGAAAGTAAGTATCATGTGGTCCCGTTGTTGGACGCTTTGGAAAAATGAATGCGATGCTCCATAGCCCAAAATCAACGGACAAAATGCTTTTGTCTGCGGATCAACTACATCAAACGGAATCTTCCATGCTCCCTCGTCAATTTGTTTCCAGCCGGTGGATCTGCGCTCTGTTCATGGTTCTTGCCGTTGGAGTCTTTGCACCGCTGACCGCTGTGGCGCAGACGGATGACCCTGCTGTCTCGAACGCCTCGACTGAATCGACCGGTAACGAGAATCAGGATACGAGCGAAGGTCAGCAGACCGCTGGTGCCAGCGAAGAAACAGCCGCTGGTGAAACCGTAGAGTCGGCACCGGAGTCGATCGGTCTGGACCAGCGTGTCGACCAGCTTTTCAAGCCTATCGCTGAATGGTGGGGTGGGATCGTGTTTTTTACAGTCACCGTTGCTGGGTTTGAGCTGCCGTTCGTTGTGATTTTGCTTGTATTTGGGGCAGCGTTTTTTACAGTTGCATTCGCCTTTGCAAATGTGCGGCTTTTGCCTTTGGCGATCAATGTGGTGCGTGGAAAGTACGATGTAATTGAAAAGGAAGGCGAGGCAATCCCAACCCATGTCGAAGTGAACGAAGTTGACGGTGACTTGGTCGATACGATCCGAGATGAAGCCGAAGGTGAAGTGTCTCACTTCCAGGCACTTGCAACGGCGGTTTCAGGAACAGTTGGCTTGGGAAACATCGCAGGTGTCGCGGTTGCGGTTGCCACCGGCGGACCGGGCGCAACATTCTGGATGATCGTTTGCGGACTACTGGGAATGTCGACCAAGTTTGTGGAGTGCACCCTTGGGGTTAAGTATCGGGACGTCGACGTTGACGGGACTGTCCACGGTGGCCCGATGTACTATCTAAAGAGAGGGCTGGCAGATCTTGGATTGTCACGCGTCGGTTCAGTGTTTGGTGTGCTTTTCGCCATTTTCTGCATTGGTGGTTCCTTCGGCGGCGGGAATGCGTTTCAAGCGAACCAGGCGGCCCAGCAGATCAAGTCACTAATGGGTTTGCCAGATTCGGGATCATCGGGGACGATCATTGGCGTGGTCATGGCGATCATGGTCGGGATCGTAATCATCGGCGGAATCAAACGCATTGCCAGCGTCACAGAAAAGATCGTTCCTTTCATGGCGATCATTTACTGCCTGGCAGCGTTGGTCATTATCTTGATGAATATCCAGCATATTCCCGGGGCAATTGGGCAGATTGTGTCGGGTGCATTTACGCCAGCCGCTGGGCTCGGCGGCGTGTTGGGAGTGTTGATTCAAGGATTCCAACGAGCTGCATTCTCAAACGAAGCTGGTGCCGGTTCAGCAGCGATCGCCCATTCAGCGGTAAAGACGAAGTACCCGGCGTCCGAGGGCGTAGTTTCTTTGCTTGAGCCGTTTATCGACACGGTTGTGATTTGCACGATGACTGCGCTGGTCATCGTGCTCTACAACTCTGGTGGGCTTTTTGAGTGGGGTGATGTCGAGTCGAAAAAGGTTCTCATTGACGGTGTCCGGATCGGCGGAGTTGATTTGACCAGTCAAGCCTTCGATAGTGTGTTGCCAGGTTTCCGATATGTATTGACGATCGCCATCATCTTGTTCGCGTTTTCGACCATGATTTCTTGGTCTTATTACGGGCTGCAGTCCTGGAAGTATCTCTTCGGTCGCAGCCTGGCGGCCGATTTGACCTACAAAATCACGTTCTGCGTCGTTGTGGTGGTCGGTGCGGCGATTTCGCTCGGCTCGGTCATCGATTTCTCGGATGCCATGATCTTTGCCATGGTTTTCCCGAATATGATCGGCCTGTTTCTGTTGTTCCCCAAAGTGCGAGAGGAACTTCGAAAGTACCTATCTGCTTGCCGGGATCTGTAAGAATCGGGATCGCGAGACCCGAATTTTTGAAATCCCGCCGGTTTTTCGGGATGCGATGTTCGTTGCAGGACAGATTTATCGCCGAAACAGAACAAGGTCGAGCAGATCAGACGCACGCAGAAATGTGCATTGAAAATGCTTTGCTCGAGAAAAGTGGTCAGGGGCGGGCTCGAACCGCCGACACCGGCCTTTTCAGGGCCGTGCTCTACCAACTGAGCTACCTGACCAAAAATCAACCTGATGAATTAGACTCGTGACAAAATCTATGACCAAGATCCAATTCGATCAATTCGATACTTCGGGATAGTAGGGTATGATGCGTCTGGTCGTCAATTGGTTCGACCGGCGAGATCACACGTTAACTTTCTCCACATTACCGTTTATTGATAATGGCTGAACGAAAGATCGCTTTTTTTCCCGGGGTCAGGCTTCTGGTTGCCGGGCTGATCGCGCTGACCGCTACAGTCGTCGTGAAAGATGCACGGGCGTACACGCCTAATGATCCGGTTGTCGTCGCAATGGTCAACCGCGGCCTTGGGTTTTTAGAGGCAACTGTCAAAAAAGAGCGTCCTGCTGACGGCGATGCGATTCTGGTCGCCTACACCCACTTCAAAATCCGTCATGATCTCGAAAGCGCCGTCGTTCAGAATGGCCTGAGCGAGGCGCTTCAGGTGGTTTCTTCGGTTGAGCGACGAGGTGGAGAGTCCGTCGGTGCCAAAGAAAATTACATCATGGCCATCAGCGTTCTGCTGCTGGCGGAGATTGATGCGAAACGCTACAAACGCGAACTGCAGGTCCTGCAGCAGGCGTTCGCCGAGGGGCAGTATCCTTCCGGCGCATATAGTTACCGCAATGATAACGAGGGGGACGTCTCTCAGACCCAGTACGTGATGTTGGCAGTCTGGACCCTCGATCGGAATGGGATTCCCCTTGAATACAACCGGGTGGTGAAGTGCATCGAGTGGCTGCTGCGGGTGCAGAGCACCGATGGCGGATGGCCGTATAAGGGGAAGGATCCTGGAATTGGCAAACCCCTACGGCAGCAAAACAAAGTTGACATGTCAATGTCATTAGCCGGCGGCAGCAGTGTGCTCATCGCGGGAGATGCGCTGAGATTGTGGGGTAATACCGTGCAGGATTCGGACCCCGGTATCCCCGGATTGCCGAAAGCCATCAAGGTATATCAGGAAGACACCAACACTTCGCGTCGAAAGCGAGTGAACATGTCAGAGCAGCCGATCAAGCGTGCCGTGAAATTTATGGATGGATGGCGGAAGAAGAATCCCTACAAGCGAAGTCAGGTGCTCGACTGGTTCTACTATCAGTTGTACACGCTGGAGCGTTTCGAGAGCTTCGTTGAAATTGCGAACGGGCTGCCGAAGGATTCTAGTCCCGGTTGGTATAACCAGGGCGTTGATGAGCTTCGTAAATACCAGGGCAATGATGGCGGTTGGGGAGCCGAGCGTTCGCTTACCTCGCCATTGCAAAGCACATCGTTCGCCTTGTTGTTTCTGATCCGCAGTACGCAGCGGACGATCTTCACGATGAATGCTGGTAGCCTTCAGGGGGGGTACGGATTGCCGAAGGACACGACCGATATTCGCGTTGATGGCACGCAGATCAAAGGTCAGCCGATCGCGGTCCAAGTCACCGATTTGTTGGATATCCTGGACGAGGACGGCGGTGGTGATACCGAGGGGAAGTCGATTCCAGATGATTTGGTGCTCGATTCAGACCCCGTGGGACGGGCGGCCCAGTTGGATCGTCTAGAACGGCTCGTCCGAGGGAGTCGGTCATGGCAGGCGCGGCGGGTGGCGGCCCGTTTGCTCGGCAGGACTGACGAGCTCCGAGTGGTGCCTTCTTTGATTTTTGCTTTGAGCGACCCGGATCAGTCCGTTCGACTCTATGCTCGGGACGGTTTAAGGTTTCTAAGCCGAAAATTTGATGGCTTCGGTATGCCGGATACCCCGAGCGTGGCGGAGCTGCAGACTGCTCAACGTAAATGGCGAGATTGGTATCGATCTGTGAACCCGAATTACGTGTTTTTGGATTACGATCTGTAATACGTTCGGCTACCCCGACTTATCGTTTTTGGGTCTCTCCTCTTCTACCCTTCAGAATTCGAACTGAATGACCTCAGCAACCAGCACTGATGCTTCGAATGCCACCGACCAAGAATTGTTGGCAGAGTCGCGCGCCGCTGAGCGTGAAAAGCTCAGGATCAGCCGCTTCGACATCGTCACGTCATTTTTTATGGCGTTGATTCTGTTTATCGGGACCTTCGTGTTGATGCTCTTCATCATCTGGCTGACCAGCCGATGGTCCTTCCCGCCGCAGCCGATTGCACCCATTATCGAAGATCCGGCTGGGCGTGGAGAAAATCCCGAGGGCTTCGAGCGAGATTTTGAACCGCCAGGGGCTGAGGAAGTTGAAGAGTTGATGGAGCCGACTTTACAGGACACGATCGAAGCGGTCACTGACGCCGTCAGTACTGTCGCCGCGGCACTGGTCACCAGCGACACACAGGCTGTTGCAACCACTCAAGGCACTGGGGCGGGTGACAGTCGTCCGCCCGGCCCGATGGGCGAGGGTGCCGATATCATTCCCCGATTCGAACGATGGCAGCTCAACTTCACTGCCCGAGATTTAAGGACGTACTCGACCCAACTGGACTTTTACAAAATCGAACTCGGTGCAATTGGCGGTTCGATTCAAGGGGTCGATGTCGCAAAGAACTTATCCGGTGGGCGTCCAAATAAGTACCGGATTGTAGATACCACCGCAGAGAAGCGACTCTATTTCATGTGGAGCACTCCGAGCCCGTTGATGCAGTTCGATCAGCAATTGTTACAGCAGGCATCGATTCCATTACCCAATCGCAAAATGTTGAAGTTCATCCCAAAGGATCTGGAGAACCAGTTGGCCCAAATCGAGTTGGAATACTCAACTTCCAAAGGTTATCCGTCAGTGACTCAAATCGCGAAAACAATTTTTGAGAGTAAGTCGGATGGCGGCGGGTACAAATTTGAGGTCACTAGCCAACGTTACCGAAAGGGCAAATAGCGACGGCCATTTCGATGCAAGGTCAGGCCTCGTTACTCATCCACCTTTAAAATAATCCTCCAAGGCATTCCTGGTTACTGTTAAGGAACTCACCCCAGATGTTACTCGCTGCATCCTCCCTTTTCGACATTATCTCCACCAGCACCTACGGTGCGTTAGCCGGCGTGGCATTGTGGGGTCTGTATTGCATTGTCATCGTTTGGACTCGAGTCAATCAAAAACGATTCAAGTCTGAAGAAGAACAAGATGTATTTGTTGATGATGTCGAACAAATGTTGCAAGCAGGTGATTTTGAAGGGGTCGCCGAATATTGCGACGGAGATCCGCGAGCGATTCCGCAGATCGTTGAAATGGCTGCTGTTCATCGAGACATGGGCTACAAAAAGGCTCGGCAGTTTGTCGTCGATCGATTCCAACGCGATGTAATGTCTGATTTAGAGTATCGGCTAAGTTGGGTCAGCACCGTCATCAAGAGTGCCCCAATGATCGGGCTGTTCGGAACGGTTTTCGGGATGATGGGAGCCTTTGAAACCTTGGCAACTGCCGAATCGGTTGAGCCGTCTGCATTGGCTGATGACATCAACATCGCGCTGCGAACAACCGCATGTGGATTGGCCATCGCAATCCCGCTCATGATTCTGGTTGCCAACGTCAATATTCGAATTGCCAAGATGGAGGATTTGGTCGGTGCCGGGTTAGCCCGGTTTATGGCGGCTTACCGCGAAGCGTTGGCAAAGTTACCAGGCACACGCCGCTAGTCACTGATTTACCTTTTTGTTGAGCCGACCGAATGAGCGACAACGCGACCGTTGATGAAGATGGCGAAGATGAGTTCACGCTGCCACGAAAAAAGCGTGAAGACGATGAGATGGATATCACTCCAATGATTGATATCACATTCTTGCTGCTGATCTTTTTCATCGTTTGCTCGACGATGGATCCAACGAAGATTGGCACGATCCCGGAAGCCGATAATGGGCTAGCGATCGCTGCCAAGAATTCGGCGGTCATCTTTATTAATCCTGGTCCAGATGACAGTGTGATTTTATCGCGGTACGACGGCAGCGAGTTCAGTCGCGATGAAGACGATCAAGCCACAGAAATAATTGAATACATTACCAGCGAAATGGAAGTGACACGTGGCGAGAGCAAACGTCAAGTGATGTTGTTCGGTGACGGGCAAGTCAAAGTAGGGCAGGTCACGAGAATCCAGAAAATCATCGGCGATGCTTTTGAAGATCTCGACTCTACTTACATTGCCGTGAAGGAGTTGTAGGGATGCCGATCCAAATTACCTGTGTTCAGTGTGGAGCTACACGCCGCGTAAATGATCGCTTGGCGGGCCGCCGCGTACGATGTCCTGAATGCGACTCGGTTGTTCATGTGCCGGAATTAGAGGTTGGTCAAACGACGAAGGCAAAATTGGAAAGCGAGGTCGAGCCGGTTGCAGTTGGAACCGTTGCGGGAACCCCTGTTCTCGACACGACGCCAGTGTCAGGAAAGTCGGTCGTTTCGTCAAAGCCCACGTTGGAATCTCAAGTCGCTACTACAGAAGAGATAGAAGAGGAAGATGAGGACGCTCTCGACCAGGTTCTGCCAAAGTCGAACCGGCCTGAAGAAGAAATGGATATGACACCCATGGTGGATGTCACCTTCCTGTTGCTGATTTTCTTCATGGTGACGGCAGCTTTCAGTATGCAAAAGTCGATTGAGATGCCACGACAGCAAACTGACTTGCCTAGTACATCGGTAGTAGAAGACGAACAAGATGAATTAGATGTCGTTGAATTGCAGGTTGATGAGTTCGGTGGATTCCTAGTGATGGCGCCTGACTGGGAGAGGGAAACACCAGGTAAACAAAATTTGATCACTGCATTGAAGGAAGCGATAGCAGTTGCGACGGCTGGGATGAAACTCAAGATACAAGTCCATGAGTTGGCCAAGCTGGAATCGCTTGTCGATGCCATGGATGCTGGAACAATCGCTGGTTTTGCAGAATTGGAAGTGACTCAAGTGGAGGAGTTCTGATTCTTCACCGCTGCCCGTTCTGAACCGAATCTCAAAACTTGTCACTAGAAAGTACTGACACAACATGCTTGCAAACGAACTGATCAACCGACTAGAGCGACTGGGGTTGCTTGACCAGGAGATCATCGAGGCACTCCGTGAGCAGCTGGATCAGGGTGGTGCCCGCGTCACGCCTGAAGCCGTTGCAAAACTATTAGTTGATAATGGCCAGCTCACCCATTTCCAGGCAACCAAGTTGATTGGGGAATTGCGAAGCGGGGAGTATGAGGAGAACCTATCCTCCGGCGATGGAAGCGACTTGAATGCAGGACTGGATGACCTGGATCTCGTTCCTGAGGACGTCGATGAAGCGGTCGTCGTTGTGGAAGAGGACGAGCCCGTTGAGGTGATACCTGTTGAAGCAATGCCCGTTGAAGCAATGCCTGTTGAGGCAGTGCCCGTCGAAGCAATGCCCGTTGAAGCGGTAACCGTCGAAGGTGATGACTCCGAAGCACCCCAAAATCGCCCCGTCAGTCGCCGCAAAAAACCCGACCCGGAAAAGTCGGTTTGGGATTCGTTCAAAATTTATGGCTACGTCGGGATCATCGCCCTGCTCATGCTGGTTGGTGCGGGGATCACATTTGTGCTGACGCGAGAAGATGCAGACGAATTCATCGCCAAGGCGAACGAATTTTATGATCAGCAAAATTATCAAGGTGCGCAGGATATGTACCTGAGTTATCTGGATCGATTTGGTGAGGAGAGTGAGTATGCATCGGTGGCAAAAACTCGCGTCACTATGACAGAGCTTTACAAGGCCGCTCAGTTCAAGCAGGAACCTTGGCGAGCGGTCGATTTGGCGAAAGAAAAGCTGCCACTGATTTCTGAAGAAAAGGGAATGAATGAAGAGCGTGACAATCTGTCCGCTTTACTGGTCGACATCGCTGCGAATCTTGCGGAGTCGGCTGGCCGAGCCAAAGAGACGGTTCGTAAACAAGAGCTGCTTGATAAGTTGGACGAACATCGAGAACTGATGGAAAGTCCGTTCTACATGTCTGCAACAGCCAAGGTGAATTTGGAAAACCAAATCAAGGCAGTTGAAGAAGCTCGCGCACGTGTCCAGCGGGATATTAACCGGAACATTCGCCTGGACCAGGCCGAGGCTTCAATGCAGGCTTCGCTAGAGCGGAAAGAGACCAAGGAAACGTACGATACTCGCAAAGAATTGTTGCGTGACTTTCCTGAGTTGCGTGATCATGAACGTTTGGTCACGCTCATCCGATCTGCCAGCAACATCCAGCAGACGCTAGTGAAGCCATCGGCAAACCTGCCCAAGACTACCTCGGAAGAGGAAGCTAGCGATGCTTTGCGAACAATCGTGCTGACGGCTCAGCAGGGCCAGGCTGCTCCGGATCTTCGTGGTGAAACGATTTACATTAGGGCAGGCGGATCAGTGCTGGCGTTCGATGGCGAAAACGGAAGTCTTCGCTGGCGAAAGTATGTGGGCAATTCCAAGGACCTTCCGCCAGTACGGCTAGAGGATGGTGTTTTGCTCAGCGATTCGGCTTCGCTGGAAGTGCTGCGTTGCGGTGCGCTAGATGGGAAAGTGGCATGGCGTTCGCAGATAGGGGAGCGATTCCCCGAACCGATTACAGTTGGAGATGAAGTCTATGTTGCTGGTGAATCAGGACGATTGATTTCAGTCGATGGGGTTTCAGGTGATGCCAAGTGGGCGACTCAAATTCCTCAAGGTTTGGAAGTGGGGCCCGGTATCGATAGTCGTGCCGATCGGGCTTATCAAGTCGGCAATCACAGTAATCTGTACGTCCTGAATACCCGCGATGGTTCCTGCTTGGAGAGTTTCTACGTTGGCCATGATGAGGGCACGATCACTGTTCCTCCGGTTTCGTTGTTGGGGCATCTGTTTGTGATTGAAAACGCGACCAGCGACTTCGCCAATGTTCATATTCTGCGGTTGGACGAGTCGGGAGGCGGACTGAAGGTCGCCCAACCACTGTTGCGATTAACAGGCAATGTTCGAGTGACACCCATTATCCAAGGTCGTCGTCTGATTGTGCTGACCGATCGTGGCGAAGTGAAGGTTTTGGATATCGAGCCAACTGCCGAGCGAGAGCAAGTGACCGTCGCGGCAAGCCTACCTGCCTTTTACGATCAGCCAACAGCAACGCAAATGGCTGTGGGACGCGCCCAGATGTGGATCACCGGCACGCGACTTGGAAGATATGAGCTGCAGATCAACACTGGGCGAGTGATTCGTGACTGGAGTATCCACGAGTTGGATACGTTTATCAGTCAGCCGTATGCGACCGATGACGCACTCGTGCACGCCCGTGTGTTGCGAGACACGTCTGCCATCCGGGTGACCGCGGCGAATCCTAAGACGGGGGATGAGATTTGGCGCACTGACGTTGGTGTTCCCGTTTCTGTTATGACCCGCGCGCCCGAGGAGAACGGGCTGCATGTGGTCACGAGTCAAGCAGCATTGTTTGATTTGGACCGTGAAGCATTAACCAGTGGATCAACGACGGGTCCGATCGAGAATCCGGGCGATCAATCGGTAGCGATTCGCTTTGAGGATCCAATTGCGATCGATGATGAGCGTTTTATTCTGATCAATGCGGTCGATGGCAGAACAACCATGGTTTACGAACCACAGCGACCGAGCCAGAAACTGCGAAAAGTGAGGTTGCAGTTGCCATCCGGCCGCCCCAGCGGCGGCGCACTGGTGGCTGGTGGGGGACTGTTCTTACCGCTTGATACAGGACGCGTTGTTTTGATGCAGTGGCGAAACGGTTCGATGCTTGGAGCACCGTTTCAACCCGCAAGTGACCCGGTCGGATCTGTCCGATGGACACGACCGTTGGCATTGCCAGATGATTCGGGACAGGTAGTCTTGGCGGATAGTCGTAAGAAAATTTATCGGCTTCGGATTGCGGAACAAATTCGAGAACTGTCGTCCAAAGAGATTGAGTTTGAATTGCTCGGACCGGCTGCAGCTGTAGGCTCTACGATGATCGCCACCGCCAAGGGGCCGTCGTCCGACTTCGTGATCGGTTATGACATGGCGACGCTTGAAAAGAGTTTCCAGAATCTGCTGCAAGGTCGAGTGGTTTGGGGACCGATTGAAGCCGGCGATCAAAGTTTGATACAAACGGATGATTCCATTCTGCGAGGTATTGCGGCGGATGGAAGTGAGACATTCCAGGTCGAGCTGCCAGTTGGGAGTCCAGTTGGAAAGCCGCTGTTACACGACGGCAAATTAATTTTGTCCGGTTCAACAGGGTGGATTGTCACCATTGATCCAGCGGCGGGTCAGATCGTTGGTAGTAGCAATCTGGGGCAACCTCTCTCGGCGACACCTTACTTGTTGAACAACCGCTTAATGGTGCCCGGTGCCGAAGGTGTGGTCTACGTCGCTGATATTCCTGCGAACTGAGTTTTTAGATTCATGCGGATTCGTACTGTGAACCAATCGTTATTTCGCGGCACCCTCGTCGGCGTTTTCCTGCTCGGACTGTTTTGTCCGATAGGGCCGTTTTGCCAGACCGCGTTGGCTCAAGCCGTGTTGAGTTACGCCCAGACAGGAACGCCTCCTGACCCTGGCTTGGATCTGTTGCAAGAGGAAGCTCACGACATTTTATTCTTCACCACGAAGTCAGGTGGCGGTTGGGCTAAGGTCTTGCTGCTCGATTTTCCGGGGCGAACACCACCATCGACTGATCAAAGAACAGGATCGTTGAAAATCCAAGTACTTGGGATTGAGGGTAAAGAATTTGCCGTACGTTGGAGTGACATTGAGCGGCTTTGGCTTTGGGAGATCCGACTCGAAGAGGAAACAAAAAAGCGTTTAGCAGAGGGTGACTTTGTTGGCGCATATCCATTCTTGTCCGTCTTGATTCGAGACTACCCAAATCGACCCGGTTTGAGAGATCTACGGACCGATTTTTTGTGGAAGGATGCGGCCGCACGGTTTAAGCGTGGGGAAGTGGCACCAACCCTTGCGATGTTAGAGGAATTGCGACGGTATGCTCCTGAATTTAAAAGGTCGCAGGTTCTCCGCGTCATCGAAGAAGTAACCGATCGTTTGATGGCAGATCTTGTTGAAAAGCGTGAGTTAGATCGCGCCCAGCAGATGTTGGCTCGCTTGGAAAAAGATTATCAAGCAGAAAACCTCGCCTCGGTCGAGAAGTGGAACTTGGCGTTCCTTAAAATGGCCGAAGATAAGAGGCAGCAGGCCATCGAAGCGCGGGACCGAAAGGACTATCGGGCGGCTCGTGAACTCGCTCGTGAAAGTGTTTACCTTAAACCTGATATTGCTGGTGGGCAGGAGTTGATTCGTGAAATCGACACCATTTATCCCCTGGTAAACGTCGGTGTTTTGCAGTCGGCAACCCTGTTAGATCCCACGCGAATTGATAATTGGGGTGCTCGTCGTTCGGGACGTTTGATTTATCGAACGTTGTTTGAGATGGAAGGTGCTGGCCCGGAGGGGGGCGAATACGATTTCATTTTTGGTGATGTGGAGATGACGCCGGATCGAATGCAATTCGACTTGAAGCTCAATCTGAATCAGTTGGAGCCACCACTGGACCAAGTGCAAGGCTATTTCATTGCAGATGTGCTCGCCTCTCGAGCACAGCCGACATCAGCTAATTACTTTGCTCCGTGGGCCTCCGCAGTCAATACCATTGCATTGGAGGGGCCCCAGCAAATTACGTTCAATTTGCGTCGACCCAACGTCTTGCCAATCGCTTTATTGCAAGTGCCGGTTGATGGTAGTTGGTTCGGTGGTGCACCCGGTTCGCCGACCGGTGATTACCGAAGGGATGTTGTTGAAGACGATCTTGTTCGATACGTACTCACTGGCGAACCAGAAACACCGGCTCAACCTCGCGAGATTGTCGAAATTCGCTCGGAATCGGCGGCTGATTCGGTGAGCAAGTTGCTGCAGGGACGCGTCGATGTCTTGGACCAATTGTTCCCCGCTGACGCAGTTCGCTTGAGCAAGAGCAAGTCCATCAAGGTCGTCAACTATCCTTTGCCGACGGTCCATATGTTGGTGCCCTGTTCAGATCATCCGTTCCTTGCGGAAAGAACATTCAGGCGAGCACTGCTCTATGGAGTCAATCGCCAGGATATCTTGCAAGGCGAATTGCTTGAGAATCTAGAGTCGGAAGGCTGCCGGGTTTTGTCTGGGCCATTCCCGGCGGGGTTGGAACTGAATGATCCACTTGGCTACGCCTACGACATGAGCATCGAGCCTCGTCGGTACGAACCGCCGTTGGCTAAGTTGTTATTGGCGTTGAACGAGAAGCAGATGAAGTCGATGTCGCAGCGTCGAAAAGAAGAGATGCCCAAGATGACGCCCATTCGCTTGGCCTTCCCGCCTGATAATCTTTCGCGAGTTTCCTGTGAGGCAATTCGCAGTCAATGGGAGTTGCTTGATTTGGAGGTGCAACTGGTCGAGATGGCGGTTGGGCAAACATTCCCCGAGCCTGATGAGGACATCGCTGACATCGTCTACGTCGCAGCGGCGGTTTGGGAGCCAGTGCTTGATGCTCGTCGAATTCTTGGGCCTGAGGGATTAGCGGGTAGTGAGGATCAATTGGTTGGTCTGGGGCTGCGACGATTAGAAGAGGCTCGGAATTGGAGGGAAGTGCGAACTCGACTGCTCGATTTGCACGCCATCACGCACCATGAATTACCAGTCTTGCCACTTTGGCAAATGGTGGATTCGTACGCTTATCGGCGGGATTTGATTGGCGTGGGAAGTGATATCGTTTCGCTTTATCAGAACGCTGGAAAATGGCGGTTGGGACAATGATGCGTTGGTCGATTTGCCTGTTGTTTTCGTTCAGTCTGACGCTGCTGCTGCCAGCGCAGGATGGCGGTTCCGATAAGCCGGCGGAAAATACGCAGGTGGATGCGGCGGTGGGGGCAGATGCCGCGGTAACTGAAGATGGGGAAGCGAAGGTCGAGGATCCTTGGGACTATTCGCCTTACCGCGTGCTGTTGTGGTTGGTCACAGATGACGGGAAACTAAAAAAGTCGGTGATCGAACAACCGTTACGTGACTTGTTAGATCGCGATTTTTCGGCGGTTTGGCGGCTCGATGTGATGGACGCACCGCCTCCCGTGGCCTTTGCGATTCAACGCGATCTGGATCAAATCAGTTACGGAACCTTGACTGCCTCTGATCCCGTTTTGGCAGTCAAGCGGGAACATCCCGATGCGGTGCGAATCCGCACGGCTAAAAATGTTGGCCAATATGTGAAAAATGTTTACGGTACGCAGCAGCGGATCGATGACGTATTGGCTCGCGCCGAAGCGGTTGGCGATGACGGGATGTTGGAGGTAAAGAAAACTCTCAAGGCGGTTGATGGTGATGCATTGTCAGTTGCCGATATGTGGGCTGATGAAGATACCGAAGCGATTTTGGTTTCACGAGGATTGGCTGAACAGCTTACTGATCCGAAGGCGAAACTGATCACTCCAGAGATCAGCGAAATGGTTGGAGAATCTATCTCGCAATACGACAAGGTTGTGATTGCCTATGTCGAAAGTGATAGTGTCCCTTACAAGGTGACCGCAATCGAATTCGATGTATTGATGCGACACTTTGGCCCTCCGGTCCATCGTCAATCACTCTCTCGCAAGACGATTGTCGCGAAGGTCAGCGAGGCTGTCACGCAAGCGTTTCGGCCAGTCGTTCGAATCGAGAATGCCGGACAAAGAAGCGCTGTCGGATTGCTTCGAGCGGGTGGTCTGATTGTGAATCCAGAGTCGCCTGCCAATGTTCGTGTTAGCGACACGTTGGAACCGATGACGCGTAAGAACGATCGAAATGGCAACCCGATTCTGATTGGGCCGCTTGGCTGGGCATTTCTGTCTGTCGATGAGATCGAAGGACGGAACATCAAGATGGATTTTTATGCGGGCCGAGCGGGAGGATTGCAGGGCCGAAAAAATAACCGGACATTCCGAATGGCACTCAAGGTGCGACCGCAGGGTGAGTCAACCTTGCTGCGGTTGCATTTGCAGCGAAAACCTGATTTCCCGCTGATCGGCTACGAGATCTACGAGAAGGAACTTAAGTCAAGCTCCATGACGTTTGTTGGCCGTACCGATTGGGATGGTCGTTTAAGAATCGAAAGCTCGGATCGCCCGTTTAGATTGCTATACGTCAAGAATGGCGGAGCTGTTTTAGCGAGGCTTCCCTTGGTGCCTGGCCTTTATCCCACCCAGATTGCGGATCTTTCGGGTGATGATGTGCGACTGCAAGCAGAGGCCTACATCCGTGGTGTACAAAACTCAATTGTTGATCTGATTGCGATCAGGGAACTGTTTAAAGCAAGGATTCGACTCCGGCTGGAGCGTGGAGAGGCGGACAAGGCGGAGGTTTTGATGGAGGCGTTGCGGGGGCAACCGAGCAACGAAGAGTTGGCCAGCGACATGGGACGCCGCCAAACGGATTTTCTTGGTGCTTTGACGGGCGGTAGTAATGCGAATCAGCGTCGAAAAGTTGATGAAATGTTCACGACGACGCGTGAACTCTTGTCGAAGCACATCAACCCAAAAATGGTTCGCGATCTCGAAGCTTTGTTGATCAAGGCCAACGAAAATGGTGGCAAGCTGCCGCCGGAACCGGATGCAGCGGACGAATGATCACCGAGGTCACTGAAATTCACCTCTCGACCGCAGCATTCCTAAAAACCCGCCGCAGCTATTTTTTCCGCCAACTCGGCTTCTTTCGCCGCGAGTTTTCGTGGTGGGTGATGATGTTGAACGTCGCATCTCGACCCGACAGTTTTCGACCAGTCGGTCGATTAGTGGGGCGGACGACTTTTGCCCGTAGTCGATTCTCCGCCTCCCGAAACTCGTCGTTCAATTCAAATTCGACCCATAACCCTGGATCGGGTCTTGGTATCGGCCGAATCGATTTTTGAGCCTCTGGGATTTCCCAAACGCTGGTGTGAAAGAAAACATCTTCACGGAAATCCTCCCCCTCGATGAATCCGTACTTGCCTTCCGCATCGATGAAGGTGATTTTCCCTAAGCGTCTTCGCTGAATGCGGAATCGCTTTTCAGGGGGTGGGGAATCCTCGGAGTGTGACACGAAGGGCTCGCTAGGCAATTAGAGTGGCCCGCTTTAGTTCAAATCAGCGGCCTCAGGAACTTCTTTAACACCAATCCACCTCGCCAGGGAACCCGATGTGGCTTGTCGGATGATCCGAGGCCACATCTCCGGAGCAGGTGAAAAGACAGTCTCCGCCGTGGCGGGGAGAACATGCCAATATCCCTGATCCATCTCTTCTCGCAACTGATCTACTTCCCAGCCGAGATGACCGACGATCAATCGACAAGGGCCTTCGTGCTCGCGAACGAGATGCTCGAGCAAGTGTTTTTGGGCGGCGAGGTAGATGCCCTGACCGGTTTCTACATCACCATATTGGCGGATCGGGTGCACTGCCACAACAGGGCCGGATAAAGGCCCTCCGAAGTGGAGTATGTTCCAAGGGATGAGGTTGCCTAGGTCTTCGTCGGTTTGGGAACGACTTTCGGTGCGTTTGTTGCCCGGTTTCCCTGTGCGGCTCACCAGTCTTTTACTTGCGTTGAAAGCTGGTTTTTTCTGATGGGATGACTCCCCAATCATCATGTCGATCGCTCCGGGAGTGGGTTTGAGCGGTCGATTTAACATGACGCCGATCAAATCGGTTTCATCATGATGAACGATGAGACATACGCCACCGGTGTACATTGGATCGGTGACGAGGGACGAGGCGACTAGCAATTGTCCAGTCAGAGAGTGAACCATTCAACGCTTCAAACAAGAGGTCTGTCAGGTTGGCACATAGCCTTTTAAGTTCTAAAAGTAGGCGGCAAGTTGCGGGCCAATCACCCGCGGCTGCTTTTGTTTCTTGCGCCTTCTTCCCCAACAAACCGCAAAACCGATGACAATCCAACACATGCGTAAGACATACACAATGGGTGGGCTCAGTGAACAGGACGTTGATTCTGATCCAATGGTTCAGTTTCAATCATGGTTTCATGAGGCGAATCAACCCGATCTACCGGATTGGTTCGAGGTCAACGCAATGACCCTGTCGACGACAGATGCCGCCGGTCGTGTCAGTTCCCGGGTTGTTCTCTTGAAGGGTTTGGACGTTAGCGGAAAATTGATGTTTTTCACGAACTATCAGTCCGACAAGGCCAAGCAGATCGAAGCCAACCCTCATGTCAGCCTCTGCTTTTTTTGGCCTCACCTGGAACGACAAGTCCGATTGAATGGTCAAGCAAAAAAGACGAGTCGACGCCAGTCGCAACAGTACTTTCACAATCGGCCGCGCGAAAGCCAGATAGGAGCCCATGCCAGTGGGCAGTCTGAGGTGATCGCAAGCCGTGAGATACTGGATAATGGGTTTCATGAAATTGAATCGCAGTTTGCCGGGACAGACGTGGCGTGCCCTGAGCATTGGGGTGGATACGAGATTGAACCTGAGAGAATCGAGTTCTGGCAAGGCAGGACAGGACGCCTTCACGATCGCATTTGTTATCGGCAGATCGCCGAGGGTTGGGAGATTGTTCGCTTGGCACCGTAGCGGACGATTAGTATGCGAGTTTGTAATTAGCTACAGCATGTCGATCGGATCGATATCGACGACATACAATACTTCATCTTTTTCGGGAATCGTAAACGACTCGGTAGCGCGTCGAATTGTCTCACCCAGATGTTGTGAGTTGACCGATTGCACCAGTAGGTGGTAGCGAAATTTACCCCGTAACTTTGCGATCGGTGGTGGTGCAGGGCCGAGAATTCGAACTTCGAATCCGAGTGAGTTGCGAGCTGCCTCGAGCCTGCTTCGAAGGGTTTCGGCAACCGCTTCGGTGGTTTCGTCGAGAGATCCGCGGACAATGATTCGACCGACGCTACCCAGCGGTGGGTAATTGAACTTACGACGCATTGCCATCTCGCCTTTCGCAAAAGATTCGTAGTCGTGTCTCGAGGCTGCTTGGATGGCGGGATGTTCAGGCGAGAATGTTTGCACGATTACGCGTCCACCACGATCTCCGCGACCGGTTCGTCCAGCGACCTGGGTGACGAGCTGAAAGGTTCTTTCAGCCGCTCGGAAATCGGGGAAATGGAGTGCCGAGTCTGCGTTGATGACTCCGACCAGCAGTACATTTGGAAAATCGAGTCCTTTGGCGATCATTTGAGTTCCTAGTAGGACATCGACCTCGCCTCCGCGGAATGCCGCGAGAACCTTCTGGTGACTCCCCGGACGTCGCATGGTGTCACTGTCCATGCGAGCAACGCGAGCATTGGGGAATCTCGCTTTGACCTCGACTTCCAGCCGTTGTGTACCAAGTCCACCATACCGAATTCCATCGAAGCGACACTCCGGGCACCAAGGAGGGGTAGCGATTGTGAAATCACAATAGTGACAAACTGCTTTTCCACCATCACGATGGTGCGTTAATGGCATGTCGCAGTCAGGGCAAGAGACGACGTGGCCACAAGCGGGGCATTGGATGGTTGTGGCGAAGCCGCGGCGATTCAGAAGCAGAATGACTTGCCCTTTGTCTTGAAGAGCACGTTGAACGGCTTGGTGCAGGGGACGGCTGATTGCACCCGATGTGCGGTCGTCACGGACACGCAGATCGACTAATTGGACCTCAGGCATGGGCCGATCGTTGACCCGTTGTGGCAGCGCTATTAATTCGGCGTGACCTGTCTGGGTGGCATGCCATGATTCGAGTGACGGCGTGGCGGAACCGAGAATCAAAGGAATGCCCAGAGAGTTCGCTCGTGCATGGGCGACACGGCGAGCGTGGTAGCGAGGTTGCGTGTCTTGTTTAAAGGAAGCATCATGCTCTTCGTCCAGGATGATCAGTCCCAAGCGGGGCAGGGGAGCGAAGACGGCGCTGCGGGGGCCAACGACGACTTGGACCTCACCTTGCCTGATGCGTTGCCATTGAAAGTGCCGTTCGGCTGGGGTCATTTGACTGTGCAAAACAGCGACTGATCGAAACCGACGTTCGAACCTTCCGCGTGTTTGAGGTGTAAGGCTGATTTCGGGCACCAACACGATCGCGCTACGGCCGAATTTTACGAGATGTTCGATCGCGCGGATGTAGACCTCTGTCTTTCCACTGCCGGTGACACCGTGCAATACGAGTGTTTGACTTTTGCCGGAGTCAATCGACTCGACGATTCGCTTCAGCGCATGGGTTTGGTCTTCAGTGAGCACCAAGTTTTTTTCGGTCTCGCCATCACTTAGCTGCCAGCGTGTCGACGTGGAATTCGATAGTTCACGTCGGACGTCTGTGCTGAGCAACCCTTTTTTGTGCAGCTGGCGAATGGGAGCCTGTGTACATTGAGCCTCGACCATCAGCTGATTGGCTGTGAGCGGGCGATCCGCCGCGAGTAATAATTGTGCAACAGCTTTTTGTTTCGAGGGTAATGATTCAAGAACTGTGTCGGAACGCAGTGAGGGATCCGGGAGAAAATAAGTTCGTTGCCGGGTTCCAGCGAGAGAACGTACGCTTGAGGGAACTAGGGTATCGAAGACTTGCCCAGCAGGAGCCTGATAGTAGTGACTCATCCAAAGCACTAATCGCAGCAGAGGCGGATCGCATAGAGGTTCGTCATCAATGATTTCCGCGATGTCTCGAAGTGACCTCTGAGCGGCTGATCCCAATTTCGTTTCAATGCACCACCCGGTGATTGGCTTACGGCGTTTTCCGAGTGGTACCCGCACACGCATCGCGGATTTTAATTCTTCTCGCAGGATGTCGGGGATTCGATAATCGTAGGGGCCGTAAGGGGCTTCGCTGAAGACCACGGTGGCAATCGCGACATCGTCGGCAGCGGCCAATTCCCAGGGTGGTGGTTCTGTCTCGAACAGTTCTACCTGGTGTGATGTGCCGGGCGAGGAGGGCGGTTGAATCGGATTCGCGTCCCCCGGAACGGAGCGATTGTTATCCGTTCGGTCCGCGCGCTCATTCGAGGAGTCTTCTGGCAGCGGCATGAATCGATGCAGAGTGAAGTGAAATTGGGGATGCCCGACACGTTCTGTCAACATAGTGGATGAGCGGGCTGGTTGAATCGGGGATTGCGAAAACAATTCAAGAAGCGTCAAATCAATCGCCGTGCATCCTATTGCAGAATAGGGACACGTCTGGTCCGATGCTCGGGCTGTGAAGGTCCACACGTAGGGGAAGCATTTTGATGAAAAAAATGGGAGTGTTCGGCGGATCTTTCGATCCGATACATCTTGGGCATCTATGGATCGCCGAGGCTGCCAAGGAAGATTTGGGATTGGATGAAATCCGGTGGATTCCGGCTGCCCAATCACCGCTAAAATCGAATCAACCCCTCGCTTCAGGTGAAGACCGCTTGGCGATGATACGGCTGGCTCTATCGGATTGTGCTGGCCACGTGATCGACGATCGAGAAGTGCGGCGGGGTGATGTGAGCTATACCGTCGAGACACTTTTGGAGCTCAAAGATGAATATCCAGATACGGCGTTCTGGCTCCTGATCGGTAGCGACTCGCTCCATTCCATTCCGAAATGGCGTGAGCCCGAGCGATTGTTGCAGTTAGTGCGGCTGGCGGTGGTTCAGCGTGGCGGAGATCCGGAGTTGGATTTCTCGGTGCTGGAGGGACTTGCATCGAACGAACGCTTGGAGCAATTACAAAGCGATGTGGTTCACACTCCCGTGATCGAGCTTTCCAGTAGCGAGGTACGGGGAAGAATTGCCGGCGACCGCAGTATCCGCTTTCGCACACCAAGAGCGGTCGAAGCACTCATCAAGGATCGAAAACTGTACCGCGATTGAGATTTGAGCAGTGTAATGAAACAAGTCTGGTGTCATGACAGCGGCGGGTACGACGTTCCAGCCGCCCACCAAGTGGTGGTTACCGCGGCTCAGGTGGATTTGCCTTTAGAAGTCACCGGTTATATGGCAATCATCCGCCGTACGCAGCGAGTGAAGCACCGATCGTCTTTGTACTGGCTAAGATCCACGCAGTGCGTCGGCGATTCGAGTCGTTTCAGTGACCAGTAACTCGAGCCGCTCTTGGATTGTCTCGTCCGTTAAGAAATCACCCTCAAAACAATCCCCGGTGGCGTAGATAAAACGCGGAACGACCAAGCATCGAAAATCGAGCATCAGGCTATTCGCTAGCCCCATAGCGGACATGTAACTGGTCTGACCGCCAGCCGCCAGCATCAGGCCCACCACTTTACCGGTCCAGGCTCGACCGGTTAGTTCAACCGCGTTTTTCGCGGCAGCATTGACATCGTAATTGTAGATTGGCGATGCCATCAAAATGGCGTCCGCAGACTCAACCAACTCACCCAAGCGTTTCGCATTGGGATTGCCGTAGGCGGTTGATCCATCGCAGAGAGGCAATGTCGATTCCGCCAGGTCGAATAATTCGACCTTTCGTTGCAGGGCCGTCAAATGCTCTACGCACGTTCGGGCCAAAATTCGGCTACGGCTGGTGGGATGAAGACTTGAGCTAATAACTAGGATCATGGGCGGAATCCATCCGCAGTGGGGCGAACAGGGAATGCGTCAGACGCAATGCTCGCAGAGACAGCCCGAAATGTCGACCCGATGAAGACGGCTTTCACCAGGAACTGCTGAATTCTTCTCCATCGATACCCAGGCGGTTCTTCAAAACATTGAACTTGTCATAAAGCCGCTCGCTGCTGCTATGGACGTGCTCAGCCTCCGTAATGAACTCCATGTTCTCGTTCGGATAAACGTCGTGGTCGATCAGGATTTGTTGGAACGGATCCAATGGCTTGCCATAGGCGATGAGCAATTTGTGCTCATCCAGTTGAACTTCCTGTCGCTTGGTGGGGTTGATTACGGCGATCCCGGTACAACCATCGTTCAGCAAAACGTCTTCGTACTCCCAGAGGATACTTTTCAAGACCGGCATATCGATGTGTTCACGGTAGAGATCCTCGTGGTCTCCGCCGGCTCGGTGGCTGGTTTCCAAGACGACATCGACGACTGGACCCAGTGGTTCGATCATCTCCAAGAATAGGTCCATCAACAAGTGCCGCGTTGCAGCGGCCATGATGACCGGTGTTTTGGAACCGTTTGTTTCGTCCACATACTCGTCAAATCGAAATCCCTGTTGCGGAACGACTTGCAAATCGTAAGACGGTCGGATCGCATCGGTGAGGTCGAATACCCCGTAGGTGTCGATCCCCATGTGGACTTGAAGCTCGTCATCTGAAAGAGTTTCAAAGCTGCCGTTGGAGACACCACGACGGGTGTCTTCGTCAATTCCACTTCGAAGGATTCGTTTTAGAAAACCCATTTCGATTTCGACCTTTGACGCTGGAAGATGTCGGTAGTGGCGATTGCCACGAATTCCAATCGCCCGAGTGGGTGATTGACTACACGCAACGCTAGGTCATGCGAGTCTGGAAACCCGGTCTCTGTTTGCTGGTTCACAGGTTCGCTAAAAATGCAGCTGTCAGAGTTTGTAAAGATGTGGCAGATAGAATCTTCGCTACAGTCGGACCTGCGAATTTCGTTGAAAAAAAGATCTGACGGTTGCGTTTTATCCACGTTTGGAGTGGATCGTCCACATCTGAGTGCGGGCTTGGAAAGCTGGAGTGAAGCCAGACTGTTACCGACATGGTCCTGACCATTTCCGCCAGCGGCACTCAGGTCTAGCTGACGGCACTTAGGTGTTCAGCGACTGCTACGAGTAACGGATCAATCGTTTGGGATTGGATTTGGTGCGGAGGGGACCATAAGAACCAGCGTGCCGATTCATGCTCGGTGATTTTGAGGTCCGGTTTTTCGCAGAGATAGCCAAGAAAATACCGGACTTGCTTCTGAAACACCGCTGTACTTAGGTGTACGTATTGAACTGGGTAGAAAAGTTCGAAAGAAAAGTCAGGATCGAGTCGAATTTGCGCCGCAGCGATGCCGGTCTCTTCCTCAGTCTCCCGTAATGCCGTTTCGCGGAAAGATTCTCCTGCTTCGCAGTGACCTTTTGGTAAATCCCACCGATCATGATGTCGCATGAGTAGAAAGCTCTGTTTCCCTGCATCTCGATGAATCAGCAGGATTCCAGCGGCTCTTACCCGATTGCCTGGTTCGATATTCATGAGGGCGTTTGCGGCTTACCGACTTGTCGATTGACAACCATCCCATACGATGGAAACCCCGCAGACGGTCGGATCAGAAAGAACTACGCCTTACGGGCATACGAATATGAAAATTTACACGCGAACTGGTGATATGGGCAGTACGGGCCTATTTGGTGGCCCTCGTGTCCCTAAAGATGATGCCCGAATCGAAGCGTACGGTACGGTGGATGAATTGAATGCCTCGATTGGGGTCGCTCGAAGCGCTGGGGTGAGTGAAGTGATTGATTCCCATCTCTGTCAGATTCAGAACGAGTTGTTCTCGATCGGCGCGGAATTGGCAACTCCCAATCCAGATGACCATGGCACGAGGTTGATTGGACCGCCTCACGTAGAGCGTCTGGAGGGATGGATTGATCAATATGAGAGTAGTTTGCCCCCGTTGAAGCACTTTATTTTGCCGGCAGGGAGCGCCGCTTGCTCGGCGCTGCATTTGACGCGAGGGATTTGCCGGCGGGCGGAGCGGCGTGTCGTCACTTTGGCGGGGAATTCTGACTCGAGTGTCTCGGAAATGCTGGTCGTCTACCTAAATCGATTGAGCGACTTGTTGTTCGTTTTGTCTCGAGTCTGCAACCAGCAGGCCGATCAGCCGGAAGTCGTCTGGGTGCGGCCAGAGCTGTAGACAGTCGAAGGAGGCACCGGAAGCGGCCCGTAATGAGCAAACGGGGCAGCAAGGCGGGGTTCCAGCATCCGCAGGCGGATTTAGTGGCGCTGATGGACCTCCAGTTTTTTTAGTTTTCAACAGCTTGGCGGCGGTCCGCGCACAGAGCAAACGCTGCTACAATCACGGCAAGGCGAATGGCCTGCTGAAACGTTTCCGCGTGAGGTAAAATCGTGAAAAAAGTCGAAGCCATCGTACGACACTTTAAGTTAGAAGACGTCAAAAATGCCCTGACCGACCAGGGAATCCATGGCATGACGGTCAGCGAAGTACGAGGGTTTGGCCGGCAAAAAGGTCATACAGAGATCTATCGCGGGACAGAATACGCGATCGATTTTGTGCCGAAGGTCAAAATCGAAGTTATTTGCACCAATGACAACTTGCAAATGGTGATTGATACAATCTTGCAGACTGCACAAACCGGGCAGATCGGCGACGGAAAGATTTTTGTCACCAATCTTGAAGACTCGATCCGTATCCGAACTGGTGAGCGGGGTGAGGACGCTCTTTAGCCTTTGCTTTCGTCTGCTCCAGTTCGAGAATTTTTGCCGCAACAAGCAGCGGCAATACCAAGCAGGTCGAAAGTTCGACTGGTCATGGAGAAGGTCGAAACTCCACCGAGCCGATGACAAAAACCGGGTATCGGTAAGAGGAAGCGTCCCAAGAGTTTTCGTGCGGCCTTACGCTCACATCTCTTCTGAAATCGGTTTCGCCAGTGATTTTGCTGTTGAATCTTGACCGGCTTACGATTGCTCTAAGGTGAGTGCACACCATGTCAATGCGACCGATCGTTCTCCGGTGCCGCGAGGTGCTTGGCGAAGGCCGGGCCAAGGCGAGAGAACAGCATAATTCGGGTACACCTGCGATGCAGGTCAGTACTTTGATCGCGGATCTCTATGATGACGTTGTGCTGGATATTTGGAATCAGGCGATTCGTGAACACGCGACGGATGAGCGACTCGCTGATTTGTCGCTAGTTGCACATGGTGGATTCGGTCGTCGTGATTTGGCGCCGTATTCAGATGCTGACCTGATGTTGTTATCCACGCGCCGATCGGAAGGTCTGGCGAATCAGTTTGCGGGCAACTTGACTCGTGACTTGGGTGATTCGGGGATTGTGCCAGGGTTGTCGATTCGCCTACCTGACGAAGCTTGCCGGCGAGCGTGGGAAGACCCTGTCATCTTTTCTTCGCTAGCTGAATCTCGTTTGCTGGCAGGAAGCTTGCGTGTTTACACAAAGTATTTTCATGCCTTTCGCCGTGGTGCGATGCGTCGGCGGAAACGGCTGATCAGGGGCGTGGTTGCAGCTCGTCGTGCGGAACGAGGCAAGTGGGGTGAAACGAACTATTTGTTGCGGCCTAATGTGAAATGCTCTCGCGGCGGGTTGCGTGATATTCAATTAATTCGTTGGATTGGTTTTGCACGCTACGGAGAGACCGACCTGGAGAGACTGCGAAAGCTAGGGGCATTGCCGGAGGAGGATTCGCGTTTTTTACGACAAGCCTATTCGTTCCTGTTGCGAGTGCGTCATGAATTGCATTTTCGTGAGGGATCTTGTCAGGATGTGATGGATCGTGGCACGCAGATGGAGATTGCTACGGCTTGGGGTTACCAAGGAAAGGAAGGTGTCTTGCCAGTTGAAGAGTTCATGCAGGATTACTTCGACAACACCCGTAATATTCGCTACGCCTCGACTTTCTTTGTTGATGATGCCCGCAGCCAACCGTTGGTCCATCGCTTCTTCGAATGGGCGCTGTCGCAGAATGTCACCGATAAAATACGGATGGGGCCGACCCACATCTGGGTTCCAGCGGAGGATTTGTACGAGTTTGCACGTTCCCTCCCAGATGTGTTGCGTTTGATGAGCTTGGCGAACCAGCACCGTAGGCGAATCTCGCATCGTACATGGCAGGCAATTCGCGAAGCGATGATGGATCGCAAGCCAATGGCTCCCGACCTAGCGACGATCGAGGCGTTCCTTTCGTTGTTGAGTCGTCCAGGGCGGCTGGCGCCACTGTTGAGAAGGTTGCATGAACTCCGCATTCTCGAACAGTTGATTCCCGAATTTAAGCGTATGCGAGGATTACTGCAATTCAATGCGTACCATCAGTACACAGTCGATGCGCATAGCTTTCGCGCTGTCGAGGCCGCAACAGATCTTGAACAGGACCAAGGCGGCATGGGGCGTCGCTATCGACGGTTGGACGACAAACGCTTACTGCATCTAGCATTGCTGATTCATGATATCGGCAAGGGATATGAAGAAGATCATTCGATTGTCGGTGCGAGAATCGCTCAGCGTACGGCCGAGAGACTGATGCTTGATCCAACTTCTGCCGAGACGTTGGAATGGCTCGTCTTGAAACACTTGGCGGTGAATGTTGTTGCATTTCGCCATGATTTAAGTGACCCAGAGATCGTGCTTTCCTTTGCGGCAGAGGTTGGGTCCATTCGACGATTGGAGCTGCTTGCTGTTCATTCCTACGCGGACCTTGTGGCCGTTGGGCCCGGTGTGGCAACTGATTGGAAGCTGAATCTGATTGAGGACTTGTACAGACGGACAAGGCGTTACTTTGATTCGGGGAACTTGCCCGGCAGCCCAGGCGATCCGGAGATCGAAAATAAACTGTCGCGGGTCCGCCAGAAATTAGATGAGCTTGATACGCCGGCGGGCGGATATGATTTGATGGAACAGCTGCCGCTGAGCATGCTGTCACTTGGTGAGCCCGAGGATTTGGCGGTTGAATTGGACCAACTATGTCGTCAGGGTAACGAGGCAGCTCTTTGCACCTGTAAGTTTGATCCTCACTTTAACTCGATGCGTTACACCTTGATACGCCGTGAGGATCAAAACTCTATCGGAACGTTCGCACGGGTCACAGGTGCTTTCAGTACCTGCGGATTAGAAATCCTGCGTGCGCAGATCGAAATGGTTGGGAGCTACGCATGGGATAATTTTTGGGTTTCCGATCCTGATTTTCCCGCCGGTGATCCACCTGAATTACGCAGGAATGAAGTTTGTCAGACGGTCTGCCGTGTCGTCGATTCGCCGGAGGAACCGCTTCCGCCTCAGCGTCGGACATGGACCTCGCAACGGCAGCGGGAACCGGATAGCGTCCACGTCTTGCCGTCGAAGGTGGTCTTCGATAACGAAACGGTTGACCGTTACACCATCTTGTCTGTCTTCGCCTACGATCACTCAGGACTGCTGTACCGTATCGCTGCGACGTTGGGCGAGCGAAAAGTTGTTTTGCACTTCGCGAAGATCGATACACACCTCGATCAAATCGCTGACGTTTTTTATGTCTCTGAATTAGACGGGTCGAAGATTGTTGATTCTCGCCGTCGACGAGAGATTCGCGAGGCCTTGTTGGATGCGGTTAGCTAAGCGAGACGGATTTTGGCTTTTGTGTCGTTTAGCGAAAGCAGTGGTGTAGAGGCGATTGGGATGCGGTGATCCTAAAACTCCGCATTAGTTTGACTTGCTTTTGATTGCCTGTGATTCGCGGCGCGGGAATAGTTTATTGGTTCATTGACTGAGATCGCTCGGCAGATTCTCCCAACCCTTAGCAGGTGACACGTATCTGCACACCAAAGCGGGAACAGCACCCAGCGAGCATCAAATCAACGGTTATCGCTGAATCTACGGATGTCGGCATGGAAACACTGATTTGGATGTCGGACCTTGTTTCAGTAAAACCCTTCAAAAACATGGAAGTTCTCCGATGCGTAAATCTGCAGTCGCCGTTGCGATCATTGTCTTTTCCACAGTCGTCTACTCTGTTAATGCCGAAGACGATTTCAGTGCCCTCCTTGCAGATCTTACTTTTACAGATGAACCCGGAGTCGCTGAGCCATTGTCGAAGGCCGCTGCTGAGCCGGTAGAAGAAATGAAGCCTGTGCCCGAGTTCGCGATGCCGGCGACAGCACCTGCGATGGTTGACCTGTCCGATATTCTTGAGACTGCCGATCTGGAAAATCGTGATTTGGAGCAGCCAGCCGAACTCGAAACGGAAATGAACGTTTTAGCTCCACGCATCGCTTTGCAGGACCCAGTGCCCAGCGAGCAGCCAGCCATTTCCAAATCACCGTCGTCGACCGGCCAGCAATACGACCTGAACGAAGCCTTCGCCTTGCAAACGCCGTCACTTGCTGTTCCTAGCCGGGGCGTCGGTCATCGACAGGTGGACACCGCGTACTCTGCCTGTGGTGGTTGTGATCAGTCCGTAGGTTGCGACAACGGCATGATGTGTCGCCCGCATTCGAGCGTGAATTTACCCACGTCAACCTTGTTGCAATATTTCCGGAGTAATCCCTGCTACACAAACGTCTGGGACGGCTATCAGCGGAAATGTGTTCACCACACCCACCTTCATGGCACCTGTGATTGCTTTCGACGCAACTGTCATGATGAATGTGGTGAAGTCCTTGAATGTGCCCCGTGTGCCCCTGCCAATAGCGTAAAGTGTGACGGCACCTGCGACTGATCTTTAACTGCGATCGTTAAAGATTGCCATGCAAGCAAGGCTGTTTCGGAAAAATACCCTCTCTGCCATGAATCTAGTTGAGTGAAGGCACTGGTGCTGCCGATCAACTAAATACCATGGATTGGGAGGGTGGAACGGTTGGTGCCGTCGTTCCAGCATTGATGGGTCATGGTGAGGCAGGGAGGGCTTCACCATGACCCTTCTCTCTGGTCGCTCTCGAGCGATTCAGAGAACTTGGCACCCCAAAAGTAACAGCCGCCAAAGCACAAGCTTCGGCGGCTGTTTCGGTTGATGGGCTTTCGTTCGTAGGTTTATGCGAACAACTGTTTCACAATGGAACCATCGCGTACGAGTGTGATCGGTCGACCCGTGGTCGTGTCGTATTCCAAGTTTGGGTCGATACCTAGGTTGTAGTAGAAGCTGGCCGCGACATCATCAGGTGAAATACCTTCATGCCGTGGACCAGACGCAGTGTCGTCGCTCTCGCCAATCACCTGTCCACCTCGAACCGCCCCCCCCGCCATCAGCATGAACATGCAGCGTGGGTAGTGGTCTCGTCCACCCTCGGCGCTTCTTTGATTGATTTTTGGCGTTCGACCAAATTCCCCGGTAACGAAGACCGCAGTGGACTCCAGTAAGCCGCGTTGTTCCAGGCCAACCAGCAGGCCACTGAGCCCCGCATCTAATTTGGGTAAATTATTGGTTTTCAACTTGGTGAAGTTGTCCTGGTGTGTGTCCCAACCACCCAGTTGGACACTAACCAAGCGTACGCCGGCTTCCACGAGTCGAAGTGAGAGCATACAGCTTTGTCCAAAGCTGTCTTCACCAAACTGGCGTGCGAAGCTCTCAGGCTCTTTGCTGATGTCAAACGCTTCTCGAGAGCGAGGCGAAGTGATCATCGAATAAGCCTGTTCGCCGAATTGATCTAAACCTTCGAGTAGCTGATCGTTCTTCTCAAGGCTGGCAAATCGTCGATCTAGCTTTCGCAGCAAGTCTTGTCGCCGCTCGACTTCATCGATTCCAATGCCATTTGCCAAGCTGATTCCCCGAACTGAAAACGGATTGCCGAAACTCGGCTGCGAATTTGTTTCCAGTGGGGCATAGCGAATGCCGAGGAATCCAGGTCCTTGCCCTGCTCGCGGAACTGCGACCATGCTAGGGATATCACTGTTGTTGGAAAGCTCTTTTGATACAACTGCTCCGTAGCTTGGGTACTCTAAAGCAGGGATCGGTTTGCTGCCTGTGTTGACGTACTCACGACCTAAGCGGTGAGCCGCCAACGTGTGGCTTACACCCCGCAAAATGGCAAATTTGTCAGCACATTTCGCCAGTTTGGGCAGGTGCTCTGAAATCTGAATACCTGGGACATTCGTTGCGATCGGCTTGAAGGAGCCGCGGAATTCATCTGGTGCGTTTGGCTTCAGATCAAAGGTGTCCAGGTGAGAAGGTCCACCTGGGAGTTCAATGAAAATGGCGCGGTCCGCTCGTCCTGTTTGTAGTTGGCCCGCGTGAGCCATCTGCAAGTAATTACTGAGCGTTAGTCCTCCTGCGGTCAGCATTCCTGCTTTCAGCATGTCACGTCGGCGAAGTCCGTCACAGGTCTGATGGTATCTCATCTTGATCTTCTTCGGTTTGTTGAGGTTTGTATCGATGGATCTTCAAGGTCGCTGCAATGGTTTGGCAGCAGTGCGGGCATCGCCCCGAATTTTAGTGAGTAATGATGAATTCTTTCGTGTTGACCAAAGCCCACAATAAGGACTGGACTCCTTCTGCGGTTGCCTCGGATTCTTCGATGAATTGAAGAGCAATCTTTGATTCATTGGCATCGGGGTAACGACTGAGCGTTCGTAGGTACGCTTCTTCGACCAAGTCGCTGACCGTCAATGTCGCCTCCCCGTTGGTAGCCGTTTCGGCCGGTTCCAGCGACGTCCAGATGCTAGGGTCAGAAACTAGGTCATCGAATCTAGGGACAGCAAACCCAGCCCGAGTTATTCGTTTTGCGGCGGTATTGAACTCACGTTCCAGCTGCAGTCGCAGTTTTTCTTGCCGAGCTTCGGGCGCTCGGTGGAACTGTTGCACTCGCTTGATGATTTGTTTCCGCATCAAGTCAACTTTTCGAACCGCAGCAAGTTGTCGCGGATCTTGTGTACCAACAGGTCCAGGAACTCCAATCGCTTCACAGGCTTGCATTACCCAACTGTTCTTGTCGCTGAGTCTCTTGTGCATTTCAGAATCATTGCGTAGGTAGATCGATTGGAGCAAGCTCGGCGAGTCGCTTCGATCGCAATCACAATTCGTTTCTCGAATTGATTGGCCGAAAACTTCCAATGCGAAGTTCTGTTGATTCCGGAGTCTCGGTTGACCCTCGGCGATCGCCATTTCTTCGAGTTCGCCTCTCAGTTCCTTGGCCCGTTCATCTGACCCAGTTGCAAGTAGGACAGCGTCATGGACTACCTCAGCAGGAAGTCGCCGTGGTAGATGTCGCGACAAATTGGTGCGATCGTTGATGTTCGTTTCATTCGTGCTGGTACTTCGTTGATAGGTCTCGCTCGTAACAATCGTGTGGTGGAGCCACTTGAGGTCAAATTCATGCTGGATTAGTTCGGACGCCAAGTAATCCAACAAGGGTGCGTTGACTGGTGGATTCGCGAGGTTCATATCGTCGGTTGGGTCGACAAGACCGGCTCCGAAATAATTGCTCCAGACTCGATTGACAACAGCTTTAGCGAAGTATGGGTTTTCCGGTGAACGTAACCAACGCATCAACGCGGGACGGGGATCCCTGTTCAATTCAACCAAGTCTGGTTCACCGAGAATCTTGCCGGTAGGAATGCGTGGCGCTGGTGGTTTTCGTCCCGCCCTCTTCGCCCGAGCGATCAGTTTTTTTTGCTCAGCAGTGGTCATCCCACGTTCAGCGATTAGTAGTTCTCCAAACGGCACCACCTCTCCGCTGCGGGCGGCCTGCTGAATCGCTCTGCGAATTTCACCGTTGTTTTTAAGGTCTTTCCCCTCGGTGATTTTAGCGAGTAGTTCTTTACGTTCGGCTTTGGCATCGGGGGCGACTTGGTTTTGACTAAAACGAACTGGCGAGAATAACTTTGCGAATTCCTCAAAGTCATTTTTCGACCATTGATCGAAAGGATGTTTGTGGCATTGAGCACACTCGACACGGATTCCCAAAAAGGTGTAGGCGAAGCCGATCGCTCGGTCTTCCGGTTGACGGAAGTTAACGCGAGTCCAGTAGAAGGGCATGCCATCTCGTTCTGAAAATTTGTTTTCATTACCAGGCTTGCACGCCTCTGTCATCGATTTGCAATACTCTTCGTAGCTCTCGCCTTGCTCACGACTTTCTGCGGTAACGATTCCTTCGACGATCTTGTCGTAGGGGACATTGGCGTCCAGTCGAACGCGAAGCCACTCGTACCACAAGCGTGAAGCAGCATTGCGAATGGGCAACACGTTATTTAATTGTTCTTCGCTGTTGCCGGTCCAATCAGAAAAACGAGTTGCCCACCAAGCTGCGTAGCCTGGGGAATCAAGAAGTGTCTTAAGTAATTGCTCGCGTTTGTCAGGTGATGTATCAGCAAGAAATGTCCGAACAGTATCTGCTGCGGGCAGGATCCCGGTGATATCGAGTGACGCACGGCGGATGAACTCTGCATCCGTGCAACGACCTGAGGCAACAATTCCGAGCTTGTTGAGTTTGGCTTGCACCAATTGATCGACAGGATGGTTGTACTCAGGTTGATGGTTGGCTGGTGGGCCAACCGGCCGAATGATCGGGACGGGAACAACGGCATTGTCGTAGTAAACGACGACGTGAGTATCCCCGCTCGTACCTGATCTAACGCGACCTTTCTGGTCGACATCGGCAATTGAATCGTCGTTGGAGCTGAATCGACACAACTCGGTAACATCTTCGACCGAACCATCTTGCCAGTGGGCGATGGCGCGTAGTTCGACATGATCCGATTGGTCAGTGAATTGAATTTCAGCAGGCAGGACTTCGAGCTTGGTAAGTGCCTGAACTTCATTCTGTTCGAAGGGAGCACCAGCTTCGATCCAACGTTTCAGAACATGATATTGCCAGCTGTCTTTGTCATAACGTTTCCCACCTTCGTGCAGGTCGGCATCCGTTGGTTTGGCCAAAATCATGCTCTCGTCGACGTCGTCCAAGTCGACGCGTCCTGAGTTTTCGTCCAGCATCGCTTCGTGGTCAGCCTTGAAGTCGTAGCCGAAAAGGGACAGCTGAAACCCACCCCGTCCCTGAAATGATCCATGACAGGAACGGCCGTTGCAACCGAGTCGGCCGAGCAGTGGGACGATGTGTTTTTGGAAATCAGGAACTTCCTCTCCCTCTGAAGTGGCGAAACGATCGCTCAATGGATTAATCGCTTGGTTTTCGCCACGTAGGGATTCTGGCTCAACCGCAACTGCGACTGACCAAGCCAAGCTGGTAGCGAAGATTGCGATCGCGATCCCGAAGTGATGACGGTTTGTGATGGAGGGCAGATTGTTGGGCATGGTGGGCTTCGTTCCGTGGGTAACGAATCGGTTGGGTTGCGAGGTTTTGAGCAATAAAGTATCGGGAAACTGTTTGATATCTGTCTCTAAAACTGGAACACCTGGGAAGGTGATTTGAGTATCAAACGACTCCGGGCGTTCGACCATCGCCATCATCATGTTTCTGTCACACTCGCCGCCGACTCTAGGTTTGCCGCTTGTTCATCAGGGCAGGTTTTTGCCGGGTGGTTCAGGGGGCGGCGATTTATTGGGTTGGGACTCATTGGGCTGGGACTTGTTTGAAGTCTTTTCGGAGTTGGTTTGGGCTGGTTTGCCGCTTGGATTGGCATCGGCACGGCCATCCGGTTCGCGTCCGGCTTTTCGAATTAATCTCAGGTAATTTTTTTCAAGTTGTTCGGTGGTTAACTGCTGTTTCGACTCCAGTCGTTGCTCAGCCGAGGCGAGCTGCTTTTGCGTGTGTTTTAATCGATTCCGTAATGCTTGGACTTCGTATTTGGTCCGCTCAATTTGTGCTTTGTGGAAGCGGTTCAAAGCTGATTTGAGTTGCTTTCGGTCTCGGTTGCTGTCCCGGACTCGCAGGCGGGCCGTCAGAAGATTGACTTCCGTTTGCGCCTTGAGCAATTGCAATTCTACCTCGAAGCCACCATCGGCTCGACTTTCGGCTAGTTCGAGCTTTCTTGCTGATCGAGCAAGATCGTGAATCGCTTTTGCGTATTCTTGCGGTTCGCTTTCACGCAGTCGTCGCAGAATGTTCTTGAGCTCTGGCAGATGGCTTACTACCAGTTGGTTCGCCTTTGCCTCGGATTCTGGGGGAATCTGAATTGGGTTGCTGGGAGTTTGTTTACCATCGCCTTGACCCGTCGTTTCTGCATTGTTCGTTACTGGAGTGGCGAGCGAAACGTTGGCGAACAAACCATACGAGATGGCAAAAATGATTAATAGCGGGTGGATAACTTTGGACAGCGGTGGTCTTGAATCAACCATCATTCGATTCTCCATCGAGAAGAGCATTCTCTGCCGCCACCGCGACCGTCATCCAAGAAATTGCTGATTCGGCCTCGCTTTCGTCTTCGATTTCAAACAAAGCGTCTTCGATTACTGTCGTGAAGATTTCGGTTTCGGTTGCTGCTACGCCAGATTCACCCACCCAGACTTTTGCGATCAAGAGGGATTCAGATTCACTAGTGTCGACGACCTCTCGCGGTCCTGATTGCATCTGGCTCGGTATTTGTTTTACTTGGCTTTGAGGTTTCGCTGTCTGACCAAGGAATTGAACAGATAGAAGGGCGCCAGTCACACAGGCGGCTAGAGAAGCCAGGGTAGTAATCGATTTCCAGCGGTAGCCGGACATTGTCTTACGCGTTGTCGACGGTTCAATTTTGATCTTCGATACTTCCTCGATTAACGCCGCCTGTGCGATCAGCATTTCACCTAATTCTGGTGAGCTGGCCAATTGCTGTTCAAATGACGTGAGCGACTGGCCAGCCAATTCACCCAATAAATAGAGGGTGCATTGATGCGACCAGTCCGGTGAAGACGAGGTTTCCATGGCAGTGTTTTTCAGTTTGCCGCTCATATCGCATCGCTATCTAGTGTTTGTTTCATTTGCTTTAACGCACGGCGCATTTGAGTTAGTGCCGTTCCAAGCGGGATATCGAGTTGGTCAGCGATTTGCTGAAATGTCAGGTTCTCATGGATCCGCATTCGTACCACTCGCTGCCATGCTGGCGGCAGCGAATTCAGCGCCTTTATGATTTGCTGGTTCGTTTCATCCGAGGTAAGGGAGTTCTCAGGGAATTCGATGTCGGTTTCGTCGCTGCCGTACCGTTGCAATGCCTTTTTCGAGGCGGCTCGGCTTCGCCATAATCGGGCGGACTCATTCGCGGCAACTCGGAATAACCAAGCTCGCCGAGCAGCGGGGGCGACCCCACTTCCTTTTTCAATCATTTTGACGCTAACCGTCTGAAGGCAGTCATCGACATCTGATTCCTGTCCGAGACGGTTGCGAAGGAAACCTCGCAGAACGGGGAGTGCTTTTTCAAAAACTTCTTGCCAGGAGGGATCGGATGGCACGTTGCTGGGCCCCAAAGCATCGCTGGCGGACAGATTACCGAGATGATCCCCCGGTTTGAGCCGGGCTCGTTTGCGTTGATGTTTCGGGTCCAAAAATCGACTCATTTCGGACCTACAAGCAATATGATGCGCGTGCCAAACCAATTATTTCGGACGCGGCCCATTTTTTTTCGCGTGCGAATGAACGATTGTATGACCTGTGGGAACGATCTAGGCCGAATTGGTGGGCGGAACCGACCAGATTCCAATATCCCGATGGGTTGAATCCCGGACGTGGTTGGGTTCTGCTTTCGGTCATCCGCAGCAACCCGAAAACTTTTGCATAGAGATCAATGGCCGTAAATAAACGAGAAATCTGGATCGGATTCGATTTGGGCGGCACCAAAATGTTGGCGATCGCCTATGACGAAAATTGGAAGCCGGTCGCGCGGCGGCGGCGAAAGACTCGTGGTCGCGAGGGAACCGACAACGGGGTTCAGCGAATTGGATCGACGATCGAAAGATTGTTAAACGAGAACGAGATCCGCACCGACGAGATTGCTGGCATCGGTATCGGGTGTCCTGGGCCGATTGACTTGGAAAATGGCCGAATTCTGACCACCCCGAATCTCGGTTGGGATGATGTCGATATTGGGCAGTTTCTAAAGGCTCGCTTTGGATGCCCTGTTGTGGTGATGAACGATGTGGATGCAGGCGTTTTTGGTGAATACAGATTTGGATCGGCCAAAAAGGCACGATGTGTCGTTGGTATTTTTCCAGGTACTGGAGTGGGTGGTGGATGCGTCTATAACGGACGTATCTTGCAAGGCGCCGGGATCAGTTGTATGGAGATCGGGCACACCCGGATCAGTAGCAGTACCCGTTCGAGCGGGTACAAGCTGCCCGGAACTGTCGAGGCCGAGGCAAGTCGCTTGACCATTGCTGCTGAGGCGGCCAAGGCAGCGCATCGTGGAGACGCACCCTACTTGTTAAGAAAAACTGGTACTGACTTGGCTGAGATTCGCAGCAGTGCGTTAGCCGATTCGATTGCCAATGGCGACAGGGTGATCCGGGGTTTGGTAGAGGATGCGGCAACGTCGATCGGGTTGGCGGTCGTCAATGTCGTTCACTTGCTCGCGCCGGACAAAATCGTGCTTGGTGGTGGTTTGGTCGAAGCGATGGAAGAATTATTTGTTGGGACGGTTCGCAAAACAGCCCGCAATAACGTGATGCGTGTTTACAAAGATAGTTTCGATGTGGTCGCAGCAGAATTGGGTGACGACGCGGCTGTGCTGGGAGCCGCAGCGTGGGCGAAGCAAGAGTTGACCAGTGAGAATTTGTAGTAGCACCTCGAGGTCGTTCCTCCTGGTTGGTGCCGTATTGAGCAGGTGCCGTATTGAGCAGGTGCCTGTTCTGAGCAGGGAAGTCGTGCCGAGGGATTACTGAGCGTTGGACCGGGTTCCTTGCGGGCCGCCGCTGATCGCATGATCCATCGGTAATGGCCGTGCGGCAGTTGCGTAACCTCGTGAATACAAATGTTCTTTTAGCTGCCGGAAAGCGGCGAAACTATCTGGGTAGACCCAGACCGTAATCGTCGTCCTGTCGGGCTGGCGACCAGCCAATTCGACATCTAATTGTCGGCGATTGGCGAGAACCTGTTGGATCGGTTGTCCGTGTGGCTCGTCGAGTGGCTCCACGGTCATTCCAACAAGTTGAATCCTGGTTGCCATCTGAACCTGTCCCCCTTGGGATACCATCTGTCGGTTCTTCGCCATCTGGTAGCGCGCAACATAGCCTTGGATGGGGCCAACGGCGGCATCCATCAATCCATCACGGGATCTCGGTGCTATCCGCTTGAAGTCACGCCGGATTTCGTCGAGCAGTTTTTCGACTGGAACAACCGACAGACGATTACCTTTCAACCGAAAATGGAGCTCTTCACCGAAGACGGTTTTGGCCATTGGAGTTGGTAGATGTTGAATCGCGATGACCTCCTCCGGGGCGTTTTCGAGCCGCTCGCGTTGCCCTTTGAGTGACTCGAGTTCGGACTTTGTTTTGTCGAACTCGGTTTGCCGCTCTGCCGCGACGAGTTTCTCCTGGTCGATTTTCTGTTTCTCTTCCTGCCACGCTAGCTTGGCTTGCGCGAGCAAATCAAGCATCGCACCTCGCTGTCGTTTTCGAATCTCCAGACGCTGATCGTATTCTTTGATCCTTTGTTCGAACCGATTTGAATCGGCTTGAGCGGCGGCTGCCCGCATTGTGTCTTGTGCAAGTTGTGCCAGTTGGTCATCCGATGCATATCGGTTTTCAAGTTCGGCATCTGACTCCTCGACGATCTGTTCTTTGATCTCTTCGATGGCTGCGGTTGATTGCGCTCCCAGGACAACGACCAAGATGATCAAGATGCCGACTAGATTGGCCACAATATCCAAAAAGGCATCATGGCCGAGTGCTAGTGCCGTTCGCTTTTTCCGTGTTCGTGTCATTTCGCAGATCTCCCAACCACATCGATGCCACTGTCAGTCATCAGTGTTCGCATTTGATTGAATCGCACTTCACCGCCAGGATGAATAAGGACTTCCAAACGAGGTTTCCAACGTGCTCCCGGCAATGCTGGGCCCCAGCGGTCAATCCGGTCTCGCAGCGATGTTGCCAGCCGAAGCGTTGCCGAATCGATGTCCTCGGTCGCCAAACCAAAGATCTCTAATGGGCCAGTGTTGGAGGAGGGAAGAATAAGGCGATCGGGATAACACTCTGCGCGAAGCGATCGGACAACCTCACCACCTTGCATACCAGCAAGGTGGGACGGTAAAGCCCAGTCGCGGCCCTGGCGTTTAACCAGTTCCTTGGTCCGTTCCCTCGAATTCATCGGTGGAGCCTGGGAGGGAGTTCCAGAGGGGCGTTGCTTGCTCGACATGCTCGCTGATTGAGACATCGTGGTGGGCATCGTTCCGGATTGGCCACCAGTGCTAGCGTTTGGAGGTGGGCGGTTCGCTGGCCCCCCCGGTCCAGTGCTTGTCTGGTTTGAGGAGTCACGACTGCCGCGCGACATTACCAACTCGTTGTTTGCAATCTGATTGTTGGTCGCACTCAGGTTGGTGAGATTCGGGTTTTGATTGGGGCTGGGACTTTGGAATTGGTTGGATTCAGAGCTAGCGTTCGTACCGGAACCGGTCGTGGTTTCACCGCGTTTGGTTAGGGAATTTGCCTCATTGGCTGCACCCGACAGCGAGGCACTATTGGAATGGATTGTTCCAGAGCCGTAGGGCGTCTTACTGGAATTTCCATTTTGACGCATCTCCTGGCTGGCTCGCTTCATCTGTTCGGCCCAATTCCGCGCTGATGATGCGACTTCGTCACCCGGTGTTGCCGCGTTCCCGTAGGAACCACCGGATGAATAGGCCCCGTTGTTGAGTCCCGATCCGATGGTCGCTCGTGCATAGGGGTTTGTTCGATTGGAACTACCGGCCGTGGCCCGGGATTCACGCAACGAACCATATCCGCTGCTGCGGCCCTGCTGATCAAGTTGGGCAGCGGACAATACAGGTAGACGTGATCCGCGGCGACCTGCTGGAGTGGTGATGCCGAAGTTGGAGTTCCCGCCACCACCAAAGCGTGCGGCAATTGCACGTTGGGATGTCTGTTGGCTGACAGCGGTACGGATCGCAATATCGACGTTGCGTTTCAGCTCTGGATCTAACTTCCCATAACCGAGTTTGACTGCCGCCGGTACCAATTCGTATCCGAATTGATCGTCCCAGTCCCGCATGGCTCGGCGGGCAGCTGCATAGGCCTCGATTCCATCTGGTCGAACCAACAGCATTGGGTAGGGGGAAACCGGATCGCCATAGTTTCGCAAGGCGTGCAATCGAATTGCCCTCAACGCTGCATCGAGAGGATTGGCTGAATGGGCAGCGTTCTCAAGTTCAGTCATCGTGAGCCGCGATCCTTCTGGCCAGATTGTGATGCCGTCCCGGTTGCATTCCAGGTAAATCGGCCGCCGATCAGTTCCGTTTGGACCTTTATGAGGAACGATGACGACACGCGGTGATTGATCTGCTGCTCCGGCTTGTAGTTGACCGACTATCTCTTCCTGCTCTTTGATCTGTCGACGTAATTCAGCTAGCTCAGACTCATCAATTTTTGTATTCTTAGCAACCCCCGTGGCCCGATCTACTTCTTCGCTGATCGCTTGTAGTTCTTTACGTAAGCGATACATATGATCTTCAAGGTGAGTCAACTCATCGCGACGCCGTTCGAGATCCTCCGTTTGTTGCTCGCGGAAAGCGACCAATTGGCCAACCCGGAATTGTTCCTCTCGAAGCAGGGCTTCAACGGTATCGGAGGTCAGTCGTGGCGACGGTCCTGGTGCATTCGCAACCGATTCGTTTGTTGCCTTTACTGGTGGTTGCTGCTCAACTGTTTCAGTCGCATTCTGGGCGACCAACGCCAACAACAAAATCAGCGTCCCGAGCGTGCAGACAAGCACAGCCAGGAACGGAAACAATGAGGGTGCGAGTGATTGGCCACGACGCCGGCTCATGCTGCCTGCCTTGTAGAGGAAGACACATCCGATTCAGTATCAGCAAGACGCTTGGATAACACATCCACAGCGCGTGCCAGGAACCGCATGGCATCTGCCATGCCATCTCCAGCGGCGGCCGATACACTTTGGTCGATTGAAGCATTGATTTCGGCCAAACGCAGTAAGTTCTGGTCGAGCGAGGATTGCATCGCAGTGAGCGAACCGGCCTCACGATGAATGTGTACCAGTGCGTCGTATTGGTTCAACAATGAGAGTTGTTGTGAAGATATTGTGTCTGCATGATGAGCCATCGCAGATTGCCATCTCTCCCATTGTCGATCCATGCGGTCGGCAGCTGACTGAGTTGAATCGTCCAAACTTCCGGCGTGGTCCCGCAGTGAAGGTTGCAGGATTGATTCCAACTTTTCTGTCAGTACCGTTGCCGCATTTCGATTGGACTCTTCGATGAGTGTTTGAACGTCGTTGAGGATTTCAAGACCGCGGTCGCATTGTTGTTGTAATTGGTTGCCTGCCATTCGCGACGATGTTTCCATCGCAATTGCATGGCGATCCAAGGCGGGTACGAGTGTCGTTTCGAATGCCTCAGCGATCCGATCATTATTGGTTTGATGAACGGTCTGCCAATGTTGCTGCGCCTCATCGATGGTTTCACGCCACAGTCGAGCTTGGTTATCCAGCGATTCTGCCACAGCCATTTGTACGCCTTGACAAAGATCGGCGATCAGAGCTGTTTGGTTATCAGAAGTTTCATCGCTGGGAAGGCAAGCAGAAACCAAATGTCCGACACGGGCATCAATCTGGGCCAGCACTCGCTGTTCACTTCTTTCGACTGGAAACTGCAAGAAGATCGCCACCACCGAAAGCACTAGCCCGATTGCAGTCGTATCAAAAGCAACGTACAGCCCGCTCTTGAGATTTTCGACAGCCGCAGATCCGTTGGTGAAGTCCAGGCCACCGAGGGTCTGCGTGATACCAATCACCGTGCCCAGGAAGCCCAGCATCGGAATAGCCCAGACAATGATTCGCACCAAGCCAAGTGAATCATGTGCCGAATCTGCATCGCGTGCGGAAAGCTCTCGAAGATCGTCGGCCAAGTGTTTGGCGGTTCCCCGTTGGGATTGTCGCGTGAGCAGTTCGGACAGACGTTGCACCAGGTGGCTGTTCCTCGTCTCGGTTGGTAACCGTTCCATTTCACCGAGCCAATTGCGAGCTACGTGTCCCGCATCATGTTGCTGAAGCCATCGCTCTGCCGGAGTTTCCTGTGCCGTGGACGGGATCAAATCCTCATCGCGAATCGCTGTTAACTGGTTGCTCTGGGCGAGGATCGCAAACCATTTTGAAATCAACACGGCTACGCCGAACCAAAATAGGATGGTTGCGGCGATGGCAATCGGATGACCGAGGAAGTACCGGTTCAACGGAAGATAATTTATGGCGGTGATGATTGCATAAAAACCGCCGGAGAGCACAACTCCCAGTGCTGCGGCAAGCAGTGGACTGCCCCCGCCCCTCCATTCGCCGGACGGACTTCCTAGGTCAGGTGGTGTGTCTTTGTTCACTTCGCGACTGGCCGTGGCTGGTTGCGGGCCGCTTGCTTCATTAATCACGATTGTCATCCTCTCCAATCACGCATTGCGGTCTACTCAGAGGTACAGACCTGCTGATCGGATCGACTGTTCTGACCCATCGACTTCACCTAATCGGCAAGATTTAACCGTGAGAACCTCTGTTGGAGTGAAAACAATTCATCCATCCTGGCTGGGCCGGTCGAATGATTCCCCATCATCTGACATTTGCTGACCGAATGCCGTTGCAGCCAAATCGCGGCTCGATCTACTATCAGACCATCGATGTAGAGCTCGATTCTGGGATATTTTCTCTCGCCTGGGTTTGTGACCATGCTGCCGCAATTAACAAGAAATCCACGTCTTTTGCTGGCGATCGCATTAGTTGCCTCGATCGCAACGGTCGGAATCACAGACACTCCCGAACAGGTCTCGGTGGACAGTCCTTCAGGGGGGGGCGGGGAGGTCCAGCTACCCGGATCTTTGGTGCCAGCCGGGCCGGGACCGCAGATTCAGCTTGGTGCGGCTGGTGGGATGATCGGGTTTTCCGGTTCTGATGGCTCGGGAACTCAGATAATTACGCTAGTTGATACCAGAAAATCTTGGATGGCTGTGTATCATATCGGTAGGTCGGGCAAAATCCGACTGGTCAGCAGTCGACCGATTGACGCTGACTTTTCATTGCAGCTTAATGCAACTTCGCCGCTTCCCGAGGAGATTCGTGCACTTCGGAGCCGGTGAGGTTGGATGAGTTGCAGCGGAAGCAGTTTTGCTTCTGTCTCCTCACTAATCGACGATCCATTAATCGGATCCATCGGAGTCGAACGACGCATGGCGAACTATCTGTCACTTGAAGAAGCAGCAAAGAAGCTTGGCATCTCGACCGACAAACTTGTGGACCTAAGAAGCCAAGGACAGGTACGCGGATTTCGCGACGGGGCCAGTTGGAAATTCCCAGAGGACGCGATTGATCAGTTAGCCGATGATTTGGCTGCTGATGGTCACAGTCCGAGTAGCGGTGCTTCCGCCGGGCAGAATGCGAGCGAAGACGCGATTGTTACCAGTGACAGCGAGCTGTTGATGGATAGCGAGGGCGATAGCTTGTTCGAGATTGACTCGGGTGAGTTGCAGCTCGATCAGACAGCCATCGGACACGACTCAGGTCAACTCGACCTTTCCCTCGAACCGAATTCAGGAAGCACCGGCCCAGTAACTGACGAAGAGCTGGATGAGATCGCACAATCGAACCCCGACGTTTTGGCAAGTGGCGAAAGCGGCGGCAGCGAGATCGGTCTTTCAGGTTTAGATGATGAGGACAGTGCTGACGAAGTCATTGGGGGTGATGAAGACAGCGCGATGGATGTTCTAGGCGGCGATGCCGGAGCGAGCAGTCTGGAATTGATGGATGAGTTGGAGCAGCCAGGAGGATCCCGTGGTGGTGATGTGCTGAGCGAGTTGGATTTGCTCGGTGCAGACAAAAGGGGTAGCAGCCTGATCAGCGGCGATGGCGACGACTTGCATTCGGCCTCGGGTATCGGAAGCAGCATTGGCTCTGAGCTGCCGGAAAATGCAGCCGGAGGAATTGACGACGCTTTGGCCGATGACGATGAATTGATCATTGCCGATGATGATGACGATTTGGTCATTAGTGGCGGCGGGAGCGATATCTCGATTGCTGGTGATAGCGGCATCAATTTGATGAGTCCCTCTGACAGTGGTTTGTCATTGGAAAGCGAACCGCTCGATCTAGCGGGTAGCAGTATTTCTGCACTGGACCTTGGTGCCGAACTGGCCGATGTGAGCGGCAGTGGTCGCAGTGGATCTGGTGGAGGCTCTGATGGGTCGTTGGTCGACTTCCAGGCAGATGAAGAATTCCAACTTTCTCCTTCGGGCATTGGCATCGACGCCGATATGGATAGCGGATCCCAAGTCATCGAAATCGAGGACTCGGAAGCTTTGGCCGAGCCACTCGGAATGGATGATGCCGGCATGCCGCTCGGAGGCGATGTTTTTGGTGAACCAGAAGAGGGCGAGGCGCTCGCTCTGGACGCTGAGGAGGAAGCGGTCGAAATCGATGGCTCCTCAGCGGCTCCCGTCGGTGCTCGAGCAATCGCTGGTTACGAAGTACCGTTCTCGTTGTTTCAATGTATTTCCTTGATGTTGATTCTCTGCGTCATGAGCCTAGGCGGGATGTTATTGACTGACCTCGTCCGCAATATGTGGGCCTACGAGCCGTTGGCAGCCCCCGTCAGTTCTTTGACTGACTCTTTGATTGCAGTGATGGGCTGGGGCCAGTAATCGTCCTCCTCAAAGCGAATAGCGATTCGACCACGGGCGAGCCGTTCCCGTCATGGATACGGTGACCAACAGGCCCGTAGTAAAACCTGCCTGGAGCGTCAGCGTCGGCAAACGGCGAGATTAATGCTAGGAGGGCAATGATTCGTGGTATTGCTCAGCGTTTGCCCGGACGCTGTGTTCGCCGGAAAGTTGCGGTTGCCTGGAAGTTGCGGGTCAATTAAGGCTTGGAGGTGCAGGGAGATCGCGGTTGATCGTCTTTTCTCAGCAGATCCAAGCCGGCGACCGGATCGGAGCTGACCAAAGGCGAGCATCGACGTGATTTTTGCCGATGCTTGCATACTCGCCGCTCAGTACTCTTTCCTACGTCAATAAAGGCCGGGTACGAACCAACGGGTCGAACAATCTATATTCTATATTAACTCTAGACAGTCACCCGAAACAACGCCACGCTCGCACCCGCATCGGTTTTGGGGGCGTCCCTGGCCCCACCTCGCCCGCTGGTCGCATCTTGAATTCCATCATAGAAGCTATCTCGTCGCCCGCACATGAATTTCGTGTTTGGGTCGCTTCCCTTCTGCTGGTTGTCACCGGGATTATTCCCGGGTGTGACCAGGCTGAACCTATCGTCCCTTATAACGTTCCCACCAGGGTTCCTGCTGCTTTGCTTGCAGAGCGGGACCGAATGCTGGCCGCGATTGTCCCAAAAGACAACCAAGCTTGGTTTTTTAAGGTGACTGGACCGGAATCGGAGGTTGAATCGCTGGCGTCTGATTTTCGGCGGTTTGTGGAGAAAATTGAATTTCAGGCCGGTGAGCCGTTGCTCGACTCGCTTCCCGATGGGTGGCGGCGAGGTGGCGAAAAGCCAATGCGTTTTGCAACGCTCGATGTCGATCTGGCCAATAAGCAGCTCAATATCAGTGTTTCCAAGCTTGGTCTTCAGGAGGACTGGGACGAGCAGATCAAAATGAATGTCAATCGCTGGCGTGGCCAGTTGGGTTTGCCCACTTCTGATGAGAAATGGGCGGCTGCTGGTCCGCTGGATGTGGGAACGGCCGCATCACCTTCGGTATGGGTTGATTTACTTGCGCCGGCAACGACCGAAGATAAAGGAGGTTTCTCCATGATGGCCGACCCGGCATTCGGAGGTGCCGCCACCGGAACGCCACCAGTGCAGGGCAGTGTGGAAACCCCGACGAGTGATCCCCCCCCCAGCGGTGCTGCTTCCCGCGATTCCAACGTGGCCGCCGATTCTCGACTCAAATATGACCTCCCCGAAGGGTGGCGGGCTGGTCGGATGACCAGTATGCGAATGGCTGCATTTAGCGTTGGTCCGGAGGATTTAGAAGCCGAATTGACCGTAATTTCTGCGGGTGGCGACTTGCGTGGAAATGTCGCTCGTTGGCTCGGTCAGGTCCGAGAGGGGGAGGTTCCAGCCGAGGTGGTTGACCAAGCTCTGACTGACGCACAAAAAATTGATGTGGATGGTCGATCAGCCCAACGGTTCTTACTGAGCGGAGATGATCCATCCAGTGGGACAATCATTGATGCCACCATTGTCCCTTTGGAAGGCGGTTTCAGCCTGTTCATTAAAATGACGGGACCTGCCGAAACAGTTTCCCAGCAATCCGACAACATCGCCACATTTTTGGAGTCGCTCGAACTCAACCTGTAAGGGTTTTTTCCGAAGCGATTAACTAACTCACGACCAATCTCGCCATCCCCCCGGAACGCGTACTATGGCAACCGTTGCTTCTCGTCCTGCCCAACGAAGCGATTCATCACCAAGTCATGAAACGTTTGGGGCCTATGCCTTTCGAATGCTCCAGCTGTTGGGGTCGCTGAAGTTGACAGTGACTCTGTTCGCGTTGTCACTAATCACGGTGCTCGTCGGTACGCTGGCGCAAGACGAAATGAACATGTTTGAAGTCAAACAGCGTTATTTCTTGTCTTGGATTGCACCGATGCATCTGGATGATTTTTTTCCACAAGCCTTCATCCCCCATTCAGAGCCCTATCCTGGGGTGATTCCTTTTCCGGGCGGGGCGATGATTGGTTTGTTGTTGATGGTCAATTTGCTGGCCGCAAAGACCACGCGGTTCAGGATTCACAGTAGCGGCAGCAAACTGATCGCGGGGATCGTCTGCTTGGTCCTTGGAACGATCGTGACTGGGATTGTTGTCGTCGCCGGCCACAGCAGCGATGGTCTTCAGGGGACGCCACCAATAGGTTACGCGTCGTTGTGGGCATCGATGCTGGCTGCCTTAACCGTATTGGCGTTCGCGTTTGGGTTTGCCGGACGACGAGTCGGGCATTCCACGCTCGCAATGATCAGTTACGCAACTGCCGTCGCGATAGGTCTATTTGTGATTTACGCGTTGATATCCGGTTTTCGGATTGGTGACCCGGGCTTACGGATCGTTTGGCAATTAACCAAGGGACTGGGAGCGGGTGTCATTTTGATGGTGGGTTGTTTGTTGGTGTTTGACAAACAGGGCGGCAACGTTTTGCTGCATTTGGGCGTTGGATTGCTGATGGTCGGGCAATTCGCGTTCGGCGATCGCCAACTGGAGCAGCGACTGAGTCTCGTCGAAGGGGAGTCAAGCAATACCCTCTTAAATTTGGATGCCATCGAAATGACATTCATCGAGCGGCTTCAGGATAGTGAGAAAGTGATCCCGATTCCTGGTTCAAGATTACGCCAGGCTGCCGCGTCAGGCGACGTGATTGATGATCCTGCCTTACCGGCGAACGTACGAGTCGTTGCGTTTTATGAAAACTCCAGCATCAAGGATGTCGGTCGAGACAATCTTGCTACCAAAGGTATCGGTTTAGAAGTTCGGGCGGCCGAGATGAGCAAGTCGGGCGGCACCGATACCGTGATGAATCTCGCTTCCGCCTATGTTGAACTAATCGACCGGGAATCAGGCGAGAGTTTCGGAACATTCTTGATCAGTCAATCGCTGTCGGACCGCGAAATGTTGGTTCCCGATTCGAAAGAAACGGACATCTTCGATACCGTGACAATCGCCGACACCGATTACGAAATTGGGTTGAAATTCCATCGCGAAGTGAAGCCCTACTGGGTCCAGTTGGAAGATGTTCGCCGTGTCGATTACAGCGGCACCGATACACCTCGTGATTACTCATCGTTTATCCGGATCGTCGATCCCGAAACGGGGGAAGATCGCAAAGAACGCGTCTGGATGAACAATCCATTGCGTTATCGAGGTGAAACTTTTTACCAGTCTAACTACACCTCTTTGCGTAGCGGGAAGGAGATGACTGGGATTCAAGTTGTGCGTAACTCCGGTTGGTTGATTCCGTATGTCGCGTGCAGTATCACAGCTTTGGGAATGCTGGTTCACTTCATGGGAACACTGACCCGTTTCCTGAGTCGTCGCGAGCGGGAAACTCGAAACGAATCATCGGTCGTATTAGATGCGGATGGCCGCGTTGCATCACGTTTTCCAATTTTTGTCACGCTGGGCGGCTTCTTGTTGTTGGCGGTTTACATGCTTGTCCCTTGGCAGGCCGTGATGTCAAACATGCGACCAACGACCCGCGTCGAGCAGTTTGATATGTACGCGGCTGGCAAAATACCGACTCAGTATCGCGGTCGCGTGATGCCATTGGATGCCTACGCACGGCAAACGCTGAAAGCAATTAGTTCCAAAGAAAGTTTGCCACTCGATTCGGCTCCGAGTGCAATGCAAGAACGAGTGTTGGGAGAAGGTGAAGATGCTTCTTCACGCGACAAATTGACCGCGATGCATTGGTTGATGGAAGTCGCTACCGCATCACGCGAGTTGAGATTCCTTCCGATGTTCCGGATTGATGCAGAGGAGGTCCGGAGTGAACTGGGGTTGGAGCGTCGTAAGAGCAAACTCTATTCGCTCGACGAGATCAGCGCGAACTGGAGCCGAGTTGCCAAGACGGTGGAGGCGGTTATCCAGAGCAAAAAACCACTTCGTGATCAGACCTTCAAAGAGCGTAAATTGCTGGAATTGGATAGCCGTACTCGCGAGTACACCCTGGCATCGGCTTGCTTTGAGTCGCCAATGCCCGAGGATATCCCGCCCGAGGAATTCGCGAAAATGTTCCCCGGCGTCGATCCGGAGATGCAAGTGATCGTCGCGATGCGAGCTTTGAAACGAAGGATGGATGCTCTTCAGCAGATGCAGGCGCCAAGGATCGTTCCGCCATCCCCGGAGATTGCAAGTGCTGCGTTGGATGATCCTGATTGGTCGTCTTTCGGTCCTGCGGTATTCAGGTCGCTTGAGAAGGAAGTGGCGGGAGACGACTCGGGCGAGCCGCCGGCGGGCGTTAAGGAGTTTTCTGCCATGATCGCTAGCTATGGCGATCGTGATGCCGAAGCATTCAACGCCGCGGTTGATCAGCATTTAGAGAAAGTGCAGAGCTACGCTGTGCCTGGATTCAATATGAGTCTGGTGTCTCTAGAGCGATGGCTTGAATCGCAATGGCCTACCGGCGTGGCGATGGTGATGTACTTGATCACGCTTGTGTTGGGCCTCGTTTGCTTCGCGGCCGACTTGCCGCGGTTACGGCAAGCGGTGTGGGGCGCTCTCGTTTTCACACTTTTGATTCATACCGTGGCAATTGTTTGCCGGATATTGATCACCGGCCGGGCTCCCGTGATCAACATCTATTCCTCCGCCGTATTTATCGGTTGGGCGGCGGTATTGTTTGGATTGGTCTTCGAGCGAATCTTCCGTTACGGCATCGGTAATGTCGTTGCATCCGCTTCCGGTGTCTTGACGCTATTGGTGGCTTACGGGCTCAACACGGGTGACACGATGCCGGTGCTGCAGGCTGTTCTTGATACACAGTTTTGGCTGGCCACCCATGTCATCAGTGTGACGCTGGGTTACGTGGCCACGATGGTGGCTGGCACCATTGGGATCGCCTATTTGGGCATTGGTTGGCTTGGTGGGCGGCAAGGATTGTTGCGGGATTTATATCGTTGTTGCTATGGAGCCGCTTGTTTTGGAATCTTGTTTAGCTTTGTCGGGACCGTCTTGGGCGGACTCTGGGCCGATGACAGCTGGGGACGCTTTTGGGGCTGGGATCCAAAAGAAAACGGTGCCTTGTTGATTGTGATCTGGAATGCCTTGATGATGCATGCCAGGTGGGATGGGATGGTAGGGCCGCGAGGATTCGCCGCTCTGGCCATTGGAGGCAATATCGTGACCGCTTGGAGTTGGTTTGGTACCAACGAATTAGGGATCGGCCTTCACAGTTATGGATTCACCCAAGGCGTCTTAATGTGGCTGACAATCTTCATCTTGTCGCAGTTCGCCATCTTGATTATCGACGGCTGCCTCCGATTTTTGCGGATCGGCTTTTCAAATCAAGCCACCTGAGATTGCCTCCCGTAAATCGTTTTTGATTGCGTTGCCAGAGTGAGGTGGCTGTGTTGACGCGAGATGGCGTGGGCAGTTGCGGGTAACCGTCGGCGTTAGCTACGGCTGCACGACGGTTGGTCCGGCGGTCCAGTTCCTAGCCGATCGGATTCTTGGTGGGTAAGCCTCACCAGTTGGCAGCGGGCGGCTGGGCGGAATGAAGATGTTCATCAACGCTTGGGTTTGACTCGATACCGGAACCGGAACACTGTGGGTCGGCGCGATTGCCGTCAGTACGCTGAGTGCGGGTAGCGTTGAATCGGTTGACGTTGCCAATGGCAACCCATCCAGCAGCATCACAACGCCGGCTGGGTAGCTTTCGTAGCCAGGCTCGTTGCGACAGATGCCGCTTAAGGTCAATTGCGTATTGTTCAGGTTGAAACCAATCGCGATGCGATCAAACGGGATATCGCCGGGCGTTTGATTGATCTGTTCGGGCAGCCCAACGTTGATGGCCAAGTTCTGCCGCGCTGCTGCCAAAAGCGATCGCCCAATTGATCCGTTACTGGCTCGAATTGACCCCGCAATATCACTGCGACGTTGAGTTGGATCAATGCGACATCGATCCAACTGAAGATCGGCTTTCCCGGAGAGCCGATGAGCGTGTTGTTCAAACAAGCAGTCCAGCGAGATATTTTCGAAACGAGAACCGCCGAGATCGATTGACCATTCATTCAGCGTCTGCTGCCACGCGATGGTCCCGCTAAACATAGCCTCACTGCCTAGACCCGCCATGAGCGGTAGGTATTCGGAGAGAGCAGAGCAGGGCAGGGGGGTGCCGCCTGAATCTAGCTGCCATTGTGTCGACGGTGTTTCTCCGCTGCGATCCCGGCGGACCGTGAGTTGTAGCGGAACTTCCGAGTGCGACGAAGCAGGCAAGCCTCGAATCGTCGCTTCAATACTTTTCTCCTCGGGCCGAATCCAAGCATCGACATCACGGAGAGTCATCGATCCAAAGCGGCTGTGTATGGTTAGGTCATTCCCAGCTACCGTTAAAGAACTCTGAGTGGCCAGGGGACCGCAAAGCCAGCGGTCGTGCAGCAAACGCCAAGTTTGTTTGAGCTGACTTGACTCCAGTTCAGGTTGGTGCAGCAGCAGCGATGCTTCGCCGTTTTCACTCGCCCACTGAATCTTGCGCACTCTGGCAACTTCGCGATTTGTTTCGGGGTCGATCAATTCGACGCCATGCAGATCCCACGCTCCAGGGGCGGTCCGCTCAAGGTCTTGCAATTGAACGACCAGGCCGGTCGCATCGGAGAGTTCCTGCTCCATCTGTCGCACACAATTTGCGTGGTACCACGGCGTCCAAGTGACCATGACGCAGCCAAATGTGATCGCGGTGGGGACCGCGCAGCAGAAAACGAACATCAGCCGCGCGACCGCTCGCTGCGTTCGTTCGTGCATGGAGTCCCTTCCTGCATCGGCGGGAGTGACGGGAACTTCGGCTATGCTAGCGGTGCCGGGGCTCGTCACTCCAGAAGCATCGCGATCTTAGGGCCCAACGCCGCTTCACCGATAGGCCGTTTAGGGGAAATGCACGATGTGGGCAGCGCTCACAAAACATTGGTTTTTGCTCACTTTGGCGATTTGCTTTGTGACGGGCTACTTAGCTGCTGAGCCGCTGCAGCCGTGGCTGCAGCGGCAATGGATTCGTGGTGGGGTCATGCTGACGGTAATCTGGGCGATGGGGGTGACTTTGCGGGCGGAAACGATCCGCCTCTGTTTTGCCAATCCTCGTCCGGCAGTTCTAGGAATTGGAATCAATCTCTTCGTCGTGCCGTTGTTGGCATTGCCGGCTGTTTGGTGGTTGCCCGAGTCCATGTATGGCGGACTGTTCGTCGCCGCAATGGTCCCATGTACCCTTGCAGGAGCCTCGGTCTGGACGCGGAAGGCGGGGGGCGACGATTCGGTTTCGATGATGACCACGGTGGTCACCAACTTGGCCTGCGTGGTTGTGGTGCCCTGTGGGATTTGGCTGGTTTTGTCAGAGCAGGTTCAAATCGACGCTATTTCTCAGTTTAAGAAGCTCAGTTTGTTGGTCGTTGCTCCCTTGGTGTTGGCCCAAATGATGAGGCGGATGGGATGCCACGCGTGGGCGGATCGACATCGGAGCCAACTCTCCGTTTTGGCTCAAATCGGGATATTGTTGATGGTTTTATTGGGTGCCGCAGCGAGTGGGGTTGCCTCGGCAGATTCCTCGCTTGCCAGTGATCATCCATGTTGGTGGGCTGGATTTTGCCTTGTGCTCACAGTTTTAGGGATCCACCTATCGGCACTCTTTTTCGGGGTATTCACATCCCGCTCAATGGGGCTGTCCCGGGCTCGCCAGATTGCAGTAGGGATTTCAGGAAGTCAAAAGACGCTGATGGTTGGCCTTCAAATAGCCATTGATTGCGGGGTGAGTGTGGTGCCGATGCTGATTTATCACGTTGGGCAATTAGCGTTAGATACGCTGATCGCCCAGTGGTGGAGACGCTGCGAGAACGATGCCACTTGAACAAGGGGGCCTCTGTTGCGTACATTGCGGGGCTCCGAGATCCTGTACCAAGCCAGGATCCTTTCCTCCAGGCGTGAAAAGACAAGAACGATGAGAGACGGTATCCACCCGAATTACCAAGAGACCACGGTGACCTGTGGTTGTGGCAACAAGTTCACCACCCGGAGCGTCCGTTCCGAGCTCAAGATTGATATTTGCAACCAGTGTCACCCTTTCTACACCGGTAAGCTGAAGTACGTTGATACGGCTGGCCGGATCGACAAGTTTCAGAAGAAATTTGCTGCCGGAACCTACGGCAGCTTGGCTAGCAAGAGTAAGAAGAAGTAAGTTCTGCTTTCGAAGCGACCTATCTCAGCCGCACGGTCTCCACCCACCGACCGTGGCGGCTGTTTTTGTAAGTAGTGGCAAACTGTTTCCATGGTTGGGACGTTGGAACCTCGATGAGCTCTTCGATTCGCGACACGCTCGAAGAAAAGCTGCAACGATTTGAGCAGCTTGAAAGCGATATGGCTGATCCGGCGGTTCAGGGCGACAGCGCTCGGATGAGTGCTGCGGCTCGCGAACACGGTGGATTGGCAAAGGTGGCTAATAAATACCGTGAGTTCAAAAAGCTGACGGACGAAATCCACGGCTGCAAGGAGATGGCTGAAGCTGCCGAGGATCCTGAAGAGCGTGAGATGGCGGAGGGCGAAATCGAGTCGCTTCGGACTCACCGCGAAGAATTGTGGGAGGAACTGCTCTCGTTAACTGTGGGCGGTGAGGACAGTCATCGAACTCGCTGCGTGATGGAAATCCGTGCTGGGACCGGAGGCGATGAAGCGGCGTTGTTTGCCCGTGACTTGTACGAAATGTACCGTCGCTATGCTGAACAGCGTCGCTGGAAGACCGAAGTGATGGATGCCAGTCCCACAGAAATGGGCGGGTTCAAAGAGATCACGCTGACGATGGAAGGGGAGAATGTCTTTCGCGATCTCCAATATGAATCGGGCGGCCACCGCGTGCAGCGAGTACCGGAAACGGAGACACAGGGTCGTGTGCATACGTCGGCGGCGACTGTCGCGGTGATGCCTGAGCCAGAGGATGTTGAAGTTGAGCTGAAAGCAGATGATTACCGAGTGGATAAATTTGGGGCCTCGGGGCCGGGTGGCCAACACGTCAATAAAACCGAATCAGCCATTCGGTTGACTCACCACGAGACCGGAATCGTTGTGCAATGTCAGGACGAAAAAAGCCAGCACAAGAACTTGGCCAAGGCACTTCGTGTGTTGAAGGCACGGATCTATGAGCAAAAGCGGGAAGAGGAAGCTGCTAAGCAAGCCGAGCAACGGAAGGGCTTGATCGGGTCGGGAGACCGTAGTCAGCGGATCCGGACCTACAACTTTCCTCAGAATCGTCTGACCGACCACCGAATTAATTTGACGATCTACAAACTCGATCAAATCATTGCCGGTGATGTGGCTCCCGTTACTGACGCGTTAATCGAATACGATCGTGATCAGTTACGCGGTGACATGATCGATTGAGGCCAACTGCATGGCAAACCTTCATGACTGACAGCAAGGATCGCACCGACAGTAACGAGCAGCCGTGGACGGTGTTGCGGTTACTCGAGTGGACGACCGAATTTTTCAAACAGCGTGGAAGCGATTCACCGCGGCTAGATGCCGAAGTTCTGCTCGCCCATGCGCGTGAATGTAGCCGCATCGAATTGTATACCGCCTTTGGCCAAGAGCCGACGTCTGAAGAGCGGGTCGCGTTCCGTGAATTGGTGCGGCGCCGTGGCGAGGGCTCACCCGTCGCCCAGTTGGTTGGCTATCGTGAGTTTTATTCGCTTAAGTTTCGTGTCAGCGAAGATGTGCTGATTCCTCGGCCCGAAACAGAGCATTTGGTTGTGGAAGCAATCGATTATGTCAAGTCGATGCAATCAGGGCCGATTCGAGTTTTGGATATCGGGACCGGTAGTGGGGCGATCGCCGTCACGTTGGCGAAGTACTTGCCTGAAGCAGAGATCACGGCAGTCGATTGCAGTGAGGCTGCGATCCAGATTGCAACCTGGAATGCTCAGCAGCATGACGTGAGCGATCGTATTCGCTTCATTCATAGCGATTTGTTTGGGGCGCTCGATGCCGAGAAGCCGTTCGACATTATCTGCACGAATCCACCTTATGTCAGCCAAGTCGAATACGACCAATTGGCACCGTCGGTTCGAGACTTCGAGCCGAGGCAAGCATTGCTAGCCGGCCCCCTGGGAACAGAGGTGGTGGAAGTCATTTTGCGAGAGGCTCCGAGATACATGACTGCCGGCGGGCGTCTCATCATTGAACTCAGTCCAATGATCGCGAACGCTTGTGAGGAGTTAGCGAAAGGGCAGGGGAGTTACACCGAAATCAAGTTCATTAAAGACTTGGAAGGGCATCGCCGTTTGCTTTCGATGGTCCGCGAGTAATCTTGGCATCGGCTACCTGAACTCACCGCCGCTGCCCGAGTGGGGCTTGACCAGCGGGTGCCTCGCTGGTTTGGAGAGGCTGCTATTTGCCATTCACCCAATTTGGTTACAGCGTTCAGTTCTGATGCTGCAGTTCCCCATGACGCTGCAGTTGTTGCTCTGGTTTTCGAGTCTCTGGTTTTCGAGTCTCTGGTTTTCGAGTCTCTGGTTTTCGAGTCTCTGGGGCCCGCGATTTGACGACTGCGGGGTTTTGTCCATCGCAGTTGATCAAGGCGATGTCGCGTGACTGGAATCAGGATCAGGAAACGTAAGAGCGAGCTTTGTCACTGATGTCTTTGCGACACCACGCACCAGGCCAACGGATCTCTTTGACCGCTGTGTAGGCTTGTAATTTCGCGTTACTAATGGAGTTCCCCATCGCGGTAACACCTAGAACACGCCCGCCGTTGGAAACCACTTTGTTGTCATCGAGTGTCGTTCCGGCATGAAAGACTTTGACATCTTCGATGGCATCTGCACGATCGAGTCCGGAGATTTCGCGTCCTTTTTCGTACGATCCTGGGTAGCCTTCGCTGGCCATCACAACACAAATGCTCGGGCGTTCGTCCCATTGAAGTGGTTCAAGTTCGCTTAGGCGGCCATCGACAGTTGCGTCAATGACATCGACTAGGTCGGTTTGCAATCGCATCAGCAAGGGCTGGCATTCTGGGTCACCGAAACGAACGTTGAATTCCAGCACTTTCGGACCTGCAGGTGTCAGCATCAAGCCAGCGTATAGCACTCCTTTGAAGGGCCGGCGTGCGCGTTTCATCGCATGCACAACAGGGACTAATACATCCGCTTCAATGCGTTGCATCATCTCCGCGTCGATAACCGGTGTAGGGCAGTAGGCTCCCATGCCGCCTGTGTTCGGACCTGTGTCACCATCGTGAGCCGGCTTGTGATCTTGTGCTGCTGGAAGTGTGAGGATTGTTTCCCCGTCGGTGATCGCCAGCACACTGGCCTCTTGCCCGATTAGTTTTTCTTCAATGATCAGTTCTTTGCCGGCGGCACCAAATTCTCGACGAGAAGCAATCCGATCGATCGCAACCAGTGCTTGCTCACGGGTATCACAAACGATGACACCTTTTCCGGCTGCCAGTCCGTCTGCTTTTACGACGACTTGGACTGGTTCTTGGGGATCGCTGTAGCGATCACGAATGTACCGATTGGCTTCATCCCCATCACGAAAGGCGCGATAGGTCGCGGTTGGGACATTGGCGGTATGCAACAGATTTTTGCAGAAGACTTTACTGCCTTCCAATTCGGCGGCTTGTCCGCTGGGGCCGAAGGCTCGCAGGCCTTCTGCTTCCATCGCGTCGACCAGTCCATCTACGAGCGGTGCCTCAGGTCCAACGACTGTCAGATCGATGCCGTTGTCTTTGGCAAATTGAATCAGGCCAGCTTGATCCGAGACCTCGATCGGAACGTTGGTTGCATCACGGGCCGTTCCAGCGTTGCCAGGTGCTACAAAGACCTCGGTCACACGCGGGCTCTGCGAGATTTTCCAGGCGAGTGCGTGTTCACGACCGCCATTGCCGACTACCAAAACCTTCATTTTTTTCTTTGTCCAGCTGTGTGCTTCGCGATGAGTGCCGATTTTCCAACCGGCAATTTAACCGATAGAGGATGGTTTCTCCGAGGAGGGGAGTAGGTGGCTGGTGTTTGTAAAGTGGAATGATCCGCCGAAAACGCACCGTTATGGTGGACAAGATGCCGGTGGTGGCTAAAATAATCAGCGTACCCGCCGAGGATTGAATTCTGCCATTGCCTTTGCCCCACCTTCAAATGGCACTTTCTTCAATGACGACTAATTCGGCGAGCGGTGATCGCAGCCTCCAACGCGGTCGTCGTTCGCCATTTATTCGCATGCCTGAACCCACTTCTGGGATTTTTCAACCGGTGCGATAGAATACGACGGCGGCTTGGGGTCATTTCAGTGGACCGATCTCGCCTCGCATCAACTCTGCTCGATACAACCACCGCAACGCGAACGCTTCCCCCAACCTGGAGAGTCAACTTTGAAACGCTTATTCTGTCTTGCTTCTGTCCTTACTCTCACCTTCTGCTCGATTGCGAGTGCGCAAACTGGCGATTTGAAGGTTCGCTTTGAATTCGGTGGTGCCGCTGCGGTGCCAGCCTTGGTCAATGTTGACAAAGATGTGGAGTATTGCGGCAAACACAAACTCGTAAATGAACGTTTGGTGGTGAACCCTAGTAACAAGGGAATCAAAAACGTCGTTTTGTATGTCTATACCGGTCGCGGCGGATCGAAACTCGATGACGTGGCCCCTGCGAACAAGACTCACACGCTGGCCAATGACAAGTGCCGATTCGAACCGCACATCGTGATTGCACAGACTGGCGACACGTTGAAAGTAACGAATCCCGATACCGTTGGACACAATGCGAATCTAGGGTTCTTCAACAACAAGCAGCAGAACTTCACGATTCCAGCCGGACAAGAAAAGTCGGTTGAGCTGAAAGAGAGCGAGCCCGCACCGATTCCAATCGACTGCAATATCCACCCTTGGATGAAGTCTTATATTGTCGTTCTGGATCATCCTTTTGCAGCCAAAAGCGACGACAATGGTGACTTGTTGATCAAGGGTTTGCCTGCGGGTGAACTTGTCTTTCGTGTTTATCACGAGGCTGGCGGAATCAAGGAAGTCAAGGTCGATGGCAAGGACGAGGAATGGAGTCGTAGCCGCTTTGAGGTTGACATCAAGCCAGGCATGAATGATCTGGGTATCGTCACGATTCCTGCTGATTTTGCCGACTGATTGGTCAAAGAGCCAAGGCCCAGCGGCTGACGAAAAGTCGCGTGTGGTTCCGTCTGAAGCAGCTCTGTTTGGCGTGCGACCATGATGGGCTGGCGGGGGTCTTGAGCGGAGCGTACGAGAGTCAGTCGCGTCAGATTCACTGGCGGGACTCTTTCGTGCGAACGGGTTGAGACCAGCGAGTCGGATTGAGCACAACGGATTGCGGTCGCAATGGCTTGTTTTAGTCAGGCGATCGATTCAGGCTCTGACGAGAAGAGATTTGAGCTCCATGGACCGGTTTGCGGCCTTCGCTCATCGGCTTCGCCATTTGAGGTAGCTCAAAGAAGCTTGAAAAGCTTCTTTGCCGCCATGGTGGCTGGTGAAGGGCACCGTCGGTCGGGGAGTGAAGCGTTCGGGCCAGTCTTCGTGGGCCACCGTCCGTTTAGCATTGAATGGTTCGTTCGCCCGCAATTCGATCGTGTGATTCGTGAGTTACAGGCGGTACCACTGATAGCAGCCCGCCGACGGCTCCCCCAACCATTGGGTTTATGGTGGACGAAAGGTCGCAGATGGTTTACCAAAGCGGTGGTTTTGCGGTTCAATGGTCATTCAGATGATTACTCAGGTGCCCGTGTCTGCCGTGCGTCAAATCTCCCTAATCGTTGCAATCCTAGTTACATCGGGTATCGGCTGTGATGTCGCGGTTGATCAGTTCCCTGCCAACGATGTCTTCTCTTTGACGCTTGCGAGGGCCCGGAGCGTTCCCGCAGACGCTGCGAACAACGATGCAAACGCGGTCGTGACGAGCCTGTTCGGCACGCCGGACAAGCCTCAGTGGCCGAGTTCCTGGTTGGACGATGAGGCGTTTGCCGATCTGGTGGAGGCTGAAAATCTCGTGCGGGCGGCCGGACCGGTTAGTAGCGAAGAGGATGGGACGCACCTTGGGTTATTCCGCGAGCATTGTGTGACTTGTCACGGGGTCGCGGGTGACGGAGCGGGGCCTGCCAGCGCCACGCAGAATCCTTATCCGCGAGACTTCCGCCACGGCGTTTTCAAGTGGAAGTCGTCGGAGCGGGGGGACAAGCCGACGAGAGGCGATTTGATTTCGCTGCTGAAACACGGTGTCCCTGGGACGGGAATGCCGGCGTTCACATTGCTAGCGGACGAGGATATAGAGGCGCTGGCCGACTACGTTATCTATCTCTCGGTTCGTGGGGAATTTGAACGCCGCTTGATGGCCGCAGCTATTGATCAACTTGACTATGCAGAGACCGCTCCGAGTGATGAAGCGAAGTTGACACTGAATTCAGGCACCGAGGGGGAAAAAGTCGTCCATGATGTTTTGAACCGAGTCGTCCGTGACTGGGGTCAGGCACAGCCCGTTGATGTGCCAAGAATGTACCGCGAACTGCAAGGCGAGTCGCTGAGCGAATCAATCATGCGAGGCGACAAGATTTTCCATGGACCGATCGCCAACTGTGTTGGTTGTCATGGATCCAACGGGAACGGGCAGGCGGTGACTTTGGATTACGACGATTGGACGAAAGAATATTCGACTCGCTTGGGACTCGATCCAAAAGATCGAGATGCGATGAGGCCATTTCGCAAAGCCGGCGCGCTGCGGCCTCGAACAGTCCAGCCAAGAAATTTAAAGCAAGGAGTCTTCCGCGGTGGCTCGGAACCAGAGACTTTGTACCGTCGTATCACCCAGGGCATCGCGGGGACGCCCATGCCAGCGGTCGCGGTCGTGGAGGAGCCGAACGGGGTCGGATTGACGGATGATCAGATTTGGGACCTGGTGCGATACCTTCGCGCCGCTGCGATGCCTGAGCCACGCTCCGCTGACGGAGAAGATAAATTGGGCGAGGAGAAGTAATGATGATGCAGCAGCTTCCCAGAGGCCAGGGTGCCAGACGTGATACTTACCGTTCAATCGGCGCCATTTTAGGTTTGAGTGCCGGTGTCATCATGATGTCGGCTCTTGGCTTTGGTGGATTGGTAGCGGGTGCAATTTTTGGGGCTAGCGGGTGTGTCGCTGGGGCAATCGCCGGTGAGCAGTTGCATGCAAAACGAAGGCGAGACAGTTAGAGATGTCAGGGAACCAGACCAGAATGGAGACGCGGCCACCCGCCAAAACCTTGCATCGCTTAGCGGTGCTGGCTGTCTGTTTAGTCTGGCCGCTGATTTGGGTCGGGGGTCTGGTTACCACTTACGACGCCGGGATGGCAGTGCCAGATTGGCCTGGAACTTATGGTTACAACCTTTTTCTCTATCCTTTAACGACTTGGGTCTACGGGCCTTTTGACCTGTTGATCGAGCATGGGCACCGTCTTTTAGGCGCGGTAGTGGGATTGGTTGCGATTGGTATCGTTGTGGCGGCCAAGGTTCGAGAGCCCCGGCGTTGGGTCTTGTGGTTGGCGGTCGGAATTCTTGCCGCCGTGATATCTCAAGGATTACTGGGAGGGATGCGTGTCCTGCTAGGTGACCGGACATTGGCAATGATTCATGGCTGTTTCGGACCAGCAGTTTTTTCTCTGTGCGTGGTCTGCGCGGTCGTTACCAGCTCGATTTGGTCGCGGGCGGGGTCTGTTCCCGCCGGGACGTTGCCTAAAATCAATCGACGTTGGCTGGTATGCGGTGGTGCAATTCTCGCGATCAGTTATTTGCAGCTGGTTCTGGGGGCTCAATTACGACATGTTCAGCCCATCACACCACCCGGATATTTCACGCTAATCGTTGCAATTCACGTGATGACGGCATTCGCCCTGTGGATTCTAACCGGGCTGCTTTATGCGGGGATTCGGCGGTGCGGCGATTTGACGCTGTCGCGTCCGGGCGGAGCGCTGATAGGATTGATGGGTGTACAGATTGCGTTGGGGACAGGAACATGGGTGGTCAACTATGGCTGGCCGGTATTCCTACAATCCTTTCCAGGAGCAAGCGGATTCCTAATCCAAGCCAAAGGGTTCACCGAATCGATCATCGTGACGGCTCACGTGGCGACGGGATCGTTGATCCTCGCAGTAGCGACCCTAACCTTGCTTCGCATGGCGCGAATTCGTCGATGTCAGTCCCAACCTCCCCTTGCCGCTAACCTCGGATGATCTCTGTCGATGGCTACGGATCTTTTGACCGCCGACCCACCGAAGCCTGTTTCACATGTGTGTGACGCAGGCGAATTGCTGGTTGCGTCGTCCATCACTGAGGAGCAGGCCGCGGTTGTCGGGCAAACTACGGTGACTGCTCGCGACGGGATAAGCGGATATCTGTCGGACCTCATTCAGTTAACCAAACCACGCATCGTTGTGATGATTTTGGTGACGACGACCGCCACAGCGATGATTGGTGCGGGAGGGCTGGTTCCAGGCGGGCAACTGTTGTGGTTATTAATCGCGACTGCCGCGGTTGCAGGTAGTGCTGGTGCGGCGAATCAGATTTGGGAGCGGGTTATTGATCAGAGAATGACTCGAACTGCCAACCGACCGTTGGCGGCAGGGAGAATGCACACCATCGTTGCAACTTCTTATATGTTGACGCTCTTGGCGTTTGGTACATCGATGATGTATTTGCTGTTTGGGCCGACGCCTGCGATGGTGGGTTTGGCAACGTGGGCTCTCTATGTGTTGGTTTACACGCCGATGAAAACGCGTACTGCTTGGAACACAACGGTGGGTGCGGTCGCGGGGGCGTTGCCAGTTCTGATCGGATATACAGCGATGGGCGGGACTTTGACGGGCCTTTCAGGTTGGTTGCTCGTTGGCGTGTTGGTCGCTTGGCAATACCCGCACTTTATGTCGATTGCTTGGCTGTACCGTCGGCAATACGGGGAGGCTGGATTCCGCATGACGACGACTGAAGATCCGACAGGGTGGAGTGCTGGCATTCAGAGTGTAAGTGGTTCGCTGGCGCTGATGGGCTGTGCAATCGTTCTCTGTTTTCTGCCCGGGGGTTGGATTCAGGGCACGATCGCTGCGATCGCCGCAGTTGGGAGTAGCACACCGATGTTGATGGCTTCCGTAGGTTTTATGTCGACGCCGAATGATGAACAGGCGCGGAAGTTGTTGCGTTCGTCGCTGTTAGTGCTTCCTGCGGTCTTAGCGATCTGCACATTGCGTCTGTTTTGGTGATTCGCTGTTGTGATCCCTACCAGCGTTAGCCGAGTGGTTTCGCCGCCTAATGTCGTCGCGGTCGTACGTGATGTCCACCATCGCTATGGCGATCAGATCGCGTTGAATGGTGTTGATTTGGAAATATGTGCCGGCGAAATCCTGGCTCTCCTCGGCCCCAACGGAAGCGGTAAGTCAACGCTGTTTCGTCTGCTTTCCACACTGATGCCGATCCAGCAGGGTGTGATCGAAGTCGCTGGGTTTTCAGCTGCCGAGAACCCACTTGGCGTGCGTTCCAGGATCGGTATCGTCTTTCAATCGCAGAGCTTGGACAAGAAACTAACCGTTGATGAGAACATTGCTTGCCAAGGCGCTCTTTACGGGATCAGCGGTAAACGGCTGAATGACCGAACAGAAGAGCTTCTGCGGCAATTGGAACTAGTTGATCGTCGGGGTGATCGGTGTGAAACGCTCTCCGGTGGTTTGAAGCGACGGGTCGAACTGGTTAAAGGAATGCTTCACCACCCACCGCTGTTGCTTCTCGACGAGCCGAGCACCGGATTAGATCCAGCCTCTCGGCTGAGCCTTTGGGAGGCACTTCGGCAAATGGCTTCCGAGGGAGTAGCCGTGTTGTTGACTTCGCACCTAATGGAGGAAGCCGATAAAGCAGATCGTGTGGCGATCATGAATCGCGGCAAGATTATTGCGAGCGATTCTCCGGCTAATCTGCGGGCCGAATTGGGGGATGGAATCGTCACCATTGAAACTTCCGAAATATCGCGGGCGGTGCAATGGCTGGAAGATCGTGGGATGACGGCACTGCAGATGGAAGATCACTTACGCGTGCAGTCTAGCAATCCCCGGGAGCTTGTTCCGCAATTAATGGAATATCTGGGTGATGCGTGTCAGTCGATTGCTGTCGGACGACCAAGTTTGGAGGATGTCTTTATCGCTCGAACAGGATATGGCTTCGGGGAGACTGAAGCGTGAATGTAGAACCGTCCAAGCGTGAAACGCTAACAGCGACTGATTCGTATTCAATGTCACCGGAGGATTCAGTAACGGCGGGGGATGCGCTGAGCGCGGCATGGATGTTGGCGTGGCGAGAGTGGGTGCGTTTTTTTCGACAACGCAATCGAGTCACGGCTGCTATCCTACAGCCACTCGTGTTTTGGCTGTTATTCGGAACCGGGTTGAAGGGTTCGTTCAGTGGAGCGGGTGACTTGGATTTCCTGCAGTATTTCTTGCCGGGCACGCTGGGGTTGATTGTATTGTTCACTGCGATCTTCTCGACGATTTCTGTGATTGAAGATCGCCGGGAAGGATTCATGCAATCTGTTCTGGTGGCACCTGTCGGACGGCTACCGGTGCTGCTTGGTAAAGTCGTGGGCGGATCCGTGATCGCTTGGGTTCAGGCAGTGGCTTTCCTGTTGCTGGTGCTGATTCTCGGGACGGTCCAATGGAATGCGTCTTTGATTCCTCTACTGGTATTTATGGCATTCATCGCGATCGCAATGTGCTCGCTGGGAATGATCGTTGCTTGGCCAATGGAGAGCACGCAAGGGTTTCATGCGATAATGATGCTTGGGCTGATGCCGATGTGGTTGCTGAGCGGTTCCTTTTTTCCGATTCCCATGCTGGGCCCCGAAGCCTCGCTGGGGCAATGGATATTGGGTGGGGTGATGAGGGCGAATCCGCTCAGTTACTCAATGGTCGAGATGCGGCGTCTGTTGTTTCCCGAATTCAATTTCGGGGCTGCAGGATTCACACCATCCCCGATCGCTTGCTGGGTAGTTACAGTGGTGACTGCGCTGCTATGCACGATTGTGGCTTGGCGATTGATCCGCGGTAGCCGTAAAGCGGATGTCATTGTTTAGGGAGAAAAATTGATGCGAATGTTGGTAAATGTCGCTTTGATTCTAATCGTAGGCGTTTCTTTAGGAATGACGATCCGTGCCTTTCGGTCGGCGAATGGACCTGGCCCGGATGATGTTGTCTATACCAATGAGGACCCGTTGCTCGAGGGTGAGGATTTCTCGGGAATTGAGAATCCTGAGCCGGCGAAACCGCCGGCGGGAGAGGCATGGTTGAGTCGCTTTGAGCTGACGGAGCGAAGTGGCGAGACGATTCGTAGCGAGGATCTCGTCGGAGAGCCTTATATCGTTAGCTTTTTCTTCAGCACTTGTCCGAGCATCTGTGTCCAGCAGAACCAAAAGATCAAGGAACTGCAGGATGAATTTGAAGGACAGGGCGTAAGGTTCGTCGCGATTTCGGTCGATCCGGAAACAGACACACCGGAGTTGTTACGCGAATATGCAGCACGATTTGGTGCCGACCCAGAGCAGTGGTTGTTCATGACGGGCGACCTAACCTACATCCGCCGTATCGGTGCCGAGATCTTTCAACAACCGGTTGATCAGAAGTTTCACACCGAAAGATTCGTCTTGGTCGATCCGGCGGGCGAAATCGAGGGTTTTTACACTTGGTCCGAGCCGGTCCAGTTGGAGCGTTTGAAAAAGACCATTTCCGGAATGATTGAAGGCGAAGGTTGATCATGATGAGTTGGCAGTTTTTGGCTGATAACTTGCCGCACGCGACCGCGACGCTAAATGCGACCGCGACTGTGCTGTTGGTGCTTGCTCTACGAGCCATTAAAAACGGTCGAGTTCGAGTGCACCAGCGTCTGATGCTGACAGCGATTGCTGTTAGTGCCGTCTTTTTGCTGCTCTATCTGCTTCACAAAGGCGCCCTTTATCAAACGACCGGGCAATGGAATAACCGCTTCCCGACGGATCCCGCTGTCGCCCCCGATGCTTTCCGTTACAGCTATTATGGGATTCTTGGGACCCACTTGTTGCTCGCGTTGACGGTTCCCGTTCTCGTTCTTAGAGCGGTTTACCTTGCGATGAAGGGGCGGATTGTCGCACATAAAAAACTCGTGAAATTTGCCTTCCCGATCTGGATGTATGTGTCGGTGACCGGTGTCATTGTTTATCTGATGCTGTATCACCACCAACGTCTGTTTGGTGCCGCCTGACCTCGTTTCGTCGTGCTGACCAATCGTACCGGGAAGCCGAACTTGGTAGCCGTGGGGTGAATCCAGGCTCTAGTTGCTAGCATCGCCTGCTTTTTCATCTTCCGTTCCGAGTAGAAAATTCTCTAATCTCCGAAGATTGTTTAAAGATGATCCCCGGAGTGGAGTTGCGTGAACGGATCCAGAAGATCGTTGCTGTTTTTAATATGGGTTGCCTGGATGGCGATTCCGGTTGCAGCTCAGACGGGTGTCGAGAGTCGGGATCAATCGGTGGTCACAGCTCCCACGGGAGTCACCGTGGATTCCCCGGCGACGTTGATGGATAAGACACCCACGATTGTGCCATTGGAGGCTCTCGATGGATTGGCGGGAGGGCCTGAGCAGTGGACGAGTCCAGAGGGACTCGCCAGTAGCTTGCAGGTCATGCTTCTGCTGACGGTGCTGAGTTTAGCGCCGGCCGTGCTGCTGATGACAACTTGCTATGTGCGGATCATCATCGTGCTGGGTTTATTGCGTCAGGCGATTGGTCTGCAATCGTTGCCGCCGAGTCAGGTCATGACCAGTGTTGCTCTGTTCATGACCTTGTTTGTGATGACACCCGTCTGGACTCGCGTGTACGAGGACGCTGTCAAGCCTTATACCGAGGCGAACGGTTCAATGGCATTGGAAGATGCTTACGAGGCGGGTTCCATTCCAGTTCGGGAGTTCATGTCGAACCAGATCGATGTTGCCGGCAATCACGATGATGTCTATCTCTTCTTTCACTACATGGATCCCGATGCGCCGCTGCCTTCGAGCTTTGAGGATGTGCCGCTAAGAGTTTTATTGCCAGCGTATATATTGAGTGAACTGAAGACCGCTTTTTTGATGGGATTCCAGATCTATCTGCCGTTTTTAATTGTGGATTTGGTGGTGGCCAGTGTCACGATTTCGATGGGGATGCTAATGCTGCCGCCGCAGGTAATCTCACTACCGTTCAAGTTGCTGCTGTTTGTTCTGGTTGATGGTTGGCGTTTAGTGGTGCAGATGTTGATGGACAGTTTCGGAACGATTGGTTGAGGATTTTAACGCGATGTTAGATGCGTCCATGGCCGTCGACTTATGCCGCACCACCTTGATGGCTGCGGTCGTGATCGCTGCGCCCATGTTACTGATTGGGATGTTGGCTGGCTTGTTGGTTGGTTTGATGCAGGCATTGACGCAGATTCAGGACCAAACGGTAGCTTTCGTTCCTAAGATTTTAGCGATGGCTGGAGTCTTGATCGTGTGTCTGCCATGGTTGATGATGCGAATGGTTGAGTTCACTCGAACAGTATTCGAGAACGCAGGAACGCCGTAATGGAATCGCTAGCGCAGTACGCAGTGGACCATCTGGTATTGGGCATTCTGGTGCTGACTCGGTTAAGTACCTTGTTGATGGCCATGCCGGCGATTGGCGTTGGCATTCCACGGCGAGTGCGAGCCTTTTTGGCTTTCCTGCTGACCGTGCTGTTGTTGCCTTCCGTTGCTGGGATTGGTGATGCAGCTTCTTTGCCAGCCATTGATAATCTGATTGATTTGACGATTGCGATTGCCCGCGAGGCATTGATTGGATTGTTGATTGGCGCGACCGTTCAATTGATCATTACAGGACTGCAATTGGGCGGTGAAGCGATCACCAGCACGAGCGGTATGCAGTTAGGTGATGCTGTCGATCCGACCTCATCGGCCAGTATGCCCTCAATTGCCAGGTTGGTAGGGATGTTGGTCACAGCGATTATGTTAGCCATTGGTGGGCACCGGATAGTCCTCAAATTGCTCTTGGAAAGCTTTGAAGCTATGCCGGCTGGGCATGTCGAATTTCGGTCATCGATGATGACGCTGGTTGTGGATCAATTATCAGCTGGGATGTCAGCCGGACTGCGCGTGGCAGCACCGGTCATCGCGGCATTGCTGTTAAGCAACTTAGTCACAGGTCTGATCAGTCGGACCTTGCCTCAAATCAACGTACTCGCGATTGGGTTGAGCATCAACGCATTAGCGATGTTGATCGTGTCCTCGCTTACTATCGGTTCCGTAGGACTGATTTTTCGTGATGAGTTGGCAATGGCCGCCGAACGTCTTACCGCCCTGTGGTGATTGCTTTCAACCAATTGTAAGAAACGATGGCCGATAGTTCGGGAGATAAGAAACACGTAGCGACTGATCGCCGCCGGCGTCAGGCGCGAGAGGAGGGGCAGGTCGTCCGCAGTCAGGATCTGACTTCGGCTGGCTTGTTGTTGGCAGCGGTCGCTTGCTTGTGGATGCTGGGTGGTCCTGCCGCCCGTCAGCTGGCAGCAGCGATGGAAGATTCACTTTCGACATCACATATTGGACCGCTCGGCACAGCCGACGCAGCCCACTGGTTGCTTGGGTACGCTGCCCGCTTGGCAATCGCTTCTGTTCCCATGTTGTTGGCCATGCTGTTGGCCGGAATCTTGGTGAACATATTGCAAACCGGGATTGTGTTTAGTCCAAAGAAAATCATTCCAAAGCTAAATCACGTTAACCCTCTTTCTGGTATCAAACGGATTGCGTCTCTGCAGGGAGTTGCCCGGCTTGGGTTTGGTCTGTTCAAAGTGGCGGTGATTGCTGTCGTGGCCTACAGCGCGGTGTTGCATTACCGCAATCCGATTCTCAGCCTTGCTTCGCTAAGTGTGCCGCAAATTGCCACAGTGTTGTTCAATACTCTGGTAGGTACCAGTCTTTGGATTGGCGGCGCGCTTTTCCTCTTGGCGGTTCTTGAGTTTGCCTTCCAGAAATGGAAGCACGAGCAAGATCTGATGATGACTGATCAAGAGGTGCGGGATGAAATGAAAGAGACGGAGGGGGACCCACAGGTCGCGGCTCGTCGACGAATGGTGCAGCGTCAGCTAATGATGCAGCGGGCGGAATCGGATGTGCCCAAGGCAGACGTGGTCGTCAGCAATCCGACAGAATTGGCGATCGCGATCCAATATGATCCAGTCTCGATGCCTGCGCCACTGGTCCTCGCGAAAGGGGCAGGGGTGTTGGCCCAAAAGATTCGCCGCACGGCACTGGAGCATGGGATTCCGGTGGTGGAACGCAAGCCGCTTGCCCAAGTTCTGTATAAGACCGTCGAGGTGGGTGATGTTATTCCTCCGGACCAGTATCAAGCGGTGGCGGAGGTCCTTCGCTATGTCTACCAATTGCAGGGCAAGGAAGTTCCCAAGGCAGCTGCTTAGCCCGTAAAAAACTAGTGGTGTAAGCACGAAAGGCTTGAGAAGGCGATACGTCTGGCGGGCCAATTCCACCGAAAGTGTGGCCGAGCACCGTCGCCTTCAGGGCCAAATACCATCGTGTGCAGGCTTAAACGGTGGCAGGGCCAAATGCCGTCGATGGGCCATCAGACCTGGTTTTGCCCTGGATTTACCGGTTCTGCTTGGCCGTTCCCGACCCGAGATGAAAATCGGATTTACCCCGAAAAAAAACTGCTGCTGTGAACCGTTGACCCCATCGTGGTTTCCTGCCTAACATAGCAGTCATGATCACACAGCCCATCCTACTATCGCTGCTACGTTTGCAACGCCTTTTTGGCGAGCGATGAGGGTGTGTTGGCCGGTTTAATGAAAACAGCATGACACCAAACCCGAGTCGGTCGCGACTCGGGTTTTTTTTGTATCGTTCGATACATGTATGTGTTGAACGATCGTGTTGGCAAGAACTTCAGCAAAGGTGAGTTAGCGATGTCGCAGCCTAAGACGGTGAACGACGCTTCCACAGATACTTCCGGATCGGGCGCCGCTCGAACCATCAAAATCTTCGACACGACACTTCGGGATGGTGAGCAATCCCCGGGGGCGAGTATGAATTTGACGGAGAAGCTGGAGGTTGCTCAGTTGCTGGCGGAAATGGGCGTCGATGTTATCGAAGCTGGTTTCCCAATCGCATCGCCGGGAGATTTCGAGGCGGTCAAGCTGATTGCTCAAACGGTTCGCGGATCGACGATCTGTGGTTTGGCACGATGTAGTGACCAGGATATTGATCGGGCTTGGGAGGCGATCAAGCACGCTCCGAGCTCACGGATTCATGTTTTTTTGGCAACCAGTGCGATCCACCGGGAATTCAAACTTCGGATGAGTCCCGATGAGATCGTGGAACGGGCGGTTGCGGGTGTTCGCCGTGCGGTCGGCTATTGTGATGATGTTGAATTTTCTCCGGAGGATGCCTGCCGTACCGAGCATGACTTCCTTTGCCAGGTGGTCGAAGCCGCGATCGACGCAGGCGCGACAACGATCAACATTCCTGACACCGTTGGATACGCGACGCCCCGTGAGATCTACGATCGATTCTCCATGCTTTGCGAACGCGTGCCAAATATCGACAAAGCGGTGATCAGCACGCATTGCCATGATGATCTTGGTATGGCGGTCGCCAATAGTTTGGCAGCCGTTCAAGCGGGTGCGGGTCAAATTGAATGTACTATCAACGGGATTGGAGAACGCGCTGGGAATGCGGCCTTGGAAGAGGTGGTGATGGCTCTAAAAACTCGCTCTGATTATTACAACTGTAAAACCAACATCGATACAAAAAGATTGGTTCCCGCTAGTCGTTTAGTCAGCAAAACGACCGGAATTCAGGTTCAACGCAACAAGGCGATTGTCGGGCGGAATGCGTTCGCGCACGAATCGGGGATTCATCAGGATGGCATGCTGAAAGAACGCAGCACCTATGAGATCATGTCTCCCGAGGATGTCGGGTTTGCCAAGACTGATTTGGTACTTGGAAAACATAGTGGTCGAGCCGCATTGGCAGACCGCGCCAAGACGCTTGGTCTCACTTTGACAGGCGAGCAACTACGGGAGGTCTTCGAGCAGTTCAAGGCACTCGCAGACAAGAAGAAGGAAATCTACGACGGCGATATCATCGCTTTAGTGCAGCAACAGATCAGCGGGCTCGCTGATGAGCAGTGGTCGTTAATTGATTATGTCGTTACGAGTGGGCACCGTCGCAGCCCGCAGGTCGAGTTAACCCTCCGGCACGGGGAGAAGGAGCAAACCGAGCGAGTTGAGCAAGGAGATGGCCCGATTGATGCCGCGTTTTGGGCAGTCGAGAAAATCACTGGGATTGAATTGGTTTGCAAAGATTTTCGAGTTCGCAGCGCTACATTGGGCCGAGACGCAATTGGCGAAGTCAACTTAGAAGTTGAACACAAGGGCCGTAGTTATCGCGGTGTGGGCGTGAGTACCGATAGCGTCGAAAGCACGATCTTGGCCATGTTGAATGCAATCAATCGAATTGAGTCCGAGCGAGCTAGTTGATTCCCTTGATCAACTAGATGCCTAGCATCCCGATTTCTTGATCACTGTATGCTTTCGTCGTCAAACGTATCGTATTCATCCATTTCTGTGGCTGGGAGTTCGGTTTCGTCCTTCTCCGAAGGATTAGGAAATCTCAACTCCCCGGTCATGGGATCTGGCTTGACCTTGAGTGACTCCTCGTCCGCTACGAACGAGCCGTCTCCCCGAAGCATCTTAATCTTCTCTGTTCCTTCGTTGTCGGTGTCATCCGTCAAATCGCCTACGTCCAAAGGCTCGAGCTCGACATCGGCCCCAAGTGTCTCGTGGTCGGTGATTGCTGCGTTGCCGGTTAACAGTTCAACATCATCGAGATCAACCGCTTTGATTTCATCCACGCTTGGAAGCGGGTCAAGGCTTTTGGCTGAATTGGCTGCCGTGTCTTCTATCTTGACTGTTTCAAAGCTTGAAGCGTCTCCATCGGCATTTGGGCCGGATTCGATCCAAGTTTCATCAGTGGTCACCCGTTGAGTACGCAATTCATCGGCAACTGTTTGATCGATTGATTTTGGTTTTGGGAAAATCAATTCCACGTTGTCTCGCAAGACGCGCCGCCCCAATTCAATTGCTCGTTCCTCACTCCATTGAGATCCAATCACGAATTGATCCGCCAAGATGTTCGACAAGACACGCCGGTACATGTCAAATTTGGGCCAAACGAATTCCAGCTTGTAGGCATCGCTGTAGTAGCCAATTTGCTTGGTGCAGGGGACGGCTTCAAGCCTCGCCATTGCATCACGGGTAATGAATGACGGAGTATTGCTGTACCACCAATGGCCGTTGGTGATCACGTTTGGAAAAATCCACGCGTAACTCACCAGTTCTTGGTTGGTCACACTCGCTAACACAGAGACTGGAAATTTGAGATCTGGGAACGCATTGAACAGTTCCCGGTATTGAATTAGTGAGACACGGCTGTCATAGAGGTCTTGTCCTTGGTAAACACCGTCAGCGTAGACACCACGATTAACGCCGATCATCAGATCGAACGGAATCCCGAATTGGTCGCACAATTCCGCAAGGGTCCAGAACACATGGCGTGACACCGCCGCTTGATTCGAAGGGTCAGCCGAAAGACCACGGCGGAGGATTTCATTTAATGCTGTCTTGGCTCGGCCATCAGCGACCGGGGTTGGTTCAAAGTTCGGGGGTAAAGAAATCGCGCATGCTCGGGCGCCTCGTGAGACGAAATGTTCAAAACGCTGTTCCAGGGCTGCCCGCAAACTGGTCAGGGTGCCATCGAGGTCAACCTGGCTGCATTCCTGCAGACGCTGCTGAGTTTCGCTTTTGGCGAGATGGAAAACTAAATCGTCAGTGCGCAAGCAGGGGATGTAAGTGTCGGTATCGAAACCATCCAGTGTGTCATCAAAATCGTTTGTCAGAAAAACAGACTCGACGTTGCTCTGATCAAGAACTGATTGGGGCCAATCAGCGTGGCTCATCTTTTGTTCAGCCGCGGCATAAACCGATTCCCAGTTGGATGTATCCAGTCGATCTCCATCAAAGTCAAAAAAACGGCGGCAGATCTCAATCAGCCAGCGATATTGGGCCGTGTTTTCAATTGGCGAGAGGTTCAGCACCAATCGACGAACCAGTTCATCGGGGGGAATCCCTGCTTCTTCGATATGGCTCTTGGGCATTCCCGACGAATGAGCCAGTTCGGTGTAATAGTGGTATCCGAGTAGGTCCGCCAAAGTGGTGGACGCAGGCGTATACGGGTTGATATGGGTGTGAGGGTCGATCAGGCGGATGCCGGCGAGGGCCTCGTAGATCGAGTTACTTAAAGAGTTGGGCATGATGTTTCAGATTCTCGCTCGTGTTCGATCTCACCAATTTACCGGCTTTGTGCCAGGGCGCGACCCCGCTCGTTCGCTCGATCAGGCTGAGTTCTCCGAATTTACGGTTAGCTGATCGACCGAAAGGGCTGAGGCTAACATCCGGTGGGGGGGGGGTAAAAGCTCGGTTGCTAATTGAGCGGACGGTACTGGGTGTCTCGTTTGCCCATTCAATTGCTGACAACGATTGCTGAAAAATGGCGAAAGACATGAAAACGGATAGTTTGGTTCGTTTTTGCCGGGTCCTTGTCTGAACTCTTCACAGGTGGGGCCGAGATTTTATTCGCTAGTGGGGCGGTCGACGCGCTACAATAGGGATCTGGTATTTCAAGTTTCGCCACCTCAAGGCCGTAGCGAGCCCTTATGTCACACGACCCGCGCCGCGACCTATTTGATCCGACGTCTCCGATGCGGAATCTGACTCCATCGGAAACGGGAGTGCCCAAGGCAGACACGACTGCAGGGCAGGTGGATGAAGTTGCGGCGTTGCGAGATCTGCAGTTAACTCGGATTGATGCCTCGCCGGCATTGAACGCAGCGGATTATGAACTCGTACCGCAGGATCGCTCGGCTACAGCAGTCAAACAAGCTGAACCTGGACGCCGGAATGATCCTATCACTCAGAGTTTGATGTTGCTTGCCACACTCGCAGTGATGTTGGTTTCGGCAAGGTTTGTCGTTCCCCGTGTGGTCGAAGAGATCCGTTACGCTTGGCATCGTGGTGAGCTCCGTGCTGAATATGAAACGGGCAATGAAGGCCTGAGAAATGTTTCGCTTGATGCCCTTAGCCAGGCGTACCAAATGGTCACGTCCGCGGTCGGGCCCAGCGTCGTTCACATTGATGTTCAGCGGCGACCGTCATTAGACGACGCCAGCATGGCACGCCTGTTATCGCACTCTGCTTTACCTTCGACTGATCAGGGCAGTGGTGTTGTCGTTGATGCGGCAGGATATGTGGTCACTAATCGGCACGTGATCGCGGATGGCGAGGACATTACGGTAACTCTCAGCGATGGTCGACGGTGTTCAGCGACGGTTATGGGTACGGATGTTCTTACCGATTTAGCAGTGTTGAAAATCCAAGCTGATCGCTTGATGCCGATTCAGTGGGGTGACAGCGATCGTCTTCGTGTTGGTTCACCGGTGTGGGCTGTTGGGAGTCCGTTTGGTTTGGATCGCACGGTGACATTCGGCATCCTTAGTGGTAAGCACCGCAAGATTCGCGCAAGTACTCGCTATCAGGATTTCATGCAAAGTGATGTAGCGGTAAACCCAGGAAATAGTGGGGGGCCACTTGTCGACGTTCATGGATCGCTCGTTGGAATCAATACGGCGATCGTCGGAGATACGTACCAAGGGGTCAGTTTTTCGATTCCCAGCAATGTGGCCAAACAGGTTTACCAACGTATCCGGGAGACTGGTCGGGTCGAGCGAGGCTGGCTAGGTGTGGCACTTGGTGAGGTGAGCGATGATCGGTTGGTTGGGGAGGACGCCCGGATGCGGGGGGCAATCATCAGTTCGTTAACCAGCCCCCTTTCGCCAGCAGGTGTCGCAGGTTTGCAGCCTGACGATCTGATCGTTGCTGTCGACGGCCAGCCAATTCGTGACATGGGGCACTTGATGCGAATTATCGGCGATTCACTGGCCGGATCGGTAATCAAGCTTAGCGCTATTCGTGATCGATTGCCGATGAAATTCAGCGTCAAGCTTGGGTCTCGCCCGATCGATTGAAAAACGGGCGCTGGTTAATAAAAGGAGCGGTGGATGATTTGCGGGCCGATGCGATGTTGATGAATCCTCATAGGTGTCGGTAAGCCTGGCGATTTCTCGGACGGGCGTTCAGCAGCATCGGACGGGTCGTTCGGGAATCGACGGGCTCTCCAGCAAATAAGTGGGCCCTTTAGCAAATTGGGCTCCGCCAAGTAATATAAAGCGTCTTACGGATCTCTTTTGCCTCTCCCGATGAGTGACTGCTGTGCAATTATGGAATTCCCGCCCCTGGCATTTGTTGGCAACCATTGCCTTCATGATCGCGATAACGAACGCTTTTTCGGCGAGTGCGGCCGATCTTCCGCCTGGGATTGCGAAGAATAAACCGGAAACAGGACCCTCGGTTAAAGTGCCCGACGGCTACATGGTGCCTTATACGGTGGCGATTCCGGGCACCGAAGTCTCGTTCGAGATGATTCCGGTCCCGGGAGGCACGTACAAGATGGGTAGCCCAGAGGACGAAGAGGATCGGGGTGACGACGAAGGACCTCAAATTGAAGTCACTGTTGATCCGTTGTGGGTTGGAAAAACAGAAGTCAGTTGGGCCGAGTATAAGGAGTACATGCGGCTTTATCTGATCTTTAAAGAATTCGAAGCGGATGGCGAGCGGCAGGTCAACGACAGTAATCGGCTGGATGCAATCACCGCTCCAACGGAACTTTATGACCCTAGTTTCACCTTTGAATATGGTGAGGAGCCGGAGCAACCGGCGGTCACAATGACGCAGTATTCGGCTCAGCAATACAGTAAATGGCTCAGTCTGATTACGGATCAGCAGTTTCGTCTGCCGACAGAAGCCGAATGGGAGTGGGCGGCTCGAGCTGGTACGACAACCGCTTACAGTTGGGGCGATAGCCCCGATGAGATCGATGAGCACGCGTGGTATTTTGATAACGCGGACGAAGGAGCGCCTCCTGTCGGAAGTAAAAAACCGAATGCTTTTGGATTGCATGACATGCATGGTAGCGTGGCAGAGTGGACCGTAAACCGATACGACGAAGACGGCTACGCCAGCTATGCCAAAGCGAAAGGTCCGCTCAATGCAACGGAAATGGTTCGTTGGCCGGAAACTTCATCCCCCTGTGTGATGCGGGGAGGGAGTTGGGAGATGGATCCGGAGCAGTTGCGAAGTGCTGCCCGACTTGCCTCGGATGACGAGGAGTGGAAAGAAGAAGATCCTAATTTTCCGAAGAGCCCATGGTGGTTTACCAGCGATCCAGCACGTGGTGTTGGTTTCCGCCTGTTTCGATCGTATAAGCCTTTAGGCAAGGAAACGATTGTCAAATTTTGGGAACCCAACGCCCAGGATGTAAAAGAAGACATTCAGTCACGATTGATCGGTGGTCGTGGAGGTTTGGGTTTGGTCGACAAATCCTTGCCGGAAGCGATCAAGAACAAAGAAGAATAGGGAGGCGAGCTGAAGCCACCAGCACGTTCGCCATTTCTCAACCATCTTAGAACTCGCATTTAGTTGATAAGTCTGTGTACGAAACCATCGCTTTGGTCGGTGCTACGGGCGCCGTTGGTCGCATTGTTCTAGAGCAGCTCGCCCAGCGTCAATTTCCCCACAAGCGTTTGAAATTGCTGGCGTCCGAACGCTCCGTCGGAACGGAGATTCGATTCAACGGCATGTCGCTGACGGTGGAATTGCTGGATCCAAATGCATTCAGGAATGTTGGATTGGTGATTGCGAGTACGCCGGATGAGGTATCAAAAGAGTTCGCGCCCTGGGCTGTCGATGCGGGTGCCGTTGTTGTTGACGAAAGCGGATATTACCGCATGGACCCGGACGTCCCCTTGGTGATCCCCGAAGTGAATCCGCATGCAGCCGATTCGCACTCCGGGATCATTGCCAGTCCGAATTGCAGCACGACCCAAATGGTCGTGGCTTTGGCGCCCTTGCACCGTGCGGCAAGGGTGCGGCGAGTCGTGGTATCGACCTACCAGGCAACCAGTGGAGCTGGTGTTTCCGGCAATGAAGAATTGAACGACAGCACGCGGAAAGCCTTGGCAGGTGATGTTCATCCACCCAAAACATTTCAACATCCCATCGGTTTTAATTTGATACCGCAAATTGGTTCCGATAAGCATGAGGGGTACACCAGCGAAGAGATGAAGATGGTGTACGAGACAAGAAAAATCATGGAGGATGAGGAGATTCAGGTCTGTCCGACTTGCGTGCGTGTCCCCGTTGCGATTGGCCACAGTGAGTCCATTTTGGTGGAAACAGAGCGGCCCTTGTCGGTCGATGAGGCGACTCAACTTTTTGAACAGGCTGAAGGCGTGACCGTGGTCGATGATCTGCCGACCCATGCCTATCCGATGCCTCGCGATTGCGATGGAAAAGATGATGTTTTCGTGGGCCGCATTCGCAAGGACATCAGCAGTCCGAATGGGATTGCTTTTTGGTGTGTGAGTGACAATCTGCGAAAGGGTGCCGCCACGAATGCAGTGCAGATCGCGGAACTGTTGGTGCAGCGGGCGACAGCCGTTGGTGGTAAATCTTAACGGGTGCAACTGTGACCGAGGCGGCGCTCCGTACCTTTAAGTTGACAGTCGCTTATGACGGATCTGAATTTGCTGGCTGGCAAGTTCAGCCTGGCAAGCAGACGATCCAGGGAAAGCTGCAAGATGCTGCACGACAGCTCGCTGGATCCCATGTCAACGTCATTGGTAGTGGCCGCACGGATGCTGGAGTTCACGCACTGGCCCAAGTAGCCAGTTGCGAATTTCTGTGGCGGGATTCGACGCAGCGACTTCTGATGGCCCTCAATGCCCATTTGCCTGATTCGATTGTCGTCGATCAAGTTGACGAAGCCGTTCCCGGTTTTCATGCGATTCGTGACGCAATCGGGAAACGATATCGCTATCAGTTGCAGCTTGGTGGAATGCGTGATCCGTTTCAATCGCGTTACCGTTGGCATCTTCGTACCAAGCTTGATTTGGAAGCGATGCAAATCGCTGCGCAACGCTTTCTCGGTCGCCATGATTTTCGTGGATTTCAAAACTCAGGTTCTGACCGCAAGACAACTGTCCGAGAAATCCGTGCTTGTGAAGTCTTCACTCAAAGTAACCAATGGAATGATCGAGAGCATGTAGCTGTGGAGATCGAGGCCGACGGATTTCTTTACAACATGGTTCGCTCCATGGTGGGCACGTTGGTTGACGTTGGCCGCGGTAAGCAATCTCCTGCTTGGGTTGATAGCCTGTTGGTAGCGGGTGAGAGGGGGTTAGCCGGGCAAACGGCTCCCGCCAATGGATTAATGTTGTTACGCGTTGATTACGACCCCAAATGTGTTGTTGACTAACCGTGAAGCTATGCTCGCGAAATGCTCATCAAATCTTCACGGCAAAGGGGCGGATTGCCCGCTTAATTGCGTGATACAGGAAGATCTCAACTGAGCTGTTATGGTTGCGCAGTGGTATACTTTTCTACCACCGGCCGGCTCCTGGAACCGACCTTCCACTTCATTCTTTTATTTAGCGATTAGCGTGTCTTGATGTCCGTCAACTTGGCGAACGCACAACGGCCCGTTTTGGATGAGGCAACTCGATCCTTTGTGCGGCGCGCGCTGGCAGCAGGTTTAGTCGAACTGGACGACCTGAAGAAAGTTGTGATTTCGTTGATGTCGCAATCTAGTGAGGGAGCAGGTGAAGAAGCATCCAGTTTCACACAAGAAAAGCTCGCCGATGGCTTGGTGCATGCTGGCGTGCTTACCAAGTGGCAGTCTTCAAAATTGTTGGCCGGTTGCAGCAAGGGTTTTTATCTCGGTAGCTACCGGCTCTTGAGGCCGTTAGGGAAAGGTGGCATGGGGGTCGTCTACCTGGGCGAGCACCATGTGATGAAACGGATGATGGCACTCAAGATTCTGCCTCCCGAGGCGACGGAGGACCCGCGACGGATCGAGAGGTTCAAATCCGAAGCGAGGGCTTGTGCCCAGTTGGACCACCCGAACATTATTCGTGCGTATGATTTCGCAGAAGCGGGTAAGAAGCTTTACATTGTGATCGAGTATGTCGATGGAATTGATCTGCAGCGTGCTGTTCAGCGCGATGGTGTGATGTCAGTAGCCGACGCAGTGGATGTACTTCAGCAGACTACCGCAGGATTGGCTCATGCACACGAACGCGGAATCGTTCATCGAGACATCAAGCCATCGAACCTGATGTTGCGAACTGATGGCGTGCTGAAAGTAAGCGACCTTGGATTGGCGCGAATTGGATGGTCACAAAGTGAAAGTCAGGAAAAGCAGCGGTTGATGGGGACCGCAGATTTTATCGCTCCCGAGCAGGCGATTGACAGCACAACGGCTGGGACTCATTCGGATATTTATTCACTTGGATGTACTTTTTATTTTCTGCTTGCCGGGAAACCACCGTTTCTTGGGAGTGCTACGCAACGCCTTGCGAAGCACCAAGCAGCACCGGTTCCGGATATTCGAGACGAACGGGCGGATTGCCCCTCGGCAATCGCTGAACTGTTGAAACGAATGATGGCCAAGCGGCCCGCCGATCGACCCAAATCAGCTGTTGAGCTTTTGGCTCAGTTGACGCGACTTGTTGCGGTTGTCGGTGAGCCATCAAGACGTTCTGCACGAAGTATCGAGCCGCTCAGTGATACCGCTGTCGATGATGCTGTGTACCAAGCGACATTGGACGACACATCGTTATCAGCCGATGGAGATGTGGTTATTGAGGTTGATGAGTTCATTGACTTTGAAGGTCTGCCTCCGATCGATCTTGGCGGGACTTCGCATCCAGTCGTGGTGCCTGCTCTGCAGCAAAACGCTGTTTCAAGCCACTCGGATCCGGCATCGTATTATCACCAACGGCAACCGTCGAAATTGAAACAGCAGGCGGAACCGGTCTCCCGTGGTAACGGGACTCAGCAGGTCCTGTTGGGAGTGGGGCTAGCCTTTGCGATTCTTGCTTTGATTGCCGTGCTGGCGCTGGCGATTTATTCCTTTGTGCGGCCCGATGCTAAAGTCGTGCCAGCCGTAAAGTCGTTGGAAAATGGCAATGTTGTGATTGTGCGTGAATAACTTCTAATCCTCTCAGTAAACAATCTAGTGATCGCCTTGCTCCGTCCCGGGAAAATCGAACAGACAACCGCTCGTTTGGTGCTTGCTGTCGGTAGCCAAGCCGGAATGGAGGCAAGCTTGAAGGACGGCTACTACATGATTGGTCGGCATGAGGAATGCCAAATCCGGCCGAAGAGTCGCTCAGTTAGTCGGCGTCATTGTTTGCTTTACTCGATGAACTCTCAGATACAGGTGCGGGATTTAGGTAGTAGCAGCGGGACGAAAGTCAATCAGCAAAGGTTGGAAGGAAGCCAGTGGGTACTGCTCAATGATGGTGACGAGTTGCGATGCGGAAAAGTTGTCTTTCGCGTCAGACTGCAAACGCTGTGTGAGGGTCAGGAGATCGGTCGTGGCAAAAAAATGGTGACGTCTGAGCCATGGGAGAGTTTCGATGTCGCCAGTATGTTATCGGATGCCGACGACGCTGAACGGGAGACGAGGTACGAGCAGATACGTTCGGGTAGCGATCGCCCAGTGCCCAACGATAGCACGGGGACGATGACGGACTTGGATGACCTACAGGATGTTTTTGAATCGGATGTTTTCGAGTCTGATGGTGTGACTTCCACCGATTCGCTCAAGGCGGTCGAATCCAAGGTGATTGAACCAGCGCTCAATGGTCTTCAGGCATCGGCAAAGAATGTGAGTGGGGCCTTGGCCGAGAAGGAGGCGAGAAACAAGCCGAGTCGGGCGAAATCTCAATCCCCGCGATCACGAGCCACCAAGACGCTGAAAGCTGCTTCGAATCCAGTTGGTGCTAAGCGATCGAGCAAGCGAGCAACGGTAAGCCTGCTTGCTGATGTTGATCGGACGAAAATAATGGCGGCCGCTATCCTCGCGGCATTAGTGATTGGGTTTTTCGGTTATCGGATCTATCAATTTTCCAGTGGTCCTTCGGTTCGGGTCATTCAGAACATCGATTGACAGGCGCTCTCTGAATGCGGCTCCAAAGTCGCTACAATTCGGTGGTGTCCCTTCTACTCTTGATTGACGGCTACAACGTGATTCCGCCGGTGGCACCACCGGGGCGGGGTGCTAATGATCATTGGCTACACCGCGAGCGGATGCAGTTGATTGATCGACTTTGGCAACACTTGGACGATCGTGTTCGTCATCGAACTTGCTTGGTATTCGATGCGCGACAACCGCCACGCGATCGTTCTGCCCGCTACGAATTGAAGGACATTCGAGTTTGGTTTGCGGTGGGATACCCCGAGGCAGACGATTTGTTGGAAGAGATAATCGCGGCCCATTCAGCCCCCAAGCAGCTAGCGGTCGTTTCGAGTGACCATCGTGTTCAAGCTGCTGCGCGTCGCCGAGGTGCAACTGCATTTGATTCGGACGTGTGGTTGGATCAGTTGATGGACGGGAATTGTAGGCTTGCTCCATCCGTGCAGGTCAAAATCAGCGGGGAAGGGCAGGGGAGTGGCGATGCTAAGCCGGAGGTGGGTGGTGATGTTGACGGTTGGATGGAGGAGTTCGGGTTTTGAGCCTTGCTTCGCCCAGTTTAATTCGTTCCATTCTTCAGTCATCATAAAATTGCTCTCCGCGACTCATGGGACCGACGTCCGAGATTGCCGTAGCGATGGTAGTCGTAGGAGATCGATTGCTCGTCAAGATAACGAAGGCACTCGATTCGACCTTCGGTCAGTACTGGCTCGTCAACGATGGTCGCAAACGCCTCGGCTGCGGCAATTGCCAGCGGAGCATTAGGCTTGACTCGATTTAGCAATCGCAATCGAGTGACATCTTGCTTTCGAATTCTTTGCGCGAGCTCAAGTTCTGATTCCTCGATGGGATGGATTTGCCCCGGAAGGAGGTCAGCAGTTGCCTCCAAGTTCTGTCGTGATGAGTCTTCGATTTCCGGGGCAATCGATAGCACCAATTGGACGCCGGATGCCACTGCTGCGATCAAACTGACCAAAGCATCACGCAAGCTATCGGTCCGGTCAACTCGGAGTGTAATGCCTGGGACCGGCCGATAGCGACGAAGGTTGTCCTGACCGAGTACGCGAACCGTGTCATGTTGTTGCGAAAATACCTTGGCAACAGCAGTCCGGCTTCGATTGATTACTCGCTGCAATTCACTCGCCGTCATTGTGTCGATCTGATTAAACTTCACCAGTTCAGTGATCCAATTGGAGAGTTGATCAAGTGGAATCGATTCAAACTCCGCCGTGTCAGTATCAACGTCATGAGATTGTCCATCGCTGAGATTCATCAAGGCCAAGGTGTAGTGAGGACCACCAGCTTTGACACCTGGACCGTAGGCACTCAAGCCAACACCACCAAAGGGTTGCCGTAGCACGATCGCGCCGGTGGTTGGCCGATTGATGTACAGGTTGCCGGCATGAATCGATTGTTTCCAAAGTTCGATCTCACGGTCATCCAAACTTTCCAAGCCGCTGGTCAATCCATACCCAGTTGAACGGACGATTTCGATTGCTTCTTCGAGTCGGCGAAACGGCATGACGCCAAGCACCGGGCCAAACAATTCGGTCAGGTGGGTGAAGCTGCCCGATCGAATGTTCCACTTCACGCCCGGTCGATACAGATTTGGATTGCCGACGATATGTTCTGGCACAACGAGCCAGGATTCATCATCCTCAAGTGTTTTCATTCCTCGGCTAAGTTCTTTACCGGGGGGCGCGATAAGCGGTCCCATGCTCGTGGCCAGTTCCCAGGCGGATCCAACTTGAATGCTTTCCACTGCATCCGCAAGTGCTTCTCGGAAATGCGGGTCGTCGAAAACTTCCTGTTCCAACAAAAGCAGTGACGTGGCACTGCACTTTTGGCCTGCATGGCCGAATGCCGAATGGATAATGTGTTTGATTGCCTGATCGCGATCCGCCATGGCGGTCACGATCGTCGCATTCTTACCACCCGTTTCGGCGAGTAGATGCAAGCCAGGCCTGACTTTCAGCATTCGTTGCGCCGTCGATGTCCCACCTGTCAAGACGACGGCATCGACCATCTGATTGGATACCAAGCCAGCCTCCGCAATCTCATCATCACAGGGGATGAGTTGTAGTGCATCTCTTGGAACCCCGGCCTTCCAGAAAGCATCACATAATAGCGAAGCGACCAAGACCGTTTCACTGGCTGGCTTAAGGATCACGCGGTTTCCACCCGCGAGCGCTGCGACGATTCCACCGCATGGGATGGCCAGGGGGAAGTTCCAGGGCGTGATCACGGCGACCACTCCACGCGGTTTCATCGAAATCGACGGACATTGGTCCCAGTCATTAACCGTGAGTGGATAGAACTCGCAGAAATCGATTGCTTCGCTGATTTCCGGATCACCTTCAGAAACAATTTTCCCGCCTTCGGCCAGCATTGCTCCGATTAAGTCTCCTCTCGCCACACGGAGGTTCTGTGCAACTTTACGAAACAGATCATGTCGGTCCTCGAGCGGACGCCGGTTCCAACCAGATGCGTCTCTCGCGGCGGCATCCACGCCCGTTTTCACTTGCTCCAATGTTGCCGCTTGGTAATCGCAAACTTTTATGCCGGGGCGAGACGGATCGAAGGTGTGTCGTGACTGTTTCGTTTCTTTGGGAACCGGTTTCCCTGCGATCGCAAGCTGAACCTGAGTCGCTTTCTCCTGGCAGCGGTCTTGCCACTGGTTCAAGATTTTCTCGGCCCAGTCAGAGTTCGCTGGTACCGCCCAGTCGGTATCAGGTTCGTTGGACAATTCTGTCCAGTGATTGGCAACCGTTGGCTGTATTGGTTCGTCGTTTCGGTCACGATTGCGGCGAGCTTCATGGCTGACCGATTCGATCGTTGCCAAAGATTTTCGGAAAGCCTCCGAAAGTTCACGGAAGTCATCACTATCGGGTTCCAGGTGATAGGCGTGCCGCAGGAAATTCTGCGGTCCTGTATTTTCGTCCAGTCGGCGTACGAGGTATCCAATGGCATTCAGGAATCCTTCTTGTCGGCAGGCGGGAGCGTACAGCAGCATGTTGGCATCTTGCTCCGAAATCGCCCGGCGTTGGTGATTCGCCATTCCTTCGAGCATTTCGACCTGCATGAATTCGGCGGGGACGGTCTGCTCAGACCAGATTAAGCCGAGCGCTACATCGAATAGGTTGTGGGATGCGAGACCGATGCGAATGCATCGACGGGAAGCTGCATCGATCAACAATCTCAGCATGCTTTTGTAATTCGCGTCAGTCTCCAACTTGGTTTTGTAAGGCGCTTGAGGGTGTCCGCCGATTGATGCTTCGATGCACTCCATTTCCATGTTGGCACCTTTGACGAGTCGGATCGTGAGCGGGCTGCCACCCGCTTGGGCGCGCTTGGATGACCAGTCAATGAGTTGCTGCATCACTTGGAAAGAATCGGGAATGTAAGCTTGAAACGCGATGCCCGCACGCGTTGATTCCAACCCAGGTCGTCCTAGCGTTTCCCGTAAGATGTCAGCCGTAAGGTAAAGATCCCGATACTCTTCCATGTCGAGGTAGACAAATTTCCCTGTGCCAGTGACGGGATCGGTTTCACGGTCGGCAGTTCTGAAAAGAGACTCCAAGCGGTCAGAGACTTTGCTGATAGTGTGTTTCCGTGCGAGTGGGGAGACTTGGCTGTAAAGTGTCGAAATCTTGACCGACAAACAGCGAACATCATCCAGTCGCAGAATATCGATACATTGTTGAATACGCCTCCGCGTTTCCGCTTCGCCGAGCAGGGCTTCTCCCAGAAGGTTGACGTTCATCTGGACGCCCTGGTGTTGCCGATTTCGCAAATGCTCCGTCAATAGTTCGCGTTCAGCTGGGAGGATAACGTTCGCTGTCTCCCGACGCATTTTTTCTTTCACCAACGGGACGGCAACACCGGGTAGGTATTCACCAAACGACTGAAACCCCCTCAGCATTGCTTGCTCAACAGGGCTGAAGAACCTGGGAACACCTTGAACATCAAGCAGGTGAGTCAATTGGTCTGCAACCCGGGCTGGGGTATGGGTGCGAAAGGCTTGATCGGTCATCTCCACCATCGTTGCCTTGTCGTCGGCGTGATTGATCATTCGGTCCAATTCGGCCTGCTGACGTCGTTCCTGGGGGGTCTGAAGTTTGGCCGCTCGCAGCAGGAGTCTGGAAGCCAGTTCGATGGCGCGGTCAGCATCCGATTGGTCATTCGTCATCGGGAGCATTCTCCAGTTGGGTCTCTGTAGTCGGGATTTCGCCTGCGACGAGCCGCATGGCAGCTCCTTGTAGTTTGCCGGAACGTCCGCGAAACCGCCGCAATGCGAGCTTCAAGGCAGAAATCGAGGATCTTCGAGCAGGCTCGGTTCGCCAACCTTCCGCATGAACGGAGCGGGGTCTAAAATCCGGTCCTCAGATCATTTTGTCCGTCAGGGCCTTACGTGTGTCGCTCATACGGCCCGAACTACCAGGAAACGCAGAAACAATGAGTGCCAGCGCAACTCAGCAGCGGGTCTTTAACTTTTCGGCTGGCCCGGCTGCCCTGCCATTGTCGGTCCTTCAACAGGTCCAGGAAGAGCTGCTTTGTTTTCCGGGTGCCGGTGCGTCCGTTATGGAGGTTAGCCATCGCGGCAAAACCTTTGTCGACATTATCGAAGATGCTGAATCGACGCTTCGATCTCTCTTAAAGCTGTCCGATGATTACGCCTTGCTCTTTTTGCAGGGTGGGGCGGCCTTACAGTTTTCCATGATCCCTGCGAATTTTCTCAGGGATAGCGGGAAAACTGCTCAATATTTGCTTACTGGCTCGTGGGGGAAGAAAGCAGTCGCTGAAGCCAAGAAGGAAGGCGATGTCGAAGTGCTTTATGACGCAAAGGAATCGAATTACGATCACGTTCCAAGTCCTGCTGATTACCAGGTCAGTGATTCGGCAGCCTACCTTTACTACTGCAGCAACGAAACGATTCAAGGAGTTCAGTTTGCGAGTGAGCCTGAATGTCCCGATTCAGTGCCGCTGGTGAGCGATGCCTCCAGCGATTTCTTGTGCCGTCCGTTACCGATGGATAAATATGGGCTACTGTACGCGTGTGCACAAAAGAATGCTGGACCGGCTGGGGTAACGGTTGCCGTCGTTCGGCGTGATCTGCTCGAACGAGGTAGCGAACAGTTGCCCGGATACCTGCAGTATCGCAATCATGCGGCGGGTGGGTCGATGTGGAATACTCCGCCAACATTTGCTGTTTATGTTTTAGGAAAAGTTGCTCGCTGGTTGGCTGATGACATCGGTGGCTTAGAGGAGATGGAAAAACAGAATCAAGAGAAGTCAAAGATTCTGTATGACGTCCTTGATCAACATTCGGGTTTCTACCACGGGCACGCAAAGCCCGAGGCGCGATCTTTGATGAATGTGACCTTCACCTTGCCCAATGATGAATTGCAGGCGAAGTTCCTCTCTGAAGCTGCTGAGAATGAACTGGCGAATATGAAGGGCCATCGCAGTGTCGGTGGAATCCGAGCCAGTATCTACAATGCTATGCCGATCGAAGGCCCCCGCGCCCTTGCAGAGTTTATGAAGGACTTTGCTTCCAAGAACGGCTAATTGATATTTGACTTAGCGGTTGTGTTTTGACTCCCCGTTTCCTCTCGTGTGTCTCAGCTACCAAACAATGTTTAAAATTCTCACGCTGAACAATATTTCGGTGAAAGGCCTGCAGCGTCTACCTCGTGAACGGTACGAGGTTGCTTCTGAAATGAGCCAGCCTGACGGGGTATTGGTTCGGTCGTTTAAGATGCACGACATGGAGATCCCAGCTACTGTTGCTGCGATTGGTCGCGCGGGGGCGGGAGTCAACAATATCCCGGTTGACGCAATGACCCAGCGAGGTGTTCCTGTTTTCAATGCACCAGGTGCAAATGCGAATGCGGTGAAGGAACTCGCACTTGCAGGGCTATTGATGGCATCGCGAAATATACCGGCAGCGATGCGGTTCGCTTCTGGCTTGGAAGGCACTGACAGCGAAGTATCCAAAGCGGTTGAGTCAGGTAAAAAGAATTTTGTTGGTGCAGAGTTGCCATCGAAAACGTTGGGTGTGATTGGTCTCGGGGCAATCGGACTGCGGGTTGCCAATGCGGCTCTTTCACTGGGCATGAAGGTGGTTGGATACGACCCGCTGATTTCGGTGCAGAGCGCTTGGCAACTCTCCAGTGGCGTAGAACAGGCTGTTAGCGTCGACCACTTGTTTTCACAGTGCGATGCGGTTTCAGTTCATGTCCCGTTGCTTGATGCGACCAAGGGATTAGTCAATGCAGAGCGGATCAAGATGATGCCAAAAGGCAGCATCTTGGTTAACTTGGCTCGCGGTGGAATTTGTGATGATGATGCTGTCTTGGCGGCGTTGGATAGTGGGCATCTCTTGTCTTACATCATCGACTTTCCTACCGGCCAATTATTGTCGCATTCCAAGGTGATTTCCTTTCCACACCTAGGCGCATCGACCGAAGAGGCGGAAGAAAATTGTGCCGTCATGGTGTCCGATTCTCTGAGGGATTATCTCGAAGATGGAACAGTTCGAAATTCTGTGAATTTTCCGGAAGCATATATGCCACGCAACGGCGGCGCTCGGATCACGATTGCGAACGCGAATGTACCCAATATGGTGGGACAGATCTCGACGATCCTGGCCAACGCGGGCTTGAATATTGCCGACCTGTTGAATAAATCACGAGGCGAGGTGGCTTACACTATCATTGACCTTGATGGTGGGATCGACGACGAAACGCTGAGTTCGATCCGTAACACGGAAGGTGTGTTGTCGTTGCGTCATCTGCCCCAGACTTCCTGACAGAACGCTGGAACGGTGATGGCGTGATCGGTGATGGCGTGATCGGTGGTGCCGGTTGTCGCTTTGAGTTCTGATGGGGATTAAGATGCGTTCGGCAATGGATTGCATTGCTCGCAGTTTTCGTCAATCAGGTGATCCGATGTTGTCTTTACGCTGCACCTTCGTCATTTTTTTTCTAAATGGTATCTTCGCGAATACGGTATTGTTCGCAGCCGAAAATGAGCTGCCGCATATCGTGATGCTGATTGCGGAACGTGAGTACGCAACTGAGGAATCATTGACGGCATTCGCGAAGGAACGACTTCAGAAATTTCGGGTTACCAGCGTGATTGCCGCTGCAAATGATCGAAATTCGCTGGTCGGTACCGAGGCGATTGAATCGGCCGACCTTTTAATCATTAGTGTGCGACGGCGAACGTTACCGAAGGTCCAACTCGATCGTGTTCGCCGCTATGTGGCAGCGGGAAAGCCGGTCATTGGAATCCGTACGGCGAGCCATGCTTTTTCGTTGCGGGGACAGGAGACGCCAGAGGGCAGGGCAGTGTGGCCGGAATTTGATTCACAGGTCTTTGGCGGTAACTATACGAATCACCATGGGAATTCGTTGAAGACGACGATCGACCTGGCAAAGCGGCCTGTGGTAACGAATTCGCCGCTGATTGAGGGCTTGGCCCTTGCTTTGCCGGCCTCATCGCAAGGATCTCTGTATCGTGTTTCACCGGTCGCTGAGACGGCAGATGTTCTCTTGATCGGCCGCGTTCAGGGAGCCAAGCCAGAGCCGGTCGCGTGGACCTATCGCCGCGGCGACGGTGGCAAGTCTTTTTACTCATCGCTTGGCCATCGAGATGACTTTCGCGGTAAGGTGTTGCCAAGCTTGCTAGCAAACGCCATTGATTGGGCGTTAACGCCTTAGCTGGGCCTTGGGGAGTGGGTCTGCCCATTTTCGTACCAGATCGTATATAGACCGCCGTGAGTTCGGTTTTCCCAAGCGAACTGCTTACTGAGGATTGGCCCGGTAGAGCCGCCCAAACTGACCTCGATTTGGCCTCGATGCGGATCTGGTCCCGCCTCGGGCTTTGTCGCGAAAGTGGTTTGGTTTTGAAGGTGGGTTAGCCGCCGATGAGTTGTTCGCACGTCTGCTCGCGTGAAACAATGGATGTGAAACGGAGTTTTCTTTTTCTCTGGACCGACGCCAGCATTTTTCGGTAGTGTCCCGGCAAGAGGTAAGTTCCAGCTTCCGTTGTTCAAAGGGCCGTCGATGCAGTTTCTGTTACGTCATCGTGACTTGGTGTTGCCGTTAGGCATCATCGGCTGCTTAGTGGTGATCCTAGTCCCGCTGCCACCTGCTTTGATGGATTTATTGCTGGCAGCCAATATTACGGTCAGCGTAATCGTCTTACTGACAACGGTTTATGTTGCGACTCCGCTAGAGTTCAGTATTTTTCCCTCGCTTCTGTTGGCAACCACGCTTGGACGTTTGGTGCTGAACGTGGCGACCACTCGGTTAATTTTGACCGGTGCCGATGCGCGTGGGATGGGTGCTGCCGGGGGGGTGATTCAGAGTTTTGGTGAGTTTGTCGCGGGTGACCGTTTAGCGGTCGGTTTGATCTTATTCATCATTATTGTGTTGATTCAATTTATCGTGATCACCAAGGGTGCTACGCGGATCAGTGAAGTCGCGGCACGGTTTGCTCTGGACGGAATGCCAGGTCGGCAGATGGCGATCGACGCTGACCTAAATGCCGGATTGATTGACGAAAAACAAGCTCAGTCGAGGCGCGAGGAAATCAGCGCCCAAGCAGATTTCTATGGGGCCATGGATGGTGCCAGTAAATTTGTGCGGGGCGATGCGATCGCGGGGATTGTGATCACATTGGTCAACGTTGCCGGTGGTCTGTATATCGGTGTGATGCAGTCAGGAATGACGATTGGTGAGGCTGCCGCACTGTTTACGAAGTTGACTATCGGAGACGGATTAGTTAGCCAGGTTCCTGCATTCTTGATTTCGCTTGCTGCTGGCTTGCTCGTTACAAGAAGTGCCAAGCGAACAAATCTGCCGGTTCAGTTCCTTCAGCAGTTACTTGGGAATCCGAAAGCATTATTTGTTGCTGGTGGATTCTTGACGTTGTTGATCATCACCAATCTGCCTGCAATCCCCATGGCGACCCTCGGTGCTGGATGCATCGGATTAGCAGTCGTCATGAATCGACAAACGATCCGCCGGGAAGCGGATGAGCAACTGCGAGCTGAGGCTAAGCAAGCGGAAGAGGCAGTGCAGCCCGCCAAGCGGGTGGAAGATTTCTTGGCGGTCGATCCGATGGAAGTTTCGATCGGGCTCGGGCTGTTGGGATTGGCTGCACCTGATCGTGGTGGAGATTTGATGCAGCGGATTACCGGTGTGCGAAATGCGATCGCAGCCGATATGGGCATCATTCTCCCGAAAGTGCGGGTTCGAGATGACCGTAGTTTGGGTGAGCTTGATTACGAGATTCGGATCGAGGGCAATCCAATCGCACGAGCAACGGTGCTTCCTAATCGTTTGTTGGCAATTGATACGGGGAACACCACTGGGGTGATCGAGGGAGAAGCAACTCGGGATCCGACCTTCGGCGAACCAGCAGTTTGGATTGATTCTATTCGCCGTGAGCAGGCGGCGATTTTTGGTTACATGACGGTGGAGCCAGCTGCGGTTCTCGCGACTCACTTGCAAGAAATTGCCAAACGACATGCAGATGAATTGTTATCACGTGATGCGACGAAACATCTGATCGATGAATTGAAGGAAGCGGCGCCGACGGTTGTTGACGAACTGATCCCCGGAATGATGAAGGTTAGTGATGTTCAGCAGGTCTTGCACTTGCTCTTGAAAGAGGATGTGCCGATTCGCCAGCTAAGCATTATTTTGGAAACACTTGGCGATTACGCCGGCCGAACGAAGGACCCCATTTGGTTGAGTGAGTACGTGCGACACCGATTGGCTAGGACAATCAGTTCAAGATATCGCGACTCGGATGGCCAATTGCATGTACTGGCGCTCGATCCAGCTATGGAAGATCGAATTGCGGCAGGGCTAGACCATAATGAACGTGGGTTATTTGTACGAATGAGCCCACAAGCGGTAGACCTCACTTGCGGGCGGATTCAAGAAGGGGTTAAGAAACTTATTACCGCGGGGCATCCCCCGGTCATCTTGGTCAGCCCAAGGATACGCCCGGGTCTAAGGCAGATTGCATCTGCTTCCTTGCCAAGACTGAGAGTTTTGTCCTACAACGAGATTACACAAGATACAAAGATTGAATCACATGGCGTGATTAGCGATCAATGATCCGCCAATGTTTCCAAAGATGCGATTGATTCAAGGAAGATAGATCCTTCATGCACATTCGAACCTTTCGAGCCGCTAGCCTGCAAGATGCACTGGATCAGATCCGGCATCAGATGGGACCGGATGCATCCGTATTGCATACGCGGCAAGTTCGTGATGGTTTGATGGGCTGGTTGGGACGCACCTACGTTGAGGTCACTGCCGGGTTGAAAGATGCTGAGCCGATCCCGTCCTCGCTCTCCGCCCCACCAGTCAAAGAGGCTGATACGCGAAGTGTGATTCCTGATCCGTACTCGATCTCGCTGCCGAAAAGCGATGCAGCGATGCCTTTGACACTACAGAACTATCGAGAACAGTTGCTTAGTGGTGGCGTTGATACGATGACGGTGGATCGCTGGATGAACGCGACAACAAGTTTTGCGGTAAGTGTCGGAGAAGCCGTAGCAGGCAATTCTGCTGGCGGTGGTTGGTTCGAACATCTCCAGCGAAGCGTCGGGCGTGAGTTGCGGATCGGCAGTCCGATTCGTACACAGCCTGGAGATCGTCGGATTGTCGCCTTGGTTGGTCCAACGGGTGTGGGGAAGACAACGACTGTCGCGAAGCTAGCCGCCGGGTTCCGGATTGAGGCTCGTCGGCGGGTTGGGCTGTTGACGATCGATACGTTTCGAATCGCTGCAGTCCAGCAACTCAAGGCATACGCCGAGATCATGGATCTACCGATGGAGGTTGTGGAGAAGCCTGAGCAGATGCAACCGGCACTCGATCGATTGGGTGATGTGGATCTCGTGTTGATAGATACGGCAGGCCGAAGTCCACGCAGTGACGCCCGCATTGATCAATTGGTCGAAATGCTCAGGTGTGCTCAGCCGGATGAAACTCACTTGGTGTTAAGTTCTACCAGTTCTGCAACTGCCATTCAGTCAGTTTTGGCTGGCTTTGCGCCCGTGCAGCCAACAGCCGGGATTTTAACCAAACTTGACGAGACACCCCATACTGCCGGAGTGCTATCAGCAGTCGTTGCGACTGATCGCTATCCGGGGATCCCGCTTAGCTATGTCACCAACGGTCAGCAGGTTCCTGATGATATTATGACGGCCAGTACGGAACTGCTACTGTCACGATTGCTGCCAGCGAGAGAGATGGCAACAAAGACAATTGCAGCTTAAAAACATAAAAATTATTCAATCTTCATCTGCAACTTGACGATACACGAACAGGGCAGTGCCGGGATGACAAAAAAGCACTTTAGTGTTCTTTTGGAAAAACGGTTTGCCAACTTTGGGAAAACTAGTTACTTGTCCTCGTACCCTGTAATAAAACGTTGTCACGCAGTTACGCAGTATCACTCGGCGCCTTGGCGATGGGGTTGGTTATGTTACGCGGTGTAGTTAATCGCGAATTGGCCAGTCATGTCGCGATGGAGGCGATCGTTGCGATGCTGTTATTTATGGGCATCGGATTCGTTGCAGGATGGATTGCTGATTACCTCATTCGTGATGCAATGGAACACTCGTTCCGGGATCGCGTGCGGTGGTACCGGCAGGAAATGATTGAGGCAGGTTATGTTGAATCAGAACAACCGAGTGACCAGTCGCAAAAGGATTTTGAGCTGGTAGCGAGGTAACCGAGGCGGAGTGATGTACACCGGCAAATGGAGTCGGGTGATCACTGTGTTTCACTAACCAAATGATTCGGTGTTTTACCGAATCCAACGGATGCGGCACACAGCCGCAGTACGTACAACAATCACGGAGGATTGGATGGCAGCGACAGCCACGGCCGACGACGTAATACTGCAAGTCTGGAAGGCATTCAAAAAGCTGACGAAGGATTCGCCGGAGTATGAAACACTCCGTAACCAGCTGGTGGAACGCTACATGCCGTTGGTTCGCTATAACGGCGAACGAATTTGGCAACGCCTTCCAGATGGCGTGGAACTCGATGACTTGATCAGCGCCGGTATCTTTGGACTGATGAATGCGATCGATGCTTTCGACATGGAACGCGGCGTCAAGTTCGAGACTTACTGTGTGCCGCGGATTCGTGGAGCAATGCTCGACGAACTCCGGACGATGGATTGGGTGCCGCGATTGGTTCGCAGCAAGGCCAGCAAGCTGGCCGTAGCCCGTAAAACTTTGGAAACAAAGCACGGTCGAGCTGCAACCGTCCAAGAGCTAGCCGATCAGATGGAGATACCCGTCAAAGAAGTTGAGAAGATGGAATCGGACGCCAACGCCGTTGGAGTCGTGTCACTTAACAAGAAGTGGTACGAGACCGACAGTTATAAGGACGTTCGTGAAATCGACATCTTGGAAGACAAGAAGGGCGAAGATCCAACCCGCCGAGTCCAGAAAAATGATTTGATGCGTTTGGTGACCAAAGGTCTAAATCGAAATGAACGCTTGATTATCATTTTGTACTACTATGAAGAGCTTACGATGAAAGAGATTGGCGCTACGCTTGATCTCTCTGAGTCGCGGGTCAGCCAAATGCACACGTCGATAGTGAACCGGCTGCAGCAGCAGTTGGGGTATCGTCGGGTGGAATTTGGAGCCTAATCGAGCTTTTCTTTCGAATACAATGCAAACGACGCCCTTCGTTCAGGGCGTCGTTTTGCATTTGTGCTCGCGTTGGATACTTAGATTATCTTTGGCAGCGGGTTTTGGCGTCTGGATCTTGGAGTGAGGGAGTTGAGTTGCGGATCGCTCATGTCATTACACGAATGATTGTTGGTGGTGCGCAAGAGAACACTTTGCTCAATTGCCTCGATCTGCTCCATGATTACAACGATGAGGTGCTGTTGGTGACTGGGCCCGCGTTGGGACCAGAAGGTGATCTTTTAAGCCAGGGCAGGGCAGGGGAGTTGCCGATTGCTTTGCTTCCTCGCTTGCGCCGAGCAATCCATCCAAGAGATTGGGCTGCCTATCGTGATGTTAAGACAACGCTCAAATCTTTTCAGCCTGATGTCGTGCACACTCATAGTGCCAAAGGCGGATTGTTGGGCCGCGCCGCAGCCTCAAGTCTAAACGTACCCGCCATCGTCCACTCGGTTCATGGCGCGCCGTTTCACCCATTTCAGCCAGCGCCTGCAAGAGAGTTTTTTCGCCACTGTGAAGCCTGGGCAGGACGGCGTTGCCATCGTTTGATTTCTGTTGCAGATGCAATGACCGATTTGATGGTTGATGCGAAGGTTGCTCCGCGGAATAAGTTCACCACCATTTACAGCGGGATGGAGGTGGAGCCGTTTTTGCAGGCCGAAAAGCGGCGGGCCGAGACGCGTGAAAAATTTGGCTTGGGGGATGAGCATGTTGTGATCGGAAAAATTGCACGGCTGTTTCACTTAAAAGGGCATGAGGATCTGATCAAAGCTGCCGTCGATGTGGCGCGGCGTGTCCCCAATGTTCGATTCTTGCTTGTTGGTGATGGCGTCCTACGGGCCGAATTGCGAGGGAAGATTGAAGACCTTTCGCTGGAGCAGCATTTTGTTTTCACCGGTTTAGTGCCGCCTTCGGAGGTCCCCAACTTGATTGGCGCTATGGATCTGTTGGTCCACACGTCGTACCGCGAAGGCTTGGCACGAGCGTTGCCGCAGGCCTTGATTGCTGGCCGGCCAGTCGTCAGCTACGACGTGGACGGTGCCCGAGAAGTAACCATCAACGGTGAAACAGGGGTTTTGGTCCCACCTAGGGAGACCGCTGCGTTGGCTGAGGCCTTAATTGAGCTGGCTTTAGATGGCCGTCTTCGGGAACAATATGGTCAAAGAGGTCGGGAGTTGTTCACCGATCAGTTTCGTCATCAGACGATGACACGGCGGATTCGTGAGTTGTACCTGGATGTATTAAATTCTCAGTCTCAGCGGTCGATTCACGAAATTTAGACGGCTTGTGGGCTTCTCTCGAATCGTGCGATCGCAACTACCCGGGTGGTGAATTCGCCAATTATCATGTTGAATAAAGCTTTGCTGGTGGTCCGGGTATTTTGGTTCAATCGGCCCGCTTTCGGTGAGCGATCCGAATAGCGTTTTGAATCACGAGTGGCTTTGCGGGCCTCCGACTCGCCGCCTTGCTCTGGCAACCAATAAGAACAATTTGAGTCCGAAAACCAGCTCCTCCAGGTCATTATGAAAACTCGCGATTTTCTTGGTCCATATCGACTGGCTCGGCTGATCCGTGTGGGCAGTACAGCCGAGGTATGGGAAGCCGTCCATGAGGGAGATGGTGAGCGATTTGCGCTCAAGGTTCTGAAGGAGTCGTTGAAGACGGATAAGTTGGAAACGATGTTGCTGAAGCATGAATACAACGTTGCCAAAGACTTAACTAGCCCGCGGATCATCCGTGTCTTTGAGTACCGGGAAGATTCAGGGCGACCTCTGTTGGTTTTGGAGCTGTTCAGTGAATTGAACATGAAGCAGGCTTTGCGAAGGGGACCTGAATCGCTCGCTTTCATGTTGGACAAAATTGTTGAACAGTCGGCCGAGGGTCTGTACTACTTGCACACCAAGAACTGGATTCACTTGGATATCAAGCCAGACAACTTTCTTGTGAGTCGCGATGGTCAAGTAAAGTTGATCGACTTCACGATTTCGCAAAAGAAGAAAGGTGGTTTGGGACGGCTTTTGTATCGTCCCAAGGTAGCCAAGGGAACGCGGAGTTACATGGCACCGGAGCAGATTCGAAGAAAGGTCTGTGATGAACGAACCGATGTCTACGCTTTTGGGTGCGTGTTGTACGAACTTTGCACCGGGCGTCCGCCTTACACAGGCGATACGCCGAACGACCTATTGAATAAGCATTTGACTGCTTCCATTCCCAGCCCAATCGTGCATAACGATAACGTGACGCGGGAGTTTGCGGATCTAGTCAAAAGCATGATGGCCAAAAGTCCCAGCAGTCGACCACCGTCGATGTGGGAATTCTTGAAGGTCTTCCGAACGGTCGAGATTTTCAAGAAGAAGCCTCGCAAGCCCAAGCTGAGCGTGTTCGATAACATGCCGGGAATCAAAGGGGCGGATGATATGTTCCGCAAAGGCGGACTAGAAGATGATGAATAAAGAAACAAGTAATGAGGCACGGGCTCGATGAGCGCAGGACCTGGATTGGAATTCGAACATGACATTGCCGAGCTCGAGGAACGTATTGCGTCCTTAGAGAGGCAGACTGATCGTACCGAGGATGTCGAAAAGGAAATTCGCGAATCTCGCCTGGAGTTGGTTCGTCAGTTGCGTGAGACGTACGATGGACTTGATGCTTGGCAGACCGTGCAGGTCGCGCGGCACAAGAATCGACCGTACACACGTGATTACCTGAAGCTGGCATTCGATGAGTTCGTCGAATTGCACGGCGATAAGCATTTCGGTGATGATCGAGCGATGTTGAGTGGGTTTGCGAAACTCGATCGCTTCAAGGTGATGGTGATTGGGCATCAAAAAGGGCGAACCTATAAGGAGCGTGCTGCGTGTCACTTTGGTTGCGCACATCCTGAGGGCTACCGCAAAGCGATGAGCAAGATGGCACTCGCTGAGAAATATCAGTTGCCATTGATTTGCTTCATTGATACGCCAGGTGCGTACCCAGGTGTTGGTGCGGAGGAACGTGGTCAAGCTCAGGTCATTGCCGAAAGTATGTTTAAAATGAGCCGACTGCGAACTCCAGTGATTTGCGTCGTCATTGGAGAAGGTGGTTCGGGGGGGGCATTGGGGATCGGTGTTGGCGATCGAGTGGCTGTTTTGCAGCATGCCTACTACAGCGTGATCAGCCCCGAGGGTTGTGCGGGAATCTTGTGGAAGAGTCACGAGCACGCGCCGAAGGCTGCTGCTGCTCTGCGATTTACAAGCCGAGATTTGGAGCAATTGGGCGTTGTGGATGATGTGTTGACGGAACCTCTAGGTGGTGCCCATCGAGACCATCACCAGATGGCTTCGCGGTTGAAGTCTTACCTATCCAAGACTCTCAATGATTTGGAAGGCATTGACTCAGATCAGCTTGTCGAATCACGTTACGAAAAGTTTCGTCGGATCGGTGTGTTCTTGGATAACGCGGCGGATCCAGCGGAGTAGGCACTGTGGAAATACGGCCAGAGCGGGCTATTCGCAACGTCCGATAATGCCTCTTATGTTGTATCAAAAACGCACAAAAACCTGGGTTCTATGCACTGCTCCGGCGTTTTGCCGCCGTCATCCGGCTGCTTGGGTGTTTCGGTGTGTCTCCCGCAGTTTCAGCATCGTAACGGTCAACACCAGGCTCAACCCGGTCGCATTGTGAAACAAGGAAAACTTCATCCTGTGAAGCGAGTTGGAGGGTGAAGTCGGGCCCATTATTGGAGCCGCGACAGCATCGTTCTGGTTTCTTCATTGTGGCTGACCCCTATCGCTGGTAACCATTCCAGATCGGTTGCTGGGCTTGTTGGGGTTGCTGAGGCGCCAGATTTTGATTCGATGGAAGCCACTGATTGGGATCAATTGGTAAAGGCGATTCACCCGCAGAATTGAATGGTTGTGATGGTTGCCATTGAGTTGCTTGCTCGATGGGAGCGGTTTCTTCTTCGGCCAGCCACGGAACTCGGTTCAGTAGGCCTGGTTTAGCCTCTCGCATCGAATTTTCGAATTTATCCAAATAAGGTTGAACGACATCGTGGATTTCCTCCGGGATGACCGCCTCGCTGCGGTCTAACACTTGGGAAATGTAACGACCGCTTTTGCTACGAATGATTGCTTCGCCAATTTGGTCGCCGCAGAGTGTCACTGCGAAGAACGTGATCAAAATGCAATAGAGCGCACCCTTCGCCAAGCCGAATAAAGCACCGATTTGGCGATCGAATTCACGCAGCTTTAGTCGGTCAATTGTGCCGCGAATCATGCGGAACGCGACCCAGATCACCAAGGACGTTCCGACAAACAAAATCAGCATCGCCAGGAATCGATTCCACGGTGGTTCGGCCTGAATGGATTCGCTGAACGGTTCGCGATATTTATAGGCCACTAAGTAGCTGAGAACGATCGATGCGATCGATGCTAGCTGCCAGGCGAAGCCTTTGATTGCGCCGAATACCATCGCCCCAAAAAGAACGATTAGCATCGCAATATCATAAACCTCCATCAGTCGCTTCCGTGCTTGGTAGGAGATGAGTGAGACCGGGCGGGATTTGCAGGCAATGGTGCCATTCCAATCATTGCAAAAGGAACTATAGCGATTTGCAAGAATGGAACGAAGATCAATCGATTCGACTTGGCTTCGACGCTGCCGATGGCCTATCAATCAAACTGTCTTGGGCTAGTTCAAAATTTGCCCAAGGTAATTGCTAGCAAAACAGGAGGCTGATCCAGTTCCATTACGGATCATGAATCGTGGCTGATTTTAAATCGCATATTACCGGTAGCACAATTGTCGGGGTCGGTTACGGCTACTGGGGTGTGATGTCACAGGGGATTTCGCTCGAGAATGGGATGCTTGCGGCGGGCCTGTGTTCGGTCAGTGGGATGTTGCCCGATTTGGATAGTCACTCTGGCGTGCCGCTTCGAGAGACGACGATGTTTGTGGCGGCGATCGTTCCGATGCTTATGATTGATCGCTTTCGTGATCTTGGCTTATCGCATGAGGCGATGGCGTTGGCGGCGATGTTGGTTTACATCTTCATTCGATTCGTGGCGGTAGAGTTTTTCCGACGTTACACAGTGCATCGCGGGATGTGGCATAGCATTCCCGCCGCATTCTCAGCGGGACTGTTGGCATATTTACTGATGCCCTGCCCCAGTGAGTCGATTCGCATTTACAAGAGTTCGGCTGTTTTGCTTGGATTCATGGTTCATTTGACGATGGATGAAATTTGGTCTATCCAGGTTCGTGGTGGAATACGACTGAAGAAATCTTTTGGTACGGCACTCAAGTTTTTTGGCGGCAATGTCTTAGCGAACGTTTCGGTATACGCAAAGTTCTTTTTGTTGCTCTATTTGGCATGGGGTGACCATGCAATTGTGGATCGAATCCGTGAACGATCTCGGCTTGACCAGACTTACATTGCACAGCCACCGTCTTATGACTTTCCTGAGAGTTTGCCTTCGGTGCCGTGGCGGTGAACAGCGTTCGACACGCGACACAGATTTGGTAAGAGTGGATCCCGGCTGGATGCGATCGAGTTTGCTGGTCCAGCGTGCGGCAGGGACTCAGGATGGCAAACGCTCGAGGATGAGAGTAACTGGACCATCGTTCGTGAGTGATACTTTCATATCGGCAGCAAAGATGCCTTGCTGAACTTCCAAGCCATGCTCACGTAGTCGTTCCGCGTATTGTTCATAGAGCTTGTTTGCGAGGATTGGCTCTGCCGCTGCCTTGAATGCAGGTCTCCTTCCTTTTCGGCAATCGCCGAGTAGTGTGAATTGGCTAACGACCAGCACTGAGCCGTGGACATCCCGCACAGAGCGGTTCATTTTGCCTTCACCATCTGCGAATATTCTTAACTCTGCAGTTTTATCGGCCAACCAATGAGCCTCGGATTCAGTGTCTCCGTGCCCGACACCAACCAGAGCCAACAGCCCATGTTGGATCGTGCCCACAGCGAGATCATCGACTTGAACGCTGGCAGACGAGACGCGCTGAATCACGATTCTCACGGTTGATTCTCCTAGTTTTTTTAACGATGGTCCGCCGGCGGTGTGTGGTCGCTAGAATGGGCGAGAATGAAATTGTTGACTCCCCTACCCTACTCTGGTTGCTTCGAGTGCCACGGCGATTCGACTCATGCCCTATTTATATACCTGCCCGCACTGCCAAACGAAAACACAGGTGGAGGACCGGTATAGCGGTCAATCCGGGACTTGCGTGTCCTGTGGAGGTGAGATTGAATTGCCGCGTTTTGCGGTCGGCGTCACGGAGGTGCCGAAAACGAACGCCCCACGCAGCAAGATTGCGGGTGTCGGAATCGCCGGGATTGTGGGGGTGATCTTGATCGGCTGTCTGCTGTTGGCTGTCGTTCGTTATGGCGGCCAAACGGTAAATCGGCTTACGAGCAATCGAGATCAGGCCCAGTCGATTCGTAATTTGGAGCGTATCGCGAAGGCTTTGAATGCCTATGCTGCCGATCAAGGTTCTTATCCGCCACCGTTTACAACGGACGAAAATGGTCGAGCGATGCATTCCTGGCGAGTTCTTATCTTGCCTTATTTGGGTCTGGATGATCTTTACAATAACTTTGACCTGAGCGTTGCGTGGGACGATCCCAATAATATGCAGAATGCTTATCAGATTCCGGCGGTATACAAACATCCAAAATTGGATTCGTTTTCGGAGTCTGCTTACTTCTTGATCGCAGGTGCTGCAACGCTGTTTCCGGCAACTGGGCCGTTGGGCCCCGATTCGATCGCGGATGATCCTTCTCAGACGATCTTGGTAATTGAGGCGAAGCCCACGGTTGCATCTGGAATGTGGACAGAGCCGATGGATCTTGAGTTCTCGGGCATGTCTGGGCGTTTAGGGAGCAACTCGGTCAGGGAAGCAGGTGGGTTGTTTGACGACGGAACAGCGATCGTTACCGTGGACGAGCGTGGGCATTTTTTACCCAATTCGATCGAACCAAATGTTTTTAGATCTCTAGTAACGCCGCGTGGTGGAGAGAGGTTGCCAGACGACACGCTCGACTAACATTCCCTCACAAACGCGAATCTCGCGCTTCACGAAGGGCTTTTTGATTGGGCGCAGGCTAGCTAATGAACCCGATTGGGTAGCCGTCGCCTGAACGAAGGAAGTTACGGATGTTTGGGAGGATCACTTCCATGTTATTGTCGTTTTCGACCCCGTACCACATTGCCAATTCAGCCGCCATTTCATCGACGGACGTCGTTGGGATGAGACGTCCACGTCCAACATCGAGGTCATTACCGGGTGCCAGTGACGTGGGGTAATCGCCGTGAACACGTCCGCCTCGGACTGGGCCACCCATGACGATTTGGTTTCCGCCCCAACCATGGTCTGATCCCTTGCCGTTGCTGTTAAGGGTTCGGGCGAAGTCACTGGCGGTGAACGTCACGACGTTGTCGGTCATCCCGAGGCCATCCATGGCATCTTGGAAATTCTTCAACGCTTGGCTGACCATTTCCAGGTTTTCTGCTTGATTGTTTATCAATTCATCGTGGTTGTCCCAGCCACCTTGGCTGACGAAAAAGATCTGGCGGTTTTGACCAAGGGTCGCTTGTGCACCGATCGTCTTTGCAATCATTCGCATTTGCTTTTGCAAGTTGCTGGCATCCGCGTCCTCAGGAAAGAAATTGTCGACTGCGGTTACTGCAGAGGTTGCGTTATTGAATTCGATGGCAGCATCGAGTGCATTCCGGTTTGCCTTGGCAAATGTGCTTTCGATTAAATTCCCGTAGGAACGGGAAAGGACATCGTCAGTGAGAGTCTTAAAGATTCTGGCCTGTGTCCAAGTCGGTCCGTACCAGCCAACTTCTTGTGACCCGTTGTGCGTAATGACGTACGGCACAACGGATCCGCCTGTCTGTAACATGTTGACATTATTGATCGACATGTTCATCGAGATATTTTGATTTGAATTGGTCGCTCCCGATACCAAATCGGCGATGCGTCCCGCCCAGCCGGTTACCTGCGAGCGTGTTTGGGGGACGGAAGTCATCCAGTGACGCTGCAGGTCAGCATGTGAGAACAATCCCAGTGGCAGGTTGGATTGCGCTTGGTAGTCGGCCTTTGTGGTTGGCTCGACTAGGCTGCCTACATTGGACAGGAACCCCAGCTTTCCCGAATCGTAAAGCGATTTCGTCTCTGGCATCGATGGATGGATACCGAACGAGCGTCCGCTACCGGGATCGATGATTGAATGCAGTTCATCGGCAGGTAATCCGAGACCTCCGCTGTCAGGTTGGTAGACACCGCCTCGCGCGGTCAAATAATCCTCTCGTTCTCCAGCTGTAAGTGGTGAGAGCAAGTTATAAGAATCATTGCCACCGAAGAGAAACAAACAGACCATCGCCTTGTAACCGGTGAGCCCGTTGTTTTGCGCGACGGCCGCATTGGTTGCTGACAGAGAAAAAATCGTCGACAGCAGTGATGTGTTGGTTAGTGCAGCACATCCACCCGCCGCTTTGAGCATCTCACGGCGTTGTAGCTTTTCAACCCGTGATTGGTTTGTCCGTTTCATGGCAGATGATTGTGAAAAAGGGTAACTGCAAATTTGCGATTAGCGTGACACGGCACAGAAGGGAGAGGTTGTAACCGCGATCAAAGCGCTTTCGACACGGGCGTTTTCAAACTCGTGCTTCCACTCGTTGTTGTTTCTCATCCACTCTGTTTCTTGGTTAACGACTTCGACAATTCTCGCTTTGTAGTCGTCGGGCATCGAACCGCAGCAAAAAACTAGATCGAACAAGTCGATTAACTTTGGCATGTCTGCATCGTTTGTTGCCAAGGCTTTCTCGGCGGTGAAGTCAAAGTTCAGGTTGCATTCCATCGTGTAATTCGCATTGGAGGCGAAGTGCCGCGATCGTTGGCTACTGATATCCCAGATGTACCGATTAATGAGTCGGTTCGAGGTGACGGCAGTCTTTTGCTGGAATTCGGGGGCGACCAATTCGCCATTTGGGATCCGGCGCGAGGGTTGATGCCCGAGTAAATCACCGGGTGGCTGGTAATTTGGATCAAAGAAGTTGAAAACACTTGGCTGCTTGTATGGTTCTTGTTCCCAGTGCCAGTTCATGGGCAAGACCATCATTCGACCGGTGTGATAATCGCTGTTGGCGTGGAGTCCCCGCAGCAAATTGGTGTAGCGAATGACTGGTTCGCGAAGACGCGAATATTCCGCGCCGCGAGAGGTTACCATCACACGGTATGGGTTGCGCCGCCCTCGCATTCGCACTGCACGCCAAGCTTCGGGGTCCAGCAGAATCGCTTTGATCACCGCCTTCATATCCCCTTTGACGCCTTGGCCATTGTCATTGAATTTTCGTGCGACGCGGCGAATGTAACCGCGAGACGGGTTGCTTTTGACCAAACGTTGAATCAAGCGATACGAGATGAAGGGTGCTACGTTGTCGTGATCCATTAGATTTTGCAACGCTGCTGCGATATCCGCGTTGCCATCATCCAAGTCGGTAACCACGCCATTGAGGAGCGTTTTCGGTTCGGTGTCGTGCTCAGGTTGGTACATTTCCATTGGGTATTGGAAATCATTTCCTGACCAGAAAGCGTGGCCGCCGACACGGGGTTTAAAGGTCAATCCAGTGAATACCCTGGCGAAGTTCTTGATAGTTTCATTGTCATACGTGGGAATCAATTCGCCTTCGGGGGTTCTCTTCAATCGCCCGTCTAATTGCAGTTCGTACAAACCGATAGAGAACAGTTGCATGATTTCACGGGCATAGTTTTCGTCCGGGAAGCGCACCCCATTTGATTTGCGATTTCGCATGTGGCTTAGATAAATGCCCATGCAGGGGTGATAGGTCACTTCCTTAAGGATTTGTCCGTAATTGCCGAATGCATTATTCACCAAGACGTCGTAGTAATTGGTGGGGCCCAGCCAGCGAGCTTTGTTTGAAACATTTCCCACATTTCGGTCGTTGAATCCGGCGCCTTGATCACTAGTCACGAGTATTTGCACCAGCGCCCAAGCAACACGTTGGCGAAGTTGGTCGTCTGCAGCAAGTGATTGGTGCCACCAAGCATGATGGCGGAAGCGGTGAATCCAAACATCATCCTGAGTTGGGACAAGGTTGTCGTCTGCAATCATCGCTTCGATGAGTGGCTGGTGAAGCGACGCATCCAGCGAGAACTGTTCTTCAATCCACTCATCGCAGGCCCGGCGGACGCCGACCTGTTGCATACGTGTGGCCAAGCTCTCAATCTGCTCGATTGTTGGACCGAAGGTTGCTCGGTGCAAGAATTGAGAGGCTCTGACTTTGCGTTTTACTAACGCAAACTCGTCTCTGTTGTCCACGTGAAAAGTGCCAGCCGTACCGGTGGCGATCATCCAAATGGGCAACAGCCCCATTCCTAAGATGCGGAAAAAGTGTGGCATCACCAACGTCCAAAAAGAGGGGCAGCAACACAGCTGGTCCTAGCAAACCGGCGGCCACTACTGTAAATCCTTCCTCTTTGAGAGTCAACGGAATCGTGTGTTCCCGCGTGCCGATGCCGGAGTCACCCCCAAGGTTGTCGCTTAGAATTTCCTTGGCGTGACTGTTCCCTGGACTCGGCTGGGTAGACCCTGGATCCGCAAGAAGCCTTCTGCGTCATCTTGATTGTAGGATCCGCCACCTTCCATCGTCGCAATCTCAGCGTCGTAAAGGTTGTTGGGGCTGCTGCGAGATTCAACGCTAATGTTGCCTTTGTACAGCTTGAGTGTGACTTCCCCGCTGACTGGTTTCTTGGCTTCCTGAATGAATGCCATCAGCGCATCCATTTTGGGGGTATACCAAAAACCGTAGTACACCATTTCGGCGACTTCCGGTGCCAAACGGTCGCGAAGATGAACAAGATCACGATCGACGGTCAGTTGCTCGATATACATCAGCGCGTCATACAGAATGGTCATGCCAGGGGCTTCATACACTCCGCGACTCTTCATTCCCACAAAGCGATTCTCGATCATATCGATCCGACCGATTCCGTTTCGGCCACCGAGCTGATTCAAGCTTTCGACCATTTCGAGGGCGGAAACCGTTTTTCCGTTGAGCTTCGTTGGTATACCTGACTCAAACCCGATGGTCACCGATTCGCTAGCGTCGGGTGCCGCTTGGGGGCTGACGCCCATTCCAAAGTCGACCAATTCAACGCCATTTACGTCGAGCATTTCCAGGTCACCCGCTTCGTAACTGATATGCAGGACATTTTCATCACTGCTGTAGGGCTTGGCGGTCGAAGCTTTGACAGGAATATTTTTGTTTTCGCAATAGGCGATCAATTCGGTGCGGCCGGGGAAAGCGTCGCGAAATTTCTTGATTCGCCAAGGGGCGATCATTTCGACCTTTGGATCAAGTGCCTCAGCCGCCAATTGGAATCGACACTGGTCATTTCCCTTGCCCGTCGCGCCGTGGGCGTAGGCGGTCGCACCCACCTCACGAGCTACTTGCAGACAGATTTTGCTGATCAGAGGCCGGGCGATGGAGGTACCGAGCAGATAGATTTGTTCGTATTTCGCCTGCCAGGAGAGAACGGGAAACGCGAAGTCGCGGCACAATTCTTCACGGACGTCGGCAATTCGAGCAGAGGCGGCACCACCGTCACGCGCTTTTTGCATGATCGCCTCGCGATCCTCGCAAGGTTGGCCCAGATCAACGTAGACAGCGTGGACTTCGTAACCCTCATCTTGGAGCCAGCCAAGAATGACCGATGTATCGAGTCCACCAGAGTAAGCCAGGACACAACTTTTCATGATGACAAGTACCGCGCAACGCAAGGATGTTTGTAAGATTTGTGAGAGATTAAAAAACCGTTTTCCTCTGACCGCAACCCGACGATGACTTCTGTGTCCCCTGCCCTGCTGGAACTCTTGTCGAAAGTGCTCGCTGGACAGGCATCGAGTGAGGAGTTGTCCAAACGGATTGACCAGGAGCGAAATGGGGCCAGTGACCCAAATGGAGCCATTGAGAGTGGGCAATTTAGGCGAATTCAGGGGGCAACCGTCGATCTGGGCCGCAGTTCCCGCTGTGGATTCGGCGAGGTGATCTTCGGGGAGGGAAAACCGGCTGAGTTGGTGACCCAGATCATTCAAACCCAGCTGAACGCGGGGCAATCCGCCTTAGTGACTCGGATTGACAGTGAGGTCGCGTTCCGAGTTCGCCAAGGGTTTGAGTATTCCCATCACAACCCGGTCGCGCGGACGCTGCGAATTGAGTCGCAAGATATTGCGGCGGGTAAGCCGTTAACGATGGACGAGGCGGCGGGGCAAATTCATGCGGCAGTAATCACAGCGGGGAGTACCGATCAACCGGTTGCCGAGGAGGCCATTGAAACCTTGACCTGGATGGGAGTGCCGCACACGCGATTTGATGATATCGGGGTTGCCGGCCCACAGCGTTTGCAGGCCGTGTTGCCAGCTCTTCGCTTAGCATCGGTGGTCGTGGTCGTTGCCGGCATGGAGGGGGCATTGCCGTCGGTCGTGGGCGGACATTTGTCGGTCCCAGTGTTTGCGGTGCCGACCAGCGTTGGTTACGGCGCCTCGTTGGGAGGTTTGACCGCCTTGCTGGGAATGTTGAGTGCCTGCGTTGCCAGCATCGCGGTGGTGAATATCGATGCCGGGTTTAAAGGGGGCTATTTGGCGGGCATGGTTGCGAGCCAACTGAACGAATCCCAATGCGGAATGGACCGATGAAATTCAGGCTGATCATTGAAATCGTGGCTGAGCAATGAGTAGCCATCCTCCTGTGCGTCTGCCGTCTCGTCGGAGGGACGCCCACAAGGGCAGCTTCGGTCGCGTCTTGATGATTGGAGCGTCACGTGGCATGAGCGGATCGATTGCCATGTCTGCATTAGCTGCGCTGCGAACAGGTGCTGGGTTGGTGACTGCAGCTGTCCCAGATCGGTGCTTGGAAACTGTCGCCGCGTTTCATCCGGCGATCATGACCCTGGCCGTGGATGAAACTCAAGGGGGGGCATTTTCCGATCAAGCTGTTTCGCAACTGGCCAAACGTTTTTCTGGTGTCTCGGCGATTGGCTGTGGACCTGGCATGACGACCGGGTCTGGATCGATTCGCATCGTCGAGCGTTTGCTGCAAACACGATCGATTCCGATGGTTTTGGATGCTGATGGTTTGAATTGCTTGGCAGCATTGAGCTATTCCGGTGCTACAGGCATGGACGCTGCGACACTCGAGAACAAATGGGGTGATCTTGGTGGCCCACTCGTTCTGACACCACATCCAGGTGAATGGGAACGGCTGAGTGGAGTGCCGGCCAGTGATAGAGACGGACAGTTGGAAGCCGCTGAGGTTTTATCGCGGAAAACAGATATCGTCATCGTTCTGAAAGGCGGCCCCACGTGTGTCGTGCACTCTGGCGGGGTTTGGACGAATCAGACAGGAAATCCTGGCATGGCAACGGCGGGCAGTGGTGACGTGTTAACGGGAGTGATCACGGCTTTGCTGGCGCAGCAATTATCCCCTTGGGATGCCGCTCGACTTGGTGTGTGGGCTCATGGTTTAGCGGGAGATTTAGCGGCGGTAAGCCATGGTCAGATTGGCATGACATCATGCGAAATTCTCGACTTCTTACCGCAAGCTATGATGTCTGTTTACACGTCGCAATCGAGCGAATAGAGCCAATTTCTGGTTTTTAATCCGCTTGGCAAGTTGCCTGTGAAGGGTTACCACGAGCCATTCTCGGTTCTGGTATTCCTTGTTGTTTCTCTGTTCGTCAGTTTTCGATCGCCTCCTAAACCGTTGCCTTCCCGCCATCCCAACGGCAACGGTCGGGCTTTGCGCACCCTGACCAATTCGCCTGGGGATCCCCTTTTGGCGGAAGTGTGGACATAATCAGGAAATAGCGTTGAAGATATCTGCTCGTGCTCCGGCGGCAATTCGGTACCCTAATTTTGCCTTTCATTACTCGTGAACCTGCTCGAAACGAGCATCGATGTTCGAATCCCATCTTTGACCGCGATTGATTCGGCGATTATCGTCTCTCGATCAAACACGCGTCAGCCCATTTCCGCTGATTACAATCGTTCTCCCCTGCCCTTCTCCGCCGATCGGAAACCTGTGACCGATATTGTCTCGCTTCGGAATATCGCAGAGCGACTAGAAGCTGGTTTGGACCCTGCCGTCTCGGAAAGCTCTCACGACGCCTATGCGGCCGCTCGTAATGGGGTGATTACGATCGGGAACTTCGACGGTGTTCATCGGGGGCATGCGACCTTATTACGTGAGGTGAAAACGCTGGCGGAACAGCTCGGAGGCCCCGCTGTGGCGGTCATTTTAGATCCTCACCCGGCCTCGATTCTGCGGCCCGAGGCGGCACCCCAGCGATTGAGTTGGATTGAGCGGCGAGCTGAGAAAATGGAGTCGCTGGGAATTGACTGCCTCGTTGTTTGTGAGACGACTCGGGAGTTCCTGCGGATGACTGCCGATCAGTTCTTTGATTCGCTGGTGGTCGAACGTTTGGCGGCCAGGGCAATGGTTGAAGGTCCGAACTTTTTCTTTGGACGTGATCGTGGTGGAGATGTCAAGCGTCTGGAAGTTTTGTGTCACGAGCAAAATCTTCGCCTGCGGATTGTCGATGCCAGTCAGGCTGAAGGGCAAATGATAAGCAGCACGCGAATCCGAGGTCTATTAAATGATGGCCGTGTCGAAGAAGCGGCGGACTTGTTGGAAGGCCCCCATCGAATCCGAGGGATAGTGGTTCAAGGAGACCAACGCGGCCGCAACATCGGGTTCCCAACCGCCAACTTGGACCAAATCGATGTCGTCATCCCGGCGCCCGGTGTTTATGGTGGCGTCGCCGCGTCAGGGGGGCAGATTCATTACGCAGCGATTCACATTGGGCCGAATCCGACATTCGAACCATCTGGATCGAGCAAGGTTGAAATTCATCTGCTCGACTTTGAGGGCGATTTGTACGGTGAGGAGTTGACAGTTGACTTCATGTTCAAGCTACGTGACATTGCCCGCTTTGATTCTGCTGAAATTCTGATCGGGCAATTACAGCAGGATGTCGGCTTGATTCGAGACCGCTTAACAAACCGGCTGAGTCGTTTGGATTTACCGGTTCGCCCAGATTCCTCGGATTGAGAATTCAATTGAAAGATGGGTCGGACGCTGGGATTGATGCGATCTTCCGGGCACTTCCGATCACGCTACTGTCATGAAGTCACTTTGGAATGGCGTTTGAGTCATCTCGCCGCTGCCCCGCCAACGATTAGGAATCTACATGGGCGTTCAATGGAAAGCATTTGTCGATCAGATCAGCTACTACGATTCGTTTGTGCTGGTTAGTCATATCCGACCCGATTGCGATGCATTGGGGAGCGAACTGGGGATGGCAGAGATTTTGCGCAGCGTGGGGAAGCAAGTACGCATCATCAATGCTCATCGCACTCCGCCAGCGCTTCAGTTTTTAGATCCTGCTGGCAATATCGAAGTGCTTGATGATGACGTGCGGGCCGAAGACATATCCGCTGATTGCATCATGGTTCTCGACACCAGTGCCTGGGCGCAGTTGGGTGATATGGGGGACGTGATTCGTACGTCGCGGGCGGACAAAATCGTGGTCGATCATCACGTTGGTGAGGACGACCTTGGTGCAACGATGTATAAGGATTACCAAGCCGAGGCGACTGGGCACTTGGTCGTTCAGGCCGCAGATGCGTTGGGCGTTCCATTGACCCGAAAGTCAGCGGTACCGCTATTCGCTGCGATTGCCACCGATACGGGGTGGTTTCGCTTTGGCAGCGTGACAGCCGACACCTATCGGGTAATCGCTCGATTGGTTGACGCGGGAGTCGTCCCCAGTGAGGTCTATGGGGATCTATATGAGCGTGACACGTTGGGGCGATTGAAGCTGCGAGGCTTGGTGCTTTCGCGGACGACGTGTGAACTGGAGGGGACTCTGGTTCACACCTATGCCAGGAAGGAAGATTTTGAAGCAATGGGGGCCCTCCCCAGCGACACTGAGGACGCGATCAATTTGACGCTCGCGGTGGAGGGAACGCAAGCTGCCGTGATTTTTGTCGGGCAGATTCGTGGGGGATACAAGTTGAGCTTTCGGAGTCGATGCGAGCTTGATTGCAATAAGGTTGCACAGCAATTCGGCGGCGGTGGTCATAAAGCGGCCGCAGGCGCGTTCCAAGAAGGACCGCTAGAGGACGTTCAGGAACGGGTTTTGAAGGTTGTTCGTGAAGAATTGCGAGCTTGTCTGCAACTCGATTGAAATCCTATTTCAGAAGAAATACGCTGAAATCCCAGCCATTCTCGGTCGTTTCAAAAAAACCACCGCCGTTAGGCAGGAATTCTTGGATTTCGCTAAGTGGCGGTAGTTTAGCGGTTTTGAGTTCTAGCTTTTGGTCTGCGTCCTGATTTTCAAAGATGCGCCGATAAAAAGAACCTAAGATCGTGTCGCTATCTTTCAGTTGACCCTGACGGAGCAATTGATACTTGATGCGGAGTGACATTTTCGTGCGCACGATTCGGTCGAAGGCCGGATTGTTGGCGCCGAGGTCTTTCATCGCTGCTTGAACAGCGATCACTTCAGGCGATTGCTCAAGTCGATCAGTCGAAGGTTCCCTGGTGATTCGCTTAGCCGACTCGATCAGAAATTCCGGATGACTGGAGAACATGAGGTAAGGGGTTTCGGAGCTAGGGCCGGCAGGCACCAAGGCAATCGCCCAATGTTCCAACAGCGGCGGTGTCTCCTCTGCTGTTTCCTCGCCGAAGTCCAAATCGAGATCTCCGAATAAGTCTTCATCGAAGTCGTCGGTATCCTCCGTCTTTTGGACTTGCCAAATCTCAATCCCTGGCAGAGTGTCCAACTTGGTCGCATCCGGTTCGACTTCCATTGCTTTGCGAATCGCCCTTTCGATCGCCTTGCCGTCCTTCACACGTAGAGCCATCAGCATGCGTTCGGATTGGATGTCAGCCGGTTCCACGTTATCCGTTAGCACAATGATCTGGTCATCTAAGTTCGGTAGGACATTTTTTTCAATGTCGATTTGAGGCCCATCTTCATCGTCGCGAATTCCATTGATGATGTCCCGGAAAATCTCGTCGCCAAAAGCTTCGTTAACAAGCGACTCGGCTGCCCAAAACGCATCCTTGATTTTTAGGTTCAGCCGATTGAACGAGGCAACTTGAACCGGTACCCAAACGGGGATCTTGTTGAGCGTATCGTTGGCAAACTGCAGCATCCGAGCAGCTTTTTCGATTTTGCTTTGATCAGCAAGGACAAATCCACGATGGATCAAATCATATTTTTTGCCATTCAGTGCGACCACGCCGCCGACTCCACGAATGACGTCAAAGCCCTGGTTTTCTAGCAGTTTGATGACATCGACTTGGTTACCACGGTCAACTTGGAATGCTTTTCTTAGAACTCGGCCCATTTCAAATGGTCTTGCGAACCATTCCAAGGCAACCGTCGCCCCGCCATTCAGGATCGGTTGTTTGATTGCTTCGCTGGAGCGTCGCAAGACTGCGGCAAATTCATCGGACTGTTCAATGGGCTTGCTGTCTGCTTCGCCCGCAAGCGAGTCCAGCAAACCGAACGCGATGGTGTCTCGGTCGGTTGCGATGATCCGTTCTTCGCTGAGCACAATTGCGATCTGTTCAATCTTCAATTGCCCAGGCTTCGGTTGAGTGTCGTACATGCGAATGGTCTGTTCGCGGTGCTCAACGTCCTTGCGATTCCAGCCAGCGGCTTTCAGATCTTTGTCAATTGTTTCTAGAACGGCTTCCGCTTTGATTCGCCGATTTCTCACGTCTGCGATTAGGCAAATGGTAAAAGGGCGGCGTTTGTCGTTCTCGAATGGCAACCAGGCGATCACCACCTCACCGGCAGCAATGTCTGCAAGATCCTCCGGGCGAATACCAATCTTATTGTCGAGCGATTGCATAGACTTTTCGACCCGTTCTCGTTGGGCTTCTATAAACGGCTTCATCGATGGATCGTCTAACAACCGCCCAATGCTCGTTTGCTTCCAAGCTTTTTGGAATTTTGGGAAATTTGGGATTCGAATCAGGCCAGCGGTTGATTCAGGCAACAATTCGGTCGCTCGAACAAACTTTTCGGCTTCTCGGTCCTGACCCCAGGCTGATGAGGTGGGAAGTGAGGGGCAGGTCCAGCTAGCGACCAGCAAGACCACAACGCCCGATAAAATGTGTTGAATCCGATTTCCAGTGAAAAAATCGCTGGAGTACTGGCAACAAGAATGGATCATTCAATTTCCGGTGCTTGAAGAAGCCGTGATTACTAGAACTGCGAACTCAACGGATTTGCGGCCAAACGGACAACCAGTATGTTATCGAACTCGATTTAGCCCTGAAACACCGTCTTGGGAATCCCGACAGAGGGATTTGATTGGCTTTTCAGATGGTAGTGACCGATGGCCCTACCGGAATTGTTTACAGCCTAGACGTGTCGGCTGTCGCTCGACTACCCATTTCGCCGCGATTTACAGCGATTTCTCATTCTTGGAGGCGATCTTGCCTGCTGAACTTCCTAACGTGCTTGCCAGTCGCTACGCCAGTTCCAGCATGGCCGAGATTTGGTCTCCGGTCGCTAAAGTGCAGCTGGAAAGAGAATTTTGGATCGCCGTTCTGGAGACACAGCGGGATTTGGGTGTCGAAGTGCCCGATGAGGCACTGGATGCGTATCGATCCGTTCAAAGTCAGGTTGACCTTTCTTCCATCGATGCCCGGGAGCGTGTCACCCGTCACGATGTCAAGGCGAGGATTGAGGAATTCAATGCTTTGGCCGGATACGAGCAGATCCACAAAGGAATGACCTCTCGTGATCTAACAGAGAATGTGGAGCAGTTGCAAATCCGGACCGCGCTGGAAATTGTGCGGGATCATTCGGTCGCGGTATTGTCGTTACTCGGTCAACGTGCGGCGGATTACTGCGATTTATCGATTGCCGGTCGCAGCCACAACGTTCCGGCGCAGATTACAACTGTCGGTAAGCGTTTTGCAAATATTGCCGAAGAAATCTTGGTCGCTTTTGAGAGTTTAGAGTCGCTGATTGAGAAACTTCCCCTTCGCGGGATCAAGGGGCCGGTTGGAACCCAGCAAGACATGCTGGATCTGTTTCAGGGGGATGTTTCCAGGTTAGATGAGTTTGACCAGCGTGTTGCTGGGCATTTGGGATTCCAGACGGTGCTTGATTCCGTTGGTCAGGTTTATCCGCGTTCGTTCGATTTTCAGGTTGTTTCTACACTCACGCAGCTTTCATCGGGTCCTGCTAACTTTGCTCGCACGCTACGACTGATGGCCGGCGCGGAACTTGCCACAGAAGGCTTTCGGCCAGGCCAAGTAGGATCGTCAGCCATGCCTCACAAAATGAATGCGAGGTCGGCGGAGCGGATTAATGGATTTGGCGTAATTATGAGGGGATACCTATCGATGGTAGGCGGTCTGCTGGGGGACCAGTGGAACGAGGGTGATGTCAGTTGCAGTGTGGTGCGGCGAGTTGCGATTCCAGATGCATTTTTGGCAATCGATGGTCAGTTAGAGACTTTCTTGACAGTTCTCGAGGACTACGGTGCTTATCCAGCGATCATCGATCGGGAATTGCGGCGTTACCTTCCGTTCTTAGCGACTACGAAGATTCTGGTTGCCTCGATTAAGGCAGGGGTGGGAAGAGAAACAGCGCATGAAGTGATCAAAGAGCATGCCGTGGCAACTGCCCTGGCGATGCGTGAGTCGGGATCGGAGCACAATGATCTGATTGATCGAATCGCTGCTGACGAGCGAATTCCATTGAATCAAACAGCATTGAAGGCTGCCATCGGGGATCCCGATCAATTCATCGGAAATGCGCCGGCGCAGGTGCGCGGTGTGGTTGCAAAAATCGAGGATATCACTGCTCGATATTGCGATGCAGCGAAGTACCGGCCCGGTGACATCTTGTAACTGGTGAAATCTTGTAACTGGGGCGATGTCGCAGCCTGTTATTAGGCGGAGATTTGAGAAGCGGCTGATTGGTGTCCGGATTTTTTATGAATCTTACGCGGGTAATGTTTAATGTGGCCAGCGTTTCCGGCTTAGCACGACAGCGGGTTCCTTCAAGTTAGGCCCGCGCGGCCTTATTGATCAGCTTTCGGTCGATGAGGCTCGAAGCTACGGCCGCGCTCTTTGCTTGCCCTTGTCACTTCGCAGGTTCGGTCGTACAGCGTTTGCTGTGAGCGCAGTGCCGTCTGTTTCTGAGCCTTCCGTTGGTATGTGCCATCTGTTTGCATTTGCCAAGCATTCGTGTTGTCTTGGAAATAGATATTGAGCGTGTCGCTCAGCTTGCGGCGACAATCCTTATCATCCACCGGGACGAGTAGTTCGACGCGACGATCCAAGTTACGGGGCATCCAGTCCGCGCTGCTAATGAACAGTTGGTGATCGCCACCATGACGGAATTGAATGATCCGGGCATGTTCTAAAAAACGATCAACGATGGACACTACTCGAATCGATTCGCTAACCCCTTTGACACCTGGTTTCAGGCAACAGACACCGCGGACATTGAGTAAAATCTTGACGCCCGCTTGGCTGGCCCGGTAAAGTGCATCGATCACTTCGGTATCAACTAAAGCATTGAACTTGGCGATGATTTCGCCTTTTTGGCCTTCGCGAGCACGACGCGTTTCTGCATCAATAAGATCGAGGATTCGCGGTCTTAGTGAATTTGGCGCCGCTGCCAACTGTTGCAATTTGAGTGGTTGACTGGCGCCTGTGACACCGTTGAAAAATGCAGTCGCATCGCTGCCTAATTGATCGTTACAGGTCAATAGGGAAACATCGCTGTAAAGATTGGCCGTGACCTCGTTGTAATTACCGGTTCCGAAGTGCATGTAACGCACGATGCCTTGTGATTCCCGTCGCACAATGATGCACACCTTCGCGTGTGTTTTCAGGCCGCGTAGACCATAAATCACTTGCACTCCCGCGTGTTCCATCTCGCGGGCCCATTCGATATTTCTTGCTTCGTCGAAGCGAGCCTTCAATTCGACAATGACAGAGACGTATTTGCCATACTTGGCCGCTCGCATTAACGCGGCAACGATGGGGCTATTTCGGCTGGTGCGATATAGCACTTGTTTGATCGCCAAGACATCTGGATCGACGGCGGCCTCCTCAATCAAACGCACCACGGGGTCGAATTGCTCGTATGGGTGCACGATTAAAAGATCTCGTGCTGCAATGGTGGAGAACATCGACTCCGATGGATCGATTTCCGAGACGCTCTGGGGTGGCCAAGGCTCATCACGCAGTTGATCAAACCCTTCAAGTCCATGAAGTGTAAACAAGTAGGTCAGGTCGAGTGGACCATTGAAGGCGAACAGATCTTGGGAGTGCAATCCCATCTTTTCAGACAAAAAGGCGAGCATGGCATCACTTGCACCGTTGCTATACTCCAGCCGGATTGGTCGTGATTGGCGGCGACTTTCCAAGACCTCTTCCATGCCTACCATGAGATCCGCGGCAGAATCCTCTCGCAACTCGACATCGGCATTGCGTGTGATTCGAAATGCGATGCACTCAAGAACTTGCCGACCGGGAAAATAATCTTCGACAAAGTGGGCGATCAACTCCTCAAGTAGCACATAGGCATGTCCACGATCAGTTGGCATCGGTAGCAATCGTGGTACGGTACGTCCCAATGGGATGACGGCAAAATCACACTCGGAAGATTGTTGTTGCTCACTCCCCTGCCCTACCGCCTCCGTTGGCGTTTCTCGAGCCAAGCGAACGCACAGGTGAATTCCCAAACCCTGCAAAAGCGGGAATGGCCGCTCAGGGACAATGACCTGGGGTGAAACGACCGCAAAGACGTCATTTAAAAAACGTCGTTCGGCCGCTTGTGAGCAGCGATCGCTGCAATGATTGAGGTCGATATGCTGAATCTCCGCTTCGTCCAGCAGCGGAGTAATCGATTCGTTCAAGAGTTGATATTGGCGTTCGGTGATTTCTTGGCAACGGGCTGATACAGCTTGCAGTTGTTCCGATACTGTCCTGCCCGAGGGATCACGAACCAGCGCATTCCGCGCATACTGCATTTTCAGGCTACCGACGCGAACCATCATGAACTCATCCAAGTTCGAGCTAGTGATCGCCAGGAATTTAGCGCGTTCCAGCAGCGGCAGCGAGGTATCAGCGGCCTGTTCCAGGACGCGTTGATTGAATTCCAACCAGCTCAATTCACGATTGATGAATCGATCGGCAGGCAAATTCTGTGGAGCAGCGGTTTTTTGTTTTGGCTTTGCGTTCACGATCAATATGGAATGGCGGCTCAAGCTATCTCATCGCATCCTCGGCGACAGACGGCTCTCGCACAACCACACCCCGCATGAGGTTTCGACAAGGAAGCGTTTGTTGCTACTCGTCCTGCGTTTCGATTGGTGGTGTTTCAATGGTATCGGTCAAGATTCGCCAAGCTCGCGGATAGAAATCTTTGCCATAGCTAAGTTCTCCCCCTTGATGCCCTACGGCACCGACCATGCCGGCACAGACTAGGAGGCCAACCTTCCAAACCTTGGTCAGTCGTTCACTCCCTTTCCAGAGTGACATCAGGGCGACGCCTGCCAAGACAACTGAAACGAGCGTCACAATCAACCCGCTCCAGCGGTGCACATCCACCTCCCGGTCCCAATCAAAAAGATCCCAACTGAACCCATATCCACGCTCGGGAGCAAACGACCAGCCCATGGCGCTGGATGCCAGACAGGTCAAGGCACCAAGCAGTAGGCAGGCAAGTGGAATCTGCGTGCCGACGGAGGGCCAAATCCAGCCCAAGACGACAAAGCCACCACCCAGCAGAAATAAGGCAATCGGGAAGTGGACGGTCGCTGGATGGAGAAAGCCCTGGGCTTGCCAGACCCTTTCGGCTAGCGGTCGTGGGCCAGCTGCCACAGGGGCCGTTTCCGCCTGCTCCACTTCGGTTGAATCCTTTGCAAACTTGTAATCCTCTGGCCAATCTGCCCCTTCATTTATCCAGACACGGACCAATGCCAAATCAGACGCAGACAGTGGGCCACCATGCGTCGTTGGGGGCATCAACCAGTCGACGTCATCGATGGTGAGGTAATCGACGTACAGTGTGCTGCTTTCAGCGTCCTCCGGTTCGATATAGTCCATGAAGATTTCGCGGTCATCGACACGAAAATCATTTTTCGCGTCTTCCGGACCATGGCATTCCAGGCAATACCGCGTCATGATCGGCACAATGTCTCGTTCGAATTGAACCAGCTTTCCGTCTGCGTCCAGCGGTGAGGTGGTTGCCTCGGCTGGTGGGGCGGTATCAGGTTCTTGAGCAAACCCTATTGCGGTCAGCAGGCAACTGACGGCCAATATCCATGACGATCGCATCAACCTACGTTGCATCTTTCTCTGGCTCCATCAATCATGTGCATTTGCGGAGAGCGATCTATGGTGGGATCACCATCCGGCGGAGGTGGGATCGCTTTCGAGCTAACTGATATTCAGATTAGCGATGTCGTGCTGTCAGTCCCCACGCGGGGCTGCAAACACCAGCCCCTCTATTGTCGCTCGGGAACTAGTGGTTTTCCAGTGCTTTGGTGGCCAAGGCAGGGGGTGCGACAATTTCTCTTCGCTACTCGTTGGAGGCGACCGTGACGCCACTGAATGCTTTGCCCAATCCAAGTATAGCGATTTCTTCCTTGACATCGTCCTCGCTTGGGTCGTCAAGCGTTTCGGCTACCTCGTCGGCGAGGACTTGCGCAAATAGTCCGCGAGCGGTAATCAGGATCGATTGAACAGCCTGCTCGTCCAGGGTCAAATTGAATTCTGATGCGATCTGAACCACAAGCATGGCCGGCGTGGATTGAGGTTTCGCGGTCGCACAATGCAAGACGGAGTAAAAGGGTATTTCTGGTGTCGCATGTTCTTGACGCTCAAGTGACCGCCAAGCACGTTCCAGTAGACCTTCTCGCCAGTAGGTGAGCCATATTTTGGAGTCGGACGTTAATTCGTCCAGGCTGGCTTGTTGGGCACCGGCATCGGGCACCGCCGAGATCCGATTCATGGCTGCCGACCGAATTCCCTTGATCAGGAAATCACGCAATCTTCCACGCCGGTGCTTGCCAAAGCCGGCGCTCACCAAATGCGATAAGAGTTTTTTCAACGCTTCATCAGCTTCCGCCGGTGATCCCATTGACTGGATCAGGATGCGTCTCATTGGCGCGAGGTATCGCAACACAAAACCGGCAGCGTTATCTGCTGCGGTCCAGGGATGAGTGGTGCGGACCAGGTTAACCAGGGTTCGTCCAGAATCGTCAAGCGGCGCGTTCGACATCCCAACAGTTTAACCAGTAAAAAGGCGGATGTAGCCTGGGTAGTCACTTGTCGTGACAAAGGGCAGCGATTCTCTCGTTGGCCATTCTTTGAGCGGGCGTGGGGCCGCGTTCTGAAGCTAGGCCCCAACACCCGGGAGTCTGGATTCCAGAGGAACCATTGTCTGGAAGCAACCACGTCTCCATGCCAACAAAGTGGGGTTGGGGGACCCTGATTTGCAGGACACAGATCGGGAGACTCTCCTGGTCCGAGGTTTACTGAGGAACGCGACGAAGAGCGAGAGCAGGGGCTTGTGATGGTTTGCCCTCTCGTGATTTGAAGAGCGTTGGTTTTTCGGCCCGATTTTCCCGAACCAGCATAATCGTGATTTGGTCGCTCGGTGCGGTGCGGATAAAATCGTCGAGCCCTGGGCCGAACAATCGGACTGCGTCTGCGTTGTCTTTCCAACGGTCAGCGCGATTATCTAGGCGGCAGTTGCCAAGGAATTTCTGGCCACCGACTCCCGACCGACAAGGCGATTGGTCCCACGTTAGGTATCCTTGCTTGGTCTCCACCCAATCATCCGCCAATCCATCGACAATCCCATAAGCCAGTACTTCGCTGACCCCAACGAATCCGCCTCCCTGTGCGGTTAGAAGCAATACGGCGCGATCTACTTGTTCTCGGTTGATTTTGGATTTTGACAGATCGAAACGTAGATAGACATGCGATTGTTGATCACCCGCTTTTCGTATGAGTTGCAAAGATTTTGATCCGCCAACATCTTGCTGCGAGTCGGTTTGCACGAAGGTGTCGGCGCCGTTTCCAGCGTGGGTTCTCAAGCGTTCGAATCCAAGCAACTCGCTGGCACCTAGGTTCTCTTGCACGGTTAGTTGGGAGGTGCTCTGGCTGATCGTAATCCCATCAGGAGACTGCAGTTCGAATAGCACTTCGAACTTGCCGGGGAGAATGCCAGTGGTCAGGAACTGAATGTCCAGTTCTTCTGTTTGGCCAGCGGATGGGAGTTGTCGTGGTGAGAGTTTTTTCGGAAAGGTTGGACGTTGTTTTTGGGTTTTTCCAACGGGGCGAAGCATCGTCACGATTTCTGCGGCAACGCGGAAGTCTCGATTGAGGATGCGTGGATCACTTCGTGGGCCGAGCGCGCGATTTTCAATCCGCAATTTGAAGCGAGCTGCATCGCCCGTGATGACAGTGTCGATTCCTGTTGCCTGTGAGATCGCAAGTGGTCTCAATGATTCGGAATCGACTTTCTGACTTGGCGGGGACGAATCTGAGGACTGAGGGACTGTCGTTGCTGCTTTACGACTCTCGGGTATTAACGACCACACTACCAGGAGACAAGCCAAGACTGCTCCAGCAATCGAGGGTATAACCCACTTCGACTTGCCTTTCGCCTCGTCGCTGGGGTTCTTGCTTTGGTGGTCGGTTGGTGCTGGTCGGGTTGCTGGTTTGTTCTCCTTCGTCTCGGTCACGATCTGCAGCGAAATTTTATTTTCCGACTCGGATGTCTCCATTGCTTTCCCGATCAGGAGATGCAATTCTTCAGCCGAACTGGGACGGATACGTGGTTCCTTATCCAGTAAGCGGTCAATCAATTCGCAGACTGGCGTTGGTGTATCGGGGCTGCGTTCCTTTAGCGGTCGCGGGATCAAGCAGATGTTGGCAATCATCTGTTCGGTGACGGTTTCAGCACGGATCGGCAATCGACCAGAGCACATCTGATAAAGCACAACACCCAAGCTGTAGAGATCTGTCCGGTCATCAACCGGATCGTTTCTTGCTTGCTCTGGAGCCAGGTAGCCAGGACTACCAACTGCCGCGCCACGGGGCGAACCGTCTGGTACGACATTCGCGATCGCCAAGCCAAAGTCGAGAATCTTGGCACGCCCGCTAGGAACTTCGATCCAAATATTGCCCGGTTTGATATCGCGATGAACAATTCCGTTCTTGTGAGCTGCTGCCAAGCCTTTGCAAACTTCCTTGGCTATTTGCATCACCTCCCGGTAATCAAAGCGTTCTTTCTCTTTAATCAAAACATTGAGCGGTTTGCCCTTCAGCAATTCCATTGCGATGAAAGGCATTTTTTGATGGACACCGACTTCAAAGATCGTGGCGACGTTGTCGTGATGGACTGCTGCCATGGATCTTGCTTCTTCCACAAACCGCCGCCGGCTTTCAAGCGTCGACGCATATTTTGTGTTCATGAATTTCAATGCCACATCTCGATTTAGACGCGCATCGCGGGCGTGGAGAACTTCGCCCATCCCTCCTTTCCCGAGTTGACCCAAGATTCGGTAGGGGCCCATGCGGCCGAGTTCACCATCCCGTTTGGGTGGTTCAAGGAAATCCGGCAGTATGAAATCAGGTTGCATGCGAGCCGAGCAGCGTTTCGGGTAGGGACATCGGACCGACCACTATCTTAATCTTATTAGGTTGTGATCGATAACGATCAAAAAGCATGGGAAAAAGAGGGATCGTTCGGTATCTTGGGGGCAAAATTCAGCCCATCTTGTCAATTCGTACGGACTGCGGCCATCCTGTTGGCCCGGGCGGCCTGGTGTCGTCACCGCTCCCCTGTCACTCTTCGGCAGGCTTCGCGGCCTGAATACACGCAACCGAGTTGAATATTGTGAATCGTATTGCCATCTCTGACCTAACTGATGGTCTCCACCTAGAGCAGGCTTTCCGCGCGGCAGACAAACAATTGCGGGTCAATCGCCAAGGTGGAAAATACATCCTCATGCGACTGGCTGATCGTTCCGGAGTGATCGCCGGTATGCTCTGGAATGCTGATGAGAATATTTTCGAATGTTTTGATCGCGGTGATTTTGTTTTTTGTCGCGGCCGTACGCAAATTCACAATGGTGCGCTGCAGGTCATCGTTTCGAACATCGAACGTATGGATCCTTCTGAAGTCGACGCAGCTGACTTCGAACGCTACGACCATGCTGAATCAGATCGTTTATTGGAGCACCTACAGAAAACGATCGGCGGCTTCAAAAATGTGTCTCTCCGTCAGTTAGGAGAAGCGTACTTGGCCGATGCTGAGCTCATGCGGCGATTTCAGAAGTCAGCTGCGGCGGTCACTAATCATCACGCGTACCCGGGTGGATTGATTCGTCATACGGTGGACTTGATGGACTTGGCTGCACTCATCGGCCCACGTTACCCAAAAATCGATACAGAGCTCTTGATGATGGGAGCCTTCTTGCATGATTCAGGGAAGATCGAAGAGTTGGCGGGCGATGGTGAGATTGCTTACACCGACCGTGGTCAACTCGTGGGGCACATCGTGATTGGGGTTCAGATGTTGGGCGAGAAAATGGCGATGCTGGCGTCGCAGGGACATCCGGTCCCCGAGGAACTGCGATATCAACTGGAACATTTGATTGTCAGTCATCATGGTCAATTGGAATTCGGCAGCCCGAAGTTGCCGGTGACGCTTGAGGCGGTGGCCTTGCATCATCTCGATAATCTAGATGCTAAATTGGCATCCTATGTGAGCGTGATGGAGTCGGATGTGTCGGTCGATGAGAATTGGACCAACTACAGCCCGTCGATTGGTCGCAAACTGTGGAAGAAATAAGCTTAAAGAGGATTCGCAATGTCAGATGGTGATCCCGCGGTTGTCTTGCTTTCTGGTGGGCTGGACAGCGCGACTTGTTTAGCAATTGCGTTAGCGGAGGGATTTACGCCTCACACGATCAGCTTTCAATACGGCCAGCGTCATGGTTACGAGCTGGATCGTGCCAAGAAAATTGCGGGGCAGATGGGAGCGGTTTCTCATCGTGTTATTGAGATCGACTTAGCGCAATTCGGTGGTTCGGCGCTGACCGATGAAACGATTCAGGTTCCAAAGTCGGAGTCGGTCGATGATCTGGGTGATGGCATTCCTGTCACTTATGTGCCGGCACGGAACACGGTTTTCTTGTCACTCGCACTCGCTTTCGCCGAAACAATTTCTGCCCGAGATCTCTTTATCGGCGTCAACGCACTGGATTACAGCGGCTATCCAGATTGCCGGCCAGAGTTTGTTTCTGCCTACGAGGCAATGGCGAACTTGGCGACAAAGGATAGCGTATGTCAGTCTAGAAAACTCACCATCCACACGCCTTTGATTCAGCTGAGCAAGGCTCAAATCATCGCTCGGGGAATGGAGCTCGGTGTTGATTACGGAGCTACGTTGTCTTGTTATGACCCTGGTGAGGGAGGACTGCCGTGCGGAAAATGCGATGCCTGTTTGTTGAGAGCAAAAGGCTTCAACGAGAACGGCTGTCCTGATCCTGCATTGAAAGAATTCAATTCATGATTGCCGCGTGATAGGCCGCACTCGCAAAGTCAGTACAGCTGATACGAATCGGTCGCTTCGAATGCGGATTCGTAGTGCTCGATTCGAGTAGGCACCGAGTGGTCACTCGGCCACCAAACGGCAACCACATCGAACCTTGCCGCAGTTCCAAGCAGGCGTTTTCTTTTCAGGTAACGCAAGGCGGTTCGCGTTATTTTTTGCTGCTTGATGCGGTCGATTCGATCGGCTGGATGTCCTGGTTTGGTGGTGGCAAGTGTTTTGACCTCAACAAATACGAGCGTCTGTTTTTTGCGATCAACCGCGATGAGATCGATTTCACCGAACCGATCGGATTCACTCTGTGCGATAACCAAGAGGCCTTTTCGCCGCAGTAGTTGTGCAGCCGCCTGTTCGCCTCGTACACCTACCGCCGCTGTCGTATCGATTGCGCCGAAACGCCATTCGGTATAAGCACGTTGCAGATGAGTGAATAGCGAGAACCGATTCAATTTCACGAGCTGCCCCTGCCGGTGAAATGGATACGAAGAACGATCCAGCACCACCAGGGTGCTGGATCGTTTTGATATTGTTGGAACTAAATGATTCGCTTTGAAGCTATTTGCTTAGTTGCGACGACGTTCTTTCAAGCGAACGGCTTTACCGACACGATCTCGAAGGAAGTAAAGCTTTGCGCGTCGAACCACGCCGCTTCGTTTGACTTCGACCTTTTCGATACGCGGGCTGTGAACGGGGAACTTTCGTTCAACGCCTTCACCGGCGACGATTCTTCGAACAGCGAACATTTCGCGGCTTCCACTACCGCTTCGTCCGATGACCACACCTGTAAAGACCTGGATACGCTCTTTGTTACCTTCCAGGATTTTCAGGTGGACGTCGACGGTATCGCCAATTTCAAATTCGGGCGGATTCTCTTTCAACGCCGTCTTTTCAACCAAATCCATAATGACTTGGGACATGATATCGATCTCACTTTGAGGGATTGTTATCTGTTTGGTCGCCCAGTAAGTCGCTTCTTCGTTGCAACGTTCTTTGGTGGCTTTGCTCAGCTCGCCATTTGGCGATTGCCGCGTGATTTCCACCGAGCAAAACGTCGGGAACTTTGTGTCCGCGAAACTCTCTGGGTCGTGTGTATTGGGGAAATTCCAACAACCGATTTCCGCGGCTGAAGGAATCATCAATGTTACTCTGTTCGTCGCCGAGGACGCCTGGCAATAGCCTGACGACCGCATCGATGATGACCATCGCAGCGACTTCGCCTCCATTCAAGACGAAATCACCAACGCTGACTTCTTCCGGTTGCAGGATATCCATTACCCGCTGGTCAAATCCTTCGTAGCGACCGCATAACAGCATCAGCCGTTGGCTGGTCGCGAACTCTTCGGCCATCGGTTGGTCGAAGCGTTTTCCTTGAGGAGTCAATACGATTCGTCGCGTCGATTCAGGTGGGGATGAAGTTTCCATCGCCTGGACATCTTCGACACATCGAACCGTTGGTTCAACTTGGATCAGCATTCCCGGGCCGCCGCCAAACGGTTTGTCATCGACTGGGCGGTGCGGTGTATCTGGCGCCCAATCCCTCAGGTCGTGTCGCTGGATATCGACTAGCTCTCGCTGAATCGCCTTTTCCAACAGACCTTGACTGAGGTAACCGTCGAAGATCGCCGGGAACAAGGTGACGATGTCAAATCGCATCAGACTTTTTCCTACTGCGTTCTGAATTCGTCACCATCCGTTGATTACTCCTCGGACTTTTTCTCCGTTGCCGCTTCATCGCTGGAAGCCTCTTCCGGTGGCTTCTCCTCAGCAGCAACTTCCGCCTTTGGTTCCTCTTTCTTCTTTTTAGCTTTCGGCTCTTCGGGGGCCGGTGCGTAATCTTTTCGCTTGGCTAGGCGTTCCAGAGCCTCTTTGCGAGCCTCGAGGTGGGTGCCATCGGTCCCGTACTTTTTGATCAGGGTGGCCACTTTCTCACTGGGTTGTGCACCAACACCTAGCCAATAATCGACTCGCTCGGTTTTCAAGCTTACTCGAGCATCGGTCTCGGGACACATCGGATCGTAAGTGCCAAGTTGTTCAATCACACGACCGTCGCGTGGACTGCGTTGGTCCATCGCACAGACGCGGTAGTAGGGTCGGTGGGTGCGACCCATCTTCTTCATTCTGATTCGGACTGCCATTAGACGATTCGTCTCCGTTTGTTGGTGATAACTCCAGTTCGACTGCCTGGGATCGGTCGCTCCGGTAGGAGTTTCGACCGACGCCGGGTCGGTGCCAGTACGTCTGGCATCGTGATTTGTAGAGCGTTTAACGCTTCTTTCGTTTTGAACGCCTCAGCATCTTGTCGCGTTCTTTTTTCTGTTTTGCTCGTTCAGAGGCACTGAGTCGCTTGCCCGTCCCCTTTTTTACCCGCATTCCCTTCATCGTCGGGTCGTTCATGGCGCCGCTGGCCTGCAGTTGCTGCATCATTTTCATGCGATCGCCGACACCTTTGCCTGCCATCCCCTGCATCATTGGCTTCATTACTTCGAACTGTTTGATCAGTTGCGAAACGACCGGTGTCTGCACACCCGCTCCACTGGCGATTCTTGTACGCCGCTGAGAATCAATGAGTTTAGGATTGCGGCGTTCTTCCATCGTCATGCTGTTGATGGCGCCGATTGTTTGCCGTATCCCGCTGGATGCCTCATCGCTTTCCAACGCATCCTTGAACTGCCCCATACCGGGCATCAGGCCAACCATTTTTCCCATCAGGCCGGGTTTCGCGACCTTTTGCATCATGTTTTTAAAGTCGTCGAGCGTAAATTCACCGGACGCCATCTTGGCTTCCAATTCCTCTCGCTCTTTCTCGTCGACGATCCGGTGGGCTTCCCGAGCAGCGGCGACAATGTCACCCATCTGCAAGATTCGTCCCGCCATCCCTTCGGGGCGGAATGGCTCTAACGCATCAAAATGCTCACCGGTACCGATGAACTTTATCGGGACGCCCGTGACATGCTTGACCGAGAGCAAGGCACCGCCTCGGGCGTCGCCGTCCAGCTTGGTCATGATGACGCCGTCGAGTTCAAGTGCTTCGTTAAAAGCACCGGCGCTGTTGACCGCATCCTGACCGGTCATGCCATCGACGACCAAATAAACTTGGTCTGGGCTGACACGCTTGTCGATTTTCTGCAGCTCTTGCATCAACTCTTCGTCGATGGCCAAGCGGCCCGCGGTGTCCAAGATGACAACTCGTGCGCCCTCTGCTTTCGCTTTCTCGACGCCAGCCTGACAGACTTTAACCGGGTTTTTGTTATCCGGGTCGCTGTAAACGGGCACGTCCAGCTGTCGCCCGATCACATGCAATTGCTCGATCGCGGCTGGTCGTTGTAAGTCAGCTGCGACCAGCAACGGCTTGATGTTCTCTTCTTTGAGTAGCTGAGAGAGCTTTCCGCAAGTTGTCGTTTTACCACTACCCTGCAGTCCGCAGAGCATGATGATCGTTGGACCATCTTTCTTAAGATGCAGCGACGGGTCGACTGGGCCCAGAATCGACACCAACTCGCTTTGGACGATCCTGATCAGTTCCTCGTGTGGCCGAAGGCTCAATAGCACACGTTTCCCGAGCGCCTGCTCGGTCACGTGATCCATGAAATCCTGGACAACCGGATAACTGACATCCGCCTCTAACATCGCTTTGCGGACGATGTCCAGGCCTTCGCGCATATTGCTTTCGGTAAGCTTGCCTTTGCCGGACAAGCTTTTGAACGCCGATTGCAGACCTTCAGAGAGGGATTCAAACACGGGCTTTTCTGCCGCTCCACTCTAGCGAGGGGGTGGCGGGGCGACGCGGTAGCCGCGACGTCCCAAGAATGGGTCCAACAGTGTAGGGTTCGAAGCAGAGTTTTGACAAGGACGAAGGTGCGATAAGTCGCCGTTCTCTGGGGTTTCGTCCGTCATCGTCGTCCCCTGGAGAGATTTTTAGCGTCGCTGAAGGAGCTTTAGCGTCTCGGGATGAAGCCGACCGTTGGTCCCCACGCCATCACCGCCCCGCGTGGTCGCATTTCCTTGCCAGTCGGTGAATTGACCGCCTGCTTCGGTCAGGACCGGTAAAATTGCCGCGACATCCCATGGATTGCAGACAGGGTCAACCATGATTTCCGCCCGCCCGGTTGCGACCAGCAAATAGCCGTAACCATCTCCCCAGCTCCGGGTGATCCAGGCGTCTTTTTCCAGCTGTCGGTAGGCATCATTCGCCCCGCGCGTGGTAAAGCTGTCCACTTGGCTGGTGACGAAGGTCGCTTGATCGAGTTGGCTTTTGCTTGAAACTTTTGCCTGAATCCAATCGCTTGGGCTGTCACCCGGGAAGCGGCCGGTATTGCGGTACCAGCTGCCGCGTCCCATCGCTGCGACCAATAATTCCCCTAACGCAGGAATGAAAATGGCTCCAGCCAGGGCTTCGCCTTCGTGTTCCAAGGCGAGCAATGTGGAATAGAGCGGCACACCACAGATGAAGGATTTGGTTCCATCAATGGGATCGACGATCCATCGGTAGTCGCTGGTTCCAGACTGCTCGGCGAACTCTTCGCCCTGAAGTGTGTCCTCCGGAAACTGCTCGGCGAGCTGATTTCGGACTAATTGCTCTGCCTCGCGGTCCGCGATCGTGACCGGTGAGTCATCAGCCTTTGCATCGATGGTCAAATTGCTCGTGCGAAAGTGTTTCAGCGTATGGTGGCCGGCGGCCTGTACCACATCCACGATCGCTTGCAGGCGACCCTCGTGAAAAGCTTTCCAGCTCTGTGGTCCCTGTGTCATCGTTTCCTGTGTCATCGTTTATTCGGCCTCTTTTCCGGGAAAGAAGGATTGATACATCAGCATGCAGGCACCGATGACCAGCAGCGAATCGGCGATGTTGAAGTTGGGCCAGGGATCAAAAAATGGAACGCCTTCAATGCGGAACAGGATCCAATCTCGCACGCCACTCTGCCATTCCAGCGGATAGCCTGTTTGCCACCAGAGCCCGAGTCGGTCGTACAGATTCCCGATGATGCCCCCGGTGATCATGCCAAGAGCCCACGTCAGCCAGAGTGAGGTCGCAGCGCGAAACTTGAACAGCCAAACGAGGATTCCGATGGCTGCGATGACGGAAAAAGCCGCGAAAAAAAGCCCTTTCCCTGCCCCAAGCCCGAACACCGCACCGATGTTCACAGCTGTCTCGATACCGAAATAATCCTCGACGATCCACCAAATGTCGCTTTGGCCGGGCAAACCTCGCCAATCAAAAATGATTTGTTTGGTCCACAGGTCAGCGATGCCGCCAACCGCTGCCAATACGAAAAATAGAACGACGTGACTGGCGGGGATCGCTTCACCGTTGGTCGCCGAATCTGGCTGTAGTACGGGTTTGCCGGCTGGATTTAGTGATTTCTCGTCCTCTGAACCGTTCGTTTTTGGGGCGTTGGTTTCTTTGTCCAGGGAGTCGGGATGGGGCTGATCTGCAGAGGAAGATGGGCCATTCATGGGCAGTGGCGGCAATTTTATTGGGGAGTGCTTGGTGGCTACGGGCTACGCCACGTTAGAATGCTTGGCAGATCCTGCCCAGTCGAATTTATTTGTTCAATCCGTATCTTTGCTGCATTTTTACAGGCCAGCACGGGGATCGGCTGTTTGAGGTGCCCGTTGGTTTCAGGAGCCAGTGGCGATTCGACAGCGGCTTGATGCTGGCCGAGGATCGGATTCGGACAAAAATTCTTTCCCAGAAGCGATTTCAGCGACAGGTTGAGCTGTGCCGATCTAACCTTCAGGGTATCTATTCTTTCGATTTGCCTGCAAATTTTCGCCATGTTGCAAACCGCGCAAGTTCATAACGCCACCCAGACCGATCTCGCATTTCAGCAGTGCATCAATCCTGCTTGTGCTACGACCTATGACGCCCGGAGTGTGCGCACTGCCTGTGATCGATGCGGGGACCTGCTCGATATTGCTTACGATTGGGATCGTGCTGCGGTGCCAAGCAAATTAAGCGATTTTGAATCGACTTGGTCGCAGCGGACCGATCCAGTCCGGTTCAGTGGTGTCTGGCGTTTTCACGAGTTGCTGCCGTTTGCGCCACAGAAAGATTTGGTCACCGTCGGTGAGGGGCAGACTCTCTTGCAGCAGGCTGATCGCGTTGGTCAATTCGTTGGCATGAACGACGGGCAGTTGTTCTTGCAATACGAGGGAATGAATCCATCGGGTAGCTTTAAAGACAATGGTATGTGCGCGGCGGTCACGCATGCGAATTTGATGGGCGCTAAACGGGCTGCCTGCGCGAGTACCGGTAACACGAGCGCCTCTTTGGCGCTCTATTGCAGCGCGACGAACCTGATGAAGGCTGTCATCTTTATCGGTAGTGGCAAGATCAGTTATGGAAAGCTGAGTCAGGCACTCGATTACGGTGCATTAACGATCCAAATCGCAGGCGACTTTGACGATGCGATGATTCGTGTACGCCAAGTCTCGCAAGAGTTGGGCATTTACTTGGTAAACAGTGTGAATCCCTTCCGGTTGGAGGGGCAAAAAACGATCATGTTCCGCGTGCTGGAGGCGTTGCGGTGGCAGGTGCCAGATTGGATCGTGGTGCCCGGTGGCAATCTCGGTAACAGCAGTGCTTTTGGCAAAGCTTTCATCGAGCTGCACCAACACGGTTTGATTGACCGCATTCCCCGATTGGCAGTGATTAACGCCTCGGGCGCAGATACGTTGTACGAGTTGTTTGAACGCCGCGGTGTTCGTTGGAACGGTGGCCAGGTAGGGATGGATCCAATCGTTCAATACAACGATGAAATGGATCGGCATAGCAAGAAAGCGGATACGATCGCGAGCGCGATCGAGATCAATCGTCCGGTCAATTTAAAGAAATGCCTGAGGGCACTCGACGCCATGAATGGAGTTGTTCGCCAAGTCAGCGATCAAGAGATCCTGGATGCGAAAGCTCGTGTTGGTTCGGGTGGTTTCGGTTGTGAGCCGGCTTCGGCAGCCAGCGTGGCTGGGGCCAAGTTGCTGCGACGTGAGGGGGTGATCGCGCCAAGTGACCGCGTGGTCTGCATTCTGACCGGGCACGAATTGAAAGATCCGACGGCGACCGTCGCGTACCACACGACCGATCAGGATGTCTTTAACAAAACATTGGGTAGTCGTGGTGTTAAAAAGGCAAGCTTTGCCAATCGCGCAGTCGCCGTGCCCAACGAGTTGGACGACATCATCAAAACGATCCAGCTGTACGCGTAACCCGCTGGAGGCGTAATCGGCGACGATTCTTGGCTGCTTGGTCGGCAGGTGCTGTTCAATCCCAGTCGCTGCCCGCTACATTCGTGGTATGAGCAATCACATTCAACTTGCGGTTCATGGAGCCGCTGGCCGTATGGGCCGCCGAGTCATCGCGTTGGCAGCACAAGATTCTGATTTCAGAATCGTTTCTGGCATTGATCACGCGGCAAACCCGCTGCTCGATCAAGACGTCGGGGCGATCGCTGGTGTCGACCCTCTCGATGTGCCACTGCAAAGTCAGTGGCTCAGCCATGCCGATGTTGTGATCGATTTTTCCTTGCCGACTGCTGTCGATGCATGTGTTGCAAAGTGTGTTGAGAGTGAAATGCCCTTGGTGGTGGCAACGACTGGTTTGAGTGAGGCCCAGAAATCGATGTTGGCCGAAGCCGCAACTGCAATCCCCGTGGTATGGGCGCCGAGTATGTCATTGGCGGTCAATTTGACGATGAAGCTCGCTCAAGAAGTCACCGCAAAATTAAAAGATGTTGCGGGTGGCATCGACATTGAAATCTTGGAAAGACATCATCGGTTCAAGGCGGATGCACCAAGTGGGACCGCTCTGCGGTTTGGCGAGCTGATCGCCGAGCAGCTTGATAGTGAGATTCAGCATGTGCATGGTCGTGAGGGTGAAACGGGGACCCGATCTAGGAACGAGATCGGTTACCACGCCATTCGCATCGGTGACAATCCAGGTGAGCACACGATCGTCTTCGGTATGCTCGGTGAGAAAATAGAGTTGAACGTCGCCGCAAGTAATCGGGACTGTTACGCAAGTGGCGCACTGGCCGCGGCCAAGTGGCTGCAAGGTCGCCCGGTTGGCTTGTACAACATGTTCGATGTGCTTGGGCTTGTTGAATAATTGGACTCTTTTCTCGCCGCATGTGACCGGTGATCAAACGGCAGCATCGTTTTCTGAAGGATTTCTTGTTCACCTCGGCGACCTCCTCGAAGAAGGGAAACATCCATGGCGAAGTGTGATGAAGGTTATCGATGCGAGGTTTGTGGGGAGGATGTCATGTCGATTGTTGATAGTGACCTCTACCTTCGGTTCGTAATCGGCGAACTTGACGCGGAAGTTCTGCACACCAGTCCCGAGAGGCATATTCGCTGTAATCCGGTGTTGGGGCAATTCATCCGGAATGATAGGTTTCAGGTGGTTTCCGTCGACGGTGCGTTCGATCGGGCTCATTTGGACCCGGCCTTTGTTGCCCACCGAGAGTCACTGGTCTCAAGAGGTTACGCGAGGCTGTTAGAGTTGGCTGCCATGGAAGGTGATTGTGATTTACGTCAGTATCCCCTGCCGGATGTCCACTCCGAAGCTCGTTAGGATAAACCGTCAACTGCCAAGTTCGGGTAAGCCCAGGTCGAGTTCGACCTGCTAAACTTGCGGCCTCCTCACACCAGAAGCAGAGTAAGCACTGTGCAAAGTAATCTGCTCAAACGCGGTTTTACGTCCCTAGTGGCGACCCAATTTTTTGGCGCCATGAATGATAATATCCTCAAGGGCGTGCTGACATTCATGGTGCTTGACGGGATCTGGAGCGGTTCGCTCGGTCGCGGTGGGCAAGGAATTGTCAGCATGTGCTTCACGATTCCATTCATTCTGCTTTCCGGCTATGCGGGCCAAGTCGCTGACCGATTTAGCAAGCGGACGGTCACTTTTTGGGTCAAGTCGCTAGAGATTCCGATTGCCTTACTTGCTGGGATCGGTTTCTACACGAATAACCTTTGGATCACGCTCTCGGCCCTGGTGGCCTTAACCTGCCAAAGCGCTTTCTTTGGGCCAGCCAAATATGGAATGATCCTGGAGTTCGTGGGCGATCGTGATCTCAGTCGCGCCAACGGTACGATCAACATGATGACCAACTTGGCCGTGATTGTGGGGACTCTATTAGCCGGATCTGTGAGCGATCGATACAGCCCGCAACCCGTTGCGAATGCAATCACGCCAGCGGCCGTGAGCTGGTTGCCTGGGGCCGTGATGGTAGGAGTTGCGATTGCCGGGTTGATGGCGGCTCTTTTCATGACACCGCTTCAAGCAGGTGATCGAGCGTTGAAATGGGATCCGAATCCATTTACGACCTATCTAGAAACCATCAGGGAAATGGCCAAAGGCCGTTTGATCATGGTGATGATGGCTTGGGGTTACTTTTACATGTTGGCGTGGATTGCCCTGATGATCCTGCCCGAATACACCGACGTACTGAACATTACGCGCGAGCAGGCAAGCGTATTAATGGGCGTGATGGGAATTGCGATTGGTTTGGGTTGTGCAGTTGCCGGTTTGATTTCCGGTCATCGAATCGAACCACGATTGGTTCCCATCGGCGCAGCTGGGATGGTCATGTTTTTTGCTCTATTAGGGGGTGTTGAGCCCAAGCTGGGCGGCATTACATCCGTATCAAAAGAAGTCACGCCGGCAACCGAAAAGGTTACGACAGCAACCGAAGAAGTCGCACCAGCAAAATCGGTTTACGGCCCCAGGGTAAGTGTCGCCCTTAGCAATGTTTCTTTCTTTGTTTTGGGTGCCGGATTCTTTGCCGGCTTTTACATAATCCCCTTGCAAGCACTTCTGCAAAAACTTTCACCCGATGACGAGCGTGGGCGTTTTCTTGGAACTGCGAATGCTGTTTCGTTTGCCTTCTTGACGATTGGCGCACTGCTTTACTGGGTGATCCGCCCCGCATTTGGCGAGAATCCCCAGCATATCTTTTTTGTCAGCAGTGCTTTGATGGCAACGGGAGCCGGTTTCTTTTTGTGGCGATTATGGGGAACTGGGGTGCTGGTCACCGGACGAGACGAAGTATCGGTTGAAAAACCTGAGTAGGGTGATGGAACCCGCCGGGGTAGCATTTCGGCCATTCCTGCTATCACCGACCGCGGCTGGATCAAGCCCGGCCGCGGTACCTCATGACAGCCGAGATGCAAACTGGATCACTCGCCACTAGGTAGTTGCACTAACGGCTTTTCCTTTGCCATTTGACGAATCTCTTCGGTGATTTTCATCGAGCAATACTTGGGACCGCACATGCTGCAGAAGTGGGCACTCTTGAAGGTGTCCTGTGGCAGCGTTTCATCGTGATATCTGCGAGCCGTTTCGGGATCCAGCGACAAGCGGAACTGTTCATTCCAGTCAAACTCGAACCTGGCCTTGCTCAGGGCATCGTCGCGATCCTGTGCGCCCTTCCGACCACGAGCAACATCTGCAGCATGAGCCGCGATTTTGTAGGCGATCACGCCTTGTTTGACGTCCTCTTCGTTCGGTAACCCGAGGTGTTCTTTCGGTGTTACGTAGCAGAGCATTGCAGCGCCATGCCATCCAGCCATTGCTGCACCGATGCCGCTAGTGATGTGGTCGTATCCCGGGGCGATATCGGTAACCAATGGGCCGAGCACATAAAACGGAGCGCCATTGCAGAGTTCGATCTGCTTCTCGATGTTCATCTGAATCTGGTCCAATGGAATGTGCCCTGGTCCCTCAACCATGACCTGAGTTCCATTCTCTTGTCCCCGGCGAGTTAACTCACCAAGAATTTCCAGTTCCGCAAATTGGGCATCATCGGACGCATCTGCAATCGAACCAGGACGCAAACCATCACCAAGCGACCAAGTAACGTCATACTGACGCATAATGTCGCAGAGGTCATCAAAGGCCTCATAGAGTGGGTTTTGCTTGTTGTGGGCCATCATCCACTTGGCGATCAATGATCCGCCCCGGCTGACAATTCCGGTCACTCGGTTCACCGTCAAATGCAGGTGTTCGAGCATGATTCCACAGTGGATGGTCATGTAGTCGACACCTTGCTTGGCTTGATGTTCGACCATGTCCAAGAAGTGTTGGGCCTTCATGTCCTCGATATTGCCACCGAGTTCTTCCAGCATCTGATAAATCGGTACCGTGCCAATCGGGACTGGGCTCTTACCGATGATTTTTCGGCGGATCTCGTCGATGTCTTTGCCGGTGGATAAATCCATCACCGTATCGGCGCCGAAGTGGACCGCAGTGTGTAATTTCTCGAGTTCTTCGCCTGCATTGCTGGTGACAGCACTATTACCGATATTGGCGTTGATTTTGCATTTTGCTGCGATTCCTATGCACATGGGCTCCAGAGCCCCTTCCGCATGTACGCGGTTAGCCGGGATCACCATCCGTCCGGCGGCGACCTCGTCGCGAATCGTTTCGACCGGCAGGTCCTCGCGTCCCGCACAGGATTCCATTTCCGGGGTGATCTCACCGGCCCGAGCGGCCAAAATTTGCGTATTGCTCATTCTTTTTCCTGACGAAGCGTGAAGCGGAAGCACCCACACTTTATACGCGCGGCAGCCCTCAGCGAGTAGACACCCTCAGGGTTTGCTCACGAACTACAGCGTCTTGAGATACTCGAGTACATCCTGTTTTTCTGATTCGGTCAGTTGATCCGGGTAATTGTGGCCAGAGTTGCTTTTTCCAAACCGACGGGTGTCAAAAAAAGTACGCCTAATCGCAGGGTCTTTTTCCGTCAGCGGAACTCGATCAATCTCTCTGATCTTGAATCCTACTTTGTCTTCGTCCATGGACTGATCAGTTCGTTGCCATACAGTGGGGCGATCCTCGGGGTGAAGGACGTGCCACAGCGTGGGCACGCTGCCATTGTGAAAATAGGGCGGGCTGGCCCAAATCCCATCCAGCGGTGGTGCGACATAACCGTCCGGATCGGTTTCGGTTTTGTGGGGGGTGTCTGTGTCCGCGTGCGCGAACCAGCTACGCCCGTATTTTTCGCGACCCGCCACGGTTAACGCTGTCAGCCGAACTGGATCGGTACCGATGTCGTCAAGCGGGATTCTGCGATTCGGATAAGTTGCTTCCTTCCCGTAGGACCCGTGGCACTCGGCGCAATTGGATTCAAAAGCGGCTCGCCCGCGTTCGGCAGATTCCGTATCGATCACGCCCTCGTACTTTGGGGCTCGCAGCGAATCTAGTAACGCATAAACGTCTCGAAAATCATCTTCGTGATCCCGAAAGAAATCGGGCCCATTTTCCGGGATCAGCATAAACTGCATCAGTGCTCGATGGCCTTTCTGCGCGAAGCCATCGATGTAGATGCTGGGCTTTTTGTGAAAATTCCACCAAGGGGGAGCATCCATGTCGTGATGAACGAAAGTCTCAGGAATCTTTGGAATCACATTTAGCTGTTCATCGCGATGACTCATGAGCCCCATTCCAAAAACGACCGCGTTGGTGGTTCCGTGAGTCGTTCCCAACGGAATAACCATGGAACCAAGATCCATTCGTGACAGGGGCTCACCGAGCCGGAATTTGAGCGCACGAATCTCTTCAGTCATCGTTTGCAAAGCGAAACGATTGTTCGGTGCGCCGACCGTTACCTTTCCGTACACACTGCCGCCGTGGCAAGACAAGCAATTCATTGTCCATTTACCGTCCTCGTCGACGACGTATTGCAGCGGCTTTCCGGAGTCGTCGCCGGGTCGTGTAGTCAATCCATAGCGATCGAACGCCATTTCGCGGCGTTGCTCTTTCGTCGCTCGTTCCGCTTTTGTGCGAAGTGGCTCGGGCCAGACCTGCCACAACTGATCGAAAACGCGTTGCGTAAAATCGCTCGTAAGTGTCGCTTTTTCAGTCAACACTGAGTAGCCGCGAGCAGCAGGCGAATCTTCCCCGTGCACCGCAGTGGATAGGGGCACCGCAGGCAGGCAAAGGGCCAGCAGTAGGACGACACGACTCGATTCTATTAGCATTCGTTTCAACTGTCTTTAGCCACGCGTAAGATCGGATTTTTGGGGCCCCAACGAAACGGCGATTTCCAGACTTCGAAAATCCGACTGACTCTATGGACTAGTTTACCACGTCGGCAATTTTACTCTGCGGGCAATGAAAGCTCGTTCGTTCGGTGACTTGTCTAATTCCGCTTCTTTTCGCCGATTCCCTCGCTTGTGGGGGAGATGCGAGCAAACGCATTCCCTTGCAAAATGACGGTCACGTTTCCGAAACTGTGGACTGTAGCATCTTCGGGCAGTTGTTCTTTTTTAATTCGGTTGGAAGGTTTTCTCAGAATCGTGAATTGTCGGTGGGACGCGATTCCCGGCGAAGGCACAGTTCTTGGCCCATCAGCGATTGCGACCTCTAAATGATTGAAGGGGACGGATCTCCGATTTAGTGGGTAAGGCCCGGCGGCAACGTAATTTAAGAACTCGATTTGTGCAGTTTCGGATTCTCCTGCAGGGGAATTCGGGTCGATATGAGCTAACCAAGTTGCGTTTTCGATCAATCCAGCATCGAGGTAGATCACGTCGTCTGGGTGGGAGTTGGAATGAACCCATTGCATCGTGTTCCGCCAATCTTCACCGCGAACGACGAGGGCAACCGGATAGCCGGGCAATCGTCGTAGCAAGCCTTGTTGGGCTGGAACAACAATGATCAACGCGGCAGAGGCAAGCGTTGGCACGATTTGCCACATCCAGGATACACTTGATTCGCTGCCAGGCTTTTGGGCGGTGCGTTTCTCTGCGAGATGCTTCAGGGTGCAATGAAGTGTGGCGACAGCGATTCCACTCAGGCAGGCAAACATCGGTAACACTGAGATAAAGTAGCGGCGGTGCCAGACCGGGACCCAGTCCATCCACGAGACCCACCAGTAGATGGATGTCATCAGTAGTGCCGCCGAGGCCATCGTCAATGCAGCTACCGTCAATGACCGTATTCGCCTGAATTGGTGGCTTGCGGCAGCGATCGCGACCGCGATCAGCATCACGATCAGTGGGGCGATCCAGAGCCACTTCCAGTCCCAGATGCTACTGATTTGTTGCCAGTTTGTTGCCGAGGCAAACGATCGCCAGGCATTGCGTTGCTGCCAAGACTGGTTCAGCGTTACATTCCAAAGAGCTAGGCCAGCCAGCGAACCGCCAATCAAAATGATCGCATCCGACAGTTTGATTCTTACAAGTGTGCTTGGTTCACGGATCAGCCAGTTAGCGATCAAGACAGCGGGCAGTAAAATCAACCCTGCGGCAGTGGGTTGGCAAAGGATGGCGAAGATGATTGCTGCATGGAGGCCCAGCCATTTCCATGTTTGGTGATGGCGTGATCGTTCAAATAGTAATGAAAGAAAGAGGACCAATGAGATGGAGGCAAGTAGCATCACCACCGCGTAGGGTCTTAGCTCGGTACCAAAAAAAAGGGAGTTGGTCTCTGTGGCGATGAGCATGCCAGCGACAACGCCCGCCAGCAGACTGCCGGTCCATCGCGCGATTCCAGCAGTCAATACGACGCTGCTCAGTGCAACAGCGAATACACTGCTCAGTCGCAATGCCAACTCGCTGCTGCCGACGAGTTGTTTCCAAACCCACATCCCAGCGAAGTAGAAGGGCGACTGATGTCCTAATATTGCTCGGGGAGTAACCTCACCAAAGGTATCCCAAATTACCCAAGCAGTATGTAGTTCATCGACCCAAAAGCTTTCGTAGCAAGATGGGATTCGCAGTGTGACCGCGACGCTAAAGACCACGATGGATGCGATCGTGGTCTTCGTTGCTGAGGCGGAGGCAAGGTCCATCAGACGGACTTAGGAATCGGAGATTCGGTGAGCGTGTGAATGATTTCAGCGGCCCGTTCGATCTGAGTGCGATTGACATCTAAGTGGGTTACGAATCGGATTGCCTGAGGGCCAACCGACAATGACAGGACGCCTTGCTCTTCACACTTTGCAACCATCGCCGCTGCAGTTCCCCAAGCTGGATCAACTTCACAAATGATGATGTTGGTGTCGACGCGTCCACCTCGTATGGATAGCGATGGTGATGCTTCGCAGGCGTCAGCTAGAAGTTGAGCGTGTTCATGGTCTTCGGTTAATCGATCGCGGTGATGTTGAACTGCGTGTAAAGCACCGGCCGCAATGATTCCGGCTTGTCGCATTCCACCACCGAATAGTTTGCGGGCTCGCCTTGCTTCGTAAAGAAAGTCTTCGGATCCGACGAGCGCGGAGCCAACCGGGGCCCCCAAGCCTTTGCTGTAACAAACGCTAACGGAGTCGAATGGGGCAACTAGATCTTTTTCACTGATGCCTGTCGCGGCTGCTGCGTTCCAGAGTCGAGCCCCATCGAGGTGCCGCATCAGGCCATTTTCTGATGCCCACTGGCAAATGTCCTCGACAGCATCTTGTGGCTGAATTCGGCCGCCCCAGCGGTTGTGGGTATTTTCGACACACAGCAGTCGTGTGCGAACCATGTGTTCATTTTCTGGACGGACGTTTCCCTCCAAGTGCTTTCGTGTCATGACACCGTTTTCGGTGTGAATCGTGTGAGCTACCAATCCAGAAAGTTGTGCGAAGGCGGCTTGTTCGTAGTGATAAATATGAGCTTCGGATTCGCAGAGGAATTCACTGCCGCGGTCGCAGTGAACCCGAATTGCGACCTGATTGGTCATCGATCCGCTGGGCATGAAAACGGCTGCGGGCATTCCGAGCAGATCGGCCGTGTACTCCTCCAGTTGCTGGACCGTCGGGTCGACATCAATCACAGCATCGCCGACCTCTGCGTCGGCGATGGCCCGTCGCATTTCTGGGGTGGGCTGCGTCACTGTGTCACTTCTCAGGTCAATCACATCGGTCATTACACTGCTCAAAAAAGTTCGAGGGCCGAGGAAATTCGGGGCCAAAAAGGTTTGAAGGGCGAAAAAGCGTTTTGCGGATCCACTCGTTCGTGCGGTGGTAGAGATGTAGCTTCCAGTCCTTCCTACTCAATATCGTCGTACGGGCTTATCATGACAAGCGAACTGCCCCGCTCCCAATCTGATATCACGATGCCACCCGAGATTTCCTCCCTAAACATCGCTCGTGTAGATGCCCGTTCCGGTGCCACAGAGATCCTTGATCAACTCCGCGACAAATTAAGCCCACGAGGTGACATTGTTTCCCCCCGTGGCCGTGCTTTGACCGAGGAGGTGTTTGGAGAGCCACTCACGCCGGTGCAGGTGGTGAGGCAGATTTGTGATGATGTCGCCCAGCAAGGGTCACCTGCCCTGCTCCGGTACAGCAATGCGCTCGACAAGGTTGACCTCTCAGCTGACCAGTTGATGGTGCCGTCGGAGGATTTAGCCAAGGCCCATGCTTCAGTCGATCCGGAACTGATCGCTTCGATTCGGCGGATCCGCGATAATGTCGCCGAGTTTCAGCAAGCAATCTTGCACCAAGATGTGACGATCGAGCCGAAGCCCGGCGTGAGGCTGACGCAGCGTTATCAGCCCCTAAGACGAATTGGAGTTTGTGTGCCCGGTGGTGCCGCAGCTTACCCGTCGACTGTCTTGATGACTGTCGTGCCGGCTCAAGTAGCGGGTGTCAAGGAAATTGCGGTCGTTGCCCCGCCCACTCCCTTTGGCGCGTACAACCAGGAGATGCTGGCAACCTGCCATGAACTAGGCATACGTGAAGTTTATCGCGTCGGTGGTGCTCAGGCCGTTGCCGCGCTCGCCTACGGATGCGACGAGATCGCTGCCGTTGACAAAATTGTGGGGCCGGGCAGTCTGTTTGTTGCTTTGGCCAAGAAGCACGTCTTTGGATCCGTCGACATCGATTCCTTCGCCGGACCGAGCGAAGTGATCGTGATCGCGGATGAAACCGCCCGCCCCGATTTTGTTGCGGTGGACCTACTGGCCCAAGCAGAGCATTCACCTGGATCAGCGATCCTGATCACCTGGAATCAAGATTTGCTCGAGAAGGTGCAAGAAGAATTGGTCAAACAATTGGCGAGCTTGGAACGCAATGAGCTGACACTGGACAGTTTGGAGGCGTTTGGAGCGTTGATTTTGGTTCGGGATGAAGATCATGCTTGTGAGTTAACCGATCAATTTGCTCCCGAGCATCTTCATATCGAAACGGCGAATCCCAGTGACTTAATCGCCAAAATACGAAATAGCGGTGCAGCGTTTCTGGGGCACCATACACCGGTCGCGCTGGGAGATTACGCGGCTGGGCCGAGTCATGTCCTGCCAACTGGTGGGACGTGTAAGTGGGCGGCGGGTCTATCCAGCAACAGTTTTCTGCGAAGTGGCAGCGTGACGCAGTTCAATCAAGACGCCATGAACCAAATTGCCGAAGATGTTGTCCGTTTAGCAGAAAAAGAGGGATTAACCGCTCACGCCCGTAGCGTCTCAATTCGACGTTTCTAATATCCGATAAAAGATCAAGTTAAGCTGCGGTCGACCTCCAGTAGAACATGCACCTGATCACCTCACACCGGAGTTTCCGAACGCGGGTCCAAGTTCGCAACCGGAATCACGATCGAAACAAGTTTGCCCAGTTAGCTGTCGTGGCCCTTTGAGAATCAATGAGCGAATCCTCCTTTCTTCGTCCAGCACTCGGGAAAATGTTGCCGTACGCGCCGGGTGAACAACCGCCACCAGGGAAGTACATCAAGCTCAATACGAACGAGAATCCCTACCCTCCCCCGTCCCCGGTGGTCGAAGCAATTCGTTCCGCGGCTGGGGGTCCACTGAATCGTTATCCCGATCCGATGGCGACCGCGTTTCGTCGGGCGGCGGCGGAATCACTCGGGTTGCCGGGGCCGGAATGGATTTTGGCGGGGAACGGCAGCGACGAAATCCTCACAATTTTGGTGCGTGGTTTGGTGGGTGAAGGTCAGCGGTTGAGACTGCCCTACCCTAGTTACATCTTGTATCGCACCCTGGCCGACATTCAGGCGGCGAACTGGGAGCAGGTCGGATTTGATCCAGAGTGGCAACCTCCCGATGCGTTTGGACAGTCAGATTCGGATTTGCGTCTAGTTTTGCTCCCCAATCCAAACAGTCCAAGCGGAACGGTGGTGCCGCCACCGCGAGTCAGTCAACTTGCTGAGTCACTCGATTGCCCGTTGGTTGTCGACGAGGCATATGTCGATTTTTCGGAACAGAATTGTTTGGAGCTCGTTCAGCAAAATGAGCGTGTGATGGTCACTCGCACGCTCAGCAAATCCTATGGTTTGGCTGGAGTGCGTTTTGGATTCCTGGTGGCACAGCCCCAAGTCATTTCCGAATTCGCTAAGATCAAAGATAGTTATAACTGCGATGCGCTGTCGATTGCCGCCGCGACTGCCGCAATGGGTTGTGGAGATTGGTTGCGGGAAACGTGTTCTAAAATGAATGTGACCCGGGAACGTTTGGCGGTCCGCCTGACGGAACTCGGTTTCGACGTCACTCCTTCGCAAGCAAACTTCGTGTGGTGTACTCACCCCAGTGGCCAGCACGAAGCAATGTATGAGTATTTACGGAACAATCAAATCCTAATTCGCTACATGCAATTTCCCTCCTGGGGCGATGGCCTGCGAATCTCCGTCGGGACCGATGAACAGGTCGATGCTTGCCTGTTAGTGTTAAATCGGTTCCTAGAACAAGTTTCATCCTCTAAATAGCGGAGAACGGCCGTGTACCGGCCGCGCAAAGTGATGACGCGAACGGCAACGATACAACGCAAGACCGGAGAAACCGACATCGAACTAACGATCAATCTGGACGGAAACGGCCAGGGAGTCCGCAGCACCGGGATCGGTTTCTTGGATCACATGCTTGACCTGTTTGCCAAGCACGCCTTGGTCGATTTGGATGTCAAGGCAGTCGGAGATTTGCAGGTGGATGATCACCACACCTGTGAGGATGTGGGGATTTCTCTGGGGCAAGCAGTCGATCAAACGCTAGGTAATCGGGCGGGTATCCGTCGGTACGGGCACTTCACCTTGCCAATGGATGAGTGCCTCGTCACCTCGGCTATCGACATGGGAGGGCGTTACGCTTTTGAGTATCAAGCGCCGATTGCTGCTGCGAAAATTGGCTCGTTCGACAGCGAACTCGTCGAACATTTTTGGCAGTCGTTTGCCGTCAACGCCCGCTGTAACTTGCATGTTTTGTTGCATCATGGCAGCAATGCCCACCACATCTCGGAGTGCGTCTTTAAAGCAACGGCAAGAGCGATCCGGATGGCAGTCGAAAGCGATCCCCGATCTGACGCCGTTCCCAGTACGAAGGGCGTACTGTAATTCAATCTGCGAGCATCGCGAGGGACAAGACTGGCGTTAGGATTGACCTAGGATCTCTGCACCAGCAATCCGACTGATGCCAAGCCGATCAGTGCGAACAGAACCGAGAATAGCAGGAAGTTGGAAAACAACGCGATCGACGAGAGCAGCAGGATTGCCAGTGCCGCTGCGATCCGCGGTGGCAGGGCCCAGAGTCCGAGGCCGGCGACCGTCTCGACTAAAACTACTTTGCGACTGTACCAAGTGGCAATCGTGCGTAGTTGCTCTGGCTCGAAATGGCTCCGCAGCCATTGGAAGACCCAAAATTCGCGGTCTTTGAAATAGATGTCGGTAAAGACCTCGCCTGACCAATATTCAGCGGTCCACTTTCCTGAAGCTCCGCCGAGGAGAATTAGCGAAATGATCAGTCGGCTGAGGAGACTTGCGCGCCGAAGCAGCTTTGCTTGGTTAGGATCGTTCAAGTGATTGACGAACCACATGGCCCACAGACACGCCCACCATGCGGTCACAAAAGTCATGTCGTTGTAGCTGGCTTGATGGATGCATAGCACTGTGATGCACAACAATGCCGCCAGCGAACAGGTCCACTGTAACCTGGGGCGGTTTGTGGACAGATTCAATCCCACGGCTGCAACCGCTGCGACAAAGGCGACTCGGACCGTTGTCACCGATTGAAGCCAGCCGGGAAAGAATGGGTCGTTCAGCGGGATGGTGCCGTAGATGCCATTCGCAGCGACAAAGAAAGACCACTTCCAAATCAATGTGAGCAGGATGCCGCCTTGAACAAGGCGATGACTCAGAAGAACTCGATTGCTCTGTTTGGTGTGGACGAGGGGTGTCGTCAAGTTGGAATTCGACTTGCTAAAACTGCTCATTGCGGTTCCGATTTTCCATCGAGACGACGCAAATTGAATCCGAAATCCTCGGCAGGTTCGGCATGGAAATGCGTTCGCAAGCCTTGGCCACGGTAGCTCGATTCGATCGTTAGCCAGCGATCCTCATCGTGCCGGAGATGCAGGTAGCGACCATCAGCGAAAGTGAAAATGCGGGCAGGAAAGTGGTTTACCATCCTGCCATCCAATGGAACCATCTCCGGAGACGATACCAAGGACACCGGATCCGCTTCGACTTTGTACCGGTTCGCGAAGTTGTACATCGCGGGTATCGGAAACTGGATGGCCCAAGCAGCGAACGATGGCGTTCGCAAATGGAAACGGTGCAAAGTCGCCGACGCAATCGCGGGCACAACAGGCATCAGCAGCAACCAAATTGCGATCGTGACAACCAGCATCACAATCACCAACATCCCGTAGTCCCTTTCCTCGCTCACCTGACAACTCATGTGTTGGATTCACTCCGGAACCGGCCAGCGAGACTACATCGAATCGAGTATCCGTAGCAGCGTCTCGCGAACCTGTTGCGGATTCGCATTGGGATTCTTCTTTTTGGCCTGTCCGATCAGAGAACCAATCGCCTGCTTTTTGCCGCCCTTGTAATCCTCGACGACCGCTGGATTACTTTGTAGCAGTTCTTGGCATAGGGACTCAAGTTCATTGCCGTCGACCGACACAATTCCTAAGGCTTCGATTGCCTCTTCCACAGTGCAATCATTTTCCAGCAAGTGAGCAAAGACGTCTCTTGCCCGAGTGTTGTCCAGGCTACCCGCAGAAACTCGCTTAAGAAGCTCACCTAGTTTTTCGGCTGAGATTGGAAAGTCACCGACGGGGCATTGGCGGTCGTTCATGGTCCGCAGGACATCTTGCTGAATCCAGCTGCTGGATCGTTTGCCGTCACCCGAGTTGTTCGCTACGACTTCGTAGTAATCGATCAATTCACGGCCCTGATTGACGATGACATTTGCATCGTAGGGTTTGATGCCGTACTGGCCCTGCAGCCTGGTGCGGATGGCAGCCGGCATTTCCCCTAAGCCATCTCTTGCCTGTTCAATTCGTTCAACGGGTAAGCGAATCGGCAGCAGATCCGGATCGGGAAAATAGCGGTAGTCTGCCGACTCTTCTTTTTCTCGTTGTTTGAACGTACGTTCTTTCGAATCGTCCCAGCCAAAAGTACGTTTGGGCATATCATGGATGGTCTTGCCCGTTTCCTCCCATTCGTCGTATTGCCGATCAATCTCGTAATCGATAGCCCGTTCGACCGCCCGAAAACTGTTCATGTTCTTGATTTCGACAATCGGGGTCGCGATTTTTTTTCCATCCACATCAATATGCAAATTTACGTTGGCATCGACGCGCAGGCTGCCCTCCTGCATTTCGCAGTCAGAGATCCCCAAGTGTGTCATGCGGAGTTTGAGCTCCGTTAAATAGAGCTTTGCTTCAGTCGATGATCGCATGTCGGGTTGGCTGACAATCTCTAGCAGCGGCGTTCCGCAGCGATTTAGATCGATCCGTGATTCACTGCGGCCGGTTGCCTCATCGTGCATGCTCTTGCCAGCATCTTCTTCCAAGTGAGCACGGAGAATGTCGATGCGGCGACTCTGGTCGGGGGAATCTGGATTGTCGATTTCGATAAACCCATCCGCGCAAATCGGCAAATCAAATTGGCTGATTTGGTAGCCCTTAGGCAGGTCGGGATAAAAGTATTGCTTGCGATCCCATTTGGTCAGAGGCGGGATTGAGCAATCGAGTGCCAAACCAGCTCGGATTGCTAAATCGATTGCTCCTTCGTTCATTACCGGTAGTGCACCAGGTAAGCCCAGGCAAACCGGACAGACTTGCGTGTTGGCTGGAGCACCAAATCGCGTGCTGCAACCACAAAACAACTTCGTGTCCGTCTTTAGCTGAACGTGGACTTCTAGACCGATGATAGTTTCGGTGGGGTAACCGTCGATCGACATTGGAACTCGCAGCAGGGGTCGTTGGGCCGAAAGGACAGAGCGACTGAAATCAGAGGTTTACAGATTTGGTCGTTGTTGATGATGATCGGTCGTCATTTGGTACGCCGCGCCAGCGAACAATAATCTCGCTTCTTGCAGCGCGGGAGCTTGCAACTGGATAGCCAAGGGTAGGCCTTCTGAGTTCAGACCAGCGGGGAGCGAAATGGCGGGAATCCCAGCCAAATTCGCTCCGACTGTGAAAAGGTCACACAAGTACATTTGGATTGGGTCATCCACTTTCTCACCCAACGGAAACGCGGGCGTTGGCGAGACCGGGCCAAGCAATAGGTCGGCTTGTGTGAACGCCGTGTCGTAGTCCCCTTTGATCAATCGCCGAGCCTTCAACGCTTGGTTGTAATATTGATCCGCGTATCCTTCGCTCAATGCGTATGTGCCGACCATGATGCGTCGTTTGACTTCCGCACCGAAACCTTCACCTCTGCTCTTGCAGTAGGTCGCGTGGAGCGGTCCCAGTTGTTCAACTTGGTCAGGATCGAGTTCGGTCGCACGGTGTCCGTAGTGGGCCCCATCGTAGCGTGATAAGTTACTGCTCGCCTCGGAGGGGGCAATAACGTAATAAGTGGGAACCCAGTACTCGCTATGCGGTAGGTTGACGTCGACTAATTCCGCGCCAGCTGACTTGAAAACTTGCATCGCGTTATGAACCACGGCGCGGACTTGGTCATCGATTCCGTCAGTCTCGAGAGCATCGCGGAGTACGCCAATTCGCAATCCTCGTAGGTCGCTCGTTTGCAGCGCACTGGTGTAATCGGGAACCTCACGATCGAGTGAGGTTGAGTCGCGTGGTTCATAACCGGAGATGGTTTGCAGCAACAATGCCACATCGGGCACCGACCAACCGATTGGGCCGATCTGATCCAGGCTGCTTGCGAAAGCGACTAAACCGTAGCGGCTAACTCGACCGTATGTGGGCTTGAGTCCCGTAACTCCGCAGAATCCGGATGGTTGTCGAATCGAGCCACCGGTATCGCTGCCAAGCGATAGGGGGACATTGCCAGCGGCAACGCACGCTACTGCTCCGCCGCTGCTGCCGCCCGGTGTGCGAGAGGTGTCCCAAGGGTTACGTGTTACACCGAACGCACTCGTTTCGGTGCTTGCACCCATCGCAAACTCATCCATGTTCGTCTTGCCCACGATCACGGCGTCAGCTTGACGCAACTTTTCAATCACCGTTGCATCATAAGGTGGCCGAAAATGACGAAGCATATTGGACGAGCAGGTCGTGGGCATGTCTTTTGTGCACAAGACATCCTTGGCCGCAACGGGAACGCCGGCGAGCGGTCCGAGCGGTTCGCCTGCGCGGCGTTTCTTGTCGATCACCTCAGCGGTCGCTAAAGCAAGATCACGATCGACATGGGTAAAAGCATTGATCGAAGATTCGGAAGATTCGATGCTTTCGAAAACTTTTTCGGTGACGTCGACAGCGGAGGCCTCTCCGGTGGACTGTAGACGCAGAATCTCCAAGGCGGAATCGAGCATGTTCGGTCAGTCGAGTGAAAAGTACTTCTTCCCGGAAATACCGCCGATTATCGGGCAAACTGCCGGTCGGGGGTAGGGTAGTCGGGTGTAGGAACGGCAGTTGGAAAAGTCAGCGCGAACTTTAGCGCGTATCGACCGGCAACGCAATCGTCGCCACGCATCCAGCCGGTCCACCTGCGATGGTGATTTCTCCCCGGTGAAGTTTGACGATCCGAAAAGCGCGGCACAAGCCAAGGCCGAGCCCCCTGCCCGCTTCGCGGCCGCTGAAGTAGGGGTCAAACGCATGACTTCGAGCCAAATCAGACAAGCCCGGGCCGCTGTCGGCCACATGAATCATGACCCGGCCGTTTTCACGAACGAGTGAGAGTACAATGGTGCCTTGGCAACCGACCGCGTCGATTGCGTTTCGCAGTAATGCGCGAACCGCCTCGCCAATCATTTGAGGATCGACTTGTGCAAGTATTTCACCCTGAGACGCGCTGACCTCTAACCGAATCGATTGACGCTCTAGCTCTTCGTCGAATGATTCGGCTAGGGTCCGAAGCGCTTCTAACAATTCGCACTCTTCGACCGATTCGGGTGGTGGGTTTGCGAAAAACATCAGATCAGCAATCATTTCGTGCGCGCGATACACCTGTTCAACGATTCGTTGCAGCGTCGCAGTGCGGGCGACATCGGTTTCGCCACGCTGCAACTGTTGCGCCCGCGTCGAAATATTAGCTAATGGATTGTTGATTTCGTGGCTTAACCCATAGGCGAGTTGTTTCAATGCCGCAAGCTTGCTTTGGTGAAGTTCTTTGTCGAAGGACTGTTCCAGCGTGCGGTGGCGTTCTGCAAATCTCGCTAATTGCTGCAGCAGGCACCCGCCATCGGATTCTTCGATCGTCGGATTGGCAAGTTCGGCACGCTCGCTGTTGATGACCGGCCACTCGATTCGCCACGCTTGGGGGGCTGGTGGACCAGTTACCTGCAGCCAAAGTTCTGCTTTGTCGAGCCACTGCTCAATGGGAAGCGTACGAAAATAGTCGCTTAACTCACGCCATCGTGCTTGGCGTTCCGGTGTCGGTTCCGGTGCCCCTAAAAACGCGTCACCACGGGCGAAACTTTCACAGGCATGCTCAATTAACCAGTCAGCCAAGTCGGACAAGGATGCGTCAGTGTTTAGCCGATTGAGTGAAGCAAACAGCACCAATGGTGGATCTGCTTGTAATGTTTGCAGCAGCTGCCGCCGAGTCGATTGGTCAACCGCAACGTCGCGCGCATGGGCGAGTAGAATCTTGCCCAAGACCTCACCGACCTCCGTGCTGCGGGGCAACCACCAGCGATCGGAACCAAAGCGAAGGCAGGGTAGCAACCCCATCGGGCGGGTCCTTAATGGGAGTTTACCGTGGCCAGCATCCACACGTGCCTCCGCATCCCGAGCCCTCAGGGACCCGGGTTGAGAAGCGTGTGGACCGATTGGAGCCTCCTGGCCACTCATCTCAGCCGACCACGCCGCGTTCGATCTCCAGTAAATCGCAGGCTCGGTTGACCAATTCGTCGATCGCGAAAGGTTTCTGCATGAAGTCATCTGCTCCCGCAGCCTTCAATGCATCCACCTTGCTGTGCTCGACCATCCCCGAAATACAGAGGATTTTGACCATGTCCATCGAGGGATCGTTGCGAACGCGTTGGCAAACCTCTTTGCCGTTGATGTCTGGCAGCATCACGTCCAGAATCACGAGGTCCGGCCGGAATTCTTTGACACCCATTCCCGCATCAAAACCATTATTGGCTGTGCGGATGTCAAAGCGTCCATCCCGGTCGAAACCGTCCTTGATCAAATCGACCAAATCTTGATCGTCGTCAACGATCAGCAGTTTCTTCTTACCGCTTTCCAGGGCGTCCGTAGGAATCCCGTTTTCCTTCATGAACAGAAACAATTGTTCACGTGGGATACGGCGAAACTTACTGCCGGGAACCCGAAACCCTTTTAGAGATCCGTTGTCAAAACAACGGATAATTGTCTGCTGGCTAACTTTGCAAATCTTTGCCGCTTCACCAGTTGTAAAGACCGTTTTCGTGGTCATGTCAGAAACCATCCTCCCTGCATGACGAGCTGTTTCCGAATATCAGGATGCTCTTCCTGGTCGTGCGAAGCCGATTGGCATCCGTACCACGATCAAAAATTGCGTTGGCGGTGAAAGAGTCAATCAATTGACTCATTTTCCAATCAAGCAACCACAACGCTCTGGCCTACGCAGTCCTCTTAACCGTTCACCATGAGACTTGTTTAGCAAACCTCGCTTTCTAACGCACTAGCACATTGCAGTGCTAACTTGCGTGAAAAACGCAGGCAGTAAGAAGCTCCAGGAGTCTCTGTCTTGCCGGACTTGCCTCACTCGCGAATTTTATCGAATCCCCCCGCTCGGTCAAGATGGATTCCCCAGCGAAAACGCCGGCTTCGTTGGGGCCAGTTCGCCCCGAGCCACAGGTACTATTTTTTTGACTCAAGATGTGCCAGGACCAATGCTAGATCGGCGGGAGTAATTCCGCTGATCCTTTTGGCTTGATCTAGATTCAGTGGTTTGATTTTTGACAGTTTTTCCTTCGCCTCATTCCGTAATGGACCGATGCGGTGATAGTCAAAAGCCGTTGGAATGGTTTTGCTGGCCAGGCGATTCTGCCGTTCTACTTCGGCTTGTTGTCGGTTGATGTAGCCCTCGTATTTGATGTCAAATAAGGACTGTTCTGCAGCTTGCTGTCCGATTTGTGCCAAATCTGGGATATGATGGCACATTTGTTTCCAATCAACTTCTGGACGCCGCAAATAGACGTTTCCGGCGACATTTTCGACGCGGGCGGCGGCCAAAATCTTTGAGGCTCGATCGATTTGATTCAGTTTTTCCGTGAATCGCGTCCGGCGTTCATCATCAATCAAACCAAGCTCATCCGCTTGCGGCGTCAACCGTCGATCAGCGTTGTCTTGTCGTAATAGCAGGCGAAACTCAGCTCGGCTGGTGAACATGCGATAGGGTTCGTCGGTCCCTGCAGTCACTAGATCGTCCACCAGGACACCAATGTAGGCTTGGTCTCGGGTTGGCACCCAGGGTGATTTTCCGGCCAACCTACGGGCTGCATTCAATCCGGCGATTAGCCCCTGCCCAGCGGCTTCTTCGTATCCGGTGGTGCCATTGATTTGACCCGCCAAGAAAAGACCTTGGACGGCTTTGCTCTCTAGGTGTGGCCACAATTGGGTTGGTGGACAAAAGTCGTATTCGACGGCGTATCCATAACGCATGATCGATGCATTCTCGAGTCCGGCGATCATCCGGAACATCTGATCTTGCACGTCGCGTGGCAGGCTCGTGGAAATCCCGTTGACGTAAATCTCCTCGGTTTGTCGCCCTTCCGGTTCCAAGAAAAGTTGATGGCTGGCCTTATCAGCAAACCGTACCACTTTGTCTTCAATGCTGGGGCAATATCTAGGACCGCGGGTATTGATCTGTCCGCTGTACATCGGTGCACGATCGAGATTCTTTCGAATCAGTTCGTGAACTTTTTCATTGGTGTGGGTGATGTAACACGGCACTTGGGGTGCGGTGATTTGATCAGATAAGAAAGAAAAGGGCTGAGGTGTCGGATCACCAGGCTGTTCTTCTACCTTGCTGAAATCGATCGTTCGAGCATTAAGCCGCGGCGGAGTTCCGGTTTTAAAACGATCGACCTCGAAGCCGAGTCGATCGAGGGCACCGCTGATTCCTCCCGTGGTGCCCTCCCCTGCTCTGCCCCCGGCTGTCTTCGCTTCACCGGTGTGCATGATTGCTTGCAAAAAAGTGCCAGTGGTCAAGATGACCGAGTCGGCGAGATAGCAAGCTTCACCACGAACCCTGACCCCTCTGATTCGCACCGTCGATCCTGTTTCCTCGGTGATGAGGTCAACCACCGTTTCTTGACGCAAATCAAGATTGGCTTGTTGTTCGATCTGGTGCTTGATGTGCTGCTGATAGGCTTTTTTATCCGCTTGCGCCCGCGGGCTGTGCATAGCAGGCCCTTTGCGGCGGTTAAGCAGGCGGAATTGAATACCAGTGGCATCGATAGCGCGGCCCATCAAGCCGCCAAGGGCGTCGACTTCGCGAACGATTTGTCCTTTCGCGACACCCCCAATTGCCGGATTGCAGGACATCTGCCCGACCGTATCCAGGTTGGTGGTCAACAACGCAGTGCGGGCGCCCAGACGCGCTGCTGCGGCGGCGGCTTCGGTCCCAGCGTGGCCTGCGCCAATCACGATGACGTCGTATAGGTAGCGGATTTCCATCATGTCGATTATTGCGGCCAAAACGGAAAAAAGGTCGGACCAGAAGAATTACAGGCTGTCAGATTAGTCGAGCGTTTGATTTGCTCAAGATGCCATCCACATCGGTCGAAGGCGAGTAGGTGGGAGTCGTTCCCGTTACATTTCATCCTTCGGCGATGTGGTCGATTTATGCATATGGGCACTCCGGCGATGCATTTGGGCACCTTGGCGATGCGTTTTGGCACTCGAGCGGCTCTATTGGCCACAGCAGGGTTACTGACTGTCGCTCCTTCCGCCATGCTGATGGACAGAGTGGCGGCTGTCGAGGTGACCAGCAGTTTCACGCCATCCTTACCGCAGCCAACCGGAGCTCCGCAAGCTGAGACGCCAACGCAAGCCAAGGGGGAAGCCCCCAGTAAAGATTGCTTCATTCTGGGATCCAAGACGTTCTCTATCCCATACACCGTTACTTCAGGCGGAGTTCAGCCTGCGGAGGTGCAAGTCTTTGTGAAACGGGGGCGTTCGCAAGATTGGAGTCTTCTGGAACGTAAAAGACCCGACGTCGCCACCCAGCAGTTTCGCTTCACTGCCCAAGAAGATGGTGAATATTGGTTCGCGACGCGGACGATCGACAGCGGTGGTCAACAGCATCCCAGTGGCGTAATTCAGCCGCAGCTGAAGGTTTATGTAGACACCACCAAGCCGCAAGTCGGCTTGCAGGTAGACGCGCAGGCGAGTGGTAAAGTGGTTGCTAAACTCGCAATCCTCGACGCCACCCCGCTGAAAAATATCCAGCTTCGATACGCAACCGATTCCGTTGCCGTTTGGAAACAGGTCGATTTGCAGCAATTGCCAGCTGACGGGAATGTGCAGATTCAACCCGATGATGCTTGGAAGCAGATTTCAGTTCAATGCATCGTGACCGATACACCCGGTAATCAGGGTGTGATCCAACAGTTGGTAAAACGTCCGCGTGTGGCTGTGCAGGATACCCACCGGTATGCCTCCGCCACCGAGCAGGATTCGGCGAATCGCACCGTGATCGCGAACCATAATGGGGGAACCGGTTTGCAGATGCAGGCGGCACCCTACCGCAGCGCGCCGAACCGTGGCGACGCCGTGAATCAACTGCGGGCGGGTACCGAAGCCAATCCTGGTTTGGCTTTCAATCCAGTCATTCAGCTCGACCGTAATCGCCAGTCGTCGCCACCTCCGAGCGTTTCGAACGCTTATGGTGTAGCCGCCGCGCCAGCTCCTGGAAACGGGCCGAATGTCTCAGGCGGGCCGAATGTCTCAGGCGGGCCGGGGCTCTCAAATGGTCGAGTAATGCCTTCGTCCGCTTCCGCCCGTCCGGTAAGTACCAGCGCTGGGCCACCGACTCTCGGCGGTTTTCCTTTCCCGTCAACTCAGTCATCGCCTGAGGTCAACGCGATCCCACCCGCTGCCATCGCCGCCAACCAGCCCGCTGCTGCCGCAGCCAACCAGATATTTGCCAATCAATTCGCATTACCTCAGACTGAGCCGGTAAACCCTGCAGATCTACCGGTGAAACCCCGGACTGCAGAGGAAATTGCTACCCCGTTGGGGGACGCTGGCCCCGATTCCAGTGAGTTTAGTTTTCAAGGCCCGCAGCAGAGTGGTCCCGATGATGGCTCCTCAACCAAACCACCCACGCCGCCACGGACGGCTGCCGAAGCGATGCGGCCGTTAGAGGATGCTTCCGCAGTTGAGTCGAACGGCGGGGCATCGTCGAGAGAATTGATTCCGACTCCCAATGCTGACTCAGCCGCTGCTGGCAGTGATTCCAGGTCGGCCAATCCCGGGGTGTGGCGTGACAACCGTCCCCAGACTGACGATCGGTTTCGTGCCAACCGAATGGAATTGACTCGAGATCAACTTGAATTGGCTATGCAGCGCGCGCCACGCCGCTACAGTGACAGCTTTCGATTCAGTCTCGAATACGAGCTGGAAGCGGTGGGAAGCCTGGGGGTTGAAGCGATTGAACTCTATGGAACCGTCGATTCAGGGAAAACTTGGAATCTGTGGGGACGTGACCCAGATCGAGTAAGTCCGTTCGATATTGAAACCAAAGAAGAAGGGGCGTTTGGTTTTAGGATCGTCGTCGTGGGGCAGAATGGCTTGGCGAGTCCAAGACCACTCTCCGGTGAGAGCCCCGACATTGTCGTTGTGGTGGATACAACGGCTCCGAAGGTGCGAATCACCGGTGCGGAGTATGGTGAAGGTAATCGCGTCGGCGCTCTCGTCATTCGCTACGAGTGTAGCGACCAGCACCTGCTAAAAAGACCTGTAGCATTGTCGTTTAGTGACCGTGTTCAAGGTCCTTGGACAACGATCGCCGCGGGGCTGAAAAATGACGGCGACTATGTCTGGCCAGCTGATCCGCAATTGCCTCGTAAGCTCTACCTGCGAGTCGATGTCACCGATGAAGCAGGTAACGTCGGGACCTATGTGCTACAGGAAGCAATCGATGCTCAAGGTCTTGCGCCCAGAGCTCGGATTCGTGGGTTTCAGTCACTCTCTGGCGACGCGCAAGCTCCCGTTGAAGGGCAGACGGCCAAGCGATCCTGGTCATTGTTTCAGTAGTGATTCCTTTTTGAATCTGGTCCTGCCGATTGGCGTCCGGTGAGTTCGTCACCCAAATGCTGGGTTTTAAGGGCAACTAGTGGCTAAAGCTGGTCGTGCAAATCACGTTTGCCTTGGTGTTCGGTTGCGACCCGAAACGGCTGATCTGGTGTGATTGCGAGGTTTCAGCAGCTGATTCGAACTGATCGTCGGCTACGTTTGCAGCAACTCTGTGGTATTGTGGGCGTCATGACTTACTCGCACGCTTTTGAATGGCTCGCAGGGACACATTCTGAACTGCCTGATGTGATCGCTCTATTCGGGGGTGATGCAACCCTGCGCAGTTGGTGTCTCCAAACGCTGATTGGTGATGGAGATATTACCGCTTTAGATGGTGAGACGACGACTTGGTCTGATGTGCGAGATGATTTGGCGACCGCCTCTCTTTTTGACATGGGTGGCAAGCGGACGATTGTCATCCGCTCGGCGGACGCGTTCTTGAAAGAACATCGCTCGGAAATCGAGAAGTACATCGCAAAACCTGGTAAAGCGTGCCGTTTTGTCTTGGAACTCGATTCGCTAACCGCTTCCACGCGTGTCTATAAGGCATTGCTCAAGGAGCATTTGTTGATTGGCTGTGGTAGTGCGGTCGATAGCAAAGCCGGAGTCACCGCCGCCTCTCGCCGAAAATTTCTGAGCGGTTATGTCGCCAAGCGAAATCAAGTAACTCTACCCGGGGTGGCAGCTGATGCCTTGGTTGAAATGCTTGGTGAAGAGATCGGAATGTTGGATACAGAGATCGCAAAGCTTTCACTCTATTTGGATCAGGGGGAAAAGAAGATTGACGAAGCATTGGTGCGCGAGGTGGCGGCTGGCTGGAAAGGCAAAACAGTTTGGGAAATCACTGATGCAATCGCCGAAGGCAACGCCGCCGAGGCATTGCGTCACTTAGATAAGTTGATGAGCGGTGGTCAACGCCCGATCGCACTGTTTCCGCAGATGGCCTGGGCGTTGCGAAAATTGGGATTGACGACCGCCATTGTGGTGCATCGCGAGCAAAGAGATGGTCGTGCTCAGAATCTCGCTGCGGCGTTGTCCGCTGCCGAGGTTAAAGGAAATCTAAAACGCGCTGAAAGTCAGTTGAGAGCGTTGGGAAGAGGGCGAGCTAAGAAATTGCTGCCGTGGTTACTTGCTGCAGACCTGAAACTAAAAGGCTCACACAGCCAAGATCCAAGAGATCGATTCTTGTTGGAGCACTTGGTTGTTAAACTTGCCAAGAACGCCTGACATTTTGATCCAGTGCTGCCGGTACTCAACTTGGCGGATCGCACACGGTTATTTGTGAGGCGGCAGCAGCCAAATTCGCTGCGCCAACACCCCGTCTCTGCCTACATTCGATCGCTCGTACCTTTGGTTAAGGCCATGAAGGCTGATTCCAAGTCGAGTTCCTCTTCGCTGAAGCTGCGTAGGTCGATCCCTTGTTCAATCAGCCATCTGGGAAGATCACTGAATTGTTCGACCTCAGGTTTCAGCACCACACGAACGGCGTCGTCACCTAGTTCGCAGCCTTGCACTTTGTCGTGACTGCTGAGTAGCTTCATCAGTTCGTCCATGCGATCGCGGGCTGCTGGTTGAATTAGCAGAACGGTATGCTGTCGAACCATCCGGATGACTTCAGCTTTGGTGGCATTCTGCTTGAGTTCGCCCTTGTCAATAATGCCGACCTTGTTACAGACATCCGCTAACTCAGGAAGGATGTGGCTGCTGACGATGATAGTTTTACCCATCTCGCCGAGTTTTCGGAGCAGGTTGCGCATCTCGATTCGTGCGCGGGGGTCGAGCCCGGACAGCGGTTCGTCAAGCAACAGGACTTGCGGATCGTGCAGCAATGTTCTCGCTAAGCCCAGGCGTTGTGTTTGGCCGCGGGAAAGCGTGTTGGCAAATGCGTCCCGTTTAAAATCGAGATCGACCACATCCAACATCTCGTTGACGCGTTGTTGCCGCTTGGTTCCATTGATTCGATAAGAGGCGGCAAAGAATTCCAGGTACTCGACGACAGTCATGTCGTCGTAAACACCAAAGAAGTCGGGCATGTAGCCAACGAGCCGCCGGATCTCTTTGGGGGCAGTGTGGACGCTGTGGTCGCAAACGTAAGCTTCACCCCAAGTCGGTTCCAGCAAGGTCGCGATGATTCGCATCGTGGTTGTTTTACCCGCCCCATTGGGTCCAATGAATCCGAATAGATCCCCTGGTTGCAAATCGAGATCAATGCCCTTGATGGCAAACGCATCGCCGTACTTCTTAGTGAGATCGACAGTCTTAATCACGATTCTGGCTGCGTGTTTGGGGTGAAGACAAAAATAAAACCAGGGGCAAATGGAATCCGTCAATTCGTTTCGGCATCGATAACCGGAAGGACCACGCGCATCAAACTCAGACGCTCGCCTTGGGGAGCATGGAATGCTGCTTCTTTAGTATCCTGAATCTGGAATTTGGTAAGCGGTTTCTTGACCCGACCTAGCAGTATGCACCGATCACTGGCCAGTACATGGGTAAAGTCCAAAAACCCAAGTGGGCCGTGATTCAACGAAGTGTAACGATCACCGCCGACTGCATCGTGAAACATCAGCATCTCCGCGACGCGACTAGTCGAAGTTGTGTTCGTTGGATCCCAAGCTTCGGATTCAGAGGCACTCTCTAAAGCTCGCTGCCGAGTCAACTGCCAGCGAAAGTTCTTCTGCCTCAATGAATCGACCGAGTCAATTCGGCCACCCGCTGGAAATCGCGTCGGCAGCAGGTAAGCCCAGTTGCGATAAATTAGCATCCCGTCCAATAAATCGAACGGCAGCGGATTGACCAGTTCTCCCTGCAGTAGTTCGCTACCCGGGCGGTGCTCCAATGAGGTTTTGATCAGTTGGGGACGGAAGCGACAGCGAGTGCTCAGGCCTTTGCTGCTTCGTGAGGCGAGTGGCATGTCCTGTAGGACTGACCTCAGCGAAGAATTGGATGAACTACCTTCGTTTAAAACCAATGAATAAACGGGAAGCCGACTGTCCTCCACGGCGATCTGAATGCCGCCAAACGGTGCGCCAGGGTATCCGAAAGGTACGCTCAGGATTTCCTCTACGTTGTCAGTGAGCGACATCAGCGTCGGTGCCGGATCGACTTGAACATCGAAACGAGATGCTTCCTGTGAGTAGAGGTAACTTGCTGTAAAACCCCGGCCGATTCCTTGGACCGAATCGATGTCGAAAATCTCAATCCGATTGCATCGCACGGCCTCGTTTGACGTGGTCGCAGCGGTTGAAGTGGTAGTCATCGCGGTGGGAGCGGATTCGATCGGACGAGCTTGGAGAATCAGCATGATCGATAATCCAATGGTGACAATCGGAAAGCTAATCCAGCCAAGGAGGGGCCGCCCCAAAACACGATTGACCAACAAGTAATCGAGTGGCCCGATCATGGCAATCAAGGCCATCAGTATCAACGAGACGAACGAGAAACCTATATTGCGTTGGATCTGAAACTGATCGAGAGTGGATCGAAGTTGTCCCGCCAGATCATCGAAGGCTGTTGACCTCACCTTTCGGCTGACCATTTCTTGCTCTGGTTTGAGAGTGGAACCTGTGAGCCGGACGATCATCTCCAAACGATTGGGCCACTCGGCAAAGATGTCTGTTTCTAAATCAGCGGCTACAGTTGTGATTCGACCAAAGCCGACGTTGTACTCAACAGCGACCGGAAGACTGACGCGTCGCGTCGTTCGTCCCATTAACAACACGCGTCCTTTGTTGCTCGGCAACTGGATTCCACGGAATGGTTCCAAACGAGACTGAGACGACATAAACGTTTCAAAAGCCGAGGGGTCGATATTCGCAGTGACCAGTTCCTGCAGTGGCAACAGATCCTTTAGCCAGGGAGCAACACTAAGTAGCTCAGGTGCTGACTCACCGAGAGTGAGAAACAGTCGTCCACCTTCAGAGATCCAAGTGCTGATTGCTCGCTGTTGGTTGGGCTTTAACTCTCGCAAAAGGTCGATGCCGGAGCCTCCGATCATCATCAGATCGACACCATCGTATCCGAGCACAGAATCGGGTAACCCCTGTGGGTCCTTGGGCATCGAAACGGCGAGAACCGCATCACGGCCGAGAATCTCGTTGTAGCCGATTTGGTCAACGCCCAACGGATCGCCTAGTGCAACAATCCATGGCGTTTCGAGCGGGATCATCGCTGGGCCCCGTGACGGTGACCCGATCGTTGGGAAACGCGTCGAGGCGACAACGTCTTCACCAAGACGCAACATCAGTGGGGCTGCTTCACTGCCAGGAATGACATAACCCCATTGGCCCAGCGGATCCGATTTTCGGTACCGAACTTCAACGCCATCACCATCCCGCGTTTCGATCGAGTCAAACGCTGTTTCGGGCGATTGCACGGCAGTCCAGTGGCCGACTCGATAATGCCCCTCAATCCCGGCTTGTAAGTCCACACCCATTGCCTCGTTCATTCCAGATATCCCAAGAAGGGATAAGAACAGAAAGATCGCGATCAGTGGATCGGAGCCGAAGGGTAATAGCTTGTTCATGGCGGTGCGGTCACAGTTCATTGCGATCGGCTATGGTTTTTCCGAATTGGGGCACTCGCAAACCAATCGACTACAGCCGGGACACCCACGACCGTATTTGGCTTGCAACGCGGCATTGAGATCGACCTGTGCCACATTAGCGATGGTCGCCAACCACGCGATGACGTCCGCAAATTCCTCTGCCAAGTTTTGTTGATCGTCCCCTCGAAGGGCCGAGGCAAGTTCCCCGACTTCTTCCATTAACCACATGAAGGTACCGTCCACCCCTCTGGCAGCATCTTTCTCGAAATACATGTGACGAATGTGCCGTTGAAGGTCGGCAATGGACAGTTCGTCGGCCGAGGAATCTTCGGCAGCAGAATCGGTGATGGGCATCTGGAATCGCCGTTTTCCGTGCGGAAAGGCTGGTAGGGGAGGATTGGTGGACGATTCCCGACGACGGTTTGACCGCGTCTTTGCGAACAATCCAGCGTGTTTGGGGACGATCCTGGGTGTTTGGGGACGATCCAACAGTCAGATCTTGAGAGGTCTCGCAAATTTTACTTGGCCGCCCAGTGATCTTTGAGCAGGATATCCCGCTGCACGCTCGTCTGATAGTCAACTACAGTGTTGGGCAGGCTTTGGTTCCGTATGATCCCCTCGCTCGATGACAATTTCTTGACCGAATCGCAGACGAATACAGGAGATTCCGAGACGGACCCCCGGTCCGCTGTCGAGGCGGGATCTACGGATAGCTTGGCAAGCACCGGAAAAATTCGTGATTCTGGCGGCCGCGATGCTTCTTCTTTAGCCGCGAAGACCTCAGGGGCCGCGAAAACGGGCGGATTTCATAATTATCCCTTTTACTCTCCGAGATTTTGGCATGGAATGCGGCCCAAGACTTGGTGGCGTCTTTTGCGGGAGGGACGATTTCGCTTCGGTGTCAGCCGTCTGCCGATGGTGATCATTGTTTCGATTGCCACTCCCACCAATGCGTTTCTCTCGCTGCTTCAGACAGCACTTTTTGGACGGAAAATCGCCGCTGGTGAGCTGCATGGCCCTCCGGTCTTCATTGTCGGCCACTGGCGCAGTGGAACGACGTTATTGCACGAATTAATGGTTAAAGACGAGCGATACAGCAGCCCGTCAACCTTTCAGTGCTTTGCCCCGGAACATTTCCTGGTAACTGAGTGGTTCTTTCGTCGTTTTGCATCTTGGTTGCTGCCCGGAAAGCGTCCCATGGACAATATGGATGCTGGCTGGGATCGGCCCCAGGAAGACGAGTTCGCGCTGTTGACGATGGGTCAGCCTTCTCCCTATCGCCGAATCGCATTCCCCAATAATCCTCCGGTTGATATGGACTACTTGGATTTCGAAGGGCTGTCCAAGGAAGGCATTGCGAAATGGCTTCAGGCTTTGAAGCGGTTTCTTGTTACTGTTAGTACCGCGACCGGTCGCCCGCTGATTATCAAAAGCCCGACTCACACCGGACGAATCGCTTACCTGGCGAAAGAGTTTCCAGATGCTAAGTTCATTCACATTGCTAGAGATCCCAGAAACTTGTTTCCTTCCACTTGCCGCTTATGGCGTGGATTGGATGAGGTCCAAGCCTTGCAAAAGCCTCAGCATGAGCAGTTAGAGTCGTATGTAGTGCAGTGTATGCAAAGAATGTACGCTGCATTTCACCAACAGCGTGAAGCAATCGATCCTTCCCGAATTGTCGACATTCGCTACGAAGACTTAATTCGTGATCCCGTTGATTCACTCCAACGCATCTACGAGACGCTGAGATTAAGCGACTTTGATTCCGCCAAGGCAAAGATTGAACAATGGGCAACCGGTGAGCATCGGCAATACAAAACGAATCAACATCAACTCTCGGAGCAGACCGAGATGATGATTCGCGAGGCATGGAAAGAATATTTTTCTCGATATGGATATGAATAGTCTCATGAACAATCGGTTCGCAGGTGGGTTGTGTGTGTGTTGGTTGCTGGTGGTCTTCGGCTGCAACCGCGAGAAGGGCGCAGAGACGGCGGCTTCTGAGAATATTGCTCCAGCCGACGGTGTGGCGGCGGAGACAGCGAACGAGGCGATCATCGAATCGATTGACCCGCTCACTGAACTTGATATCGACGCTTTGCTTGCCATGCGGCTGCCAGCCAAAGAAGCTGCCGAAGGTTGGGTGCATTTGTTCGATGGGCAAACTCTCTTTGGTTGGGAAGCAACCAATGACGCGAATTTTCGAGTGGAAGACGGCAAGCTGGTTGTTGATGGTGGCGAGCAGGCTCTGCTATGCACTACCCTGCCCTGGCGAGACTTTGAGTTAGTTGTAGAGTTCAAGGCTGACCCGGAGACAAACAGTGGTGTTTTCTTGCGGACACCGCTTCAGCCCACTGACCCAGCGGTTGATTGTTATGAGGTCAATATCGCACCGGATGATAATCCTTTTCCGACTGCGGGCATCGTCAAGCGGATCAAGGCTGAGTCCCAATCACCTCAGTCTTTTCAGCAGTGGCGAACAATGCGAATGCGATTAGAGGGTGGGCACCTACAAGTCTCCGTTGATGAGCAATTGGTTTGTGACTACAACGATCCCCAGCCTTTACCGGCTGGACGCATCGGGTTGCAACACAATCGTGGTCGAGTCGAATTTCGAGCGGTCAAATTGCGGCCACTTGGTTTGAAAAGCCTGTTGGACGAAGGGTTGAGCCAGTGGACGACCTATCCGGAGATGCCTGGCAGTTTTTCAACGACGACCGAAGGTTGGTTGCACGTGCAGGGTGGAAGGAACCAGTTGGAAACGAAGCAATCTTTTGGCGATTTTGCACTGTTGGCGGAATACAAGCTGCCAACACCGGAAATGAATTCGGGGATTTTCTTTCGATGTATTCCTGGCGATGAAATGATGGGATACGAATGTCAACTTTCGAATGAATTGCAGGATGGCAATCGTTTAACACCAGCCGACCATGGAACGGGCGGGATTTTTCGCCGCCAGCAAGCACGGGGCGTGATGGGCGAAGTCGACCAATGGACATCCGTATTGCTGGTCGCTGCTGGTCCGAGAATGGCGGCCTGGGTCTCTGGAGTGCAGGTCAGTGACTGGACCGATGACCGTAAACCTGATGTGAACCCGCGACGTGGTTTGCGCACCGATCCCGGTACGATCATGATTCAAGGTCACGATCCCGGGACCGACGCAATGCTTAAACAGATTCGGGTCGGCTCACTCGACTGAGTATGGGGCAACTGAGTATGGGGCAACTGGGCATCATTTCGACGTGGGCGACTCCTCGTTGCTGACACAAAGTCGGTTGGCTTAGTCGTCGGCACCGCTGGCATCTTTAATCACAAATCGTGCCCGCAATCTTGCCACTTCGGTTGCCAAGCCAGCATCCGCGACACTCTTGAGTACCTGATCAAAATTCTTGTACGCTGCCGGCGCTTCGTCTTTCGGGTAGCGGCGGCAATTCGTCAAGATATCGGCTCGTTCAAACGACGCATCTACCTGTTGTTGATCCAATTCGCGAATCGCCCGTTTGCGACCAAGCATTCGACCGGCACCGTGATTGACGCTGTAACAACTTTCCTCGGCTCCCTCGGCAGCGACCATCACGCTCGAGCCTGCTTGCGGATTTCCCGGCAGCAGGATCGGATGTCCTGTTTCCGCGAAGGGGGTGTCACGCAGTGCGGGATGGCCTGCGGGGAACGCACGTGTCGCACCTTTGCGATGGACCCAAGTCATACGCTTGTTGATAACCTCTTTGCGGGCAATGTTGTGACTGATGAAATAGACCAACCCGCCGGTGGTTCCTGGGATCACTTCTTGGAATGCCTCTAGCACTAGCGCGTTAATCAATAAGTGGTTGACGGTTGCAAAGTTGGCACCGAGCGCCATGTCGTCCAGGTAGCGGTCAGCTTCTGGAGTTCCCAAGGGGGCGTAGACCAACTGCTTGTCGCCTCCAGGGAACGGGACACCCCAAGCCGTGAACTTTTGCTCAAGCGCTTTGAAGTGGCTGTTGGCCAACTGGTGGCCGACGCCGCGAGAACCACAATGAGATAAGAATGCCACCTTGCGGTCTTGTAATCCAAAAACTTCCGCTGTTTTCTTGGCTGCGGGGGCAGGCCCGAGTTCCACTACCTCGCATTCACCGAAGTGGTTTCCGCCTCCGTAAGAGCCGAGTTGTTCAATTTTGGTACGGAAATTCTTGAATCCACGATTCGCGTGCAGATGATCTAAGCGAAGCTGAAGTGCGGTGATTGAATCATCGTGGCCACGATGAAACGCATCTTCGCAGCGACCGGCCCATTCTGTTGGAATGTTCAATGAATCAAGAACATCGGCTGAAGCACCATGAACCATCGCGGCGGATCCGACCTGTTCGCTAATATTTCGGCTGTCGGGTACATGGCGGGAGCCCTTGCCGGCACCGGTTGGAATGCGTCGGCAGATCGCGTGAATCAATTCGCGACGCACCTTTCGATCTTCGATCGCTTCTTGGGGAAGGTTGGTCTGCAGCAAGCTCATTGAGCACTTGATGTCGAATCCGACCGGTCCAGGATAGATGTGGGTCGGCGAGGCCAACACGCAACCGATTGGAGCACCGTAGCCACAATGGGCATCGGGGTTGAGTACGACCTCGGTCACACCCGGTGCACAGCGAGAATTGATTGCCTGTTGCAGGCAAAGCTGGTCGAACGTGCTGCGGATAGCTTCATTTCCAAAAACTTTGACGGGTGAATGGCGATCACCTGCAGGCAGAATCGCGGTTGCTTCACCGGTTGGGATTAATGTTTCGATCATCGCTGCTGTCCTGGTGCGAGGTTGGGTGACTGACCAGTGTTGACTTTGTATTCCGTGCGAATTTTGCCGTTTCCGGTTGGCCAATGCGAATTCGAATGCGCGGAATAATGCTGGTTGGATATTTGTGAGCGGACCGTTTAATAGAACTCATGATCCAATGCATATCCTTCTTGACCTGGAAGAGATGATTGGATTGCATCAGGTTCGGGCTTTACACGAACACAATCACGCAAAGCGTGCTGGCCACAGCGGCTAGAGTCGCAGCGGCCAGTGCCAATGGCAATTGAGTCGCCACATGATCCATCAGGTCACATCCGGTGAACATCGACGCCAGGATCGTGGTGTCGGAGATCGGCGAGCATTGATCACCGAAGACTGCACCTCCCAAGACGGCGCCGAAGCAGATGGATAGATAAGTAGGATCTTGATGCACAGCCCACGCTAACGGCATGGCAACGGGGAATACAACTGCATAAGTGCCCCAGCTGGTCCCGCAAGAGAAGGCAATGCCCATGCACAATAACATCAGAATTGCCGGCAATCCGACGACCGGCAACTGGTCACCCAGTAGTGTCACCAAGTAGTCCGCTGTTCGTAATTCTTTTGCGAGGAATCCAATGGTGACAGCCAGTCCAAGAATGATCGCTCCGATCGTCATCGTTTTGCAGCCGTTCACGAATCCATTCAGAATATCTCCCAATGGCATGCCACGAACCGCTGCGATTCCCATTGCTGACAAAACGCAGGCCATGAAAGCTTCGTTGATGAAGTTAATGCTGTACAGCATGTAGGGGAGAACGGCCAAGCCGAGTAAAACGGCGAGCGGGATGAAAAAGTCCCACAGGCTTGGCGTGTAGCCGGTCGCAAGCTGACTTTCCGGATTCAAATCACTTGTTTGCATGCTGAGCATCGGCGCGGAGCCTTCGCGATCCAGTTCTCCGGTGCTGCGGGCGCGCTGTCTTGCTGCCGACATGCGTTTCCCCATCCAAGGCAAGAGATGCAACGCGAACAAGAGGGTAAAGCTGACTGCCAAGATTCCGTAGAAGTTGTACTGAATGCTTGAAAAGAAAAATTTGAGGCTCGCGACTTCGTCAGGGATTACCTCGGGAACGGTTCCGGCCACTAAAGCGGCAATAAATCCAGGCCAGGCATTGAAAGGCAGGATGGTCGCTACGGGTGACGCAGTTGAATCAACGACGTAAGACAATTCCTCGTGGGAAATGCGATGCTTGTCGGCAACCGGTTTGACCGTTGTTCCCGCCAGGACGGTGCTGACCGTTCCACCTTGATGAAAGACACAACCGAGTAGCCAAGCAAAAAAGAGGGATGAGCGCGGGCCCACAGCGATCCTGCCGCCAACGACTTTCGCAAAGTGTAAGGCTCCGCCTGATTTCTCCCAAAGCCCCATCAAGCCACCGAGGCACCATAAATAAACCAGCAGAATGGTTGCGTATGACTCTTGGCCAAGAGCGGGTAAAAATAAATTCTTGACGATGTTGGCTTGTGTGATGTCATTCGACTGGTACCACATCACGAGTCCGCCTGAAACGATGCCCAAAAAAAGCGCTAACAGGACTTGGCGAGTAATAAATGCTAAACTGATTGCGACCAGTGCTGGGATTAACGAGAGAAAAGATGGTTCCATTGGGCTTCGTCTATTTTGAGCAACGGCACAGGATCAACACACTTCGACGGTCAAGCTTTATCCGCCGAGGCATCACTTGGTGCCTTCGCTGTCTGCTTGCTCGGACGCAGTGGTTTCGGAAGCGGAAACTTAACGTTTTCTTCTCGGATCTCGCGGGATTCGACCGTCGCGTCAAATCGCTTGACCAACCAATCGACTGTTTCTTGGACCACTGATTCAGGTGCACTCGCCCCAGCAGTAATCAGGACAGTCTGGTCGGCATGGAAAGAATCGACGGACAAGTCTTGTGGTCCATCGACTAAGTGCGCCTGGATCTTTTTATCCGAGGCGAGCTCACGCAAGCGTTGGCTGTTGCTGCTGTTTTGGCTGCCAAGTACCACGACCACATCTGCTTGATCACTGAGTATGCGAACTGCTTCTTGGCGATTCTGAGTCGCATAGCAGATATCTTCTTTGGGCGGGCTTTCAATATTCGGAAACCGTTGTTTCAAGCGTTGGATGATACGGTTGGCATCGTCCACACTCAGCGTGGTCTGAGTTAGGTAGGCCAGCTTCGATTCATCTGATACTTGCAGTTGATCGACTCCGTCGGCATCCTCTAGCAAGATGATTGCTTCGGGTGCTTCACCCATGGTCCCGATCACTTCATCGTGTCCTTCGTGTCCGATCAAGACAATGGTGTAACCAGCCTTGGCGAACTTGATTGCTTCGAGGTGAACCTTTGTGACCAGCGGGCAGGTTGCATCCAAGGCGGTGAGGTTGCGATCGCGAGCCGCTTGGCGGATTTCAGGCGAAACACCATGTGCAGAAAATAATAGGACACTGCCTGGGGGGACCTCATCGACTGAGTCGACGAAGACCGCCCCTTTCTCCACGAAGCTATTGACAACGAATTGGTTGTGTACGATTTCGTGGTATACGTATACTGGCGGTCCAAATTTTTGTAGCGTTAGATCGAGAGAATCGACTGCCATGTTCACGCCCGCGCAGAAACCTCGCGGTGCCGCCAATATGATCTTCATGCGTATCTCGTGGATGTGGTGATTTTTGCTGTGAACGATTTCAACGATAACCGTGAGGTCGCCTCGGCGTCTAACCTGAATCCAGTCTCTAGCCTGAATCGGGCGTGTCTTGACGAGCGGATAGCGGTGGGTTCGGCGGCATCCGGTGACGAACTGAGAGCCGCCGAGCAGGAAACAAGGCGACTTGCGCGTTCTCACTATGAGAACTTTCTCGTCGCCAGTGTGTTGCTACCTGCCCGACTGAGACAACCTTTTTACAACCTTTACGCTTTTTGTCGAACCGCCGATGATTTGGCAGATGAATCGGCTTCACCTCAACTAGCGTTGGATCGGCTTGCTGCCTTGCAAGTCAATTTGGACCAAACCTACCAGGGTCAGCCGGCAAATCCGCTCTTTCTTGCCCTCTCCAGCACGATTCGGCAGTTCGATCTTTCCAAGTGCCTGTTTGACGATTTGCTGGATGCTTTTCGTCAAGATCAGCGAAAAAGTCGCTACAGCGATTTTGATGAATTGTTGGATTACTGTCGTCGATCGGCCAACCCGGTTGGTCGGCTGGTGTTGCAACTCGGTGAGTGCTGCGACTCTCAGAACGGGCGGCTTTCCGATGAAATCTGCACCGGTCTGCAACTTGCGAATTTCTGGCAGGATGTTGCACGAGATTATCAGATTGGCAGGATTTATCTCCCGCTGGACCAGATGGAACGCTTTGGTGTCGATGAGTCGATGGTCGGACAATCCGCAACATCACCGCAACTCCGTCAATTGTTGGCCAGTGAGTGTGACCGCGCCGAGCAATACTTTCGGCGCGGACTTCCGCTGACAAAAACCGTGCCCGGTTGGTTGGCGGGCGATGTGAAATTGTTCGCCCACGGCGGATTGGAAACACTGGCAGCGATTCGAAAAATTGATTTCGATGTGTTGTCACGCCGCCCGACGGTTAGCAAGTGGCGGCAGAGTTGGCTGTTAGTCCGCGCCATGACCCGAATTTTGTGATCAACAGCTTGATGGTCGATTGAGGTTTTCATTGAAAATTCGGCGGTAACGACTTGTTGTCGGTTACTGTCACGGGAAAAGCTCAATAAGTTGCGGTATTCTGTTTTTGTGTCAGCCGCGTGCGTTCGCTCTGGATGCTGGCGGGAAACGAAGCAGGTGGCGGACAATTCCATTTCGGTCCAATCAGGTATGCTTACCGTCTATGTCGACTGCCGTTTCCCTCGCCGATAGCTACCGTCAAGTTCGTCGCATTTCGCGTCGGAGCGGAAGCAGTTTCTATCGTTCCTTTTGGTTGCTGCCTCCGCCGAAGCGGGCTGCGATGTGGGCGCTCTACGCGTTCGCAAGGACAACAGATGATTTGGGTGATTGCGAACAACCGGCGGCTTTAAGAGCTAAACAGCTCGATTGGTGGCGGAAATCTGCAGCGATCAACTTGATCGGTGAGGGGCCGCTCGATCAGGTTGTGTTACCAGAGGGCGTACTCGACTTGGGGCCCGATGGATCGACTCGCGAGTGGCCGGTCGACCTCCATCGCCGCGCACGAGAGGTTTTTCCGGCACTTCGAGATGCCGTGCAGCGGTATGGAATACCGTCTCGATACCTACTTGAGATCGTTGACGGTGTTCTAGCGGATCAACAAAAAACTCGGTTTGACACCTACGAGCAGGTGGAACACTACTGTTACCTAGTTGCCTCGGCTGTGGGCTTGGCCTGTTTGCACATTTGGGAGTTTGATGGGCCTTTGCCTACCGCTGCGGCAATCGATTGTGGCCTCGCGTTTCAGTTGACCAATATTTTGCGGGATGTAGCCGAAGATGCCGAACGCGGGCGTATTTATCTGCCACGGCAACATTACGAACAGCACGGGTTGAGTGAAGATGACCTGCTTTCCCCAAGGGGTGACGATCGGCTTTGTTGCTTGCTGTTAGATGAGGTTGAACGGGCCAAGCGGTTGTTTCGTTCAGGTTGGGAGGTGTGGGATTCCCTCAACCCTGATGGCCGCCCGATGTTCAGCATGATGTGGCGGACCTATCGCAAATTGCTGGACCATATCGCGGAAGATCCTGCAGCTGTCACACGCCGGAGGATACGACTCTCAACGGCGGAGCGTTTGGGTTTGGTTTCTCAACATTTTTTTCCGCCGATGTTTCGTCGGTTGCCTGTCCCGCCATTTGGGGTGGATGACGCAGAGAGAGCAAAGTGAACGCGATTACCGAAACGCCGCGCAAACGGATTGTTATCGTCGGCGGAGGCCTAGCCGGTTTATCAGCGGCCGAGGCCCTTGCGGATGCGTACCCTGATCAATTCCAGATCAGAGTTTTAGAAGCTAAACAAACAGTCGGAGGGCGAGCGGGATCGTTCAGCGATCCGGCAACCGGAGAATCTGTTGATTACTGCCAACATGTTGCGATGGGCTGTTGTGCGAATTTAATTTCGCTGCTCGACCGGCGCGGATTGGGTGGCCAATTGCATCGTTACAGGGAGCTTCTTTTTTTGCATCCGGATCATCCACCAAGTCGGTTCGCGCCGTCGCGGTGGTTGCCGGCGCCATTTCATCTCGTCGGGGCGTTGTCGTCGCTACGATTTCTGACGCTCCGTCAACGTCGTCAGATTCACCGCGCGATGTTGAAATTATTCCGAGCACCAAACGAAAGTTTGGTTGGTCAGACGGCCCACCAATGGCTTCAATCTGCTGGCCAAGAGTCCGCAACCATCCGCGAGTTTTGGGACGTGATCCTTGTGAGCGCCTTGGGCGAAAATCCGAGAGTGGTTTCCATGGCCGTTGCCCGAAAGGTTTTCGTCGATGGATTCGCAGGTTCTGTCGGGGCCTCAGATGTGCTGGTGCCACGACAGCCGCTCGCTGAATTGTTTGGGCGCGAGTTGCGTCAGGCGATTGAGTCGATGGGGGTCTCGGTCGCCACGCAAACCGCAGTCAAGCAACTCCGGTCAGATCCGAAGGTAGCGATTCAAACACAGCATGGCGAAGTCATTCCTGCGGACCATGTTGTCGTGGCGGTTCCGTGGTATGCGACGAAAGGATTGCTGTCGCCGGAGCTCGTTCCCGATGCACCAGCTTTCGCGGCAATTCCCTCCTCCCCGATCAGTGGATTGCATTTGTGGTTCGATCGACAATTCACGGATCAGCAGCATGCTGTAATGGTTGGCACGATTTCGCAATGGATGTTTCGGCAGCCATGGGAAAAAGAATCAGACCAAGATCAGTCGTTCTACTACCAGATTGTGATCAGTGCTTCCCAGCAGGCGCGGCAAATGGAAAAAACGGAGCTCGTACAATCCGTGGTAGCTGAGATTCGTCATGCTTTCCCCGCCGCGCGGAACGCGAAATTGTTGCGAAGTCGTATTGTGACCGACCCATTGTCGGTTTTTTCTGTGCGCCCTGAGGTCGAAGCATTGCGGCCCGCAGCTCAAACCCAGCTGCCTTGGTTGCATCTAGCAGGCGATTGGATTGAAACAGGATGGCCTGCGACGATGGAGGGAGCTGTTCTAAGTGGTCGTATGGCGGCGTCAAGTGTCTTGAACCGGGAAGGACTCGCGACGATTAAGTGTGAGGATGGGTTGCCTCGGGGACGAATTGCTCGACACCTCATTCGGTAAAGGCATTCTGATGGAATAGTCTGCCAGCTGCGTTCGTTTGGCATAGGCTTGACTGACGCATAAACTCTTGCGAAACAGAAACCCGGAGATTTTTTGTGCATTGTTCGCTTCCTAAGCATCTGGATGAACGCTTTCGTTGGCGGGTGAGTCCCACCGACGTGGGTGCACGGGCACCCGGCGACTTCGTGCTCTATTGGATGCACAACGCGCTACGGTGTCACGAAAATCCAGCTCTTGACGTGGCGATTTGTCTCGCCCGGCAGAATGGCCTGCCTCTCCTGGTCTATCACGGCTTATCCGAAGACTATCCCTACGCTTCGGACCGGTACCACGCGTTCATTCTGCAGGGGCATCGGGATGTTCAGCGGGAATTGGCCGACCGGGGTATACCGGCATTCTTCCATTTGCAGCAGCAGGGTGATCGGGGTCCACACCTTCGGACGCTCACGAGGCAGGCAGCGGTGTTGGTCTCGGAGGAGATGCCGGTCCAGCCGCTGGAAGGATGGATGGAGCGGTTGGCGAGTGGAACGAAAACACCGATCGCTATGGTTGATGCATCCTGCGTCTTGCCGATTCCAATGGTGAAGAAGGCCTACATCCGAGCATACGAATTTCGCGATGCAACCCGCCATATGTACGCAGAGCGGGTCGGGATGCCTTATGAAGAGCAAACATTCGACTGCGAGGCTTACGAAGGATCGCTGCCATTCAAGCCTCTCGACTTGCAAGCTGCATCGTTGTCGGAATTGATTGGACGATCGAAGGTCGACCACGCGATTGCTCCTGTCAGCGACACGCCGGGTGGTTCTCGTGCAGGCTACGCTCGGTGGGAGAGCTTTAAAGAGCATGGGCTGGACCGATACGCGAACCTTCGCAATGACGCTGCGAATCATCATGGCGTCAGCCGAATGAGTGCGTATCTGCACTTCGGCATGGTGAGTCCAATGAGAATTGCTCGTGAAGCTCACGAGCGAGGCGCCGAGAAATTTCTGGATGAATTATTGATTTGGCGAGAGCTTTCGTTTCACTTTTGTTACCACAACATCGATGTGATTGATTCGATCGACTCGCTGCCGAGCTGGGCGCAGAGGACGTTGGAGGAACACGCAAGCGACCCTCGAACCGGGAACTATGGATGGGAGCAGTTGGCGCGGGGGCGATCCGACCATCCCCTTTGGGACGCTTGCCAAAGGGGTTTGCTCAAACATGGTGAGATGCATAACAACGTACGCATGACTTGGGGAAAAGCTTTCTTGCATTGGGCTAGTTCGCCTGCCAAAGCGATGCGTCTGACGATGGATCTAAACCATCGGTACGCGTTGGATGGACGCGATCCCAGCAGCTACGGCGGCGTTTTGTGGTGCTTTGGCCAATTCGATCGGCCTTTCAAACCCGAAAAACCAGTGACGGGAATGGTTCGAGAGCGTTCTGCTGATGACCACCTGAAACGCATTGATTTGGACCGATACCTTCGTGTCGTTGATCGCCCGATCGCAGCGAAGCTTCCAAAAGTCGCTGTGATTGGCGCTGGGATTGGAGGGTTGGTTTGTGGTCGGACTTTGCTCGATCACGGAATTGATGTCACCGTTCTGGAAAAATCCCGCAGCGTTGGTGGGCGATTGGCAACGCGCCGCGTACCCGACCGTGATTTCACATTTGACCACGGAGCTCAATATTTCACCGCCAAAGACCAACGGTTCTCTAGATACGTTCAGTGTTGGATTTTAAAAGGTCTTGTTGAGCCGTGGATGGGACGTATTGTCGAGCTTGGATCGGATGGCGAGGTGATCGAAGAGAAGCTGGGGACACCGCGTTACGTCGGAGTCCCTTCAATGAACGCGGTCGCAATGCATTTGGCGGAAGATCTAAAAGTGTCCCACGGTGTGAAGATCGATCGCTTGCTATGCGGACAGGATGGAAAGTGGCTTCTGCTGGATGATGAGGGGCAAGAACAAGGTCGGTATGACACAGTGATTGTGAATTGCCCTCCTGCTCAGGCCTCCCCGTTGGTTGCGGAAAGTGATTTTGCTGATCTTGTCGGTGAGGTCGAGGTGGATCCTTGCTGGGCCCTGCTTGTCGCAGCGAAATCACTGAAGACACTTCCGTTCGATGGTGCGTTTGTAAATGACGGGCCGATATCTTGGATCTCTCGGAACGATCGGAAGCCTGGGCGAAACGAAACGCCCTGCATCGTCGCCCACGCTTCACCGGAATGGTCCAAGCAAAATCTAGAGTTGGATCCGGACGTAGCGAGGCAGAAGTTGCGTTCGGCTCTCGAGAACACGATTGGCCAATCGCTATCCGATAGCGAGTATGAAACAGCACATCGCTGGCGATACTCTGTCGCCTCCAACCCGCTGTCGCAGGAGTGCCTTTGGGATCCGGTTTCTAGCTTGGGTGCTTGCGGTGACTGGTGCAACGGATCCCGCATCGAAGGTGCATTCCTCAGCGGTATGGCAATGGCGGGTTCTGTGTTGAGGCATTCGACCATAGACCGCGCTGGCTATCGGGTTGAGGGGCCACGGCAGTTGTCGCTGCTCTCCGATGTCAGCTAGCCGAAGACCCGATCAGACGACGTTTTGGCTTGATGAAGCGAGCCGCCCTGATGCCAATTCCATTCGTGTCGCGGCGTTAGTCAGACAGGTTGCTTCTCGCTCGCGTTTTCATTCGCTACCGTTGATCACCCCAATTAGTGAGACTCAATTCGTTGTGTAATCTCAGCGACCAAGTCATCAATGCGCACGCGTGACTGCTGCAAGCTGTCACGGTCTCGAACCGTAACGGTTTTCTCGCTGAGGGACTCAGTGTCCACTGTGATGCAATATGGCGTCCCGGCTTCATCCTGGCGGCGGTATCTTCTGCCGACGGCTCCCTTTTCATCGTAGAACACGTTCATGTGCTTTTTGAGTTCGCCATAGATATCCTTCGCGACTTCGGGCATCCCGTCTTTTTTGACCAGCGGAAAGACTGCCGCTTTGATCGGGGCCAAGCGGGGATTTAACTTCATCACCGTTCGGGTCTGCATCTTCCCTTTCTCATCGGGGGCTTCGTCTTCGCTGTAGGCTTCACAGATAAATGCAAGCGCGCCTCGATCGGCGCCAGCAGATGGTTCAATCACATGAGGAATGTACCGTTCCCCGGTCAGTTCATCACGGTAGCTCAGATCTTTTCCGCTGCCTCGATGCTTTGGTTTGCCATCTGCACCCAATTCGACTTCCATCCGTTGGCCTTTGGGCGTCTGTGGGTCCAGTTTGCCCTCCATATGGCTACGAAGATCAAAGTCCCCGCGATGGGCAATTCCTTCGAGTTCGCCATACTCTCCTTCGGGCAAAAACGGAAACGCGTACTCGATGTCAGCAGTTCCGATACTGTAGTGAGCTAATTCTTCCGTGTGATGCTCACGCATGATCAACGAGTCGCTCGACAGCCCTAGCGATGTGTACCAAGCCAATCGGCGATCTCGCCAGTAGCGATACCAATCTTGGGATTGGTCGGGGTGGCAAAAGAACTCGATTTCCATCTGCTCGAACTCTCTCGATCGAAAAGTAAAGTTTCGAGGCGTGATTTCATTGCGGAAACTTTTGCCCACTTGCCCGATTCCGAAGGGGACCCGAACACGACTGCTATCGAGCACATTTTTGAAATTCACGAAGATACCTTGGGCCGTTTCTGGACGCAAAAACGTCACGTCGTCCTCGCCCCCCAACGCACCCAAGGTGGTTTTGAACATCAAGTTGAATTCTCGAGGTTCGGTCAGCGTATCGAGGCTCTTTGCATCCGGGCCAAGGACATCGGTTGTCGAATCGAGTTGATCGAGAGTAATCGATTCGGAACCCAGCGTCATTTTGTCCGCATCTTTGTTACGCAGTTTGAAAAACTTCATCCCGCGTCGGCGTACGTCGTCCGCTTCCTCTGCCGCCTCAGCCATCGTGGCGACGAAAATTTTCTTGTCTTGGTATTCAACCCAGCGACCACGAACCTGATCGAAACGGTAGCGTCGTTTGGATTCTCGGCAGTCGATCATATGATCGTGAAAGAGGTCAAAATGTCCGCTGCATTTCCAAACTTGTGGGTGCATGATGATGGTGGAGTCGAGCCCCACCATTTCATAGGTGCTTGGAGTGTCCGCAGATGTCACCAGTTCGTTGTGACTGGTCAACATGTCGTTCCACCAAGCGTCTTTGAGATTACGCTTCAGTTCGACCCCCAACGGGCCGTAGTCCCAGAAACCCTGGACGCCCCCGTAAATCTCGCTGGACTGAAACAGAAAGCCCCGTCGCTTGCAAAGCGACACGATTTTTTCCATCGATTTCATGACTAAATGGCGTTTGGCGGTGAGAGAGGGCTTGGAATGGTAAGGAGGGCGTTCGGCTGTGAAATTGGCCCCTCGTCGACCGAGAATGTACTGGTTTGGTCGCTTTTCCCGTAGTCGGGGGGACTTCTGCGGGATTTACCTCATTGGGTGTGCGTGGTTCAGGGGTCTGATGCAGTGGCGTTTGTCAGGGATCGCGTTCTCAATTTTTTAAGATCCCAACTTTCATCAATCCAGCTGGTTTTCATCCTCCTCGGCTGCTTGCCAGTCGCATTTGCTGTTGAACAAGCGAGAAATCTGGAGGAAATCGAAATTCGGCCGATTCGCCCTTCGAGTGGAGGAAACGGGCGATTGGAGGATGCTGGAGAGCGAATTGGTAGGCTTTCAATGCTTTTGCAGGTTCGGCTAGCGAGTCATGGTTCCGCTTTGAAAGTTCGGCTGGGTAGCGATTTGAGTTTGTCCGGCAGCAACGGCTGATTCGTAATTCGCACTGATTTGGCGACTGAGCATCGCGACCCGCTCGGAGACTTCGGGCTGCATGTTGTTGATAGCGAGGCTTTGCTGATAGTTTCTCATCGCCTGCTCTAGGTCACCGTTTTGCTCTCGGAGATTCCCCAAGGCCAGCCAAGCCCTGGAATTACCCGCATCTCGTTGGACGGCATCTTCCAAGTATTTTTTCGCGACGTCACTTTTCCCGGCTTCTTCGTAAAGACGGGCCAATTCGACCAGCGGATCGGCATAGTTCGGGTTCTGAGCGGCCCAGTTCTTCATTAGGTCGAAGGCTCGGTCAGGTCGGCCGGTATCGACCAGTAGCACTGCGAGCCCGCGGTGGCACTCGACGTGATTGGGTTGATGGTCCAAGCATTGGTTGTACAAAGATTCAGCTTGAGCCAACAAATTGGGGTCGCGACGCTGGTTTCCGAGGCGATGATTCGTAGCGGCCAGATTGTAATAACCGTCAGCATTTTCCGGATCGGTTGCCACGACTTGCTGGAATTGCTGCAACGCAGCGGAATACTGGCCCTGCTCGTAAAGCTGCGCCCCAGTCGTATTTTGGCTGCTTGCGGCCCACTGGCAACCGCCTGCAAGCAGTAGCAGCAAGGCGACTATAATGGCCCCTTGATTGGGGGTGTGTTTTGTTGGTTTTGCAGGGCAAAGGGCGTTCGTCACAGCCATTGGGGCGGTCTTCCTGACGAGGGTGGCATAGTCCATCCCCCCGAGATAATTCAGGGTGATCCGGTGGGGTGGTGGACTGGCTGGCGAGTGGCACCGAGCCGATCGCTTGTTGATGGGGACCGTATCAACGGCAGATCAAACCTCGCAAGACCGGAACTTTTGCAGATCTGGTGCAGTCAAACCCGCGAGTTGGATCAGCGGTGGATCCGAGGGCCCACAGAAACCCTTTAATCGCTTCAAACTGACCTAAACCCCGTACTGCAAGCGATTTTCGTTGCGTAATGGCGAGCCCTAACTACACTCCGAGGCAGGTCCAAACTTTGGATTCCTTTCACCTTATCCACGATGTGACGCGCGTCTTTTTCGTGATTTAAATATTGACCGTCGTTTCCCGAGGCGGCGGTCAGAACTGATTCAAAAAAGATGACATGCTGCTGGCGAAGGACGATTCAGTGGCATGTCGGGAACTGAGTAAACATTTTTTAGCCAATTGACTTGGCACCTGAATACGAGGCTGCTTGATGACTCTCCGTGACCCGAGTGTTCGCAACGTTATCAAAAAAGGCGATCGCAATTCGATCGGCCGACTGCGTAACAAACGTCGCCGCAAAGACCGACGCTTGCTATCAGAAACGCTGGAGCAACGTCAACTCTTGGCTGGACCCGACCTCGTCGGTATCCAGCAAAGCGAAGGCTCACTGCTTCGCGGTGGTGAAGTTCTGAATACTTCGCCGCGTGAGCTGATCTTCCGTTTTGATGACAATTCTGATTTGGATCCGCTCACGCTTGCGAGCGGGATCAACATCACGAGGGCCGGTGACAACCGTAGCTTTGAATCAGCTTCGAGTATCACGGACTTTGGCACCGATGGGGCGGTGTTGGCAGAGTTCCGTTCGGCCGAAAGTGGCGTTCGCGGCAACGGCATTGAAGTTCGTCTTCGAAGTGAAGATCGTGGAACGGGTTCACAGGCGGTCATTGTCTCGGTGGATGATACCAGGCGAATCGTCACGTTGGAACTGAACAACAATCCCAATCGGCCCTCAGTTGTGCGGGATTTGATTAGCGCTGTTGCTAGCAGTCCTGCAGCGTCGGCCCTCATCGAAGTCGACCAGATCAGTGGTCCGTCGCTCGCCCCGATTGGTCCATCGGTTGGTAGCGGTGTCGATGTTCTGCTGGATGGTGCGAATGCGGCACTTGCCGTGAGCGACTTGGGAACCAGTAGTGCGCTACGAGCTCGCTTCACTGCGACGGTCAGCGGCCAGGCCGGCGTTGGAACTTCCATCTCCGTCAGTCGCGCCGATCTAGGTCTGGTCCCCGGGCAATTGCCGTTTGTTACTGTCTCTGGTAACTCCGTTCAAGTCGTTCTTGATTCGACTGCCGGCCAGGAGTCGACTGCTGGTGATCTGATCGCCGCGCTCAATAACAATGCTGATTCGTCCCGTTTGTTGACTGCGAGACTAGAGGCCGGGTCGGAATCGACTCCTCTTTTGGACACCCAGTTTTCACCACTTGTTTTAACAGGTGCGACCGATACCGTTGTGAATCCTGGCTACGTTGGCCTCGGTGATACGCCTCATGAAGTCGTGTTCAGGTTCGCTGAGCCACTGCCTCAAGATACTTACCAAATCGAGATCTTTGGGTCTGGTCCTCTGGCACTCCAGAATCTCGAGGGTGAGTCGTTCAACGATGGTGTTGATTTTGGGACGAAGTTTTCGCTCGACAATGCCCCGCAGATAGCGGCGGTCGTGCCAGCACCAGTTCGCCGGGACTCAAATGGCTCACTTAGCCCTGAGTTGAATGTCATCGAGGTTTACCTAAATGAGCAGGTAAGCAACGCTGAGGATCCGACCCTTTACGAATTGGTCTTCACACGAGACACCGTCAGCAACATCGATGATGTTGGTTTTCATCCAGAACGCGTTTCCTTTGACTCCGTAACGCGGATCGCACGGCTGGAATTTGCAAACGCTATGTCCCGTCTCCAGGATCCCGATAACCCCGGTGAGTTCCTGACCGGTTCGGCACGCCTGCGGATAGGGTCCGACCGCGCGATGCCTTCGGCACCCCAAGCGATCGATTTGACACAAGAGCCAGGCGATTCATTCGTCACGGCAGTTGACTCGGGAACTGATCCGAATCAACCGGGTAATGCGATTACCTTCACTGATGCGATCAACGGCGTTGCTGGCGAAATCAAATCGTTGACTGTGAACGCGACGATCGAAAACCCAACTGTGTATGGTCTGGATTTTCCTGGTGGTGACGAAATGCCGGGCGTCCGGTTCATTCGCCCCGATGATCCATCGCGTCGTGATCGTACCGTCCCGCTTGACGTTTGGCGGGTGGATGGTGACCAGGAAGACGGTATTTCAACGATCTTCTACGACTTTACGGCTAACTGGCGTGGGGATGATCCAAACCGCGGGTTGTCGTTCCAGCCCGACCTTGATCAAACCTACTTCAACCTGATCACGGACGAACAAAAGCAACGTGCCAGAGAAGTTCTGTCGCTTTACAGCGAGTATCTCGGGGTCCAGTTCGTGGAAACTGATGGAGTGCCGTTGGATGATGCTGGACAGCCATTAACCGAGAACCGCTTCATTTCGATCGCGGTCGGTGAAATCTATGGTGCGGGAACGCAGCCAGTCGAAAACAGTGCTGTGGGTGGTGTGACCGTCGTGACCCGGCCGCTGGATGACTTCGGCAATACTTATTTGCACGACCAAGAATTCCTAGATACGGGCAACGAATTGCTCGTGATGGATTTCCAAGATTTTGATGAATCGATCGACGACCAAACAGGAGGGGAATTCTTCCGTGGTGCGATGCTCGGTATCGGCCAGTTGTTGGGTTACGGCTACGCTGACCATTTGCCTCAGCCGGTCACTCAGGCAACCGTGTCTGTCTTGAATCCCGGCGATGACAATGAACCGGCGTTCCCGAGTCCTTCGGATATCGTCAACGGTTTGTACCTCTTGCGGCCCGAGAGCAACGACGTTGACCTGTATGAATTCTCGCTGGAACGATCTGGTTCGATCAGCGTCCAGACAGTTGCTGAACGTCTCAGAAGCGCCAGTTCGCTCGACACAGCTTTGCGTCTGTACCAAGACATCGGTGATGGAAAGTTCCAGGAAATCGCAGCGAACGACGATTACTTCAGCAACGATTCCTTAATCGAATTAGAACTGTCGGCTGGCCGTTACGTGGTCGGCGTTAGTGCTTCGGGCAACACCGTTTACGATCCGGTAATCAGTGGCAGCGGGATCGGCGGACGCACTGAAGGTGATTACGAGCTCAGGATCACCTTTGACGCAGACGGTGAGCGATCAATCGTTGATCAGTCGCAGATCCCACTCGATGGTGACGCGGATGGCGAAGCTGGCGGTGAATTTAACTTCTGGTTCATTCCCTCAGATCCGATCCATACGGTCTACGTTGATAAGGCGTACACCGGTGCCCGTAGTGGGCAGCTGGGTATGTCGACGAACCCATTTGCGAATATTGATGACGCGATCGCTAATGCTGAGCAGCAGATTGACGATCAGGTAGGTGATCTTGTTAAGAAGCAAGTTCGCGTCGTTGGCGGTGGGACCTACCAAATCGGGTTGGACAACCGGGCATTGCCTTTGTCTGATGGAGCCACCTTGGATCTGCCGCGTGGCGTCCAGTTGGTCGTTGATGCCGGATCAACTTTCTTGATGCGTCGTAGTCGGATCGGCATCGGCAGTACTACCGAGGCGTCGCAAACCGACCGCAGCGAAACATCGATCCAAGTCCTCGGTACTCCCGGAAATACGGTTACGTTCACGAGCCAATCTGCTTCCCCCGAAGCAGGCGATTGGGGCGGAATCGACATCCGAGGCGATGTCGACAATCGAGACGACAGTCGGGTAAATCTTGAGGAGGCGGGGGTCTTCTTGAATCACATTCAATACGCTGATATCCAATTCGGCGGTGGGGCTGTTGCGGTCGATGGTCCTCAAGTCGTTGTTAGTCCAATTGAATTGGCCTCGGCACGGCCAACGATCATCAACAGTCGTATTTCAGACTCTGCCGATGCAGCGATTGCAGCGACCCCCGACAGTCTGGCCGAAACACGTTTTGATGAGCAGCGTTTCCAGGCAGCGGCACCGTTTACTCCTGATGTCAGGCGAGTCGGGCCGCACGTTCGCGGCAATGAAATCGTCGACAACAGCATCAATGGCTTGTTCATTCGGATTGAAACTCGAACCGGGGAAAACCTGGAGCAGTTGAATGTAAGTGCACGAATTGACGATACCGATATCGTGCACGTATTGACAGAAAACTTGGCGATCGAGGGAAATCCCGGCGGTCCAAATGCCGGTATTGATGCTCCCGGTGCAACGCTGATCCGGTCCGCCGCGACGGGAGTCGCCGGTTTGGTGCCGGCTGGTTTGTATCGGTATCGTATGACCTTTGTTGACGCGAATGGTTATGAAACAGCGGCCAGCGAAGAGTCGGTGATCGTCGCTGCCAGTGCTGCTGGCTCAATTCGTTTGACCGGTTTGCCGACTGTGCCTGCTGGGCAAGGCCTAGCCGGCCGGAGACTTTATCGGGCCGCTTTAGACGCCAACGGTGATTCCGGTCCGTATTTGCAAGTCGCCCGTCTGAATACCAACGATGTAACGTTCGTTGATACGGCTGAGTTTGGAACAGTACCGATCGTGCCCAATAACGTTCAAATTGGACGTTTGGACCCAAGTCTGGTCATTGATCCAGGCTCCGTTGTTAAGCTTCGCGGTTCTCGTATTGACGTCACCTTCGGCGGGCATCTGTACGCCGAAGGCACCGATGAAAAGCCGATCGTGTTTACGTCACTGAATGATGCTCGATATGGAGCTGGCGGGTCGTTTGATACGAGCAGTACCGTTGAACAGGGTACGGAAGTAGGTCCAGGAGATTGGGGTGGCGTTCATATTGCCTATGGTGCCGCCGCATCGTTCGATCGCGTGACTTTGGCTGGCGGGGGTGGTTCGACCCGTATCGAGGGTGGCTTTGGGTCCTTCAACGTCATTGAAGCGTTGCAAGCAGACCTTCGGATTGCAAACAGTCGGCTAGAGATCAACGGAGACGGACGAAACTTCGTAAATGATCCGGATGATGTTCGATCTGACCGTGTCGGTCGAGGTGACAACACAAGCGGGACCATTTTCGTTCGTGCATCGCAACCGGTCGTGCTGAACAACGAGTTCGTTGATAACACCGGGCCAGTGCTGACGTTCGATGTGAACAGTTTCATTGCGGATGAAGTGATCGATGCCGGACGAAACACTGGAATGCTTGGGCGTGTGAGTGACCTGAATGGGAACTCCGGGCCGATGATCTCCGGTAACCGTATCGGTACAACGCGACTGAACACGGTCGATCCGAACGATCCAACCAATCGCAACTTCATCAGCAACGATGCTCTGCTGCAAAATCCTGTCGTCGATCAAAATGGCGATCCGATCTTCGCTTCCATCAATGGTTTGGAAGTTCGTGGTGGAAAGGTCGCTACCGAGTTGGTGATGGATGATGTCGATATCGTTCACGTCGTTCGTGATACGATCGAAATTCCGAATCAGCATGTTTTGGGTGGCTTGCGATTGCAAAGCGATGCTCGTGGCTCTTTGGTCATGAAGTTCCAAAATCAGGACGGCGACGATCCTGACACGTTGAACCGTCGCCAGGCGGGGATTGTTGCGGGCGGTACATTGGTAACCTCCGAAGACGAATACATCGACATCGATGATCGTATCGGCGGTAGCCTGCAAATCGTCGGTCACCCTGATTTTCCTGTCGTGCTGACAGCACTCTCGGATGACACGGTCGGGGCAGGATTTACGCCGAACGGCGAAGCGAATGTCGACACGGACAATAACGGCTTGCCGATTGGGCCGGACGGACTGCCGATCCGAAACTTGACTAGCGACACGAGTACTGCGGTGACATCTCCTGGGATCTGGGATGGAATCACGATTCGCGAAGCGGCCTCGGATGCCAATATTGCAATCACCAGTGAAACGGAGCCAGCAAACCTAGGCAATGTGCTCGTCAACGACACAAACCCAATTCCAAGTCAGTCACAATTCCTCGGCGAGTTGGCTCCCGATCAATCCTCTGGCGACAACAATCGTCGACTTGGGTTCATCGTTGACGGGACCATCGCGGAGCCAAGTGATTTGGATGTTTATTCCTTCATTGGCGAAGCAGGCGTCGAGATTTGGTTGGACATCGACCGCACGAATTCTCGCTTGGACACGGTCATTGAACTGATTGATGCCAACGGCTTTGTGCGGGTTCTGTCGGATGACTCGTTGTCAGAGGCCAAAGGTGACACCGATCGCTTGATTGGTGAGGGCGGATTCAACCCAACCGCCGCACGAGCGTTGAATCCTGATGTGATTGCACCTGGATCGCCTGATGCTGATTTCCAAGACGATTATTCGACCAACCCGCGTGATGCCGGGATGCGACTGGTCCTGCCCGGTTCGATTGGGCAGCGTTTCCTTTATCACGTGCGTGTTCGAAGTGCCAACAGTGACGTGTCCGGCGACAACTCTTTAATTGATGCCAGTCAACTGCGAGGTGGGTTGACGAGCGGTGCTTATCAAATGCAGATCCGTCTCGGCGAGACAGATGTGTTTGCCGGAACACAAGTACGATTCAGCGATGTTCGCTTCGCTGTAAATGGCGTTCAAGTGATTGGTGGACCGACCCATAGTCCGATCGCCGCAGATGAATTTGAGAAGCTGGCTCCCAATGAAACGCTTGCTGAGGCTCAGCGATTGGGCCTGTATGAAACTCAATTCGATACCAGCACCGTGACGGGTGCTAACCCGCTTCTGTTTCCTCGGCCGACCGGTGCGGATGTTGTGTTGGACAACCCTGCCAGCCCGCTTGCCAGTGACCGATTGGCAAAGAGCGTTGGGGGGATTCTGGACGGCAGCACCGATGTTGACTGGTATCAATTCACGATTAACTATGAGCAACTGACGCGTGATGCGGCTCAGTTGTATCTGTCGACGATCTTCGATCTTGATTATGCCGATGGCGTTGCTCGTGCAGATACCGCCATTTACGTTTTCAATCAAGCACGTCAGCTCGTGTTGTGGGGAACAGATAGCAACATCGCAGATGATCAGCCACCGGCTGCGACCAACTCCCAAGATCTGGTTGGTGCCAGTGACTTATCGAGAGGGTCCTTCGGCACAAACGATCCGTTTATCGGTTCCGCAGAATTGAATGAGGGAACCTATTTTATTGCGATCAGCAATCAAGACAGCGTGCCCGAGCAATTGGGGCAGTTCTTCGATGCCGACTCCACCAATCCGTTGCTGCGGGTTGAGCCTTTGGATTCCATCAATCGAATCGCTGAAGATCGGATTGGGTTCTCCGGTGGGGGAACGGCATCGGCTCCAGAGTTGCCGATCTTGTTCGGCAACGATGCCGTCGTTCCTTATTCCCTTGACGACGTCATGTTGTACGTGAATACAGGTACAAGACTGCATGTTGTAAATCCATTTACCGGTGAAAGATATGTGCCCGGCGGTTTAGGCAGTTTCGTCGGTACCGACGATAACGTGATTCGAGATGTTGCGTTCCGTGCGAACGGTGAACTGTTTGGGTACACCGACAATGGATCTCAGATCGGCGACGATTCCTCCGAGTACGTGCGGATCAACACCTTTGAGACGCCTGGGACTGATGAAGTCAATTTGAACACCGTCGGTGTGATGGAAATCGAAACCTTCCATTTGCAGGATACGGATCCTAATAACGATCAATTGGATCAGGAAAGTGATGACGGGGTGCAGGTCGAAGGTATCTCCATTTCCGAATTGTTTGGTGAAGAGCGAGGGTTCTTTGTTGGCAACCGGCCGATTGACCGGCTCGGTCTGAGTTACTTCGAGAATATTCTTTATCGATTTGACGATGCGACGGGTGCAGTCGATGGGCCATCTTACGATCGCGCTCGATTCAATCCCGGTGCCGGTACAACTCCGCGTGAAGTTGGTCAGATTGACACGGAGTTCGTCTTGAACTCACGTGCGACTCAGCTCGGTATCACGAATGCAACTGAGGTGAACCGCAATGGTATTGCGACGCCGAGCTTGGTCGATGGTGATCGGTTTGTCTTAACCGATGTAACGAACGCAGTGACGTTTGAGTTCGATCAAGGTTTCACCTTGGTCGCAAATGGTAACCAGCCGGTTCGTGACGGTGATACGGTGACCATTGATGGTGTGCTTTTTGAATTCAATACCGGTCAGAGTTTGCAACTCAGCCCTGTCACGCCAGCTGGATTCTTGAATGAAGGAACCACGGTCACGGTGGCGGGAACAGATAACGTCCCAGTCATCTTTGAATTTGTCCGATTCGGCGCACCGCAGGGCGATAATATCCCGATTTCGCTGGTCGATCCTGTTGGCACGACACGGAACATTGACGCGATCGCCCAAGACTTAGCAAGTGAAATTACCGCGAACGTGGAAGGGATCGCAAGTCAGTCACTCGGCGCTGAGGTCTTCTTCGATGCTGCACCTCTAAGCTTGGCGGTCGATGGGACTGGCGTGACGATTGAGGGTAGCGAAGGGAAAAACAACCCTTCAGCGATTGAGGTGCGTGTCAGTGAATCGACTAGTTCTCAATCTTTGATCTCTGAACTTGCCGATGTAATTCGACGTGAAACGGATATACCTGTCTCCGATGCAGGGACGCAAATCGCGTTCCCGACGGCAGTGAGCTTGGATGTTGATTCGCTAGCACTCACGCAAACTGGTGAGCCTGGCGTTGACGGTGACAACATTGCCATTTTGTTGTTGCCAACTGACACTGTCGAAACGATCGGCGAGCGGATCTCGCTTGCCGTCAATCAGGCATCCGATGAAGGAAAACTGAACAATGTTTCGGCCACTCCAAACGGCCGTTCGCTCGCAATTGGAAATGGCTTTATCCTCAATGCGACAGGCAACCTGACCGCTGGTGGGATTCAGTTGGGCGGGCAGATTACGGGGATCGAGGTTGTCAATGACACGATGTTTGCTGTTAGCGACCGTGGTGAATTGTACCGGGTAGGTGCTGGTACTCTGCTGACGAACGGTAATCGTGAAATTGGGACCTATGTTGATACGGCGACGGATTTGGTTGGTATCAACTTTGAAGGTTTACGTGCTGGCCCTGTGAGTCTCCAGAACGGAGCACTTAGCCAACTGCTGTTTGGGATTACTGGTTTTGGCGACATCCTGGCCTTCAATACGCGTGGTGAATTGCAGCCGGTCTTCGCTGGCGGCCGTAGTCGAATTTCAACGGGCCTGTTTGGTGCCAGAGGACTGGACTTCAGTGTCGTTGATTTCAATATGTGGCACGCGACGGGGACTCGGGGTGACGATCTGGGTCACGGCATCGATCCGCTCTTCAATAACGCTCGGCTTCCTTTTGATGGCGGCACGAGTTTGGCATTTACATACGAGGATGGGGCATTCGGCGGGTTGTACCCAGATCCTGTGGAGCGACCGACTGCCGAAGCTCGCCTGGACGGCGGAGGTTTCGAGAGAACATTCAATGTGCCAGGCGGCACAAAAGGTGTGATCCAAAGCAATTCCTTCTCTTTGGAAGGCTATGCATCTGATGACCTCCCAATGCTGTATTTCAATTACTTCATGGAGACCTCGGCCATAGATGGCCAAGATGCACTGCGTGTTTACGTGACGACCAGTGAGGGTGTCGAACATCTGGTAGCGACCAACAACTTGGCACTGGAAAGCCTTGTTGGCGATGATGAGTTTGATGATCCAAACCCATTTATTTTCCCAGCGTATGCAGATGCGGACGACCCGTTCGAGCCGGACGATATTGATGTTGATGTCCAGCAGTTGTACGACACCAACGGTTCCGTCAACTCAACTTGGCGACAAGCTAGGGTTCCTCTCGGTGAATTTGCCGGAAAATCGGGGCTGAGTTTACGAGTCGAGTTCTCGACTCAAGGGACCACAGCAACGACGTCAGAGTCACTGCGGGTGATCAGCGGTGCTGCCTTGGCAAAGTCAGATGATTTGCAATTTGTTATCGATGGCGAAACGTTCGTCGTCGACTTGGCTCCAACGATCTCGTTCCCTTCAGGGCAGGTCCTCGCGGAGCTCTACACCGATCCGAGTGAAGTCGCGATTGTAACAATCGATGGCCAAGACTACGTCCTTGACGATGGCAATCGCACCGTCACTGCACCTCAGATAGCAATCGACTTGCTGGCCGCGAATCCTGGGTTCACTTTGGATGAGCTGACTGCCAACCAAATTGCCGAGACCGTTTCCCTCGAGATTCAAGGGAATCTGCCACCGAATCCAGAGTTCAATGGATTCGATTTCTCTGACCCGAGCGATGATCCAAATGTCGCTCGAGGACGGAACGATTTGATATTTGAAGCGACTCCCCTGCCCTACACCGGCGGCAACTTGACGATCATTGGATCAGGTCGCTTTGGAACGGTGAGTGACCCTGCGGCACCTCCAACGAATATCGACGATGTTGATTTGCAACGTTTAGAGGTGAAGGCTGGTGCGGTCATTGAAGTGGATTTGCAGTTGAACTCGAATCCTGGACTGACTTCGGTTGTTCGTTTCTTCGACAGTAACGGAGATGTGCTCCCCTCGATCACGAATCCTGCAACCAATACAGTCCAGTTGACGACTGCCGATGACGGAGTCATCTACATCGGCTTCAGTGGTCGCGGAAATGATAGCTACGATCCTCGCATCCCCGGTTCTGCAGAGCCTGGCCAGGTCGATACTTATCAGGCCTCGGTTAGCATTACTTTGCAGTCAGCGATTCGGTCCGATGAGAATCTGGTCGAATTCTTTGGGGCGGAGTTGGATGTTGCAGCGAGCCCAGCGAATCTGTTTACGGTGACGCCGAGTACTGGCGGTGGATCTGACAATCGCGTATCGGTAAGTCGATTCTTGACGACATCGGAAGTGGCATTCCAAGTTCGTCGGGCGTTGGCGAATCGTTTCACTCGCGGTGATACCGCAGCAATTCCGATTGCGGGATCGACGGTTCGTGTTGCCGGTTTCAGTATCGACGACTCAGGGCCGTTTGGATCAGAGGATGATCGCTTCCAGTTCAGTGCTGGTTTCTTGGATGCAGCAAGAGACAACGATTTCGAAGGCGTCTACCTAGATGACTTCATTATCGGTTTCGCTGAACGTGGTGAGTTGGTCACCAGTGCCAATCCGATCGATCCAAATGCCAACTTCATTGCTGATGGTACGAACGACTTCACCCTGCCTGTTTCGCCCACTCAGCCGACCACCAGCGGTGCCTACCAGTTCGAAATTCGGGACGGTAGCGAATACGTCAACAGTGGTTTAGTGACACGTGGGCTTGGTGATGCCCCAGCACAATTCCGCACCTTTGACACCAACGATCGACTCACCGCGGGTGTGACGCTTCAGGCCCTGCCTGCTTCGGGGCTTCTCGACGGTGCTTCCTTCTCGATCTTTGATTCGTTCAATCAGGTCAACTTCGAGTTCGATGTCGCTGATCCTGAGGGTAACTTCAACGGTCTGACTGATCCTAATGCGGTCTTGATCGAATTGAAGGCCGAGGCAACCGCGAACGAAGTTGCTGATGCGGTGATCAGTACGCTGAATTCACCGAGCGTCCAATCGGTTTTGGACGTCAATGCGACCCGTGGGAACACCACGGTGACACCTGATTCGGATGAAGCACGTGACTTCCTCGATTCAACGATCAATCTGTACGGCGACATCAGTTTCAATGAGATTTCGCCCTCGTTTGGTGAGGTGACAACCTTTGGGCTTCGAGGGGACGCGAATCGTGATCGGGATGAACAAGGCATCATCTTGATCGAGAACAGTCGGTTCCTGTTCAATCAGGAGAATGGGGTCACGATCACGCGAGATGCGACAGCCAACGTTCTCTCCAGTGATGCACAAGATGCCTTCCCATCAGCGTTGACTTACCCGCGAAACCTAATCGAATTGAACACCGAGGGCTTGATCCCTGGTGTCGTGGTCCAAAACAACGTACTCGCCTTTAACACTCTTGCGGGTGTTGCGATTGAAGGAATCAACGGCGGTGGTGGGGCGTTGAACAATCCGGTTGGCTACGATCAGATCGTGAACAACACCTTGGTGGGTGGATTGGCAGAGCCCGGCCCTGATCTCGGTCCTCAGGTATTCAGTGGAACCCTATACGAGCGTGGTGGTATTTCCTTCGCCGACCAAGTTGTTTCGGTGGATCTGGGCGGCGACGTCGATCGTGTTTTCACCAATCCATTGGCAGCACTCAGTTCACCTGATGGGTTCGGGCAAGGAGCTGAACCTACGAATGGGGACTTCACTCTGTCGCTTGGCACTGGTGGTGAAGCAACCTTCCTCTTCACTGATAACTTCTTGACCGGAAATGACTCGCCGGCCGCCGACTTGGTGATTTACGAAACGGGCGCGAGTGAGACGGTGCGTGTCGAAGTCAGCCGAAACGGCGAGGATTTCTTCTTTGTCGGCAACGCGAATGGCTTTGACGGCATGATTGATCTGGACCAGTTTGGTTTCGGCTCACGTGAACGATTCTCATTCGTTCGCTTGATTGATGTCGTGACGCCCGCAGATGAGCCAACAGCAGCGTTTGGTGCCGCGGGTGCCGACATCGATGCGATCGGTGCACTGTCCACCACTCCAGCGACTCAGTTCACGCCAGGTGGCGACGGGATTGTGGTGACGCAAAACTCTGGCCCAACCTTGTTGAATAACGTTGTGGCTAACTTTACCACCGGGGTCAATGTTTCGCTGTCAACGCCTGGCGATATTTCGCGTGACCGGACGGTGATCGGCGGAAGCGGTTACTTCAACAATGCAGCCAACGCGAATGGTACAGACGATGCTTCGTTGGGCTTGGCCGCTCAGATTATCGATGCTTCGGAAGAGATTTTCGTCGATGCCAGCGGCTTGGTGTTTACTCCCCAACATGGTGCAACGACCATTGATAGTTCGATTGACTCGTTGCAAGATCGAGCATCGTTGTTGACGCTGCGTGGTGCTGTTGGTCTCCCACCAGTTCCAATTATTGCACCTAGCATCGACCTGAATGGTCAGTTGCGGGTTGATGATCCCAATGTCGATACTCCACCTGGTGTGGGTGCGCGAGTCTTCAAAGATCGCGGTGCAGAGGACCGTGCAGACTCGATCGGTCCAAGACTGTCGTTGATCAAGCCTCGTGGTGATGACTTGTTGATCGACAGCGGTCGCGTTTCCACGACCGGAACCGTGTTCAACTCCTTTGAGATTCAGCTGATCGATGGGATCACACCGGCTGATCCGAGTTCGGGAGTCGGCGTCGACGACGGAAGCGTCAACGGTTCGTTGATCTTGCTGACCCGATTGCAGGCTGGCAGCAATGTAACGGAAACGTTAATTGAGGGTGTCGATTATCGATTCTCTTACGAGCCGGCCGACAACATCATTCGCTTGACACCTTTGGCCGGTATTTGGCTTGACAACTCGGTTTACACCATTGAGTTCTTGGGTAACGAGACTGGAATTCTTCAGGGGCAACCTGGCATCAGCTACGCCGATGGGGCTCTCACCGAAATCAGTCTGCCAACTTCGAATCCGGAAGTGGTCAATCGCAACTTGACTGAGGTCGACACCGGTATCGGTATTTCCATCTCGGAAGAAGCATTGAGCTTTGATTTCTTTGGCTTCCAGTTCCCAAATATCGAAGGTCAAAAACTGGAGGTGTTCGATGGTCATGCCGCGGAATCGACCGTGTTCCATGTAACCACTGACAACGCGAACATCGACACGATCTTGCAAGCTGGCGAAGTGCCGGTTCGCGTTGGTGAATCTGCAACGGCAGGGCAAATTGCTTCAGCGGTGGCTGAGCAAATCAATTTGTCATCCGTCAAGTTGTTCGCCACTGCTGTGGGTAACAGGATTCAGTTGCGTGACTCGGTGGTCAAGGCAAGTGAGTTGTTCGCCGTGCGGGGTGCGACGGCTTACTTCGGTGCCGACGTGATTCCGTCCGAAGAACTGAATGGGGCCAGCATTGTCGGTCAAAGTTTGGCCGTCTTTGACGGGACCAACGAACAAACCTTCACTTTGGTGACCGATTTGGCACAGCCGGTTCTTGGTACTCCGGTATTGGTGTCCGAAGCCGCTAGGTTGTCAGAAATTTCGGATGCTCTCGCGACGACAATTAATGATTCTGAATTATTAGTCGATGCGTCAGTCAATGGTGATCGTCTGGAACTTCGTGGTCAGCTTGAGCGTGCAGATGCGAAGACTTCCTTGGCCTTTGCTCGACCGGTTTCTTTGAACGGAAACCCGTTGAACGATGCGTTCAAGATCACCAACTATTCTTTGGATGTTGAACTCGCTGACACTGTGGCGCCATTCGCAGATGGGGAAACAGTCACGATCTTTGACGGAACAACTGAGCAGACGTTCGAGTTTGATGTTGATGGGGCAGTCAATGCTGGCAATGTCGCCGTGCCTGTCCCGTTCTTTGCGTCACCGCAGATCTTGCTTGCGGCTCTGACCAATGAGGTCAACAACTCCGGTTTGCAAGTTCAATTGGTCGCCTCTTCACGGAGTTTCCGGATTACTGGACTCGCGAATCCAATTGGCGTCACATCGGCTACCAATTCGGTGGTCGTCGATGGACTTGGGAGGATTGGAACATCACCTGGATTTGGGCTGAGCATTCCAGCGGACGGAGCCGACCTGAGTCCTGCCGTTGAGGACGGACAGTCGTTCACGATCTCACGTGGCCCGATCTCAGTCACCTTTGAACTTGATTTCGACGGTGTGCAGGATGTCCCAGGTTCAACGCTGATCCCAATCTTTGACGGTTCGCTGGATGGTGTTGCTAATGCGGTCGCTAATTCGATCAACCAGTCACAATTGGGATTGGTTGCTCAGAATGTTGGCGGCGGTGATGTGACGCTGACTGGAGTTGATACATCGAATGTGTCGATTGATTTGCGGGATACCGCATTGACACAGGTTGGAATTGCTGGCCAGTCGACACCAATCCCCGTGGTTGTGCCATTGGACGGTTCACCTTCGCAAATCGCCGAAGCATTCAGCGAAGCATTGGCCAAACTCGATGTCAACCAAACCTTGGTGGGTGATCGCGTGTTGATCGAGGGTGCTGAATTAATTCGCGGCACATCTATCGTTGAGGATCGCATCAGTGATGAAGTCGGTAATCAAGCCTTGTTCGGCGAGTTGGTGATCTTCATCGGTGGTGGTTATGACTACGGTGATGCCCCAAGCCCGTACACCTCGACTGCCGAGGAAAATGGGCCACGTCACCTGGTAGATCATGACTTTGCCCTTTGGCGACCAGATTTGTCTAATCCAAACGATCGACCCATCACGGAAGATGAAAACGCACGCTTGCCGGATGCAGACGAAGATAATGGCGTGGAACTCGTCGGTACCCTACAACCAGGGTTTATCTCGAACTTCGAAATCAGCGTGTTCAATCAGGATGGCCGCCCGTTCTTCGTGGACGCCTGGTTTGATTGGAATGGTAATGGTGTCTTCGGAGACCAGCCGAATGAAGTACGGCGATTTAGCTCGCTTGCCAGCTTCAGTGATCCTGACCCGGTCGATCCAAACGATCCGGCTGGTCCTGAGCGGAATGTCAATGTGGTTAACATTCCGGTTCCGGCAGCCGCTGCAACGGGTGAGATTTTTGCTCGCTTCAGGTTGAGTGAAGAAGGAAATCTGGGCCCCAATGGTGATGCCGACAGCGGAGAAGTTGAGGACATAAAATTGGTGGTGGGTAACAATCCATTCCAGAACCCGAACAACCGATGGGATGTCAACGCCAGCAATGCGGTGACACCTCTGGACGCCTTGCTCATCATTAACTCGATTGATCGTAACGGAGGCAACATCGAGCTTGATTCGCCGCCGATTCCAGTAGATCTACCTCCTTTCCCAGACGTCAATGGCGACAGTCGTGTCACGGCAAGAGATGCATTGAACGTGATCAATCGCTTGGGCGACATCTTCGCTGCTGGCGAGGGTGAACTGGTTGGAATGTCGAGTGGATCCTCCTTCATGCCACTGGCTGGTGGCGTGATGGCATCCGATTCGACCTACCTCGGCGATCTGCTGATTGCTGAAAGTCAGTCAGCTGATTCGGATGACGATTCGATTTCTACATCGCAGGACACGGTGTCTGAAATTGAATCATCCGCTGAGGCGGTGAGTGTGTTCGACAGTGCCCCAGTGGTCGCAGTTGACTCTCTCGTTGACTCCTTGGCAGAAGACACGGCGTCAATTCGCGAGGAGGGCGAAAACAACGCTCTGGATCAGATGTTTGCCGATTTCTAGTCGTTGCTGCTGAACTGGCTGGGGCCCCGAGTTTGATGGGGAACCCAGCCTGTTGAGGGGGGAAACTGGCCAACAGCGGATCGCGATGCAATGATTGCCGTTGGTGACGGGGGCCGAGGTTGAACGGTCCCGGTGGGCGGATCTTGCCGTGTTTGGGCGTTTAGCCGTCCTTCGGCAAGGCAATTCGGATTGCTCAGGTACTCTGTTCATCAGATACCAAGCTCGTTCGACAGTGTCTGGAAATTCGGATTAGCAAAATTTCAAGGATTTTGCGCGATTCAATCGGATTTCCCGCGTCTAAGGGCGTGAACGACCATTCCGGTTTGGGAAAGCTGAGCTATTCTCCAAGTACAGGATGTTTTTTCCTCTTCTAATCTGCCAAATGCTGCGAAGAAAACCAAAGCGAATTCGACGACGGTTTCGACCGGTTCGAGTCGAGAGACTGGAGAATCGGCAGTTGTTGGCCGCTGATAGCATCGGTGTGACCCCCATCGATAATGGCGAATTCTTGTTGGGCAACGTCGTTGTGACGCCGGTGCTCTTCGAAAGCGATGGCCGAATCGATGCGAGTACGCAAGATTGGGATATCGAAGGGGGCGAGATTGATCAGGTCATCGGCCGAATCACAACGGGGGTCAACTGGTGGTCGACCACGTTGGATGAGCTTGAGACCAATCATGAGTTGAATTTCACGGTTGATGAGACGTTTGCCCAGTCACCGTTTGAGATTCCTTACGAACCCATTGAAGGCAGTAGTGAAGTTTTCTCACTGTGGGTTGGTGATTTCTTGCAGTCCAACGGTTACGGCGTTGGCGAGGCAATGGGTGTCAGTGAGAACTTGGAAAGTGCAGTTCGCGAGTTCAATCACGACCAGCGAATCAAGCATAACGCAGATTGGTCATTTACCATCTTTGTCGTTGACTCGTCGGATGACTTCACTGGTCTTTTTAAGGCGGGGCGGTTTCGTGGTGCTTTCGCATTCGCTGGTGGGTTGTTTATCGTCACCCCATCGACGCGTCCGGCTTCGACGATGGCCCACGAATTGGGACACATGTTTTGGGCTCGAGATGAGTACTCAAACAGCATTCCATGGGATGCAACCCGCGGCTATTACGATGCACAGAATTACAACGCGATTAGCAACCCCACGCCTGGATTCGTCCAGGATATCAGTATTATGCGGGGTGGATCCGCTTTGGCCGAGGCTTACAGCACCCACTACAGTGCGGAAGCATCATTAGCTCAGGTTGGCTGGCGCGATAGTGATGGTGACGGTATTTTTGACCTCGCTGACGTGCCGCTTGATCTGCAGGGCAGCGGCCACTTCGATGCATCGACTTCAACCTATCGCTTCGTAGGAACGGCCTCAGCCGTTCCGCTGATGAACCAGAATTCATCGGGTCCACAGAGCGACATTACCCTCAATCGCGTTCGCCGGCTGGAATACCGATTAGATGAGGGACCTTGGCTGCTGGCAGCTGAGCCGAATGAACAGGTTGTGATGATTGATGAGACAGTTTCGATCGATCAATCATTCGATGAAATCCACTGGCGTGTGGTGGATGACCAAGTTGGTGTCACCAGTGCGACGATCTCAGGCACATCGACTCTGCCCGCGTTTTCGTCATCCAGTATCACCGGGCTGTCCTTCCTGGATGAAGACCAAGATGGCCAGCGTGGTGAAATGGAAGCCTCGCTGGAAAATACCAGTGTGGTGATCACCCAAACGGATGGCTCAGCTCTGTTTGGTGGCGAAGTAGACGCTGCTGGGTTGGAGGTTGGCGGATTGCCCGATGGCAACAACGCGGCCTTTACGGCCGTGGGGGGTGGGAATAGTGGTGAGGTCGGTGTGCAGGCACTAACCACCGATGCTGCAACGCAGGCATTTCACTGGTGGGACACCGCTGAACTCAGCTGGAATGAGGGTTGGTCTGGCGATGTCAAGTTTGAAACGGCCCTCAGTGAACCAGTAGGCGAGGTCACGTTTTCCGCTTCGGTCACTGACCAGGCAGGTTTCCTGCGATTGGAGGCCTATGACGCGGGTGGGCAGTTTCTTCATCGCGTGACAAGCCAAGCGATCAATCCGGGGTTCGACTCGCAAGTAACGATTCACGATCCTTTGGGGCGGATTGCCAAGGTAAGAGCGTTCGGGCATGCAGGGACAGAGGTGGTCCTGACCCAGATGAGCTTCGGGTTCCAGGACGAGGTAGTAGTTCTTTCGGGCGGTGGCTTTCAGTTTGAAAATCTTCCCGATGGTGAGTACCACGTCGAACTGATCTCCGAGAACGTGATTCATCAGTACGACTCCAATCCAGTCGCCATCGAGGTTGTCGATGGTGGAAGTTCGATCATCCTAGCCGCGGCACAGCGAGTGGATAGCATTCGCTACAACGGATTAAACCAATACGACACTAATGGAGATGGCTTGGTCTCATCTCGCGATGCCTTGGTTGTGATCAATGACATGGATCGATATGGCTCGCGGCGTTTGTCGGCGGGCGAAACCGAGGGATTTAGTGTCGACACGACCAATGATGGATTTGTCTCTGCTTCGGATGCCCTCGTTGTGATCAACCAGCTCGCACGCCAGGGTGAGGCGGAAGGTATGGATGGGGCGAGTGGAGAACAAATTGGGGGTTCATTTGCCTTTTCGATGGGGGCGTCATTTTGTTCGGAGCTGCTCAGCAGCAGTTTTCTGGCTGGTAGGGAGGTTGGAGTGGCCCCGGAGAGTGGCTCGGAGGGGAAGATTGCCAGCTTTTCACATAATCCGGGGACGTTGCTGGGCTCGAGGAGTTCGACAGAATTGGCAGAGCCAGCTGATTCTGATTGTCCTGATTTATCGGAACCTTTTCTCCAATCGTTCGTCTAACCCGTTGGTAACGGCTCTATTTGCCCCGAATTGAATCCTGTCGTTGATAAAAAGAACGGCTGAAATAATATATAAACAATGGACAGACTTTGTCGCTCGCGTCGTTTTTGCGAGGGATGTCCGTCCCACCAAACGGGGTTTCAACACTTTTTCTCCCCGTCCTTCCACTGCAATTTCTCGAGAAATATCAGATGAAAGATTTGCGTCAACTAGTTCGTCGCTCAGGATTACTGGCTTCCGGCAAGCGGCGACGACGTGTCTTGGACAGCCGTCGCGCAGATGCAATGAACCGTCGGTTGCGGAGTGAGACCCTGGAGAAGCGGAACCTACTTGCCGGAGGGATATTGGCCAGTCAAAACTTTAACCCCTACGACGTGAATGACGATGGAATGATCAGCGTTCGGGATGCGCTCGGTGTCGTCAATTTCTTGGCCCGCGGCCAAGGTGCCGAGGGCGAGCAAGGTGGGCTGACTAGTAGTAGCAACGGAGCACCCAATTTCCATTACGACGTCAATGGTGACTCTGAGATCACTGCCTCGGACGCCTTGGGGGTAATCAATGCTCTAGCTCGGGCTGAAGGCGCGCCATCCGTCACCCCTATCGAACTTACGTTGAGCGAAGACGATTCGCCAACCGTGTTCAATCTGCTGCAGGGCCAGGCCGCGATGTCTGGCACTTTGAGCGGCGTCCTATTGAAAGAAATCACGATCGAAGGTGACATCAATGTCGTCACCAATGATGCCCTCTTTCTCCTAAATGGCTATAACCCTGGTGCGCCACTGCCGCAGACTCTGACTGCGACTCAAAGCCCTTCAGGCTTTCCACAAGTTTTAGGCCAAGTCCTGCCGGAGGTATTCTCGGAGCTGAACGACGGTGAAAGCTCAACCGTTAAAATTGTTTATGACGTTGTCGAGTCAAGCGGTGACTCCAGTGAAAACACGGCCACCATCGTGATCGAAGGGGTGACAGACAAGGAAGTTGAGTATCTGCTCACTGTTCGTGATTTGGACGATAAAGAAATTGCCCCAGTGAATGGGGTTGTCAGCGTTGGGGTTGATCAAGAGGTTTACTTGCAGGTTGCCTATGAAGACCTACGTTCTGCAAGTCTTGGAACAGACATTGGTGCGTTTCAATTGATCACGAACCTGACGTTTGACAACGCGAGTTTGATCACGCCAGTACTTTACGAGTCACAGAAGGTGGAATTAAAGGGCAGTTTCAGGCCGAGCACCAATGGTGTTCGTTTCTCGATTCCAGATCCGGCCCCCGTACAGAACCCAGGGCCTCTCGTTTACGAAAAACTCGCTGGGCAATTGGAGGGTAAGAACCTTGCTGCACTGCTAACCGAGGCATTGGAGCAGTTTGGGTATGACTCCTCTCAGTATCGAATGGACGAGGACGGCAATGCACAGCGAGTAACCTTCATTGGGCTGGGCAACCAAGATGTACCTGATATCACCTTTGATGTGCTGGATTCCAATGGAAATCCAGATACCGGAGGTTTTGTGTCGGGTGAGGTGACTGTCACACCTGCATTGCTTCCCGACGGGTCGCCGAATTCTGACGCGGTGCCCTATAGCATCGATTTCCGAAGTAACTCGTTTGACAGCAGTCCCGATGGCTTTGGAGAGGCTTTCTACAAAATTTTGCTTTCTGGGGACGGCGGTAGCTACGATCCCAATGCGGGAGGCGAGAATCAAGGTGGCTTCATTGCAGTCGGCGGCTTGGGTGGAATTCCAGGTCAAGGCGGCGGGATTCCAGAGTTGGGTGAGTTTGGCGAGCCATTTGATTCGTTTAGCTTGAAGGTGAAAGTCAACGCACCGGAAGTCGACGTGATGGCATCGATCGAAGCAGCGTCGACCGAGAATGAATTCCTCCTGCTTTACGGTTACGACAATCAACGAATTGCTGATAACGTTCTGGCGGAGACCGTCGAGGGTGGCTTGGGGCAAGAATTGGGGAACGCTAATAATGGCGTTGCAACATTAACACTCAGTACCAAGACGCCGAACGAACTGCCGATCGTGACCGAAGAGGTGGCGGCAACGTTCATTGAGACGGATCCAGAGGGCAGCGTTGATTTGTTGCAATTCGCAAGTGATCCAGATGGCGACGATGCAGATTTGAGTGTTGCTGGACTCACGCTCGAAACAGGCAATGGCAGTGGCATTACACAGAACGGTAACACGCTGACGGTTAATCCATCGAGCTATCGATTCTTGAACGATAATGAGACCGCAGTTGTTGTTTACAACTACGACGTCGTGGATGTAAGAGGCGGAACGGTCGCACAGAAAGCGACGATCACCATCACAGGTGTCACCGATCCAAATCTGAGGCCTTCCATCGAACTGGATCAGTCCTTCACGATTGCAGAGAATACCACAGCGCCTACCCCAGTCGGAACGGTCGTAGCAAGCGATCCTGATGAGGGTGACACGTTGACCTTCTCGATTGTCAGCGGCAACACCGGGGATGCATTTGAGATCGATTCGTCGACAGGTGAGTTGAGGGTAAAGACGAACTCGGCGATTGATTTTGAAGTTAATCCAAAGTTCGACTTGGGGATTCAGGTTGCTGACAATGGCGGATTAACCGACACGCAAACCGTGACGGTGAACCTAACGGATGTCAATGAAGTCCCTGTCATCAACGACCAATCCTTCAGCGTGAATGAAACAGCTCCGCAAGGAACGGTATTCGGTACGATCGCGGCGACCGATCCCGAGGGTGCTGGCTTGACGTTTACGGTCACCGCGGGTGACAACGGGGACATCATTAGTGTTTCCGAGACTGGTGAGTTGAGCGTTGCAACAGATCAATTAATCCCAGAGACACAGGTCGTGTTCACCGTACAAGTTTCGGATGGAACAAACGCAGCTTCAGCCGACATTACAGTCAATGTGACTGATGTTCCACAGCCGCCAACGGTGAACGATCAAACATTCGATGTTGATGAAAACTCACCAGTGGACACTGTGGTTGGCAAAGTCGTTGCCAATGATCCTGATGGCGATCCACTGACTTATGTGATTACCGATGGCAACGCGGCCGGGAAGTTCGGCATCGATGCGAACACCGGGGATATTACCGTTGCCGGCAGTCTCGATTTCGAAACTGAATCGACTTATGTATTGACGGTTCGCGTTAGCGATCCTGGGGATCTCAACGCGACGGCCATCATCACGATCAACGTCAATAACCTGAACGAGGCTCCGACTGTCGAAAACCAAGTCTTTTCGGTTGCGGAGAACGTTGAGAGTGGCACGTTGGTTGGGACGATTCAAGCCAACGATCCAGACGGCACAAGTTTGACCTACACAGCCACTGGCGGAAGCGGACTGGGTGTTTTCAATGTCGATTCGGCGAGCGGTGAAGTGATCACCGTGGGTTCGCTCGACTTTGAAGCGACGTCGCAATACGCTCTGAATGTAACCGTTTCGGACGGCAGTCTCAGCGATACAGCAGTGATCACGATCAATGTTACTAATGTGAATGAGACCCCGATTGCCGGTGATCCAATTGAGGTATCTTTCAGTGAGCAGGATGATCCTGGCACGGTCGATTTGTTGACCGGATCCAGCGATCCGGACGGTGGTGACGTCTTGACGGTCGCGGATCTGAATGTCGTCAGTGGGAATGCTGGTGGCATCACCCAAGACGGTAATTCACTTTTGGTCGATCCGTCTTTCTACGGTTTCTTGCTGAATAATCAGACCGAAACGGTCGTGTACAGCTTCCTCATCAAGGACGCGGCGGGAGCCTCGGTCGCTCAGAGCGCGACGATCAGGATCACCGGATTCAATGACCCCCCGAACGCACGTGATGACAATCGCACCGCTGTTGTTGATCAGGTCGTCACCATCAATGTGCTGGAGAATGACGATCCGGGTGATGGGGAATCAGGGAGTGATTCGATCAGTTTGGTGAGTGCGACTCTGACCAGCGATCCGAGTAATGTGATCAGCTTTGATGTCAATCTGGCGGCCGGAGAGGTGACGATCACGCCGGCATTAGATTTTGAAGGTGACGTAACGTTTGAATATGTGATCCAAGACGAGGGTGAGAAAACGGCGACAGCGAATGGAAAGGTGACTTACCGCAGGTTCGAGCCTTCCACCATTAGCGGTTTGGTTTTTGAGGATCACCTTGAGAATGGGATCGATGTCGTATTAAACGGTGCAGATGAAATTCGGAATGGTGTGAAGGATATCGATGAAGTTGGCTTCGCTGGTCTCGTCGTCGAGCTCTACTCTGCAGCGGACGCTAACGTCCTGGGTGAAGAGGTTCGTATGAGCACAATGACCGACGTCACCGGAGCCTATCAGTTCGATTCGTTGCCACCTGGTGAATTCGAATTAACGCTGGTTGATCCGCCGGGAGTTGATTTGATTGGCGACGATGACAAAGTGGTGACATTCAGAGGCAGCATGGAGGGAGTTCTTAAACTGTCGAGTGCTCAAGAAATCGTCCGGGAAGTTAGCATTGAGGATCCGCTTGGTGGCGAGACGATCACCGGAATCGATTGGCATATTGTCGACAAAGGAGCAGCTTTCGATACGAATAATCTCCTGTCATCGAACTATGACAACTTAGACGAGAACGATAATCCCAAGGGGGTCTTTGCTCTGCTGGACAAAGACGGTAACCAAGTCTTTGTTGGGGTCACCGGTGGCTTTGCCGGTGTCGGAATGGTGAAGGTGACTTACGATAAAGCGAATGATGAGGCTTTGCTTGAGGTTCTCAACGAGGTTGGGACCCAAACGCGGGTTCTGGCCGACGATGAGTTTGAGTTAACCGAGGGCGATAAAATCCAAGTCTTCGGCGGTCTTGACGATCTGTTCGCTGATTCCGAGGATGGCGGCGGCGGGCTGCTTAGCTCATCCTGAGTTTCCAGATGATTTTCCCAGGGGTTTCGGACTGTAATGCATGTCATGCGACTTCGGAGCCCTTGGAAGATTGATCGAAACGATGGACTCGGGCTGCAGCGTTGTGACCTGCCCGATGTCATCGCAGGTACCTCTCCGGCGGAGTACCGACGGACATTCAACCGGCCCACAGGAATGGTACCTGGGCAGCGTATTTGGCTGTCGGTTCACGATTGGAAGGGAGTTCTGGAATCCTTGACGATCAATGGTCACGCGGCGGAAGTTGGCGGGAACAGGGCACCGTGTCAGGTGGACATTTCGAACTGCCTTGAGGATCACAATTTGATCGAACTGAGGTTGGTCGCAGCAGGCGACGTGCAGCCCCGATTGATTGGTCCCGTTGAACTTGGAATCCAATCGGTCGATTGAGTTTTGATCTGTCGGCGATGGTCTTGCATTTGATGGCGAGCCGTTCTTCGCTGCGACTCAGTCGCCCACGGTGTGTACCAATATCTCATTGTGGGCTTTGTCGATTACACCGGTACCCGTCACAAAGACCACCCGATCCCCATGTTGTAGGTTCGCATGGTCAACTCCCCAACGGCAGATTTCGTCGATGAATTCGGCTCCCTTGCCGAAGTTGTCGGCGTGGATCGGTTTAATTCCCCATAGCAGGTTGATGCGTCGCAAAGTTGCTTCTGAATCGCTGACGCCGATTGAGGGAATCCGGCTGCGACTAGCGCTTTTGATCCATGCTGTATTGCCACTGCGTGTCGCGATCACGATTAGCTTTGCGCTGATCGCTTCGGCGATATTGGTCGCGGCATGTGTGACGGCACTGGTGATGGGATGAACGCGATTGGTTGGCACGGTGCTGTGCGGTGAGTACTCAATCAGATCACGTTCGGTGCAAAACATGATTCGGTTCATGGTTTCGACAGCTTTGTATGGGTGCGCGCCGATAGCGGTCTCGCCGCTAAGCATGCACGCGTCCGCACCGTCCAAAATCGCGTTGGCGACGTCACTCACTTCTGCTCGAGTTGGGCGGGCACTTTGGTGCATCGATTCAAGCATCTGTGTCGCAACGATCACCGGTTTGAGTTTTTGTTTGCAGACGCGAATGATTCGCTTCTGTGCGATCGGGGTTTCAGCAACATCGATTTCGACGCCGAGGTCGCCTCTAGCAACCATGACACCGTCAGATTCATCGACGATCTCATCAAGGTGTTCGAGTGCTTCGGGCTTTTCAATCTTGGCAATGACGAGAGCCTGAGAGCCATGTTCCACCAGAAGATGTTTGAGTTGTTTGACATCCTCGGCTGAGCGAACAAAGGAAAGGCTGATGAGATCGATTTCGTTCTTCGCAGCCCAGATCGCATTGTCAATGTCACGCGGCAACATCGCTGAAACACTTAGCTTGACACCTGGCAGATTGATCCCCTGTCGGCTGCGAATGGTGCCAGCCACGGTGACAACACATTCGACACGCGTCCCGTCATTGCTTTCGACGCGGAGTGCGACCGAACCGTCGGCAAGCAGTACGCGATCACCGACTTCTAGCTCATCGACTAATTGTTCGTAGGTGCTTGTCAGTTCGGTTTCATTCTCTCCTTGGTGACCACGAATAAAGGAGAGGTTCATCCCGACTGAGCAGGTCAGCGGGTCACACTGGAGCGTTCCGAGGCGGATTTTTGGTCCAGCTAGATCAAGCAGCACCCCGACGGGAAACTTCGTTTCCTGGGCGGCTCGGCGGATGTTATTTAGGACTTCTTCATGTTCTTGACGCGTCCCATGCGCGGTGTTGATTCGAAATACATCCGCCCCCTCCCGAATCAACTTGGCAAGTTGTTCCTGGGAGCTGCACGATGGACCGACGGTGGCTACGATTTTAGTACATGCTTCGAGCATGGATGGTCTGGGCATCGTTTGATTTCCTGTGCTGAGATCTTTGCCATGCTGAGAGCAATGCAGAGTCTTGCCTCTCTGAGAGGTTCCATTCGTTTGTCTGCCTGCTTTTAGAAAGTCGCCGTGGCTGTTAATCGTGAGATTGGATCAAACGGACGAAGTCTGATCTACCTGAATCGAAGGGAAGCCTCAATGAAAATTGGCCGTGGACAGCGACTAGTATCTCAGTATTCAATCTGTCGTACGATACCGGATCTGAGCGGATGTTACTAAACTTACTGTTATGAGTGCAGATAATCGTCCCGTTGCGGTAGTAACCGGTGGTTCGGCCGGTCTAGGTTTGGTGATTGCCAAAACCTTGTTGTGCAACGGTTTCCGGGTTGTGATCGTGGGTCGGGACGCGGGCCGGTTAGAGTCGGCGGTGATGATGCTTGGCGGTCCTGAACATGAGGGCGTGTTGTTTCAGGTTTGTGATTTGACACAGCGTTCCGAAGTCGAAGGTTTGATCGCGTTTGTGAGTCAAAGTGTTGGGCGTTTGGACGTTTTGGTGAACTGCGTAGGGGCTAGCGATCGGGGACTGATTGAAAACCTGGAGGTCAAGCACTTAGAAAATCTGTGGCACCAAAATGTCGTCACTGCCCTGCTCTGCTCTCAGTTTGCGTTGCCCTTACTTGAAGCCAGTTCAGGGACCATCGTGAACATTGGTTCGCTGGCTTCGAAGGTTGGTGCCCGTTATATCGGCGGCTACTCGACGGCAAAGCATGCACTGGCTGGGATGACCCAGCAAATGCGATTAGAGCTCAAGCCTCGAGGTATCCACGTCGCCCTGGTGTCGCCGGGTCCTATCGCCCGTACTGACGCGGGAGAGCGTTACCGTGAATCAATTGATAGTACTCTACCTCCGCAGGCGTCAGCTCCCGGCGGCGGTACTCGGGTGAAGGGGTTACAGCCCGAACGCGTGGCCGCCGCCGTCATGAGGTGTATCAATCGACGTGCGGTGGACGTTGTCTTACCAGGGCATCTGCGCATTCTGATCGCGTTAGGTCACGCTTTTCCGAGACTAGGAGATTGGTTGCTGCTCAGGTTCACTTCTTCTAAAGGATGATGATTTAGTGCGTGGGGAGAGGGAGCATCTTTTCGCCTAATCCCCCAGCGAATGGCGGAGTTGCGTGTCGAGAGAGCCACTTTGAGTCGATGCGAAATTGTTTTCTTCGCTGACCCGAATTTCGCCGGTTGCCCGCCAAACGTCAGCAGAAGGATCGCGTGGGTTCAGTGTCCTTAAATAAGGGTTCTTCGAAATCGAACACTGAAAATGCGCGCTGGTAACGAACTCGAAAAGCGATTTTAGGTCGGGAGCAAGCAAGCGGTCCGCTCTCAGTTAATTGGAACGCACGAAATGGCTCGTTTGTTTCCGGTTTTCAAAGGTAAAGATGCCCTGTTGCGACCCCCGCCGATGCTCAGGATACTGATGGCTGAATGGACTTCCCACCTTCCCACGTTCTTCGTTCAGGTTTCCTAATGAGTGCCTTTCCAGATGTTCCCGTCATTCCTTATGAAGGCCCCGATAGCGACAATCCCCTAGCTTTTCGCTGGTACAACCCGGACGAGGAGATCGAAGGCAAGTCGATGCGGGATCATTTGAGGTTCTCCATCGTTTACTGGCATACCTTCCGCGGAGGCGGCGCGGATCCCTTCGGCGTTGCGACCGCAGTTAGGCCTTGGGAAGACGGGACTGATTCGGTCGAGAATGCTCAGCAGCGTGCACGCGTGGCATTTGAGTTGTTCGAAAAGCTGCAGGCACCCTATTACGCGTTTCATGATCGTGATGTTGCACCAGAAGGTGCGTCACTGGCTGAATCCAACCGCAACCTCGATGAGGTGGCTGACGTCTTGGAACAGGAGCAGCAGCGAAGTGGTGTTAAGTTGCTTTGGGGTACGGCCAACATGTTCACGAACCCACGCTTCATGCATGGTGCAGCGACAACGTGTAATGCGGATGTCTTTGCTTTTGCAGGAGCTCAGGTCAAGAAAGCGTTGGAAGTCACGCTGCGACTCGGTGGCGAAAATTATGTGTTCTGGGGTGGGCGTGAGGGATATCAAAGCCTTTACAACACCGACATGAAACGCGAAATGGACCACCTCGGGGCCTTCATGCATATGGCCGTTGATTACGCGAAGGAGATTGGATTCAAAGGACAATTCCTAATCGAACCAAAGCCGAAGGAGCCCACCAAGCATCAATACGACAGTGATGCCGCAGCCTGTTTAAACTTCCTGAGAGCATATGATTTGATGGATCATTTCAAATTGAATCTCGAGACGAACCACGCAACGTTGGCTGGTCACGAGATGATGCATGAAATCGACTATGCCGGTGCGCAAGGTGGGTTGGGCAGCATTGATGCCAATACAGGTGACCCATTACTTGGGTGGGACACCGATCAGTTTGGAACGAGTTACTACCTTACCACACAGATCATGTATTACATTTTGAAGCATGGCGGTTTGGGCAGTGGTGGCGTTAACTTTGATGCGAAAGTTCGACGCGAATCTTTCGAGCCGATCGATTTATTTCACGCCCATGTTGGTAGTATGGACGCGTTTGCAAAAGGCCTCAGGATCGCTGCAGCAATTCGGGCAGATAATGCAATCGAAGGGTTCGTGTCCAATCGTTACAGCAGTTGGGATGAAGGAATTGGTGCCAAAATCGAGGCTGGTGGCGTCACGCTGACCGATCTTGAAGCCTATATGTTAGAGAAAGGTGATGCTGACGCGAATCAAAGTGGTCGGCAAGAGATGCTCGAAAACCTGGTCAACCGATATTTAGATCGCCGCTAGAACTGCTGCCGATCGCGAGTTCCGTTCGATCGTTGGTGGTTAGACGCATGTTCTGATCGGATTGATTCGAGATAACACGATGACCGAGTTTCCTTCACTCGGTTTTGTAGAGAGCGTGTTCCTCGTTTCAGGATGCGATATGACTTCGGCGGCACCGTTGCCCAAGTGAGTCGTCATCTGGACGGATCAGCCTCTGTGTCATTTTCATCGGGAAACAGCGGAACGTCGTGTGGGGCCGTGTTGAAGTCGCGTTGCTGGATGCCTGCCGTCGATCAGCTTGCCAGTGCTTGCTGCGGCAGTGCTTGCTGAGTCATTTTCGTTCGATGGCACAGGTTCAGCCATCCGCTGATGGCTGAGGATTTAGTTTGATCGTTACCAATCGTTGGATGGCGATTGCACATGCGTTTCGATGTGTCGAACGCGAGTTCGGTACAATCGATAACGACTGAATCGTGTGTGTGTGATCACCGCAGCAGGGTTGAGTGCTTTGATGGATCCAAAAACTTTCAGATGCCCGTTGATCGCACGGGAAAAGGCTTGTCTATGAAGACGAAGTTGGCTGTCCTTGGTTGTGTTTTGTTGCTGGCTTTGAATCTAGGATCGAAGTCGTCTTCGGCGGATGAGCGTCCCAATGTACTGTTCATCGCGATCGATGATCTGAATGACTGGGTTGGTTGTTTGAAGGGGCATCCACAAGCGAAGACTCCTAGTCTTGACCGACTTGCTGCTCGAGGAATGCTGTTTGCGAACGCCCATTGTGCAGCACCGGCATGTAATCCGTCACGAGCTGCGGTTTTCAGTGGACGCATGCCAAACGTATCCAAGGTTTGGTCGAATGATTCGGGATCGATTCGCAAGGTATACCCGGGCTCACGGGATCTAACGACGGCACTGAATGAAGCTGGATACCACACTGCTGGCACCGGAAAATTGTTTGGCAAGCAAAGTGATCATACGTTCCAGCAATACCAATCGTACGAGCAACGTTGGAGTCCGTTCTCTGGTGATGCTGTTGAGTACAGTGAAAAGGAGTTGTCCAGTAAGGGAACGCGTAACCCTCGCCACTTGCTGCAGGATAGTCTGGGCCGAGATGTTGTTTTGCCGATCAATCGAATGCCATCTGACCGCCGGCCCAATGAGAAAAAAGGTGAATCATTCGACTGGGGTGGATTTGAGCTTCCAGATACTGATTGGGGTGATACACGGAGTGCCAATTGGGCGATTGATCGCTTGGGAGATCAACATGAGAAGCCGCTTTTTTTGGGAGTCGGTTTTTATCGTCCACACATTCCACTCTTTGCTCCCTCACGCTTTTTTGAACGTTTCAAGGAAGATCCGGGTACGTTGCCCCCCTACCGCCAAGACGATTTGGACGATCTGAGTCCGCGAGGAAAGTCGTGGGCGCTTGAAGCTGTGACGGCTGGGTTGCATTCAACTGTGGTGGAGTACGACCAGTGGCAGACTGCTGTTGAATCCTATTTGGCCTGCGTGACTTACGTGGACCACGAGGTTGGCCGTGTTTTGGATGCGCTGGACAACTCGAGAATCGCAGATAATACGTTGGTTGTTTTGTGGTCTGATCATGGCTGGCAATTGGGTGAAAAAGATCATTGGGGGAAGTGGACCGGCTGGGAGCGATCAACCAAAGTTCCGCTGATCATTGTGCCCCCGAAGAATCAGGCCGCGGAATTCGCCAAGGCTGGTTCCGTTTGTGACGCACCTGTCGGATTAATTGACCTATACCCGACACTGCTTGAATTTTGTCGAATCCAAGGACCGGCGATTCTGGACGGTGACTCCCTGGTGCCGCTTCTTAAGAAGCCAAAATCACGATACCGCAACACCACGTTGACAATGTTCGATCAAGGGAACGCATCGGTGCGCGATTTAGATTGGCGTTACCTTCAATACGCCGATGGCAGCGAAGAACTTTATCACTTGAAGCATGATCCCAATGAGTGGACCAACTTAGCCGCAATTGAAACTCATGTCGCAACCAAATTACGACTGAGAGCGGAACTTGAATACCACCTTGCCCGATTCGAAACAGGATCGAATCGGATTTCTTCTTCGCAGCTCAAGTGGTTGGGGAACTACCGGAAGCAGGAAAATCTGCCTCGGCCGGGCGATATGCTTGTTCATGACGATCCCGAGCCGCAGATCGCATCAGGATTTGTCAATCTTTACAACGGGCAGAATCTTGAGGGGTGGACGGTGCGTGGTGGCCATAGCAAATTTGAAGCCACCGGGGATGTCATTGTGGGAACTTGCGTACCTGGTTCACCGAGTACCTATCTATCAACGAATCGATCGGACTATGGTGATTTTGTTTTCACTGCGGAGATCAAACATGTAGTTGATGGCAACACTGGATTTATGTTTCGGGCAGCGGCCAAACTTGAAGAAACTAATTCGAAACAACGTGAGCTTGTTTTCGGTCCGCAGTGTGAAGTTGAAGCTTATTCCAAGCAACGATTTTGGTCAGGAGGGATCTATGGTCAAAGTGCAGGCGGATGGATCTACCCAATGTGGTTAGAAGCTCACAAAGAAACTCGGGCAAGTCTGAAAAAGAAGGGCGAGTGGAATCGAGTTACGATCGAGGCGAGGGGGGAGACGATGAAGACTTGGCTGAATGGACAGCCAGCAGCCCATTGGAAAACAGAGCTCTATTCGGAAGGCTTCTTCGGCTTGCAGATTCATGCCGGCAGCAAGGGGACCATCCACTTTCGCAACATCAAGGTGAGAGAGCTTTGAGGAGCCATTGGGTAAGTCTGGGAATTACCCGGTGGTGATTTCCTTTGGCTCTTAGGCATTGCAGTCAGAACGAAGTGATTACGAAAGTCATGTTTTCAGCTGCTGGGCACAAAAGCACTGCATACTTCTTATTCGATGCGTTTGGTTGATGACTGCGATCACTCGGCTGTGTCATCATAGATTGGCAGATGCCGGTAATAGACTTCAAGATTCAACAGATTCATCGTTGTGACGTACAGTCTGCCCGCATGGATCGCCCAACGATCGGGGACCGGTCGCATCGGGTCCCAGCTTCCCGTCAGGGGGCCGGTTTTGATCTGACCTTCCAGCAACAATGGGTTCAGGGATCGGTTCCATTGGTACCAGGTTTCGCCACCCATGTGGAACATCACTTGGGTCGCGTAGTACCAGTAATAGGTGTCACGTTGCGGTGATCGGAAGGTGCCATTTTGAGGGGAAAAATCGAGCAGGTATTCAGATGCAGATTGCATGGCTGGGTTTTCTCGACTCCAACCGGAGTACATTCGCATCAACATTCCAACCGCCGTCATGGTTGGGGTTGGTGTCCGTCCATGCCTCTGCGTGGGTGTGTCAGGAGCAAATGGATTGTAACGATAGCGATCTGGCCGCTCGGGACTTTGTGCAATCTGAAGCCACTGGTTGATTCCCCGATAAGTTTTCTCGGGCACTTCAAGGCCGGAAAGCTGCCCGCTCTTCAACGCCATCATCATCCATCCCGTCACGCTGGTGTCTGAACTCACCTGCGGAGAGTATCGCCAAGCACCTCGTTCGCGGTGTTGAGTCTCGATGATGTAATTCAAACAAGACTGAGCCGCTTGCTTCAGATCGGGGTCTTGGGTCATTCCATAGGCTTCACAAAGCGCCAGCGATGCGATTCCGTGGCTGTAAAAAGCAACATTTTGATCGCTGATCTGATTCTCACTGCGGTAGAGGTCACCGCTGGCCTTTTGGTGCCGTATCAAAAACTGCAAGCCTCGATTGACTGTTTCGAGGTATTGATGTTGCAGATGGGTGTAGCCCGCACCTTGAAAGGCAAGCAAGCAGAGTCCAGTCGCGGCCGTATCACTTTGTAAGGCTACCTCTGTGCCGTGGCCCTGCAAGGACCAACTTCCGTCCTCATTCTGTGTTTTGGCCAAGTACGTGAGCCCCAATTCGATCGCTTCTTCAGTCGCGGGGCCAACCATGCCTGCGGGAGTCGGTGTTGCACCACCTTTGGTGCGCATCACACGCCGTGAGAAGGATTGCACGGATGTCACCTGATTGCCGGCAGGTGTGATGGGGCCACCGACCTCCCGTCTGGGGCGGGCGCCACGGTTGATGTCCAACACCGATACACTTGGCTGTTCGCGAGCCGGAATGCCACCGACAGTCGATCGGGGTTGATTCGCTAAGCCAGCCAGGCCATCCGAGATCGGGGCGTCGAAGTCAGGCATCTCGATTGCGGCCGACGAACGATTGCCAATCCCTAACCGTCCGCCTGACGGTGAGTTGCGTCTGGGGGTGTCATCGCTGTTCAGGCGATCACCGATTATCTCACCGATTGAATCTCCGGCCAAATTCATGGGTCCGTCCGGCAGTGATTGACCGGGGTTCACCGTGCCCGCTGGTGTAAACCCAGTTCCTACACGTTGACCATTCCGGCCTGGTGCTCGGCGAGCGGTGCCCTCTGCGATCGTAGGCAAGTTGGTTCCGGCTTGTTGCTGGCTCCTGGAGAATTGGCCCGTTGAGGAAGTGGTTTCAATCGCTGGTAGGCCCGATGTACCCCGGGGTTGATTGGTCAATTGAGCGCCAGTGGATTGTCCTCGTCGCATCACGGCGGTGGGCGACGGCGATAATTGCAAAGTTGAGGCGGCATCGAATCTCGCGATCGCTACACTCTGAGGTGCTGGCGAAGAGCCCGCGGGTTGCAGGTTACGTGACGCGGATGTTGGCTGCCGCTGTTGCCGTAACTCAGATTCGCCGACGCGCGGAACGGACTCGCTTCGATTGCGGGCGCCGGCAATGGACGGCTGCGGTGTCGAAGGTATGGGGATTTGAATGGTTGCCGGTGCGGTGGGATTATTCGCGAGTTTCCGTGCCGAGCGTTTTTGCTCGTTGACGCGACGCTCTGAGTTGACGACCTGAGGGTTTGCCTGAGTTGGCACGTTTGGTGCGGCCGGCATTCGGTTCGTTACGGATGATTCGTTTAATCGCTCGCGTCGCTGAGCCAATCGAGCAGGCGCTTCGGCAGGTTTGGGAAGTGTCTCGCTCGGATTTTGGCGCTTCATCAGATAATTTTTTTCTGATGGTTGCGGTGGCTCTGGTGGGCGAGGTAATTCTGTTCGACGGGCTGTTTTTTCGAGGGGAGGAGTTTGGACTGGCTTCTCCGGTTTGACGCGTGAGGTCGTGACCGCATCGACTGGCTCTGTCCAATCGGGTGGCGCGGTCGTTTGATCAGGATCTGTCGCACGAAAAAGGTATTCGGGTATGGTTCGTTGAGTAAGCGAGCGTTCCGGTTTTTTTCCGGAGAATGCATTGGGGAAATATCGTCCAAAAATGATGACATTGATGGCCAGAAAGAGTAGCAACAGATGAACGAAGACACTGAACAGGAAGCCAAGCTGGATCGATTTTTGGACGTGTCGAGATACTAGCCCATGTGACAAAAATGTGAGTATCAGTGCGATGATTGGGACAGCGACAATGTATGTCCAAGCATTAAACAACCAACGCGGGTCATCAAACTGAAGCTGTGTCGTGATGACGTAAAGCACCAGTCCAGCCAATGCAACGATCGAAACATCAAGCGACCACATACGCTCGCGATTTCTCGTTGATCGCTCGATTGGTGGTGGTGTAGGGTTTCTCACGCTGCGACTCCATTGCCAGCATGTTGACGTGGTAGATCATCCATCGGGGCCGTCCTGCGTAGTGACGGTATAATCACGAATGCCGGTGCGGTTGCAGACGTCCATCACACTAACGACTGGCTGAAAAGCGGTGGCGCGATCAGCGCGAATAACTACGCTTTGGTTGGTCGGGTTATTCGCGACCGCTATGGACAGCCATTTTTCGAGTTCCTGTAGATTCGACTGTTGGCCGTTCAGGTACAGATCGCCTTGCTGGTCGATGTCGACAACCACTTCTTTCGGTTGGCTCGTCATCGGAACTGCGCTGGTTGCTGTAGGGAGCACGATGTTTAATCGACGCTCTTCATCCTCAAATTCACTCGTCACCAAAAAAAAGATCAACAGCAGGAACACCACATCGATCAATGGTGTCAGGCTAAGCGTGCTGGCCACAGTAGAGCGTTTGATTTTCGGCATGATCAACCTGCTCGCATATCGTCACGTTGCTTCGCACGCGTCGGTTGAGTGGGTGGTGGTGGGGGTTGGACCACCTCTTTGTCCGTTACTGAGTCGTTCATTGGATGCATTCTGCCATCAGCATCTAGACGGCGTTTTCCCGAAAACCGATCTAACCCAGGGGCCATCTCAAAGGCGAACTCTTCGACTTGGTGGAAAAGTTTTGCTAATCGATTTTCGAGATAGAGTGCCAAATATGCGGCGGGAATTGCCACCACGAGTCCGGCTAAGGTCGTCACCAACGCAGTGTAAATACCCTCGGACAGTTGTTCGCTGCGGGTTCGGTCAGGGGTAAGAGTCGTTGATTCATGAAAGGCGACAATCATCCCCCACACGGTTCCCAGCAGACCCATCAGTGGTGTTGCGGCAGCAGCAAGGGTGAGCCACCGTAGCGGCGCTGCATAACGATCCGCTTCACGCTCGATTGTTTCGTTGGCGGTCCGTTCAACTTCCCCGAGTGATTGCCCTGTTCGCATTAGCATGGCACGGATCACGTTTGCCAGCGCTGAGGGGTGGCGGCCACAGGCTTGAAACGCTTCAGATGGATCAAATTGATCAGTCGGAGCATTCAATTCTCGAAGTTCAAGTTCTAATTGTGGCGGCAAGAGGATCCGCTGTCGCATCATCACCATGCGTTCAAATGCAAGTGCGACCACCATCAGGCTCATCAAACCGATCGGGATCATGAAGGCGCCACCCCTCGCGATGAGCGTCAATAGATCAATTCCCGACGGTTGCGATTCGGCTACTGGTTCGACAGCTGATTCTTCCATCAGCTCTTGGATTTCGGTGGCGGGAATGATTGGTGAAGTATCATTCTGAGCCCACGCTACAAGCCCCGTCGATTGGGCGCATAGAAGTGTGATTACGAAGAGCGTTGCGTTTTTCGTTGAACTCACTATTTGAGTGCCTCCAGACGCTTTTTGGCGTCGCTTGCAAGCTCGTGCTTCGGGTGTTTTTCAATGACATAGGAATAGAATTCCTGCATGAAGTTCCGGGCCTTCTTTTTCGCCGCATCGGAGGGTGCTGATTGCATCAATAGTTCACTGCATCTCGCTGCTTCGAAACCACTCTTTGCCTGCCAGTTCTTGATTTGATTTGGTGCTTTTTCAGCGCCAAACCCGAACATCACACGCTGGAATTCCGGGATCGCTTTGTCGAAGTCTTTGTTGGAAAAATGAATTTCGCCCATCATGAACCGAGCGCGGGCGGCTAGCTCATTTCGATACTTGTCCGCTACCTGCGAGTAAAATCGCAACGCATTGGTAGGATCTCCCTTTTGCTGATAAGCAAAGCCTGTTTCGTAGAAAGCCTGCGGCAGATACGCGGTGGTTGGAAATCGTTTCCGAAGTTCGTCGTACCACTTGATCGCCTCGTCCCACTGCTTCAGTTGCGCCGCACTCTGTCCGCCGTGCAAGAATGCGAGTTCGCGGATTTGGCGTTCGCTTTCGTCGCGAATCGTTTGAGACGTTTCGTTCTTGTCACGAATCCAATTTCTGGCTTTTTGGTAAGCCGACAGGGATGTTTTGTAATCTTTGCGTTTGAACCTAGATTCACCGACCATCATCTCAGCATCGAATGCGAACGCGCCATTGGAGTGTCGAGCAGATTGATCCGAAAAAGCTTGCTCAGACTTGTCGTAGTCACCCAGATTGAAATAGGACCATCCCATCCGGTAATGGGCCTTTTCATTCAATGTTGCATCACCAGGTTTTGCTGCTGCAATCGCGAAGAATTTAGCGGCCTGTTCCCATTGTTTCTCGGCGTAGTTTTGCTGTCCGATAAAGTAGGCTGCTTCCGCTACGAGAGGATTTTCTGGGAAGTCACGGATGAGTGTGTCGAAGTGGCGAATGGCCGCTTTGGCGTCACCTGATTCCTGCAGCGACCATCCTAATTCATAGAGGACCTGATCCATTGACGGGTAGTCAGGTACTTCTTTCACCAAGCGTTCGAGTTTTTTGGCGGCCTCGGCGGGTTTTTTTGATTGTTGATCAATTAAAGCGAGTTCATACAGCGAATGCCCAAGATTGATTCCTGTTGGTTTACTAGCGAGAAATTGTTCTAGATCGTCTTTAGCCGCGGTGAGTTGTCCGAGATTTCTTGACGCAATTCCGCGTGCCAACGTAGCGTCATTACTCAAAGGGTGTTGCTGGTTTTCGGTCAGCATTTGATTCAGCGTTTTAAAAGCTGGTTGGTACCGCTCGAGCTGCAATTCTGCCCAGCCCTTGCCGTATTGAGCATACGGTACCAAACGAGGTTCACCGCTGACTTCAAGGATTTGGTCGTACCATTTGATTGCATCTTCGAAACGGTTGTCGGCTGTCGCGAGTTGTGCGACGCGATAACGGGCCTGATCTGCCATCACTGGATTCCGTGAACCTTCGATCATCTTCCTCCATACTTGTTGGGCTTCCTTTGCCTGGTTTGCTGCGAGCAACGCTTGGCCGAGGAACAAGGAGGTTTGGTCGGACCGTGTCCAGTCGGGATCTGCCTGCAACGATTTCTGAAATGCCTTTGCGGCCTCGTTTCCCCGATCTGCGCGGAGGTGAGCTTGACCGATTAGTTGGTAGGCTTCCGCTCGTTGCGCTGATTCAGGAAGACCTGTGATCTCTTTTTGCAACATCGAAATAGACTGGTCCCATTTCTTCGCCGCATTGTTGGCCACTGCCGCGCGGAGCACCCAGATCGGCCGTTGAATGTTGTCACGCTCGCTATTGGCGAGCAAATAGGCGAATGTATCGGAGGCCAATTCTGCTCGGCCGGTTGCGAGTTGTGATTCACCCGCGACGAATCGGAGATCTGAAACCAGGGTGTCTTTTGGAAAAGTCTGAATGAACTCCAACGAGAGCTTCAACGCCCGCTCTGATTGACCTAATTGAAGTGCGGAGAAAGCAGCGTTGTAGAGCGCTCGCGGCGCTAATTCATCGGTAGGGGCGTCGCGATAGATTTTTTCAAAGAGCTTTAATGATTCTTCTACTGAGCCCGGTTCGGCAGCCAGTGCTTCTGCCAGATCGAGGCGAAGATCGTTTGCAAATTCACCTTCAGCACCGCGATCAAATTGCTTTCTTGTAATGGTGATTGCCTGCTCCGAATCACCTTTGGCCAAGTAGATTCTCGCCAGCCAGTGGGAAGCTTCTGTTGCTGCAGAAACATTCCTTTGAGTCAAGACATCGAGAAACTTCTTTTCCGCAGCCTGCATATCGCCACCGCGATAGCTGCTTTGCGCTGAAGCCAGGATGGCGGAGGCCGCATAGCTGGAATCTGGAAATCTCGCTCGTAGCTGATCGTAAGTTACGGCTGCCTTGGACGATTGACCCGATTGAACCAAAGCGTAGGCTTGGCGGAACAACGCATAGGCGCGGTCATCATTGGATGCGTTTGCCTTTTGCAATAACTGAAACGATTCGATCGCTTGATCATACTTTCCCAAAAGAATGAGTAGATCGCCCATGCGCAAGTGCACATCGGTGATTAGCTCGTCGCGGCTACAGCTTGCCAGCAACTGCTTGAACGAAGCAATGGCTTGATCTGGTAACTTCAGTTCTTCGAACGCGACACCTCTCGCGTAAATTGCATCGCAGTGTAGAGGCGATTTGGCGGCGTCCGGTAACGCCAAAAATTGGTTGTAAAAATCGACGGCTTTCTGTGCTTGTCCGAGCCCATAGGCTGCTTCGCCGCTGTAGAAAAAAGCTCGATCCAGAAACTGACTTTTGGGGAATTCCTTGACCAGTGCCTGGAAGGATGTGATGGTTGCTGTGAGCCGCTTCGCGTCTTTTTCTTGTTCGTCACCTGCCGTGGCATACAAACACCAGCCATAGTTAACAAGACTCTCTTCACGTAAGTCGTACTTCTTGTTCTTGAGAGCATTCGCAAACGATTTGCCGGCAGCGACATAGTCGGGTGGATCGCTTTGCATGTGACAAACACCCAGGAAATGCGCGGCGTCAGCAGCCATTGGATGGCTTGGGTATTTGGTAAGGAATTTTTCCCAAGACTCGATGGCCAACTTCAAAGCACCGCCGGTTTGGAAATTCGCTGCATCGGCGTACATTGCCATGGACGCTTCGCTGGGTTGCTCACTTGTATCCTGTGCCCAGACTTGAGATGCTGTTAAAAAGATGCTGCAACACCCGAGCATCGCAATCATGAACAACGTCTTGGTTAGACCGTTTACCGCTTGAACCGGCAAAGACGGACAGTAGCGATCAAGCTTTTGCAGCTGGGTAGCAGGCTGCCTCACGATAGGCTCCAATCTCACACGTACGATCTCAAGAAAACGGGATTCTGCCGGCAAATCCCCGGCCGTGTATTCTAGCCGTGGTTCGAAAATGTTGATAGTTCGGGCGGTGGTCTTTGGCTTTTTGCTGGACTTCAGCCCGTATGTTTTGCCCAGGTTTCCCAGGCATCTCGTTGTTTTGGCTATTGGGGGATTGGATGCGGCCCAATCGAAATGATTGGTGAATGAACCGCATGGAAACTCCCTTCGTACAACCCCTTGACCGCGGCGGAAGTTTCGCCGGTTGATTGCTCGGGCAGCCCAATGCGAATACGTCGGACTGGACGTTAGTCTGATGGACAGGCTGGCAGCCGTATTGATTGATCGGGGTGGTCGATCGGTTTTCTAGCCCTCAAGTGATGCGAGCGTCGTGACTTCTCTAACTTGCCTGATTACGGGTGGAGCCGGTTTCATCGGTTCGCACTTAACCGAGCTTCTGCTTTCCGCCGGCCACCGTGTCATTGTGGTAGACGATCTGTCCACTGGTCAGGCGCGTAACCTAGTGAACGTCATCGATCACCCTGCGCTTGAGTACATCGAGGGGACGGTTGAGGATGAGCGATTGGTAGCGACTGTGGTTGATCGTGCCGACCGTGTATTCCATCTGGCGGCGGCCGTCGGAGTTGCGCTCATCGCCAAGCAACCAATTCAAACGATCGAACGCAATATCTATCCAACGCAGCTCATTTTGAATCGCCTCGGTGAACGGGCGAGTCGCGGCGACTTAGTGCCAACCTTCATCGCGAGTACGAGTGAGGTCTATGGGAAAAATCCGAAAGATCGTTGGACGGAGGAGGATGATCTTGTCTTCGGTGCGACCACGAAGCCGCGTTGGAGTTACGGCGTTTCTAAAGCAATCGATGAATTTCTGGCGTTAGCGTTTTACAAGGAGCAAAAACTGCCTGCTGTTGTCGGCCGGTTCTTCAATGTGGTTGGTCCTCGCCAAACCGGGGCCTATGGGATGGTGTTGCCTCGCTTTGTCGACGCTGCTCAACGTGGAGATTCACTGGTCGTGCATGACGATGGCGAGCAAGTGCGGTGCTTTGCACATGTGGATGATGTGGTTCGAGCGGTTGCCACCTTGGTTGAAACACCGTCAGCAGCAGGGCGGGTCTATAACATTGGAAGCGACGTGCCAGTATCCATTTTGGAATTGGCCAATCGAGTGATTGCGAGAGTCAATCCTCAGTCAGTGGTCGAGTTTCAAAGTTACTCGGATGCCTATGACGATTCATTTGAAGACATTCGCCGCCGCGTACCTGATCTGAGCCGCATTCGCGCCGCCATCGGTTACGCCCCCACAAAAGACTTGGACGCAATCATCGACTCAGTCGCTGCATCGACTCGCGATTTCTGAGTCAAGCGACGGCCTATTCCGAGGTTAGTCCTCGAAAGTCGTTGCTGTTGAGGAATCATGCCTCCTCGGAAACACTATTACTAGGGCTGCTTCGTGTTGACATAGGTCATACGAAGGGCATGTAACGCCTCGTCGATCATCTTTGATTCTGTCTCGTTAAGATTGCCTTTGGTCTTTTCCACGAGTATTTCGAGTGTGTCGATACAGTGCTTTGCATAGCGTTTGTCAACAGTGGATTCGCCGTTGGCTGGGTTCGGTACTTGTCCTAAGGCAGCCATCGCTTGTGTGAAAAGCATCGATACGAGCATTTCGAATGATGCAGGAGGTAACTGTGGTAACTCCGCCTCAGTTGGTTCATCGGCCGCAGTGATGGGGGCAGTATCGTCAGTTTCAGCGAGGTCTTCAGCAGCTTCGCTCTGGACGGATTCGTTAGCCATCTCGGCAGCTTCCTTTTCCTTTGCGACTTGTTCTTTCCAGTCGGAGTCCACGATGATCTTGGGCTCTTTTTCCGCTTCGCTCATGAAATCTGCTCCTGGGGAGGTTGTTTTGTCGACTCGTTGCTCCGGCGGGTACGTCGATTGATGGTGGCGCCGACAAATCCTGCGAACAATGGATGGCTTTTGAGCGGTTTGCTTTTAAATTCGGGGTGAAATTGTACCGCGACAAACCAGGGGTGTTCAGGGACTTCGACGATTTCGACTAATCCGCCATCGGGGCTGGTACCGGCGAACCGCATTCCATTGGCCTCGAATTGTTGACGATACTGATTATTGAACTCGTATCGGTGCCGATGTCGCTCGTCCACGGTGTCGGCATCGTATGCTTTTCCTGCCACGCTGTGGCGATCGAGACGTGCTGGCTGGCTTCCCAGTCGCATGGTGCCGCCCATCTGAGTCACATTTTGCTGCTCATCGAGCAAGCAAATGACGGGATGTTGCGTGTCTTTGTCAAACTCGCTTGAGTGGGCGTTATCGAGCTTCATGACATTCCGCCCGTACTCGATCACGGCACACTGCATACCCAGGCAGATACCGAGGAATGGTATGCCTCGTTCACGTGCGAATCGGATGGCCTGAACTTTTCCCTCTATGCCACGCTCGCCGAAGCCACCCGGGACAAGTACTCCGTCGTAACCGCTGAGTAGGCGTTCGGCTCCCTCACGTTCGATATCGGCACTTTGAATTCGTCCGATTCGGATTTGGGCTTGATGATGAATTCCCGCATGATCGATTGCTTCATAAATTGACTTATAAGCATCCTTGTGCTCGGCATACTTGCCGACGACCGCGATCGAGACTTCGTGACGGGGATTTCGGAGGCGGTGGAGCAGATCGTTCCAGGCACTGATGTCCAGATTTCTGGCACTAGTGAGATTCAATTTGTCGACAACCAATTGATCAAGTTTGTTGTCAACGAGTGACAGCGGCACCTCGTAGATCGAGAAATCCTTGTCCTTTTCTTCGATGACTGCTTCGACAGGTACGTTGCAGAACAGGGCGATTTTTTCACGATCTTCACGACTGATCGAGTGTTCGCAACGGCAAACAAGCACGTCAGGCTGGATTCCAATTTCCCGCAGTTGGCCGACTGAATGCTGTGTTGGCTTAGTTTTCAGTTCGTCGGCGGCTTTCAGGTAAGGCACTAAAGTGAGGTGCATGTACAGGCAATTTTCACGACCGGCATCAAGAGAAAATTGCCGAATCGCTTCTAGGAAGGGCAGGCTTTCAATGTCACCAACGGTGCCGCCAATTTCCGTGATCACGACATCGACATCATCTCCGCCCATGCGGCTGATCACCGATTTGATCTCGTTGGTGATGTGGGGGATGACCTGGACTGTTTTGCCCAAGAATTGGCCCTTCCGTTCTTTTTCAATTACCGACAGATAGATCTGGCCTGTCGTGTAATTGCAATCGCGGGTCAGGCGTCCAGACGTGAAACGCTCGTAGTGACCGAGGTCGAGATCCGTTTCGCTACCGTCATCGAGCACATAGACTTCGCCGTGCTGGTAAGGGCTCATCGTGCCGGGATCGACATTAATGTAGGGATCCAGCTTTTGCATCCGGACTCGTAAGCCCCGCTGTTCCAGAAGCATCCCGATCGAGGCGCTAGTAAGCCCCTTGCCGAGTGAACTCACCACGCCGCCCGTTACAAAAATGTGTTTCGTCATGGAAAAGAATCATACCACGGTGAATCCATTTCGGAAGACATCCCAGATCAGTTCGAGGATTTGAAACCCTAGTGGTACAGGGTAGGTAAACTGATTGGACCTTGACCGACCCTGAGCTTGTGGAACCCCTCGGCCGCCGGAGCATTTTGACATGTCGCGACTTTTGTTTGTTATTTTCTTGCTCGTGCACGCTGGAGGAGGTTTTTCCAACAGGGGCGATGCCGAGGCGTCGGAGGATGGCGTATCGGAGGTGGCCACCGGGGAGGCTGTCACGAGGGATTCTGGGGATGTCGCTCTGCTGCCGCCGACAACGGTGCTTTATGCCGAATTGACCGATCCAACGGCGCTCATGTCGCTAGTTTTCGACCACCCCCTAAGGCAGAAAATCGAGGCTTTGGAGCCCTACCAATCGGCGATTCAATCACCTGGATACAAGAGTTTTCTTTTTGGCCGAGCGATGGTCGAAACCCAACTTCAGATGTCTTGGCGGGAAGCGGTCGAGGCGTTGCTCGCCAATCGGGTGACAGTCGCCTTTGACGTCACCACTAACTCTCCGGTGGCGATCATTCACGGAAAAGATGCTGCTTCGATGAAGTTATTTAGCGAAAAGCTGCTCGAATTTGCAAAATTGACTCCGAATGCCGATCAAATTCGTGAGTCAGAGTATCGAGGCACGCCGGTCTATAAGATCCAAAATGTGTTGTATGGAATTTCTGATGATCGCATGATCATCACTAATCAGCCTGATTTGGGCCGGGATGTGATCGATCGCAAGCTCGATCAGGGAGCCTCGCTGTCGGAGAATCCGCGATTTGATCTGGCCTGGCAGACGCGTCCAACCGACGCCTTGGCGTGGGCATTTGCGGACATTGAGGTTTTGCGGGCTGCTGCGGGAAAGCCATTCGAGGATCGAATCAACAACCCTGTTTTGGAATTGTTGGTAGGCGGCATTCAGAGCGTTTTGGCCAAATCCGCGTATGCGACCGCCGCCCTCAAGGGGAATGCCGAGGCAGTTTCGCTCGCTCTGGGCACCCCCTTCAAAGCAGACTGGGTGCCGGAGTACCGCGAATATTACTTCGGCGTTGACGCGACTGGTCGTGGCCCGGCGGTCCCCGAAATCGACGAAATGTTGTTCGAAATGAGTACTTTCCGTGATTTCTCGGAAATGTGGCTGCGGGCTGGTGACCTCTTTAATGCGGACATTAACGACGGATTTGCCCAAGCAGATGCCAACCTCGGCACGTTGTTTGCCGGTCGTGATTTTGGTGAGGAAATCTTGGGTTCGTTCGAATCGGAGGTTTCCATGGTGGCGACGCGACAAGATTTTTCCCAGCAGTTGCCGCGACCGACACTCAAATTACCCGCCCTTGGAGCGGTGTTTCAGTTGAAGCAACCTGAGAAGATGACTCGTGAATTACGTCGTATTTTCCAGAGTCTGATTGGTTTTTTGAATGTAGTTGGAGCGATGAATGGTCAGAATCAGCTAGAGCTCGGTATGGAGAAGCTCGATCAAAAGGCCGAATTAGTCACCTCTAGTTTTGTGCCTGAAGCCGGTGAGGAAGAGTCAACGGATGCGGAGCTGATTTTTAATTTCTCGCCAAGTATTGGTTTTTCTGGTGATCGCTTCGTCGTTGCGAGTTCGGCTTCGTTGGCGCGTGAATTGGTGCAGGCCAAATCGGATGGACTATCAGCAACTGCCGACAATACAAATGGCATCTTGCATGCCAATGTGCTGCAGAAAGTACTCGCTGATAATCGCGAGCAGTTGGTGTCACAGAACATGCTGGAGGACGGAAACAGTCGCGAAGAGGCCGAGGCCGTGATCGACTTGTTGGTGCAGGTGGTCGGTTACTTTGAAGCGATGTCCATTCGGCTGACCCCCTCAGACGATCTGCTGGAGGCTGAGTTGCAGGTGCGAGTTGCGCCATGATGAAGCGAATCGAGCAAGTCGATCCCGATTGGGCATGGGAGCCATTTCTGGCAACGGCGGAGACACCCTGGGACATGGGTGCCGCCGCTCACCTGATGCGACGAGCCGGTTTTGGGGCGACTGGCGAGGAGCTTCGCCAATTGGTGGCCCGCGATCCGGAGGATGTTGTGGCGGAATTGGTTGCTGCTCAGCAACCAGAGTCCTTTCAACGTGAAATGGCTTCCCTGGTACGTGCCTCCTTGGCATCGGGAGGCCCGCAGCGTTTGGCGGCGCAGTGGATTTATCGCATGCTAAACACGCCTGCGCCATTGCTGGAAAAGATGACATTGTTTTGGCATGGTCACTTTGCCACGAGTGCGGCAAAGGTCGAAGATTCTAAATTGATGCAACAGCAGAACGAGTTGTTACGCGAGCACGCTTTGGGAGATTTTTCGCAGCTTGCGTTAGAAATTTCTCGTGATCCAGCAATGTTGCTTTATCTCGATTCGGCGACGAATCGTAAAGCGCATCCTAATGAAAATTATGCGCGGGAGATCATGGAGCTGTTTTGCCTTGGTGAAGGCAATTACACCGAACAGGACATTCGTGAATTAGCGAGGTGCTTCACTGGGTGGGAAATCAAGCGGGAAAAATTTCGAATCAATCGCTATCAGGAAGATACGGGTGAAAAAACTGTGCTGGGAAGGACCGGTAAGTTAAACGGCGAGGATGGGGTCGCGATCGTCGTTTCGCAGTATCAGACTGCTCGTTTTATTACGCGTAAGCTCGTGCGGTTTCTGGTATTGGACGAACCGCGAGCTCCCGATGGTTTGATCGAACCACTCGCTGATAAACTTCGTGAGGATGACATGCGAATCGCGCCGACGGTGCAGCGGATCTTGGGGAGCAACCTGTTTTTCTCAATGTTAGTTCGTGGTCGCAAAGTTCGTTCGCCGGTAGAGGTGGCCATTGGGTTTTTGCGATCATTGAATGGATCGACTGATGCATTCCGATTAGCGACGACGTTGCAGCAACTCGGGCAAGGGCTTTACTTTCCACCCAGCGTTAAAGGGTGGGATGGCGGTCGTACGTGGATTAATTCATCAACATTGCTGGGGCGTTCCAACCTGATTCGAAACTTGTTGGGAGACGATAAGACGCGTTTCGGTAAACAAGGCCTTGAGCAACATTTTACTTCGCAGGGCGCGCAGTCGATGGGTGAGGTTGTGGCTTATTTGGAGACGGTATTGTTCGCCGTGCCCCTCCCTGATACTGCTCGGCAAAAGATTGCCCAGCTCGCCGATTCGCCGGCAGCTAAAGAGAATCGTTTGCGCGATGCCGTTCATCTACTGTGCACGATTCCGGAGTTTCAATTGTCATGAACAATCACTCATTGTTTCAATTAGAGTCGCGTCGAGCGTTTCTGAAACGAGGTGCTTCCGCATCGGCTGTAATGACGTTTTCGACGACCGCTCCTGGAATCCTCTGTCAAGCAGTCGCTCAAACGCCTCGCAATGAACGGATCCTGGTGGTTGTGGAGATGGCGGGTGGCAACGACGGTTTGAACACAATTGTTCCCCACCGTGATCCGGGCTACAGAAAGGCCCGGCCTCAATTGGCGATTGATGGTGATTCGGTGCTGAAGATTAGCTCCGAGATTGGTTTGCATCCGTCGTGCCGCAGTTTCGCCGACTTGCTAGACCAGGGGCAATTTGCTGTTGTTCAGGGCGTTGGCTACGAACAACCAAATCGTTCGCACTTTGAATCGATGGATATTTGGCACTCCTGTCAGAGGAAGGGTGAGGTGCGGCAGGATGGATGGCTGGGTCGCTATTTAGCGCAATCGGGTGCGGCTGAATCGAATGATCCAGCAGCCATCCATCTTGGATTCGACAAGCAACCGTTCGCATTGATGTCGCGTGATGTGCGTGTGCCATCGATTCGGTCACTCGCACAGTTTCGATTGCGAGGTGGCGAGAGTCCTCGTTTTCGCGAAGCGATCGATCAACTTTTGGAAACCGATGGTGATCGGAGTAGCGACGATTTATTGGGTTTTGTCCAGGCGAGTACGAGCAATGCGATTGCATCGAGTCGTCGAATGGAATCATCCGGGACGAAGTATCAACCGTCAAAGCCATATCCGACATCAGGGCTTGGTGAAAAGATGGCGACTGTCGCAAAACTAATTGCAGGAGGTCTTCAGACGCGAGTCTATTACGTACGGATCGATGGATTTGATACTCATGCCAATCAACCTAATGCCCATGCGGCTTTGCTGCGTGAGGTTAGCGAGGCAGTCGGTTGCCTGGTGAGTGATGTGAGTGCGCATGGGGACGGCGATCGTCTGATGGTGATGTGTTTCAGCGAATTTGGTCGTCGCGTCGCTGAGAATGCAAGTGAAGGTACCGACCACGGAACTGCAGGCCCTGTCTTGCTGGCCGGTGCCTCGGTAAAAGCGGGATTGGTTGGTCGTCATCCCAGCCTGACGGATTTGGATCAGGGTGATCTGAAGTATCACACAGACTTTCGGCAGGTGTATGCGGCACTTATCGAGGACTGGCTAGAAGCAGATTCCTCTCCCGTGCTTGGCGGAGATTATGAAGCGTTGGATCTGTTCTCTTAATCCACGAGACGGTGCTGATCAGGCGATCGCGGCGGGGCGCAAAAACCTGTCGTCGATGACTCATCGGAAAGGAAGACAGGCTCAGGTCAACTGGATTCCAAGCGTTGGGCAAACGCTTGCAGGTCTTCCTCAGTATCGATGCCAGGCGTGGCGGCGGTGGCCCGTGCGACCAAGATGGTTTTGCCGGCCTCGATCGCGCGAAGTTGCTCCAGTTTCTCCGTTTGCTCAAGTCGGCTCGGGGGTTGGGTGGAGAACCAGCGGAGGAATTCGCGGCGATAGGCGTACAGGCCTAGATGATGCCAATATAGCGGGGGCTCGGATTTGAGCGTGTGCTCATCAATTCCGTCTCTTCGAAAAGGAATGCTGGCTCGGCTAAAGTACACTGCCCTGCCCTGCTCGGTTGCCATCGCAATTTTGACACAATTGGGATCGTCTAGTTGCGTTAGATTTCGGATAGGGACGGCGGCGGTGGCGACATCAGCTTCCGGATGATCGAGCAAGAGTTGTCCGACGGAATCGATGATCGCGGGGTTAATTTCGGGCTCGTCGCCCTGGACATTAATGAATACCTGAGCATCGTCGATTGTGTTAGCGACCTCGGCGATCCGGTCGGTACCGCTGGGGCAGTCTGCCTGGGTCATAATCCATCGACCACCAAATGAGCTGACTTCATCGGCCAATCGGTCGTGGTCGACTGCTAGGACAACCTCATCGGTGATTGTCGCCGAGCAGGCTGCTTCATAAGTGTGTTGTAGAACGCTTTTTCCACCGACTCGCCGGAGTAATTTTTCGGGAAGGCGGGTGGACGCCAATCGGGCGGGAATGACCAGAATGCAACGCATGGGGCCTCAGCTGCTGTTTTACGGATGACCGAATGACGCAACCTTATCAGGGCGTTTGACACCCTGCGAGTCGAGAGTTAGATTTCTCGCTAACAACAAATGGTGACGCGGCGGGCTTTTCTCCGTCGCGTGTACAGGGAACACCGGTGAAATTCCGGGACGGCCCGGCCGCTGTAATCGATTGGAAGGCACTGTGTGCTTTCCGCCGCTAATTCATCTTTTTGCCATCGAGCGATTGCCGTTCGAGAAGGCGGAGGGGCGGTTCGATCGAAAGTCAGAAGACCTACCGTTTGTTGGACACGATGAGACCTTCTTGGGCGAGGTTCGTGTCGAGAGCAGAGCCGTGTAGGATTCGGCGTGCGGTCATTCCGCAGATGCTCTGACTGTCACTTATCCCTGATCACCGTTGTCGTCTCGTTATCGAGTGCGGCTGGAGGTATCCCGTCATCATGCGTTTTTCGCGAACAGTTGTGCGTGCGCGAATCGTGACGTGTCGGGCGAGCGGTTTTACATTGGTCGAGTTATTGGTGGTTTTGGCGATCATTGGAATCCTCCTTGCATTGTTGCTGCCGGCGGTGCAGGCAGTGAGAGAAGCCGCCCGCCGCATGCAATGTCAAAACAATTTGCGGCAAATTGGCTTGGCGTTGCACAACTATCATGCTGCCTTCCGCCGATTTCCTCCAGGCGCGATCGAAGTTCGCCCGCAGTTTAGGAACGGGAAACAGTTGGCTTGGTCCGCGTTCGTGCTGCCGTTTTTAGATGAATCGTCGACCTATGTTCGTGTTGACTTTGAGTACCCTTTTGACCACGCCCGCAACGCGGAGGCGGGCGCGGTGCCAATCGAAACTTATCTGTGTCCCAGCACACCAAGATTGTCTCCTCTGCAACGCAGATACGGAGCAACCGACTATGGCGGTATTTATGGTGAGCGAATAGTGAGTCGTAACAATCCTCCAAGAGGTGTATTCATCCATGATCAATCGATTAGGTTTCGAGACATCACCGATGGAACAGCAACAACCTTGATGGTGTCAGAGGATGCCGATTTTCCCGATGGTCAATGGATCAACGGACGTAATCTTTTTGATCAGGCATTCTCGATTAATCGCGCACCAAAATTCGAAAACGATATTCGTAGTTTTCACCCCGCCGGCGCGAATGGATTGTTCGCTGACGGGTCGGTGAAGTTCATGGATGAAAATATGAACCTGGAATTGCTCGCTGCGCTTTGTACGCGGAACGGCGACGAAATCATTGCTCAGCTCGACTCTTCACGCTAGGGATTTTTTTGATGAATCAACGGTCTAAATCAATGTATGGCAAGCGTCGGTTGCTGGCTGAGCGTCTAGAAGATCGGCGGATGTTGGCAGGGCCCTACGCCCCGGCAGCCGAACAGACGGGATCGACGGCGATCGCGATGAATGACCCGTCAATTGTTGGCTGGGCGTCCGAGGTGGTGCGGTACGATCCGGGTACTAATGTTGATCTTGAATTTCAGGTGTCCTCCCGCGGCTTGGGCCCGGCTGAGGGAACCGCATCCGACACGGTTTCCCTCGGACGTGGTGGCATGATGACGCTTGGGTTCGACGCGCCGATTCGGGATGGGTTGGGATTCGACTTCGCGGTTTTTGAAAACAGCTTCAGCGATACGTTTTTGGAACTTGCGCATGTGGAAGTCTCTTCGAATGGCGTTGACTTCATACGTTTTCCGAGCGATTCACTAACTGCGGAGCCGTTGGGGCCGTTTGGTTCGGTGGATCCATCGGATATCGATCAGTTAGCTGGCAAATATCGGGCTGGTTTTGGGACACCTTTTGACCTGGGGCGATTAGAGGGAATTGACCCAGATTTGGATTTGACTCGTGTTACTCACGTACGTTTGATCGATATCGTTGGTGACGGTGCTTCGACTGATGCAAGTGGGGATCCTATCTACGATCCGTTTCCCACCGAGGGTAGCGCTGGATTCGACTTGGACGCAGTCGGGGTGATTCATGCGGATCAATCGGTCCGCGAGATCGTCGGTTTTGAAGACCTTGGTTCCTCTCTGTCTGACGGATCCGGTTTTATCGGCCCAGTTGAAGGCGGGGCGTTGATTGTTGGGCCGTACGGTGATGACGTCGTGGTCGGTGAATTTACAAGCGGTTCCCTGTCATTCAATAACGCGAATTCGCTGACCTACGGTTCCTGGAATCAATTTGCCTACAGCAATCAAACCGACGTGGTGACCCCCGGTTTCCAGAATGACCTGAGTTCGTTTGCTGGAGGTGGCGCTGGCGGGTCAAAGACGTTTGGTGTGGGTTACATGGATCAGAGCGGTGGTTTTGATCCGCCGACCATTCGGCGGCAAGCAGGGGATGCCCGCTTGTTGGAATCAATCAAAGTCACGAATACCACGTATGCTGCTTTGTCCATGCGTGATGGTGATGATTTCGCCAAAGCATTTGGTGGAGAAACTGGGAATGATCCAGATTTTTTCTTGCTTGAAATAACCGGCAGAGATATCGGCGGGGCTCTAATTGATTCAGTTGAAGTTTTTCTCGCTGATTATCGATTCGTGGATAACGCTGATGATTACATCCTTGATGAATGGATCGAAGTCGATTTGAGTCAGATTTCGAATGCTGAATCCATCGAGTTCAGACTTTCATCCTCGGATGTAGGGGACTTTGGCATGAATACACCAGCTTACTTTGCCATCGATGACATCGTTCTGACAGAGCAAGTGCTTCCATTCGATCTCGCGGATTCGAATGTTCTTGAAAGCGATGGCGACTCGGCGACAACCGCACGGGTTAGTCGACCGGATGCTGACACTGCCAACGCAGTCACGGTATCAATCGTTCCATCAGATTCAGATCTGGTAAACGTGCCGGCCTCGGTCACCATTGCGGCTGGAGATCGTTACGCGGAGTTCACCGTCGATGTTGCCGACGACGACTTATTTCAGGGAACGCGATCCGTGCTTATCGAAGCATCCGTCGAAGAATGGACGGACTCTTCAAGAACCCTCGTGGTTGTGGACGATGAAATTCAAACACTTGAGCTAGCACTTCCTTCGAGCGTTGATGAAGGTGATGTCGCCTCTGCGATCGTAACAAGGAATGATGCGGATCAAAGCCGGCCGCTTGTTGTTTCGTTAGCATCTTCCGACACATCGCTGGTCTCATTACCCGGGACCATCACGGTTCCCGTCGGCCAGGCCTCTGCTGAATTTCTGGTGACTGGCGTAGAGGATGATCTCTATCGAGATTCCGCAACCGCTTCTGTTTCTGTTTCTGCTGGGTCTTATCTGGGTGATAGTGAATCAATCTCTGTTGTTGAGAACGATTCGCCGGCACTGTCGGTGGCAGTAGAAGTTCTTTCAGTGGATGAATCAGATGGTGCAAAGAACGTGCGACTTGAAGATTTGGGGCGTCGTCTTGCGGCGGAGTCTTTTTACAACGGTTCCGACGAAGCTGGTGGTTTTGTCAGCGACGGCCTACGTTTTAGTAACGAATATAACTCGACGTGGGGAAGTTGGTCTGGTTGGTCTTATTCCAAAACCACAGACACGACGACGCCCGGGTTTACCAATCAGTACAGCGCGTTTGTGGAAGGTGACGGTCTTTCGCCTGGGCGTGGTTCGCTGGGGTCGGACACCTACGCTGTTGCCGCGACGTTTTCGACACCGCGTGTGACCCGTAACCCCATGATTCATGGTGCCTTTGAGACGATTGATATTGCCAATACGACCTACGCGGCGCTCTCGATGCAGCAGGGAGATGATTTTGCAAAGAAATTTGGGGGAGCGACCGGCAACGACCCTGATTTCTTTTTGTTGACAATTGAGGGTCTCGATTCCGCGGGGCAATCGCAGGGGACAGTTGAATTCTATTTGGCGGATTATCGATCGGACGACAATCAGCTCGATTACATTGTCGATCAGTGGACAACGGTTGACGTGTCGTCGTTGGGAGACGCGGTCGAGTTGACTTTCTCACTGACATCCTCCGATGTAGGGCAGTTTGGAATGAACACGCCCGCCTATTTTGCCGCTGATCGATTTTCCTTTGCTGATCCTCGACCACCAAAGCAGGTGACGGTGAGTCGCAACACGGTGGACGTCAGCCTCCCTGTCGATGTCCAGCTAACAACCTTAGATCGGTCAGAGTTGCAACTGCCTGATTCGGTCACCATCCCGCAGGGAGCTTCTAGCATCAACGTTCCCTTGACGATTGTTGATGACGCATTGGTCGATGGGGCTAAAACGGTTCAGGTTGTTGCGAATGCTGAGGGTTTTGATTCCTCCAGTGAGTCAATTTTGGTGACCGATGATGATCAGCAGCAACTGAGCCTTACCCTCAACACTGATTCGTTGTTCGAGGGAGGTTCGGGACAGGCGGTAGTGCATCGCAATGTGGCTGACTTGTCCGAATCGCTGTCAGTCACGATTGCGGTGGAACCGGCGGGGCAACTCGTCGTGCCTCAGGTTGTGATCCCTGTTGGGGCTCGCTCGGTCGTGATCGCTTTTTCTGCTAGTGACAATGACATTGTTGATGAGGATCGGGTGGTTTCTGTTACTGCAAATGCCAGCGGCTTTGCAAGTGAGACGGTCGATTTGCTCGTGCGCAATGAGGATGTGCCACCCGAGCTATCACTTTCGATAGATCGTCAGGTGCTGAGTGAGTCGGCGACTGGATTCCAGGTTGCAACGGCAACGATTACGAGAACGAAAGATGATTTAAGTGAGCCAGTTGAAGTGTTTCTCACGACGAATTCGACAGGGCAGGTAACGTTACCTAGTTCAGTCGTGATTCCCGCCTTTGAAGATCAGGCGGCTTTTTCAATCGACGTGATCGACGATCTATTTGCTGATGGTGATCAGCAGATCGAGGTGGAAGCGAATGCAGATCTTTACATCGGATCGCTTGTGAACATCACGGTGATCGATGACGAAGTTCCTACCATCTTTTTATCGCTTTCAAGTTCTGTGATCGGTGAATCGAGTGGCAGTACGGCCACCCAATTGGTTCTGCAGCGAAATACATTGGATCTGTCTGAGTCAGTTGTGGTGGAGCTTTCCTCGACTGACGGTGACATTGTGATGCCCGAGAGAGCGACATTCGGGGTGGGCGAGAAATCCGTCACGGTTCCGGTTGGTGTGCAGGACAACATGGTGCTCGAGGGAGATCGATTTGTGCAGCTTGGTGTATCGGCCCTTGGGTTTGTCGCCGAGCCAATTGAAGTGAGAATTGCCGATAACGAGGCTGCCGCTATTCGACTGAATGAAGATGCTGGCATGGTCATTGTGGGTGAATTGTTGGGTGAGGATCAGTTCGGCGTTTCTCTCGCATCTCAGCCCTTGTCTGATGTAGTCGTGGAAGTCAGCTCTGACTCGAGCGACATCGAGATTTTCGACGATCGACTCGTTTTCACACCGCTAACTTGGAACCAAATTCAAACCGTTACGGTGATCGGTGTACCGGACCTGTTGATCGATCCCAAAGATGTTTCCGTTCACTTGAAGGTGGATACTCAAGCGTCCGACTCTCTGTTTTCTGAAGCCAGTGAACAATTTGTTGTTGTGCAGGTGGAGGACGAACAACCGGCGGTCCTTCGGATGATCGAGGATGATGAGTCAGTTTTGTTGCTTGATGTTGACAGCGGGGTGCTGCTTCGACAGGCAAACCACGCAGATGGATTGCAAGTGGTTGCCAATTTGCTATCGCAGGATTTTGAGTTGGGGCAGTTGGTGGAAACGACTGGGTCGGTTGAGTTCGACGCCGCTGGAGGTGACGATCGCGTTTGGATTCGGGGGACGAGATTCACGCGGCTCAATGGCGGAAGTGGTTTGGATCAACTTTGGCTTAATCTCGATCAGCCGGCCGATTTTGTTGAATTGTTGACTGGTCGAGTTGATGGCTTTGAGGAGTATGGGATCGCCAGTGAGGCTGGGGTTGAGATCGTAGTGGATCTCGAAAGCTTGGGAGAGATAATCCCGTCCGGGAATATCCTCGTGCTGCGGTTAGCAGGTGATCAAGACCTTGTCTTTAATGGGGCAGCCATTGCCGAAGATCCTGTTATGCACGGGATGGAATTTGCACAGGTGATTCAGGCCGGTGAGCAACGGGTCCATGTGATTTCTGATCAGCCGTGGCAAAATGCTTTAAGCAAGTGGGATGTGAACTATGACGGTCAAGTGACTGCGAATGATGCTTTGTTCGCGATCAATCAACTTGCGCGAATAACGGATGTGGCCTTGCCAGCCATCGAATTGCTTTCGCAGTTTGACGGTGCATTTTTTGACACCAGCGGTGACGGCCTATTGACCGCCCGTGATCCGCTGCTCGTGATCAACGAACTCGCTAGGCGAGTGGTTCAGGCGGAGGGGGAATTGATCATGGTGAGCACTCCAGACTTCGGTTTAGAACTGTCGCAGTCACCCTTAGAGACTGTTTCTTTGCCGCCGGTGACGAAGAAGATTATCGGCATGCCGGAACAAATCGACCAAATCATGGGATCGGTTAGTTGGGATGAGATTGGTCCGCGTGATGATGGCGATGAGAACGCGAATGACAACCCCTTCTACTTGATATAGCTACTGACGCAGGTTGGGTTGTCGTTCGTTTTGCTGATCGGACTTCCTACCACACCTTGGTTGATTGGCTAACGCTGAAGGGGCCAGATTGAATCGTGGTCTCGCTGATTGCTCGCCGTTGAAGAAGAACCTTGAAATGGCCGCATTCCGGGATCAATATCGATTTCGGCAAGCGATAAAATCAAGCACGTTGCTTCTAGACCCAGTTGCTTTTAGACCCAGTGGAATTCTTCGTCTTCTGGTTCCTCGTCTGCTTCCAAGAAGGCTAGGTGGTCCTGGTCGAAAAATCGCCCCAAGAGAAAGCGGACAGGCACGAGGAACGCGATGAAGATTGGGAACAGGATTGCAACCCCTTCATAAGGGCTTAAGTTGATGACACACAGTACGATCAGGCAGACAAATTGAACCAATGTGTACAGATGAATCGTGCGTGTGGGCACTCGCCGCGTGTAGTGATTGATTGGGTAGAGTGACGAATCCATTAACCAGTATCCCAGTCGGTCAATGAACTGGACGCCTCGGAGCGAGGCAAAGCCCATGAATAAGAAAATCCCATACAACGCAGCCATTGGAACGTAATTCAGCAGATTTAATGCCAGCAACGTTGCGCCGATTAATGCATGAATGGCAATCGCGGTAATCCGATTTTCAAGGACGTGAATGATCTCGTTACTGCCTTGGTTGCCCGCCGTTTGTTCTTCGACGATCGCCAGTGAGCGCAGATGGGCTAGAGAACGCACCGTCGCCGCGACCATCCAGGGCCAGCCGAACAGCGAGCAGACACCGATTAGTCCACCGACCACAGCGAGATCCAGATGGTACGACTCTCCTTTGGTCAATCGATTTCCAGGACTGTTGACGAGACGAGTGGTGATATTCTGTGAAAGGAAAATCAATACAGCCGCGAGTGCTGCGGGACCGATGGCGGCAAATTTGATCCAATGCGGAACGCCTGCGAGGTCCACAAACCATGATCTCGAGGAACCATCGGTCGCTTGCTCACCCATTTGCAGGGTATCCAAGGTCGAGGCGTCCCCCAACCACCAAGCGACGGCAATCATGCACCCTAATGCGATGGAGGGACCGAAATCAGCTAAGAATTCTCGCATCCATGGTGAGAGATATCGACTGCGGCGAAACCCGGCCAACGTCATCGCGATGTAGAACGTTCCGACTGCCAATACCAACGCAAGTAGCCCTTTTTCGGCTGATCCCGTGTCCCAGCCTTCCTGGAAAGTAATCACCAACTCTTGAATCGCTTTGTAGATGAAAATCAAAGACATCAAAGCGGAGAAAATTTCATCGGTGAACCGCGTAAAGTATCGCATTAAGTTGCTGGCGTTGGTTACCGCGAGCAAGAAAGTAATCGCAGCGGTCCAGAGCCCTACCCAGCCGTATATACCGAGGAATTGGTTTGCATAACCCATCTCGTCGGTAAGTTGATAAAGGATGATGGTGAAAATCAGTAATGGACCGATCCCACCCAGAATGATGAGCGGTTGACCGGCTAAGACTGCGTAGACCAGACCGCAGACGGCCGTAGCGATTAGCATCTCCGAGGGACCGATTGTTTGGCCGGTGCCTTGCCCCATTATCCCACCGAACGCGACCGCTGGCGCGAGGCAGGCAAAGAACATGAACACAATCGATGCCAAGCATTTGGCATGCAGCCCGTCACGAAAATCACTCAGGTAGTGCGGTGTCCTGCGACGGATGTCTGCTTTGATACCGGCAAACGGTCGCCAGCTAGTTTTTAGCCCTTCGCTGACGGGTTGTGGTTTGGGAGGTGCCGCGAGCACGTTGCGATTGATATGCCGTTCGATGGCATTGAGCACATCTTGTTGCGTCTTTGCATACGTTGCTTCGAAATGAAAGACGTTGTCAGACATCAGTCTTGCTATTGATGACAACGTATCCAAGTGTTGTGGCGTCTCCTCATTGGAGCCAATGAGGAGAAATACAAATCGGGTGGCAATGCCGTCCGGTGCGCCTAGGTTGACGCCGCGATGCAGCCTCACGAAGACCATGGCTGGCTGGGAGATTGCTTCGTCGTACAGGTGTGGAACGGCGCAGGCATGCCCGATCGCCGTTGGAACAGACTTCTCTCGCTCGAGAATCCCTTCGACCACCTGATCTCTCAAGTGTTCTTGCAAACGGCCCGTTTGCACTAAGAATCCTACAGCCGCCTCAACGATGTCCCGCATATCACGAGCATCGAGATTGAGTATACAGCTGCCCTCGGCGATAGATTGAAACAGCAACTTCACGTCGATATCTCGGCGATATGTTCTTGACTGAAATTCAATGCCCAGACGGGCAACGAAAAAGATTCGGCTTCAGAACCAAATTTTAGTCGAGAACAGTATTAAATCGACACCACTTTCGATTGACTAGTCTGGGTAACTCGATGTCTGGTTTTCAAAATAGGGTACGTACAGCTCTAATCTCTAAAGCTGCGGCATCGAACTTGATTAGACTCAGTGAGATCAGATGTCTGATCCTGCCGAAATACTGGTTGTTTTGGCATTTTGCTATGCTCCCCGTGGAACTTTCGAAGCCGCAGGAGTTCCTCACGCACCGAATTAAATGCATCAGCAATCTCAACCCAGGAATCACCCTCGCGAAATCGAAGTGACGTCTCGCTTTCATCACCGGCAAGACGTTGCATTTCGCGGCGCAGGCTAAAGAAGGGGCCAGCGGACCGCTAAGCAGATCATAGAAGCGACGATCGGTATTAGGAGCATGAATCCGGGCACCCAATAGGCCGATTTGCCGAGGCTGGAGAAGACTGCCTCCGAAAAACTGACCGAGGGGCTGGAAATCCACTCCCTGAAAATCAGGATAATGAAGAAATAAATCACGCTAGCGGCACTGTACAAAGCTGTTCGCTGCACTAGCGAACCCCGCACATTTTGGTCGACAAGCAATTATTGACGCAGCAAGCCTGGTGCTTGATTTCGGATCCTGAACCCCATTCTCGAATATCAGGCTAAGGGAAATCAATTGGCGAAGGCACCAACGATTGCATTGGCTGATGTGTTAAAGCTGTCAGCGGTGGCGCCGGCAAGCACGGTGACTGAGCCAATGCATACAGCGATGATGAGAGCCAACATGACGGCGTATTCAACGGCGGTGGTGCCGTCTTCTTCATGAAAGAAATCAAGCATGGCTCGGAAAATGATCGACATAGTTGACTCGTGTATCGTCTTAAATGGGCAAACCTTCAATCAAAAAGGGGCAAACCGCCCCGACAGGAAAACCCTAACATCCTTAGATGCGTAATCACGCAAAGTAGGGATATCCCGGCTGCCGAATTCTTTTGCTACCGGCGATTTTTTCAATTATGCCGTGTGTAACGCGATATCCGATGTGATCCCTCCAATGAGTTGCACGGCGGTGTTATCCTAGGAACGCCGCTCTGCTCCAGTTCAGGCCGCCTCGGGACGGGCGATACTGAAAAGCCCGCCATACCCCCACTGCCGATTTATGCTCGGACCAATCTTTTTTCGCGAAGCGACGGTGGTCCCCAAACGCCCCCGAACCTACCTGATGAGGGGTGTCTATCTACTCTCGCTGTTTTTGCTGTTGTGTACGGGGTACCTCGTGCTTGACGGCTCCCGCTCGCTGACAACCAGCAGCGATTCAGCCCGATTTGGCGGATGGATGTTTACCGTCCTCGCCCCGCTGCAACTTCTCGTACTTGCCTCCTTAGCGGCGGTTGGCGCCGCTAGCAGCGTTTCTCAGGAGAAAGACCGGCGAACTCTGATCTTGTTGTTATTGACGAGATTATCAGGATTCGAGGTGGTAGTCGGCAAACTGACCGCGACCCTGCTGACCCCGATGGCGATGTTGCTTGGGTCGCTTCCCCTGTTTTTGACCCTCCCGCTACTCGGTGGTGTTTCTCCACAGCAGGTTCTTGGCGTTTTTGTCGTGACCGCAGCGACGATCTTCTTGGCGGGGAGTATCGGAACGGTCATTGGAATGTGGAGGGAAAAAACGTTTCAGGCGATCGCATTAACCGTGCTGCTCTTGCTGTTGTATGTTGGCTTAGGAGAGATCATTGCCGAGAGATTTACTGATTTACCAGAGTCACTCGCGTTGGCGATAAGTCCGACACGAGCGTTGTTTGCTGCAGCTTCCCCGCTGGCCAGCTTATCAGGTGAAACTGCCATGGGGGTGGCTTGGTTTGTTGCTACGGCGGCTGGCCTGTCATGTGTGGTCTTGGGGATTGGTGTCAGGATGGTGCGGATCTGGAATCCGTCGCGAGAAGTGCGGATGAAGATGCCTGAACCCGAGACATCGGATGAATTGCTTAGCGAGGCGACGCCCACTAGTTGGAAAGCGAGGGCGCCGCGGCGTGTTTGGGACAATCCAATCTTGTGGCGGGAAGTATGTACCTGGGCTTACGGCCGAAAGGTAATGTTGATCCGATTTGGGTTTGTGCTGTTCTTTTGTGTTGTCGCGGGAGTTTTGTATTCCCAGGTCCAAAGCGGGGCTGCGTTTGAGCCAGGCGGACGTATTGGTCGCGCTCTGCCGGCAGCTACTTTGCCATTAGCTGCTTTGGGTGTGATTTCCTTGGTGTTGGTTAATGCATTGGCTGTCAACTCTGTCACCAATGAACGTGATGGGTTGGCTTTGGATCTGCTATTGGTCACGGATCTGAGCCCCAGAGAATTTGTATTTGGAAAGCTGTTGGGGGTTCTGTATGTTGGCAAAGAGATGATGGTGCTGCCAGTCTTGCTCGTGATCTATTTAGCCACCAATGGCGTGATGACGATTGAGAACATGTGCTACGTGATCTTAGGTGCTATAACCCTTTATCTCTTCGTTTCGATGTTGGGAATTCACTCAGGCTTAAATTATGTCGCGGGTCGGTCAGCGATTCTTGCCAGCTTGGGAACGGTGTTTTTTCTGTGCGTAGGCATTGCGATTTGCATGACCATTATGGTCAGTTTCCGCGGCGCTTTTCAGCTTCAATTAGCTCCGTTTCTCGTCATGATTTTGGGTGGTGGAGCGGCACTCTTTGCGTCACTAGGTTGGCGGAATCCATCGTCTGCGATTTTCATCGCATCCTTCGGGTTACCGCTGGTGACGTTTTATGCAATTACTCAATTCTTGCTTCAAACCGACCATCTTTACGTGTTCTTTGCCTTGCTGGTCGGCTACGTTTTCACTACCGCGGCAATGATGGTGCCAGCGTTGAGTGAGTTTGATGTTTCGCTGGAACGGGATCGTGGAGCGGGCGGAGACGAAGGTTGAGCTGGATGACGGACGCTTTACCTTGGCTGTGTGCGATGGCTGTGCTGATTCTGTTCAGCGCCTTGTTTAGTGGTAGCGAAGCTGCGTTATTCTCCCTTGACTCTGGAAGTCGGCGGGGGCTTGAGCGGGCAGGGATTGGTGGCAGGATTGCCGCTCGGCTGTTGGCCGATCCTGAACGGTTGCTGTCAGCGATCCTATTTTGGAATCTGTTAATCAATATGACCTACTTTGCGCTTGCCGCGGTCATTGGCAGTCGCTTGGAACAGAGTCAATCAGCAGGCAGTTCCGTGGCTGTCGGATTTACGGCGGTGAGCCTGCTAGCCATCATCTTCTTTAGCGAGATGCTGCCCAAGAGCGTTGCTGTTCTGGCGCCGCGGCAATTATCGATTCTGGTAGGTCCCCCACTGTTGATTGCGGTGCGGCTGGTTAGCCCGGTGTTACCGCTGGTCACCGTGACAAACCTAGCGGTGAGTCGTCTGGTGTGGCCAAGTTTTGAGCCTGAGCCTGAGATTGACCTGAGTGATATCGAGCGGGCGATCGAGCTTGGTACCGATGATGCTGCCTTGTTGCAGCGTGAACGCACAGCGCTACGAAGTTTGGTTGGGATTGCCGAAGTGCGAGTTAGCGAAATCATGCATCCCCGCAGCAAACTGTGGATGTGTCAGGAGCCTATCGATCGAGATTGGATTTCTGCAGAAACCTTGCGAGATGGCTATCTGATGATCACCGATGAAACGGGGGAAATGATTGTTCAGGCGATTAATCCCCGGCTACTTCGACCGAGTCAACTGGATGATCTTAGTGCTGCTTGCGAACCCGTGATCTATGTTCCCTGGTCTGCGATGGTTTCCCAAGTCCTAGACCGGCTTAATGAAGAGGATCGGCTGGTTGCGGTGGTGGTGAATGAATTTGGTGAGTCAGTGGGGGCTGTATCGTTGGATGACATTCTGCGCAATGTCTTGGCCCCCGCAGAGGATGTTGACCGGATTGGAGAGCCTTCACGCACTGAGGCACCGGCAGGTGGATTGCGGGTCCTAGGGAGCGACAGCCTGCGCCGCCTCTCTAAACGTCTCGACATTCCGGTCCCTAGCGAAGGAATCAATACGGTCGCCGGTTATCTTCAACGTCACAATGAGCGGTTTCCTCGCGTTGGAGATACCGCGCCGCTGGGTGACTATGTCTTAACTGTCGTCGAAGATGAAGACGATGTGATTTGGATTGAGATTGAAGCAGCTGAATCCTCTGCCGGGGACGCTCCATGATCACGCCACTGATTCTGTTTGCAGTAGGGTTAATGCTGAGTGCTTTTTTTAGCGGCAGTGAAACGGGTCTCTATCGTGTTTCCCGCACCCGCCTGGTGCTCGATGGTCTTGGTGGATCTGCGGCTGCACGTGGATTGGTTTGGCTGCTCAATCACCCGGCGATTTTTGTAGCGACAACATTGGTAGGGAACAACTTTGCCAATTTCTTTACTAGTTTTGCGATCGTGTCACTGATGGCGATCTGGTTCGGGGCCGGATCAAGTGCGGAGTTGATCGGGCCAATGTTGATGACCCCTGTTGTGTTCGTCTTCGGAGAACTGCTACCCAAGTACTTGTTCTACCATGCTCCGTACCGATTGATCACCGCGACTCGTCCGATGCTGCTGGCGGCAACCGTGATTTTTGCGCCGGTATCGGTGATCTTGGGATTACTGGGACGCGGCCTGCAATTGGTAACAGGTCAGACGCCTTTTCGTTTGCGACTTGTCATGGCCCGTGGTGAATTGGATCAGCTGTTGCGGCATGGCCACGAGGCGGGGATTTTGGCCGCAGGCCAGCGTTCACTGGCTCAGAAACTCTTTGAATTTGGTAACCAGTCAGCGATCTCATTCGGTGTGCCGGCTGATCGTCTTGCAATGGTTGAAGCCCCGCTAGATCTGGTTCTCACGCGGAGTCAAACACGTCGACGTAATCACGCAATCGTATTGGTTCAACGTTCGCAGAGTATCATCGGGTTCGTCTGGTACGCAGACTTATGCGTTGCAGATCAACAGGCCGAAATACGACCGGTCATTCATGGGCACGTTGGAGACCGTCACCTGCAAATACTACTGCGTCTTTATGATGCCGGCAGCGAAGTTGCAGTTTTGCTTGATGAACGGGGCGCTGTCCGTGGCGTTGTCACGCGACGGCAATTGGTCCAACCGCTGATAAAATAAAAAGATTTGGGTCAATTGAAGACAGGCTGGCTGTATGTCGACAGATAGCAAACGCCCGGTTTGGCCTCGGTACCCTTTTGACAACGCGACAGGGAGACCCACGATTTCCGTCGTACGCGGGGTTGCGATTCCCAGGTGGTTACTTGCCGTGTTTGGAATAGCCTAGGCTGAGCATTACATTCAACATTTCGTCACAGGTGAGGTAGCGTCGGTGGTGCGTGACTTTGTATTGATCGATTGCGATCGCCAATTCCCGTCCAGCTTCTGAAAGTCCTGCATGGGAGCTGCCGAATTGTCGGCGTTCTTGTCTGCTAGATCCACTTTGGGAGCGACGACGGTCGACGAAGCCAGTAGCGGGTACAGGTTGCTCGGGTGCCATCTGAGGCGGCGACGAAATTGGCGAAGATGGCGCAATAACAGGCGTGTTGGACGTTTGCGGTAACGACATGAATTGGCTCTTTTAGAAAGAAGATGGCTTGCGAGACGGTTCCCGTGCCTATTCACCCGACGAAGTTTACGACACAAAATCGGCTGCCGCCGGAGCTTTTCTAGCAAAACGTTGCTGAGCCTTTGGCAATTTCAGAACGCGGGATCAGCTCGCGTCAGGCAGAATACCTAACCGTCACAATCGGATCGATCGTTTGAAAGGTCGTTGTGGTCGGAAGCGTTTAGCGAATCGGAGGTAGCGAGTTTTGGCGTGGATCGGTCGCCAGGCGAGCCTGTTCTAATTCCAACTGTTGCATCCAATCTTGTCCTTGCGCCAGCGATGGATTCAAGCGAACAGCTTCCGCGAATGCATTCTGCGCGGAGGCGGTGTCACCGCGTTCCAGGGCAAGGGCAGCGAGTTCGATGTGTGGACTATCGTTTTCAGGATCTTTATGTGCGGCGCGCAAAAATGAGCGTTTTGCCTCTTCGAAACGGCCCACTTTTCGCATCGCGATCCCTTGCAGAACATCGACTCTGGGCGGCGTTTGTTCCATTCCGATTCCCTCCTGCAGGCGATCCAGTGTCGCCAATAATCGGTCGTAACGGCCTTGCCGACGATAGATCTCTGCCGCTTCCATTTGAACAGCCGGATAATCCGGTTGTAGTGCAAGGGCTCGATGATAGGCGGCCAAAGCTTCGTCAGCTTCTCCGCGAGCGTTCAAACAATCACCCCTTAAAGCCCAAGCTTCGGCCGAATCACGTTTCGATTCCAATGCCCACAGACTGTGCCGGTCAGCTTCTTCCAGTCTTCCCAGCGTCAGGTACATCCGCCCTAGTCTCTGGACGAATCGAGGATCGCCAGCGCTGAGTCTTACAGCGTGCTCCATATGCTTGACCGCCAATTCAAGCTCTTCGTGTTTCCAATAGGATTCTGCCAATCCCCAGTGTGCCCGATCATCGCTGTCGGATTGTTCGAGGGCATTGGTGAACAAAGTTTCGGCGACTTCCCATTGGTCATCATGCATGGCCTCAAATCCTTGTCCGGACAACCGCCGTGCCGCGATTGCCTGGCGACTGTCGCCGAATCTAGAGATTGCGCGGCAACCAGGAGCAGCTAGCAAGAATGCCGCAAGCAAAATGCGGTGAGATGCGACTGACATGGGTTACCTGAATCGTGGATTTCGAACCCTGTTTTCTTATCAAAATGCAATGATCCAAGGCAATAGAGAGCCTGCATCGTGGTAGCCATCGATCGTCTGTGCGATCGGGTGATCCCGCGATTGACTATCCGCCCTACCGCTCCGGAGTCGTGATATTTATCTTCTATAAACTATCTCCAATTTCCCGAATATCTAACCAATTGCGATCAGCTTATGCCCGTCACATTTGACTCCTTTGGTGTCAAGTTCCTTTATCCGGACAACTGGACGCAAGTTGATCGACCGGAAGAGGAAGGCAAGGAAGGAGTGACTCTAGAGCTTCCGTCAGGCGGATTCTTTGCCATCGAGCGTGTGAGCACGGGCGATCTGGCCGAAGAGGTGATCGAAGACGTTGCCGATTCCTTTGCCGAAGATTACGGCGATATCGAGCGTGAAGAGATCAACCTCGGTGGTAATGTGGATCAGGAAACGGCAGTCGAGTTCCGGTTTTACTATCTAGATCTGCTGATCATCAGTCGGCTCGCCATTGTTAAACTCAATGGCATGACACTCGTTATTCAGATGCAAGCGGAAAGCCGCGACTTTGATGAGAATGAGCGTGTTTTTGCCGCGCTACTGCAGCAGTTGCGCGGCTCCATTTAGGAAACGTTAGACCAAGTCTTGTTTTCGTTTGGTTCTTCGGTTTTTTCCGCAGTCACGGCAAACTCCCTGGATAATCATTCGGTGCCCCGTGACGCGAAAGCCATGATCAGCCGCCACCTGATCACGAAGCTTCATAAGTGGATCACTCTGGAATTCGAATAATTGACGGCACCGCGTGCAATACAAGTGGTCGTGCTGAGGATACCCGTAATCAAGCTCGTAGACGGTCCGCCCGTCGAGCTGGAAGCTCTTCAGCAGTCCTGCATCAACAAATTCGCGAAGTGTTCGGTAGACCGTTGCAGAGCTGACATAGTTCTTCTCGCCGCGTCGCGGCAAACGATCAATCAATTCATCAGCATCGAAATGGTCGTGTTCCTGGAAAACAGCCTCAATCAAAAAACGCCGTTGGCTGGTCTGCCTTAATCCACGCGATTGCAGGTATTCCTCGAAGCGTTCCCGAGGTGAAAGTGAGACGTCGAGTGGTTGCAGCGGTTCGGATGAGGTTGACACGATCTCAGTCGATTCAAAGCGAGAGAGGAATCTTGGGTAAAACTGCATCGACCTCGCCGATAGGTGGTCGAGGGTGATTGGTCCAAGAACCACCTTAGTCTATTCGATATTGTTCATTCGCCCGACGCCCCGCCGGAAATACCTCGAAGTGTTAACCTCAACCACAATCTGGTGGCCCCGGACCTGGCGAGACAGCCGTCATCGCTACAGGGTTGTGAAGCCCTGTAGCCTTCCAGATTCACCTCATTTGCCGGCCGCCGAGGTCTTCAAAACGGCCGCCGAACGCCGGGCAAACGGAGGGATAACCCCCGCAGGAGTCCAGGATTTGCCTGAATTCAGCCCAGTTGATCCAGGATGCGGTCGAGTGCCGCATCCAGTTTTTCGGGAGTCTCGTAGCTTCCGTCGGCGATTTGACGACGCAACTCAGCGACACGCTCGATTCGAATTTCACCGCTTCCAGCGACTGGGCCGCTGAGGTCAATCCGATTCGCTCCCGGCGCGGCGGACAGATCCAATTGATCCATTGGGGCGGCGGATTGCTTGCTGTTAATCTCGGCAGCCTTCGGCGGCTGTGGACGTGATGCACCACCGGTCGGAGGTGTGGAAACCCTGTAAGGGCCGTAAATCTGCATAATCGTATTGCTCCCATGAGGGACGGAAATTTCCGAGATTGACTACGTCCAACATTGGACGCCCCTGTCAATCGGCGGAATGCAAAAGCGCAAATGACCGGGCCTGCGGCACATTCCATCCTGGAATGTGTTTCAGTCAAGCCGTTTCCACGTCGGTCGTAAGCGCCGCGATCCTTGTCCCAGGATGCAATCCGTAAGCGAAAAAAGAGACTTTTCAGCGCAAATACAAGCGAAAACATTCTGGTTATCGCCCAATTTACTCGCTGTTCTTGACCCTTTTAGCGAAAAAGACCACTACTCCCGGCGACAAACGCCAATTGGAAGCTATCAGATCCGTGAAACAAGCGACAAGAGCAATGGGCTCGTTTTCATCCTGACGATTACCAGAGCCGCAAAACGCTGATCACATTGTGGTGTTGATCGGTCCACATCGGAGCATTCGAAATCGTTTCTTTGCTAGCAGCCTCAGCGACTGACATACTCGGATCAAGCCACAGCGGGTGATTGACTGCAGTCAGCAGTACCCAGGTCGCATGTTGTGTACCCAAATCTTGGTCCCCTTCACTTCGGATCACTCGGCTGATCAGCTTCGCGTCATTGCCGAGACGATGAACCAAAGGGACGAGATCGAGGTGGTTGTTCGAGACATGGACAGCGAGGACTCCCTGATCCGTCAAACGCTCTTGATAGAGTCTGATTGCTTCGCGAGTCAACAAGTGGGCGGGTATCGCGTCACTGCTGAATGCGTCCAGGACTAGCAGATCGAATTTTTGAGATGCCATCCGCTCGAGTACCAATCGTCCATCACCAAGATGCGTGTTTACCGTGGACGGGGTGTCTGCCAAAAATCGAAAATGCTCATTCGCGATATCGACGACCGATGGATTAATCTCAATCATGTCGAAGGAGTCGTTTGCTCGACCGTATGTCGCCAAAACACCGCAGCCTAGGCCTACGACCCCGATTCGCAAGGAAGGCCGATTCCGTTGCATTGAAGCGATCGCCAATCCAATACCGCTCTGCCGACCGTAATAGGTTGTCGGCTCCTTTGCGTTGGGTTCGAATCGCTGCATTCCGTGAATTGTGCTGCCGTGAACTAAGCATGTTCCTGCCGCGTCGCGAACGACGTGCAACACACCAAAGAAGTTGCGTTCTGACGCAATGATTTTGTCTTTGGGCGTGATTGCAACGACTAGCAACGGCGCAACAAAGAGTACAAACGCAGCAAAACGCAATCGATACGCAGTCGACCAGACATAGCGGGACTGACGCCATCCCTTACAAGCAAAAAACATCAGGAAAGTGAGTGCCGTTACTACCGCCAAGCAGATGGGAAGTTCCAAGTGCGTGCTTAGTAGGACAGGACAGAGGATCGCCACAGTCACGCCACCAATGGCACCACCGGCCGACAGCAACATGTAATATTGAGTTAACAGTGATGAGTTTGGCTTCAATCTCGCCACTTCCCCGTGGCAGAGTAAACACACGCCAAACAACAGTGTTAGATAACTGCTCGTTTCCGCAATCAAACGCATTGAACCAGGTAAGAGTGGTTTCAGTTGTATGGTCAGAATTGCTATCAGGGTTAGCCCTGCGATCAACTTTGGTTGGTACCGATGAGGTGAGTCAAAGCAGATGATGAAGCTAATCAAATACAGGCTGAGCGGCAGAACCCACAACAAGGGGATTACAGCGATGTCTTGGCAAACATGATTGGTGACAACGAGTAGCGTGGTAGATGCCAAGGCTGGTAGGGCGAGCCACGCTAATCGGGTTCGCCAGAGACTTTCCCCGCCCAATAAACGAACGCGAATAGAGCTTGGGGTGTGTTGGCCTGTTTCGATTGGATCCGCGGTGAATTGGGCTTCGTGGTTTTCTGTGGTTTCCGCGAATAGAGAAGTTTTCGAGCGAGGGTTTTCATCACCAAGACGCAGCAGGCGAATCGCTAGCCAGCCTTGTGTCAGCACGAACGCCAAGAACAGTAGTGACCACGTGACCGACTGATGGGAGACAGATAAGAGGGGTTCCACCACGAACGGGTAGCTCAGCAAAGCGGCTAAGGACCCGGCATTTGACAAAGCGTAGAGTCGATAGACCCGCTGGCTCTGATCGTGATAGCTTAGCCATGCCTGCACCAGCGGACCGGTACTCGATAATACAAAATATGGCAGTCCTACATGTGCCATCAGCATCCACAGTAAGTGTTTTAGCGGTGATTCAGTGCCAATTGGTTTCCAAGTGTCGGAAGGTTCGATCGGCAGCGCGAGGGCGGCTATGGAAAGTAGGGCCAGATGGGTGAAGGCCTGGGTGGACGGTCGCAGGTAGGTTCGCAGTAGATGGGCATACACGTAGCCCCCGCAGAGCAGTAATTGGAAAAACAACATGCAGGTGGTCCAGACAGCCGGCGTCCCACCAAACCACGGGAGCACGCATTTGCTAATTACGGGTTGGACCTGAAAAACGAGAAACGCACCTAAAAGTGTGGTAGCCGCGAACCAGAAGATTGATTCATGATGCCATGCACCTGGCTCGGAGGATTGGCTGTGGACTGTTTGTTCGGGTTGTTCAGGTTGCATGTTCAGCGGTTCGTCGAGCACACGGAAAGTCTGCTGAGAAACGTAGGTCACGAAGCAAGCGGAACCAACCGTGCAGTCAAGATTCCAGTGCGAGCACCGGTGGAGAGATCGGTCGGCTGTCGACCGGTCCTGCTTGGGCTTCAGGCAGCTCCAGCCAACAGTCCAAACCAGCAACGAAACTACGCATTGTTATAGGGCTCGACGTGCACATGGACATCGCGAACGCGAGGCATTTCGACTAACAACTGATCTTTGACTTGGTGAGCAATTCGATGGCCTTCTTTGACCGTTAGTTGTCCATCCACTTCGATGTGGATTTCAATGAAATACTCCATGCCACTTTTTCGAACGCGGAGCTTTTCTACATCTGCAACCCCATTCACATTCACTCCGATTGTACGCACGTGATCAACGACTACTGGTTCGGCTTGTTGGTCCATCAGTTCGATCGCAGTGCTCTGAAAGATGCGTAGCCCATTGAAAATCAAGATGGCGCAAACGCAGATTGCTGCAACGGGGTCGACATATTTGGCAATCGGGCCTAGGTAAGGTGCAGCCAATAGAGACACCGCCACCAGTCCTGAGCCAATCGCATCGCTACGATGATCCCACGCGACCGCTTTCAACGCAGCAGAATCGATTCGTCTCGCAACTCGTAGTGTGTGGCGATAGGTCAGCTCTTTCACGATTCCGCAGGTGGCAGCCACCACGCCTGCGATGAAACCTGGGGCGAGTCGTTGATCACCAAGGCCTTTGATCGTTTCTAAGGCCAGGACAGCGGCACTGAAGGCAACAAGCAGGCCGACACACAAACCTGCGATCGATTCGGCTTTGGTGTGCCCATACGGATGGTCGTCATCTTCGTCGGTTTGTGCGACATGCAAGGCGGAACGGACCGCGATTGCACTTGCCACATCGCCGATCGAGTTGACTGCATCAGCAATCAAGGCTGCCGAATTGCTCATTACTCCGGCGACCAGTTTTACAACGAACAAAAACACGTTGACCCCGAGACCGCGGAGGGCGGCACGCGAGGCATCAGCATAAAGTCGATTTCGAACAGCTATGGATGCTTCGCTGCGAGGGGGAGAAATCGACACGGGGAGGCTAAACGGGCAGGCTAGACGGGGATGATGAGGGTTTTTTGCCATCAGCCATGCTTGACCTCAGTGAGGTGAGCGGACTGTGGAAAGAGGTTCCGGTTTCATTCGGCATCGGTGACGTTTGCCATCTCGGCCAATTGAATGGTCGCCCTGCTCTGCTCTTTTTCGAGGTACGCGCGGCCAAATTTTACGTTGACATGGTCCCAAGGTAACTTGTCCATCAGTTCATATTTTTGATGGACTTGTTGCTCGACATCAATGTCCGCATCTGCGATCGCGGTCCACCAACGATCAGCATCCAAGTACTCTGTCCAGCCATCCATCCTTGCACCACGCTGCCAAGCTAAGCGGATTGCCTTTCCGGTGCGGCGATCACCACGACTGAGAACACCCTCCAATAAGCTCGTTTCGATCGCGTGGCATTTCACTGTGACACTGCGAATCCGGCAACGTTTTCTTAAATAGCTGTGGGCCCAACGAAAATATTCGCGATGTTGCATGCCGTTCCATTGATAGGGCGTATGCGCTTTGGGAACAAAGTTGGATACGCTGGCGGTGACCCTTGCATAACGCCCCGTTTCTTCTTTTCCGACCGTCGCGATCTTTTCGGCAAGATCGATGATGCCATCCAAGTCGACTGGGCGTTCGCCTGGTAATCCGCACATGAAGTAGAGCTTGATGCTGTCGAATCCATTGCGGAAAGCGACACGCGTACCTTCGATCAGATCACTGTTTTTGATCTTCTTGCGAATCTGTTCCCGCATGTCGTCGCGGGCGACTTCAGGTGCCAGAGTCATACTGCGACGACGGTCGCTACCAAGTAGGATCGGTAAAGTTCGTAACTGCTCATTCACGCGTAAACTTGGAACGCTGATGTTCACCCCCAGCGGTTTGAAAACTTCATGCAGCTTTAAAACGAGAGGTTCGAAATGCGGATAGTCGCTGCTGGATAGCGACAAGATGCTAATCTCGTTGTATCCGGTGTTCTTATAGCTTTCTAGCGCGCCCTGAACGATCGTATCGACTTCTCGAACTCGCAGTGGGCGTTTAATCACGGTGCTTTGGCAAAATCGACACAGGTGCGGGCAGCCCCGCATAATCTCCACCGCAATGCGGTCATGGACACATTCGATGTAGGGAACAATGGGACTGGTGGGCAACGGAATACTGTCGAGGTCGCTAATCACACTTGGCGCGATCGTTTCTGGAACATCATTACGAGTTCGATTCAACGCGGCGATTCGTCCATCGGCGTACTCAGGTTCATAGAATCGTGGAACGTAGGCACAGTCGAGCGACTTGGCGATACTCGCAAGAGCCTCTTCCCGCTGACGCTTGCCTTCTGGACCGGTTGCGAAAGTCCCATCTGCTTGACGATAGGGGTCACGCAATTCCAGCCACATATCGCAGATCTTCGGGAGTACCGGTTCACCATCTCCGGTGATCATAACGTCAAAATAGTCTGCCATCGGTTCAGGGTTTTGGCAGCACGGTCCACCGGCAACCAACAGTGGATCACCAATGGTTCGATCGCAAGACTCGAGCGGGATCCCACCGAGGTCGATCATTGTCAGGACATTGGGTGAGCTGATTTCGTACTGCAGTGACAAACCGATGACGTCGAAATCAGATAGAGCCGTGAATGTCTCGAGACTGTAGAGCGGAATGTTATGCTCCCGCAGTTGCTGCTCCATATCGGGCCAGGGCGTGAAGACACGCTCGGCACACCAGTCGTCACGCCGGTTTATCAGTGAATAAAGCACCTGCAGCCCATGGTGGCTCATCCCGATCGTATAAGCGTCCGGAAATCCGAGGCATAGTTTCCCACGTATTTTACTGTGGTCTTTGACAACGATATTTCGTTCACCGCCAACGTATTGAGCGGGGGTTTGAACGTGGGGCCAAACTCGGGACTCGAGTTGCTGTCGTCGCTGATGATTGATCATGAATGGTTATAATCGATTCGTGACATCGGATATCTTGAGAGCGGCTGACCGGGAGTCACCGCCTTGTTAAAGTGTGTCTGACAGCCCCCTTATGACGCAAGGGAACCTCGCGATGCGAGGGGAGTTAAATATTTTAGAAAATCGAGTGGGGATCGACGGTGAGTGAATTCGAAGTTGTTGGGAAAATTGAAGATTTTGAGGAGGGGCATGGTCGTGCCGTACCGGTTGATGGACGGATGGTGGCGGTTTTTCGCACCGGTGAGGAGTGGTACGCCATCGATGATCTGTGCCCGCACATGGGGGCTTCTCTGGCAGAGGGGTATGTTGAGGACAACACCGTGACTTGTCCCTGGCACGCCTGGAGGTTTTGTATTAAGGACGGGAAATGGGTGGACAATCCGAGGACCGGCGTTGACTGTTTTGAGGTCAAAATAGATGGAGATGAGGTCCTGGTTCGTGAGCGAGAAAAGCCGACCGAGTCCTAACTCGTGGAACACGGCTGGGGTTTGAGGTGGATGGCGGATTTACCAGTCTGCTTTCGCGGAGAGTGTGCGTCTATCTCTATTCTACTAGCGATTTTTTCCTCTGCCCTGCTCAAGCGGCACCAAAATCTGAGCCAGCGAGTTGGGCATCCATCTGACCCTGGAACACGTTTGTGATTTGGTTTCGGTGACAGTCGCAGGCGAAATCGTCAATATCCAGCACCACGGTGGTTATAATTTCGACGCCAATGTGATCAACGCCGAGGAACCAATATGAAAATCCGAATCGATATGCTTGACCTGCCGAAAAGCGTGTTTTTTGTAATTGTGCTCGCCTGCTGTGCGACGTTGGGCCAAGCCGCTGAAAAGGCCCTAATTGGATCACGTCCAAATGTCATTCTGGTGATGACCGATGATCAAGGGATGGGAGACCTTTCTTGTTTGGGCAATCGGCTTCTCAAGACACCGAACTTGGACCGCTTTTACGGGTTGTCGACAAGATTCACGGAATTTCATGTCAGTCCTACCTGTGCGCCAACGCGATCTGCCATTTTTAGTGGCCGACATGAGTTTCGGAATGGAGTCACGCATACGATCAAGGAGCGGGAGCGGATGGCATTGAGCACAACGACCTTTCCGGAACTGCTCCAGAAAGCGGGTTACCAAACTGGGATTTTTGGAAAGTGGCATCTTGGCGATGAAGACGCTTATCAGCCCTATCGCCGTGGGTTCACCAAAACCTTTATTCATGGAGCGGGCGGGATTGGCCAATCGTATGAAGGCAGTTGCGCCGACTTTCCACCGAATCGGACGAATAAGTATTTCGATTGTGTCATTTTGAATGACGACACGATTGTTCAAACCAAGGGCTTCTGCACAGATGTGTTCTTTACAGCCGCATTGGGCTGGACCAAAAAACAACTTGAGGCGGGGCAGCCTTTCTTTACTTACTTGACCTTGAATGCGCCGCATGGGCCGATGATTGCGCCAGAAAAGTATAAGAAGCGGTTTCTCGACCTTGGTTACGATCAAAATACCGCCGGTCGCTACGGGATGATCGAGAACATTGATGATAATTTTGGGCGTTTAATGAAGAAGTTGGACGAGTGGAATGCATGGGAAAATACCCTTGTGATCTTCATGACAGATAATGGCCAAGCGGGACGCAACGCCAAGTTGAATGGGAAGGGAGTCAAGTTATTCACCACTGGATTTAAAACCGGGAAGGGTTCTCCCTATGAAGGCGGCACCCATGTGCCCGCATTCTGGCGTTGGAAAGGAGTGCTCGGCGAAGGAGTGGATATCAATGAACTTTGTGCCCACATCGACCTGTACAAGACGATATGCGATGTCGCGGGTGTTTCCATCCCCGATGGCATTCAAGCGATCGATGGGCGAACGATGTTGCCATTGCTAGAAAATAGCAAAGCGGACTTACCTGACCGCTATCTGTTCGTGCATCAAGGTCGCTGGCCAAAAGGTGCTGATCCCAACGATTCGAAATTTAAGAATTGTGCCGTTCGGACTCAACGCTGGCGGTGGGTCAATAACTCGGAGTTGTACGACATCCAGAATGATCCGTACGAATCAAAGAATGTCGCGGACAAGCATCCCGGTGTGATCGCGGATTTGCGAGAGGCGTACGACGAGTGGTGGGCCGAAACACTACCACTGATGGTCAATGAGGAATCACCTTACGCTCCCGAACAACCGCAAGCGGTGCGTTATGAAAAGCAAAAGGCTGAGCGGGGTATCCCTGATTGGGAAGTGCCTCAGATCTGATTTGCCCGTCAAGTGATCAGCAGTCCTACCCAAACCGTTGCTGCAGCTAAACGGCCGACATCGGCGTCGGGGTGCCGCGCTTTTGTAAGGCGGTGGTGATGAGTTCTTGCCTTGGAGCGTCGAGTGTCCATCCCATCGCACCCGCCGTCTCCTTGATTTGTGTCGCGCGTTTGGCGCCACACAAAGCTGCGGTGATACCTGGTTGGTGGATCGTCCAGTTAACGACGATTTGAGCAACCGACTTTCCTAACTCGTTGGCAATGAGGCGCAGTTGATCGACAAAGTCTTGGTTCTTTTGCCATTCGTCACCCTGAAACATCGCATATTTTGGTCGCCCATCACCCGGCTGAAATTGATGATTACGGGGTAGCTTCCCTGCTAGCAACCCTTTCATGAGTGGCCAATACACCAGCACAGATACCTGGTTTTCAACACACCAGGGAATGATGTCCTTTTCAATCTGTCGCTGCAGCATGTTATAGGGTGGTTGGATGGCGGTGACGGGGCAGATCGAATGGAAGTCATGCAATTGCTGCAGATTGAAGTTTGAGACACCGATGCTGCGAGTCTTTCCGGATTTCATGATTTTCCGCATGGCTTCAGCCGATTTGGCGACGGGAGTCTTGGGATCTGGTGCGTGCAAATAGAGCAGGTCAACGTATTCGGTTTGCAACCGCCGTAAACTCTCCTCGCACTGAAGCTGCAAAGTTGCCGGGCTTCCGTCAAGAATCTGCTTGCCGTCGCGGCCCCATTGAATGCCTCCCTTGGTCGCAAGCACCAATTGGGAGCGATCGGGAGCATTAGAGCCGCTGATCAGCGCCTGAGCAATCAATCGCTCGCTCTCGCCGTCGCGTCCGTAGCAATGAGCCGTGTCGAAGAAATTCACACCTGTGTCGACGGCTGCTTTCAGCGTTCGCAAACTGTCGTCGTCATTTACATTCAAGCTGGTCATGCCGGCAATTGGCCAACATCCCATCGCGACGGTTGAAATCTCGATGTCAGTCGTGCCTAGCTTTCGTCGCCCGGCGTAGTGGGAATCGTCGTTCAAAATCTTGATCCGATTGTGACTTGCGTGAACAGAATTGCAGGCGCGAGTTGCAAACCCGAAATGATTGATCTGGGTCAGCGGATCATCTGCTGTGCACTGTTTCCGTGTCGCTCAGTCTATGAGTAGGACCCGCTTATTGAACTCGGGTTGGCATCTTGGCTTGAGAACGTTCCAGCCACTGACTGAGTTTGCTGTTTAGGTGTTTCGCGAGTTCCGGTTGCGCTGTCGAGAGATCTTTCTTTTCTCCTAGATCTTCTTTGAGGTTATACAGTTCCAATTCATCATTGTCGTACCAGCGGATAAGCTTGTGATCCCCCTCGCGAATCGCAGCACCAAGGCGATTTTGTTTGTGGAAAGCATAGTTGGGATAGTGAAAGTAAATCGCATCTCGCTGTAGCGTTCCGCTTTGATGCAGCAACGGCATTAGGTTCTCACCGTCTTCACCACCTTCTGTGATTTCGCTTCCCGTGGCCGCAAGAATCGTAGGAAACAGATCGGTTGAAATGACGGGTGTTGAGCAGGTTGATCCGGGCTGGATTTTGGAAGTCCATCGCGCGATCCACGGCACACGAATGCCACCCTCGTAAAGGTGTCCTTTGTTCTTCTTGAGAGGGAGATTCCCGAACAGCGAACCGTTATCGGAGGTGAAGATGATGAGCGTATCTTCACCAACTCCCAGATCATCCACGCACTGAAGGACTCGGCCAACTGAGCGATCCATCCCTTCGATCATTGCCGCGTAGCCGGGGTTTTCCACGCCCTCGCGTTTGCGGTACTTCTCGACGAGTTCCTCGGGTGCCTCGATCGGATAATGGACGGAGTAACACCACCAACAGAGAAAGAATGGGTCGTCTTGATGGTCTTCGAGAAATGAAATCGCTTCATCAGCAAGCCGATCAGGGAGGTAATCTCCATCACGTCGCGGTGTGATGTTGGGAATTCGATACGGTTCAAAATAGCTTGGTGGACCACCGAGCCTGCAGCCCCCAATGTTTAGATCAAACCCTTGGAATTCAGGACGTAGTTGCGGTTCGGTTGGGCCACTGCTGTCTTGCTTCGATCGGTGTGAAAGATGCCATTTGCCAATGAAGCCGGTTTCGTAACCGGCTGATTTCAGTTGTTCAGCCAGCGTTACATGATGTAGCGGTAGGTAGGTGTTCCATTGAGCACCCTTCAGTTTTGTGGTTTCAGACACATGGTCTGGGTTGCCCGGCGCATGGTTTGTGATATTTAAGCGAGCTGGCGACCTGCCAGTCATGATTGCAGCACGGGTTGGCGTGCAAACAGGGGCTGCCGCATAACCGTCTGTGAAACGCATGCCTTGGCTGGCTAGCCGATCCAAGGCGGGTGTATCGAGATTGGAGTTGCCTTGGCAATGAAGATCCATCCAACCCAAATCATCTGCCATGATTAGAACGATATTCGGTTTCTTGATCCCCTCTGCGTAGCATTGGTTGCTCCGGATAGTTTCGAAGCAAAATGCTAACAAGACCAGGAATAGGATGCGTGATTTCATCTGATTTTGATCCGTGTTCGAAAGTCGATTCCTACTTCGACTACATCTGTTCGTCGCCCGTGTACCCGAGTGCAGAGCCACGCATTGATTTACTCAGCCGCTACAATTCGAAAGAGCCACCAACTGGCAGAACCACCGGTTTCGCAGAGGTTTGTTGGCTGATCTGATCAGCCCATAGCTGGGCGTCTTGCTCGATTGGCGGCCAGGTGTTGTAGTGCGATGGTACAACGCGAGCCGGCCCGAGCATTTTTGTTGCCGCAACGCTGTCATCGATTCCCATTGTAAATAGATCACCGATCGGCAGGACAGCGACATCTACTCCCATTGCATAGAGCTTCATATCGCTGAAGATCGCGGTGTCACAGGCGAAGTAGATGCGTTTCCCTTCGATCTTCAGAAGGAATCCGGCTGACTCACCGCCATAACTCCCATCGGGTAATTGGCTGCTGTGCACCGCGGGTGTCATTTTGACCGTGCCCCAAGCTGTTTTGGCGGCACCGCCGATGTTCATGCCAACCGTCGACTCGACTTTATGCTTGTCGGCGAACCACTGCGCGATTTCGAAAATCGCAGTGATCGTCGCCCCATTTTTATTTGCAATATCAGCAGCGTCTGCGACGTGATCAAAATGACCGTGAGAGATCAAAATATCGGTGACGCCGACTAGGTCTTCCGGCTTGATCGTTGCGGTAGGATTATCACTCAGGAAAGGATCCAAGATGATTTTGGATTCCCCTGTTTCGATCAGCCAGCTTGCGTGGGAAAGCCAAGTTATCATTGCCATGAAAAGTTCCTTTGGTCTTGTCGCGGCCGCTGGAACGATGAAGCTCGTGATGCGTCATTGGACCTGCGAGGGATTTTATGCTGCTGCCGCTGCTGAGTTCGACGGGTCTCCAATGCGAGTCTACCAGGACTCGCCGCGCAATCTCGCGATTTCCATCGCATCTTTGTCACCACGACCAGAAAGACAGACAACCAAGTGTTGGTCTTTCGGCATTTCGGCCGCCAGTTCAAGTGCTTTGGCCACGGCGTGACTCGTTTCTAACGCTGCGATGATTCCCTCACTGCGCGCCAATGTGTCGAAGGCTTGCATGGCTGCATCGTCACCGCATTCAAGATAATCAACGCGACCGCTGTCTTTCCAATAACTGTGTTCAGGTCCGACGCCCGGGTAATCCAAACCCGCGCTCATCGAATGTACATCGCATGTTTGTCCGTCGTCATCCTGCATAACATAACTGTAGCTTCCGTGGAGTACGCCAGGTTGTCCGAAGGTAAGCGGTGAGGCATGATCGCCAGCCTTGTGGCCCCGGCCTCCGGCTTCGACGCCAACTAAGCGAACGTCGTCGTCTTCGACAAAAGGGTAAAACATTCCGGCCGCGTTGCTACCGCCACCAACACAAGCGACCACGCAATTGGGCAACCTTTCAAACGAATCGCGGCACTGTTCTCGAGTTTCGCGACCAATTACCGATTGAAAGTCTCGCACCATCATCGGAAATGGATGTGGTCCAATCACGCTGCCGATGATGTAATGTGTTTTCTCCACCGATGACATCCAGTCCCGCATCGCTTCATTGACAGCGTCCCGAAGTGTTTTGGAGCCACTTTCGACCGGGCAAATCTCGGCACCGAGCAACTTCATGCTGAAGACGTTCGGCGTTTGTCGCCGAATATCCTCGCTACCCATGTACACCGTGCAAGGGAGCCCGAAATGGGCGCATGCGGTCGCGCTTGCAACACCGTGTTGACCGGCGCCGGTTTCGGCGATGACACGGGTCTTGCCCATCCGCAGCGTCAGCAGGGCTTGACCGACCGTGTTGTTGATTTTGTGGGCCCCGGTGTGATTCAAATCTTCCCGTTTGAGCCAAATTTGCGCCCCGCCACCGATCTCAGTCAGTCGTTTCGCAAAATAAAGCGGGCTTGGGCGTCCGACAAACGTTCGCAGCAATTCCGTCAATTCACGTTGGAATTCGCGGTCGTGCTTTGCCTTGTCGTACTCCTCAGCCAATTGGTCGAGAGCTCGGGTTAATGTTTCGGGGACAAACCGTCCGCCAAAATCGCCAAAGCGACCTCGGGAATCGGGAACGGATGCCGAAACAGGGCTGGTGGTCATGGTTGTAGTTCTCGGCTGAATCGAGCAGCATGAAGGATTGGCGGTGCCACGAAAGGTTGACCGCACGCTAAAAGCCTACATCACCACCGCCGGTGCACCAAGAACCGGTCAGACTGCGATTTGAGAGGAGAATCGTGCCAGAATTGCCCGAAGTCGAAACGATGCGACGCGGTGTCCTGCCGACCGTCGGAAGCCGGATTGTCGCGATTGAGCGACCACCCTGTCTACGGAAGCCGATTTCGATTCGCCCACGCATTGACGCTCTCGATCGTCGTACTCGTGGTCGGCGGGTCGAAGCGATTGGTCGCCGAGGGAAAAGGCTTCTGTTGGCATTGGATGATCAGCAGTTGATCGTGATCGAACCAAGGATGACTGGCTTGGTTTTACTTGTAGACCCGCCTACCAAGGAACACCTCCGTCTGCGAATTCAATTGTCGGGAGGGCCCGTCAACGAGTTGTTGTTTTGGGACAGACGGGGTCTTGGCACGGTACAGCTATTTGCCCCTGGGGAATTCGATGCGAGTGTTGGTGACCGCTTAGGGGTCGATGCGCTCGAAGTGACAGCCGATGAGTTAAAACGAAAGCTGGGTGAAAGTCGTCGAGAGGTCAAAGTCGCACTGCTGGACCAGTCCGCCGTAGCGGGAATCGGGAATCTGTATGCCGCCGAAATTTTATTTTTGGCCGGTATCGATCCACGCTGCCATTGCAATATCCTGACACATCCCCAATGGCAGCGAATCGCGAAAGCGACGGAAATTGTGTTGCAAAAAGCGATCGAGAACGAGGGAAGTACGCTCAGCGACGGAACCTATCGAAATGCCCTTAATGGCGAGGGGAGTTATCAGAATCATCACCGTGTTTACGATCGGGCGGGAAATCACTGCCCCCGCTGTGGCCGGGGGCCGATTCGCCGAATCGTTCAGGCCCAGCGAAGCACATTTTTCTGCCCCAGTTGCCAACGCAAACGTGGTGTCCACCCTCGTGTAGCAACAGCTTTGGGTGAGCAAAGCAACTTTTGAGGGTAGTGGACGGATCTGGGCCGCCACGGATCGGGGCCGCCACGGATCGGGGACATTGAAGTTTCCCTTTATTTCCACTGGTCGGTACAATGGTTGACGACAGTTCAATAGTGCCACCAGTGCTGTTCGATGGAAGATCAGCCTACGCTTTGGAACCAATTTGATGACGCTGAAGAATTCTCGACGTGATTGGCTGCGAACTGCCACTGTGCTGACTGTTGTAGGTACCGCAGGAATCCATTCAGCGACAGCCCAAGAAGACCGGGAAGATCGGTGGGATGAATCCATCGAAAAAGGTCTGAAATGGCTCAGCCGCAATCAGTCCTCACGCGGCCAATGGAACACTCAAGTTTACCCGACGGCACTCGCTGCTTTGGCTGGCACGGCTTTGATCGGTAGCGGCAGCACGACGACCCAGGGACCCTACGCGAAAGAGATCGCACGCTGTTCGGACTATCTGATTAGCAAGAGCCGAAGTAATGGGTTGATCGGTGACCCCCAAACCGATCAGCGGTACACGTACGGACACGGGTTCGCAATGTTGTTCATGTCGCAGGTGCTCGGTGAAGAGGGCTTGCTTGATCGCCGCGAGGAGTTAGTTGAAGTCCTTACCAAGGCCGTCGAATTCAGCGGCAATGCGCAGACAGCCGCCGGTGGTTGGGGGTATGTCTCTGCCCGTGAAGGAAACGATTTTGACGAGGGTTCGACAACCATCACACAAGTGCAAGGGCTACGGGGTTGCCGGAACGCTGGTATCCCTGTGACCGCCAAGGTGATCGAGAATGCAAAGCAATACATCTACGGATGCAAGAATCCCGATGGTGGTATCAGCTACAGTAGCCGACAAAAAGGGAGCAGTCGGCCAGCCATCACGGCGGCCGCGTTGGCAGCTCTCTACAACGCCGGTGACTACGACAGCAATCATGTTCCTGAGATGTTGAAATACGCGAAGGACTCACTGCACGACATTAGTGATGGGGCGAGAGCGTTTGGGCATTGGCACTACACTTATTTGTACTACAGTCAGGTCGTTTACCGACAAGGCAAAGAGTTGTGGTTGCCGTTCCGAGATCGTCTTTACGATCGAATTGTTACGGCTCAACGCCCTGATGGTTACTGGGAGGGTCAGATCCACCCGGTCTATGTCACAGCCTGCAACTTGATCATGTTGCAGTTGGACAAAGCGTTTCTGCCAATCTATCAACGCTAAGCCGAGTGATGGCGTCCCACCGATTTTCGGGCGGGGTGTGAATAGATTGCAGCACGCGGACCGATCGCCATCCTTTTCGATGTATTTAAGTGCGTTAGGCACGCCGACTGAAATCGCGTTTGAGGCAACGCCAGTCTCACCAAAAACGGCCACTTACGCCGATCCAATGCTGGCGAGATAGCCAAGGAGTGCGATGATGACGACGCACACAGCGCACGAGATCAGGAAGCCGGCGACATCCTTCGTCGTGGGTTTGACAAATTCCCAGTCTGAATTGGGGAAGAGCTTTCGGGTGAAAGCTTGCTGCGGATCCAAATAGGCTTGGTCGAGCAGACGTTTGTCAGCTTGCGGATCTGGATCGACCGGCGTATTCATCTTCGCAAAGTAACGATCCAACACACTGGCTTTGGTGCGTGGGGTGAGGTAGCTGAGGGCAATTAGCACCAGGAACGGCGTTAGCAGTCTAGCCGGCAAACGCAGGGTTTCCAGCGTCGCCTTCGATGCCCCCGAAAGATCGATACCCACCAGCGAATAAAGCAGGAAGTCGAGATTCAGAGAGCCTTTCCCCATCTGCTGGTTGGTGATCTTTTCAACCCGGATCTCAACGCCATTTTCATTACGTTGATCGACCAATTCGTAGGTGGGAGACGATCCTTCCGCGGGTGCCACTCCACCTCGCCAGTAAATCGACTGACCGCCACTCTTGAGTGTGAGCGTGATTGGTTCACCGACTACCGCTTGAGGCGGTTTAGGTCCGAGCAGTTTGAGCTCCGCATCGAGTTTGGTTTGGTCACTTTCAGCATTGCTTGAATCGTATTTACGGCTGATTTCTTCCTGGGCGGAGACCCAGGCTTCATGTCGGGCTACATCGGAATCGGTCGCATCACGCTGAAACGTTTTGGTAACAGAATTGGTGCTCGTGGCTAGGGATGGATTCTCTCTTAAACCGGGCTGCAACATGGGGATGGCATAGGGCAACACAAAAAAGACGAGCAATGAGAACGCGATCGTGCCCCACACCGCTGTTCGATTTGCGCGTCGCCAATACATGCCGACCCAAAACGGTGCCGCAAACAGAATCGGTAATTCAATCGCCATCCGAAACTGCCCGAACACATCAGCCAGAGAGATCGACACAATTGCCGCGCCCACGATGATGATCAATCCAGTGATTCGACCAACACGAACATACTGTTTTTCACCGGCATTGGGATTGATGTAGGCAGCGTATACGTTTCTCACGACGAGGGCTGACGTTACGATCATGTAGGTATCGGCTGAGCTCATCATTGCGGCCAGCAAGCAGGCCAGCATCAATCCGACCAGTCCAAAATTAAGCGGTCCCAGAATCTCCCGTGCAGCGACTCCCCAAACACGATCGGGGTCGGCTGCAATCTCAGGGCTTCCCGCTAGCAAGGCGAGCGCGATTAAGGCCGTCAATGCCCAGCCGACCGTACACAGTCGCTTCAGGAAATTTCCGACTACCAATCCGATTCGTGCTTCGTCTTCACTTTTCGCGGATCCACCACCCGTGGCGATGAAGTGCGGTTGCACGACGATGCCGACCATCGCCAGCAGCGAAAGCGAGACGATGTACTGAATTGGGAATTCACCACTGCTGGGACCCGAAAATAGATTGAAATAGTCCGTTGAGACCCGTTCGTGCATAATTCTGAATCCATCCATCAAGCTTTGTTCGTCTGGTCCGCCAAATTGCTTGGCGACAGCCCATAAGCCGTAAGGGATCAAAAGCACGGAGAGCACAATAATGAACAGGCCTTGAATAAGGTCTGTCCAATAGGCGGCGGTTAGTCCACCCAAGACGCCGTAGGCAATCACCACGATTGCGATCAAGGGGATCAGTGTAAATTTCAAATCGAGTCCGAAGAGCCCGGTTTCAAAACCTAGCAGGGGCACGGCGAACTTTGCGATCGCCGAAAACATGGTCGAGAGATAGAACATGTAAAAAACGATCGCGAACAGCGTGTACGCGACACCCATCGAGCGGGATTCGTATCGTTCGACGAACCAATCACCCAGTGTCAAATGCCGCATTCGGCGATACCAAACGGCCGTGATCCAGTACACTGGCGTCACAAACAGCCACATTAACGCAGACCAGACTCCGCTCAAGCCACTCGTCCAAGCTGTTCGGCCCACTTGGACCGGCTCATGGGCCCCGGTTCCAGCACCAAATGCGGCGAAGGTTTGCAGCAGTTTGCCGAAGCCACGACCGCCCATGAAGTAATCTTCTTGGTCGCTGACGCGGCGCATTGCCCACAAACCGATGCCAATCATGATGGCGAAGTAGGCGATCAAAACGATGTAGTCTGTGATTTGCATGCGAAGAATGTAGTCGTTGGCATTGCCGGTTGGCAACAATTACTCGTGTTTTTTCCGTGCCAGCCGTGCAGCGGACCCCGCCGCGTTTCGCTCGCCTGACGACAAAACCTTTCTCCAAATAGCTCGAATCAGCAGGCTAAACGACTGCTGAGCAGGTCTGCATTTCCTTCGGCGTCTTGGCCGTCTGATGCGTCCGACCCTGGAAAACCCTATGCCAACCCAACCCAGTCGTAGTCGTTTCGCTGAGTATCGCGAGAAAGTTCGTGAGCGGCACGCTAGTGGTGAACGGCCTGGCCCGCATCGTCGCAGCGGCGGCACGCCAACTAAGCTCGGTGAGCGGGATCGAAAAGTTTGGGAGTTGCTCAAAGCCTTCTGGTCACTGACCGGTCGTCAACGCAAACGGATTCTAACAGCGCTCGTCTTCCTGACGGTCGCGATTGGATTGCGATTGATACCACCGCTGGGTACAAAGCTTGCGATCGACTCGGCTTTGACCAGTCCGCCGAAGCCGATTCCACAGCCCCTCCAATCATTGCCGCTACCCGATTCTGCGATGGGGCTGCTGGTTGCTATTTCGGTCGCAGTTGTGGTGATCACGGTCATCGCAACCTTTGTTCACTTGACTAGCCGCTGGATGGCGACCAAGGCGGTCAACCAAACCCAGGTTTCGATTCGCCGACATGTTTTTGAGCATGCAATTCGATTGCCGTTGAACAAAGTCTATGACATGAAGAGTGGCGGCGTCGCCAGTCTGATCCGCGAGGATGCGGGAGGAGTCGCAGAGTTGATTTTCAGCATGCTCTACAATCCCTGGCGAGCGATTATTCAGTTTGTTGGTAGCTTGGTGATCCTGATGCTCGTGGATTGGAAGCTGATGGTTGGTGGGCTGCTGTTGTTACCTGTTGTTTGGGTCACGCACCGTACATGGATCAATAGGATCCGACCTCTCTATCGTGATCTCCGTAAGCAGCGGCAGCAAATTGATGGTAATGCGACTGAGACGTTTAGTGGTATTCGCGTTGTGCGAACTTTTTCACGCTCCCGAAGCGAGTCGACTCGGTTTGTCCGCGAAAGCGATTATCTCGTTCGTCAGCAACTCTTCACTTGGTGGTGGACGAGAATCATCGAGATGATTTGGGAGGTGGTTATCCCATTGGCTTCTACAGCGTTATTGTTGTACGGCGGTTACCAAATCATCGGTGGTGAATTGACACTCGGCGACCTAATGATGTTCTTGGTCTATCTAACAATGTTGCTTGATCCACTGGCGACGATTGCTGGCAGTGCTGTGTCATTTCAAAACAACTTGGCTGGACTGGATCGTATTTTGGATGTCCTGGAAAGTGAGGAGGAATTGCCTCGCAAAGAAACATCGATGCGATTGGACCGCTCAAGCGTCGCCGGAGCGATGTCGTTTCGTAACGTTTCCTTTCGATATCCAGATTCTGAACCCTTGGTGCTGGAAGACATTTCGCTTGATGTTTCGCCTGGTGAAACGGTCGCGTTGGTTGGGCGGAGTGGAGCCGGGAAAACGACGCTAACCAATTTAATTGCCCGTTTTTACGACGTAACGTCCGGAAGTATCTGCTTAGATGGCCGGGATTTGCGAGATATTCAGCTCGATTCTTATCGCAGTTTGCTCGGGATTGTGGAGCAGGATGTGTTTCTGTTTGACGGAACTATCCGTGAAAACATCGCCTATGCGAGGCGTCGTGCGAGCGAGACCGAAATCATTTGCGCAGCGAGAGCGGCTGCTGCCGATGAGTTTATTCTTCGGTTGCCGCAAGGCTACGACACCACGATTGGCGAGCGAGGCGTCAAACTCTCTGGCGGACAACGTCAGCGGCTTGCGATTGCAAGGGCGTTGTTGGCCAACCCAAAAATTTTGATTCTCGACGAAGCAACTAGCAACTTAGATAGCGAAAGCGAACAGCTGATTCAGCAGAGTTTGGCCGAATTGCTGGAAGACCGAACGGCGTTTGTGATTGCCCACCGCCTTAGCACCATAACCAACGCCGACAAAATCGTCGTTCTGGAAGATGGACGCGTGATGGAGGTGGGGACGCATCAAGAATTACTCGATCGAGATGGGCAATATCGCCAGATGGTTTTTCTTCAAAACAGCGACCAGAGTTCGTTGGACGCATTGGGGCGGTCATCTTAAGGAGATTTGACCGGTGGCAATGTTAATAGCACCCTGCACTGGTTCACGTACGATCACCGTTTCGATCAAGCGATGATTTTGCTGTCGAAGGATTTCGAGAATCCGATTCGTGAAGCGAGCTTGGTTGTTGAGAATCCCGCCGCTGAGGGCGAGACGCAGCGGACTGCTGCGGGTTTGTAGCTTTCGCTGAATTGTCGTCACGAGACTCGCGAGTTGTGAGGCTGCCTCTTCGATGATCTCGCAGGCAACGGAGTCGCCAGTTTCGGCGGCTTGGAAAACGAGAGGGGCAAATGCTGCTATCTCGGCCCGGTCCGTTTCAGTAGCGTAAAGTTTGGGGATTGCTTCGTTCAGCGTTTTGACGTTCAAACGCTGCAGCCAATTTTGCCGCAGTACGGTGCTGGGACCACGTCCGTCTTCGTCCCACGCTGCGGCGCGGAGGGCAGCGATAGCGATGCTGTAGCCACTGCCTTCATCGCCAAACAGTCCACCCCATCCACCACATCGATACAAGCTGCCATCCTCATTGCGCCCAATCGCTAAAGATCCCGTGCCGGCAATCAAGCCAATCCCTGCCCCATCAGGAAAAGCCGCGTAGACCACGGGTACCGCATCGTTGTTGACGGCCACTTTTTCGGCCAATTTGGCTTGCTTGGCCCACTGCTGGAATTGTTCTTTTTCGATCGTGCGATCGGCACCTGCCAGCGCTAGGCATGCCGATGCAACCTCGGTCGGTTGTCGATCCGCATTTTGAAAGGCTGCCGCAATAGCTTGCTGAAGGTGGGTGATCGCTTGTTGAATTCCAATGCTTCGGCAGTTGGACGGTCCTCCATGTCCGATGCCGAGGACTGTTGGTGGGTTGGTGAGATCGCTTTCTGCCAGGCAAGCGATTGTTTTGCTGCCCCCCCCATCCACTCCCAATATAAGTTTTTTCTGGGAATCCAACGGAGGATTTTTGTTTGTCATCGTTCCGGCCATTCCAATGCGTCTCGGAGGTGTCCGCTGGTCTCGGTCAAAAGTCGTCTCGCTTCCGCCGGTTCAACTCTGCGAAGGTGACTGAAGATGGCCGTTTTCACCTCGTGATCGCAACTGGCGAGTAGAGACTGCGATTCGTCGGGATTCAGTCCGGTTAGTTCCGCAACAATTCGCCCAGAACGCTCGATCAGTTTTTCATTGGTGGCTTTCAAATCGACCATAAGGTTGCCGTAGGTTTTGCCAATTCGCACCATCGCACCGGTGGTCAGCATATTCAAAACCATTTTTGTAGCTGTGCCCGCTTTCATGCGAGTCGAACCACTGATGATTTCGGGGCCAACCACTGGGGAGATCATAATTTGACTGTGAGGCCTCAAGCCACACTGCTCGTTGCAACTGAATCCGATCGTGGACGCGCCGACATGACGGGCGTACTGCAAGCCACCGATGACGTAAGGTGTGCGACCACTGGTGGCGATTCCAACCAAGACATCTCGGTCACACAATTCAACCTCCATCAAATCACGCTTGCCAAATTCCGGATGATCCTCGGCTCCTTCAATCGCTCGAGTGAGTGCGCTGTATCCACCTGCGATCAATCCCACGACCATCTTGGGGTCGGTGCTGAAGGTCGGCGGACACTCGCTTGCGTCAAGGACACCGAGTCGGCCAGAGGTCCCGGCACCCATGTAAATCAGGCGTCCACCAACTTGGAATTGACTCGCGATCACGTCAATTGCTTTTGCAATTGAATCGGCGACGCTCGACACGGCATCTGCGATCCTTGCGTCTTGCGTATTCATTAGACGGACGATCTCGATCGCGGTGAGCGAATCGAGGGTCGCCGAGTCGGGATTTCGCCCCTCGGTCGTCAGGTGATTCAGCGATGTAGGTTGTTCTTTGTCCATGTTTGATTCACAATCTCTAGCTATTGTAGGGCAGGTGTGAGGTGAATCTATCCCGTTGAATGTGACACCTCCGTATTGAATGAAAGGAAATCGGTTTGGCGATTCATGCGATCGATGCGGCGATCTTGGTGTTTTATATGCTGGGGATGGTGGCACTCGGTTTGCGTATTGGGCAGCGCCAGCGTGATCTTTCTGCGTACTTGCTCGGTGGGCGAGATTTGCCTTGGTATGCAATCCTGGGATCGATCGTCGCGACTGAGACGAGTACCGCGACATTTCTAAGTGTGCCGGGAATCGCTTTCGCTGTTTCCGGTGACATGAGGTTTCTGCAGTTGACGATTGGTTTTATCGTCGGCCGTACGGTTGTGGCGATCTTTTTAGTCCCACTCTATTTTCGCGGGGAAATGTACACTGCTTACGAAGTATTGAATCATCGTTTCGGTGGCGCTAGCAAACGGGCTGCATCATTGCTGTTTTTGGTGACCCGAAATTTGGGTGACGGACTACGGCTGTTCTTAGCCGGTATCGCGTTGGAACAAGTTCTCGGGTTTTCATTGCCAACTTGTATCGGACTGATTGGTGTCGCAACGATCTTGTACACCTTTTTTGGTGGGATGAAGGCCGTGATTTGGAGCGATTGCATCCAATTCGTGATCTACATGGTTGGTGGGGTGATCGCGCTCTGGATCTTGGTAAGCCAAATACCGGGTGGTTGGAGCGAGTTGGTGGCGTTTGGTGAATCGACCAATCGTTTTCAAATCTTTGATTTTCGTTGGGCCAGTACGGATGACTTCAGCCTATGGACAGAGCCTTACACGTTGTGGGCCGGAATAATCGGCGGCGCAGTGCTTACGTTAGGAACGCATGGGACAGATCAAATGTTCGTGCAAAGGTACCTTGCTGCACGAAGCAGTCGAGATGCATCCCGTGCCGTGATCGCGAGTGGATTTATCGTTGCGTTTCAGTTTGCTCTGTTTCTGACACTTGGCGTTGCCCTGGCGTGTTTCTATGCACGTGTCGTGCCGCAACAATTTGAAAATCAGGACGAAGTTTTTGCGACCTTCATCGTGAATCAGTTGCCTGTAGGGATTGTGGGAATAACCCTAGCGGCCGTTTTTGCTGCTGCGATGTCGACGTTGTCGAGTTCATTGAATTCGTCAGCGACGGCGGCAGTCGCCGATTTTCTCGTCCCGTGGCAAGAGCGGCGAGGACGAAATATTGATGCGGATCAATTGCTTCGCGTTAGTCGTCGCTTCACCGTTGCGTTTGGGGTTCTTCAGATCATGATTGGGATCGGAGCCAGTTGGTTATCAGACAGCGTCGTGAGTGATGCACTCGCGATTGCGGGATTCACCGCCGGTATTCTGTTGGGCGTTTTTGCACTCGGTGTTTTAACAAAGTCAGCCCATCAACGAGGAGTTTTGGCGGGCATGTTGTGTGGTGTCCTGGTTTTGACTTACATCAAATTTGGTACTGCCATCGCGTGGACTTGGTTTGCCGTGATTGGCTCGGTCGTCACGTTTGCGATTGGATTGATGGCAAGTTGGGTCTTCCCATTGAGCCAGTCAGTAACACCTGAAACAGTTGAGGAAACCACCCTGTGAAACCGTTGTCGACCGTTGCTTTGCTGTTGCTGGTGCTGTTCCCTGGCGTTTGCGTCATGGGCCAGACTCTGGCGGGAATTGATGTGCTGGAAGCGGATGATTTCAGTTCCTTGCAAGGTCGGCGTGTTGGTTTGATCACAAACCATACCGGCGTCAATCTCCGTGGGATTTCCACGGTGAAGTTACTCGCCCAGGCGGAGGAGGTTGACTTGGTGGCTCTATTCAGTCCCGAACACGGGTTCGCAGGCCAACTCGATCAGGCCGAAATTCGTGATGGTCAGGATGAACAAACCGGGTTGAAAATATTTAGTCTGTACGGTGATACACGCGTGCCAACCAGGGAGATGTTGAAAAATGTCGACACGATTGTGTTCGATATTCAAGACATCGGAACGCGTTTCTACACTTACATCTCAACCATGGGTGGCGCGATGCGTGCCGCTGCAGAGCACGGACAGCGGTTTGTTGTTTTGGACCGCCCGAATCCAATCAATGGAGTTACGGTTGCAGGACCGGTTTTAGATTCCGGGTCTGAATCATTTGTTGGATACCACACGATCGCTGTTCGGCACGGCATGACGATTGGCGAATTGGCTGGTATGTTTCGGGCGGAATGGGATCTGGATTTGGATCTTCAGGTGATCAAATTGCAGGACTGGGATCGGGGCAAGATGTTTGCCGCAACGGGACGCATGTGGATCAATCCTTCCCCAAATATGCGAAGCTTGACCCAGGCGATTTTGTACCCGGGAGTTGGTTTACTGGAAGTCACTAACCTGTCGGTGGGACGTGGTACCGATACGCCATTTGAAGTGGTGGGTGCTCCTTGGATCAATCCTCTGGTGTTTGCCAGGACGCTTCAATCGGCACATTTGCCAGGCGTGGTTTTTGTGCCGATTCAATTTGTTCCAGATGCCAGCAAGTATGCCGGGGAGAAATGTGGCGGCGTTAATCTCGTAATTACCGATCATAGCCGGTTTGAGCCAAATCGCTGTGGGTGGTTGCTCGCTTTGACGCTTCGGTCGATGTATCCGAATGACTGGAATACAAAGTCGCTCAACCGCCTGCTGGCTGACGAGGTGACGCGTAACGCTATTCTTGAAGGTCAATCAATCGATTCGCTGGAACGGGGTTACGAAGTTGAGTTGGCAGAGTTTAAACGCCGACGCGAGAAGTTCTTGATTTATGCGATGCCATGATGACTTCAGGGGAAATGTTGCTCGGCCTGGAAGTGCTCGAGTGTCGTGGGCACCCTTGGGTCGATCATGCGAGGATTGGTTTACTCGCGAATCCCGCATCGGTAAATCGTGACTTGGTTCATGCTTGGCAGGTAATCGATTCCGAGAACCCTGGCCAAATTACTGCGATCTTTACTCCGCAGCATGGTTTCTGGGGAGACGCGCAAGCAAATATGGTCGAGACTGAACATGGCTGGCATCAGTCGCTCGATGTGCCGGTGTACAGCTTGTACAGCGAGACGAGGCGTCCGACAGCGCAGATGCTCGAAAAGATTGATTGCCTAGTCGTCGACTTGCAAGATGTTGGCACTCGCATCTATACATTCGCGTGGACCCTATTGGAATGCATGCGTGCTTGTGCCGAGGCGAATGTTTCCATGCTCATTCTGGATCGTCCCAATCCACTGGGAGGACGCATCATCGAAGGGCCAATGCTGAGTCGGGGCTACCAAAGTTTCGTAGGAGGGGCAACGATTCCAATGCGGCATGGCTTGACCATCGCAGAGCTGGGTCGCTTGTTTCAACGCCGGGAGAAATTGGATTTAGCTTTAGAAACAGTCGCAATGGAATCTTGGTCTTGCGATTTTGTTTGGAAAGACTTGGGTCGCGCTTGGATACCGCCCTCCCCTAACCTGCCGACCAGCCATTCAGTCCGTTTGTATCCGGGGCAGGTATTGTTGGAAGGAACCAATCTCTCTGAGGGCCGAGGTACGACCGTCCCGTTCGAAATGGTTGGAGCCCCGTTTATCGACGCAGAGACATTGGCAGCGGAGTTGCAGCAGGTTGTCGCTGATTCGGTCCGAGTTTTACCCGCTTGCTTTCGACCAACTTTCGATAAATGGGCCGGCGAACTATGCGGTGGCATTTCGATTCATGTCGTTGAGCCGGATAGGTTTCGGTCATTTTCAATGACGATCCATCTGCTTGCTGAGATTCAGCGACTCTATCCATCCGGATTTCGATGGCTTGATCCGCCTTACGAATATGAATTTGAAAAGCAGCCGATCGACATTCTCTACGGCAATGAACAGCTGCGTTTGCAGCTCGGTAACGTCGAGCCATCACTTTTGTCCGCAGCTCCCAATCTGGTTCATTACCGAGAAAACGTCGGCGAGTCCATGCTTTATTCAAGCGATGAAACACGCTTTCGTAACTGATCTCATAACGCGGTTTCGTGTTTCAATATAGCGGTTTTGCCGCGTTGTGATACGAAGAAAATGCTTGCGGTTCGCAACGGGCCTGCGTTGTTGGATATCGTAAGCTGTATTTGCGTCTCTACTAAAATGCAATGGTGGGCTCCCTTGATGGAAAGATTTGCATTGCACGCATTGGTGAAGATCCCTAGTTGTCGGCCTTACAGTCTGGAAGCGATTCTAAGTACGTGGTTCCACGCTCAAGATCCCACTGTTGATGACTCGGGTACTCCATCCAATCTTCAGGTTCGACCCCCAAGCCATCTGCAATACGGTTGATGTAGTTGAAGTAGCCAATGACTTGGGTTGCAACTGTGATCTGTTCGTCTGTGATGCCGGAATCGCGGAGGCGATCGAGATGCAAGCGTTGGACTTTTGCAGGCTTGAGAGTAAGCAAGATGGCAAAGTCGCAGAGCTTTTTTTCTCGTTCTGAGAGATCCGCTAATCGGTAATCGAGTACCAGTTGGTCTGCCGTATCCAGTCGTTTCGACTCCTGACCGAAGTCGCTTGCGTGGCTGAGCGTTCAGTAGTAGCAGCCATTGGCGTTGCTCACGACCGTTGCGAGCATCTCACGCTCGGCCACGGGGAGTGGGTTTTCAGATTTCATCAAGCTGACGTAAAACTGCATCGACTTTGCCGCGGTCCTAGCGTCCAGGCTCATAACCGTGATGATGTTGGCAACGTGTCCAGATCGCCCACACGCATCGTCGTAAACTTTCTTGAGCATTCCGGTTGCTCGCGCTGTGTCAATTTGTCGGATGTAGGCCACAGTGATTCCTGGGGGTAAATGATGCCGCGGGATTTCGCTCTCGTTCTAGAATCTTATTATACTTGACACCCGTAACGTTCTTGTTCGCATCCGTGTGCAAACTCCTGTTCACAACTACGCAGGATCGCAGTTGCAAAGGTCAGCAAATTGATCATTGTTCAGTGTTCAATTTAGGAATTGGTCTCAGAGCCCTAGCATTGGCTCTTGGTGCGATAGACTATGGATCCAACCTATCTTCCTTCCAGGAGCACTTTCTGTGTCACGACATCGTTTGTCCGCCGCTTTCGGCTTTTTTTGTTTCATGGCTTCATTTAGTTTCGCGGATGAAGGTGGGAGTTACCGCGTCCTCGTCGAGGAAGGCAGGCATGCAGATGTGCTCGAGCCGAACGGGAATCCAATCTTGAGATATATGTATGAACGGGACACCTCAAGCCCCGAACGAAGTTTTGATACTGCCAAGGTTTTTGCCCACGTGATTGGGCCCGGCGGCAAAGAGACGCTCACAAAGGGTGCTGGCGGAAAGTTTCCTCATCATCGTGGTATTTTCGTTGGTTGGAATCGGATCGAGCAAGATGGAAAGCGGCACGACCTATGGCACGTTCGAAACACGCTGCAAAAACATCAGGAATTTCTTAGCACGCAGGCCAGCGAGGATGGCGCAGCAATCACCAGCATCATTGCCTGGGTTGGAGTCGACGGGCAGACGTTGATCGAGGAAAAGAGAACTTACGAAGTCCTCGAATCTTCAGACGCCTATGCATTGATTGACTTCACCACGGCATTAACCGCTAAGCAGGGTGACCTAAAGTTAGGTGGGGATCCGGAACATGCTGGTGTGCAATTCCGGCCATCACAGAAAGTGGCTGAGAATCAGTCAGCCACTTATACCTTTCATGAAAAGGAAATTAATCCCAAGAGAGACCGAGATCTGCCATGGGTTGCAGGCAGTTTTCGTATCGATGATCAGATGTGGACGGTGCAGCATATGAACCATCCATCGAATCCTCCTGGCGCAGTATGGTCGGCCTATCGTGATTACGGTCGTTTTGGTCCCTTCACAGTGCTCGAAATCGCGGAGGGTGAAACCGTAACACTCCAGTACCGCTTTCGTGTGACGAAGGGTGACGCGCCACCACGAGAAACTATGGCGAAACAGTTTGAACAGTTTTCGCGTTAATGAATCGAATCAGCGTTGTTGTTTGAGCCAACGGTTTGGAATTGGAATCGATCTGGATTCATCGCGATTGATTCAATGTCGTCTGGCATCTCTTCGTTCACCACAAAGCTGCATATCAGTCGAACGTCTTGAGCCGTCTGCGTGGTAAATACTCTCAGCGGCTGAGGGTTCTCAGCGGCCGAGTTGGGCCGATAATTGCCGGATTTCGGATAAGACGTTGAGGTGAGCTCCGGTCCATGCCGTCTTGCCGTTGTTCTGGTTTGACGCTTTATCGTGCTCATCGCCAAGACCACTTGTGTTGGCGACACGGATTTTGCCCATGATTGAATCTCGGATGTTAGCGGCATCCGAGACGCCTTCGATCAAGCCGGCATGCATCCCTTGGACACCTTCGTGTGTAGCGCCGCCGCCGCCGCCGGCTGTTTCCACGACCACATTGGCAATCCCAAACAAACGCTGCAGGGGACCTTGAGAGACTTTTACGTTTTGAATGTTCTCGTAGGTAATGGTGGATTCACGAATTAGCCAAACACCCCGGCGTAGCCGCATGCTGCGGTCACTGAACACATACCACGTGGTGTCATATCGCAGGTATATGGCCAAATATCCAACCAACGCGAGCGCAACAAACATGAGCCAGAGTGGAACGGCGAGTATCAAAAAACCAACGTGCTCATTCGTGGCGAGGGTGAGAATGGCGAGTGTGCCACCGGCGGCAAGCATAAACAGGAATGCCATCGCAATCGACCATTCGAACTTTAGATACCGAAGGAATCCGGCCGCAGGCTTTCTGGAATCGATTTCTTCGTGTTCCATCGCAGGGAGATGGGGTGCATCGCGTGGGACGCACATCAGCTTGACCAGTAATCCCCAGATGCCCTCATAGACCCAGGGTCGGCTAGGTTGTGGCTCATTGCTCATGGCGATCTCCTGCTTGAACGAGTTGATGCAGATTGTCTCGAATATCAGTCAATAATTCCAACGCGAGATCGTCATTGGAGGTGTTGCCGGACTCTGTTTTAGAGTGGCCATGTGAGCCTCGCATCTTTCCATAAAGGTGATCACGAAGTTGCTTTGCCTGAAGAATACCCTCGATGCTCATTTCTGGGGTAGCACTTCCCGAAGCTGTCTGAACGGCAAGCGTTGCCAGGCCCATCCACCGTTGGATGATGTTACGAGTCAGGTGGATATCTTGAATGCGACGGTAAGTTAAATAAATTTCTCGCCGAAACAAAACTCCCCATTGCATGGCGATTCCGCTATCGTCAAATCGGTAGCGAAGTGTGCAGTATTTACAGAAGAGAGGCACGAACGCGATCGGGAAAAATGGCCCCGCAAGGAGACTGCAGAGTAAATAGTAAAGGAGCAACGCAGACGCGGGCCGCGTTACGTCTTCGGCGCGAAAACTTGCCTCGCTGTCAGTTGCCTGGTCATCTGTTTTTGGCATCTGAATGGCCCTGTTGAAATCTAAGCGTGATCTGTTCAATCTTGATTGCGTTCGTCGCTATGAGCAACACTTTCTCTGCATGGATCTCATGGTTGCCATCACTCAGGTTGCGGAGATTGTTGGCTCCATGCCCAGCGAAAAAGGTTTCTTGTATCTGCGTAGCGGGCCGCAGACGACTGAGCACCGAGAACCACGATGATCATCTCTTTTCCTGCGTAGCTTCCCATGGAAACCAAGCAAGCGCCGGCGGCGCTTGTCGTCCCCGTTTTGATGCCTTGATAACCCTCGAAGGCTAAAAGTTGATTGGTGTTCTTCCAGCGTAGGTTTCTTGCGTAACCAGACGAGCTCTTGACTTGGCAACCGAACTGCCGAGTTGCCACAATTTTTCGAAACAGTGGATTCTTCATCGTAACGGCACTTAGTCGAAGCAAATCGGCGGCTGAGATCAAGTGTTCTGGATTTGAAAGGCCATGTGGATTTGTGTAGTGGGCGGTTTCCAAACCGAGTCGTTTTGCTTCACGATTCATTTCAAGCACAAACCTGTCTACGGGATCCTGTTCGGGCGATTCCACGAAAGATTTTCCAACGTGCTCGGCCAAAGCGGTCGCCGCATCATTTCCTGACGGTAGCAAAAGTCCGTATAAGAGTGTTCCAATTTCGATGCTCTCGCCTTCTCTAATACCCGAGGTTGAGCCAACGGTCTCGTCTGCTCTTTTTGAGAAGGCAATCACTTCATTCAAGAGTTCAGGTTTCTTCTGTGCCATCTTGAGCACGACGTGTGCCGTCATGATTTTGGTTGTGCTAGCGGCTTCTAACTTTTGTTCACTGGCTCGCTCCCAAAGAATATTACCTTCCGGATCACCAATCACCCAAGCTTTGCAAGTCACTGCCGGTGGAGCGTTTAACGCAGGTCTTGGGGTCGTCGGATGAATTTCCGAGTTGATGATCTCTGGTGGCGGGATTGGATCGTCTTGTTCTATTATCGTTCCCAGTGACTTCCATGTTTCTGGAGTCATGATCCCTGTCTGGGAAAGTGAATTTGCTTGTTGGAAACGCTTGACTGCGGTTTGCGTTGCCGGGCCAAAGTCACCATCAATCGCCAAGCCTGGAGTCGGTTTCAGCCTGGCATTTAGTGTGCGCTGGAGCGATTCGACCAGGCGACCCGTCGCACCGAATTGCAGCGGTGTTTCTTTGTCCTCGGCCCCGAATCGATCGAGCACGGCTGAGCCAATTTCTCCACATAGAATTTCCGCTGCGTTGTCATCCGTCCAACGCCGATCCTCGTTTTCGTTTGTCAGCACGCAAATAGCAACGGGGCCTGATGCTGTGAACAGGATGCCGGCGTCAGTTCGGCAGTTGGATACGGCACCTGTCTTATGGGCGATTCTGATTGTTGGATTGAAAAAACGAGCGAGCATTGATTGGTCGTCGCACGCGACCAAGTGATCCAACATTTCGTTAGTTGCTTTCGGATTCCCAAGTTTGCCGTTCTGAAGCATCGCCAAAAGTTGCACCATCTCAGATGCTGTTGTGCTTCCTAAACCAAACTTCCTACTTCGAGTTGGGTCGATCGAGGCATCACTACGATAGACCTTCGAATGTAGTCTGGTATTTGCCAGGCCCAGTAGTTTCATTTGCTGTGTTGTGACCGGTAGACCGATTTCGTCGATGACGATGTTAGTTGCGGTGTTGTCCGAATATCGAATCATCAATCGGATGTAGTCACGCAATGGCAATACAGCACCCACCGAAAAATGATCACGCAGAATCCCTGCTCCCGGTACGGGGTCTTCTTCACGGAGCGGGGTCGTTTTTCCTAGGTCGAGCTGTTCCTGCTGTTCGAGTTGATAAACAGCGACCAGCAATGGCAACTTGATCAAACTTGCCGTGGGCATGATTTGATCTGCTTGGTGAGTAAAGGTTTCGCCTGTCTTGAGGTGCCGCACTGCCACCGCGACATCACCGCGATGCGATTCAATGAGGGGGAGAATCGTCGTTTGCAGTTTTTTGTCCTGATTTATTTCTAGAGTTGCATTCTGAGTTCTGTTCTGGAGGATTTCCGATGGTTTAGCCTCGTTGGGCTGTTGCGCATCAACAAGAGGCAACCAAAGACTGCAAACCACAAGGCAAACAAGATTTCGGTGGACGCTTGCTAACATTGGAAATCCTCTGCATGGCACGAAAGATCAGTTTTGATGCATTGTGGCTGGATCAGCAGCATTGCACCATCGATACGTCAAAACGATCAAGAACTGGCACTTCGATAGCTGGATAATGCGCGGCCAAATACCCAGCGGCTAACGCAAACACTCAGACCCGTCGCAACGAACGCCCAGCAAACCAACATCCACTCTTCCCCTGTTCGCGGATTTATCGGTTTGGCAATTAGGCGGGCAGGGACATTGACGACAAGTAAGACCGGGATCACAAACGTGAAGAAACCATAAAGTGGTTTGCCGAGCCCGACATTGTAGATTTCCATCGGATAACGACTGAAGTTGGTGATATAGAACCAGAAGTTGTACAGTGTCTGGTTGCGACCAAGCCAAATGCTTGTGGCGCTTAGGCAAATCATCAGGCTGTACATGATTGTTACACCGCAAGCGACGAAAACCAGATACAGCACAATGGAGCTGAAGGATGGAATCATGGGGTCGGTTTCCCGCGTCGCCAGGCCGTGCAGAGAGACGCTAGCTATCACTATTCCAGCGAGGAAATTTGAAAGTGCACTCCAGTCAATACGTCGAAAGGAAATTAAGAACTGCGTGTCGATCGGCTTCAAAAGGGCAAAGTCTAGACCGCCCGTGCGGATTAACTCGCTGAATTCCTGTGCATTGGGCATGAAGAACGCTTGTACGAGGCTATTTATGAACCAAGTTGTTGCAATGAACAAGAAAAAACGATCACGGTCCCAACCGCTTCCTTCTCCGATGGTGTCGGCGTATTGAAAGATGATCAGATAAAAACCGACATTCATTAAGGTCCAGCCGACACTGCTAATGCATTGCAGGAAAAAGTTGACCCGGAATGTCATGTCCCGTACGAGGCTATTTCGGGCGAATGTAAGAAAGACCTTCCAGTAATTTGGTCGTGCCGATTCGGTTGATGTGGCATTCATTGCTAGCCTCCATAACCACTGTATCGATTAACGCCCCTCGCGTAGGCGATTCGACACACAATGATGAAGAAGGCCAGCCACAATGCCTCAATTGTCATTTCAAGTGGCAAGTCTTCTGCAGGGATCTTGCCCAAGAAGATTGCGGCGGGAAAGTAAGCCAAGTATTTAAAGGGGAGGAAATTGACGAACGTTTCAATGCCGTCCGGCAAAAGAGACAGTGGAAACATGTGCCCGGATAAGAAAAAACTGAATAGCATATAGACAAATAGAAGCGACGAAACTTCCAAGAACCAGAATCCGATCATTCCGATCGCGGCTTCCAAGAAGAATCCAATCAGGAATCCCATCACCAGTGAAGCGGTGAAAGCAACCAGCACGTGAGGTGGCGGCCAGCCGTCGACAAAATAATGACGGCAGAGAAAGAACACAAACGCGAAGGGAGCGATTGCGACAGCGTAATAGGCCAATTTGTGCGCGATCCGGTTGAGCAGCAGAAATCCAATCAGATCGATCGGTTGAATCAAGTACCGTTTGATTTCGCCATCGCGTATTTGTAGGGCGATTCCCGATGCCAGTCCCGGCATACTGGAAAATGCCCTAGCGATCATGGTGACCAAGTAATAGGCAACCATTTCGCGAAACCCAAAACCACCGATCTGGACGGCTTTGATATTCGACCCCGGTTTTGCTTCGACCGTTCCGATCGAATCGAAAATCGCATACCACAAGAAAATCTGGGTGATGATGGGTAGAAAACGCATCAGCGTGCCCAGTGCGAAATCTCCACGATAAACAAGTCGTTCCTCCAGCGCCGTTTGCAGGATCGTCCACCACAGCGACATTCGCCATCTGAGCCCATGATGATGGGTAGAAGGGATTTCGGGATCGGAAGCTATCGACACAGTCTGGCCAAAATTAGGGTTCGGATTCCCCAGTAATATCGGTTTTTTTGCGAGTTGACTAGCTGGGAGGCGTTCTTGTGGAGGATGGATCGATCTGGTCAGCTAGCCCAGTTTAGAAATTAGAGGTTCGATGGATGAAGGGTTGAATTGGAGCTACCAAAAAACTGGCGAGATCGTTTGGCATTGTATTCGTTGTCGATTTTTGAGGCTGGTGGAATCCTAGGGCCTGCGCTGCTTTAAATCCTCACTAGAAATTCGACGGGGGAAGTGGTGAGATTCAGCGTTGGTCTGAATGCCGGTGGCAGACTGATGACTGCGTTGATTTATCAGAGACTTGGGAGTGCGCGATCCCTGCGTTTTTTTATGGTTGAGCAGAAATGAAGCGAACGCCCCTCATTCCTGCGCTGAGATTGAGTCTCACGCTGCGTTTGGTACTCGCTCTCACACTTGTGTTGCCCCGAAAAATGCCGAACCACTGTGGCAGGGAGAGTAATGGTTACACCGTGGTGATGGTGATGGGCCGCAATTGATCATCATGCGGGGTGTGGCCGGCATGCGTGATGCACCTGTGGTGATTTTGCCGGGTGGCGGTTACCACGGCCATGCCATGGATCAAGTGGTGCATTCAGTTGGCCGATGGTTGACGGATCTTAGCGTGACCGTTGCGGGCGCATCTGTGTTCGATTGTGTCGGCACGTTTTGCAGATCCGAAACCAAACTTCCAAGATCTGATTGCGTGTACGTTGTTACGCTCCGACGTCGCCATCTCGCCCGCATCGATGATCGAGTTTGTTCCAGCTAGACGACACGGACTTGGCTTGGCGGCGTGACAGCTAGATCCAGATCAATGGCCTGACTTGTGCGTGGACTGGGAGCATCGTTGCGGGACTGCTTCCAACCAATGGGCGAGACCGATTGCTAGCATTCAAACGCTGCAATCGAGTTGCTTGGTTAAAGAGAACGACTCCAAGTCGTACTGATTTGAATTCGTTCCAAAATTAGGGGTTTCGGCGGGCGAGACGCGAGGTGCAAAATTCCGCAGTCAGGCAGTTGTGAAGAGACGTCCTGGGGATCGCCGCGGAGGCGTCTCGCTTGGTCCATCGACATAGCTAGCGGCGGCCTGTTCTTTCTCGATCGCCTGGAGTGTCGAGGCAAACTCTTTTTTGGAGTCACTGAGACAAAGGGCTGTCAATTGTCGCACTTCATTTGGATCGTTGATTTCTGAGATTGGCTGAACCCCAGTCGCTGTCTGGGCAAGGATCAGGATTCGATTCCCGCAGCGTACCAGTGTCAGGCGAGTCCGCGCATCAATCGGCGAACTCCCCAATGCCTGCATCACTTCCGTTGGAATACCACCTTGCGGCATTGAACGTGCTGCGAATCGTCGTGTGACCCAAACCAAGGCGGCGAAGAGCCCTAACACGACCGCCAAGCTTGAACCGACCGTGATAAGAGACCCAGAGAACGGAGTGGAACCTTCGCTTCGAGGTCTGTTTTTTTCTTGTTGGGAAGCAGGCTGAGGGCTTAGCGACGGAAAGTTGCCTGCGATCGTGTTTGCTTCAGCTTGCCCAATTGGTGTTTTGTTGGGAGCAACCGACGCGTAGGACCTGTGAAGGACACTTGCCTCGGGCGAAGCTATCGTTACCTGTTGCGCTGATAACTTGTTGGTCTCTAGCACCAGTCCGATCACGACAAGCGTGCTGATGGCGATCCGATTCATGTTGCCGCTCCAGTATCCCATCCTTCAGGCACCCACCAGTTCGGTGACTCGAATGCAAAAATTGTCATTCATGACCAAGACTTCGCCACGTGCGATCAATCGTCCATTGACGAACACGTCGACTGGATCCCCTGCCAATTTATCCAGGGCGACAACTGATCCATTGCGGAGTTGCAGCACCTCTTCGAGACGCATTTCTGTACGCCCCAGTTCGATCCGCAGGTCCATTTCAACTTCGCCGAGTAAGTCAATGGATTGCTTGCCATCTGATTCGGCATCCACAGTTAGGTCACTTAGGCTGAAGGCCTCCGCGGCGTGAGTGGAAACCGAATCACTGGCTGCTTGTTCCAGAGATTCAGTTGCTTCATCGAGCAGCTTCTCAATTTTTTCGGAGCCAAATTCGGAGTTTTCCGAGTTGGATGCTCCCGCCGCTCCCTGGTTTAGGTCTGAACCGGTAGGGGCTGGCTCGGCGGTTGTTGCTTCGGCCGTGGCAGTTTCCTGACCCTCTTGGTCGCCTGTCGACGACACGGCATCTTTGGGCTGCGGGCCTTGAGTCGGTTCGTCTGTTGGTTCAGCCACTTCGATCTCCTTCCCTGGACATTTGAATTGTCAGCGTCGTCTAACCCGCCAGTGTCTTTGGAGGGAGGGCCCTGTTCATCTCTCCCGATCCGCTCCGCCGATGTTTCACGCGGTGTTTCCCGCGTCGACTGAAATCCTACTGCTCGGTCAGTTCGTAACTCTTGAAGCCGATGCTAAGCAGCAGAGCGTCCTCCAACAGGTGATTACATGTCCTCAAAATGCGTCGTTGCAGCAAGCCCAAATTATTTTCTTCGAGTTCAGCAAGGTCGCTATTGCGGATTATCATTCGGATTTCATGCCTGAGTCTTCCCTGCTTTTCGCTAAATTCTGATTCCATCTGGGGCAAGTTCTTTTGGCGGCATGTGCCGAATAGGTCAAGCTCAACGCGGTAAACCCTTTCGGTTTGGTTTGGACTGAACGTTTCACCGTACATCCCCAAGTTGAACTCTTTGACCAAATCTTCATCAAGGGCCTGCTCGGTGCTGGTAACCTCCTCCTGTTGGATTGAACTGATGAGCCTCGCCTCGGCCAATGCACTGACTTCATCAGCGCTGGGTACCAAAAAAAAGAACATACCGGTTTCGAGCAGGACAACGACAGAAACGAATACGAGCATGAGTGATCGTCCACCGCCGCGGGTAGGCGGGGCAGTAGCCTCATCGGCTGTTTCATTTTCTTGGTTTTCGGTTTCATCTGCCATCAGGGATTTCCTTTTGAAGCATCATTCAATTTCACCTTCACTGCTTTTCGATCATCTGTCGAACCTTGGAGATTTTCGACGGTTTCGTCCAGCATGAAGACTTCGACCCGTGGATTTCTTGCGATTGCGCTGCTGCGACCCGCGCTGCTCATTGGCTCACTGTCAGCCGCGGACGAAATTCGAAAACGATCCGGATTGATCCCTTCTCTTTCGACTAACAAGCGGCGAACCGCAGCCGCTCTGCGGAAACCGAGCATGATTGCTTCTTCGGTCCCCTCTATCCGTGCTGCGAGTTCAGCGGATACGTGTCCACGAACTTCAATTTTCTGTGGTTTTCCCCGAAGTTGCTCAGCCACACTCTTGATCACGGCATCAGCCGTTGGGCCGATCTCATCGGCACCAATCTCAAAGAACACGACCGAACCGATCGCAGTGGTTTGTCCTGGTCGGATAATTCTGACTCGTGGCTCTTCGCCGGTCGGTGATTTTTCTGGAACACCACCCTTGGCGGTGTCCTTTCTTTTCGCCCTGCCAGTGGTCGCTAAAACCTTGAATGCGGAGGTGCGCGGACGTGTTTCACCCGGTGTTAATGCGTCGAGCGTCTTCGCATAGCCGAACTGGCGTTGAAGTGAATTAACCAATGCTTGGTACGTTTCTTCTTCCTTGATTTCGCTCAGTGAAACAAGCATGATGAAAAAGGTGAGCAACAGGCTCATCATGTCACCAAATGTTACTACCCAATCTGGGATGCCAATCTCATCTTCGGCTTCATCGCCCATGCTTATTCCGCCTCTCGTTGTTTGAGTGGTAGGAATGTTTTTAATTTTTGGTCGATTGCTCGCGGGCTTTCCCCAGATTGGATTGCCATCACGCCACGGATTGCAATTTCTAGGCTGATCATTTCGTTGCGATTCAGGAAGCCAAGTTTTTCAGCGAACGGACTGAAGAATACATTGGCGACGATAGCGCCATACAAGGTTGTGATCAAAGCGACTGCCATTCCGGCCCCAATCCCCGATGGATCGCTCATGTCTTGCAGCATCATGATCAGTCCCATCAGTGTTCCAATCATGCCGTAAGCAGGTGCGAAGCGGCCGAGTTGCTCCATGATGCTCTTGCCCTCACGATGTCGGTTTGAGATGGCTTCAACTTCTGTACGGAGAACTTCTTCGACGACCTCTGGTGTGCTCCCGTCGACCGCCATTTGAATGCCTGTCCGAACAAGTGGATTTTCGATTTCACTGACTCGGGTCTCTAATGCCAACAGTCCATCTCGTCGAGCTGTTTCAGCAAGATCGACAATCTGCTTAATGAGTGACAGTCGATCTTCGCTTTTGTTGAGTAGCACTTTCAAAGCGACGACAGGCGTTTTGAGCATGCTTCCAAGTGGGAAGCAGATCAGCGCGGCAGCACCCGCGCCCCCGATCACGACCAGGATGGAGGGAATGTCGATAAACGCGGTGAACGGTGCATTTCCTAACGCGATGGACGCGAGGATGAGGCCGACAGCGAGGATCAACCCAATGATGCTTGCAATATCCATTGTCTATATCTGCAGAATCAGGTTGCTGTGGATGAGATCGATTCGTCGTGCTGCACTGGTGAACTGTGCGGAATTGGCATGAAGTGCTTTTGTTGCTGGTATTCGACAGCCCTGCGAATCACTTCATCCATCGATTCTGCCACCACAATCCGATCACCATTGGTCAATGTGATAAAGGTATCTGGGCGACGTTCCACATATCGGATCAAATCGGCGTTGAGCACAAATGGCTCATTGTCGAGTCGAGTCAACTTGATCATTGGGTTCCCCGGGCATACTCACGCGAAAAGCTGCGTGCATTCTTGGCAGTCACTTTGCCGCCGCAGTCGCAGCGGTGAGACTCACCTTTGAAAGTTAGAACACGTTGTGACGGGGAGACGACCGTGGTGAAAAAGAAACGCTTCCTTCGCTGACCATGCTGAGCGGCATCGTCGGAAGAATCGGTAGATCTGGATCATATGCGGCGTGGACGATACAGATCCAAAGTGGCTCGGTCCCCCAGTTCGGCGTAGATGCGTGTGATTTCTTGTAGGCCAGTTCGTAGGTCATTTTCCCAATCGTCGGTGGGACTTTTCCCGATCGAAAAGAAGTAGGGGGTGGGGCAAGTGAATCCTAGTTGGATATTGGAGCTGTGACTGCCAACCGCCAGGATCACTGCTTCAGCGGTCACTGTTTGGGTTTCGGCAGTTAGCAGTTGGCTGCTCCCGGAAGATTTCTCAATGATCAATTCAAAATCAGCTGGGATTTCTTCTTCTGCATCCGCCTCGACGGGCATTTGACGAATTGCCGTAACGCGAGATTCTAACTGGACTCTCTCACGCAATAAATCGACGTCGCCCAATGGTTTGAGTACTTGCTCGACCCATCCACCCAGGTTGTTGGGAGGTGTCGTTGAAATTACTGCCCCGCTTTGGGCCTGCAAAGCTGATTCTGATAGCGAAGATAAAAGACGGGTTGGCATTGCTGGAAGAACCTCGGAGGACCGTCTTAATAGGTTCGAACCGATTTGTCCCATTTCTAATATCTGAACGTCGTAACCTAAGAAACGCCCGTATAAGCCAGCTTCGATCCCGAGTATTCCCGCCCCCACCACGACGATGGTGCCAGGTGGATCGAGAGTGAATGCTTCCTCTTCGCGGTAATGATTTTGATTCATTGAGTCAAGATCGAGGCGTGGTGCTCTGATTTGATTTGTTTTGATCCGATGTTGAACGCATCCAACGACACGGCCGGTGAATCGCCGAGGACCAATGCTGCCATGCATTTGGCGGTCGCAGGTGCTAAATGCCATCCGCTGCGGAAGTGGCCAGCAGCAACAAACAATTTGGGGTGCTCTGGCACCCGTCCAATCATTGGAAACCCATCGAAAGTCATCGGCCGAATTCCTGACCACGCTGCAACACGTTCGGCATTTCGAAGGGATGGAACGAGGGTTTCAGCAAACTGACTGAAGGTTTCGAGCATCTTGGGGGTTGTTCCAGTTTCGAACCCTGTTTCTTCTTCGCAAGATCCGACAAGGACATGGCCATCATCGCGTGGGATAAGATAGCGGTGGCCGACATTGACGATCGATTTTAACTCAAGCTTCTCGGTTTTCAGTAGCAGGACCTGACCACGGACGGGGACGATACTGTGCCGTAGTCCCAGTGATTCGCCTACTTCGCCTGACCAAGCGCCAGCACACAGTATTAAATCATCACAATCGTGCCAGTCGTTGCCGATCCGATAACGAGGTCCGCTGTTAGCTGTTTCGATCTGGCGGACACTTGTGTTGTCCACGAATTGGACGCCTTTCGATTGGCAAGCCATTCGCAACGCTCGTAGCAGTCGAGGGGGGCGGACCTGCCACTCGTCAGCGACCCACCATGCGGATGCAGATGGCTGCGATTCGATCCAAGCTTGGAGGCGTGGTTCTTGGACAGCCAGTTCTGAACGCGAAACAGCTTCGCAAGAGATGCCCAGTTCATCCCAGTAACGAGTCATCCCAATCATTGATGCTCGTTCACCCGGAGTGTTCGCTAAGTACCAGCCGCCGCAGCGACGAAAACCGCAGTCAATTTGAGTGGCCGATTCTAGCTGGGAAACCCAGTCTTGATAAAGCTCGTGGCTGAAGCCTCGCAGTTGATCGAGCGGGTCAATGGCGCGAGCTAGATTCGCGGCTGGAAGTATTCCGCCAGCAGTCCAAGAGGTTGTTTGTTTTGCCGTATCTTTCTGGATGATCGTGACATCGAGTCCGCGTTGGCTAAGTTCCCAACCGAGACTTAGGCCGATGACGCCGCCACCAATAATGTTAACTTTTCGTTGCTTCGTCATTCTTTTGTCGTCTCCTTCTCGCCATCCGCCAAAATGCGGTTGAGCCCGTTGAGCAGCCGATATTGGTCCTTCGACATCAATTGGCGTCGTAGGTGATCGAGATCTTCACGATTGTCGACATCGGCCATGGTTGGTAGCTCCGCCAATGAGAAGCCTGCTTCTTGAATCCTTTCTCGCGTGATTCTGAGCACGCTCTCGGTACTCCAGGGTATTTGTTCGAAGAGCACGTCGTGTCCTTTCGTACCGGACCGCCAAGGTCCCTTTAGCCCAATGAGGGTGTAGCCTCCATCGATTGCCGGAGCTAGCACGACCTCATGGCGTCGAAGCAGCCGAATCGCTGTTTCGATTTCTTCGATGCCAAGGTTTGGGCAGTCACTACCGATCAGGATGGCCGTATTGTCGGGGTGATCGGCTAATTTTTGTTTAAACCAATGCTGCATTCGTGATCCAAGTGAGCCTGTCTTCTGCTGCGTGACTCGCCAAATTGCTTCAAGGCTGAGGGTTTCAAGCGTCTGTTGGAATGCGGAGACCTTTTCCGGTGGATCGAGGCAGATCTCACGGTGGTCACCGCAGACCGCAAGCTGCTTGCAGAGATGGGTGACAAATAGCTTGTGGATTGCTGCGGCGCGTGGCATTCCGATCGAGGCTCCCAGGCGGGTTTTGACTCGCCCGGGTTCCCAGAATTTTGTCAAGATTCCCAGGGTGGATGAACTACAATCGAATTCCATCTCCAAGATCTCGCTGTGCTGGACAATTTCCGCAATTTTTCGCTAAAACCGGATTTTGGCAAAACTCACCAACTGACACGTCCGATGACTTCGCTTGCTTGCTTCCACATCGCAATCATTATCGATTACGATTAAGATACGGCGACGTGCAAATTCGAGCACATTTCGGAACAAGCGGAGCTGTCTCAAGGTCTCAAGATCTTAAGTCGTAGAACTTACCATCACGCGTTTTTTATCTTCTCATATCCTTCCCACTTCCTCCATGGGGTCACCGCCGGCAGCCCATGTCGCAACAGGTCACATCGGAACGATTTCTCGAGTGTGTCACTAAATGTGGCTTGGTGGATGCTAAGGCTCTAGATCATTTGGTGGAAAAGGTTCGCAACAAGCTAGGGGGATCGCTCCCTGACAATCCCAAGAAGTTTGCCGAAATATTTGTCAAGCGAAACCTGCTGACCGAGTGGCACGTTGAGAAATTGTTAGATGGCAAATACAAGGGGTTCTTTCTTGGCAAGTACAAACTGCTCGGCCATATTGGCACCGGTGGGATGAGCAGTGTGTACCTCGCTGAGCATAGTCGCATGGGGGATAAACGCGCGATCAAGGTGCTCCCCAAGAGTCGGGTCAAGGATGCGACCTACTTGGCGCGGTTCCAGTTGGAAGCCAAAGCGATCGCTTCACTCAATCACCCCAACATTGTGTTGGCCTACGACATCGATAATGAGGGTGACGTCCACTACATCGTGATGCAGTATGTAGATGGAAGCGATATGCAGCAGTTGGTCAAACGGGATGGTGCGATGGATCCCTCGACTGCAGCGGGACTGATTGCCCAAGCCGCCAGAGGTTTAGAGCACGCTCATTCCAAAGGCGTCATTCACCGCGACGTCAAGCCAGCGAACTTGTTGATCGACAGTGACGGTACCGTTCGTCTGCTCGATATGGGATTGGCTTTGGTGACTGCCGGTGATCAGGAATCTCTGACAGTTGCAAACAACGAAAATGTGCTTGGAACGGCCGACTACTTGGCTCCCGAGCAAGCTCTTAATAGTCATGGTGTTGATCATCGTGCTGACATTTACGGGCTAGGATGCACGCTCTATTTTTTGCTTACTGGAAAGCCGCCGTTTAGTGACGGAACATTAGCCCAAAGGATTGCAAAGCACCAAACGGAGATGCCAAAGCCGATCCGTGAACTGCAACCAGATTGCCCGGGAGAATTAGAAGGCATCTGCGTAAAGATGATCCAGAAGGATCCCAGGTATCGGTATCAATCAGCGGCTGACGTTGCCGAGGTACTTGAAAAATTTTCTGCAGCGGTCCCCAAGGGAGCTAAAGTTACCGCCGGGTTGGGCGCCGCACCGGATGACGACGATGACGACTTTTCCTCGTCGATCTCTCTCGAAAGCCCGCGGCGTTCAGGTGATCGTCAAGGTGATACGCTCACAAACAAGAATGACGACACGCTTGCTAGCGCACGGAAGGAATTGATTCGTGGTCAGGGTATCTCACCCAGCGATAGTGGGCGGCTCGTCGATGTGCAACCACGACCTGACCTGATCGATGGCAGCTTTATCGATCTCCAAGTTGAATCGGGTTATCGATCAAATTCACGCGCGGCGGCACGAACGATCGACGCTGTTCCACCGGGCGAGGCAGCAACGGGCGGCCCATCGAGCGTCCGGCTCGGGGAGGATTCTGACATTGTCAGGTCTCAGCGAGCTAGTAGCGGTGGGTCACGATCCAATCGGAGTCGAGGCTTGGATCCGCTGCTCACTACCGCACTGGTGACTACTTTGGTCATCGTGGCATTGGCAATTGGTTTTTTTGTGGCGCGAGTCACTGGTTGATTTGATGCGGTCGCAGCAAACCTTGCTCACTCGGATTCTGGTATGAGCCTTGTCTTCGATCAGCCGTATGAGTTTGTACCGCCACATCGCGGGAATGGGTGGCCCTCTGCTATCCAGTACTTGCGTCTTGTCGATCGATACTTACGGCGTAAGGAAGGTGTCGTCGATTATGAGTGTCGAGGTTTGGATCACTTTGGCGATGCACTCGCTCGTGGTGATGGGATTTTGCTGGCGCCTAATCATTGCCGTTACGCAGATCCGCTCGTTCTTGGCTGGCCTGCCCGCGAGGTGAAGACGCATGTTTATGCAATGGCCTCATGGCATTTGTTCAATAACAGTGGGTTTGACTCATTTGCGCTGAGGAAAATGGGGGCTTTTAGCATCAATCGAGAAGCCGTTGATCGGCAGTCGCTTGATACTGCGATTAGTGCGTTGGCCGATGCGGAAAGACCATTGATTTTGTTTCCCGAAGGCACGACAAATCGAACGAACGATGTGTTGAAGCCATTGCTCGACGGCGTCTCATTTATTGCCCGTTCGGCAGCCCGAAGACGAAAGAAAAAGAGCGGCGGTCAAGTCGTGATGATTCCCGTCGCAATCAAATATTTGTGCGTTTCGGACATGCGTGGCTGGGCAGATAAGCAGTTGAGCCGAATTGAGCATCGGCTTGGTTGGCTTAAGCCTTTGGACGAGGGAATCTGGGAACGGACGGTTCACTTGGCAGAGGCACTGCTTTCGCTGCGAGAAATCGAATATTTTCGTAAAGTCAAAAGTGGTGATCTTTCGGTTCGGCGAGATCAGCTCATTGAATTTCTGCTGACACAAGTTGAAGAGCGGATTTTTTTAAATGGTAAGTCTGGTGAAGTGCGTGATCGTGTTCGCGCCATTCGGACTGAAATAATCAGTCAGTATTTTTCCACCAAGGTCGATTCCGCAGAAAAAAAACGTTTACGATACGATTCCGTTGCCGCCGAATTGGCCCAAGATCTACTTTCTTATCCCGATTGTTACCTGCAGCCAAAGCAGGTGACTGACACTCGGATTGTGGAAACAATTCAGCGGATGCAGGAAACTTTTTTTGGTGAAGCGGATGCTTCTGTCCCGTTAAAAGCGGTGATCAAATTTGATGAACCCATTGTTGTTCCTGCGGAGAAGGCTCCACGTGGGCAGGCTGACCCGTTGCTGACGCTACTGAAAGATCGGTTAACATCATCACTAGAGGCGCTGTCAAGCGAATCTCGTCCTATGGAAGTACGGCTTCCTAATCCACTCTAAAAAGGAGTCCGCATGATCATTGGTGTGCCGACCGAAGTGAAAACCGATGAGTATCGGGTTGCCTTATTGCCCGTCGGTGTTGAAGAGCTTGTTGCCCGTGGACATCGGGTTATCGTGCAGGCCGATGCTGGGATGGGATCAGGGTTGCCCAATGACGACTACAAGCGAGCAGGTGCGGAATTGGTGGGCAACAGCGAGGATGTGTTTTCGCAAGCTGATCTGATTGTGAAGGTCAAGGAGCCGCAGCCAGATGAGTACGCCAAGATTCGTCATGGGCAAATAATCTTTACCTATTTTCATTTTGCGGCCAGCCATCAGTTGACAGTTGCGATGCTCGAATCGGGGGCTACCTGCATCGCCTACGAGACTCTGCGAGATGCGAAAGGCCGCTTGCCATTGCTTACACCGATGAGTGAGGTGGCCGGTCGGATGAGCGTTCAGGAAGGCGCTAAGTATCTTGAACGCCCCCAGATGGGACGTGGGATTTTGTTGGGGGGAGTTCCGGGTGTTGCGCCGGCTCACATTACCGTTTTGGGAGGTGGCGTTGTTGGGGCGAATGCAGCTCGAATAGCGGCAGGATTTCAGGCCGATGTTGCGATCTTGGATGTTGACCTTGATCGGCTGAGATATCTCGATGATGTGATGCCCGCAAACGTGAATATGCTCTACAGCGATCGTCATACGGTGCTGGAGCAACTGGAGCGAGCGGACCTCGTTATCGGTTCGGTTTTGATTCCGGGAGCCAAGGCACCGCAACTTGTTCGTGCTGAGGATCTCAAGCGTATGAAGCACGGTAGTGTCGTGATCGATGTGGCAGTTGACCAAGGTGGTTGCGTTGAAACCAGTCGTCCCACGACGCACAGTCAGCCCACTTATGTCATTGATGACGTGGTTCATTATTGCGTCGCGAATATGCCAGGTGCAGTTGGACGAACCAGTACCTTTGCGTTATGTAACGCCACGCTTTCTTGGATTATTCGCTTGGGTGCGATGGGATTGGATGAAGCGATCGCAAAAAAAGGGCCGTTGCGAGAGGCGATCAACATCCATGCTGGAAAGTTGACCAATGCCGCTGTCGCGGCTGCTTTCGGTCTGGAATTCGATGAGTTGGATTGATGTTGTCCAGGTCCTTGCCTATCCGGATCTCTGGGCGGGTTCGTCGTGGGGCAGCTTGATTCGGATGTCTCTAAACTCGCCAAACCCCGATAACCGATTTGCCAAAACGGTGAAAGCTAATCGGGTCAATTGCCTTCGATAGAGTGACGAAAACACGATCCCATAGTCGGATTTGTTTTTCACTTGGGTAAGGCTGTTTCAGGAGCGTCCTGTTCGCGAGTGAAGCCAGCAAGCCAATGCTGTCCAAATATTCGATTCGTAGCGGTTTGCGAACCGATAATTTTCGATACATCAGTTTGTTGTAGCGACGGAAGTGACCGATGGCATCGTCAAATGGCGAGTAAAGCCAGTTATGCGCCGGGCAAAGAACCACAAGGCAGCCTTGGGGTCGCAGGCGTTCCATTGCGAGGCTCACTTCCGTGGCGTCTTGTTCAATGTGTTCCAGTACGTCCAGATAAAGAATCGTATCGAATTTCTCGTTCGGATCGCAGTCTCGCAGCGTTCCTTCGAGGAGTTCACATTTTGCTGGAATGAGTCCGCTCTTTTGCCGTTGCCGAAATTGATCACAAAGTTTTGGATCTGGCTCGAGCGAGACGAACTGCTGTAAGTCATCGCGATATAAGTAGGGTGAATTTGCCCCCAGGCCGGCACCGACTTCCAGTACAGCGCCCTTGATATAACGACGTAAACGCTTTGCCACATAGCGTTTCCAGTTCTCTGCGTGCAAAAAGAGTTCGAGTTCATTTCCGATGTACTCGAACGGTGGCTCCACACCTGATTTCTCCGCGGTAGGTTTGTCAGCCATGCGTTGTTTCCTCCACCTTTAGAACAAAGTGCTCGAAATCACGCGTTGGAATGAATTGGTTGAGTCCTCTTGTGAATAAGACAACGAAGCAGGCTAGCAAAGTGAATGCAACAATCTGTGCCAGCAACAGCGTTAAAATTCCAAAAGTATTGGTTGCCCAACCGGGAATACCGTAGTCTGTAAATAGGCGAGTTGCTGTAAGCAAAGCTAGCCCGGCGGTTGCGATGATGGTACCCCCTGCCGAAAACAGTAGCAATCTTGTGCTAATGCGATCTGAAAATACCGACAGAGCGCTGAGCCCATGCATCACGAGATCCGCAAACCTCATTTTGGACTTTCCGGCAAGTCGTTCTCCTCTCGCTGTCGCGACGAACGACATCGGCTGTCGGCATGCAAACACTGCAGCCGCGTAGTGGTTCCACAATTCCCATGAAACGCAGAGGCTTTCCAGGCACTGTCTGTCCATCACACTGAAGTTTCCCACTCGAATCCGGTGACCTACGAGTATCCAATGCAGTGCACGGTACAGAAAGTAAAAGAACGCGAAGATGTAGCCCTCAGAACGTCTTGAGCGTTCAGCAAAAACCACGCGACTCGAATTACTCTGTTCTAGTTCCGCGATGAGTTTGGGGATGTCGGTTGGAGAGTCTTCGCCGTCACCATCCATGATCAGTACGCGTTCCCATTCAGTCTGTTGATTGAGGTGACAGAGGGCGATGCAGATGGCACGCTGGTGCCCAAGGTTTCGTTTAAGTTTCAGTACGCGGATGGCATGAATGCCTTTCCATGGCACTTTCCAGGTGATTGGTCGAGGCTGTTGGGAGCAATCGTCTACCAGCATGATGTCAGCAGAAATATTTGCGGCCATCAGTTGTTCATCAACCATCGGTAGAAGGCGACTTACTGATTCCCAGTCTTCGTAGACGGGAATCACAATCTGCAGTGCGCAAAACGACGTCATGGAACGTGCTCGTGTTACTGAATTCGTGTGAACAATCGAAACGCATTGTTCTGGAAAATCAACTCCCAATCGGTTGTCGGTGGCGCCCAGGGTAATTCTGGAATGCCATTGCTAAGCACGATCGCATCTATAGTTCTCATCTCCAAATCCGACATTTTGACTTCATCGTACTGCTTAGCCAAGCGATTCAGTTCGCTCTGTGGAATGATCGTTTGCCAAGTGTAGTCGGAATACGGGATCAGTTGCTGCTGTTCTGGGGTGTAGTCTTCCCAGGACGCGAAGGTATGCAAACGGGAAGCCTGGTACTTTGCCAACCCAAGCCAAAATACATTGACGTAGCCGTGGAGATTAGGCTCGCTTTCAATCGGCGTTTGAATGAACGCTAAGTAATCCTCTGTTGACATTCCCAATAACTTGCAGAGCAATGAAAGGCGTAACTCCAGTTCTTGATCTGGAATGCTTGAAACGAAAGGCTCCACTAGAAACCAGTATTGTCCGTGAAATGTGAGCCACCAAGCGAAAACCTGATGATCAAAACTGGCAACCACAGTATCTTGCGGAAGATTGGTTTTCATGAAACGAGTGAGTTCCGAGAATTCAGCCCGATAGGATGGATTCACATCAGTTGCATGCGCGTAGTAGACGCCTCGGACTGGATTGACGGTTTGCTCTTGTTTGTTCAGGGCAAGCGTGTTGTATCCCAGGAATACAAGCAAAATAGCTGCTGTTGCCGCACAGGGTGTTCCCTTGATTACCCTTTCTTGCCATCTGGCTTGGAAGCTCTTCCACTTCACTCGCTCGTAAAGAACGATTGCTAAGTGGGTGGTAGCGAGCATCGCAACGTATCCGCATAGACGTTCAGCCCGATCATTGAAGTGATAAGGTTGAACCGTCTTTCCGAGGAGCAATATCGAAATCGAGATGGAAGAAAATGCTGCAAGAAGCAGTATGGCTAAAAACCACCATGTTCGAAAAATCGCATGGTCTGTGCGTTTCAGGCTACGCGATGGTGGCTGTTGCTGGCTAGCCAAAATTCGAGTGATGAACACCAGTGCAATGACAAACGTCGGAGCAAGCAGTTGCCGCCAGTAAGTTTGGAAGCCGGCCATCCGATCCAGCTCAAAAACACCCCACCGGGTCGGGATGTCTGGATGTTCAATCCAACGCTGAAGCAGGAATGGCGTGACGACACCAGTAAACAAGACTCCGGCGAGCAGGCAGTTGTTAATCGTTGGCCGCAGGCCATCTCGTCGTGCTACCACAATGATCAAACAGGGGCTGGCCAGGGCGAAGGTTAATGCCGAGTAGACATCACCCTGAAGCAGGATTCCAAAGGTAAAAGCCAACCAAAGCCAATGGCTCCGTTTTGTTCGGTCAGTAATCAGCAGTCGCAGTGCTGCAATCAGTGCGGCAACCAGAAAAAGCTCAGAGACGAACGGGCGTGGGATTCGCATCCCCCAGACCTCAGGAAAGAACGGGAAGGAGTTGCTGACCGGTCCGAGCGTCAGGTTCAAGACCAAATTGAATGGGATATTCAATGCAAGAAAGCACCCCGTCAAGATGCTGATAGGATCCGGCACTCCCATCGTGCGAAAGAGGAAAACGACTAGCAGAAAATAGCAGACGGTCACTGCAATATCAGCAAGAAGAAATCCGTAGTCCCCAAACAGAGCAATCGTGATCGCATGCGGGAGGATCGTCGCATGCGGAAAAGAACGGAGAACGCTCCCGTCGAGTTCTTTGATCGTGCCGTCTGTGATTGTTCCTCGTGATAATTGCGAGATTAACGGGAAATACTGAATGTCGCCGGGGGGATCACCGCGGTAGATTGCGGAGACGTCGATTGATTCACCAGGAAAGTTTTGAAACGACCGGAGCCATGGTTGCAACGCTCCCGAGGCAACTCCTAGTATGCCGAGGACAAAAAGTGGCCACCATTTTGGTTCAGGTCGTATCACAGATTCTCCATGTGGGCGACGCGCTGCAAGGCTGGGTGTTCTCGCTGAGGAAGACGACCACGCGATGTGCCTGTCGAGCACCACATCATCACAGTGGCTTAGTTTTTATCACTTTCAGTGCGATATTTTTTCTAGGACCGCTAAGAAATGTAATCTTCTTTCGAACAGCCAATTCAATGGTGGCGGATAAAGTCCGAGGTGATCGATACACTCTCGAACTTGAAGGTCTGAACAACGGAACATTTCAATCCATTGATCCGGAGTTAGGTAGTTACAGGGGATTGCCACACCATGCCGCGAGTTTCCTACCTGATCCATGAACGCCAAAGTGCGATAGGCTGCCAAGCCTTGTAGGTAATGGTCTTTGATGATGATCTGCTTGTTGGCTACTCGTGCTGATTCGTCCATCAGTTTTTGGGGCAAATCTGAATGGTGCAAGACATCGACCATCATCACGATGTCAATTTCGTTGTTTTCGTAGGGAAATTGGCAACCGTCAAAAGCATCGACGGGAATCGCCGTTTCACCACGCACCAAGACCTCGAGTCCTTTGAGCTTAAGATCGGGTCGTCGCTTTTGGATCTTTGCCGCCAATTCACCGTCACCACAGCCGACGTCCAATACCGAAGCACCGTTGGGAATTCGGTTTGCGATCCATTTTGCCAAAACATCAATGCGGCGTTGGTGGATGTTCCGCTCATGGAGCCAATGGATCGGATTGATCATGCGCCCGACTCGTGAGCCGACTCAATGTTCGAGATCGGAGATCGTTGGGACGGATCGTGCCGATGCATCTTCAAGACCCCCGCCATCAACGCAGCCATTGCCGTTTGAAAACCAACGGCAACGAACATGACTCCGGGAATCACGAACCGCATCGTATCCGGATAAACCAAGCTACCGAAGTCGACTTGCCACCAGTGAAAGATAACGACCGCAATTAATAGGGATCCGACTGCCGACATGATCATTCCAAACACGATGCCATGCTCGACCGTGATCTTTTCTAATCTTTCACTCGGTGGCATCATGCCCTCGCGAGCTGCGAAAATCCTCGCTAAGCTCGCAAGTAGGATACACTGCCACCCGAGCAGCCCCAGTAAGCTGGCAACCAGTAGCGTATGAACATCGAGTTCGGCACCAAAGATTTCGACTCGGGGAAGGGCTAATGTGTAGCCCAGCAATGCGATCAGAATTAGAAACAAGCCGGGGCGGAAAAAGGTCCATTTTGGGCTGAAAACTAAGAATAGCCGCAATGTCCGCCAGCCATCGCGAAAAGTTCGCAAATGGGGACCGTGTTGTTGTCTACCATCCGGATGTAACGTGATGGGAATTTGGTCCATCGTTGCGCCGTGCAGTCCACTTTTGATGATCATCTCGGTGGCGAATTCCATTCCCGGCGAGCGTAAATCGAGACGATCGTAAAGCTGCCGCCGAAATCCTCGCATCCCACAGTAAACATCATTAATCGGGATGCGAAACATTCGTCGCACTAGCCAGGACAGTGCTGGATTGCCAAACCAGCGATGCAGAAACGGCATCGCACCTGGCATCACACGCCCACCACCCCGCGGTAGGCGGCAGCCTTGAACCAAGTCAGGTCCCTCACGCAGTTTTTCAACGAAATGTGGCACCTCCAGGAAATCGTAGCTGTCGTCGGCGTCGCCCATGATGACGAATTTTCCCTTGCTCGCTTCGATGCCACCCATCAAGGCAGCTCCGTAGCCTGGTTCGGCGACATCAACGGTGCGGGCGCCCAGTGATTCGGCGATCTGTTTGGAGCGATCTGTGCTGCCGTTATCAGCCAGCACGATCTCACCGCAAATGCCAGCTTCATTCATCGATCGAACCGCTTTTTCGATGCACACACCAACGGTGTCTGCTTCGTTCAGACAAGGCATCACGACGGAAACCTCGATATCGTCATCCATACCCAAAAACTTCCTCACGAACTGGTGATTACCGAGGCTAGTTTACGACGTCGCGATAAAAGGACTGCGATTGCGCCTCCGCCCAAAGCGGCTGTGAGTGGTTCCACTACGATTCGATAACGGTAGTGCGGGATTTCAAAGACCCCGGTGATGACGGCAAAGTAAGCCAAGATCATCAACACCCAAAAAGCATAGGGTCGCGAGGGGCGATTGATTAACAAGACGATTCCCGCGACAACAATCATGCCGGTCAGTAAGGTATTGAGTAAGACAGACTGGCTGAGACGGTATTTGATGGCCGCTTCTAAAACTGGAATTCTGTAGATCCAAATCAACTCTCCAAGGTAATTTCCCTGCATTCCTTGCGCTGGTAACTGGGTCGCCGCTGCTCGCCAAAAATTGACGGTTCGTCGGAATGCCTTGTACGCAAAGGTCGGTTGATCAGATTTGATGGCATCTAGCGAAACTTGTTGCATTAGCCGATCAGTTTGCGGATCGCTTAGGCCAGATTCGACCAACGCATTGGAAACCGTCCAGGTGAGTCGCCAGTCTGCATCCGCGTTGCTTACCCGATTGAATCGTTGTTGTAAGCGTTCGCTTGATTCGGTTGCGGGCAAGTTCAGTCCCGCGCCCGAACCATCTTGGAAGGTCACAACCCAAAGGTTACGTCCGACGAATTGGGTGATGAAGGGTTCATCGAAAACGATTGCATTGCGAGCGATCCATGGTGCGACGATTGTGATTGCCGCACAAGCCGCGAGTATTCCATGGCCGACACGTCCGTGCAGCTTCACCCTTTCGGATGCGTCTTTGCCGACCCTTTTGCGCCGGCGATAGTGAGACCACAGAACAAAAGGAATGTGGACCAGCCACAGCAACAAAACGATCGGTCTTGTCAGTAGCACCAATCCGAACGTTAACCCGACGAGCACTGCTCGTGTGGCACTCGGTTTTTCGTCGTAATGCAGCATCATCAGCAGATGCGTCATCAAGAGGAAGATGAAGAGAGATTCCGACAGCAAGGCGGCGTTGTAAGTGAAAGCTGATACCGCCGGCAAGGTTAAGAGAAGCGTCCACACCATCGCGTTGGGAAGTCGAGTGATCCGAGCAGCAATCTGTCCCGCGATGCCGATCGAGGCCACCATCAGAATGGACTGGGCAAGCGCAATTACCGGCAATGCGTACTCGCCAGCGATGGCTCGCAGGATGGCGAGAAACCATGGGTAGATGGGAGTGCGATAGGCGATGGGGTCGGCCAGCATCAGCCAGTCTCCCGACATCACCAATGTGCTCAACTTCCAGTATCCCCACGCATCACGCTCGATTGGTACAGGACCCAGCGCGATGACGGCGACCGCCTTGACCGTAATCAGGGTAAGCAGGATGAGTACAAGTAAATTACGCACGATCGAACCATCTCCAGATCTGTTGCCATGAACATTTTTAAGCTTACCGCGCTGAAAGATCGAATGTTGGGCTGATCCTTGTTCGATTAACGGTAAAGTGAATGAAATCGTCCAGTTACCTGGGCAGCCAATTGCCGGGGAGTAGTGGTAATGTGGGTAATGGCGAATCGAACTTCAGATATTTTTCACGCCGGGAATTACTGGATCTAATTCGCTGAACGTTTCGTGTGTGACTGGGGTTATCGACCTCGATAATGTATTCGTGGAAAAATAGGACCAGTTGAAGATTCATTGACTGCCAGCAATTGATCAAGTCGTGATGGAGTGTGTACTTGGCGAGGAAACGAGCTTCGACCTCGTTGTGGAGCTTGAGAACGTCTCGAAGTCGGTAATAGAGCTGGTTTAGGTGACGCGGGTTCTTTGCGGCTTTCGTAAGTCGTTCGGCGGCATCGTCCAAGCGATTGACAAGTGTCTGATCGGCGCGATCGATCCCACGCACCCGCTTGGTGATGGTTTGGAAGGATTTCACCGATTTCTCGTAACGAATGGCTAGCGAAGAAAGTGGATTGGTTTCCTCGGTCAACGAGTCTGCTGCGATGAGCTGTTGTCCAGAGAAAGGTTGTGTCGAGAGGGAGAAAAGTAAGCTGAACAGCATCAGCACTTGCTTTTTCATCGCAGTCTCCAATTCAGATGGATTCACTTGCCTACTCGCCGCTGCTCCATCGCGGCTGTTGTCGATGTGAGCTTATAGGGTAACAGGTTTATGAGTGCGAAGACGATGTTGATCAATAATCCGAGTGTGATTAGCGGCCTTCAAGATCGGCATCATTCAGCGTCTATTTTTCCGCTTCTTCTTGTCTCGCCGATCTTTTTTTCGCTTTCCCTTGTACTTCGACTTCGTCCCGGTACTTGGCTTTTGCGAGCCTGATTCACTGCGGGCTGTGTGGTTTTTCAACACGTCAAAGTAGAGTTGGCGATCCTGCAAGTCGACTTTGGCGATCCTGACGGTTAGCTGATCACCTAGCCGAAAGCGGTTCCCCGCTTTGAATCCGATGATCATTTGCCCTCGTCGCTCGAATCGATACTTGTCGTTCGGTAGCGTAGTGATTGGAACGAATCCATCCACCGGCAGTTTTGTGCAGCGAGCATGCAGGCCGTCTGCGAAAACGCGACTGATGACCGCCTCCATTGTTTCGCCGACGTGCTTTTTCAGGTAGTGCAGGAGCTTCAATTGGATCAGTTCACGTTCCGCCGCAGCGGCATTTCGTTCCATGTCACTGCAGTGATGTCCCAGCTTGATGAGCTCAGGGTAAGCCTCGTCTGGGGTCTGTTTTTTTTCCAGCAGTCGTTGAATAAGGCGATGAACATTCAGATCAGGATAGCGACGAATAGGGCTGGTAAAGTGGCAGTAATGCTCCATGTCGAGCGCATAGTGACCTTCGGCTTGAGGTCCATAGACGGCTTTGCTCATGCTCTTTAGCACGGCAAAATTGACAGCATCCTCAAGTGGTGTTTCGGCGACCGAATCAAGTACTTTTTGAATCTCGAAGCGACTTTCGATCGAGCCGACATTAATACCAAGATCTTTAACGAAATTTCCCAGTTGGCGGAGTTTTCGTCGTTCTGGTGGGGCGTGGATTCGATGCAGGTAATTGAGTTTCAGGTCGTCGAGCCATGTCGCTACAGCTTGATTGGCTGACAGCATGAATTCTTCAATGATCTGATGGCTCTCGGTGTGATGAACCCGGAACGCACCTTTAACTTTGCCACTTTTGTCGAGGTCAAGTTTGATGTCTGGCATATCCATTGAAAGCGCGCCGTGCGCAAACCGGGATTTTCGGAGCTTCATCGCTAAGTCATGCATTTGACTCAGTAAGTCGCATATTGGCTTGCCCCATTTTTCGGTGTACGGCTCTGGGTTTGCGAGGAATTGGTCGACCTGTTCGTAGTTCAGTCGCAGGTCGCTTCGAATAGCGGCGTTATGTACTTCGGTGTGGGTGATCGTCAGGTCATCCAAGAATTCAATTTCGCAGGTTTTCACCAAGCGTATGCGGTCTGGTTGCAAACTTGCCAAGTGATTACTGATGATCTCAGGAATCATTGGGATGACGCGATCAGGGAGATAAACGCTGGTCGCACGTTTCTTTGCTTCCTCGTCGAGCGCGCTTGCTGGTGGTACGAACTGGCTGACATCAGCAATGTGAACCCAAAGTCGCCATCGTCCCTGCTCGCGCTGGAGTGAAATCGCATCATCAAAATCACGGGCATCGAATGGATCGATGGTGATGGTGAGCTTTTCAGTCAGGTCAAGTCGGTCTGCGGGAGGGGCGTCGTCGACAAACGCATCCGCCTGCTCGCGAGCATTGTTGATTACCTCGGCTGGAAAGTCGTCCGGCAAGCCGTACTGTCGCATGATCGTGATGGTATCGATCGCCGGATTTTTGTTGCTCCCCAATCGTTCCAGAATGACTGCTTCGCCGCCGAGTCCATCCTCGCCGGGGAACTCCACCATCTCGACGAAGACTTTGTCATCGTTGTCGAGTTGAATGCCTCGCACGTCACCGACGGTCACTGGCGCTTCAAACGGAGTCCCATCCAGGATGACGGCAGGTTGCTTGTTGATGTAGCGAAACGTTCCAGTGAATTGCCGACGCGCGCGTTGTAGAATCTTGGTGACTTCACCTTCATTTCCACCACGGCGACTAGGCCGCACTTTGACTTCGACCTGATCACCTTCCAATGCACCAGCGGTTGAGCCGGGTGGGACAAAAATATCTTCAGGGTTATCGGAATCTTCAGAGTGGTTGGGGCGGACAAATCCAAAGCCACCTCCTCCCATCGCTCGCTGGAACTTTCCCTCGATCCGGTCGCTTGGGCCACCGATGGCACCCGGGCTAATGATGAAGTGGTTGGAGCCATAAATCAGACGCCCCTCCTGGACGAGGTGTTTGATGACGCGTCGCAATTGCCTGTATTCCTCTTGTTCGAGGTGCAATTGGGCAGCGATTTGCTTTGGTTTGCTCGGCCGGTAGTCTGGCGAAACGACCAGCCGCATCACGCGGTCGGCCAAGTCAGTTGAAATTTCCATATAAAAAACATATCCATGCGCCGCCAACTGAACAGTGGCCAAAAAGCATTTCGCGGGAAAGCAGGCGGAGAAACTTTCCTTACCAGTGTGTGGATGGCCCAAATCAGCGACGACCAAAGGCGGGCAGAATACGCCCAGATGTCGGGTTGCCTGGTCAGATCGGGTTGTCCGCTAAAAGTCGGGTTGTCCGCTGAGGATCGGGACATGCGATCAGAAGCCATACAAGAGGCCGGCATCGATTGACCGGCTATGATTCTGGAGCACGATTGATAGGGGGAGGTTCGTTTTATTTTTCCAGAGACACCCAGTATTTGCCATGAGCTTAGACAAAGCCGGATACACAATTGTGGATTCTGTGATTGCCGGTGGGGCCTGCACGTCCATTGCAGATCAAGTCCTCGCAGCCTTGCGACAGGATCACCAATCATCCATAGAGGGTGAGAGAAGCACCAAGGGAAGCCTCGGTCACCAGCGGAAATCAAGCCCGGTCGTTGGTGGTCGTAATTTGTTGTCGCTATGGAGTGATTGGAGGCAAGTGACCGAAGAACCTCGCATCAATGGGTTGATCTTGCAGTCTGTCGGCGATCAAGCTGGCTTGGTGCGTGGCTTGTACTTCGACAAACCGCCGGGCAAGGGATGGGCTTTGGCGATGCACCGTGACTTAACCATCGCGGTTGCCGCACATCAGGAGTCCGCTAGCCCGTTTTCAAAGCCGACACGCAAGGGTGGCGTTCCGCATGTTGAGGCGACGCCTGAATTGCTTAGTACCATGCTGACGCTGAGGATTCATTTGGATCCGATGGTCGAGGATAATGGTCCTCTCGTTGTGATTCCGGGATCCCATCGCGAGCTTGGTTCTCATTCCTCCGCGGCGCCGGAAACCATTCATTGTGGCGCGGGCGATGTGTTTGTAATGCGGCCGTTACTTATTCACGGCAGTCGAGCTTGTGATCCGAAGACAACGTTGCACCGACGCGTCATCCATCTCGAAATTGCACCCTCGGATCAATTGCCAAGTGGATATCGTTGGCATCAATTCGAGCCGTTGTTTTAAATCGTTGTTAGGAAGGTTCGTAGGCGAGGTTAGGAGCCAGCCAACGTTCAGCTTCTGCAACTGAGATTCCCTTTCGCTGCGCGTAATTCTCGATCTGATCTTTGGTTACTCGATCAACGGCAAAATAGCGAGCATTCGGATGGGAGAAATATAAACCACTGACAGACGCTGCTGGTGTCATCGCAAAACTGGAGGTGAGTTCGATACCGGCATTTTGTTCGGCATGCAGCAGGTCGAACAACGTCCGCTTTTCAGTGTGGTCGGGACAGGCTGGGTAGCCTGCTGCGGGGCGAATACCACGGTACTTTTCAGCGATTAAGTCTTCCGTTGAAAAACCTTCAGTGCTCCCATAATTCCATTCATCGCGAGCCCGTTTGTGGAGCCATTCGGCAAGCGCTTCTGCCAAACGGTCGGCGATAGCTTGAACCATGATGGCGCGGTAATCATCGAATTCGGCTTTGTACTTGTCGGCTAATTCGGTGGCTCCAATTCCAGCCGTGACGGCAAAACCACCGATGTAGTCTTCTCGGCCACTATCGATTGGCGCGACATAGTCGGCCAGTGAGCGGAAGTCATTTTGTCCTTTTCGCTGCCATTGCTGGCGCAGGCAATGAAAACGTTTGAGTTCCTGTTGGCGTTTTTCATCGGTGTACAAAACAATGTCGTCGCCATCGCTCGCAGCAGGCCAGAACGCGTAAACGGCTTTGGCTGTTAATTGTTCATCAGCGATAATTTGGTCTAATAACTGATTGGCATCATCGAAAAGTTCTCTGGCCTGTGCTCCAACTACACTGTCATCAAGGATCTTCGGGTATTTTCCTTTGAGCTCCCATGTCATGAAGAATGGTGACCAATCGATGTAGTCACGTAGTTCTGTCAGCGAGATCGTTTCAAGTACCTTGATGCCGGAAAAAGAGGGCTTGGCGATTTCGATTGTTTGCCAATTGCTGGCGAACCGTTTTCGTAATGCTTCCGCGTAAGGAACGAGTTGTTGCTGGCGGCCTTTGTAACTGGCGACCAACTTTGCCTGGTTCACTTCATTTTCGCTCAGAAACGACTCTCTCATTTCTTTGCTGATTAGTTTTTCAACGACGTTCACACTGCGACTGGCATCGAGCACGTGAACGACAGCAGAACTATAGGCGGGCGCGATTTTCACTGCTGTGTGTTTCGCGCTGGTGGTGGCACCCCCAATCAATAATGGGATCGCCATTTTTCGACGCTTCATTTCACGCGCGACGTGTACCATTTCATCGAGGCTCGGTGTGATCAAGCCACTCAGGCCGATCATGTCAGCATTCTGACTCTCGGCTTCGTCTAGGATCGTCTCAGTATCGACCATAACGCCAAGATCAATGACCTCGTAATTATTGCACTGCAATACGACGCCTACGATATTTTTGCCGATATCATGGACGTCACCCTTGACCGTGGCGATGAGGAATTTTCCGCGTGCCGCGTTGCCCTCCAGGCCGGCTGCCCGTTTTTCTTCTTCCATGAAAGGTTCGAGGTATGCGACAGCTTTCTTCATGACGCGTGCTGATTTGACGACTTGTGGCAAAAACATCTTGCCGGCACCGAATAAATCTCCAACGACTTGCATGCCATCCATCAATGGCCCTTCAATGATCTGCAAGCAACGGTCGAAGTGCTGGCGTGCTTCCTCGGTGTCTTCGACGATGAATTTGTCGATTCCTTTAATCAGCGCATGCTGCATTCGTTCCGCGACCGGTGCTTCTCGCCATTCCAGATCTTGGCTGGCTTTTTGTATTCCCGATCCGCGAACGGTTTCGGCGAGTTCGAGCAAGCGGTCGGTGGCATCCGCACGACGATTTAGCAAGACGTCTTCGACCCGTTCTAGCAGGTCAGCGGGGATCTCTTCATAGATTTCCAATTGCCCGGCATTCACGATGCCCATATCGAGGCCGGCTTTAACCGCATGAAAGAGAAACGCACTGTGAATGGCTTCACGCACGCGATCATTTCCGCGAAAACTAAAGCTAATGTTGCTCACGCCGCCGCTGGTCTTCGCGCCGGGGCATTCTTGTTTGATGCGGCGTACGGCATTGATGAAATCGACCGCGTAATTGTTGTGCTCTTCGATCCCTGTTGCGACCGTCAAAATGTTGGGATCGAAGATGATGTCTTCAGGTGGGAACCCCACTTGATGGACCAGCAAGTCATAGGCCCGCTTGCAGATTCGGACTTTGTTATCTTCGTCGGCAGCCTGACCTTCCTCGTCAAATGCCATCACAACCGCTGCTGCTCCGTACTGCCGAACCAATTTGGCGCGACGGAGAAACTCTGGTTCGCCATCTTTCAGTGAGATCGAATTAACAATCGCTTTTCCTTGCACGTTCCGCAGCCCGGCTTCGATGATTTCCCATTTACTGCTGTCAATCATGACCGGCACGGCCGCGGCGACATCATCACCGGAAATGAGCCGCAAGTAGCGAGTCATCGCTTCTACGCCGTCGAGTAATGCATCATCAAAATTGATGTCGATGATGGTAGCACCGTTCTCGACTTGCTCCCGCGCGATTTCGACCGCCTCCTCGTATTCTTCCTCACGAATCAAGCGAGCGAATTTTCGGCTGCCGGTGACGTTTGTGCGTTCACCAACCATGGTGAAAGGAATTTCAGGACGCATCACCATGGGGAGCTGGCCCGACAAACGCGTCCAAACCGGCCCTGACTGTTCCTGCTTTGGTTGGTGACCTTGGATTCGTTCGGCCATGGCCCGAATGTGATCGGGAGTGGTTCCGCAGCAACCACCAAGAATGCTGATCCATTGGTTGTCAGCAAACTCGCCGACGATGTCGGCCATCGCTTTTGGCCCCAAATCAAATTGGCCCATATCGTTGGGCAGGCCGGCATTGGGGTGACAGCTAATCGGCAGGTTTGTCGAATGCGACATCTCTTCGACGTGTGGACGCATCACGTCTGGTCCGAGGGCGCAGTTCATCCCAATCGAAAGCAGGGGGAAGTGTGCTAGCGAGGTGACAAAGGCTTCGACCGTTTGTCCGCTGACAAAGGTTCGTCCACCCTTGTCGAAGGTACCGCTGATCATGACGGGGACCTGGCGACCGCCGGCATCATAAAAATCTTGGATTGCGAAAAGGCACGCTTTGAGGTTCAGTGTGTCGATCGCCGTTTCTGGGAGCAAAATGTCGACTCCCGAACTCACTAGCGCCTCGACTTGTGCTCGATAGCTATCTCGCATCTCCTCAAAGGTCGTGTCGCGATGTGCCGGATCTTCCACGCGTGTGCTAATGGCGGTCTGCTTGGTTGTCGGCCCAATCGAGCCAGCCACGAAACGTGGCTTATCTGGTGTACGCTCGGTCCATTCATCTGCTGCTTTGCGAGCACAGTCAACCGCGGCTTGGTTGATTTCCTGAACGAGGTCGAGCGGCAGATCAAATTCGACCATCCCAACGGGTGATGCCCCGAACGTGTTGGTCTCTACGATGTCACTTCCAGCCTCGAAATAAGCTCGGTGAATATTGGTGATTTTCTCTGCGTGAGTGAGGCAGAGTATGTCAGAAAAGTTCTTCAGGTCTTTATTGTGATCGGCGAATCGATCGCCGCGAACAGCAGCTTCATCAAGCTGCAATCGTTGGATCATGGTCCCCATCGCACCATCGAGTAGCAAGATCCGCTCACGGACTAGCTGTGAGAGAAGATTCGTCGCTGTATCGGGTCGAAGCATAGCTGGCTCGGTTTCGCGTTTCGGTCTCGCGTTTTGATCGGTTTCACGGTCCTGCGGTCAAACTCTTGGTTTCACGCGACCGTTTTCACTACTAATCTTGGTCGAAATCTAGAAATTCACAACCCAATCAAACAATGCGAACGATCGAGTGGGACGGTGGAGTTTGCATAAAACGATGGTTTTGGAAGCATTCGGCCCTTCTTTGCCGATCGTATCCCTGACATTTGGCCGCGTCAGCCACCGATACTTTCCGCTATTTCATCTTGCCTTGCCGGCAAGCTTTGGCTAATTGCCAGTTTCCTAAAGATCGGCAAGGTTGATTCCGATCTAGGAGGATGTGTTGGAATCGGGTTCGCTGCTGCACAAACGCTACAACGACCCGTCGCTCATGGACCGAACCACAGGAATCTCCGATGATCGTCTCGCCAGGAGGGCCGCAGGATGCGAAGGGCCTTACGCCAGAAGTCGCCGATGGCGGCAACCCCGAGGCCATTGCGAAGGAAACCGGTTGTGTTGCGAAAGAAGTATTGCCACCTACTTTGTTTCAGTTGCCAAACCTCGATCCAAGCCATTCGACCAGCAAGCCGGTGATCCCGGCGAGTCAGGATTCGGATAAATCCGTTGCAGCGACATTGGATCCCACACAGCGGCACGAAGCGTCTAAGCCCGCGGAGCCAATTTTCCCCTCGGCACCAACAGCAAGCACTGTCAAAACAGAGGATCTCGACGACCCAGCATTTGCAGTCAGCGATCAAGAACCAATTGCTGAACGACTTGTTGTGTCAGCGGTGCCTGTCCCTGACGCGAACGATACAACAATAGAATCGCAGTCAGCGGATTTCTCAAACTCATCTAAAAACGAGGACTCACGTAGGTCGCCCATACCGCCTGCACGCCTACCGATTGAGGTTCCGGCAGGCAGAGCTTGGAGCGAATCGATTGGTTCGCAAGGTATCGTGATTGCTTTGTTGGTCATCGTCGTTGCCGCGGCTTTGATGTCGAGGAGTGGTGTCGATGATGAGAGCACCAAGTCAGCGCTCGCTGAACATAGTGATCTACTGGAATTCGATCGCGGAGATTCCATCGTGATTCCCGGAACAGGCATGCCTGAAACGGGTGATCCGAATGCGGCACTGCCAAAGTACGGCATGCCGGGAGTTGGTCTTGCCCAGGAGACTGATCGAGAGAGTTGGGCAACCAATTCGTTCTCTGATCAAGTGAGTGGCAATGATGTGGCTGGCGTGTCAGATGTCACCGAGATGTCGAAAGTCGCCCTTGAACCCCCGACAAACGAAAATTCACTTGCGAAAGCAGAAGTTGCTGCATCGACTGATGACGTTCGCGAGAACCAGTTCTTCGCTGGATCGAGCCAGTTGGAGGCCCAGGCAGTCTCGGACCGATCCGAACCCGAATTGGCGCCTGGTGTCGATTCAGCGGAATTGCATCGAAGATCAAGCACCCCAGCAGAAATGAAGAACCTTTTACAGTACTTGCCTCCAGTACCGGAGTCAGTCACTCAGGCACCCGCCGTCGGTATCGGTGCTCAAGCCGATCCCTCTTACGCGAGATAAGCGAATCATCATGAGTTCGACCAATCCAGCCTTTGTAAAGGCATTTGCTCGCCGCAATCGTGTTGCTTCCCAGTCGAGCAGGCGGCCTCAAGCAAGTATCACTTCAACGTCAGAACCCTCAGAACCGCTTGGGCTCAGCTTCGGCGAAGACGCGGCATCGCAGCCTCAGGAGCAGCCATTCGCCGACAGTGCAGGCGTTTGGCTAGATACGGTTCAGCAGGAATTTGCTCGCGCCGATCAGCCTGCGACTGCACCACCGATACCCCATGTCGATTTGCCGAGTGAGCCTGCGTCGGCTCGCACGCTGCCGGTTGAGGAAATGCTGCCAGCTGATATTCGGATGCAATTCAACGAGAAGTTGGTTGATGAGCCAGCGATTTCAGATTCGCTGCAGCATATCCATACGGCTTACGCGACTGCTCCCGCTGATCTCGCCTTTTATCGGCTTGACACAACGCAGACGCCCGAAATCGAATCGCCACCGGTGACTGATTCGGACATTGATCCTGTCGTTGAAAATGTCGAAACGGAAGCCTCTGCCGACATACAACTCGAGCACGATACGACAATTCAAAGTGTTGGTTCTGACGTCGTGACAACGACTCAGGTCGATGCGACGCACGGCAGCGAGTCGCATCCGGTGGATCCATCCTTGGATCAAGAACAACTCGCTCCGTTGGTTCCTTTTCGGCCGGTCTGGGAAGTCGATGTCTTCGACATTCCTAAGATCGTTGCTGATCTATTTTTCGATGGTGCATTGTTTCAGCAAATCGCAGAACGGATGGGTGAAGCAGTCAGTCGAGGTCTTAATAGCGTCTTGGTAACTAGTGCTCAGGCGGGCGAGGGACGCAGCAGCGTCGCGATTGGAATCGCGATGGCGGCAGCGGCGGCCGGCATTCGTGTCGCGTTAGTTGACGCCGATACCAAAAATCCGAGTCTTGCGGATGATCTCCACTTGGAATTGCAATACGGTTGGGTTGACACGATTCGCGCGGGTCTGCCGATTGCCGAAGTGGCTGTTCACGCGGTTGAGGACGGAGTCACTCTTATCCCGCTCCTGCCACCGAGTGGTTCAACCGCGGCCACCGGTGCTGAAGTTGTTCAGCTACTGGAAGAGATGCGGAATCGGTTTGAGTTGGTTGTGATCGATGGTCCCGCCGAGTCACTGGACGAAGTTCATCAGTATGCTTCGGTGGTTGATTCGGCGATTATTGTGCGGGATGTCACATGCAGCGACACAGCGAGAATCAACCAATACTCAAATCGACTTCGAGAGCAAGGGATCACCGGTGTGGGAGTGGTGGAGAACTTTGCGTGAGACGCTTTCCGACACGGCAGATCAACTCCCGGGGATCGGCTTGCTCTTAATCGGCTGTACTCGAAATCGGTAACGCGAGCTCCTCGCTCGAATCAGGCTGTTGCTGCTTGCCTTGTTTGCTGGAGCATTTCGATCCAGGGTCCCACGTAATGCCCGTTGTCGTGGAACGTTCGACCGCTAACCAGGTTGCCGTCGATCACACAGGGTGCATCGACGAAGATGCCTCCACAAACTTCCAAGTCGAACTTACACTTTGGTACAGTGGCCATTTTTCGTCCCCGCACGCAGTCGGCGTAGGCCGGGATTTCGACCCCATGGCAAACGCTGGCGACTGGTTTGCCTGCCTGGAAGAAGTGCTTGGTAATGCGCACCAGGTTTTCGTCATACCGAATGTACTCCGGAGCCCGACCACCGCTAAACAGAATCCCCGCGTATTGTTCGGGGTCGATTTCGGCGAAAGCGATGTCCGCTTCGATCGTGTACCCTTCCCACTCTTTGGTGATGGTCCAACCCGGTTTCACCTCGTGCATGACCATTTGGTATTGGCGTTTTTCCGGTGCGGCGACGATCGGTTTAAAACCCGCTTCTTGTAGCCGGTAAAAGGGGTACATGGTATCCAATGTTTCGGCTGCATCGCCGACGATGATCAACACTTGATCGGTCATGACTGTTCCGCGATAGGTTATTGAGAGGCTTGGGATGGTGGAGTGAATATTGTGGGCTCGTGAGCGAATGCAGGCCAGCACCCAGGCCATTGCCTACATGAGTATTCCCGCGTAGCCGACGACTCGGGAGAGATCACCGGTGACGTCGCCGCTCGTGCCGTAGCCAATTTCTGTATACGTGGTCGATTGATTGAGCTCTTGGAGTGTCATTAAGACCAATGCCGCGGGGACTTTTCCGCACATGCTAATGTTCTCCTGGTCACAGATTTTTAGCAGGCTTTCCGGATCGTTTTGTGACAACGCGTTTAACGCCATTCGATCTCGCCGCCGATTCTCCTGCTCATCAGCAAAATGGTTCATATCGCTGCTGATCACCAGCAGCGGTGGGTCTCGCATCGCGGCTAAGCAACTTGCCAAGGCTTTGGAAGCCGTTCGCAGTTGCCCGACAGATCCACCTGACATTGCGATGGCGGTTATTCGTGTCGCGGGGGCAAGGCGATGCAGTAGCGGCAATTGAACTTCGATACCGTGTTCGGAGCGGTGTGCACCAGCGTCTAATTCCATTCCCGGCACCGTAGCTGCGATCTGTTTCGCCAATTCAGCGTCACCCGTCATTACTGCTGTGTCAGACAATCGCCATTGATCGTGCGGTGCGACCGCCCAATGAAGGCCATCGGCCGTGTGCTTTGGGCCGATGATGAGGACTCGACTTGGGAGTTTGATGCGTCGCCATACATCGGCTGCGATCCGGCCCGAATAACGCAGGCCGGCATGGGGGACCATCGCTGCGGCGACCGTTCGCTGCTCAATGGCTGGCAACCCCTCGAGCAATTCGTCAACTTGGGCCTCGCGGGCGGGATCCTCCGCGGGATAGAAAGTACCCGCCACTGCGGGTGGGCGTGACGCAACCGTTGTTTCAGCTTGTGGTCCTGACGAGAGAGCGAGCTCAGTGCAGGTGGCATCACAGATTGTCGAGAAGACTGTGGTGCCCTGTGCCCGAAATCGCTGCATGCCCAGCGTATCTTGAAAAAGCTGGTTGGCTGAGCTTGCTTGGTTGAACCCCAGCGCCCAGTGTTGACCATCCATCAGCAGCAATGCTCTTGTCTGACAGCGAAGCCCTTGTAGGTCGTGGTGGGTGTCGCTGCCGTGGTGAATGATCCTTGATAGTACTCCAATTTCTACATCCCAACCGCTGGAAGGCTGGGTTTCCGTAAGCGAAGTAGCAGCCTTTTCCGTCAATTGAAATAAAGTCGCCTGCAGCGGAATGCCCTCGCGGATGTTCAATTGCATCCAGTGCATGGCCGGTTGCTGTTGGTCATAAGTCACATGTAGGACCAGGCCATTGACGCTGGTGTCGGGAATGTCGTTGGCATAGTAGAGAGGTGTCGCCCCCGCTTCCAACGCCGACAGGTTGGCTACAACCCAATCGCGAAGCCGTTGCAGTTGATCTGGTGAGTAAGCAGCAACATCGCGGACGGCATTCGGGTCGACGCCTTCCATGGGGCCGCTGTAACTGATTCCGTCAAAGATTTCGACGTTGGCGTCGTCTCTCAACCAACTGCCGGGAGGCAGACCCGCCTTGGTGCAGACGGCATCGAGAAATTGACGAGCATTCCATGACCTTTCAGTAGCAACCATTGGTAGCAGCAGGCCAACGTGGTTTCCTGAACTGATTCTTAGTCCGTGGCGGCCGATTTCAATGGCACCGATCTGTTCGTTGCCATCGACTCCGATCGGGCGAGGCGGACCGATGATCGAAATCGAAAGATTTAAGTGCGGTAGCTCACTTGCTACGATCGGGGCCATCCGGGGATCGTGCTTGGCGGTACGGTTGGCCGCATCAGCTAAGGCGGAAGCTAACTGCACCGGTGGTCCTTGCAAGCCGCAGCAACCTCGTAACGTCTGGTCCCGTTTCAACGTCACATAGATGCCTGCAATTTCTCGCTGCGATAATTCGTCTCCCAACGCCTCGGCGACATCAAACAATTGGTTTTGCACAATGGCCGAAACATAGTGGCAGGTTGCTTGATGAATCGCTGCTAATTGCTCGTCGTTGAACCCCGCCATCAATTCGTTCTTGGGATCAGAGGGCATCGTTCTACCTTCTTCTGGGGATTCAAGTGTGGGGGGAATGATCGGCGGCGAAGAAGTGTTCTGTTTGATTTGGATTGGTTGACGACGTGCGCCCCAATTTCCCGGACTGTTTTCGAAACAGCCTGCGATTTTGGATCCACAATTCGCACATTGGTTGCCATTCATTGCGTAGCGGCCGAGTTGGTACCAATCACGCTCGATCAGCAACTGGTTGCAATCCGGGCAGTATGTGCTCTGCCGCGAAACATCATGAACATTTCCGACGTAGGCGTATTGAAGTCCTGCCTGTCTGGCCACGTCATGTGCTTCGAGTAGTTTTTCATGCGGTGTGGGACCACGATCCCGCATACGAAAGTCGGGGTGAAATGCTGTGAAGTGAACTGGTACGTCGTGGCCGACATTTTTTGCAATCCAGTCGCACATTTGGCGAAACTCGTCTTGGCTATCATTCGCTTGGGGAATAACCAGATTTGTTAGTTCTACCCAGCAATCGGTTTCCCGCACCGCGTAGCGAATGGTATCCAAGATCGGATCGAGATGGGCACCGGTCAACTTAAAATAAAAATTCTCGGTGAACGCTTTCAGATCGATATTCGCAGCATCCATCGCTGCAAAGAAATCAGGTCTTGCAACTGGGTTGATATAGCCGGCTGTCACGGCGACCGACTTAATCCCCCGAGCTCGGCAAGCGGTCGCCGTGTCAATTGCGTATTCGGCCCAGATGACTGGATCGTTGTAGGTATAGGCGACACTTCGGCAGCCGATGGAAACTGCTGCCTCGGCGATCTCGTCCGGCATTGCTCGTTCGCTCAGGCTGGCCACTTTTCGACTCTTCGAAATGTCCCAGTTTTGACAAAACTTGCAACCGAGGTTGCAGCCGGCCGTGCCGAAGCTCAGCACGGGAGTGCCGGGCAGGAAATGATTCAGAGGCTTCTTTTCGATGGGGTCAATGCAAAATCCAGTGCTGCGGCCATAGGTATCCAACACCAGCTGGTCATTTTGATTGATGCGGACGAAGCAGAAACCTCGGTCGCCAGGGTTTAACCGGCAGCCCCGTGGGCAAAGTTCACAGAGGATTTTTCCGTCTGCTTCTCGCGTCCACCAACGCCCCAAGGCGTTGCCTGACGAATTAAATTCCGTGCTCGAAGTTTCGCTCATTCCTATATTTTATCGAATTGCACCTGCAGACGTTGTGGCTTTGTCGCAATTACTGGAGTGGCAAAGTTAGGGCGGATTGCGGGGCTTACGTTCATTGCCAACCGCGATAGACTGTCCCAACAGTGCACGCACCCCAAACTGAAACGCTCCTCAGACTGAAGCGAGACAGAACCGGATGAGCAATCAGCTCGCAAAATCTCCTTTGGATCGTTGGCACCGTGAAGCCGGCGCCCGGATGGTTCCATTCGCGGGCTATGACATGCCGTTGCAGTACTCGTCGATTGTCGCCGAGCACGAGGCTTGCCGGACTCGCGCGGCCCTGTTTGATGTCTCTCACATGGGGCGAATTCGGTTTGACGGTGAAGGAAGCGAACAGCTGCTGGATCATCTGTTGACGCGGAAAGTATCGGGGATGCCGGTAGGGGCTGTACGATACGCATTGATCTGCGATCGCGATGGAGGTGTTCTAGATGACGTTTTGGTTTCCCATCTGGAAACGCCATCGGGACAGCGATACCACCTGATGGTGGTGAATGCATCGAACCATAAAAAAATTCTGAGCTGGGTGACCTCTCAGCTAGATGATTTTCCAAAAGTAACGGTTTCTGATCGCACTCAACTGACTGCGATGATCGCCGTGCAAGGCCCACTCGCGATGGCGGCTATCGGACGTTTATTTCGATTTGATCCGACACGACTTCAATATTACCGAGCGACGATTACGGATCAGTTTTCCAAGCCCGTTATTTTAAGTCGCACGGGTTACACTGGCGAAGATGGGGTTGAGCTGATCGTCCGAGCGGAGGATGCCCCCCGTGTTTGGGAAAATGTGATGCTGGCAGGTCGCGAGCACGGCTTCGTGGCTGCTGGATTGGGAGCTCGCGATACGTTAAGAATGGAAGCGTCGATGCCTCTGTATGGTCACGAACTCGATGAAACAATCGATCCCCTCACCGCAGGGCTACGGTTCGCTTGTACCTTGAAAAATCGTGCGTTCATCGGCGACTCTGCATTGCGGGACATCGATCGTAGCGGGCCTGCCAAAAAACGAATCGGCCTGTTGCCGGAAGGGAAACGACCAGCACGACAAGGGTGCGAAGTGCTTGATGTAAACGGGGATTCGATTGGGGTTGTCACCAGCGGTGGGCCATCACCGACCCTCGGAAAACCGATAGCGATGGCTTTCGTATCGGCTCATCATGCGGATGATTTAGAATTTAAGATAGACATTCGTGGCAAAACGGTTCGTGCTATGCCCACGCCGTTGCCTTTTTACCAACGTCCTTCCACATAATACGAACCTGGGAATATCGGATATGACGCGTGACGAATCAAAGCTCCTTTATGCGGCCACACACGAATGGGCCGCCATCGAGGGAGAAGGCGGGGATCGAGTCGCGACGATCGGGATTTCAGGATTTGCAATTGAGCAACTGAATGATCTCGTTTACATGGACCTGCCTGAAGTCGGTCGCAGCGTTGCCCCCGGCGAAGAGTTTGGCGAGGTTGAATCGGTCAAGGCCGTTAGTCCGATGTACAGCCCCGTTGCGGGGGAAGTTTTGGAAGTCCACTCCGAACTGCCTGATCAATTGGAGAAGTTGAATGATGATCCTTTCAACTTCGGATGGATGATCAAGGTTCGGCTGAGCAGTGATGAGGGGATCGATCAACTGATGGATCACGAAGCCTATCAAAAGCAGTGTGCGGAATCACAATAAGGGCTTTGCTTTTCTGTTGTTTATTCATATCGGCCGGTTAGATCCCACCCGGTCCTTGAATCAGTCCCGTGCCTGCGGATAAAAAATGGCATCGACCGGCCGGCTTATTCCTCTCGCTGCTGGCGATCCGGTCGAAAATATGTCGATCGATCAGGCACTGCTTGAATCGACCAGTCACAGTCAACTTCCGACGCTGAGGTTTTATCGCTGGAGCCGTCCATCCCTGTCACTCGGTTACTTCCAGGAATTCGCGGCTCGCGATTCCCACGTGGAAAGCGTGGGTCTTGATTGGGTGCGTCGAAGTACAGGCGGAGGCGCGATCGTTCACCATCATGAGTTGACGTACAGTTTATTTATGCCGGCTAATCGTTCGACCGGGCACCATCGGGATCTGTACGCACAGATACATGGCGAGGTGGCCGTCAGTCTGAGAGATTTCGGTGTGACCGCAGTACCGTTTCGAACGCTTTCTCGCTCGTTGCTGGCTGCGGCGGCAGAGCCATTCCTTTGTTTCCAGCGACGGACCGAGGAAGACCTAATCGTCAGTGGCTACAAAATACTCGGCAGCGCTCAGCGGAAGGTGCGCGGCGCGGTGTTACAGCATGGCAGCTTATTGTTGAAAAGCAGTCCCCATGCCCCCCAGTTGCCTGGTATTGCTGAATTGACCTCACAATTGCCATCGATTCAGCAATTCTCCGAGAAGTTGGCGAATCGCCTAGGTAATCGTTTGGAGTTGGATTGGCGGGAAGACGGTCTCGGGGATCAGGAGTTGGAATCTGCTAGCCAAATCGCGGTTGCGAAGTTTGGTTCGACGCAGTGGAAATGCCGCAGATAGGGCTCTATGGCATTCAGTTGCTAGTTCTGTTGGGTGGTGTGTACCCGGGAATCTGAAAAACATCTTCCAGTAGGCCATCAATTGATACCCGTTCGCCATTCCGGTTGCCTATAATCCCCACAGGTCCGATCCTCCGCGCGTTTGCCAATTCAACGGAATTTTCTGTCGTAGATGGTTTTCTAGGCAGTTCGCTCTTTAGGATTGGGACGGTGCAGTTTTTTGGTCAAACGCACGGCCGCGGCTGATTTGGGCCATCGAGTTAACTCCTCCCCCGATCCTCGTCCAGTCTAGAGAATGACGAAGATTGGCTAATCGTTGGAAAATGGTGATTTTATGCAGGTGAAACTCAAGGTTCTCAGCGGCAGTCACGAGGGAAAAGAGATCGGAATCTCGAGCGAAAAGTTTTTGATCGGTCGAAGCGAATCTTGCCAGCTAAGACCGAAAAGTGAGTCGGTCAGCAGGAAGCACTGCATCCTTGTGATCAAAGACAATCGGGTCTTGGTTCAGGACCTCAAGAGCCGCAACGGCACCTATGTCAACGAAAAGCGATTGCCGACTGACAAAGCCAAAGTCGTTCGAAATGGCGACCAGCTGCGGGTCGGAAAACTTGGTTTCGAGCTCGTGATTGAACATGGTTTGCAGGCGCCAAAGAAACCGGAAGTTGCGGATGTCGGTGATGCTGCGGCACGGACCGTTGAGGCGGGCTCGCACGATAGTCGTTTCGAAGCGGTCGATGTAAGTGATTGGCTGGATGAAGCCGACCAAATTGATCGTGTTCGAAAAATGACCGATCCCGAGACTCGCCAGTTCCGTGTTGAGAATCTTGATTTGGAATCGGCTGGTGCTGTCTCCGCAGGCTCCGACAGCACCGAACTGTCTATGGATGAGTCATCGGAGAATCTGATGTCCAAACGCCGTAGTCCTCGTGACAAAAAAGAAAAGCCGGGCAAGCTCCCGGATGATGTCCGCAAGGCGATGACTAATAATTCGCGTGATGCCGCCGACAATGCCCTGAAGCGCTTCTTTAGCGGTCGGTGACCGCCGCGAAGTGGCAAAGGGGCTGAAACCAATCGCCCTGAGAATTACACCGGATGAATGAATCCAATGCTTTGCTTGCGAAGCAATTTCATCAAAGTGATGAGATTGCCTTCGCCAAACTGATGAATCGTCATCACCAATTGGTTTTTCGGGTGTGCCTGCGGATTCTCGGGCATCGTCAAGATGCCGAAGATGCAACGCAGGAAACATTTTCTCGGGTCGCTCGTTATCTGCATCGCTGGGACCCCAAGCGTCCGCTTGAGCCTTGGCTGGTCGCGATCGCCGGTAATCGTAGCCGAACTTTGTTGGCGAAAAAGCGAACGGTTCAATCGTTCACGCTCGTATCCGACCCGCCGTGTGAACAGGTGCACGCTGATCGTGATGCTGCGACGCTCCGTGAGGAGTTGGAATTGGCCCTGGTGCAATTGCCAGATGGTCAGCGGACCGCTTTTGAATTGTTCCATCATCGTTCTTTCAGTTACTCGCAAATTGCACGAAAAATGAATTGCCCAGAGGGAACGGTCAAAACATGGGTGCATCGCGCCCGTGGTAGTATCATTCAGCAGCTTCGGCAACGCGACGTTGTGGCCGGCAATCGCGAGTGTCGCCAGGGAGACGCATCATGAATTGTGATCGCTTCGACCAGCGAATGAATGTCTTGTTAGATGAGGATCAGCCGATTGCGGATGATCCGGCGCTTCAATCGCATGTCTTGGATTGCGATTTGTGTCATCAGAAAATGAGGATCTGGCAGCAGATCGATAGCATTGGGACGCCCCAGCCAACCGAGTTTTCGAATCGCGGGTTTTCATGGTCTCTAGCGTCCGCGGTGGCTGCCGCGTTATTGGTCGCGGTGTTGATGAGTTGGAGCTATCGGGGAGGCGACATAGTGACCGCTCGAGTTGAATCGCCGTCGTCGGCTTCGCAACAGGGAGCGGCACCAACCCTCCGCGATGACGCGGCAGAGTTTCAGCCTCAAGAGAATCGGCTTGATCCGAGTCAATGGTGGGAATCGGTGGAGCCACAACAATGGATCGCCCAAACCATGCCCACGGTGCGTACAGTTCAAGAGAGTGTTGCGCCACTAAGTCGATCGTTTAAGCAGGCGGTTGAAATTCTCACCTTTGGACGAGCTATATGAAGCCCTGGATTTGGCCTAGGTTTGTCTCGGTCACCCTGATTTGGTTCGCATCGCTGATGCCCTTTCAGGCGGCTCGGGCGGAGGAGTTATTCCAGTTTCACAATGGATTGGTAATCGAAGGTGTGGCGGTTGAGATTGCCACGCTAAAGGATGGATTCGGGGCTGCTGCGGCGAACCAAATGAATGTGCGACCGATCTGGCGAATCGATGATGGTTTGCGGAGAACTTATGTTCATGGCAAGGGGATGGTTGCCGAGACGCGTGAGATCAATGATTTGGAACGCCCCATTGAGATTTGGCAGCCGAAGCCGCTGGGAGGCAAAATTGTTGGGGGTCTAGGAAGCATTCTGGGGATTTCGCCCTTCAACGAATATGGACGTCGTGTCTTGACCATCCGTGGTCCAGAGGGCCCGGTTCAAGTGGTTCAGGGGATCAAGGAGCTGACCTCCCGCTACGCAAAACTCATCGCATTGAAAGGCAAGCCGACGCTCAGCTGGGATATGAGAGTGGCGACGAGTTCATTGGCGACGTCGGAATTGAATATGGTTTTCAAACGCCGAATGAACATGGATGATCTGAATGATCGTTTAGAGGTGGTGAGATTTTACATCTCCGCGAAGCGGTACGAGGACGCGCGGCAATCACTCGAAGCGACGATCAAAGCATTCCCTGAGGAAACAGACCTACAGCCACAACTAGCCGCGCTGACTGAGCGGCAAGGCTTGCAGTTGCTGGACGAAGCGGAAACTCGTGCCAAAGCGGGTCAGTACAGCTTAGCGAAAAACATCTTGGCCGGTTTTCCACTCGATGCAGTCGGTCGAATCACCCGAATCAAAGTTGAAGATGCAGCAAAGAAATTGACGGATGCCGAGCAGGCTTGCGCTCAATTGATCAATCAAATTCAGGCCCAGGTAGGGCAATTGAATGCCGGGCAGATGCAGGCGTTGCAAGCCATTGTCGATGAGATCGCCGTTGGACTTTCCGCTGATACGCTGTCGCGGCTTAGTGATTACGCGCGCTTGGGTAACTCGGATACTATCCCCCTTGAGAATCGAGTGGCATTGGCGATAAGTGGCTGGTTGATGGGGTCTGGATCTGGCGAGCAGAACCTGAGTATCGCAATTTCGCTGATTCAAGTTCGCAGCCTCGTCATCGAATATCTCAGTGGTGCGGATGAGCCGCGTCGCGCGGCAATTCTCGATGCCTTGCGAAACCTGGAGGGTTCGCAGCCAGAGTACATCGATCTCATGCTTCCTCTCTTAGTTCCGACGGTAGGTTGGCCAGAGGAATCGGAGAGTGAATTGATCGAAGGGATGCATCTTGTCGACACCGGGACGAGCCAATACCTGATCCAACTGCCGCCTGAATACAATCCATTGCGAGAATATCCCTGCATTCTCGCCTTGCATGAATCGAGAAGCAGCCTAGAGAATCAAATAAATTGGTGGGCTGGTCCTTATTCGGAGGAAGATGGTGTTCGCATGGGGCATGCGTCTCGGCATGGATTCATCGTCGTTGCGCCAGTCTGGTCCCGGCCCAATCAACGCCTTTACGAATACACACCGCAGGAACATCAACGCGTTTTGGTGGCTTTGCGAGATGCGATGCGTCGTGCGTCCATCGATTCGGATCGGGTTTTCGTGGCTGGACATGGCGAAGGTGGTACTGCTGCGTGGGATCTTGCTTTGGCACATCCAGATCTGTGGGCTGGTATGATTGCGATCAGTGGTCAGCCCGCCAAAATCATCCCGCATTACGAGTCCAACGCTCGCTCGTTACCGCTTTATATGGTGATGGGCGAACTGGATGGCTCGCGGGCAAATGGCTCCATTTTGAACGATTACATGTCGTTCAATCATGATGCGATGGTGGTGATGTATCGTGGTCGTGGTCGTGAATATTTCTTCGACGAGATTCCGCGGATCTTTGAATGGATGCAGTTGCCAAATCATCAAAGGCGACCACCACCCCGTGAGATTGATGTTGCCACCATTCGCACGGGCGATCAGTTCTATTGGTGGTTGGAACTAGGCGACCTGAAGCCAGATGTTGCCATCGATCCTATTCTGTGGGATCAAGCAAAGCGGATTCGAGCCGGCAAAATTGAAGCGTCCATTGGTGCCGGAAACCAGATCCGAGTCAGCGGGCCGGCAGAACAGTTTCGTGTGATGCTCCGTCCGCAGGAGGGTGTCGATTTTGCGAAGCCCATTGTCGTCCGCTATGGATCACGCACGGTGCGGGTCGAGTTTGATGGTTCCGTCGAATTGATGCTCGAGGATGTGCGGCAACGAGCTGACCGCAAGCGTGCTTTCTGGTTTTCGATTCCCGTACCATAGTAAACGCGGCAGTCTTGTTGCCGACGGAGTGCCGACGGTAATGCTTGCACACCGTTTAGGCGTACGATGCGTGGTCTTGTGTTGATGTAACCTTGAACGGCTATGGCTCGACCTGTGAATCCAGCTTGGCAAGCAATGCTCGCCGCTGCCAACTGCAGCTTTTACCAGCATCCGTTGTTGTCAGAGTCCCTTTGAATTGGGCGAGGCCGAAATTGTTTCTTCAGTTCGGGATTCGTTTATGATGAGGGGCAATCCAGTTTTCCGCATCTTTCCTGTTCTCGGACAAGGACCCTTCGATGAAACGTCGCGAATTCATGGCATCTAATCTGTTTGTCGCCGGAACTGTGGCGGCTGGAAAGACGCTTGCGGAAGATAATCCGAAACAAGCTGCTGGTCCCGGTCGAGTTCGCCAATCAGTGATGGGGTGGTGTTTCAGGCCAATGGATCCGGTCGAGCTAGCGCGTCATTGCAAACGGATTGGTTTAGAAGCCATTGAGGGAATTCCCTCGCAACACTATGACGCTGTGACTGACCTAGGCCTGAAAATCTCACTTGTCGGCAGTCATGGATTTGCCACCGGACCGCTGGATTCCGACAACCACGCGGAAGTGGAGGCAAAGTTACGGAATGGAATTGATTTGGCGGTGAAATATGGTGCACCCAATGTCATTACTTTCACCGGGATGTCCAAGGTGGGAATCTCAGAGAAGACGGCGCGCGAAAACTGTCTACGTTGCTGGAAAAGAGTGCTGGCTTATGCCGAGGAGAAAAAGATTGGCTTAGTGTTGGAGCATCTCAATAGTAAAGATGATTCCCATCCGATGAAGGGGCACCCAGGCTATTGGGGTGACGACTTGCATCTCTGTGCTGAATTGGTGCAGGAAATGGACTCACCTAACTTTCGCTTGTTGTTTGATGTCTATCACGTCCAGATCATGAATGGTGATCTAATCCGAAATATCCGCCGCTATCACGAACTTGTGGGGCACTATCACACCGCAGGGAATCCTGGCCGTGGAGAATTGGATGATACGCAGGAAATCAATTATCCGCCTGTCATTCGTGCGATCATGGAGACTGGGTACAAAGGGTTTATCGCCCAAGAATTCATTCCCACTGCAGAGGATCCAGTTGCGTCGTTGCAGCAGGCTTTCGAGCTCTGTGATGTGTAGAGCAGCGTTGGGGCTCGTAAGTGGAGCACGGGATTTGATTGTTTGAATTCTAGGGGAACCTCGATCAGCTGGATGTGTCCAAGCTTTGAGTTAGGGAAACTTGTTTACCCTGCTCTCCCCTGCCCTGCCCCACCTGTACGCGGATTTATTATCCGGTGAAAACTGCTTCCGAGCCCAACCCGTTGATCAGTCCTGATGATTTTCGAAGGTTGGGGGTGCGTCTTGACGAAACACGGATCGCGGTGATTCGATTGGCAGCGACTCGCAGTTCCAAGCCATTGGCGACGAAGCACCTTCGCACCGCGGATACCAAGGTAGAGCTGCAGTTATGCCAAATTGCGACATCAGCCTATCGGCTGATGGACCCTCGGCAGCGTGCGGATGATGGGGCCCGCAGCCGAGTAGGACGAATACTTCCTGCGGCACTTCGTTCGGCTGGAGCCAATCAGGGTGGCGGTTTTTCCCATGCAGAATTGGGTTCCGAACTAGCGTTCGATCAAGATAAACCGCCCGCTTTTGAATAGAGTAGGGCGGCTGTTTTTTGGGACTCACAGGCGCGCTTTGAGTTGGAGCAGCGTTAGGAATCATCTGTTGGTAGCGATCCTCGCCTCGCATTGCCTGCGAAAGCAGAGCATCGGTACTTGAGAGTGCTTGCAGCCGGTGCGATGGGGTTGGTGTTAATCGCATGGTTGATTTATCAGTCGCTGAAATCTGATGATGTAAACCAATTATCAGTCGATTCGGGTTACGTGATCGTTTTGGCAGAGGACGAGCAATTCCTGTCGGTGGTGCCGTCTCTGGATTTTTTGACGGCAAGTGCGGTTGATGAAATTCAACCGCCGGCTCGGGAAGCATTGCTCGCACAGTGGACCGTCGATCTCGCGCCGATCACTCCAATGCGTTCGATAGTAGGACACGCCGAAATACTCATTGAAAATTCCCAGGAGAGTGGTTTTCAGCGGCCCACAAGGGAAGAGATTGTTCGCGCACGTCGATCATTCAAAATCCGATTTCCCGAACTAAAGAAATCAGCATCGCCAGAACAGGTGAGCCGGCAGGTTCGACTTCTGCAAACTGCCCACAAGCAAATGGAACCTGGGTCGATCGACGATTGGACTTGCCAGTTGTTCATCGCAGAGTTGAGTTGGTTAGTGAATGATCCAAATTCTGTACGACGAAAACTCAAGCAGACTGCCGGTCGTTTTGAAGTATCGATCGACAGCTTGGTCGCTGAATCCTTTGAGGCTGCTTGCGGGTTAATTGGTTTGCCGGAAACACAGCAGCAACTACTAGAGTATGGTCTGCCAGTTGCAGATGGGTTATTGATTAGAGAGTCTTTTTCGGCCAGTCGCCAAGTTGTTGAATCGCTGATACCGTTGGCAAAGTCACTTGAGCATGATCGAGCGTTGTGGCAATTGCCGCAGTTTTTGTTGGCGATTGACCGGGCTGAGCGGTTGTCCGCGGTCGCGGCACGCGTGCAATTCGATGGCTTGCGACCGTGGGTGGGTGAGGATCAAGACGCGGGGGTGGGAAGCGAGATCGGGAGCCTCGGGCGGTACTACTGTCTTTATTTGCGAAAGTGGGATCTTGGACTGCCCTACCTGACGAAAGCAGCAGATCCGCGTTTGGCGAACGCTGCGCGTCGACAGCTCGAATTGGGCACATCCGAGCAAAACGCGGAAATCGTGGAGGTAGCCTCGCTGTGGTTGGCATTGGCGGATCGTGCGGAGGGACGCATCGCAGATGCGATCAGATTGCACGCACTGAAAATGCTCCAAAGCTTATTGAGACAGTTAAACGGTGTCGAAAAAATCGATTGGCAGCGGGAAATTGAAGGACAGGCTTCCCGGTTGCCGGCCTATCTTCAACGCTCGCTCGTGACGAGCTAATCTGATTGCGACTTTCGATTGGCGGCCGTCAGTTGGGCGGCCCCGTACAATGGGTTAGTTGAACAATAGGTTTCATTTAAGGATTGCAAGCATGACTGCCATTTCGGCGCCCCCCCACGTAAAGAATTTCCAAGAGCTGATCGATAGCGGTTGGAAATCCAAGTCGGTCAAACAGGAAGTGCGTGACAACTTTACGGCCATGCTTGCCAGTGGCGACGAGTTATTTCCCGGTATTGTTGGTTACGACGACACCGTGATTCCCGAGATCAACTTGGCTTTGCTGGCTGGACACGACATGCTTTTTCTAGGCGAAAAAGGGCAGGCCAAGAGTCGTATCATGCGAATGCTGACGCGGTTCCTTGATCCCTGGGTTCCCTATATTGACCATCCCGATCTGAGTGTGCACGAAGATCCAATGCAACCTATTTCGTCGCTGGGAAAACGATTAGTTGCCGAGCATGATCCCGAAGACATTTCGATTGGCTGGTGGGACCGCCAGCATCGTTATGCCGAACGTCTAAGTCCCGGAACAAAGTTTGCAGACATCATTGGGGAGATCGATCCGGCGAAATTGACCGGCGGTGTCAGCATGAGTTCCGAGGAAGCTCTCTCGTTTGGATTGATTCCCCGCATGCATCGCGGCATCTTTGCGATGAATGAATTACCCGAGTTGGACGATTTGGTACAGGTTGGGTTGTTCAATATTTTGGAAGAGCGGGACGTCCAGATTCGGGGTTATCCGATTCAGTTTGATCTCGACGTGATGATTCTGTTTTCCGCGAATCCGTCGACCTACAATCGGAGTGGTAAAGTGATCCCGCAACTCAAGGATCGCATTGGTTCCATTGTGCAAACGCACTACCCCGCGGAACGCGATCAGGGGATTGAAATTCTTCGGCAGGAAGTTGGAGGTGATCTGGAGGGTGATTATCCCGTGCAGATCCCTTATTTCATGTATCAAATCGTTGAAGAAATCACGAATCAGGCACGTAAGAGTAAATACATCGACCAGGCCTCTGGTGTTTCAGCACGGTTCTCACTTTCGAATTTCCGAACGCTGATTGCCTCTGCTCGCCAACGCGGCATTATCCACAAGGAACGTCCAGCGGTTCCGCGAATCAGTGACTTCGGGCATCTCTATTCGAGCTCGCTTGGCAAGCTGGAATTGGACCTGATGGGCACCCACCAAATGAGTGAAAAGCAGGTGCTCGATGCAGTGACGGCCGAAGCGATCAAGGTTGTTTTCAATGAGTATGTGGAAGAGCACGGTTTGGGTGCAATCGCGGAGATTTTTCGCGGAGGGGCTCGCGTCGAAGTCGGAGATTTACTGCCCAGCAGCGATTACGGGGAGCGATTGAAGCACGTCCCACCAGCTTGGGATTTGGCCTTCGAGGTCAACGCGAGCGAAAACGAAGCGGTCCGAGCGAGTTGTGTTGAGTTTGTGTTGGCAGGTTTGTACAGCATGGATCGAATTAGTCGCAGCCAACGACACGGCAAAATTGAATATGAAATCTAAATCCAAACAAAAGTCGCGTGAAAACTATCGCCCTGGCGGTGTGATTCATGCGTATCAAAAATACGATCCCAATCAGTTTCCGCCTCCGAGCCAACCGCCGCCCGACCTTGTCTCACCTGCTTTTGAACAGGCGTTGATGTATGGCCAGTATCGGGAGTTAACGGAAGAAGAGCTGGCGCGGGCCGTCCGTTTGGATCCCAGTCAAATCGCTGGACTGGGGCCAAGTTTGGATATGCTACGGGCCATGCTGGAGCAGCGGAAACGGAAAATTCTTGAGACCTATGAGACTCGCACCGTCTTGAAGAAAGGGCGTCGCGCTTTTGAGAAAGCGTCCAAGAATTTAAACGTTCCCAGGAAGATGGAAGCCGCGTACAAGCGGGCGATTGTGCAGCAACAACCTTATCTGCTCGAGCAATTGTGGTACGGCGCTGAGGACGACAATAGTGCGGTAGCAAGAGGTTTGCTGCAGGTGGGCCAGCGGATGGCGGATAAGCACAACATCGAGGAGCTTGCGAGCAAATACGAGTTCATCGGTAGTGAATCGATGTCGATCACCAAAGCTCTCGAGATCAAGGAAGAGTTGGAAAAAATCGACGAGCTGTTGCGGCAATTGGAGGAGGCGGCCAAATCAGCGCAGATCGCTCTGATCGATATGGACATGCTGGGTGAGTTTGCTCAGCCAGACGACATGCAGCAATTGGAAGATATGCGACGGCAGGTCGAAAATCTTCTCCGCGAACAGGCTGAGCGGCAGGGGTTGGAGCCGAACCAGGATGGTGGTGGTTTTCGATTGACCCCCCAGGCGTACAAGATTTTTCAGAGCCGCCTGCTTCAGCGCATTTTCAGTGACTTGGCCCCCTCTAAAACGGGACGCCATGAAGGTGACGTTATTGGTGAAGGTGCAGTTGAAATGCAACGCACGAAGCCATATGAGTTTGGCGATAGCGTCGCGAACATGGATATTCCGCAAACGGTTGTGAATGCCTTGCTGCGGCAGGGTGATGATCGACCCATTCGATTGCGTAGTGATGATATCGAGGTGCACAAGACGCGAAACCATCCGAAGTGCGCTACCGCCGTCCTGATGGATATGAGTGGCTCGATGCGGTACGACGGGCAGTATGTGCACGTCAAGCGGATGGCCTTAGCCATGCAAGGCTTGATTCAAAGTGAGTATCCCGGTGATTATTTGCGTTTCATCGAAATGTACACGTTCGCAAAATTGCGGTCTCCCGGCGAAATTATCGAAATGATGCCCAAACCGGTTACCATCCACGACCCGTGGGTGCAGTTGTGGGCCGATATGAGCGATCCTGATATTAGCGAGCAGCAGATCCATCCTCACTTCACCAACATTCAGCACGCCCTTCAACTCGCTCGAAAAAACTTGGTGAACTGCGACACTCCGAACCGCCAAATCGTCTTGATCACCGATGGATTGCCGACAGCGCACTTCGAAGACGAAAAATTGTACATGCTGTATCCCCCCGATCCTCGCACCGAGCAAGCGACGATGCGAGAGGGGATGCTGTGTCGGAAGGAGGGGATCACGATCAACATTTTTCTGATTCCCAGTTGGTCGCAAAGTGAAGAGGACATTCGCTTCGCACACCGGTTGGCCGAAACAACGAAGGGGCGAGTGTTTTTTACCGGCGGCAACGACCTCGACCGCTTTGTGCTCTGGGATTATGTCCAGAACCGTCGCGAAATCATTGCCTAAGCCGGTCTACGGCCTCGGTACCTGCATTGGCAGCTAAGACTGGCGATCGAAGGCGAATACAATGTTGCCGTTGCCGCTTTCACGAAATAAGTTGCTATTGAAGCGCCAGCAGGTCATCTTCCAGTAAGTAGCAATAGGCATCGTAGCGTCGCGCATCGATCCATCCATCCGCGACGGCGTTCTTGACGGCACATTCGTCTTCAGCGAGGTGCAGGCAGTTGGGGTAGCGGCAGGCACTGACGTAAGGTCGGATATCGGGCATCAGTCCAGCAACTTCCTCCGCCGCGATGTCCCATAGCTGAAACTGCCGAATGCCGGGTGTGTCGAATACTGCTCCGCCTCCACTTAGAGGAATCAGTTGTGCGGCCGTCGTGGTGTGGCGCCCCTTTTCGTTATCAGCGCTGACACGTGCGACAGCAAGTCCGAGACCAGGATCGACCGCATTGAGCAGGCTGCTTTTTCCCACCCCACTCTGCCCTGCCAAGGCCGTTTGTTTTCCCTGCAGCAAGGCCTGCAGATAGCGGATGTTCAAACCAGTCTCTGCGGAGGTCATCAAGACGCGGTATCCCATCGTTGCGTATACACCAGCGAGGGATTGCAGCGAGGCAGGATCAACGAGGTCGATCTTGTTTAGAACGATGACGGGTTCGAGATTGCATTGTTCCGCCGTCAACAAAAAACGATCGATTAACGCTGGTTTCAACGCAGGCTGGGCAACACTTGTGATGATCAGCAAGATATCAACGTTTGCAACCAATACGTGTTGTTGACCTCGACTTGTTCGGCTGATGACGCCCTTGCGAGGTTCTACGTGCTCAATCATTCCGTCGATATCAGAGTCAGCGCGGAATCGAACATGGTCACCCGCGACGACCACATTTCGCTGTTCAATACTGAGTGACTTCAGGACTTGCCGCACGGTGCATTCGTGAGTCTTACCCTCTTCGGTCAAGACTCTGCTTTTCAAACCGTGCACACTGATCACGCGGCCCGACTTCAGGGGTTGGCCTGATGCGTCAAGTTCGTCGGCTGCTTGATCAACCGAGACGGTTCGCTTTCTGGTCAGGTCACCTTTACCGCTGAGCCGTTCGCCGCGCTGAATGTCAGCAAGTGCATCCTCCTCGCCCGCGTGAAAATCACGAGTCAGATCAGCTTTACGTACGCGGCCCTGGTATTTCTTGCGAAACGCAGTCCGTTGTTTCGCCCGCTTTTTTTTAGCCATCAGCGAGAATTAGAAATCAGGACGATGGCTCACCTCGATCTTCTTTCTCGATCGCACCGTTCGTCGATTCGGCTGTGACTTCGACCATCTCTTCCGTCTCGGCGGGGGCCGGCCTATTTTGTGATTGGATGGATGGCCCGATCAATTCGGTCAACTCGGCCTCGCCCAATTCCTCGAATTCCAGCAGCGACTGTGCGATTTTTTCGAGGTCACCACGGTGTTCCCGAAGCAGTTGTTCGGCTTTTTGGTCTGCTTCCAGCAGTATTCGCCCCACCTCTTCGTCGATCAATTCCTGCGTGTGCTCGCTAAATTGCCGAGCTTGGTGAATTTCCCTACCGAGAAACGGATCTTCATCGCTCGTTTTGTAGCTCACGGGCCCAATCTTTGGGCTCATTCCCCAGTGAGTTACCATTCGGCGAGCGATACTGGTTGCGCGTTCCAGATCGTTTTCAGCTCCCACACAGGTTTCGTTGTACATGATTTTTTCAGCTGCACGCCCACCGAGAAGCACGACCAGCTGGTGATCGAGTTCTCGCTTACTGATGCTCAGTCGATCCTCGTTCGGAACGTACTGGGTTACCCCTAACGCACGACCGCGAGGGATGATTGTCACTTTGTGAACAACGTGAGCTCCGTCAAGGTGCCAGGCGGTTAGGGTGTGACCAGCTTCGTGGTAAGCCGTTTTTTCCTTCTCACTGTCTTGCAGCACTTCTTCGCGTTTCGCACCCATCAAGATTTTGTCGCGAGCGTGATCAAAATCACCCATGTCAACAATCTTTTTGTCTTGGCGTGCAGCCCACAAAGCTGCCTCGTTGACCATGTTGCGGATGTCTGCTCCCGTCAATCCAACTGTTCCAGCCGCAAGTCGCTTCAGGTCAACATCATCTGCCAAAGGCACATCCCGCACGTGGACTTTGAAAATTGCCTCGCGACCTTTCATGGTCGGTCGACCGACAGAAATGTGCCGATCAAAGCGGCCGGGTCGGAGCAACGCTGGGTCTAGCACATCGGGCCGGTTCGTCGCAGCCACAACGATCACCGCTTGGCTGCCGGTAAAGCCATCCATCTCACCGAGGATTTGGTTCAGCGTCTGCTCACGCTCATCATGACCACCGCCCAGTCCAGCACCTCGTTGTCTGCCGACCGCATCAATTTCGTCGATGAAAATAATCGCAGGGCTGTGCTCCTTGGCAGTTTTAAACAGATCTCTAACCCGGCTGGCACCAACGCCAACGAACATCTGGATGAATTCGCTACCATTGACCGAGAAGAAGGGAACTCCTGCTTCACCAGCCACGGCACGAGCAAGCAAGGTTTTCCCAGTGCCGGGTGGACCATTCAGTAGGACGCCTTTCGGGACTCGCCCGCCCAGCTTTTGAAATTTCTCCGGAGTCTTCAGGAAATCAACGATTTCTTGCAAGTCGGCCTTCACTCCCTCTAGTCCGGCGACATCGTCAAATGAGACCATTTTCTCGCTGGCTTCAAATCGTTTCGCAGGGCTTTTGCTAAAACCTGATAGGAAGCCACCCCCCATCATGTCGCTCCGGGTTCGGCGTAGCATCATGAAGAGGAAGAAGAGAATTGCCAACGGTAAACCGATCAGAGCGATAAAATAGAGGATCTGCTGGGTGTTATCGGGGGCGAGAACGGTGTAGTCGACGTCCGCCGCGCGAACTTGTTTCTCAAAGTCGACCACCCACCCAGAGTCGTTGGGGCGGTTGAAATAGAACTCTTTGCTGTATTTCAGCGGTTCTCCATCCTCATCCTTTTGCGGTTTAGCGACGCCGTCTTCCATGATCGGTGGAGCGTTAGGTCGCGTTTTAAAAACCCCGAGGACTCGCTGGTCGCTGATCGCGACCTCACTGATGTTGTCTCGCGCCAGTTCTTTGTAGAAGAAGCTCAAGGCAACCTGAGAGCGATTATCCTCGCGGTTCACGAACAGCAAGATGACGAGCGCAGCCAAAATCAACGCGATCAGAAACGAGTTGTTGCTGCGTTTTGGTTCTTGGTTCTCGTTGCCCGAAGGCGAAGGCGATTTTTTATCGTCAGGCTTGTTTTCCATTTCGTCCCTTTGGGCGATTCTCGATATCCGAGTGATCTCGGCTAGCCGAAGCATAATTGTAGTGGCTCGAAGTGAAAGTGACTAACCGCCACTGGGGGACCGAGAAGTCAATTTTTCCAAGCGTTTTCGTGCTTCGGCGCCCGAAAACCATCCCGGTTCCACGGCCAATCCGGCAGTGGCGGCTTTGATCAGGTCATCGTCCAGACTCGTCAAGTCGCGGCCGCGGATCGATTCGATTTCCCGGGTAGAGTATCCATCCTTGAATAATCTCCAGGTCCAGTAGGCTTCAGAGCCCGAATCTGGCTGGTTTTTCCGATCGCCCAGTTCAGGTTCGGGGTTCCCAAGATCATCAATCGTCGGCCGCGAGCGATTGCTGTTGTTTGCTGAGTCCGAGTGATCGCTGTTTGTGGGTGCTGTGCGCTCACCGTTTGCGGGATCCGGCTTGGCCTGTTGCTCAAGTTCTGACTGGGGTTCGGGTTCAAGTTCTTTCCGTGCTGGGGCGGCGACTTTCGTTGTCGGATTATGGTCGAGTGAATCGAGGGTTTGGCGGATCAATTCGACCAGGTCATCACCGTATTGTTCGATTGTTGCTGGTCCAACACCAGAAATGGATTCCAATTGCGTTGTCGTTTTGGGAGATGATTCTGCGATTCTTTCGATTGTCGCATTAGTCAGCACCCGATAGGCGGGGATTCCGAGTGCTGCGGATATTTTGCGACGCCAACGTTTCAGTCGTTCCAGCAGTTCTGTTTCGGTTTCGGATCGATTCTCCGTCTCATCTGCTTCGTCAGATTGCCCCGCTGAGTGGGTTTGAACGTCTCTGGACTCAATCGATTTCGTGGCACGAGCCAATTGTTGCGCTAGTGGAGTCGGCATGGTCAAACTATCTGGTACCGGCTCGTGCTCCAGCATCACCCGCCTACCGATTTCGGTCATCTGGACAGTGGGGCGACGCTGGTCAACTTCCTTTTGCTCGACTAGACCTGCTTGGGCAAGGCAGTCAATCACATCGGCCACAGCGGTTTGTTTCATCGCCGACAGCAGCCCGTAGGTGCTCAGTCGATGTAATTTCCATTGCTGCAGTTTCTTGCTTTTGGACCCGCACAGCATTTGCGCAACCAACTGCTTTCCAAATCGCCCGTGCATTCTCGTCACACCACTGAGAACAACTCGAACACCGCGGACTAAGTCAGATTGGTCGACGTTGTCTGGTGCTCCAGCGACGGCGATCTGTGTCCCCGATTTCAGTGCCGCATCTTGCGGTCTACAGCGGTCACACGATCCACATCGTTGGGAAGTGGTTTCGCCAAAGTACCGCAAGATCACCAATTGCCGACACATTTGGCTGCGGGCAAAGCCGATTACGGATTCCAGTTTTTCGAATTCGGCTGCTTTGCGTTTTTCGAGTTCTTCAAAGTCGATTTCAAGTTCGTCGAATGTCAGATCCCGTTGTAGAAAATGAACGGCCCGACCCCGAAATGGTGGCACAAAATCGAACGATCTCAATCGCTTCAATTCTCGTAGAGTTCGAGAGAGCTGGTTCCGATCGATTTTGGCGAGCTCAGCCAGTCGTTTTGGTTTGACAAACACATCTTCCCCACGCCGTTTCCCGACCACTTTTTCAACGGCCTGCATCACTCGACGACGGAGTTTGGCTTCTTTGGGTAGGAAGTCCAGCATGGTGGCTGCATTGCTGTCGATGCGGACCATGGCATGGTTCGCGTTGCTGTCCAGACGTCGAAGCACACCCGCCTTGGCAAGCAGCGTTTCGGAGGTGCCGATTGCTTCGGCACCCTCTTTGACATCGATTGCGGCACGCACCTGATCGAGTGTCAATTCGATGGGATCTTCTTCTCGATTCACCAGGAATTCATAAACTTTGCGAACGGTTTCTCTCGCCGGATATCGGTTTTCGATAAAGAACTCTTGTAAATACCGATCGCTGTAGGAAAACAAGAGGCGACAGTCACTGGTTTGGCTATCGCGTCCAGCGCGACCGGCCTCCTGGTAATAAGCTTCCAGCGTGCCGGGCATGTTGTAGTGGATCACAAAACGGATATCGGCTTTGTCGATCCCCATGCCAAAGGCGTTGGTGGCAACGATTGCTGACAATTTGCCTGCCATGAAATCGTCTTGAACTCGCCTTCTCTGATCGGCGTCCAACCCAGCGTGGTAGACACCTATCGGTCGCCGTGTCTTTTCCGGCAACCAATCGGCTAACTCTTCGCAGCGTTTGCGTGTCGCTGCATAGATGATTCCCGCACCGGTTTGCTCGCGAAGATACTCAATCAGTTGCTCGTCTTTCTCGCGATCCGATTTCGCTTGTCCGACCGAGAATCGCAGGTTGTCACGCGAGAATCCGGTTACGAAGACTTCCGGTTCTTGCAGATTTAACAAACCCGAGATGTCTTGCCGAACCATCGGGGTGGCCGTCGCCGTTAATGCAATGGTTTGAACATTATTCAGGTAGCGTTTGCGGAATTGCCCTAGGCGTGCGTAATCGGGACGGAAGTCATGCCCCCACTCACTGACGCAGTGCGCCTCATCCACTGCCAATAAGGTGACGCTGGCTGCGGCGACGGCTTCCAAGAACCGCCCATTGCGTAGTCGCTCGGGGGCCACATAAACCAAGTCGAGTGATCCGGTGGACAGCTCTCGCATCACGTCGGCTTGTTCGTGTGTCGTGAGGGTGCTGTTGATTAGACGAGCGTCGATGCCCAGCTTTTGGAGGCTGTCGACTTGGTCCTTCATCAACGCGATCAGGGGGGACACCACAATGGTGGTGCCTTCGCGAGCGAGACTCGGCAACTGGTAGCAAAGACTCTTGCCACCGCCTGTTGGCATCACACACATCACATCCTGGCCGTTCGCGACAGCGTCAACCACCTCGCGCTGTCCTGCGCGAAAGTCGGTCAGTCCGAATCGCGACAGCAGCGTCGCTGGGTCCGCTTTGTCGACCATGACGTTAGAATCCAATGAATAACCCCCGAGAGGCGTGGCCAGTTGCTACCGCCTGCCAACTCGGGATTATACGTATGTGTCGCATTCTTCCACACCGGTCCACACGGGAAACTAAGCGTGAAAGCCATTGTTCTTGATAGCGGGGGATTGGCATACCGTGAAAATCATCCGGAACCAGTGCCCCAGCAAGGCGAAGTTCTGGTGGACGTGATTCAAGCTGGAATCTGCGAAACCGATCTGCAACTTGCCCGCGGATACATGGGGTTTTCGGGCGTGTTGGGGCACGAATTTGTCGGAGTTGCACGCACCGGTGCATTGGCAGGACGTCGGGTTGTGGGAGAGATCAATTGCAACTGCGGAGTTTGCGCGAGTTGTCAATCCGGCCTTGGAAATCATTGCCCTAATCGGACCGTGGTCGGCATTGATCGGCACGACGGTGCTTTTGCGGAGCGTTTGGCCATCCCGGAGAGTTGTTTGCATACGGTGCCCGATTCGGTCAACGACGATCAAGCTGTTTTAGCCGAACCTTTGGCGGCAGCCTTGCAGATCGGTGAACAAATTGATCTGACAGCGGTTCGGCGAGCAGTGGTCCTGGGAGACGGTCGGCTCTCCTTGTTGATTGCATCAACATTGGTCCGGTCGGTCCCCCATTTGTGGGTCGTTGGAAAACATAAGGAAAAACTTAAGCGATTTAAGCGACGCGGTATCCCGACGATGCAATTGGAGCAGGCCGGTCCTGAAAAGTCGTTTGATCTGGTGGTGGAGGTAACCGGCTCGCCATCTGGACTTCCGCTCGCGTTGAACTTGGTGCGGCCGCGGGGGACGGTTGTGATGAAAACCACCGTTGCAGCCGAACATCACATGTCACTCGCGACAGTCGTGATTGATGAGATTCAAATCATTGGGTCGCGATGCGGTCCGTTTGCTCAAGCAATCAATGTTTTGACAAATCGCCAAGTCGATGTGGCTGACCTGATTACGCATCGATTTAGTCTTGCCGAAGTTAAGCAGGCGATGCAAATGGCGGTCGACCCGAAGGCTTTAAAAGTTGTCTTTAACATTGGGGGTTAGTGATGGAAGATGAAGGAACTTATCTTTGTGACAGTTGCGGAGAGGAGATCGTGATTCCCCTCGATCCGGCAGCCGGCAGTCGCCAAGATTACACGGAGGATTGTCCGGTTTGTTGTCATGCCAGTGTGATTCACGTCGATTGGGATGAGGATGGGCCTCGTGTTTGGGCCGAGCCCGAACAGGATCGGTTTTAAACTTCGCGGCACAGATTTCGTCTAGATAGTGATTGCATGTTGAGGCTGACTGAAGCACAGGTTGACCGCATCGTTTGTAAGCGACGGGGTATCGCGTTGGCGGGCGTCGTTGTTTGGGCGTATTTTTTTGCGGTGCCGCAAGGCTGGAAGTGCGGCCTCTTTTCCGGATTCATGCTGTTCTCTCTTGCGCTCTATGGGTTTTGCTTCCGAAGATGGCGCACCGAGCCAGGTCTGTGGATGCTCGGTTGTTTGCTGACCGTTTTTATGTCGCCATGTTGGATTTTCTTCGAGTACATGTGTCTGCGAGGACTCTTTCAAAAACCATTAATGAATCTGATTGGTCAGCCGATCAATTGGAGGCATTTTCGAAACTATGTGGACGCGGTCGTCGCGATTTTTTTGATTGCAGTCACCGTAAAGTTCGCGTACAGCGTGACGATCGAAAACTGGAAGCGAACACGAACGGGCAAGCCCCAACAGGGACCGAAATCGCCTGTCTCCTTCTAGCCGAAACCGATTGCATTGGTATGGGGGGAATCGGTTTTCTTGCTCTTAAATAAACCTCTCGTCTATCTTTTTATGCGGCTGCACCTGATCGATTTTTGATGATCGATCTGTTTTGTCGAGAACTTGCTAGACTAATATTCATTCGATCAGACGATCGTCACACCTGTTCAAGCGGGAGGCTGCAATGGGGCCTGCTGGCATCCACTTGGAAGAGCTCTTCGACGCGGAAGCGTATTTCCGCTCTGGAGCGTGCCCTTGGACGTTCTTTGCATATCCGACAAGTGTTGGCGGTGCATTTAGTTTGCCGGATGACGATGAGGCTTGCCGCCTGCTTGCCGAGGTCCAAGGTCGCGGGATTGAGGTCGCGGTTTGGGTCAGTGAAATCGTTTTCAATACCACTTTTTACGTTTGCAGAAGCGAGGCTGTTTCGGATTTGAAAAAAGTGATACGACAGCTAGAAGTGCCCGAGTATTTCGGCGCTCGGTTTTGTGAGAAGCGGTCGGAAGCTTTGTTTGCGAAGTTGGTAGATGCCTCTCTGTCAGCCGATGGAAAATGCTGAGAACGTCGGCCGCATACGAACTTTATCCTCGCTTCTTTTCCGCCAGTTCCACGAAATCGATCTCACTCGATACCGACCACCGTAAAGTGTGTGTGAGAAGTTTTATGAACAGGCAGAATCATCAAGCGGACGTCAAGCGAATGCTTTTGCCCGGGTGGTGCGCAATGGTTCTCGGCCCCGTGGTTGGTGCGGCGATTGGTTTGCCCGCGTTCTGGCAGGGTAACGCTGGTTTTGCAGGATCGATGATTGGACTGTTTGCGGCTATCGGCATGATTGCCGGTTGTGCTTTGTGCGTTTGCGATTGGTGGTTTGGACGAACCAAGTCGGGAAACGATTGAGGTCAGTCTGTGAGGCGTACTTCTGATTAGTCGCCATTTGAGGATCGTTTTGAGTTGCCATTCTTAACGATGAAAACTCACTTGCTTGCTGTCTCACACATCGGGTGAAAGCCTTGTTTCGCTAGCAAATCACAGTTGAAAACTGTAGGGAAAGTAGCGGGAAATTTGCTTGACACTAATTTATGCGATCGGTAAAACCTGTGCGTCGCTGATCGAGCAGGTTAGCGACAACACCAATTTGATTGCGTGCTTGGCACGCGCCTGAGTGACATAAGGGGGCAATTATGGAACTCACTCACAGGATATATTTCTATCTCTGCTGTCACCTGCTGGCGTTTTCCAGTTCTCTTGGTGGTGGCGAACCATGCGAAATGGTGCCGTCGGTTCAGGTGAAGCGTGTTCCGCAGGTAACGCGTCTGTTCTTTGGTTCGTGTTTGGTCAATCAACCATTGTGCGGAACGATATTGCTGTCGAACCGCACCGGTTCTGCTTGGACGATTCGTAAAATCGAAACAGACTGCGGTTGCTTGTCGGCCGTGGCGAGCAAATTGACCTGTGCGGCGGGCCAAGACGTGCAATTGGATGTGCACTTGGCCGCTGCAAACAAACTCGCCAAGTTGCGGCGATCGGTCAGGATTTATTTCGAAACTGTTGATAAGCCGCTGGTGCTGAATTTGGATGTGTCGGTGACTGGACCAATCCAACTTGAACAAACTGTGTTTGAGGTGCAATCAAACAAACCGTCCCTGGAAATTATCGGTAAAAAGACACGACCAGGCATCAACATCGAGGCTCTGTTTAGTGGACGTGGCGGTTTTTTGGTGAAGGGTCAAGTCAATCAAGATGACGATTCTTTTCGTGTCTTGATCCAGCCACTGCACGGGTTTGGGACATTCAGTGATCTTCTTCGTGTTCGTTATGAAGATCAAGACGCCCACTCGCAAATTGTCGATGTGCCAATTGAATTGCGGTGTGTCGAGAAGATTCGCTTCTTGCCTTCGACGGTCTGGATGCAACGCGAATACGGTTGTTGGGTCGGGAAAACACGAATGGTTCTGTCTCCCGAAGCGAAGTTCATCGATTTGAAAACAATCAATTTTGTATTCGCAGGTGCCAATCCCGATTTGGGAGCTGAGCGTTGTCAAGCCAGAATTCAACCATTGTCCGCCGTTCTGTCAGTTGTGGAGTTGACGGTGCCAGATGATGGACAACAAAACATGCCCCGTTTCGTTGAGATCAAGGATCGGAATGGATCCTTGCTTGGAAAACTTCATCTCTCAAAATTGGGGCAGACAAATGACAATGACTAAAACTCGATTCTTTTCAGCACTTTTGTCGATGGTATTGTTGACGCGTGCCGTCTACGCGGGCGAACCGCGTGATCCAATTTTACCTGATGAAAGTCCTTTTGATTGGCAATGCACTTATCCATTCACAGAAACGAATTGCGGTGAGGTGATTGCAAGTTGGGCCGAAGATTACCTGGATGACCCTTCGGACGTCAGTGAGGATGTTGTTGGGTGTGGCCAATGCACGGCGATTTACGCGACGGATTGGAATGGCGATCAATGGACGGTCGGATATCGTTGCGAAAATCGCCGTGGTTATGAAGTTGTCACGGAGGATTTGAAATCTAAGATACCGCTGTACCGCGAGGGTAATTCCAAGCAAGGATGGGCCGTCGAAGACTGGGCAATGTTCCCATGCGTGCGTACGTGGCAATGTTACGACGGGTGTACTTGGGACCGCGGGGAACCGGCTTGTTTTGTGGTGATGGTAGTTAGTGTCGGACGGTTTCAGCCGGTGCTAGGGGAACCCTGTGATCGGCAGGGAGGCGTTGGTCCAGATGTGGTTCAGCATCCCGAGGGAACGTCAGGGTTCGATCCAGAAAATCTTTTCGGACAAGATCTCGAATCGGCGACAGAACCGAAATCCATCGTCCCCGACGATATAAGTACCGGCAGTCGTTGGTATTGAATCTTCGGCAGCTTGTTTGACCGCATCGCTCGATGTGATGTTCGTCACTGTTTGCAACTTGCAGATTCGGGTGACCGCAAACGACTCAGCGGCGCCCGACGCTCTTGCATCTTTGTACTGCGGGTGTTCGTGCTGTGTGGCTTGGTGCTGTGTGGCTTGGTGCTGTGTGGCTTGGTGCTGTGTGGCTTGGTGCTGCGCGTTTTGGTGCTGCGTGTCTTGTTCGCAGTGCGTTTGCGCTCGATGTAGACGTCACTGGGTCGTGGCTTCTCCATCAAGTCAACGACCAAGCGTCTGTTTTACTAATCGCGTTTCGGGGGATTTTTGGTCATGGTCTTTTACGGTTGTCGCGTTTGCGCGTGTTGGCTTTGCGGATTTCTTTTGACGCTGTCGCTTGGTTTTGCTGCTGAGAAGAAACCGTCGGATTTCGAGATCGATGTTGCGAAGTTGGAACCTGTGACACCGGAAACGAAGCATGCAATTCAAGATTGTCTGATCGATCTCGAATCGACGCCGCTCCTTGTTCAGCGGTTAGCCGTTGTGGTCACCGGCGAAGTGTTTACGGGCGGAAGGATCGAAGGAAAAGAGGCGGTGAACGCGAAGCAGTTTGCGATTGGTTGGGTGACGCAGGCGGGTACAAAGAACCAGAGAGTGATTTTTCAAAGTGCAAGTTTGCTAAATACGGTGCTGCGGGATCGCGATGGCCAGCGATATGTACAGTCGAGCGCAAATTCTCTTGATCAATTGAAGCGAGGTGGTGAGTATTTTGAGGCAAGGGGACCAAAACGATACCCTATGTCTCGAAAGCCGCGATTGGCACCTCTGTTAAAAGTATCGGGCGTCTTCTATCCGACCACTGCGACCACTGCCACTGCAACGGAATGGTATCGTGGCAGCGCTGCGAACCCACTCGCGGCACGTGTGGAAATTGAGCGTCTTGTAAACAGTTATCAGGAGGGCAAAAAAACGATCGCCGAGTTTTATTACCAATCGAACGACAGCGCCGTTCTGCACCGTTTTCTCGTCTTTGAGGGTGGCGTTCCCATAAAGGTTGAGGATCGAATGGCAATGAGCACTCCAGGTCGCTTTCGTTTGATCAGTTTGCTGCAGCCGAAGTCGGCTGATCTGGAGCAGATGAAGCGGACGCGAGAGGCCGCAGTCCCTGTTGCCCGAACGCAAACCAAATGGAAAAAACTTCAAGCCGATTTACAGGTGCCGATTGAGATTCGTAGCAGAACGATCAACGGGCCCCATGCGATTGAGTTCGTCGTAAACTGCGTCTGGCTGGCCAATGAAAAAATCAAACCCGTCGTGTTTGAGCCAATCTCGGTTGGGACTTTAACACCGCTGCAGTTGATCGATTGAAATCGGCGGAGAGCTTGCATGAATGCAGGCCAACCAAGTTGCTGGCTAAAGGCCTGCAAGGTTTTATGAGGGTGAACCAAGTTGTCGCATCACCCGTTGAACGATCTGTTCGATGGTCTCAGGTGGAAGTGCGACGGATTCGTCTAAGCCGGCAACTTCGGAGACGAGTGCGTCGATTTCACGCTGTGTTCTCGCCACGGCGTCACGTTGTTGTTCACTAAGTGGTACGCGACCGGGGCCAAGATTCCAGCCACGTGACCTTGCACCAGCGCGAAAACCTTCGGGGAATTCACCCAGCGAGATCATCGCGTCAAAGAGTGGCAGTAATTGGTACTGCAGACGCATCGCTTCTTGATGGTTGCCGGTGATCACATTTCGGTGCACGGCCCGAGTGAGTTCGGGTACGACACCGCTTGTTGCGTTGGTGCCGCCATCGGCGCCGGCGATGAGCATTGGGGCGAGAGCAGCATCCCATCCGGTAAGAAACGAGAAATCATCACGCATCGGGCGGATCGCCGAGATCATCCGCATCATGTTAGGGAGATCGCCGCTACTGTCCTTGATCCCGATCACCCGAGGAAATTCAGACGCAAGTCGAACGACGGTTTCGACATCAATGGGCGAGGCGAATAGAGGAATGTTGTAAAGCGTGACATCGACCGAAACATGTTCGGCGATCTCGCGAAAGTACGCATACACACCTTCGCTTGTCAGTCTGTAATAGAAGGGTGCCACGATGGCGACAGCTCGCACGCCCATATCGCCATAGGCATTGCAGGCTTCGATTGTTGCTTTGACGTTCGCCTCGGCGGCACCGGCGAGCACTGGAACTCGTCCATCGGCCTGTTTCACGACAATTTGAACGATTCGTCGTCGTTCCTCGGCGGTAAACCGGACAAACTCGCCGGTGCTACCATTGGGGTAGATACCGTCGACTCCTCGGTCAATCAGCCAATCGACGTAGCCACGCAATCGTTCTTCGTCGATTCGCCCCGCTGCATCAACTGGAGTGATATTCGGGGTCAGGATTCCAGTGATTCTGTCTGCCATCAGGAGCCGTCTTAAATGAGGGAAGCGATCACGAGTGCAACCACACTCATCAGCTTCAATAGAATATTCAAGGACGGCCCGGAAGTATCTTTGAAGGGGTCGCCCACGGTGTCACCAACCACAGCGGCTTTGTGGGCATCGCTACCCTTGGTCAGCATCTGGCCGTTCACCTCGAAACCTTCTTCAATCATCTTCTTTGCATTGTCCCAAGCACCACCAGCATTGGATTGGAAGAGAGCCATCAAGACACCACTGACCGTGACACCGGCAAGCAAACCGCCGAGCATCAGTGCATTGGTGTTTCCGCCCAAGCCAACCATGGAGGGCACGAATCCAAAGCCGACTGGTACGAGGATCGCAACCAAGCCGGGCAAGACCATCTCGCGAATCGACGCTTTGGTCGAAATTTCAACGCATTTACCGTATTCGGCTTTGCCATCTGCTGCTTGGAAGGTCGCCTGATCGGCTTCCGACCAATCTTCGAATTCCTTGCCCGCATTGTTGTTCATAACATTCAACGCCGCTTTCAATTCGGGGATGTCCTTGAATTGTCGGCGGACCTCTTCGATCATCGACATTGCTGCTCGCCCCACGGCGTTCATCGAAAGTGCGGAGAATAGGAAGGGCAGCATTCCACCGACGAATAGGGATGCCATCACATAAGGGTTAGTGATGTCGATCGCATCGATTTTGGTGTCAGGGTGCGTGGCGTTGTATGCGGTGATGAAGGCGGCGAAGAGTGCCAGAGCCGTGAGTGCGGCAGAGCCAATGGCAAATCCCTTCCCGATTGCCGCAGTGGTATTGCCGACTGCGTCCAGTTTGTCCGTTCGTTCCCGGACTTCACTGGGCAATTCGGCCATCTCCGCGATACCGCCCGCGTTATCTGAAATTGGTCCGTATGCATCTACCGCCAACTGGATGCCAGTGTTGGATAGCATGCCGACTGCAGCAATCGCGATCCCATATAAACCGGCCAGCGAATAAGCGCCAATGATTGCTGCGGCGATGATCAGGATTGGGATCGCAGTCGACATCATGCCAACGCCGACACCAGAGATGATGGTCGTTGCCGAGCCGGTCACCGTTTGTCGAACGATTGATTTGACCGGTGGTGTTCCCGTTCCGGTATAGAACTCGGTGATTTTACCAATCCCAAGGCCGGCCCCGAGGCCAAACAAGATGGCAAAGAATACGCCGTTACTTGTGTACTGAAATTCGTCGCCTGTGATCGTCCAGCTCTCGGGCAACATGAAGCGGATGATGGCGTAAGTCAGGATCAGCAGAATTACAGCCGATCCCAATTCGCCCATATTCAGGGCATGGTGAGGATTTCCCCCTTCTCTGACCTTTACCAAGAAGGTTCCAATAATCGACGTCAAAATGCCCACACCGGCGAGAACGAGCGGTAGCAAAACAGCCGAGAGGCCATAAAAGCTATCCATTCCACCTTCGTTGAACGTCGTGAAAAAAGCGACGCCAAGCACCATCGTCCCGATGATTGACCCGACATAGGATTCAAACAAGTCGGCTCCCATACCCGCGACATCACCAACGTTGTCACCCACATTATCGGCAATCGTCGCCGGGTTGAGTGGATGGTCTTCTGGAATCCCTGCTTCTACCTTTCCGACCAAGTCGGCCCCCACGTCCGCAGCCTTGGTATAGATGCCACCGCCGACTCGAGCGAACAACGCGATGGACGACGCTCCGAAGGAGAAGCCGGTCAAAACGGTGATCACTCTCATCAGGCTGGATTCAGAATCGAGGCCGAACATGCTCGCGTAGACGACAAATAGGGCGCTCAATCCAAGCACACCCAGCCCAACAACTCCCATGCCCATCACCGAGCCGCCGGCGAAGGCAACTTCCAAGGCTTGGCCGAGGCCTGTTTGAGCAGCATTGGTGGTCCGAACGTTGGCCTTTGTGGCAACCTTCATCCCAATAAACCCCGCTAGCCCGGAGCAAACGGCTCCCAAGCCGAACGAAAGTGCGATCAGCGGGGAGGACTTGTCGCCTTGTGTCGAACCGCCATAACCCAGCAAGACCGCGACAAGAACGACAAAGATCGCGAGGATCGAGTACTCGGCTTTCAGAAACGACATCGCCCCTTCGGTGATGTTCTGGGCTATCCGAGCCATCTTGTCGCCGCCAACCGGCTGTTGGGCAACCCAGGACGATCTCCAAAAGGTGTAGAGCAGTCCAGCGATTCCGAACAATGGAATGATATATGAAATCAACGGAATGCCGGTGTTTTGCAGATTGTTTGCCGTTGCGCTATTTGCAGCTTCTGTGGTAGCAACCTCAGCCGCAGGACTTTCCTCGCTGGGGGCGTTTGTGGTCGCCGTTTCGGCCCCGGCCTGAGCATCCTGTTGGGCGACCGCTAACGCTGGAGAAAGCGTGATCGCGACGAATACGAGCAGAGTCCAAATGAGATATTTAGTAAATGCCATCATGTTGTGTTTTCCTTCGCCACACGTTTTGGCAACCGCAAGTGTGTTTTACGAGCTGTGAGGGTTTAAAGCAGATTTAGGCGGAAAGGCATTATGGGCGAAATTTGCGGATCTTGGGTATACCGCTTCCCCCTGTTCCTCCGGAAAGGACCGGAAACGGAAATAAGGCACTCCGCTTTGCGTTAAATATTGCTTTCTTTGCGGGGCCGCGGTCCCAACTTTGCCGTTCGATGTGCACGAGGCACATTGACTTCTCGTCTCGACGAGATCCGTTTGATTGACCGCCGGTGGGGTGGAAACTAAAATGTAGCGTCTTGTCATACTTTTCGTAAACGTCGACCACACCTTTACTTACATGAGGTAGGAATCGGTTGCAGGTAAGGCCGGCCGTCCACTACGGTTGCTGCTAAGCATTGCTTCGCAGCATTTATCCAACCCCCACTAGGCTTGTGATGCCACCGGAAGAATCAATTCGGGCTGAAGCATCAACCGTTCATCGAAGCGGTGGTGGTGATGGCTTGGATTCGAAAGGTTCCGATGCCGACGTGGAGCAAATTGCTCAGGCTAAAACCGTTATCCGAGGTTCTTCACGGGCCAATCAGCCGCTTGGCCGATCGGGGCGATTGAATCAATCGCCAGCCGAAGTCTCACAGGTTCTTTTGGGCCAATGCCTGAACCACTTCCGGCTTGAGGAGTTGATCGGTGGCGGAGGAATGGGGGCGGTGTTTCGCGCTCATGATGAGAAATTGGATCGGACGGTAGCGATCAAGGTAATCCCGTTTGTTCGCGATGACACTGATTTGCAGAGGCGGTATCGCAACGAGGCCCAAAGCGCAGCGAAGCTGGATCATCCCCGAATTGCGAGAGTCTTTGACGCAGGCGTCCAAGATGAGTGGCATTATATCGTTTTCGAATACATCGAAGGAACGAATATCCGTGATCTGGTAAATCACAACGGTGTGCTGTCGATTGACGAAGCAGTCTTTTACACCTGCCAGCTCGCCGACGCACTCCAGCATGCCGCCGACCGGGGTATCGTCCACCGCGACATCAAGCCTTCGAATGTGCTGATTGGCGAAGGAGGCAAAATCAAGCTTGTCGATATGGGTTTGGCTCGCTCCGATAGTTTGGATCTCAGCGAGGACATGACGGCAAGCGGGGTCACGCTCGGGACCTTTGACTACATTTCTCCCGAGCAGGCACGTGATCCTCGAGATGCAGATTTGCGAAGCGATCTCTACTCGCTTGGTTGCACCTTGTATTTCATGGTTACGGGGCAACCGCCTTACCCAGGCGGGACGATGCTTCAAAAACTACTCAGCCACGGCAATTCGCCGCCGCCGAACCCGAGTGTTCTGCGTTCCGAGGTCAGTGAGAATCTGGTTGCGGTCATCCAGAAAATGTTGGCCAAGAATCCAAGTGATCGGTATCAAATTGCTGGCGATTTGATCGCCGATTTACGCGAGGTGGCAGTCCGAGATGGGCTGATTCGCAGTCAAACTCTCGGGCCCGTGACGATTTCCGAGCCGAACATCTTGCTGCGATGGTTGGAGCAGCATGGGCCGTGGGCTATCGCTGTCACGCTGCTGCTGGCCATTGGTGGCTGGTTGCATTTGGATTCCGCCGCAAGTCGCCAGGACATTATTGTGCCGTTGTCAGCGGTGCGGCCTTCGAGCGGCTCCGTTGCGGCCGCCCCGTCTGATGGCACGGAAGAAATGATCGTTCCACAAGAGCCAACCCCG
>JBMYRF010000001.1:371106-371289 GCA_049602075.1 Rubripirellula sp.
ATTAATTAACGAGGCGGAAACAAACACACTGCCACAACCGTCGGGCCGTTTCGATTCGACAGCAGAGTCTCAACCTAGTGAAATGACCCAACAGGGGGCACTGAATCCTGATGGGGAACTGGAGTCCCCGAGCGAATTGGAGTCCCCGAGCGAATTGGAGTCCCCGGGCGAACTGGAGTCCCC
>JBMYRF010000001.1:371389-396423 GCA_049602075.1 Rubripirellula sp.
GAGCGATTTGGAGTCCCCGAGCGATTTGGAGTCCCCGAGCGATTTGGAGTCCCCGAGCGATTTGGAGTCCCCGGGCGGAGCGGAGCCACGAACCGAACCGGGGTCTTTCGGCGAACTGGAATCAATGAATTCCAACGGTATGGAACAGGATTCAAGAAATGAATTGGGATCGTCTAATCAGAACGGAACCAACTTGGATTCACGAATCGAATCAGAATTACTGGATCCCGAAGAGCGTCAATCGATCGAAGTAGATCCAAGTCCTGGCGGAATGCCTGATGATGAAGTTGATGCCGATCCTGTCGCTTCGCTTTCCGTCGTTCGTCTGGTTTCGCCTGCGGAAATTTCTGTTGGTGAGGAAGCTGGAGTTGCTTTGGCGGTCAGTCTCAAGGAAGCGTTTGACTTGGCTGCGATGCATGATGCAGATCGGATCGAGATTGCTACTGAAACGGTTTTTAGTGGGCCGGTGCAATTGCAAACGGATGTTCTGATTACCTCAACTGTCCCTGGCGGCAGTCGCATCGTCTTTGTCACGGGCGAGTTTCGCAGCATGGAGCGAACGAGGATGTGCACAGTCGGTAATCATCAGGTCGAATTCGAAGATCTGCATTTCATATGGGATGTTCCAAGTCGAGAATTCGAAGGCGGGGCCATTTTCGAAATCCACGATAATCCGTTGGTGCGACTAACGGATTGCACCGTGACCGTGAACAATCCGACTCTACAAAATGAAGTATTCGCCTTTGAGGTGATCACCGATCCTCAGAAATTGTCGATCGAGAATCGTGAGCAGATCGTTGATTATCCAGAAGTCTGGTTGGAATTGAATAACGTGATCGTGCGTGGGCAGATGACCATGCTGGGCATGGATTATGCGGCGAAATTGATGGTGTTTTGGGATAATGGATTGCTCGCGGTTACCGAGCGGATGATTGATACCGCAGGTGCGTTGCAGGAATTACCGCTGGGTGCCGAGCCGATCCTGCTGTCATTGACCTACGTCACAGTTCATGCGCCATTGGGGATCATGCGGACGCGGGTTGGTGTTAGCGGCTCCTATCCTGCACCGGTTGACCGTTTCGCCCGCAAAAGTGTTTTTTGGGTCGATCCCTCGCTCCCCTATTTCGAATTCTTGGGGATTCCGACCCTACAGTCGCCACTCCCGCTACTAACCTTGCGGGGAGTGTCCAATGCGTACGATGTGGAATCGACGCTGGCTGATCCTGTTCTGCGACTGTTTGCCGCAGATGGGGAAATGTCGATCACACGAATGAATGATTTGGTGGTCTCGACGCCCGCGTGGGTCGATGACCTACGCCCCACTTGGCAAGTGGATTGGGCGATCGCTGGTGTTGCCGAGATCCCTGCCAACGAGCGGATTGCGGCCGATTATCTGCAAAATGATCTGTCACCCCTTGGATTTGATGCTAATTCACTGCCGAATATTCCCGATGAAAGTTCCAGCAGGGGGAGTGGATCTGCGATCGAATCGGAGCAGAATATCCCGAGTGAACCAGAAGAATCGTGATCACGATTTGACTTTTTGGGTCGTCTGAGACTTAATTGAAGGAGATCGAATGAATTCGATCTTCCTCACGGCCCTACCCCCCCTGGTTGTTTCCTCTGCGGCATTTTTGTTAGCGGTTGGGAAGCGTGAAACTGTGCCGGAAATGATGCTCAAAGCCCTGGAGAATTCTGAATGAAACGATTGGTTGTGATGTTTGGTTGCTTGGTTCTGCTTGCTAGTCCGGCGATGGCTATCAGTGAATTTGGCAAGCAATGGAAAGGAAAATTCCTTGGCGGCGAAGAAGTCGATGAGGACTTCAAAAAACTTGGGCGTAAAGCTGGCTGCTACGTTTGTCACGTCAAAGGCGAGGACAAGAAGAAGGTCCGAAACGAGTATGGCAAGGCCCTTCACAAGTTCCTCAAGGCAGAAGATTTTCCCAAGGATTACGTGAAAGCAAATCCGGAAGAAGCCAAGGCAAAAATCTTGGAGGGTTTCAAAAAGGCTGGTGAATTAGAGAGTAAGGATGGCAAAAAGTTCTCGGAGAAGATCGAGAACAACGAACTCCCCGCCACTGACGCCGGACTGTAAATCTTTCCGGATCTGAACTAGTCCAAGTGACCTTCGCTAGGGTCGCTGATTAGAATCTTGAACCGCTTGCTGAAACTTCGAGTTTGCAAGCGGTTTTTTTTGCGCGTCCCCTGCCCTGCCCTGCTCTTACCTGGTGTGCCAATGACCAATCGATTTTTGATGACGCTTTGTTGCGGTCTTACTGTGGCTTGCTCGTTTGTGAGTCCTGCTTTCGCGGCAGATCTCGCCACTGAAGAAGGTTTTGTTTCGCTCTTTGATGGCAAGTCGATGAACGAGTGGAGGCCATCAGCAGAGAATCCAGAGAGCTGGAAAGTAAAAGATGGAACGCTGATGTGTGACGGCCCACGTTGCCATTTGTTCTATACCGGTGATCTTGCACCGTTCAAGAATTTCCACTTCAAGGCAGAAGTGATGACCACCCCCGGCAGCAACGCCGGTATCTATTTTCACACGAGGTATCAGGAGTCAGGATGGCCAAAGTACGGCTTTGAATGCCAAGTCAACGTGAGCCACCGTGACGTTAAAAAGACCAGCAGCCTGTACGGTGTGGACAATGTGGCGGATCCCGGTGTCAAAGATAATGAATGGTATACGCAGGAGATCATCGTCCAAGACAAAGTCGTTACCTTGAAGGTGAACGGTAAAACGTTGGTTGAGTACACTGAACCAGCGGTTCAAGCTGCATTCAGCAAAGATTTCGAGCGGCGCCTCGGTGAGGGCACGTTTGCCCTTCAGGCTCACGATCCTAAAAGTGTTGTTTACTTTCGCAATCTTCGCGTCAAAAAACTTGACTGATTGCAAGCACCCACAGAGCGGCATTCGTTAGACGAATGTCGCACGCGAATTCGACGGATAGCACTGAGTTCGCGAATTTGTTTGCGGAATTTACTGATGAACACGAAATCGAGCGGCGGCGCGAATGCTGCTTGTTGGTCACCAGCGTCCGCAAAGGCGGAACACGATAAAAGCGGAAGATTGCCTTTTCTACGGAGCAGATTTATCCTCCCGCAGATTTTTCTCGGGAGACCTGCCTGAACGGTCAGTCGTCTGACAGGCCAGCGGACTTAAAGGCCTAGCACCGATCCAAAAAGTCCTTCCAGTAGTGGGTGTGCACCCTCGGCGACTCGAAGTCGGTCGCCCGGTCGAAGGGCGTAATCGCTTTCGGGCCGAACGGTTTGTCCATCGCCCGCGATCCGAACTTCCATCGGCAGACCGCCAATGGAATCGGCTTCACTTCGATAGAGAGTCGCCTCGATCACACCCAGTTTCTTTGCGACGCCGGTATCACTGAGCAGATTGCTGACGTAGACCGTTTGGCCCGAGGGCAGGGGCAGAACCCGCACGGGTTCGCTGTCACCAACGACTTCCAGAACCACGGCGTGCTGCGATTTCGCCTGTCGAACACCGTGATAGGCTTGCTCGCTGACCGAGCCAACGACTGGGAAATCAGCCGATTTATACATCTCAACGGGGTCGGTGCCCCTGGAACTGAACGGAAAATTGGGGAGATTTGGCAGCTTCAGCGTGCTGCAACCAGAGCCGATGCCCATCAAGAGGCTGACGAGACTGGCGAGGAGAATTTGTTTGCTTGCCATTTGGGCGACCGCGATAGTGGGGGGAGGCATCTGCTGTTAAACTTTGACGATTAAACAGGCTTTTCGGTCCATCGGCTTGATCGTTCGAAGATCTGAACTGAATCTGGTAAATCTTTCGGATTTCGTGCCACAATGTCTCCAACGTCAGGATTCCTGCTTCCGGTGAGTAGCGAACCCGGCTATAGTGCTCCATCCTTCCAAGAACCCAATTTCTAGTAAGAACCAGTAGAGAATCCTGATGGCTCGGCAATGTGAAGCGTGTGGCAAGAAGGTCCAGATGGGCAATCGCGTCGAAACACGCGGTAAAGCCAAGTACCTCGGCGGTGTCGGTACGAAAATCACCGGAATTACTCGCCGTAAGTTTGTGCCCAACCTACAGAAAGTTCATGTCACTTTGCCCAGTGGCGAGAACAAAACGATGCGGGTCTGCGTCCAGTGCATTCGCAGCGGCGTGGTCCGAAAAACGGTCAAAGTCAAGCCGTTTGACGTTAGTGGCGCCGAAAAGAAGTAATTGTTGTGTCGCTGACTGATCAAGAAGTCCGCAAACTTGCTCTCTTGGCTCGGCTGGAGATCACCGATGAGGAGGTCGCCACCGTTCGGCCTCAACTGGATAGCATTCTCGGATTCGTGGAGCGCCTTTCGGGTTTGGAAACCGAGGAGGTTGAGCCGATGACGACCGCCTTGGACGTCGAAAATCGGTGGCGAGCAGATCAGTGCGTCGATGGTTTGACAAATCAACAAGCTCTCGAGAATGCTCCCGCAAAAGATGATGCTTGCTTTTTAGTCCCGCCGGTGCTTGGGTCGGCCGCCGCGAAAAAATAGCGATTCAAGTGGGTCCTGAGAGCCTTCTACCTCCTCTCGTCGCGATTTTTTTCGCGATCCTTACGCGGCGGGTCGTCATTCCGTTGGCTTGTGGCGTCCTGGTGGGCTCCGTCCTGCTGGCGGTCCGGGATGAACAACTTGCCTGGTGGAATGCCCCGCGAGTTTTTTATTCTGCGATGGAAACGTCGGTATTTACGACATCGCATCTGCAGGCGCTGGCTTTCAGTTTGTTGCTGGGGGCAATGGTCGGCGTTTTGGAGCGGGGTGGTGGCATGCGGTCCCTGATCCGCTTGTTTTCAAAAAAGATCAAATCGCGTCGTGGGGCACAAACGATGATCGCCACGTCGGGTTTGGCGATTTTCTTTGACGATTACGCCAATACGTTGCTGCTAGGCGGGACGATGCGTTCCACCGCTGATCGTTATCGCTTGTCGCGAGAAAAACTCGCCTACTTGGTCGATTCCACCGCCGCGCCTGTGGCCGGTCTGGCCGTTGTTAGCACTTGGGCTGCCATCGAAATCAGTTACATGGGCGAGGGGCTAAAAGCCGCAGGGATCGAGGAAAAGTCGGCGGCGTTTGACATGTTTATCCAATCGATTCCCTATCGATTCTATCCGTGGTTAGCGCTCGCGATGGTTTTTGTCGTCTCGTGGACCGGTCGTGATTTTGGTCCGATGCGAAAGGTCGAGCAGGACCTGTTGGACCAGGAGGCCGCGATCGATGGTGATTCGGATTCGAAGCAACCGGCAGACCACCCGCGGTTATGGGCTGCTGCTGTGTTTCCAGTGTTGTTGTGTCTGTTGACGGTTGCGATTGTTTTGGTGCTGACCGGCATGCAGGCGGTCGGCGATTTGGGAGCAATCGAGGGTGGGGCTCTCCGGGCTGCAGGACTCGTTCTTGGCAATGGGGACGCCTATGTAGCGTTGATTGCAGGCGGTTTTCTCGGCTTGATTACTGCAAGTTACCTCACCGAGCTATGGGGATCTCTGGATGTTCGCCAAATTCTTCACGCATCGCTGATGGGGGCTCGGCAAATGTTGCCAGCCCTCATGATCCTTTGGTTTGCCTGGGCTTTGTCGGCCATGACGGAGCCAGGTCGATTGGACACAGGGGGCTACCTTGCGAGTGTCTTGTCCGACCGATTGGATCCTCGGTTGTTGCCTACGGTTGTCTTTCTGACCGCCGGGGCGATGGCATTTTCAACCGGTACGAGCTGGGGAACGATGGGAATTCTAACCCCACTGTCGGTGACCCTCGCGCTGCAGTTAGATCCCGGCGGTGGACCCGCCGGAGCGATCGTTCTCTCCACTTGTGGATCCGTTTTGGCAGGAGCGATCTTTGGTGATCATTGTTCACCGATTTCCGACACGACCGTGCTATCGAGCCGAGCCAGCGATTGCGATCACGTCGCACACGTGCGCACGCAGATGCCCTACGCGATCGTCGTTGCCGTGCTGTGCATTGTCCTGGGTACGCTCCCCTCGGCGTGGGGAGTTTCGCCGTGGATCAGTTTGCTCGCGGGGGTCGCCGCGATCATTGCAACAGTTCGAATACTCGGTTCTCAACCACGTGAAACTGAGCTTAGGACGGATGCTGGTAGTTGATTTGCAATTCTTACATAGTGCATCGCACTGGTGACGATTGAATCTCGACAATTCGCCTACTGCCAATCTTTGGCATCGATCTTGCAGTGCCTGAAGAATCCGTTTACGCATTCAACTCGGAGCGAGGAGTCGAGAGATTTCGGCCCCCCAATACACGCAGCGAGGATCGGCATGTTCCCCAAGTCCAATGTTCTCATATCTCCGTTGGCGGCCTTATTTTGCGTCCTCGTCTCGTCTTGCGTGATGGTCACCTCTGCGGTGGCTCAGTCGCTTGATACACCAATCACTCGGCTCATGCCGATCGGTTCCCCCAACGCCAAGCAGTCAAGCAGTACAGGTGACGTCGTGCGGAAACCTGTGCCGGTCCAGTCCTTTCCGTCTCGCGAGCGAGGAACCAAGCTTAGCCAAGTTGGCTTTCAATCGCCCACGGGAGTCAGTCAATCAAGTCAAAGTCAGAGCGCGAATCCCGTCCGGCATGCGGTCATGATGCAGCAGTTTGAAGCCCCGACATTACCCGGTGGAACGATGACACCCGGGAACACGATGGGTGCAAACAGTGGTGGTCTTTCAGGAGGTGGCATGGCGCTACCACCAAATATGACCCAACCCCCTCCCGCATTACCTCCCTCTACGTCCACACCCCCAACAATCGTCTCGCCGCCTGCTACGACGGTTTCACCCGGTTTTGGAACGCAACCACCGGCGACGAATTCCTTACCCAGCAGTGTTCCGCCCGTACCGAACGGCGTTGCTCCGGCGGCGGTCAAGTCAAGCGGTGACTACGCCCCAATGGTTCCACCTCAATTGGGAACCGGCTACGCCACGGTAAACAACTGCAATTGCGTGACTGCTCCAAGCGGCTATGTGGCGGCAAGTGTCAACCCGGGGTGTGCGCCGGTCGGTTATCAGGGCCCGGTTGGTTATCAGGGACCCGTTACCTACCAACCGGCGCCGCAAGCGGTGGCGGCAGTCGCACCGGTCGCCACGCCCCCTGGCGGCGCGGGAATTCCCCGTGGTGCTCTGATTAGCTTTGGTCAGCCCCTGAATCCGGTTCAAGTCGGGCAAGGGATTGTTGGGCAACCCGTTGCCTATGTCCCCGGGCAAAAGATTCGAAACTGTATCCGCTATTTCTTTCCGTAGCGCTCTTGTGCTTGGCAGGAATTAGGCTGCTGCACCGTCGCTTGATCGTCTGACTGAAATCGAAATGCAATTGTCCACCACGTTGTTGCCCCGTCATGATCAAGCCGTCTCCGATCGCATCGGTGAGAAGGATGTCGCGGTGGTAATCGATGTGTTACGGGCCACGTCAGTGATGTGTACCGCGCTGCAGAATGGTGCGAATGCTATCATCACCTGTCGCGAGGTGCGGCAGGTTCGGACGCTGGCCAGTCAGTATTCACCGACGCCACTTCTGTGCGGTGAACGCGGATGCAAGCCGATTTCGGGATTCGATCTGGGAAACTCACCTGCCGAATACACGCCTGATCGCGTCGCCAATCAATCGCTGATCCTAACGACGACCAATGGCACTCGTGCAATCGAATTTGCGGAGCGAGCGGGAAAAGTTCTGGCGGGAGCTTTTCTAAATTTATCGGCTGTCGGCGATCGTTTGGCAGGTCACCAGTCGGTGCATTTGGTGTGTGCTGGTACAGATGGTGAGCTGACGGTCGAGGATGTAATGTTCGCAGGTGCTTTGGTTTCGCTCTGTGAAACACGTTACAACGCTCAGCTAGGAGATGACGCTTCCGTACTAGCCAAGCAAGTATGGTCTTCGTGGTTCCCTTCCCCGGCGTGTGTTGACCCGCTGCGATTGACAGAGTGTCTCCGTGAAACTCGGGGTGGAAAGAACCTGCTGCATGCTGGCTATGCCGACGACCTGACGCGTTGCGCCCGCATTGATTCAGTACCAAGTGTGCCGACACGGGTTGCCCGATCCCCCGCCACGTTTGAGTGACATCACGTTTGAGTGACATCACGTTTGAGTGACATCACATGTGTGTGACATCACATGTATGCGGGGAGTCGTGTCGTGATCGATCTGGCGTTGTGCTGGTTTTGATGTCGGTATTGTCGTAGCAAACTTGCATCTGCTAATTCTCGATCGCTACCACTACCCCTATTTCGCCAAAAGTGCTTGACCAAAAGTTAGCCCGCTTTTGCGATCACACTTTTGCAGCTGTTTGGACCGAGGTTCTCTAGTGGCTGAGAACGAGCCATCACCGGAAATCAAAAGTCGACGTGACAAGATCACAATCGGGCTGATGGGACTGACTGCGCTGGTGACGGCCATCGGGTTTGGATTGTTGTTTTCGTTGTGGTGGCAAACCTCGATTTTGGACCCGTATCAAGTTCTCCAGATTGCCTCTCAAGAATTTGTGGCTGGACGGCCGATCGTCGCTGGCGAATTGGCCGAACGCGTTGATTTTGATCACGAGCTGCACGAACTTGGTCAGTCGGAGCTGCCTGGTGTTGATGAGGAAAACCTCTCGGCTATGGAGCTGCAGAAAGCAAGAGATCAGCATGAGGAATGGATGCGGCTGCGAGATTTTCTGATCGGTTTTGGCAAGGTGTCGAAAGCTCAAGCGGCCGCTGAACCGCGTCAAAGTCGAGAGCATTTACATGAGGCGATTTCGTATCTGGAGCGTGCTCGCGAGGGTGGATTTCCTCCGGGACGCGATGCCCAAGGATATCGCGTCTTGGGCGAATCCTACTACCGTCTTGGTGAATATGAGGATGCAATCGAATCGTTGCGATTGGCCATTTCGCAAGATCCAACGCTGCATCGTCCGCTGCAGCCGATGTTAGCCGAGGCACAGCTGAAATCACTTTCGCCCATCGAAGATCAGGCCTTGGCGACGATCGAACGGTACTTGGAAGACCACACACTATTGGACCAACAGCGTTGGAAAGGGGAGTTGATCCGGATCGGTGCTCTGATCGATTTGAAACGGTGGGCTGAAGCAAATCAGATACTTGACGATGAGTTGTCTCAACCTTGGCCTAAGATGGTTGACCGTGCGGATCCAGCAGCCCAATATCGTGACCATTTGAAGTTGTTGCAGTTGGTTGTGCCGATCAAGCAAGCCCTGCTTCGTGACGGTTCGTACGCGATCGATTCCAATGACAACCGCAATCCGGCAGTTGCAGAATTGGCGGAGATCATCCCTCTGTTGGCAGAACTGGAAAATCAGGCGGCGCCGCAGGTCGCGTCTCGGGCTCGATTGTGGGCATCGAGAGTTTTGTTGGTGCAGGGTCGGGTTCAAGACGCCCTCTACCGATTGACTTCCGTTCGGCAGCAACGCCCATTCGATGCCGTCGCGATCTTAGGTGGTTTGGAGGAAATAGAATTGTTGGCCGCCCGAGGCCGCGGCGAGGAGGTGCTTCAGACGACGACCTACATCATGCGAGAGATGGTGGATGATCGTGGGTTTGATGCAGAACTGATCACGTTTGACGAATTTCAGCGAAGAATGGGGTCCGCATTGGCGGAATTAAGAAACCATCGGGAGTACGAGCACGCGATCGATACGGCACGACGTCTACCACCTGTTTTTGATGCCGCCGAGGCATTAATTCAGGAAGGTATGTCTTATCGTGAATGGGCTGGTGTGACGCTTGACGATCACCGAGATAATCGAGGGCAGGTCCCAAGCAATATTTCGGTTCTGGTAAGGACGCGGTTTCGTGCAGCAGGTGATGCGTTCGCGGCAGCGGCGGAGTTGCAGTTTGATACAGACCAGTATCTGAAGACGCAGTGGTCAGCGATCGAGGCCTATCAAAATGGCCGCCATTTTAAGAAGAGCATTCGGCTATTGAAGCCGTACCTGCGATACGAGCAGCGAGCCCTGCAGCCAAGAGGATTGGTCAGTTACGGACGCGCTTTGCTAGCAGAGGATCAACCGGAGGAAGCAATCGCAGCTCTATCGGGTTGTATTGCTGAATTTCCTCGTGACCCAATGCGATACGATGCCCGTTTGTTGGCGGCTTTATCCCACGCTGAATTAAGTGAGTTAGATGACGCTCGCCGGTTCTTACAAGACAATCTTGAAGATGGTGAGTTGACGCCTCAAAGTACTGCTTGGCGAAATTCGTTGCTGACAATGGGGGAGTTGCTGTATCAACGGGCCTATCGAAATTTTTTGGTAGCAGATCAAGCGGAGCAGGCAGATAAAGTTCCCTTGCTTCGGGAGAATCAGCCTCTACTCGAGGAGGCGATTCGCTATCTGGATGAGGGAGCCGAGCGATATTTTGGTGAATACAAACGGGCCGAATCGGCTGCTTACTTGGCAGCCCGCGCAAGGGTGATGGCGTCCTATTCGCCGCGAATTGAAGCCGCATCAACCCAACTTTTGGGAGCAGCCAGACAACGTCTGCGTGCGAAAGCCGATCAAGCGTTGCAGAAAGCCCTGGGTGGATTTATCAAGCTGCGAGCTTATCTCGCGAACCGTGAAGAAGATCGGCCACTGGAACGTGGCGAGCAGGCAATGCTACGCAATTGTCATTTGGCTGAGGGTGATGTACTTCGACGCATGGGTAGATTGGATGAAGCGGCTGAGGTCTACCAGGCGGTCGAGCTTCGGTACATGAACGAGCCACCAGCTCTTGAAGCGATGCTTGGTCGCGTGGCGATTGCTCGTGAGCAGGGGAAGGCGCGAGAAGCTGATCTGCTAATTCGACAGGCCAACTTGGTGCTGCAGCGAATTCCCGCTGAATGGGATGATCGGTTTGTTGAAACGACACGTTATGATCGAGAGGGATGGGAGACCTATCTTGGTTGGATGAATGACCGTCTAGTGGCTGGGGCCTAGGTAAGGGGAAAACATGGACGGACGGGAACTTTCGCAATTGATCGACCAGCGTTGGGCCTTGCTGAAGCAGCTGCTGCAGATGAGTGAACGTCAGATTGGTGCGATCCAGGAATCGCGAATGACCGAACTAATGGGGGTTTTGTCTGAAAAACAAGTTCCGCTGAATCAATTAGCCAAACTCGCCAACCGATTGCGACCCGCAGCAGAGAATGATCCTCAGACTCGCGTTTGGGATACGACCGAGCAACGTGATCGGTGTCGTGAGCAGCAAGAAGAGTGTGAGCGTATGCATCTCGAATTGCTCGCAATCGAAGCCCAGTGTGAAACATCGCTCGTACAGGGCAGAGACCGACTGCAGCAGGAGTTGCAACGGGTGGATAATGCCCGCCAAGCGGTTAGCGGCTATGGCGGCCAAAATCTTAATCTTGATACTGGCGGCCAGTTGGACTTATCCAGTGATGGTTGACCGCAGCGCAACGCCTATGGAATGGCGTTCGTTTTCTGTTTCACAAGCTGAGTAGCCTGTTTCACAGCTAGGGTCGCCAGGGTAGCGGTCACCCGACCCATCCAGCAGGGCGATTCGACAACGGATCTCTATTGCGTTGTCGGTCGATGCGAGTTTAAGAGCAACTGGAGTTAAATGTCCAGTCTGCGACATCGAAAGGAAATCGGGAGCACAACATGTCCAATCAGTGGATCGACCTCAACTCGTGCCATTCTTTAGCGGTTCTCGTCGAATCAGTGACGGCCCCCTTATTGATCGAACATTCATCGCCGGTTTGCTTGGAACTTGACATCGACACGGAAGTCACCGTTCCAGCGGATCCTCAACACACAGCGGATTTGGTCAAGGCATTGGTTCGCCAAGCTTTGCACGAGATGCCAGAGGGTGGCGATCTGACCATCACCGCCTGCGAAACGCCACGTGGACTTGAACTTGAACTGGCAGACACAGGTTGCGACATTGAAAATCGCGCAAAGCGTTTGCCGATGGTCGCCAGCGCGATTGGAGCGAGTGTCGTTTGGCAGAATTGTCCGCAGGGAGGTGCCGCTGCGACGGTTGCATTCCGTGCTGAGGGTGGTCAACGAAGGATGGCAGCTTAGGCAGTTAGTTATGTTCGGTATCTTTCAAACCACAACGATTCCGGCCTTGGAGCAATCGATGGCGTTCGCGCAGCGGCGTCAGGAATTGCTGGCTGGCAACGTCGCGAACATCGACACGCCTGATTATCGGGCTCGTGACTTGGATGTTGGTGATTTCCAAAATGCTTTGGCGGAGTCGATCCAAGCTGCCGAGCGGCGGCCAAGTGCTATCGAGCCGACAACTCGCGACGACCTGTTCGCCGGCCCCCGCAAGGCGACTGAACAAGTTGTTCTACATGACGGTAGCGATATTTCGATTGAGCATCAGGTGAAAGAAATTGCCAAGAATCAGCATATGCATTCATTGGCCGTGACCACGATGCGAAGTCAATTTGCCTTACTTAGTGCCGCGATCAGTGAACGCGCGTAACGTCCACGCCAAGTGTTCGTGAAAGAGTTTCGACTTGCCTTCGGGAGCCCCAAATATGCTCAGCTCACTCGACATCAGCACCTCCGCATTGATTGCTCAAAGGACCCGCCTCAATGCGGTGTCTGGAAATATTGCCAACATCTCATCTCTCAAAGATGAGAATGGGGAAGCGAAACCGTATCAGCCCCGAGAGGTTGTTTTCCAAACAGATGATTCGTTGTCTGCAACAGGTGCTTCCGGTGTGAAGGTTGATGAGATCAAAATCACTGACACCGAGCCGTTGTACCGGCATCAACCTAATCACCCATTGGCGATCAAAGAAGGCAAGTGGAAAGGGTATGTGGCTTACCCCAATATCGATCTTACCACTCAAATGGTCGATGCTTTGGAATCGACTCGAGCCTATGAAGCGAACGTCGGTGTGATGGAAGTGACCAAGAATATGAGCCGTGAAACCCTGACGATTCTCGCCTAACAACAACCGCAACGAAGTTGCCAAACGACCTGATTAGAGCCCTGTTTCGGACTCGATTAGATCGACTGACTTTTCCATGAAGCCGATTGCTGGAATCCAACCGCCCCTCCGTCCACCTTCGCCATTTGGCGATCGCGGAATGTCGACCAGCCAGACACAAGCAGCTTCCGGCGCCGATAACTTCGGTGATCTGCTGACCGACCAGGTGAAGAATGTCAATTCGATGCAGATGGACGCCAATGACATGGTTCATTCCATGCTAACCGGTGGCGATGTCAACGAAGCGGAAGTGTTGACAGCCGTTCAGAAAGCCGACCTTGCTTTTCGTATGTTGCTACAGGTTCGGAATAAGTTGATCGAAGCTTATCGCGAAATTCAGCAAATCCAGATTTGAAACCCGACTCTTCCACATCTGTTTGATTCTTTCGATTCATGAGTGTAATTCAAAAGACAACCGAGTCAGCTCGTGAGGTTTTCCAAGCGATGCCAATGCAGTCGCGGGTAATCGCAACGATGCTTGCCGTTGCGATCGCTATCGGTTTGGCTTTCCTCGTTCGTAGCAATCAGTCAACTGGTACTGAGTATTTGTTGGGAGGGCGTTCTTTTAGCGACCAGGAAATGGATGATATTGCCCTTGCGCTTGGGGCGGCCGGTTTGGGTGACTTTGATCCGGTTGGGAACCGAATCAAAATTCCTACGGAATCCCGTGCAAAATACTTAGCCGCGTTGCAGGAATCACCAGCACTGGCGGCTTCGATCGGCAGCAAAATCGGGGAAGCCCTAAATGCGACAGGCCCCTTTGATTCCAACGATTTGAGAATCGCACGTGAGATGCATGCCAAGGAACAAGACTTGGGCATCAAGATTACGAAATTCCCTGACGTCCGTTGGGCGAGCGTCGAATACGATCGCGGAGAACGGCGTGGCCTTGGTTCAATGCGACCCCAGTCAGCAAGTGTTGTCGTACAACCGATGGGTACTACTCCGTTGGCCAGGCAGCGAATCATGGCGATCAAGGAACTGATCCGTGGGTCTTATGCTGGTATGTCTGGTGACGATGTTGTCGTGATCGATACAAATTCCACATCGACGTCCACTCTCGCAGATGACGAAGATCCCCTGCTCCGGAAGCAACGCGAAACAGAGGCGATGGTAGAACACAAGATTCGGAGCCTGTTGGTCGGGTATCCGGTGCAAGTGGCCGTAACCGCTGAAATTGACCCTACCTTGGATGTTGAAAAAACAACGTTGACGTACGATGCGGAGCCAACCAATCTGCAGAGTCGAACACGGAAAACGGAAACGACCAGCAATCGTCAACCAGATCGAGGCGTGCCTGGAACCGGACCGAATGCCATTGGTAATCGTGCTGCTAGCTTAGCGCAGATGACCGAGGCCAACACGACCAAAGATGATGAACGTGTTACCACTGGTGTTGCTGGCCAGCAGTACCAGAATTCCCGCACCGCGCCATTGCAGGTGACGACGATCCGGGCCTCCGTTGGTCTGCCTAGAAGTTATTACGACAAGTTGTACTATCAAGAACAGTTGAAATTGGATCCGACCTTGACGGCGGAAACCATTCCACCAATCGATGATGCCGCTCTTCAAAAGCTCAGGGAGCGGACCAGCAACAACATTAAGGCCGCGGTTACCGTCCTATTACCCGAAGTCGCTGCTGGAGCGGATCCCTTTACACCAGTCGAGGTTTGGGACTACCCCGATTTACCTCTTCCCGCCGCACCGGCGGCTCAGGCCAGCGCGATGGTGCTGACTTGGCTCGCTGAATCCTGGCAAACCGTTGCGCTGGTGATGTTGGCATTGGCAGCATTGCTGGTGGCGCGATCCGCTGCCAAAAGCGTCGGCAGTTCGTCTCCCAAGGAGTTTAATGAAGGATTCGGTCTGGAGATTCCTAGGTCGCCCGAAGAGATGAAGGGGGCGAAGGAGAGTGAAGATAATATGACGATTACAGGTGGTTCGCTGAAGGATGAACTGCTGAATGTCGTGGAATCCAATCCAGAATTAGCAGCCAACGTCATTCGTGGGTGGGTTGGTGAGGCCGCATAAAGGTTGAGGATTAGATTGAGCCCATGCTTTTATGAGATTCTGCCGTGCTGATTACTGGTTACCAAACAGGCGGGATTTACCGGTTCGATCAACCGTCGATCAGTTGCGGCATTGTTACCTGATTTAACCCAACGCTTACTCTTGTTGCTGAATTCGTGATTGAAGTCTGGCACCCGAAATGCGGACTTTTCCAAGCCATATTACTTAGTCTGCGACGCACGGCGTCAGTGCATCTGGGATGGCCCTCTTTTTCAATCTCCTCTTCCTTCTGGTTGGTGGATCTCCTACAAGTAGGCAGTGGGAACGATAGCTAGGATGGCTATCGAACGACCTGAGACATGATGATCTCGAAGGCTCGCATTCATGGCCAGTGGATGGAATTCTGATTCGGACCGTGACGCAATGTTGCGTCGCGTTGCGATTGTATTAAGCAGTTTGCCTGCACCGACGGCTAATCGGTTGCTGGGAGCGATGGGCGATGAATCGAGGGTTGCCGTACGCCAGACGATGACCCGACTGTCTGATGTCGATCCCCTCGAGCGTCAGCGGGCAATTCAAGCATTTCGAGTTTCGATTCAGCAGCAACCTGTTGCAGAGGAAAACTCTAACAATTCTGGCGAGATCGTCTCACGCGTGATGCCGGCGGCGACTGTTGATGTTGGTGCGACTACAACAGTTGCAGCCCGGGGGACCAGTTCGGTTTCCGACTCACCACTCGCCTTTTTGAGTGATGTTGATGACGATTTGTTGTTCTCACTGTTGGTGGTCGAGCACCCTCAGGCAATCGCATTGGTGCTTGCTTCGATCGCACCGGTCCAGGCTGCCCGTTTATTACCGCGATTAGATGGCGGACAGCGCACTGACACGTTGGCACGCTTGGGACGTTTAGGGGAAATCCCTGAAGCTGCAGTGGCAGAGGTTGCCGCACATTTTCGCAATCGATTGACCGAACAGCATCGTGACGGCAAGCCGACAGGGCAACGCGCGCTCGATGCGATTCTTGCCGCGATGCCTAGTGACGCCACGGTTGATAGAAAGGCTTCGTTGGCAGGGGATATTTCGCCGTCTGGCAGTGATCCGATCGCTGCAACTCTTGGTGCTGCGGAGGCACCCTCCCAGGCTGCGTCTGCTGTCAACGATTCGATGGACGACTTGTCGTCGAAACTTCGGCAGGCGGTCGGCCTGAACGCGGAGGTGGGTGAGGAGCAATTCGATTCATTCGCGTCGCAATCGAAGCCCGATGTGCATCTTGATTCTCGACCAGATTCCGTTGCCGATTTACGGGTTGCTGAAGTAAGCTCGAACGTTGAAGGTCATGTTGATCATGCGTTGACAGATTCAATCACTTCGTCACCACTACCCGACCCTGACACTTCTCCATTGCGTTCCACTGATTCCATTCATCAGCATCTGATTGCCTTGGAGCCGATGGAGCTTTGTCGAGCACTTGGTAAAGTCGATGCACGCGATGCGATGCTCTCGCTATGTGGTTTGCCGAACCCGGTCGCGGAAGCCGCGCTCGCGATTCTGCCACGCGGGCATGCCAAGAAAGTTCGCGCAAGCATGAGTGGACTTGGTTCCGTGCAACTTCGAGAGATTGATGAGGCGAAAGAACGCGTCGCGCGGGCATCTCTAGCTGCTCTGGAATTGCTTGCTGAGTCGGTGCCAATTGCTGCGTGATTCGAGGTTAGAACGATGGCCAGCGTGCTGAAAACCGAATCGATCGAGGAAAAGAAGAACGCAGCGCGAGATGTGACCGGGCTGGTGGGCTTTAATCTTGATGATCTCGTCGGTGAAAGTCGCTTGCGACTGGAGGAGTGCCGGCAACAAATCCGCCAAATGATGGAGCAGGCTCAACAGGAAGTCAAAAAAATTCATCAAGCGGCGGATCAACGCGGCTATCAAGAAGGGCTCAAGCGGGCGGCTGCCGAGGAAGAGCAAAAAGTCCGTGAACAATCCGAGGAACGCGCCCGTGAAGGCTTGAGACTTATCAGTCAAGCGGTGCAGCAACTGCACGTGACCTACGAGCAATGGATGCAGCAATATGCCGAGTCCTTGCACCATATTGCGATTGAGTCTGCTCAGCTTGTCGTCAGAAATCGGCTGGAGAAGGAACCGGACCTGTTGGTTCAATGGGCGGCCGATGCTTTGAAGTTTACGCGTTCTTCCACTCAAGTTGTGCTGGCAATGCATCCCGAAACCTTGGCAATGCTCGGGCCAGCATTTGATGAAATGCTTCACTCCTCTGACCTGCCTGAGCAAACCACGATCGAACCAGATGAATCGGTTGCGCGAGATTCAGTGGTTGTGCGACAGGAAGGTGGCGACATCCAAGCTGGACTCCAAAGTCAGCTCGCTCGATTAGGAGAATTGCTGACATGAGTGAGACGATCATTCCAGAATTCAAGCTCGATTCGCCACCTCTACCTGACCTTGCTTCCATCAGCCAGATGCTTTCCAAGTCAGTGGTTTTTGATATCCGAGGTCGTGTTGCAGCGGTCGCGGGAGAATCGATCGAACTCGAAGGGATGACCGCACCACTTGGCGCGGTCTGCGAATTAAACGCCAGCGATGGTTCATCCACACTTGGTCGGGTAATTGGTTTTCGAGGAGTCCGGCCCGTGCTGGCTCCGCTGGAGAGATTGACTGCCGTTTCCGCAGGAGATTCGGTTCGCTTGCTTGATACTTCGACCAAGCTTCGGGTTGGAGCGTCATTAAGAGGACGGATCATTGATTCGATGGGGCGGCCCTTGGATGGAAAGCCGTTACCGCAGGATTTGCGAATCGTTGATGCTGACCGAGCACCGCCTGAATCATTATCGCGTCCACCGATTGATCAACCGTTGCAAACGGGGGTTCGCGCGATCGACACAATGTTGACGTGTGGCCAAGGGCAGCGGCTGGGGATTTTTGCCGGGTCTGGTGTCGGCAAGAGTACCTTGCTCGGTATGCTCGCTCGCGGTTCCTCTGCTGACTGTATCGTGATTGGGATGGTTGGCGAACGGGGCCGCGAGGTTCGCGAGTTTATTTCGCGCGCCCTTGGCGAAGAGGGTTTCAAGAAGAGCGTTGTTGTCGTTGCCACAAGTGATTGTCCCGCAGCACAACGTGTGTCGGCCGCTTGGACCGCGACCTCGATCGCTGAAGAATTTCGTGATGAGGGAAAGAACGTCCTGCTGTTGCTCGACTCAGTGACTCGGTTTGCCCTCGCGCAACGTGAACTAGGCTTGGCTGCTGGTGAACCACCGACTACACGCGGCTATCCCCCCAGTGTTTTCAATCTGTTGCCACGTTTGGTCGAGCGAAGTGGCCGCACTGAGCGGGGTTCGATTACCGCTTTTTACACTGTTTTGGTGGAGGGGGATGACCCCAACGAGCCCATTGCCGACGCGCTCCGTGGACTCCTCGATGGCCACATCATGCTGAGTCGAAACTTGGCGGGGCAATCGCAGTGGCCGCCGATTGATGTTTTGGAAAGTCTTAGCCGCTTGCAGCCGCATTTGATTCGTCCAGAGGTGATGCAGGCCGTGTCCCAGGTGCGAAGGCAATTGGGCGAATATCGACGACACGAAGACCTGATTTCAATTGGTGCTTACCGCCAAGGCACTGATCCGAGCGTCGATGCCGCAATCGCGATGCACGAACCGCTCCGTAAGTTTCTGGGACAAGATTCGATGGAAATCGCTCCCCTGGAAACTTCTCAAGCCAAGCTTGTTTCACTCGTTCGGGCCGTCTCCACGGCCACTGCCGCGAATTCAGCCGCGAACGCAGCCAATGCCACTGCTGGCCATCCGACTGCGGCTAATCAAAATGCTCGGCCAACCGCTACTGGTCCCGTGACATCATGAAATTTCAATTTCGTTTCGCATCGATTTTGCAGCTTCGTCAGCAAGCTCGTGATGACGCGGGAATGGCGATGGGACAGGCAATCGCTGCGATCAAGCGAATCGACGATCAAAGCAGCGAAATTGAGGCAGAACGTCAAACCCTACGACAGATCGACCAAACAAGAATTGGGAATGTCTCTGTTGATTCGCTCTTAGCTAGCGGGCGGTATGACCTGCAGTTGCTGACTGAATTGGAATCGCTTGCCCAAACAAAGACTCAACTACTTCAGGAACTCGACCGCCGGCGGCAAGCCCTGGCAGCGGCCGAAGCCGAAGTCAAGCGATTTGAGCGGTTGGAAGCAAAAGACCGTCAGCAATTCTTGGCAGAACAAGCAAAACGCGAGCAAGCGGAAATCGATGATGCAACATCACGGAAATACGCCCTGACGCGAAGACGCTAGCCTAATCCGGAAGCGATAGAAAAAATGATGAACAAGCTGATCAATGCGATTGCGGGCTTCTGCATGGCGACGGTGCTCACACAAGTCATTCTGCTCGCTTACTTCTTGTTTCAGGGAAGCCTGAATGGTGAAACTTCCACGAAGATCATTGCCCTGCTCAATGGCATTGACATCTCAGGCGAACGGATTGAGCAGGCGCTCCTGGTCAGCGAAGACTACGAACAACCCGATTTTGATGAGGTTCTGGAGGCCCGCAAGCTGAAAAGCTACGACATGGACATGCGTCTGCGCAGCCAGAAAATGTTCAGTGAAGATTTGACTGCAATGCTAGCAGAACTGACCGAAGAACGGACGCGCTTTGATGAACGGTTCGCTCTGTTTCAAAGTGAATTGGAGGAGATTAAGAAAGGTGCGCAAAAAGAAGGAATTGAGGATGTGCAGCGAACGATTCAATCGCTTGAGGCAAACCAGGCAAAACAGCAGCTGTTGATAATGTATGAGGATGAAAGAATCGATGAGGTTGTCACAATCCTTCAAGCTATGCCCACAGATAAACGAAGAGACATACTGGCAGAGTTTACGACCGAGGAAGAGGCCGCCAAGCTCGCCGAGATCCTTCGCCGAATTGGGGAAGGGATGCCGACAACAACATTAATCGATGAGGCTAGCCAAAACCGCTAACCCGGCTGCTGTGGTATTCGCGTGATTAACGCCGAACCGCTCCGCCGACAGCATTTTGGCGTTCCGGGGGGAGGCCGAAGGTGAGCGAGTTAGATACAGGGCGTCGTGCGCAGACTGTCCAGCCGATATCGACATCGGCAATCACGAAGATACGCGCGATTGGATCCGCCGGGCAGTTGGCGGCCCAGGCAGCTGGACTAGAGGATGTCTTTGCGCAGGTTTTTGCGCACATGACCCGATCAGACACCGTCGAATCAACCGTCGCGACGGATGATTCGAGTGATGAAAGTCTGCCGGGCACTGAGGATCTTGTGCAATCGGGTGAGGAACCGCAGGAAACTGCTGAAGAACCCTCGGCCACAGATCAATATTCGGAGCTGTTTCCTGTCCTCACCAATGAATCGTTGGGCAATCCTCTCGACGATCGACAAGATTCGACCGAGACGAACGAGATTCTGGAGAACGTAGATCTAAAAGAAGTGAATGAGGAGGAGGGAATTCCCGAACATCGCGTTTCCCACGAACAGGTCCAGCAGGTAACGGTGGATGTGGAGCAGGAAACGTTGGTGAAGCCAGTCGTGGCCGAAACCGAGCAAGGTGAAGCGAAGGTGGCTGATGCGGTAGCAGTCGCGACCGTCGTCAATGAGGCAGGGCTCGACAAGGAAGTCGCTGATCGCCGTCGCTACAGCAAAGCAATAAAGGAAATCCCGCAGGGGCCGGTCGTACCTGAGGAATCTAAACGGGTCAACTCGGCTGAAGAATCACAACGGGAGGTGACCCAGCTCGGATTGGATTCAGACCAAAGCGAATTTGGGCAACAGACCAGCAGTCATGATGGAGCTGATCGTCCACGTAAATTGCGGGGCCGTCGAGGCGGTACCGATGCCGTTCGCGGAAATGAGGCTGCCAAGCAAATGCAGCCCGCGGAAGAAGCATTGTTGCGGGCCTTGGGTGCTCAGAACGCAAATGGTGGACAATCCAACGCTGCACTTGAATCAATTGCCCCCAAATCGATGGACGCCGTTGCTAATTCGACACAGCAAGCAACGCCGTCGATGGGCGCAGTCGCACAAGCTGCCATGAGCTCTGCTCGTGTGTCAGCCAGCATGGCGAATAGCTCCACCGGTGGTGCCAATCAAGTTGGAACGGTTGCCGCAGTGGACGGCAAGGATGCCCCGGCGACCACCAACGATCGAGCCAGGGGGAAGTCGACAAAGGCGAATACCGCTGAAACAGTTTCACGCGTGAAATTGATTCAACGGGTAAGCAAAGCATTTCAGCATCTTGGACCGGATGGTGGAACGGTGCGTCTGCGGCTCGCCCCGGCTGAATTGGGATCCGTTCTTGTCGAGATGCGGATTCATCACAGAAAGATGCAGGCTCGGGTTGTCGCTGAAACGGAGGCGGCAAGCAAGGCATTGCGGGAGCATCTGCCCGAATTGAGACAACGCCTTGAATCACAAGGGTTGCAAGTCGAACGGTTAGAGGTGGAGATCGATTCAGGAGATCGCGAGGCTGGCGATTTTCGGAATAATCAAGATAACGAGCGGCAACAGTCGCGTTGGCAATCGCCATCATCACCTCGCAAACCAGTGACCCGGCCCGAGGCCAGCACGGCGAAGGCTCCTGTTGAGGTTTCACTCGCGTCACCATCAACCATCAGCACGAGTGGTGTTGACCTGCATTTGTAGGTCAACTTGACCGCTAGTTCGCTCGAATCCCATGCTCGAATGTTGTTGAACGAAATGTCTCTCAATGCGACGTTCTTCGACGAATTAACAAGATTTCGATGCGATCTAAGGTCACGTGTTCGCTTGGCAGAATCTGAAGGTGTTGACGCGACCAGGATTGGGCTCGCGTTGGCGGATCATCGCAGCCTAAAACCGGATTGGTCAAAAATCCCCGTTTGCTCGAAAAGAGACGATTGATGTCACAAATCGGACAGTCTGCCACCGCTCAGTTTTCTGCGGCTGAGCAGGCCGGAAAGCTCAGTTCTGGCACCAATGACGCCTACAACGATCTCCAGATCGATGATTTTTTGAAGTTATTGGTTAGTGAACTGCAAAACCAAGATCCGTTGAATCCTATGGATAACGCGCAGATGGTCCAGCAGATCGGCCACATTCGAGAAATTGGTGCGACGGATCAGTTGACTGAAACCTTGTCAAATCTCTCTGCCAGCCAGGAATTAGTAACTGCCAGCAGCTTGATTGGTCAAACGGTTAACGGTTTGGGGGATGACTTGAGCAACGTTGACGGAGTGGTTGATCGCGTCACTGTAGAAACTACTGAGGAGAACCAACAGCGATCTGTCAAAGTTCATGTGGGTGAAAAGACGATGGATATAAAGAACATTCGAACAATTCAAACTGGGTGAACTTTTCCGATTGCCTGGAGCTTGCGGCCGAGGCGGTGCCTCGCATGCTAGCAACGGGGTAGCCGCCCCGCTTGCTTTCAAGTCGCAGGATGGTTTCAATCGGCAAGTTTCCCAGCGGAATCGCCTGGGAGCATCGACGTCGATGGGACTTACATCTGCCTTGACCACTGCGCTGACCGGTCTCAGCGCCGCCGAAACACAAATCGATGTAATCGGTAACAACCTGGCCAACTCACAAACGGTCGGTTTTAAGTCGTCGGACGTTATCTTTGGAACTCAGTTCCTGCAGACACTAAGTCTTGGTGCAGGCCCATCATCGAACAATGGCGGTACCAACCCGCGGCAAATCGGATTGGGGGTCCAGGTTGCGGAAATTGCTGCCGACCACAATCAAGGAACGATTGAGATCAGCAGCAGTAGTTCGGACCTTGCGATTCAGGGGGACGGGTTCTTTATTGTGGAGGGAGCCGAAGGTGAACAACTCTACACTCGCAACGGGATCTTCAAACTCAATAGTGACGCGGAACTCGTCAACGCGACGGGACAGCGGTTGTTGGGTTACGGCGTTGACGAACAGTTCCGCTTGCAGAAAACACAATTGGAACCGTTGTCGGTACCACTGGGCACCGAAAGTGTTGCCAAGGCGACCGAAAACGTGACGTTTGAGGGAACGCTTACACCGGTTGGCGAACTGGCAACGGTTTCGCAAGTTATCGAATCGGTGAAGCTTGGTGACGCGAGTGTACCGCGGCCGGACGCATCCGATGTATCGGTTGGAGCAGCACCGCTGACAGATCCATCCAGCATCAATGTCGATAACACGGGGGCCGGCAGCCTGGCGGCAGGTACCTACCAATATCGAATCGCCCTCGTCGATTCGTCTGGAAATGAAGCGACGCCTAGCTCTGCGATTTCCTCAACCGTAAATGCGTCGGGGCAAATTGAGCTTAGTAACTTGCCAGTCGAAGGTTCAGGGAATTATCCGACGGTTAACATCTATCGAACCGGCCCCAATGGATCCGATTTCTTTTTGCTTGATTCCGCGGCCGGTGGTGGGACATACACGGATGATGGATCGACACCACTGAGTGGAAATCAGCTCGATGAAACGACGCTTACCGGTAACTACACCTACATGGTGACGTTTCACCGGGCTGGAGAGAACGAGACACGCCCAAGTGCGTTGATTGGTCCTCAGAGTACCGTCAACGGGCGAATCACATTGTCGGGATTTCCAACACCGCCTACTCCTGGTCTTGGTAATTCTTTCCCCGCCTATGATGAAGTCCGCATCTATCGCAACCTGGCAGGTGACCAGAACAACTTTTACCTGGTTGATACTGTGCCACCCGGTTCGGTCTACACCGACAGCAAAAGTGATGCAGAGATTGCTGATCTAACGGTACCCGAAAATCAGCTGGTTGATTTGGACGGACCAACGATTAATAGCAGTACTCTGCTGACCGACGTATTGCAACGCGACGGATTGACTTACGAAAATGCTTTCGAGGTTGGCACCCTCAGCTACAGTGGTCGTAAAGGTGGTCGAGCTCTGGGAGCGAAAGAGTTTGAAATTACAGCTGATTCGACCATGCAGGATTTCGTTGATTTCATCTCGGATTCGTCCGGGATTCAAAGTGTTGTGCTCGATTCGCAGAATACGATCTTGTCTTCGGAGAACCTGATTCCAGGCGAGACCGGTGAATTGGTTCCGGGTGGCTATATCCAAGATGGATCGATCCGATTCGTCAGTAACACCGGTGAACTCAATGCTTTGGAAATCGATCTAACAGCTTTCCGAATTCAGGATGAAGTTGGTAACGTTGCCACACCTAACCTGGCATTTGGCGTGAAGCAGGAAGCAGTGGGCCAGAGTGCAGCGAGTGACTTCGTCGTTTACGATTCGCTGGGGGTTCCATTGAATGTGCGTGTAACCGCAACATTGGAGCAACGCACCGATCAGAAAACGATTTATCGATGGTATGCTGATAGTCCGGATAACCAAGCGGTGACCGGCTCGGATATCGCCGTGGGAACTGGTTTGCTGTCTTTTGACGGTAACGGTAACTTTGTCTCTGCAACGAACGACCGGGTCTCGATAAATCGAGATGGCGTGCCGAGTGTGTCACCGTTGCAGTTTGATATGGACTTTGGTTTGGTTTCTGGATTGGCGGCCCAAGAGGCGAGCTTGGCCGCAACTCGTCAAGATGGCAGCGAGCCCGGAGTGTTGAACAGTTTTGTGATCGGTGAAGATGGAAATATTCGCGGGGTATTCAGCAACGGCGTGACACGCGATCTCGGTCAAATTCAATTAGCGCGTTTTGCCAATCCGGTTGGATTGGAATCACGCGGACTGAACTTGTATGCAAAAGGCATTAATACAGGTCTACCGGTCCAAGGTGGTCCCGGTGAAAATGGGATTGGCAGTGTGATCGGTGGTGCTTTGGAATTGAGCAACACCGATATCGGCTTGGACTTGGTGGAGCTGGTCCTTGCCAGTACGCAGTATCGGGCAAATAGCCGAGTGATCACCACCAGCCAGCAATTGCTCGATGAGTTGCTGAATCTGAGACGATAGCGTTCCCCTAGGGATTGACCTTATCAGTGGCCAATGCCAGTCAGGTGATTCTCAAGCTCGGTCCCTAGGATCGAGTGTATTGGTCACACAGCACACGGGACCACAGCACACGGGACCACAGCACACGGGACCAC
>JBMYRF010000001.1:396522-515732 GCA_049602075.1 Rubripirellula sp.
CCACAGCACACGGGACCACAGCACACGGGACCACAGCACACGGGACCACGGTGAATGGGGCCAAACCTGGGGTCACGCATGGCAATCTAGATAGCTCTCTCTTCATTTGGTGGACGTCGATGGCTACGATGTCGGCGTCCGAGCTCGTTTTTTCCTTACTCCCCTGCCCTGCACTGCAATGCCTAAAGCACCAAAAACGGCAATCCAGCCCACACGCGTCGAAGATTATCCCGAGTGGTATCAGCAGGTCATTCGCGCATCCGATTTAGCTGAGAATTCCCCGGTTCGTGGCTGCATGGTCATCAAGCCCTGGGGGTTTCGTCTGTGGGAGAACATGCAACGTGCCCTCGACGACATGTTCAAAGCAACCGGCCATCAAAATGCCTACTTCCCGTTGTTCATCCCGATGAGTTTTTTGGAAAAAGAAGCTCAGCACGTGGAGGGATTTGCGAAGGAGTGCGCCGTGGTGACTCACCACCGACTGGAACCTGACCCTGAGGGTGGTTTGCGACCTGCGGGCCCACTGGAAGAACCACTGATTGTGCGACCAACCAGTGAAACGATTATTGGCGCGACTTATGCCAAGTGGGTTCAGAGCCATCGCGATCTGCCGATTTTGATCAATCAGTGGGCTAATGTAGTTCGATGGGAGATGCGAACTCGGATGTTCTTACGCACCGCCGAGTTTTTGTGGCAGGAGGGACACACTGTCCACGCGACCGACCAAGAGGCGATTGAAGAAACAGAAAGAATGATCGACGTTTACGCTGACTTTGCCGAGAATTGGATGGCCATGCCGGTCATCATCGGAAGTAAGACGGCAGCGGAGCGGTTTCCCGGAGCAGTGGAAACGCTGTCCATTGAAGCGATGATGCAAGATCGCAAAGCCTTGCAGGCCGGCACGAGTCACTTTCTGGGGCAGAATTTTTCACGCGCTCAGGAAATTGTCTTCCAAGATGAAGCGGGAGAACGTCAATATGCCTGGACAACCAGTTGGGGTGTGTCGACTAGATTAGTTGGTGCCCTGATCATGACGCACAGTGATGATGATGGACTGGTTTTGCCACCCAAATTGGCTCCCGCGCAGGTTGTGATTTTGCCCATTTATCGAGATACCGAGCAGCGGGCTGATGTGCTGCAATACGTTCATTCGCTACGCGATGAGCTGGCGAGTCAAACCTATGGCGGGGCCGCCGTGCGGGTGGAAATTGATGATCGTGACATTCGTGGTGGCGAAAAGAAATGGCACCATGTCAAACGCGGTGTTCCGATTCGTTTGGAAGTGGGGCCCAAAGATATTGAAAAGAATGGCGTCTTCTTTTCCCGCCGCGACCAAGGAAAAAGCGTGCCAATGGAACGCGGTGAACTGGTCGCATCGATCGGTTCGATTCTAGGTGAAATGCAACAAGCCTTGTTTGACGGGGCGCTCGCATTGCGTGAAGACAATACGCGAAGTATCAGCAATGAGGCAGACTTTCGTGACTTCTTCACCTGTAAAAAGGAAAACGAAATCCATGGGGGGTTCGCGTCTTGTCACTTCTCCGACGAAGATCAGCTTGAGCCGTTGCTCAAGGAACTCAAAGTGACCGTGCGATGTGTTCCCCGCGAGAACAACGATGAGCCTGGGCAATGTTTTTTCACCGGACAACCAGCCGAAAAGAAAGCCATCTTTGCCAAAGCTTATTAAGAGCTGTTCAGCCGGAGACGCATAAACGTGATGGCGTTTGCATCGATCCAGGGTCTGGCCGCCGGTACACGCGGCGGCGGATCTTTGTTGAGGCCTAGCGAACGCTGGGAATCGATTCCAAATCTCATCCGATCGTAAACCGTAGTGCGGAACTTACAGTTCGCGGATGCGGAGGTTGCGGAATTTCAGATTGTTCGGTTGGCCGTGATCTTGCAGGCCGATATAGCCTTCCAGCGGTCGATCCTTCATCGCGCCCTGATCCAGTTGGGTATCAACGATTGGTTCACCGTTGAGTTCAACTTGCAGATGATTGCCGATGCAGGTCACTACCATTCGGTTCCATTGGTTGGGTGGTCGTGACATATTTTTTCTCGCGCCGACAGTACGGATGATTCCGCCATGATCGTGAGCGGTCAGTGGGCCTCGTTTCTTGCTTGAATCAAGCACTTGCGCTTCGATTCCTTGTTCAACGGGATCATTTCGATCACCAACGCGAAAGTAGATACCGCTGTTGCCACCGGGTGGGTAAAGATATTCGACATCCAATACAAAGTCTTTGTACTTCTTTTCGGACCAAAGATAGGCATCATAGCGTTGCCATCCTTTCTCGCCGTTTCGCGGTTGGATTAACAGCGAACCATCTTCTTGTGGGAGCCAGTTCCCTGTGGTTTTCCAGCCAGTCAAATCTTTACCGTTGTACAGTGACTTGAATTGGCTCAGGTCACGCAGTTTGAGGTTTCGCCATCGTACTTCGTATGGACCTTGCCCTTTGCCAATGCTGTGGACCTGCAAGCCAATGAATCCCTTTGGATGTGATTGAAAGCGTTCGTCGTGGGTGAGGTCAGAGATCGGCTGGCCGTTCAACCAGACTTGAATATTGGGGCCGACTGCAACCACGTGATACGTATTCCATTCACCATCTTTAAACGATTTATGTGGCGTTCGTTTATCGTCCGGAGTCATCCAGCCACCGGCGGCTTCTCCATAAATGTAGCCAGCAGTTCCATTAGTCGCGATTTCGATCTGAGGGCCATTTACGCGACCGGTGGGCGTGTCTCTTGTTTGTGATCGGATTTGCACGCCAGAGTTCAGTGCGCTATCAACTTTCACATCAAACATCAGTTCAAAATCGCCGTACAGCTGTTCGGTACAGAGAAAGGAATTCGGACTCCCCTCCGTTGTTTTGCCGATGATCGTATTGTCTTCGACGCGATAGGTCGCCGTCCCATTTCGCTGTGACCAACCTTTCAAATCTTTACCGTTGAACAGATCTACGAATCCGTGATGATCAGCGTGCGCGAGGGCTGACAATGGGGCCGCAAGCAAGAGGAGGCAGGTAGCGAAGCGAATCATGAGATGCTCCATGAGAGGGGGCAGGAAGATCGTGAAGTAAGGCGAGATGCCCGAGCCTCGCCCATTGTAAATGAGCCGACGACGCCCTTGGTAACCGTGCCGATCCGATTTTCCTTTTAAAAGAAAATCTCCAAGCATTCGCCCGCCGCTGAGAGTTTTTAGCCGGTGCGTTGGTAGATTGCTGTTAGCAGTGATTCGATGTCTTTGAATTTCTTACCAGTGGCGATCGCATCGTCAATCAATTTTCGAGCATCCGATTCACTGTGGCCGAGTGTTACCAGCGCATCGAAGGTTTCCTTCACCACCTCGCTGGATGCGTCGTTGGTATCTGCCGCTATTTCTTGTTGAACCATCAGTGCGAAGCGTGGCATTTTGCGACGCAGTTTGGCGATGATTCTTTCGGAGGTTGCGGGGCCAATTCCGGGCAGTGCCGAAAGCCCCTTGGCATCTTGTTGGTCAATCAAGATGGCTAGCTCATTCACGGGCCGCACCATCGCACGTAAAGCTTTCTTGACGCCGACTCCATCCACGCTGCAAAAGAGATCGAAGAATTGCCGTTCCGGTTCCGTTTGGAAGCCGACTAGTCGCGGTGTCAGTCGGCCGCCTTGGGCATTGCCTTCGATGTAGTCAAGCGTATGAAGCCGTACGGTTTCGCCGATCTGGCTCTGCAGTTGGCGACGAGTATAGTCGGCAACCAATACCTCATATTCAAAAGGTGTTGATTCGATACCCACCGCTGTTTCGGTGACGTGGGCCAACTTTCCTGAAATCGTGATTATCAACGTTCACTCCTTGGTGTTGCTGAGCGGTGCATCTTGAACCTGTGTTTGGACAGCACGAGATCACTGAAGTTCACCCACCACGGCCTGATGACAAAGTGCAATCGCCAACGCATCGGCAACATCCGCTGGTTCGGGGGCAGCCGCTAAGCCGAGTTGTGCTTTGACCGCCAACTGCATTTGATGTTTCGGTGCTCGTCCGTTTCCCGTCATCATCCGCTTAACACGTGTTGGTTCGTAGTGAGTTACTGGGATATTGGCCAGTCCGGCTGCCAAGCAAATCACGCCTCGAGCATGCCCCATTAAGATCGCGGTTCGGGGGCGTTCGTAGTGACTGAACAGTTGCTCTAAAGCCATGTCCGTGGGGCAGTGCTGCTCGATGACTTCTTGAACCCCCTCGAATAGCTCTTTCAAGCGGTCTTCGATTGCCGCTTTGGCGCGACTGCGGATCACACCCGCTTCAATCAAGCGGACGCGTCCCGTACCGATGCGGCAGCTCGAGTCCAATTCAATCACACCGTAACCGGTGATATTCAATCCAGGGTCGATGCCCAAAATGCGGCATGGTAGGCGGTCGGATTTTACGAACGTTCCCAACTCGTGCCTTCTTTTTTGTCCAGCAAGGCGATGCCAAGATCACTCAAGCGATCGCGAATGGCATCGCCCGTGGCATAGTCTTTTCGCTCGCGAGCTTCCTTGCGCAAATCGATTAGCAGATGCACGACTTGGTCGAGCATGGCGGTGTCCTGGTCATCACCGCCGGCGGTTGCCGGTGGTTTGATGAACAGTCCCAAGACGCTGGAGAGTTCGCGGATAACGGTCGCGGATTTGATCAGCGATTTGACCTCGGAAAGTTCCGGATCAGCTCCGCTGGCGAGCGAATGGGCATCGATATGACGATTGAGCAAGCGGATGGAATCAAAGAGGACGCTAATTGCTGCTCCGCTATTGAAATCGTCATCCATAGCCGCCAAAAACTTTTCCCGTGCCGCGTGGATTTCGGTCAACAGCGGATCACCGGCTGGATCAAAATCACCTTCAGAGCGGCTCTTGGGCGTTGGTAGGTCATAGAACAACTGACCGGGGTGGTCATTGGTTTCAACCTTCGATGTGATTTCGTTGAATCGATCGAAGAAACGGTAAAACGTCTCCAGCGACGTGCCCGCCTCTTCGAGGATTTCCTCGCCGTAAACAATCGTTGAACGGTAGTGGGTACGCAACAGGAAGAATCGGATCCGTTCACCGGTTTGGGTGCGAATCAATTCCGCCAAGCCACCAGCGCCTTTGCTACGGCTGATTTTGCCCGCGGCCGCTTCGTCAGGGTTCGGCTCGCGATCGCTTTTGCCGCCGACTTTGCCTTTTTCTCCAGCCCGCATCAGGCCGTTGTGCAGCCAGTACTTCACCATGGGGGCATCGTGGCAGCATCCACTTTGTGCCCGTTCGTTTTCATGATGCGGAAACATCAGATCCAATCCGCCGCCATGGATGTCAAAGGTATCACCCAAAATTTGGTGGCTCATGGCAGAACATTCAATGTGCCAACCGGGTCGGCCTGGACCCCAAGGACTGTCCCACGATATCTGCTCTGCCTTTGAGCTCTTCCACAAAGCAAAATCACCCGGTGAGCGTTTCTTGCCTGCCGCTTCGCCACCCTCACCCTGTTGGGCATCGGCCGTTCGGTTGGACAGTTGCCCGTAATTCGGGTCCCGAGCGACATCGAAGAAAACATCACCGTCGACGGCGTAGGCGAATCCCTTTTTCTCCAGTTCCTCGATGAAGGAAATGATCTGGGGCATATGGTCGGTTGCCCGCGGGAGGTAATCAATCTGGTTGACCCCAAGCTCTTTCAGGTTTGCCAAGTAATCAGCCGTCATTTCGCAGGCGATTTGGGACATCGGGATCCCACGCTGATGGCTTTTTGCAATCAGCTTGTCGTCGACGTCCGTAATATTGATCACCAGTGTCACGTCATACCCGCTGTACCGCAGATAGCGTTTGATGGTGTCGAAAATCACCGGTCCGACCATGTGGCCGATGTGTGACTCGGCATAAACAGTTGGTCCGCACAAATAAATGCCGACCTTTGGCGGTCGCAGCGGTGCGAACAACTCTTTCCGCTTGCTGAGTGTGTTGTAGATACGAATCTCCGGTTGAGGGGATGTCGTATCGGATTCCGTCGCGGTGGCAGCGGCAGTGCTCATCGTATTGATCGATTAAAAAGCCGAGGAAAGTGGACCAGTCGGGGGATTATAGGAGACTTGGCCGTTTTAGCAGACCCCGTTTTTTGCGGAGATACAGGCGATCAACGATACCTGCCAATGATCGATTCCTGCAAGTGATTAGGACGGAGTGGGGGCAACGGCGAGAGAGGGGGCCGTTTCGACGCTGACTTCAGCCAGAGGCTCGGTGCAACAGCACGATTGCTCGGGCAGCGATTGCGCTCGCACTGCCGATGGAACCAACGCCTTCCCCTGTTTTGGCTTTGATGCCGACTTGATCAACCGCGAGATCCAGCAGGCCTGCGATCGTTTCTCGCATGTCCGCCAAGTGAGGTGCCATTTTTGGCCGTTCGGCCAAAATCACGCAGTCTAGGTTGACGATCGCCATGCCATGGTGGCGAATCCTAACCAAGGCCTCGTGCAGGAACTCAGCACTATCGCGATTGCGATTCTCCGCCGCATTATCAGGGAATAGTTGGCCGATGTCGGGTTCCGCGACGGCCCCCAGCAAGGCATCGGTGATTGCGTGGAGCAGAACATCGGCATCGCTGTGCCCGATCGAATGGACATCGGCCGGCAGATCAATACCACCGATTCTTAACGGACCTTGGTTTCCCAAGCGATGAGAGTCGTATCCGAGTCCAATTCGAAGCGGCGGCAGCGAATTCGTCATGGTTAATCAGTTCGCTAGGTCAGTTTTGGGGCAATTTTGGTGGTCTACGAAGGATGGGATTCGAACCTACAATGTTGGCTCTTCCGATTCGAAGCGGCCCGCAGCTGCCTCGTCGTCCGGTTGCCAATGCGACAAAATCCACTCCCAGCCAGCACCTTATGCCGATCATCGAAGTTCGACAACTCACCAAATCTTATCGTGTTTACAAGAAACGAGAGGGCTTGGGCGACAGTATCCGCGGGTTGTTCCGCCGCGAATATAGTGACGTTCAGGCGGTACGAGGCATCGATTTGGATGTCGACCAGGGAGAATTTGTTGCCTTTCTTGGGCCCAATGGAGCTGGCAAAACGACGACGCTTAAGCTGCTCAGCGGCGTGATCAGTCCGACTGCAGGAACGGCTTCGGTGATGGGGTTCACACCTTGGCAACGAAAAAACGATTATCGCCGTCGCTTTGCCTTGGTGATGGGTCAGAAGAACCAATTGTGGTGGGATTTGCCAGCCCAAGAATCTTATCGGTTGCATGAGCAGATTTACGGTATTGACCACGACCAGTTTGAGAAGACGTTGGCCGAGTTGACCGATTTGTTGGACGTTGGCCGTCTGCTGAGCCAACCTGTGCGGGAGCTATCGCTAGGCGAACGGATGAAGATGGAACTGATCGCTGCTTTGTTGCATTGCCCTGAGGTTTTGTTCTTGGACGAGCCAACGATCGGGCTGGACGTCATTGCTCAGCACAACATTCAACAGTTTCTGCGGTTCTATCAAGAGAAGCGGAAGATCACAATTTTGCTGACTAGCCACTACATGAAAGATGTCGCAGCGCTCTGCAAACGAGTGGTCCTGATCGCCGGCGGACGAATCGAGTACGATGGCTCACTTGCGGGGATCATTGATAAGTTTTCCGGTCACAAAGTCGTGACTCTGCAATTTGCCGATGGCCATCGGCCTTCTCTCGATGGGATGGGAGAGGTCTTGGAGGAAACGTGGCCAAAGGTGCGAATTCGAGTTGATCGAGCAGACGTCCCTCGTGTCCTAGCGAGTGTTCTACGCGACAATCCGATTGAAGATGTGGCCGTTGAAGATGTGCCGTTGGAAGAAGTGATCGCGGAACTGTTCCGCGAAACCAGCGGTAAACAGTCACAGCAAGCTAAATTTGCCTGATCCATGCCTTTGGTTTCTATCGACGATTTGTCCATCGGTTTTCGCGGTCCATTGCTAATGGATGGGGTCAGTTCGCGAATAGAGGTTGGCCAGAAAATTGGTTTGCTGGGTCGAAATGGCGCCGGCAAAACGACTCTCATGCGGATTTTGGAGGGTAAGGTTACGCCGGATCATGGCTCGGTCACATTATCGCCGGGTGCCACCGTCGCACGACTCAGCCAAGAGGTGCCGCATGACAAAACTGGCACGGTATCATCGGTTGTTGCAGCTGGACAGAAAGTTGCCGGGACAGAGGACCCGCATGAACAGTGGCAGATCGAACACGCCGTTGAGCAAACATTGTCGCGAATGAATCTAGATGGTGACGCTGCATTCGAGACCCTCTCGAGCGGCATGAAGCGTCGAGTTTTGCTCGCCAGTGCTTTGGTTTCGCAGCCTGATCTCTTGTTGTTGGATGAGCCGACGAACCATCTTGATATTCAATCCATCTTGTGGCTTGAGGAGTTTTTGAGTCGCTGGAGTGGGACATTGCTGTTTGTGACTCACGATCGAACATTCTTGCAGAACTTGGCTACCCGGATCTGGGAAATCGATCGGGGCCAACTCTTTGATTGGTCCTGTGACTATCAAACATTTTTGCAACGCAAAGAGGCTGCTTTGGTGGCGGCCGAAAAACAGGACGCCCTGTTTGATAAAAAGTTGGCGCAAGAAGAAGCTTGGATTCGCCAAGGTATCAAGGCGCGCCGGACTCGCAATGAGGGACGCGTGCGTGCTCTTAAAGCAATGCGAGTGCAACGTCAGCAGCGGCGGTCGGCTGAGGGTACGGCAAAGCTAAATTTGCAGCAGGCCGAACGGAGTGGCACACTTGTCGCAGAAGTCAAAGAACTGTCGTTTGCATTTGGCGATAACCAAATTCTGGATCGTTTTTCGACCACGATCATGCGCGGTGATAAAATTGGCATCATCGGGCCGAACGGGGTTGGAAAGACAACTCTGTTGAAACTGTTGCTCGCTGAAATTGAACCAGATTCGGGTTCAGTCAGGTTGGGCACGAAAATGCAAGTCGCGTATTTTGATCAACTCCGCGATACGCTGGACCCCAATAAATCACTTCAAGAAAACGTTGGTGAAGGACGCGACACCGTACGATTCGGTGAAACAACAAAGCATATCCTCGGGTATCTGCAGGATTTTTTGTTTACGCCTGAGCGGGCGCGAACAGAAGTTCGTTTCTTGTCCGGTGGGGAACGCAATCGAGCCTTGCTGGCCAAGTTGATGACGAAACCGGCCAATGTCATCGTCCTGGATGAACCTACGAATGACCTCGACAGCGAAACGCTGGAACTCCTTGAACAGCAGCTAGTTGATTTTCAAGGGTCCGTGCTAATGGTTAGCCATGATCGAACTTTTCTAAATCATGTGGTTACCAGCACCATCGTGTTCGAAGACGGTGGTGTCAAAGAGTATGTCGGGGGTTACGACGATTGGTGCGCCACCGTGAAACGCCGGCAGGACGAACAGGCAAGTTCCGAACCATCCAATGGAAAATCAAAGCCCGTTGCGGCAAAAACAAATTCGAAATCTGCTGCTCCGGTTCGTGCCAAAAAACTTAGTTACAACGAGCAGCGAGAACTCGATCAGCTACCCGGCAGGATTGAGAAAATCGAATCTGAAATCGCGGCTCTGCACGAAACAATGGCCTCCCCCGAGTACTACCAGCAGGCAAGCGATCTGATCGCTGCAGATGCGACCCGATTGAAATCGTTCGAAGACGAGCTGGCAACTGCTTATGAACGTTGGGAATCGCTGGAATCAGCGCTGGCAGATTGACCAGGATGGCGCCGGTTGCCGATTGCGTCTGACAATGTCGAAGTCGGGGGGGCTGACTCAGGTGGATCTAAGTTGGTGGATCTGTTGGTAGCGCCATTGTGCAATAAACCAGTTAGAATAGAGAGCCCGTTCTGTGAAACGCAGTCCTCCGACTCCCCCCCGCCCCACCCTGCTGAGTTTCAATGCTCGCCAAACAACGGTATGAATTTGTTCAAGTACTTGTTTGATCGACGGATCCGCCAGCGATTTGGCGTATCCCCTGCGGTGTTCCTAATGATGGCATTGCCAGGTCTCGGTTCTGCTGATGCCGATGACGTAGTTGATTTCAATCGTGAGATTCGGCCGTTATTGTCGAACCACTGTTTGATCTGCCACGGACCGGACGAGGCAGAGCGAGCAGCCGGTTTGCGGCTTGATTCACTCGCGGGGGCTACCGCTGATCTCGGCGGTTATGCAGCCATTGCTCCGGGAGATCCCAAGGAAAGTGAGTTGTTTGTTCGCATCACTAGTGATGATCCTGATTTGCAAATGCCACCGCCGGGTAAAGGTAAGCCTCTGAGTGAACCTGAAATTGCCTTAATGAAACGTTGGGTTGAACAGGGTGCTCCCTATGCCAAGCATTGGTCTTATGTCAAACCCGAGCGACCAAAACTTCCAACGGTGAATGATCCAAGTTGGGTTGCCAATCCGATTGACCATTTTGTGTTAGCAAAACTCGATTCACTTGGTTTGCAGCCTTCTCCAGAGGCAGATCGCTTGACGTTGGCACGACGTTTGTCTCTTGATCTAACCGGGTTGCCACCGACGTGGCAAGAAGCAAGAGACTTCGAAGCCGATACGCGTGACAATGCCTACGAACTGTACGTCGATCGTTTGCTGGACAAGCAGTCCTACGGAGAACGCTGGGCTCGCGTTTGGCTCGATTTAGCCCGCTATGCTGATTCCGCGGGCTACGCCGACGACCCGCCACGGACAATTTGGGCTTACCGCGATTATGTGATTCGCTCGCTAAATGCGAACAAGCCATTCGACCAGTTCACCATTGAACAGATCGCCGGCGACTTGCTTGGGGATCCCACCGATGAGCAACTGATCGCAACCGCCTTTCATCGCAACACATTAACGAACAATGAAGGTGGTACGAACAATGAAGAGTTTCGCAACGTTGCGATTGTCGATCGTGTGAATACGACGATGGCGGTTTGGATGGGCACCACCATGGCGTGTGCGCAATGTCACACGCACAAGTACGACCCAATTACTCAGGATGAGTACTTTCAGTTTTTTGCTTTCTTTAATCAATCTGAAGACAGCGATCAGCGCGACGAGCGGCCCCTGCTGGAGGTCTGGTCTGAGGAACAGCGAACGCAACAGAAATCACTCCAACAGGAAATTGAATCATTACAACAGAAGCTGACGCAAGAGCGACCAGAGATTGACGCTGATCGAGTGGATTGGTTGGCTGGATTTGATGAACAGCCAACGTGGCGCCCCTTAATTGCCGAGGCGGTCGAAGCCGCGCAGCGATCACTGGTGATCGGTCAGGAAGGTTGGATTGATGCGAAGGGAGAGTTGCCGCAGACGGATCGGTATCAACTTCACTATCCAATCGAGACGCAGTTGATCACGGGGATACGTTTGGAGGTGCCTGCGGAACAAACCGATAACTTTGTCGTAAGTTCGATTTCAGCGGTTTGGGAGCCAAGGGATTCTCAGTCAACCGAGGCGAGGTATGTGCGGGTTGACCTGCCGGGTGCAAATAAAATGATCCACCTCGCAGAAATCGAAGTTTACAGCGGCGGCAAAAATGTTGCGTTGGATGGGACACCGAGTCAGAGTACGACCGACTTTGGTGGCGAGGTAAAGTACATCAACGACGGGAACACCGATGGTAATTACAACGGTAGATCGGTAACCCACACTGCTTCGCAAAAAGATCCTTGGATCGAAATTGATCTAGGTAAATCAGTGCCGGTGGAACGTTTGGTCGTCTGGAATCGAACCGATGGTGGGGACACGATCGCAAAGCGTTTACAGGGATACCAGATCCACTTGCTTGATGAAGATCGGGAAACCGTTTGGCAGCAGCAACCGGAGAGCGTTCCGTCCCCCAGTGTGGCTTGGTCACCTGACGGTACGATTGAAATTCCACTTCATTTGGCGGTGGCTAATCACGAGCAACAAGGTTTTCCCGCGCAATCCGTTCTGGCAGCGCAGCCGGATCCAAAGCAGGGTTGGGCGGTTTCTCCGTTGCAGGGTCAGCCTCATGAATTGACATTACTTTTGACGAAACCGCGGGAGCTAAAAGACGGCATTTTAAAGGTCCGTGTCGATCATTCGTCGATCCATCCCCGTCATGTGTTGAACCGATTTCGATTCTCCATCACTTCAGATGACAGTGCCTCCAAGTGGGTCGCACTGCCTGCTGATGTTGTAGCGGCCATCCGTCATCCCGAACGAACGCCAGCTCAGCAAAGTCGACTGGTGGCATATCACCGAAGTGTTACCCCGATTCTCGCGGCCACTCGTGAACAGCTAAAAAAGACTCAGCAACAGTTAGCTAGCGTCAAAGCCATGACAACGGTGCCCGTGATGAGGCAATTGCCGGCTGAGCGGCGACGTCAAACGCGGGTGCAAATACGAGGTAATTATCAAGCGACAGGTGATGAAGTCACGGAGGGGATTCCGGCCGTTTTTCACCCGTTGCCGGACGAGGGGCCCCTCGATCGATTGGCGTTGGCCAAGTGGTTGGTGCATGAACAGAATCCCTTGACCGCCCGAGTGATTGCAAATCGCCACTGGGAGCAGGTGTTTGGAAAGGGGCTTGTCGTCACCAGTGAAGAATTTGGTAGTCAAGGTGAACTCCCATCACACCCACTGCTTCTCGATTGGTTGGCAGTGGAACTCAGGGATAGCGGATGGGATCTGAAACGCTTTCTGAAGTTGCTGGTGACTTCGTCGACCTATCGCCAAGCCTCTGTAACGACACCTGAATTGCAAGAAGCTGACCCCTTCAATCGGTTTTTCGCACGCGGTGCACGGTTTCGAGTGTCGGCTGAAATGGTGCGAGATCAAGCATTGTTCGTTAGTGGATTGCTGAGCGAGAAAATGTATGGCAAGCCGGTGAATCCACCGCAGCCACAGCTCGGATTGAAAGCGGCATTTGGTTCAGCCACCGATTGGAAAACCAGTAGTGGCGATGATCGTTATCGGCGTGGGATTTATACGTCGTGGCGGCGGTCAAGCCCCTATCCATCAATGGCTCAATTCGACGCGCCCAATCGAGAGGTGTGTACCGTGCGGCGAATTCGTACGAATACGCCACTGCAAGCGCTGGTGACTCTGAACGACCCCGTTTATGTCGAAGCGGCACAGGCTTTGGCAAAAAGAGTCGTTGATCATCACGATGATGTCAACGAACGCATTCGCTTTGCGTTCCAAACATGCTTGCTTCGTGAGCCGACCGAAGCCGAGCAACAACGCGTGGCATTGCTGGTCGCCAGGGTGACAAAGCAATACCTCAGCGAGACAGAGGAAGCGGCGATGATGGCAACGCAGGTGGGTAATCCCTCACCTGGTGACGCGGATGTCGTTGAGCTTGCGACGTGGACTGTCATCAGTAATGTCATGCTGAACCTCGATGAAACTTTTCTTAAACGGTAACGCCAACACCTTCAGCGACCCACGAAGTGATGAATCCTGTTTTTTCAAAATTGCAGCACCAGACTCGGCGGCATTTTTTACAGCAGACAACTGCTGGTATCGGTGGGATCGCCCTAGGCAGTCTGCTGGCCGGAGAAACACCCGCGGCTGAGCGATCCCCGATCAATCCACTTGCACCTACGGAACCGCACTTTGCGCCGCGGGCAAAGCGAGTGATCTATCTACACATGACTGGGTCGCCGCCCAATCTTGATCTATTTGATCACAAGCCCGAGCTGGTGAAGCGGGATGGACAAGATTGTCCCGATGAATTCTTGGCTGGTAGGGAATTCGCATTCACCTCAGGCACACCTAAGTTGATGGGGTCGCCTCGCAAGTGGTCGCGTGTTGGCAAGTCAGGGATGTGGATGTCGGACGCGATTCCGAATTTTCACAAAGTCGCGGATGAAATGTGCGTCGTTCATTCCATGCATACCGACCAGTTCAATCATGCGCCGGCCGAGTTGTTGGTTTACACTGGATCGCCCCGCTCCGGGCGACCATCGATGGGATCCTGGGTGAGTTATGGATTGGGAAGTGAAAATGAAAACCTGCCCGGTTTTGTCGTTCTGATTTCAAGCGGCGTTCAGCCAAATGGTGGAAAGAACTCTTTCGGAAGTGGGTTTTTACCGTCGGTCTATCAGGGAGTCCAATGTCGTTCAAAAGGTGATCCGGTTCTTTACGCTTCCGATCCGCCCGGAATGGATCGTGAGATGCGGCGTCTAAGTCTCGACGCATTGGGAGATTTGAATCGTTTGCAAGCAGATGAAATGGGCCACCCGGAGACACTGACTCGCATCGCCCAATACGAGCTTGCATTCCGGATGCAGACCGCTGTCCCTGAGGTGATGGATATCTCGCAGGAGTCAGCAAAAACACTTGAAGATTACGGTGCGACACCCGGGGCATCGAGTTTAGCAAACAACTGTCTGCTTGCTCGCCGATTGGTCGAATCTGGAGTTCGATTTGTCCAGCTATTTGATTGGGGTTGGGATTTTCATGGAACCACATCCGACAATGGCCTGACCGATGGATTGACCAAAAAGTGCGGTTCGATGGATCGACCGATCTCGGCATTGATCAAGGATTTAAAAGATCGCGGGTTGCTCGAAGATACATTGGTGATTTGGGGAGGCGAGTTTGGGCGTACACCGTTCCGCGAGGGGCGCACGGCCAAAAGTAAAGTGCTGGGACGCGACCATTACCCTGATGCATTCACGATGTGGATGGCGGGTGGTGGAGTCCGCGGAGGATTCGAATATGGATCTTCCGATGAACTCGGATTTCGTGTCGCAGAGAATCCTGTTCATGTACACGATCTGCAGGCTACGATTCTGCACCAACTGGGGTTCGATCATGAACGATTGACGTATCGATTCCAGGGTCGCGATTATCGATTGACGGATGTTCATGGCCGGGTCGTCAAAGAATTGTTAGCGTAATCTGCCCTACCGATGGACCCGCTCTTTCGGGTCCATCGCAACTGAGGATCAGCAAGTTGAGAATTCTGTTTTTAGTTTGTTGGGTCTTTACTGCAGCGAATGCCTGCAGTTCGCCGACATCGGCCCAGGCCGTGACGATCGTGACGGTCACGCCGCAACCGTTGAAGTCGAATCTCCGCCGTGTTCTGCAGTCGCTTGATGCGTTGGGGCAACCAATCGCCGTTGCTGACAGGCAAAGAATCTTCGCGGCGTTTGAGACAGACAATGCAGCGGAGATTCAGCAGTCGATCGATCCGCTGGTGCTGGCGACCGTTTTGATCAGTCCAGAAGAACGCGTCAGCGTGCGGCGTGGTCCAGCGGCAGCCAACGTGCAGCAGGCCGGCTTTAGACCACAGCTCATCAAGGTCATCAACCGCAGCACTTCGACATCGCGGTTGCGGGTCACCAGTCCCCAATCAGGGCCACTTTACGCTGGTACTTCGAAGTTGAGCATGCAGCGTCAGCAACAAATGTTGCTGTTGGAAAATCAAAATGTTTCGCAATCGAGGGAACGTTTTCTTTCGCTGAATATCCACCGTCAGCAACCGATGACAGATCATTTGTCGGGTTTGGAAGTCGAGTACTTGATCTTGTTGCTGGGGGCCAACGAAACGGGGAAGCGTGAAGCTATCCTGCAATTTGATATCGGTGACGATACTGCGGATTTGGAGCATCGAAGTGAGTTGCCACTGCTGATGGATATCCAGCCGGCAATTCCCGTCAAGCTGAAAATTCGAGATGAAGTCGATAGGCCTAGTATTGCGAGATTGGAGTTTCGTGATTCTGCTGGTCGGGTCTATCCAATGCAGGCAAAGCGTTTGGCGCCTGATTTTTTCTTTCAACCACACATCTACCGAGTCGATGGTGAATTGGTGCTGTTGCCGCCGGGCCGCTTTACGATGCATTACAGTCGGGGGCCCGAATATCACGTCCGTACACGGGAAGTGACAGTTGATCCCAAGGCGGAAAACCAACTGACGGTGGAATTAGAGCGATGGTATGACGCTCAATCTTTCGGGTTTTTTAGTGGGGATCACCATATTCATGCGGCCGGTTGCGCCCATTACACACATCCAACCCAAGGGGTTGATCCGAGTGATATGTTTCGGCAGGTTCAAGGTGAAGGCTTGAATGTGGGGTGTGTGCTGACTTGGGGACCTTGCTTTGATCATCAGCGTCAATTCTTTGGACCTGAAGCGAACATGTTTGGTACCAAGGATACCTTGCTCAAGTACGATCTCGAAATCAGTGGTTTCGGTTCGCAATCGCTTGGGCATGTCTGTTTGTTAAATTTACGGAGTCAGACCTATCCTGGGAGTGAAGGTAGTAAGACGAAAGGATGGCCTACCTGGACGACACCGGTAATGCGATGGGCCAAGGAACAAGGTGGTTATGCTGGGTACGCCCATTCGGCCAGCGGGTTGTGGATTGATCCCGAAAATGCGACAGCCCGCATGATGCAGCGGTTTGATATCGATGCTGACGGTTCGCTCAGTCAAGCGGAAGTCGCAACGGCATTACTACCGAAATCGTTTGACCAAATGAACGCCGACCAAGATGCGAGGTTGTCACGCGAGGAGTTGATCGAGGCTCACCGGACGGCTGCGGAAGAATTGCCCAACTATGCGATCCCGGAGATGAACGGTGTCGGTGCGATGGAGATTTGTGTCAGCGCCGTCGCCGGTGTTTGCGACTTTATCAGTGCCATGGATACACGGAGAATTCAGGAATGGAACACCTGGTACCACCTGTTGAATTGCGGCTTTCCCATCAAGGTTTCGGGTGAGACTGATTTTCCTTGCATGAGTAGTCGCCGAGTGGGAAAAGGACGCGTCTACGTCCAGTTGGGAACAAATGCACAATTGAAATTTGACCGTTGGTGCGCAGGGTTAGCGGAGGGGCGATCGTACGTTTCGGATGGGTATGCACACTTGTCGCGTTTCCATGTGGAAGATGTGTCGATGGGGCCAGACGCAGTCCGGTTGGAACAGTCGGGCCGCGTGAAAATCGTGGCGGATGTTGCTTTCGCGCCGAGAACACCCCAAGGCGTTGCTTATGGAACGCAAGCTGCGGAACAAGGCCGGGCAGTTGTCGGTGATACGGTGGTTCTCCACCGTGATCGTTCAGAGGATTGGGTGCAGGGTGGCCAGCGGACGATCGAAATTGTAATGAATGGCCGTGTTGTTGCAAAAGAAATGATTCCAGCTGATGGGGCGATACATTCAATCGAAAAACAGATTTTGGTGGATCAAAGTAGCTGGATTGCAGTCCGGCAGTTTCCGCAACTCCATTCAAATCCAATCAATGTGATTGTGGCAGGTAAGCCGATTCGGGCGTCCCAACGTAGTGCGAGTTGGTGCATCGAAATGACGGAGCTCTTATGGAAGAATCGAGAGAGTCGCATTGCTGAGAAGGAACGTTCGGATGCGAAACAAGCTTTTCGGAAAACGATTGGTGTTCTAAGCGAAATTCGAACCGAAGCGAGCCAGTAGCGATTCTCGAACGTGCTGGAGAGGTTAGGCTGCGTCGCATTCAAATCATTGACGAAGGAGTGCGTCGCTAAGACCTGCCTTTGCTGCAAAGTCCTTGTGCTCGCCTGTCCGATTGGCCAAATTGCAGCGGATGTAGATGAAGTTCCTCTGTGCGGCCGATAGTTACCCTGGGAACGCTCCGTTGACCGAGTGGAAACAGGGAATCGCACGCGATCCCCTTGATATTTGGGGGGGACCGAGACGATTAAAGTGACATGCACTTGAGGGGCGTGGGGTGGCAATGATTTGGCGAAGTTGACACGGTCTTATGCAGGATCGGTGAGACCACCGCGGTGACCAAGTTCGCACTTCGGGTGGGACTGGTTTTGCTTAGGGGCAGACAGCAAATAGAGACATATATCTGGGGCCGGTGGTTTGACGTCCGAATCGAAGAGTTAGCATTCGTAGCGGGATTCTCGTGGGACTTGGTCAATGCATCATAATTGCAGGTGTAGCAGTATTAATCGCTTGCTGAACACAGCAGCGTTGATAGGAGCATGCTGGCAATACTCGGGGAGCCAGCGTTTCCCTACGAGGCACTCCGGTAATACCATGATTGTGCCGATGATCGTTGCCGGCTTGGATCTGTAAGACCTATCTCGCTGAAGCGAATTGATGAATCGAGCATCGACTAAGCCCCTTCCAGAATCCTGTGTCACGGCCAATCAGCGGCCGTTGTTATTTGTGCATGGATGGTGGGGTGGTGTGTGGGTCTGGGATTTACATCGAGAGACTTTTTCCGCATGGGGGTATGAGTCAATAGCGCTCAACTTGAGCGGCCGCAAGGGCAACGAGGCAGCCGCGATTTGTGAAGTCAGGATGGCAGGTCATTTAAATGATTTGCGCCGCGCGCGGTTGCTGAAATTGGGAATCCTGTGCTGATCGGGTACAGCTTTGGCGGGCTCTTGATTTAAAACTCTTGGAAAAACAGGATTTGCCGGCAGCCGTTTTGGTTTGCCCTGTGCCTCCCAGAGATGTTTTTCCGTTCCGTTCTTGAAGCTTACTGACAACAGCCTTTCGGTACGTTCCCCAGATGTTCCGACGCCGCGAGTTCCAGCCAAGTAGTCGGGATATGCGGTACTTGAACCTCAACGCGCTCTCGCGTGATGAGCAAGGCTATGTGTTATCTCAGATGGTGCCAGCATCGGGACGATAAGCATAAGAAACAACTTTGTTTGGTATCCCTGTGGACGCCCAACGTGTTCGCACTCCCATGTTTATTTTTATGGGTGGGAAGGCTTGGCTGACGCTGCCAGTTGTTTGTTGTGCGATCGCTCGCAAGTACGACGCTGAGTTGCGTGAGTACCCTGATAATGCACACGTACTTGATACGTGAGTCGAACTATCGTGAATCGGCCACCGATGTACATCGGTGGTTATGCGAAACACTGTCTTCGGAGGCGAATTCTGCTACTCGTCAGTGACACAGCCTTCGCTGGCTGTTTTTACATTCTTGATGTATTTGAATAGAGTTCCTCGGGTCGCTTTGAGTGGCGGTGCAGTCCATTGTTGCCGACGTTTTTCAAGTTCTTCGTCACTGAGTGCGACATCTAGGCGGTTGGCATCCGCGTCGATCGTCACAACGTCTCCATCTTGAAGTAAGCCTAGTGGTCCGCCGACCTGCGCTTCGGGCGTGATGTGTCCGACGATAAATCCATGGCTACCGCCGCTGAATCTTCCGTCGGTTAGCATGGCGACATCGGCCCCTAGTCCGGCTCCCATGATGGCACTGGTTGGTGTCAACATTTCAGGCATTCCGGGGCCACCCTTGGGCCCTTCGTAACGGATGACGACGACATCGCCTTTTTGAATTTGTTTTTCTTCCAGGGAGTGCAGCATTTGTTCTTCGCTGTCGAAGCAACGAGCAGGACCGGTGAATTGTAGGCCCTCTTTGCCGGTGATTTTTGCAACCGCTCCCTCGGGCGCCAGCGAACCATGAAGAATGCGAATGTGCCCTGAGGACTTGATCGGGTTATTGACCATTCGCACGATGGTTTGCCCTTCTTTGAGATCAGGAAGATCTTCGACATTTTCGGCCAAGGTCTTGCCCGTTACGGTCATGCAAGATCCATCCATTAGTCCTTCAGAGAGTAGGTATTTCATCACCGCTGGCGTGCCACCGATAGAATGGAGGTCTTCCTGCACAAACTTTCCGCTGGGCTTTAGATCGGCCAGATAGGGGATCCGGTCGCTGACTGACTGGAAATCATCAATGGTGAGCGGAACGTCGACGGCTCTAGCCATGGCGATCAGGTGCAACACCGCGTTGGTGCTACCACCCAATGCCATCACGGTGACCATCGCGTTTTCGAAGGCTGCTGCTGTCATGATATCACGAGGTTTAAGGTCGGCTTTCAAGCATTCCAAGATCGCAGCCCCTGCGCGGTGACATTCGTCTTTCTTTTCGGGGTTTTCAGCGGGAATACTGGCTGAATAAGGGAGTGACATCCCCAGTGCTTCGATCGCGGTCGCCATGGTGTTGGCCGTGTACATGCCGCCACAAGCGCCAGCTCCAGGACAACTTCGCCGTACGATTTCTGCTCGCTCGTCTTCGCTAATTTGGCCAGCGATGAATTGACCATAGCACTGGAATGCACTGACGATGTCCAATTTTTCGCCTTTGTACGTTCCTGGTTTGATGGTGCCGCCATAAACCATGATCGAGGGTCGATTCAGACGGCCCATGGCGATCAGGCATCCCGGCATGTTTTTGTCGCAACCGGGTAAGGCGATGAGTGCGTCGTACCATTGTGCAGCCACAATCGTCTCGATTGAATCAGCAATTAGATCGCGACTTTGAAGGCTGTAGCTCATGCCCTCGGTACCCATCGAAATTCCGTCACTCACACCGATCGTGTTGAAACGCATGCCGACCAAACCGGCATCGGAGACGCCCTGCTTTACCTCTTCTGCCAGATCGAGCAAGTGCATATTGCAGCTGTTGCCTTCATACCAAACGCTGCCGATGCCAATTTGCGGCTTATCCATATCCTCCGGTTGCATGCCGGTGGCATAGAGCATTGCTTGAGAGGCCCCCTGGCTTTTCGGTTGTGTGATTCGGCGGCTGTATGGATTCAGTGGCTGATTCATGGGGAAACTCTGTAGGTTGACCTGAAACTGTGTCGTCTCAGGCAACCATCGATTCAACGTTGTGTGAATCGATGGTTGAGGGGATTTCGGACCGTTCCGTAAATTTCGGACCGTTGAGGTAATTCCGGACCGTTGAGGTAATTCCGGACCGTTCCGGGAATTCCGAGCGGCCGCGTAAATGTTGCCTGGCAGCGTCGATTATCATCAAGCCGCTTGGTTTGATAAAGGGTCGTGCCAGAGCGGCCGACGGTTCAACTTGTGATGAGAGGCTTACGATGATTCAAATACGGTTGGTTCGAATCGCGGCATGGTTGGTTTTCACGGCAATCTTTGCTGGTTCGGTTCTCGCTGAGGAACATGATGTTGAGTTTCAGGAAAACTCACTGCCCCTATTTGACGGACGCTCATTGGTTGGATGGGAGGGGAACGCTTACTGGTTTCGCGTCGAAAACGGAGCGATTGTTGCGGGACGCCTGTCGGAAAAAATTCCCCACAATGAATTTTTGTGCACTACTCAGAATTATGACAACTTTGATCTGCGTTATGAGGCCAAACTAATAGGTGAGGGAAAGAACGCAGGGGTACAGTTTCGGTCCAAGCGAGTTCCCAATTCCAGCGAGGTATCCGGCTACCAGGCAGACATTGGTCACGCCTTTAAACGTCCGGTCTGGGGGTCCCTTTATGATGAATCGCGTCGCCGTAAAATGTTGGCCGAGCCCGATGCCGACGTTGCCCGCAAGGCGGTTCGTGAAGGTAAATGGAACCGGATCCGAGTTTTATGTGAGGGGAATCGGATTCAGATCTTCGTCAACGATGTACAAACGGTCGATTACACCGAGTCAGAGAATGGAATTCCAGGATTCGGTGTGATTGGGTTGCAGATTCATAGCGGCCTTCCCAGTGAGGCTTGGTACCGCAATATTCGAATTCGGCAACTGTAGTTTCTTGCTGTTGAACAGTTTCTTATTGTTCAACTTGGGGATGGAATCACTCGGGTGTGATTTCTGGCGATAGAACGTCGCGATTGGGACACCAGTTTTTTTTGGAAATGAATGGTTGTCGCGGAAGTGAACCGCAGTAGCCATCAGCTTGCACACCCGTCAGCCTGAAATCAGGTGGAGCCAGGAGCACAAGAAAACGTGCGGATTAAATTTGTTTATTTTGATCTCGGTAATGTGTTGCTGAGTTTTGATGCCGATTTAGCGTGCCGCAATTTGGCGGAATTGCTGTCGGTTTCTGTCGATGAAGCGAAGCGAGTTGTATACGAGAGTGGTTTGCAAAACCGATTTGAATCAGGGGAGGTGAGCGGCGAGCAGTTTGCACGCGAGGTCTGTCGGTTGCTTGCTCGCAAGCCAGTACCCGATGTTGCTGTGCATCATGCCGTGAGCGATATGTTCGACCCGATTCCCTCGATGCGAGACGTGCTGGATCGGGTGCGGCAGGCGGGGCGAGGTGTCGGCCTGCTCTCCAATACCTGTCAGGCCCACTGGGATTGGATTGTCCGACAGAATTATTCTGTCACGACGTTCGATTTCGATGCCACGATTTTGAGTTTTGAAGTAGGTTCGATGAAACCTAGTTCACTGATTTATGAAGTGGCTGAACGGGCGGCAGCAGTCGCGGCCGAGCAAATTTTATTTTTGGACGATCGCGAAGAGAATGTGCAAGGAGCACATTTGCGAGGTTGGCAGGCGGCACAGTGTTTCGGTGGCGAGCAATCGGTGCAGATGCTCAATCGAGCTGGGGTCTTACAGGAAACGTTATGAATTCTCTCTTTCGGTCGATGCTTGTCTGGTTGCTGATTTCCTCTGGGGCGGCATTGTTTTGGCCGGTCGAACGGTTCGGTTTTGATCCTTTTGTGGCACCCGGATGGTGGTTGTGGGGGTTGATCACCCTGACAATGTTTTGCTTGGGTACGCTTGTGCGGCCGCACGAATTGGGTCCCCTTCAATCCAAACCTTGGTGGGTCGTGCTGGGTGTCGTGACTCAGATAGTTTCGATGCCTTTGGCAGCTTGGGTTGTGACAAAGCTGATTCCGATGGGCCCCGAGTTAGCGACCGGCGTCATCCTGGTCGGTTGCGTTCCCGGAGCGATGGCTTCAAACGTACTGACGCACACAGCTGGAGGAAGCGTCGCTTACTCAGTCAGCTTGACGACCGTTGCGACGCTATTGTCCCCCTTGTCGGTACCTTTCGTGTTGAGTCTGTTTGCGGTGGAATCGAGTCCGTCGCAAATTAATCCAGTTCAAACATCGATGCTACTATTTCTGACGGTCGTGTTTCCAACCATAGGTGGGTTTTTCCTTGCCAGGTTGAACGAGCAGCTCGATCGCTGGGCCAGCCGATGGTCACCTTTGACGGCTTCCGTTTGCTTGTTGTGGATTATCGCTAGCGTCGTAGCTGGGAACCGTGAGACATTGGTCAGCGTCGGTCCCGTTCTGGTGATCGCGTTATTGTTGGTGAATTTGAATGGTTACGCTGCTGGTTATTTGGTTGGCGTCGGATTCAGGCTGCCCTCGGAATTTCAGCGGGCCCTGACTTTGGAAGTCGGAATGCAGAATGCAGGCTTGGGAACGGCATTAGCGGCGACTCTCTACGGGGCGGGGACCTTAGCAACAATTCCGACAGCGGTTTACACCTTTGGGTGTATGTTGACAGGCACCATCTTGGCGGTGGTTTGGCGGGGAATGAGCGATGGGCCGGTCGCAGGCGAGGATCAGGCTGGGACGAATGTGCCTCAAGGCGATATGATGGGCGACTGACAAGTTGTCATGATTGATCGATAACCTCAACTATTTTGGGATAACTTTCCGCTCCTGATGGCCAATACGTCACGACAGCCGAAAATCGTCCCCGAATCCGTCTCGCCTCGATCGGTGGCGGTGATCGATATCGGGGCAACCAGTATCCGGATGGCGATTGCAGAGATTCATTCCGACGGAGAGGTGCGAAAATTAGATAGCTTGGTGCAAGCGGTTGATCTGGGCCGAGAGGCATTTGAAAATCGTCGGCTGAGCCGCAAAAGCATCGAAAAATCCGCAGCGATCTTGCAGCGGTATCAACGAGTGCTCCAGGAATACGGAATTACATCGCAAGCCGATGTCCGCGTGGTGGCGACAACCGCTGTTCGCGAAGCGAGTAATCGGTTGGCGTTTGCCGACCGAGTCTTCGTCGCAACGGGGTTAAATGTTGAATCGATCGATGAAGCGGAGGTAAATCGGATCACTTACATGGGAGTGATCCCTCATCTTCACGAGCATCCTGGTTTGGCTGATGGGAAATCGCTCGTGGTCGAGATTGGTGGTGGGAGCACTGAGGTGCTGCTGCTACGTAGCGGCAATGTTCTGTCCAGTCAGTCATTCCGCCTGGGGTCGGTGCGGTTAATGATGAATCTTGACGGTGTGCGGGCGAGTGCTTCTCGCCGTCGCGCCATGATGGAGAGTCACATACGCCGGACACTCGTGCAGATTTCAGAAGAGATTGATGATGATGCACCCGTCAATATTGTCGCTCTCGGAGGCGATATTCGATTTGTTGCCGATCAGCTCATCGATTGGGATCGGAAATCATTAGCCGAATTGTCGACCAAAGATCTTGTCAAGTTGACTGAGCAGGTTTTAACGCTCGACCAGGATGCAATCGTTAAGAAGTATGGAACAAGTTTTATCGAAGCAGGAACGTTGGCGCCGGCGTTGCTCGCTTATTCGATGTTTGTTCAACATTTCCACCAGTCGCACTTGTTTGTTAGCGAAACTAATTTGCGCGACGGTTTGTTACATAACATGGCCGCTGGCGGCAGTTGGACGGCAGAATTCCGAAATCAGATTGTCCGATCCGCAATCTCATTGGGACGTAAATTTGATTTTGATGAAACGCATGCCAGAAATGTTGCTGAGTTAGCAAGCAAGTTGTTCGATCAATTGCGTGCTGAGCACCGCTTGGACAGTCGGCACGAAGTGATTTTGTTCGTCGCTGCTCTGTTGCATGAGATCGGGATGACGGTCAACGTCCGAAGTAATCATAAGCATGCGTTGTATTTGATTCGCCACAGTGAAATGTTTGGGTTGTCCCGCAGTCAGTTGTTGCAAGTTGGGTTGGTAGCCCGATATCACCGTCGAGCGACGCCGCAACCGTCGCATGAAGGCTACGGAACTCTGCCTCAGAAGGAACGGGTGATTGTCGCTAAGCTTGCTGCCATCTTAAGGCTAGCCATTTCGTTGGATGATACCCGTAGCGGGCGGATCCGAGATATTCAATGCGTCTGCGAACCCAAGCAATTGGTCATTCACGTGCTCGGTGTTGACGATGTTTCGTTGGAGCAAGTCTCAATGAGTCGAAACTCTGGTTTGTTTCGCGATGTATTTGGCTTGCCGGTACTACTGAGAGCGGGCAGGCGATGAATTTGAGTGCCCCTCGCTTGCCGCTGATGCTCGGGTGTCCCGTTTGGGGATGTGCGGATTGGGGTGGGCAGGTTTACCCGCTGAAAACACCACGCTCTCAGTGGCTGCATTGGTACTCGCGAACATTCAACACGGTGGAAGGGAACAGCACGTTTTACGCGCTGCCGAGTGTTGAGACGACACGCCGCTGGGCAAGTGAGACGGCAAACGGATTTCGCTTTATGCTGAAATTTCCCCGCGTTATCTCGCACGACAGCGAATTAGAGGGCTGCCAAGCAGAAACGAACACGTTTGTGCGGTGCCTCGAACCACTCGCTGAATCGGATCGCCTCGGGCCTACGTTTTTGCAGTTGGGGCCAAATTTTGGTCCGGACCGTTTTGAGAGACTCCGCCGATACCTTGGCGGACTGCCTCGTGGGTTCCAGTGGGCCGTGGAAGTCCGGCATCTTGATTGGTTTGATTCAGGCTCCAATGAGCGCAGCCTCAACGGACTGCTTGGTGACCTGGGCATCGACAAAGTACTATTCGACAGTCGGCCACTCTTCGCTACGCCCCCAGACGATGAAATCGAAACGCGGTCTCAGGTGCGAAAACCACGAACACCGATTCGCCAGACGACGACGGGGAATCACCCGGTGTTGCGATTGGTCGGCCGCAACCGAATCGAGCTAGTGAATCGTTTTTTTGACCAGTGGGCACCCATTGTTGCCAAATGGATCCGTGATGGGCGTTGTCCTTATGTGTTCACTCACGCGCCGGATGATCGATACGCGCCCTCGCTCGCGCGTCAGTTTTGCAGCCGATTGCAGCAGGAATTTCCAGACACGTCGTGGCAGATTCCTCTGCCGCCCTCCTCACCCCAGCAGTTGTCTCTGCTGGGGGATTTTTAGTAACGGAATACGTAACCAACGATTGAAAATCATGAATCTATCCTTCATTGAATTCCATTCGACCAGTCTGTTTGCCCGAGGTCTCATACTCTTGTCATTGATTTCTCTGACTTCTTCGTCTGGTCGCGGCGACGATCCCTATCAAGCCGCTCGCGACAGGTTGGTTCGTGAGCGAGTCGAGAGTGCGGGGGTGAAAAATCCTCGTGTATTACAGTCGATTCGTAGCACACCTCGGCATGAATTTGTGCCTAACAAATTGCAAGATCGTGCTTATTTCGATATGGCGTTGCCGATCGGTGAATCGCAGACGATCAGCAGTCCGTTCATTGTTGCCTTGATGACAGAAGCACTCGATCCAAAACCAACGGATAAGGTCCTGGAAATCGGTACGGGAAGCGGGTATCAAGCGGCTGTTCTCAGCCCGCTGGTCAAAGAGGTTTACTCGATAGAAATTGTACGAGACCTTGGGGAGCGAGCGGCGGAAGTACTTGAACGCTTGGATTACAAAAATGTCTCGACGCGTGTTGGCGACGGGTTTTTGGGTTGGCCCGAAGCGGCGCCTTTCGACAAGATCATCGTGACCTGCAGTCCTGAATCTGTCCCGAAGCCTCTAGTCGAACAGTTGCGTGAGGGGGGTGTGATGATCATTCCTGTTGGTGAAAGGTATCAACAAACGCTTTACTTGATGACAAAAAAAGATGGCGAATTGCTCCGTCAACCGTTGCGACCGACGCTCTTTGTTCCAATGACTGGTGAAGCAGAAGATAATCGTCAGCTTCTGCCCGATGCCGCCAACCCTAAAGTGGTGAATGGGGACTTCGAGACCGCTGCGTCGGGTGACGCAGCAAACATCCCAGATTACGTGCCGGGTTGGTATTACGGTCGCCAAGTTCGCCGAGTCGCCGATGATGGGGCGGCTGTGCAGGGTGCGGCATTCGTGCGATTCAGTAATGAGACGCCAGGGCTTGGCTCTCACCTGTTGCAGGGATTTCCGATTGATGGACGAAAGGTGTCTACGATTCGCCTCAGTGGCAAAGCAAGAACCGGCGAAGTCCGTCGCGGACCGGAAGGGGATGCAATGCCGATGATCGCCCTCAGCCTGTACGACGGGCAACGCCGCGACCTCGGAACCTTCCGCCTCGGTCCGTTTCGAGGTTCTCGGCCGTGGCGGAGCAGCAGTCGGTTGATTCGAATCCCCCCGTCCGCCCGCGAGGCGATTTTGAGGATCGGTTTGTTCGGGGCGACGGGCACCGCCGATTTCGACGAAATCGAAGTTAAGAAGATCGATTGACCTGCCAGTCGTTAGAGGGTCGGCCCTCAGGCCGGCTATTTCCCCTAGCCCCCCGAAAGCCCCCTTTGCGTAAAATCTACCGAAGCTGCTTGTTTCCCCAGGTGATAGCTGTATCCTAAGTCGGACTATGCCGGTACCTGCGGGGCTCGTTTGGGGGTGTTAAAGTCCTCTTTTGAGTTTGTCTGCACCTCCGCACTCCGTTGTTTGCATCTGCAGGAAGGCCAAGGAGTTGGACCGGCAGTAGGTTTACGAGACATTGTTTGCAGGAGAATCAGGAAACATGAGTTGCATTCGATTTTTAGCATTCGTGGGAGCGATTGCTGCGATGACAACCCTGGCGGGCACGGCTTTCGCACAGGGTTCGTGGGGGTCGTCAGGTGGATCTTCTGGTGGATCTTCTGGTGGATCTTCTGGTGGTTGGGCATCCTCGGGTGGTAGCAGCGGCGGCGGAGGCTTATTCAGTAGAATTCGAGCAAAGCATCAGGCCCACCGTGCAGCTCGTGGTGGCAGTTCAGGGTCGTCTGGTGGCTACACGATGAATTACGTCACTGCGAGTAGTGGTGGTTCTTCTGGCGGCGGTTGGGGATCGAGCGGAGGGAGTCGAACAGGACATGTTGGTCCGATCCGTCGATTACTCGCCAAAATTCATGCCCACCATCACTCCGCGAGCAGCGGCGGCTCTTACGGTGGCAGCAGCGGTGGTTCATCCGGTGGCAGCAGCGGTGGTTCATCCGGTGGAAGCAGCGGTGGTTCATCCGGTGGAGTGATTAGCCCGATCAATTATCATTCGGCAGTACCGACCTCAGTCGGGCTCAATTCAACAGCGGGCTATGAATCGAATCAGATTCAAACTTACTACCGCGACATTGCAGTTCGTCGGAACGGATCGATGGAGGCGGATGCTTCGGAGTCTGTCACCGTTGCCAAGCCAGCGATTGAAAACGATGCGGCACTGCTGACAGTTACCGTTGCAGAGGACGCGAAGGTAACCGTGAACGGTCATGAGACAACCAGTGACGGCCCTGTTCGGCAGTTCATGTCGAAGGGTTTAGAGCAGGGTTTGATTTACACCTATTTGGTCGAGGTCACTTACGATGCCGAAGGTGAGGCAGTTACCGAGAGCAAGTCAGTGAAGCTGAGTGCTGGTTCCATTGAGGAACTTAAGTTCGAGCGACCTGAAGCTCAGCCCGAGCCAGTCGCCGATGTGGCTGTGTCGGATTCTGATCTCGTTACGGTCGTCAAAGTGCATGTTCCTGCAGACGCGACCGTTCAACTGGCGGGCAATGAAGCCGGTGGTGAAGGAACTGTTCGGACCTTTAGCACCAACCAACTGAAGGCTGGTGAGCAATGGTTGGGATATACGGTTCAGGTCACTGCGATGGTGAATGGCCAAGCGCTGAGCCAAGAGCAAACCGTCGATCTTTCCGCGGGCAGCAAGGTGGAATTGACGTTTGATTTTGATGCAAACCAAGTTGCAGGCCTTTAGGGCGGCAGCAGGTTAACAAATTCACAGAAGCCGCATTTCCCCTGAGATGCGGCTTTTTTGATGCGCTGATCCCAATGGTTAAGGCATTCTTGGCTACGGAAACCGTCTGTACATTGTGCTGGAGTGGGTTAACGTGAGAGGATGTTCTGTTCTTGTTTCCGAGTGCTGTTTTTATGATGGCTCCCATCAAGCCTCTTTCTCGGCGTACGCGGTTGCTATTGAGTGGTTTGTTACTCGGTCACTTGTTGGCCGTCGTGCTTCCGCCATTGTCGTTTCAGACCCGCGGACCGCTTGGCACCTCACCATCGATTGCCAGCTTGTTTGCGTGGTTTGAGCCGTATAGCCAATGGTTGTACATCGATCGAGGCTATGCCTTTTTCGCCCCTGACCCGGGTCCAAGTCATTTGGTTCAGGCTGCCATCACCGACAGCGATGGTGAGCGGTTAGAGATCGTGTTCCCTGATCGTACGGTACAGTGGCCCCGGTTAAGTTACCATCGGCATTTCATGCTGACGGAGTTTTTGGAAGAGATCTATCAGCCGCCTGGTCCGCCACCCGAGTTGAATGAATTGGATCCGGCAGAAGCTCAATATTGGTTGGGTGCGCGAGCGCGATACGAGCGTATCCGGCAGTCTTACATTGAGCATCTGCGACACATGTATCCCGGCCGTCAGGTTGAGGTCCGTCGAGTCGAGCATTTGATCCCGGAGATTCTGGAGTTTCAGCAGCGACCGATCGAACTGACCGACGACAGCTTGTATCGCCCGATGTTGGACCTGCCAGTCGTGCTGGAATTCGATGCCGAGAATCTGCCCGCTGTCGAAGATGCTTCAGCAAATGGAAGGGTTGGGGCATCAGCGGAACGCAGATTCCAGGCCGATATGCCGGCTGACCTTACTGTGCCGGCTTCCCGTTCTGTGCCGGCGTCTGATACTGATTCCGTTTCGGGTGAATCACGATGACGTTAGGCAGCAAGGTGACGCAGTGGTTCGGCGGTTATGTCGATGCATGGGATCGATTCTGGTTTCGACCTTGCTTGCCGTACACCGTTTGTATTCTGCGGCTGGTCGTCGGCATCATGCTGCTTTATTCGCATCTTGTGCTGGCCGCAAACTTAACGGTGTTTCTCGGTGAAACGGCTTGGATCAGCAATGAAGCCGCCCAGCAGTTGCACGATGGAAGCTTTGGATTTAGCGATTGGGGCTGGAGCTATTTGTGGATGATCGACAGTCCTTTGTTGTTGCAGCTTCATCATGGTATGACGATTTTGGTGACGGCATCATTCGCTGTTGGATTGCTGACTCGCCTGACCGGGCCGTTGACGTGGTTTCTGCAGCTAATGTATTTACATCGGATGACCGGTGCGCTGTTTGGATTCGATCAGATTGTCACCTACACGGCGATGTATTTGATGCTCGCGCCGTGTGGTAGTTGGTTGAGTGTGGATGCAAAGCTAAGAAAGTATTTTGCTGGACGCCGATCTGAAAGCGGTTTATTGCGCTGGCTGCTGCCTGATGCGAGCCCGAGTGTAGGGGCGAACATCGCAAGCCGCTTGCTGCAACTGCATCTCTGTGTGATCTATCTGTTTGGAGGTCTCGCAAAAGCGCGTGGAGAAAGTTGGTGGGATGGGACAGCCATGTGGTTGTCGGTTGGCATTTACGAATACCAATCAGTCGATATGACTTGGTTGGCAAATTATCCAAAAATATTCACCGGCATGACTCACTTCACGCTGTTTTGGGAAGTGTTCTATTGCGCTCTAATCTGGCCGCGAAAGACTCGCCCATTCATGTTGCTTGGAGCCGTTATCTTGCATGGTGGTATCGCGATGTTTTTGGGGATGATCACTTTTGGTGTCATGATGATCGTGGCGAACTGCATCTTCGTTTCACCAGAATGGATCGGACGTTTTTTGGATCAAAAAGCGTTCCAGGAGGTCGGAGAAAGTGAACCAGTCCAGATGGGCAAGGAATGAACCAGCCCAGTTGGGCAGAAAAGGGCTGGCTATTAGTCGACAGAACTTGGTGCCCGCATGCGATCTCTGTCAGGCGATCGCATGATCCGCTCGTCTGGCTGCGGAATCTGCAGCAAGTCTTGTCTTCAAGCAGCGAACGTCACGGATCAGCCGCAACGAAGTGCGATCGGTCGAGTTGCTGCTCTGATTCGAGCGAGAGATCGACCGCGGCGTGCCATTCGATGCAAAGGACACGCCTTTTTAGTTGAGGCGATGGGATCTAACCATGCAAGATTTACTTCAACAGGGATTCACCGGTCATCTCTTCGGGCTTAGGAAGCCCCATCAGTTCTAGCACGGTCGGTGCGATATCAGCTAAACGCCCTCCCTCACGAAGTTGTTTTTCTTCCAGGCCAGCTTCGACGACAATCAGCGGCACATCGTAGGTGGTGTGAGCTGTGTGTGGGCCGCCTGTCACGGGATCGATCATTTGTTCGCAATTGCCGTGGTCGGCGGTTACGACTAACGATCCGCCTTTGGCTAACGTGGCCTCGACGACTCGGCCGACACAGGCATCGACTTTCTCGACGGCTTGAGTGGCGGCATCGACGACTCCGGTATGTCCCACCATATCGCCGTTGGCATAATTGACGACGATCAGATGTGATTGGCCTGACTTGATATCGCCTAGGACTCGTTGGGTAACTTCCTCGGCGGACATTTCGGGTTTCTGGTCGTAGGTCGAAACGTCTCGGGGAGAGGCAGCCATCCCTCGTTCTTCTTCGCTGAATGGATCGTCACGATAATCATTGAAGAAGAACGTGACGTGCGGATACTTTTCTGTTTCGGCACATCGAAATTGGTGTAAGCCAAGTCCGCTAACATACTGGCCCAGAATGTTTGGCATTTTGGCCGGTTTTTCAAAGATCACCTGAACCGGCAGTCCCGTTTCGTAGCCGGTCATTGTGGCGAAGTACAGGTTGTCGATCTTTTTGCCGCGTTCGAAACCACCGCCATCGATGGCTTTCCATTGATCATTGGGGAAGGTGAAGGCCTTCGTCAATTCGCGAGTGCGGTCACCTCGATAGTTCAAAAAGATGACTGCGTCACCATCTGAAATTACGCTAGCTTGACCATTGTGCTTGATGGTCGTGGCGGTGATGAATTCGTCGCCACGCCGACTCGGTTCCGTTGGGTTGTCGTAGTAATTCTGGATAGCGTCTGCTGCCGAATCGAATGTTTGCTCGACTCCCTCTGTCAGCATTTTGTAAGCAGATTCGACGCGTTCCCAGCGAAGATCGCGGTCCATAGCGTAGAATCGGCCGATAACGCTAGCGATGTGCCCCACACCATGCTCGCTCATTTTCTCTTGCAAGCGGCCGACGTAGTCCAGGCCTCCGGTTGGCGAGGTGTCTCGTCCGTCGGTAATGGCGTGGACCGCGAATTGGTCGGTACCCAGTCCGCTTTGTTTGACAAGTTCGACCACTGCAAACGCATGTTCCAAATCGCTATGGACCCGCCCATCGGACATTAGTCCGAGTAGGTGCAGTTTGCCGCCACTTTGGCGTACATGTTCGATGGCACCCAGCAGGGTTTCGTTTTCGAAAAAAGAACCGTTTCGGATCGCTCGAGTGATCCGCATCACCTCTTGGTCGACGATCCGCCCTGCCCCAATGTTTTGGTGGCCGACTTCACTGTTGCCCATCACGCCGACTGGTAGCCCGACATCTTCGCCCGAGGTGTGAATCAGCACGTTGGGATACTGCTTCATCAGCTGATCGGCGACCGGGGTGGCGGCCAAGTGAATTGCATTAGCGTGGTTCCATTCGGAGTGAGGGTTTTCGCCCCAGCCGTCTCGGATAATCAGGACTACAGGTTTTCGTCGAACGTCAGTCACGGGGAGTCTCCCGGGCAAAGAGTCGCGGTATTTTCTACCCACGAAAGTAGCTGCCTCGCACCTGAAAATGAAGGTGGCATCAAACCGAGGCTACTTCACTTACCGCGAGCAGGCTGCTCCCTACTGTAAACCGGGCCGATCAGCTAACTTATTTGAGAATTCCTCGTTGCATCTCGGTCGCCTCTCGAAGTGGAGCCCTTTCTGATGAGTCTTTTGCGTTTTGACGCTTCCGGCAGCATCCATCCTGAGTTCGGCATCACGCAGGAGCAGCTGGACGAACTGACGCCGCAACTCGAGGCACTCCGATCGGAAATGGTTGAAACCGACCGGCAGCAATACGACAGCGGGGAAATCCCGGCCGAGAAAGATCCGCTTGACGCCCGGTTCTTCTGGCTGCCGGAGGAGCAACTCGCTGCCTACGAACGCGACCGAGAACGATCTGAACTGGGCAGGATTTTCAAAGTCGCCAATGGGATGCACGATGAGATCGACGCGGTCGCGGTGCTTGGCATCGGAGGCTCTTACATGGGCGCTCGGGCGATGATGGATGCCTGTTGTGATCCTTTTCATAACGAGCTTTCGCGAGGCAGTCGGGGGAGTAAGCCGCGAGTTTATTTCGAAGGGAATAATGTCGATAACGATGCCAGCTCGGCGTTACTGAGTCGATTGGCTGCAGGTGGCTACGGTGAGACAGCTGCGGAGAATCGTTGGGCGATTGTTGTGATTAGCAAGAGTGGCGGGACGATGGAGACGGCGGTCGCCTTCCGACAATTTTTAGCCGCCCTGGAATGTTCACTCGGAGCCGATGCCGAAAAATGGTTATCGCGGTTGGTTGTTCCCGTGACCGGTGAGTCTGGGAAACTTCATGATTTGGCCACGGAACTAGGATGCAGTGAAATTTTTAATGTTCCCGATGGTGTCGGAGGTAGGTTCAGCGTTTTGTCAGCCGTTGGGTTGATGCCAGCAGCCTTCTTGGGGCTCGACTGCATGCAGTTGCTCGAGGGTGCGGTGGCGATGAACGAGCACTTTAAAACCGCACCGGTATCTGAAAATGTTGTGCTGCAATACGTTGCTGTGAATCACCTGTTGCATGTGCATCGGCAAAAAACGATCCGCGTGATGAGTGTTTGGAGTAAGGCTTTGGAATCGGTTGGCTTGTGGTATGACCAACTGCTCGCTGAATCAAATGGTAAAGATGGTTTAGGGGTCACTCCGTTGACAACGGTGAATACACGCGACCTTCATAGCCGTCACCAGCAGCATCAGCAGGGACGTAACGACAAGGTTTTCAATAACATCATTGTTGAAAACTATCGCAGTGATCATTTGGGGGTTGGTAATAGTGACCGGAATCAGGACACACTTAACGATATCGCAGATAAAACCTTGCCAGAAATCATGAGTGCGGCGATCAAGGGGACCAATGACGCGTTGCATGAAGATGGTCGGCCCACCACCAATCTCATTCTTCCCTCAATCAACACCCATACCCTTGGTCAGTTGTTCCAAATGCTGATGATCGCGACGGTGATTGAGGGCCGGCTGTTAGGAGTCAATCCTTACGGTCAGCCCGGCGTTGAACAATACAAACGAAATATGAATAAAAATTTGGGTCGTGGATAATGCTCTTGGTGTCCACTGCCCTACCCTGCGACCTTTGTTTGTCCTGCCTTGTCTTGGCGTATTTTTATGTCTGCTGTTGACCAATTATTTGCTCGGCTCCGAAGTGAGAACCAAAAGGCTTTGATGCCTTTTTTTACAGCCGGTGACCCTAACATCGAAACCACTGCCGAGGTGATCCGAGCTGCCGAGGCGGCGGGTGCGAATCTTTGCGAAGTCGGTGTTCCGTACAGTGATCCGATTGCAGATGGTCCCGTGATTCAAGCGTCCTACCAGCGGGCATTGGACCAGGGGTTTCGCCTGCAACAGGTCTTAGATCTGGGAAGCTCGCTTTCGAATGATGTTTCGATGCCACTGGTGACGATGGTCAGCTACGCCATCATCTATCGGATTGGATTGCAGGCCTACGTTGACCGGGCGAAGGCTGCTGGGTATGCCGGCGCGATCGTCCCAGACCTGTTGGTGGAGGAGGCAGCGCCGTTTGCCGAAATCTGCCAGCAATCTGATTTCAGTTTGATCCAGCTGGTCACCCCGACGACGCCCCGTGAACGGCAGGTGCAGATTGCTGAAAGTTCGTCTGGGTTTCTTTATTACGTTTCGGTCACCGGAATCACTGGTGAGCGGAGTGAACTACCGCCCGATTTGGTGGACAACGTCGGCTGGCTCCGCGAGCAAACAGAGCTGCCCATTTGCATTGGATTTGGAATCAGTGGTCCGGAAACAGCTGCTCAGTTAGCACCTGTGGCTGATGGCTTGATCGTAGGCTCCGCCATCGTGCGGCGAGTCGCCAAAGCGGCTGATCAAGCCAGTGCGGCAAACGCCGTGGGTGATTTTGTTCGGGAGTTACGCCAAGCGATCGACAGAGCTGCGGCGGAAACCGATTCAGCTTAACCCGTTGCTGAATCGATCCGAACAAGTCCGGTCGCCGCATTGGATTGTGGTCAGACGTTTGTGCTTGTGGCTCAAGTACATTGTTACAATTTCAGCATGAACAAGCCAACGCCTGATCCTATTCAGCCCGGCGAAGTGAAGTCACTTGCTGAGGCCGTGTTAAAATCCGACCGATTTCCCTATCTGGCGACGATGGATGGAGATCAGCCGCGTTTACGCCCCGTTTCACCTGTCCGCACCGATGGGTTCACCGTTTACGTCGCGAATCTTCGGAGCTACCAGAAAACGGCAGAAATAGAGGCCAATCCAAAAGTCGAACTCTGTTATTTGGATGCCGAGCATGATCAGGTTCGGATCACGGGAGTGGCACATGTCCTGGAGGATCGGCAGTGCTTGCAGCAGATTTGGGATTCGAATCCACTTCTTCGCAACTACCTGGGGTCGATCGACAATCCTGAATTAATCGTTTACCGAATTGATCCGAGCAAAGTTCGATTTATGCGTGAATGGGCATTGGAGTACCACGATGTTCCACTCGACTGAGCGACGGGAGCGGGACGAGTTTATTTCCCACAGCAAGTTCACCGGAGTGTCTGCTGAGGCGAATCGTGCGTGAACTCTTTCGCACCCTGCCGCTCATGTGCGTTGTGCTGCTGATTCCGGTCGTGCCATTTTTATTTTTTGGTGGTCAATTGGAAGATTGGCTGCGTGGCTTCACCCAGAACCCACCGTCGCCGCTGGTGACCTCTTTTTTGGTGATCGGTTTGTTAGCAACCGATGTGTTGCTTCCAGTACCGTCGAGCGTGATTAGTACGCTCAGTGGTTGGCAGCTTGGCTGGATGCTGGGCACATTTGCGACGTGGGTTGGGATGAATTTGGGAGCTGTCGTTGGTTTCGGATTGGCTCGCCGCTACGGAAAACCCTTCGCCCTGTGGTTTACCGGCAGTGAGAATTTGAATCGCCTGCATGAAATTAGCGATCGGTACGGGCCTACCGTTTTGGTGTTCACCCGCGCGATGCCGGTGTTTGCCGAGGCAGCCGTTTTGATGGCGGGAATCCATCAATTGTCGTGGAGGAAGTTTCTGCCTGCGATCGTGCTCAGCAATCTGGGCATTGCGGTGGCTTACTCGGCGCTAGGAGATTACGCGGAACGTCACCAATGGCTCCCGCTGGCTTTGGCGGTAGCGATTGGGGTGCCCGTTTTGGTGGCTGCCATGGCCAAGAGGTGGATGCCCCGTGCGTAGATTTCGTTCTAGAAGAATCTGGTTTGGCGGCTGATGTCGCTTGGGGTTAGGCGGGAAACGCTCCTTGCTGGCGGTGCAACCGTCACAACCCCCATGGCCAGCTATCTTGCCTGATCGATAGCGGTTATCTGTGTAGAAAAAACACCCGAAATCACCATTCTTGCCTAATCGGTGTGCTACGTTTTTTTGCCACCCTTCCACTCAAAGCTTTGCGGCGACGGGGCACCCGCAGCACCTCGCTTTTTAACCTTCTTAACAAGGAATAATACAATGGCTGTTTCGACTTCAGATCAAATCACTGACGAGACCGTAATCACTATCGACCGACGTCGTGAGGACCGCCGTTCGGAGCAAGGCGAAGCAAGCCAGGCAGCAACTCCTCGACCGAAAAAACAACGTCGTCGTCATATCGATCCAACCACTTGCGAGCGTGATTACAGCGAGCAAGAAATTGAGTTCATGCGAGCGATGGACGATTACAAGCGTGATGCCGGACGAATGTTTCCTACCTGCAGTGAGGTGCTTGAGGTTATCCGAGCCCTTGGTTACTACCAGCTCAACGACGACCAGCTTGAGGATCTCGGCTTGATTCAGTTAGAGGCAGAAGGTGAAGAAGACCTTGCAGGCGAAGAAGGAGTCGCAGCGGAGCAAGACGAATTAGAAGAAACGCTGGCCTAACCAACCTAGATGCTGGCCCGCGACCAGTATTTCTAAGTCATTTAACATGAAACTTGAGCAGCCTGGCACTGCAGTCGACTTGGGCGACTGCGTCCAGGCTGTTTTTTTTGGGGGGCATTCCGGGTCTGTGGGGATGATGCGTGCGGCAGCCCAAACATCGTGGTTTGCATTGAATTGTCGTCAGATCGGGGGGCCGAGGTCTCGACTTGTGGCGGCATGACGCTTTTAGGTATGGTCGAAAAACTGGGCGCTGGAGTTCCCGGGGTTCCCATCAATTTTTTCACGCGTGAGACTTGCAAGCGAGGCACGGATGCACCCTGCAATGCGAAAAATCCTCTTGGTTCTAGCTTTCACCGCCGTGTGCTTGACGGGTTGTCAGACCACAGAGCGGTTTGCTCGCAACCTCCGGATTACGAGTGAACCGGACGATCAGTTTCCGAAGCTGGATGAACCGAAGCAGCGTTTGGCAACCACCAAGACGCGTGGGGATTCGTCGAGTTTGTCGAAGGCAAGTTCATCCGATGCCTCACCCCACGTGACACGCACTGCTAGTAATCGCACCACCAGTGAAGGTGGGGACTCGAATACGGCTCAACGGAACCTCAGTGATCAAGAAAATCGGAGTGATGATCAGGGCTCGAATGAGACGCCGCTATCTGCGAAGGCCGCCGAGAGCGAGGCCGCACAGGTTGATCGCGATGTGGCAAACCTGCCCGATTCAGAATCGAAAGAATTAATGAGTGCATTTCGTGATTATCCGCCCGAAGTCCAACGCGAGGCTTTGCGGCGTTTGGCGGCAGCGACTGCACTCCGGGCGAACCAAACAGCCCAGCCCAATGAGATCGACCTTGCCAGCGAAGTGAATGACGTTCCTGCAGGTCCCGAAAAAACCAATACAACGTCCGGAACGGAACCAGGTCGAGTTGATTCCCAAACGGAAACGCCCCCTGCGGTTGCGGTAAGCGAAAAGGCCCCTATCGATCCACCCGCATCGAGTGACGAGGTTTCAGCAGCACCTGCTGAGCCGGCTTCAAGTGCTCTTGAGGAATCACCGTTAGTGATGACGGAAGTGGAAGCTCCCTTGGTCCAAGCCGCGGTCGGTGTGGGGGTGGAATCCGATCCTTTGATTAAGGCGGTTTCCGCGGATGGCGATCGTCGTGAGGCTGGAGCGATTTCCCACGCGGCACTTGATTCAAGCTTGCAGATTGATGTCGACCCCACCGCTTTAACAAGTCAGCTCTCTGATAGCGTTCTGTACGCTTCAATGTTGAAAAGATTAGCGAAGCCCAAAGTAGGCGAGAGTGAATCTGAGCGATTGAGTCGTCTAATTCGATTGCGTCACCTGATGGTTTTGTCAGGTGATCCGGATGGGGCGGTTGAAAGAATGGATGATTTGCCGCGAGTTGAGCAGGAATTTTTGCGGCATCAACTTTTGGGGCTGTGGACAATGATCGATCCGCAGGGCCATCCCGTCACAGGCCGCCGGTTTACTGCGGCGCTTCCTCAGATTCGCGAAGCAGCAAAATTCGCGGCTGCAGCCACTGATTCACTCGAAGTGCGATCGCTTGCTTTTTGCACCGAGATTGAATCCTACGGACAGATCACCACTTTCACGGGGAATCGATTTGATTCTGGTCAGCAGGTCATTCTCTACTGCGAGATTGAAAACTTTACCGTGAAGGAGCAGGAAAAAGGTTTTGAGACGCACTTGCAGGGGAGTTACGACATCTTCAATGAATCCAATGAGAAGGTCGTCTCTCAGTTGCTACCAGAGGATCAACAGATCTCATCCAATTATTTGCGTGACTATTTCATCGCCTATCAAATGCATTTGCCCGCCCAGCTTTCTGCGGGAACCTATCGGCTGCAATTAACGATGGAAGATGTCGTCGGCAAAAAGTATGGACAAGCAAGCATCCCGTTCGAAATCACCAAATAAGGGATGTTCTACCGCTGGTGATGATGTTCTTGCGAGGGCAGAGTTAGACCTTGTTAGAGTGATATGAGCCCGCTGTTTGCTTGAGGGCCCCGTCAGCGTCACCCACCACCGTGCGTTCGTTCGCACGAATCCACCGATTTTTTTTCGGCACCTTTCACATTTGATATCGTTGCCGAATTCACCTTAGCCCAATTCGATCGTGTCCATCACTTGGTACGTTGGCCCTTGCTTGTCGAGAAAACTGGCCATGAGGTGAAGTTCACTGACTTGCATGATCCCGAGATCGACATCCTGTTCTTGCTGCAGTCGTTCGATGACTTCTGGATTGGCTCGGCGACTGCCACTCTTGGTGCGTCCTAGTGTGAGGTGGGGTGTGTAGTCACGAGATTCTCTTTTGAAACCAAGGTCAGCCAGTTTTTTGTCGAGTTCCGTCGCGAGGCGGGTTAGTTCTCCGCTGGGATCGTCAATGCCGATCCACAGGACCCGAGCTCGTGAAATATCAGGGAACGCGCCGGTACCGGCAAACGAGAGTTCGAATGGAGTCGAATGTTGGCAGATTTCTCGGATTGCCTGGCACACTTTGGGAACTTCCGTATTATCCACCTCACCCAGGAATTTGAGAGTGAGATGAAAGTTATCGGTAGGCACCCACTTGATTCCGTCACCGGGATGGCTTAACCGTTGGAGCAACCGCACGCCGCCGCGGAGTACATCTTTCGCCAAGGGGATCGAGATGAAAGAGCGAATAGTATTCATGACAGGAGATCGTACACGGAAAAATGAATGAGTTTCAGCCGCCTCTTTTTGTACCCCACCGCTGGTTGCGGGGAGGTCATTTGCAAACGCTGGTCGGTGTCAGGTTGGTCCCGGCAACACCTTTGAGCCCTCAGCAGCATTTTGTCGATTTGCCTGACGGTGACGCAATCGTCTTGCACGAGGATCGGCCATCCTGCTGGCAGGCTGGGGATGCATCCATGCTGTTGGTGCACGGGCTGTCGGGGTGTCATCAATCGCCTTATATGCTGCGTTTGGCGACGCATTGGTTCCAGCGTGGGTTTCGGGTATTTCGTATGGACATGCGGGGTTGCGGTGCCGCCGCGACACTTTGCAGTCAAGTCACTCATGCGGGACGCAGCGATGATGTGATGGCGGCGTTGACGCGTCTGGCCGAAATCTCCTCATCGGGTCCCTTACTGATGACAGCAGTCTCGTTAGGTGGCAATCAAGCGCTGCGAGCGGTCGGTCGTGTGGGAGCGGGCATCGACTCGACTCCTGAGTGGTTTTCACGTCTTGCACGAATCGCAGTTGTCGCGCCGCCGTTGGATCTGACCCGTTGCAGTCACAACATGAATCGTTGGCGGATGCGGCCGTACAACTATTATTTTATTCGATCGCTTCTGACGAGAATTCCAGACAAAGTATCGCAGCGAGAGGACTATCAGCGGCACCGAAAAAGGGGCATGCCAAGAACGCTGTGGCAACTGGACGACCAGATTACAGCACCGCTGAGTGGTTTTAGTAACGCTGCTGAGTATTACCGCGAATCCTCCGCAAAGCGGGTAATGCACCAACTTCCGATCCCTACCCTAGTGCTGGTCGCGGAAGACGATCCGATTGTTCCGATCGGATGCTTTACCGATGAATCGGCAGACTGGTCACCCATGGCTCGATTGGTGGTCGCTCCAACCGGCGGCCACGTTGGTTTCATTGATCAACGCGGCCAATGTTGGATGGATGAGGTGTTGACGAGTTGGTTCGATTGACACGTTTCATTCTCGGTCGGTCCAGACGGGACTCGGTTCGATGTGATCGCTTACTGGTGAGCCTTGATCGACGCGACCACTCCCCTCCAGGCGGCTGATTAGCCGAACGGTCATGTCTTGGTCGCAGGTGATTTGGCAACTTAGTCTCACGCCCGTCTCGGTGACTTCTCGCACTCGCAGGGTTTCTTTTTCTGCTTCCGTGATTCTTGCTGGTTCGCCCTCAATGAATTGGACGCGGCAGCTTGTGCATTTCGACTGACCGCCACAAGCATGTAGTTGATCTGTGCCAGCTTCGTCGACGAGTGCCTGAGTCAAACGTTTACCGGCAGGGACTTCGAATTCACCGAGACCTTCGATGGTTAATTTGGGCATCTGCGTTTTTACCTGACGTGAATAGTTTTTGGTTGTTGAGGAAATATTGGATAAACCAGCAATCGCTGGTTTATTCGTGCTCCGGATTGTCAGTGACCGGCCAGCGGTGGAGCGAGTTTCGCGGTACTTGGATCGCAATCGTCTTCCCTGTCATCAAGGTGCCTTTGCGTTTTTGGGATTCGGTTTGGTTGCTGATGTCGGGCTTGGTAATGGTTGGCCGGTACTGGAATCTGACTCAAGGAGCATTTTCGGGTTCAATTCCCCGCTCGAGTGTTGTTGGATCGCCAGTCGGAAACGTGCTTGTTGCACCTGCTTGTTGGCGATTGCGACATCATACGCAATCTGCTTCAGGCCGTCAGATGAACTGTAGCCTTTGGCGACCAGTCGTTCTAGATGACACTGTTGCTGCGTCTGTTCTTCCAACACCTGCTCACAATAGAGCACCTCCATTTCTAGGGCGATCAATCGATCAGCGTGTGCGAACTTGGATGTTTCGCGTTGCTCCACGGCTCGCACGTGATCAAGCCGATGCTGGGCTAATAGGACATCCGTAATCTTGCCCTCGGTATGGAGTCGTTCGCTTTCCCGCAATTGGGCGATGGCGAATTCGACACCGGCATTGGCTTCGGCCATCGTGATGAGCGGTAGCGGTGAACTTGTTGCGGCCTTTCTTTCCAGTCGGGTCAACCGATCTTCGATGGTTCTTATTGCTTCTTCGAGTCGGCTGATTTCAGTTTGCCTTTGCACTCGTTGTTCGCCGATTTGTGCGTTTTGGATATCGAGCGTTCCTTGCAGTCGATCGCGACGCAATTGGGAGGCCGTTTGCGAGACGGCAGCATTTTCAGGTAGGCACAGGCATGCAAGAACAACGAGCAGGGAGATTGGGCGAACCATAGAATTAGCATCTTCTGTTGGGGTGGCGGTCTTTTGAATCATACCCCCCTCACGACTCGGTTACCGATCTTTTGTCGGTGCCTGACGGGTGTATCGATACAGGAACTGGTGAGAGCCTCTTGGTCGGCGATCAGAATGATGGCTGTTTAGGAAGGACTGCCCATCATTTGGTTGTGATCGAGTGTCGCAGCATCTGCTGAAACAACGGGCCTGTTGAGTAGGTCGCTGGCAGCAGATTTCTGCTCGGTTTCTTGCTGGTCCCCCTGCGATACAGAGAGAAACATTCCTGATTGGTCGCGTCCCGCAGCACGCTTCTCTCAATGTTGGGCATCGGTTTTGGCATTCAGGGGTAAAGAATTCGAATGCTACCGGTTGGCCGTTCTCGCAACTTTCCATTCTTTTGCGTTCTGCGGCGGTGGTCAGCTTGAAAATAGCAGTGACGAGCGTCCTATTCTGGAAGGGCTGCTTGTCATCGAATTCGGCTGGTGGACCTACCTCACGGACTCATGGAGCGATTTTGGGTGATTCTTGCGGTCCGGTAATCAGCTGCTGGCACAGCGCATTGAGATTGCCTCTCTTTGAGGCAAGATGTCAAAGATTGGGGGCGTGAGCGGCGACGTTTCGAAGGGAAAGATCGGCAATTGATTGGGACAGGGACTAACTTGCTGGCGGCCAAGGTTGTCCTTTCATTCAGGGACGTCGTTTGATTGATGTTTCCTGCGTGGTCAACCCCTGCCATAAATAATTGGCCGTGGTAAAATAACGAATTGGCGTTGGCCGCGCAGGAAAGCCCACGTCTGGAATTTTCTTCGCATTGGATAGCACGGTATGGATTTGATGTCCGACGACGTCATCGGGGACTTTGGTTTATTAGTTGCTGAAGCGGCTGAGCGGTTGGTCGATTCCCATGATGAGTCGCTCGACAAGCGGGCGGCAATGATGACGATTGAATCGCCGACGATTCATCAGATCAATGAGTCGTTTCGTCTCGAGTTCAGCGTGAAAGGTAATCGTCAACGGCCGGTTGCATCAACGATCGAGATTATCGTCAGCAAGCAGCGTGACGAAGACAAAGAATCGTTCGATTACGGTGTCGACGAGTTGACTGTAAATGCCGTTCCGGGGTGCGATTGTCGTGACTTCCAGGACGATGAGACGGAAGGGTGTTGTCACTCTCTAGCGATCGCTTGGTGGCTTCAGGAGCAGCTGGGACGTCGTTCCGTCTCGGATGTGCTCGAGTTCTTTGGTGAACTGAAGGTCGACGAATTGGCTTCCGGCCGCGATTTGGTCGAGGACTTGCTGCGAGTTGCTTCTGATGCGGTTGCCGAGCCGGAAGCGCCCGACACGACGCGGTTGCAGTGGCGTGTCGGTTTCGGTAACTCTCGCTATTACAGCCCAATTTCTATCAAGCCGTATGAGCAGCGGCCACGAAAGAATGGCAAGGGTTGGACGAAGGGTAAAGAGATTCGCCCTTATGATCTGTTGCGGCGTGATTTTACCGCCCGCTTAGTCGATGGAAGGATCGCGTCTTTGGTTTCTAAGCCGAGTTATTCATTCGAAGAAGAGCACTACGATGAATTTCGGGCGCTAGTGCAACTGGTTGGCCACCCATGTGTAGGTTGGGATGATGCGAAGGCGACGCCGATTACGGTTCATTCAGCTGAGTTGACATTCCGGCTCGAACCGGTAGAGCGAGACGAATCGGGCGAGATTGAAGCTGACATTGCTGAGCAGGTCGCAGGCGATGATGGTGAAGAGGCCGATGACGAAACGAAGGCTGACGTTTTATTTCGGCCACACTTGGCGGTCAGCGGGATGAAAGTCGACATCAGCCAGTGCCAGATGATCTGTGGCCAAGCCAGTGCGGTGGAGCCCTTGATTGCGTTGGCTGATAAAAAGCACAACCGCCTGATTCTTTGCACGTTGCGCGATCCGCGAGCAACCGACATTATCTCAGTGCTGCTCGATTCCTCGCTCGATGATGTGTTGTTGGATTCCGAAGCTGCATCACGTTTTGCAGTGGGATGTGGCGCGTTGGATTCGTTGCTCCATGTCGGTCTACCGCCACAATTGGCTGGTCCGATCGAGGAGATTCAAGCGGAGTTGGTGGTCGAATTGCGACCACGTCTCGGTGCCGGGGTGCACGTCGCCTTGGGAATGCATGATGAACGCTTCCGCGATTTATTGGTGCCTGGGCACGCTCCTCAGATTGTTCCCTGTCTGACCGATGTTGGCCCAGTGCGGCTGAGACGTGATCTGGAACAAGAGAAACAGCAGGCCGATCAGATTCGCCAACAGTTTGATCTTGATCGCTTCACCACGGATGGGTTGTACGGTTGGGTCGCTGAAACCGATGAGCAGGCTCTGGAATTGCTGGCGGCATTTTATAACGGCGGTGAAAGTACGCCCCGATTGATTTGGCCGGAAGGTGAGTCGATTCGTGTACGAGGAGAAATTACCCCTGGTGCCCTGCGGGTTCAGGTCGACGATGGTCGGGACTGGTTTGGGCTGAGTGGTTCGATCTGTCTCGACGGTCGGGAAGTACCGTTAGCTGAGTTGTTGGCCGCAGTCCGTGACAACCGGTCGCTGGTCCAAGTGGGCGATCGTCAATTCGCTCGGATCAGTGAACAGTTCCGGCGGCGACTGCAGCAGCTGGGTGATGCTTTAGTTGCCGAGCGTGGTGAACTGAAAGTCGCGGATGCCGCTGTTCCGGTGGTGCAGGAGCTAATCAGTACCGATGTGCCGTTGGAGGCCACTGCACGTTGGCACGACTCGCTAAAGCGATTGGAGGATTTAGCCGCTTGGACCCCTCAGCAGCCGACCGATTTGGATGCCACGTTGCGGGATTACCAGCTCGATGGTTATCAGTGGCTGTCGCGTTTGAGCGCTTGGGGTGTTGGTGGAGTGTTGGCCGATGATATGGGCTTGGGGAAAACCGTTCAGACGCTTGGTGTCTTGGTAAACCGTGCCGATGAGGGGCCGGCATTGGTAGTCGCACCGACCAGCGTCGGTGAGAATTGGGTACGTGAGACCCATCGGTTTGCTCCCAACCTGTCGCCCCACTTATATCGTGATGCCGATCGACAAAAACTCGTCGAGTCAGCTGGCCCAGGCGACTTGGTCATTGTCAGCTACCAATTGTTGCAACGCGATGTGAAGAATTTCTCGTCTGTCCGCTGGAACACCTTGGTCCTTGACGAGGCTCAATTCATCAAAAACTCGCAAACCAAGACTTCTCAAGCGGTTCGGTTAATCGAGGCGAATTGGAGGATCGGCTTATCGGGGACTCCGCTGGAGAATCATCTCGGGGAGTTGTGGAGTTTGTTCCGCACGATCAGCCCCGGGTTGCTCGGTTCATGGGATCGTTTCCGCAACCGATTCGCTGAACCAATCGAGCGTCACAGAGATCCCGATCGCCGTGAATCTCTTGCTAGGCTGATGCGGCCCTTTATTCTGCGTCGTACCAAGAACCGTGTGCTGAAAGAGTTGCCACCGCGAACGGAAATTACACTGCAGGCGGAATTGAGTGCCGAAGAACGCAAAATTTACGAGGACACTCGCCTGTCAGCTTTGGCCGAGCTCAATGCTGCAGGCGAAGCGCAGGGGCAAGCGGGGCAGCGGCGAATTCGAACGCTCGCTTGGCTGACTCGGTTGCGACAAATCGCCTGTCATCCAAAGTTAGTCGACCCGAGTTGGGGGCAAGGTTCCGCGAAATTGACTTTGCTGATGTCGTTGATTGACGAGTTGCGTGAAGGCCAGCACCGTGCGCTGATTTTCAGTCAGTTCGTGAAGCATCTTGATGTGATTCGCGAGTCGTTGGACAAGAAATCGATTGACTATCAATACTTGGTTGGGGCGACACCCGCGAAAGAGCGGCAGCGCCGAGTCGATGCATTCCAAGAAGGCGAAGGTGAGTTGTTCCTCATCTCTCTCAAGGCGGGGGGGACCGGTTTAAATTTGACTGGAGCCGATTACGTGATTCACCTTGATCCGTGGTGGAATCCGGCGGTGGAAGATCAGGCGACTGACCGAGCGCACCGAATCGGGCAAGAAAGGCCGGTCACTGTTTACCGTTTGGTCGCTGAGGGTACGATCGAAGAGCAGATTTTGGAAATGCATGCCGACAAACGCGAGTTGGTTGCCGGTGTGTTAGACGGTTCCGATCGAGCTGCCAAAATGAACACCGAAGATCTGATCAAATTGATCAAAGAAGGTGCCGTTTAGTCGCGGTCAATGGCCGGAGCTGGAGGCAGGGTTTCAAGCAGATGGCTCAATGGCCGACTGCAGCTGGCTGATGGCGACGGAGCTGTTTCAAGTTGAAAGTGCCAGCAGGATTCCCGCTCGCAGCGCGCCGATCGATTTTCCATTGATCACTGTTCCTCGTTCCAATGCCATTTGTTGCGCAGTGGCTGAGATTTGTCGCGGGGTTCAGGGTCAGGATCCAGGATCCTGTCTCGTTTTATCGGGCAGCAGTATGACCAGACGTGTCCCAGCTCCATTCGATACTTCTACGCAGTGGCCTGATGGAAGGAGTGATCTGATTGATCAACAACCTTTGGTTGTGTTGGTCTCGCCCATTCGGTACTATATGAACGTTCACTGGTTTTGGGGTGGCGGTGCCCGGGTGCCAGACACGCAAAAAGGTGAATACTCCAGCATTTCGAAGGAAGGATTGAGCGGATGGCAAAGAAAAGCAAAGCGTCGGGGAAATCCAAAGTCGATCCCGGTATGAAAGCAATTCTGGAACGGGAGCCGGGGTTAAAAACAACCCTCGAGCAGATCGATAAGGCGTTTGGCGATGGGGCAATTATGCCGCTCGGCGCGTCGCAGCAATTGCAAATCGATGGCATTCCAACCGGCAGCCTTGGGTTAGATATTGCACTCGGTGGTCAAGGAATTCCAAGGGGCCGCATGATCGAGGTTTTTGGTCCTGAATCGAGCGGCAAAACGACGCTCGCGTTGCACATCGGTGCTGAGGCTCAGAAACGGGGCGGGATCGCTGCCATCATCGATGCTGAGCACGCATTTGATCCGAGTTGGGCAAAAAAAATTGGGGTGGAGCTCGATACGTTGTTGGTCAGCCAGCCCAGCAGTGGTGAAGAGGCCATGCAGATCTGTGAGATGCTGGTCAAAAGTAACGCCGTGGACGTCATCATCGTCGACTCCGTCGCTGCACTGGTCCCGAAAAAAGAACTCGAAGGTGAAATCGGCGATAGTCACGTTGGTTTGCAGGCAAGATTGATGAGTCAATCGATGCGAAAGTTGACTGGCGCGATTGCGAAAAGCAAGTGTGCTGTCGTTTTCATCAACCAGATTCGCGAAAAAGTTGGGGTCATGTTCGGTAGCCCGGAGACCACGCCGGGTGGTCGCGCATTGAAGTTCTATTGCTCTTGCCGCATCGACGTTCGGCGAATCGGTGCCCTCAAGGATGGTGAGGAGCAGGTTGGCCAGCGGGTTAAAGCGAAGATCGTCAAGAACAAAGTCGCGCCTCCATTCCGGATCGCCGAGTTCGACATGATGCATAGCAATGGCATCAGCTACGAAGGGGATTTGTTGGATCTTGGAACGACTCACAAGATCATCAATCGCAGCGGTTCGTGGTTCAAATTGGGTGAGACTTACTTGGGGCAGGGAAAAGAGAAGGCCCGGAATTTCCTGATCGAAAACCCTGACGTTGCCGAGCAAATTAAGCAAGGCGTGATGGCAGCTGTCGGGTTTGGACAGCCTGATCCCGAGTCTGCTGATGAACAAGATGATGGCAAATCAAAAGAGGAATCCGCCGAGATTCCGAATAGTTAACAGCTTGACCATCGAAAGCGTTCGCCACAGCAATGCTGTGGCTAGCGTCAAACGACGGTCAGCCGGAACAAGGCAACTCCTTCATGCTCAGCCTTACGTGGGGGAACTTGCTTGGTAGATGGCTGCGATCCAATGCGATCCTCTGTCCGTCATAAGCCGTTGTCAGCTTGTTGAAATTGTGATGGTTTTTGCCTGTTCTAATCTGCTCTTTCAGTGATTGCGTCTCGACCACCAGGCGTGTTTGCGTGTTTTTCCCAACAGCCACTGTGTCGCCGTACCTCAGATTGATTCGCTTGTTTGCCTGAATCCGATGCCTGGGGTGTGTGCACCTGGGATGTGTGTGCGGAGTCATGCAAACATCGTGAAGCCCAGCAAAGAGAGAGGCTGGCGTGGGCACCCCATTGGCTGCCTCGTTGTAGGGGCAGGTGATATGTAAGGAACGCTGCTGCAGCATTGGCAGAAGACTTGCCATCGCATCGAAATGGTGCAACCGGTGCTGGCTTGCTTGGAGTGACTGTTCAGTCGCGTTACGCTGTGTGCTCAAAGCAGACGCTAGTCCGTTAATCCAGGCATTCGAACATTTGTGCGCTTTCATTTGTGAGCGTGGTGTCGATTTGCAGACATTTTGGCTCCGGCTCTGGGATGACGAGGATTTTTCAGTGCTGGATCAAATTCTCTCAATGTGTTCTGGTTTGTTGTTCGGATTTAGTCGGTGTCGGTGAGTGATTTCGCAGGTGGCCGTGGCTAGGTGTGGTAGCTCTTGAAATTGCGAAGTCTGCTCGTTTATGTCAGCGAATGGAATCTGGTAAGCTGCTTGTGGTTGTGCATCAACGCAATTTGACGGTCTGTCTCAACTTGTTGCTGACTATTGTTGGCGGAGTGCCTGTGAGAGACGTTTGGGTACGAGGTGGTCAAAAGACGGATTTGTTCATCCACTTTTGAACGTCCCTGTCGCGGGCCACGAAATGAAAATACAAAAACAAAATCCCTTTTCCCCGGCAAGTCCAGCGGGAGGTTCTTTGGTCGAGGGTGAGACCGGCTGCGGCGATCAGGTTCCTTTGTTCACGGCTTTGGTTGTTGGAGTTGGTTGTTGTTTTATTGGGCCAGCCTTTTTAGCTTCTTACTACTGGTATTTCGGTGTGACGGATGACGGGGCAGCAGTCGTGCGATTACTAGCGGTGGGCTATTTCGGCCCAGCTTTGCTTTTTGTTGGTATCGGCCTGTTGATTGGTTTTGGGCTGTCCCGCGTCTGCCGTCGTTTCGACCGCCGGGCGCGCCGCGTCCTAGTGGCTTCACTCGCTGTGGTTTTGTTTGGGGGCAGCATCTATTTGTTGCTGAACAACTCGCTAAATTTCGATGTGGGTGTAGATGTGTTTGCTCTACCGGCATTCTCAGTAGCCTGTGGGATCTGTGTACTGGTCACGACATCCACTTATCTCGGGCTGAGCTAGCGAGTATTGCTGGCCTAGTGATGGTTTGGGAGGCGAGCGTACGGTTTGTGAGCTTGAGAAGGTGCGGAATTTTGCACGGTTGTTTCGCGGCCAAATTAATGGTGTGACTGCGCACGGATTTTGAAAAATCGCGGGCTGCCTGATCGCGAAGAAACGGGGCACCGGTCGCAAAGAAGTCGCGGTCTTAAGGGTGTGGGTCGCTTCTGCCATCACAAGCGGCTTAGAGCGAGCAGTTTGCGGGTTCTTCAGCCCGGCCGATCCTGGATTGAAAGTATTGAGGACGGGCAATCGATTCTCGTAGTGAAGAGATTGCGTTTCGCTTCCCCCGTTGGTGGTCCAGGTCGACCGCTACGAATGACCCTACCTTCGCAATGACCTAGTACACCGAGCATTGAGGCAGGTGGCGGTGACGTCTCGCTCCTAGAGACAGTCTTGCCGTGTGCTTTAAGTGACGCGGTTGGACGCGTCTTCATCGTCGCATTCAGCGCAGTCTTTCATTGCCGCAAATCCTGCTCTGGAGAGTGAATAGCCACCTTTGAACTTTTCTCTGATGAGAAGTTTCTTGTCGACCATGCGGTCTAAGTCAGTGACATACCTTTCCAAGCTTGGGCCGGAAAAACAGAGCATTTTTCCGGGAGTCATCAAGTACTGGTGGAACGTCAGAAGCACGCGCTGCTCGGATGTCGATAACAAAATAAAAACCTCAATCGTCAGATCGTCGGAATCCCGCCGCATCCTTACCTGCGAGTGGAAGTACGCCAAGATCCTTACCGGCGGGTGGATGCACGCCTGGCGTTCGCTGCTCGTCGCTCAGCGCGTAAGCGAGCACGACGTTTGATTTGGCTCGGCTTCTCATAAAACTGACGGCGCCGTGTTTCTCGTTTTAGACCGCTTCGTTCCACCAGCTTTCTGAACCGGCGGACCGCCTCCTGAATCGATTCACGATCACGGACGCGCATTGATACCATTGAAATTCTTTCATTGAAGACGAACGAATGCACAGCAAAAAACGAAGTTGACGGTCATTGGAGCCTCACTTGAAGCACCAAAAAGAGCGTCTCCACCGAGATTTGATGCCGGAAAACCGCACCAAACCAAGTCAGCAGCAGCCTTGCCGTTGATTGAGCGGGTGATCGTACACAACGAAGGCCGCTCGGCGATAGTTTAACCTCCCCTCCGCTCGATGGGGAGGGGACATTTGGTGGTTTGACGGGGCATCGGCGTCTTCTGTGGCACGCAGTCTGCAAACGGGCTGCCGCCGATTGTCTGGAAGACAAAAGAAAGCGATGCGTCGCCCGATTCACCAGAAAGGCGAGGAAATTCATGGAGAGATCGATGGCCGACAATTCGAGCGAAGGCCGAGCCGATTCCGAGTGGAGGTTATCGGTTCAGCCGTCCTGATGCTGTGGGCGTTTCGGGGCCGCCTCGTTAGTTTGAGTTGACGAGGGGGCTTTGGGGGACGGTATCGGGGCTTAGAGAAACCCTAGATCAAATACTGAGCGGCTGGCGAGTCAGGCGGCTTGCACAGGATCTTACCGTCCAAGCGGTACAGGGTTCAGGCGGTAGGGGGGAATTGTTCGGTTTCCCTGACTTGGCCTTGGCATCTCGAGCTAGCGGTTGTACGCTACAGACGCACCGGTGTTCGGCGACCCGTCGAACGTCGGTTGAGATGGTCGGATTGAATGAGACGCAAGTGAATTGCTTGCCGTGATACGACCGCCGAGAAGAATCCCTGAGATCAGGCTCTCAGTTTCTCGTCCTGGTGAACGAAGTGTTCGCCGTCTGCTGTTGATTTATCGATCACCGTGATCGTTCTACGCTGCGACTCGCGTTGCTGGGAAACGCATCCTTTTCTGTGACTCTCTTGTTAGTCCAGAATTCCCCGGCGGGCGTTGTCTGTCGGTAAAAATTGGTCGCTCTCCCAAGCAATTTTAGGACCGGCACCCTTGGTGTTTTGGACTCTACGCCGGATGGCAGACCAACAATCCAACCGTTTTCGGTAACCAAATGTAATGCGGATTCGTGAGGGCCCATTTTTGCCACTCACACACCGCCAGCGGCCCGTTCGATATTGGATTGATAACAAAACACCATGCAATTTGAAAAAGAATAAATAATTGGATACTTTTGACTCCATGGAGCTTTTCCCGAAGCTCCAGCGTGCATTGAATGAGCAAGGTTACGAACAGCCGACGCCGATTCAAGCACAGACGATTCCGGCTGCGATAGCTGGTCGGGATGTGTTGGGATGTGCTCAAACAGGAACCGGAAAGACCGCAGCTTTTGCCCTCCCGATCCTCGACTACCTAGGGAATGAGCGGCCACCTGCTCGGCCGAATCGACCAACGACATTAGTCCTTGCACCGACTCGGGAATTGGCGATCCAAATCAGTGAAAGCTTCCGCGTCTACGGAAAGCACATTCGATTTCGCGAGGCGTTGGTTTACGGCGGTGTCCGTCAGGAAGGCCAAGTGAGGGCGATACGCCGTGGCGTGGATGTTTTGATCGCAACTCCAGGTCGTTTGCTCGATTTGATGCAGCAGGGGCATATTGACCTCGGTAGCGTCGAGTTCTTTGTGCTTGATGAGGCAGATCGCATGCTCGACATGGGCTTTCTGCCAGCCCTCGAGAAAATCATTTCTGAACTGCCAAATCACCGACAGTCATTGTTTTTCTCAGCGACTTTGCCGCCGAAAATTCGAAAACTGGCATCCGAACTACTGTTCAATCCCATCTCGATCGATGTGACTCCCAAATCGTCAAGTTTGGAGGGGATCGAGCAAGTGGTTAAGTTTGTTCAACGCGACAAGAAGGTAACTTCTCTCCAAAAACTGCTTGGTGGAGAGAGTGTTGATCGTGTCATCGTCTTCACTCGCACTAAGCACGGTGCCAATGGTCTGACAAAGAAAATCGAGAAAGCTGGATTCCGAGCCGCTGCGATTCATGGCAACAAGACTCAGAACGCTCGGCAGAAGGCGCTAGAAGCGTTCCGGCGAAAAAAGGTTCAGGTTCTTGTCGCGACTGATGTGGCTGCTCGCGGTATCGACATCGCAGGTGTTACCCATGTCGTCAACTACGACATGCCCGTTGATCCTGAAAGCTACGTTCACCGCATTGGTCGGACTGGACGGGCGGGGGCGGAGGGCACTGCTGTTTCGTTCTGCACACCAGACGAATGTGACGAGTTGCGGGCCATCGAAAAGTTAACGGGTAAGCGGCTGACCGTCGAAAACCCAGAGTCCGATTTCCGCTCTTCCTCCTCGAAGACGCGAAAAACCGGGAATCGCAAATCGTTTCGCGGCAACCCTCGCTCCCGCAACTCGAATCGAGGGCGGCAAGATCGCCGTTCATCCGGTCGCGGAAAAAAGACGGGCGCGTCAAATCGAGCTGGGCGTCAAAAAGCGGCAGCAAACTGATACGATATCTGCACCTTTCCTAAACAGCCTGGAGCTCAACCATCGCTAAAAATAGAAATACATTTGCAAAGCAACAAAGAGCCGTTGAGAAAAAACGCAAAGCTGATGAGAAACGGCAACGCCGGATCGCACGAAAAGCTGCGGGGCCGTCTCTGATGACCCAGGATGCTGATGGTGCAGATGAGACCACAGATGAAGAAGCTGAAGGCTCGAATCGTGCGAATGAATCGGGAAGCGACGGCGAAACGCTAACTAACTATTAAGTCAAAATATGAACGTATCGCGGCGGCGAACAGCCGTTTCGATGCACTACCATCCACTGTGCCTGAAAGTTTGCGTGAACGTTTCATGTAAGCGAGATTGGCACAAACATTCGAAGAGTACGGGATTGAAAATGGAACAAGGAACTATCAAGCGAATCACCGATAAAGGTTTTGGATTTATCTCAAGGCCAAACGATCAAACCGATTTGTTTTTTCACAGCTCTGCAGTGAACGGCGCTGATTTCGACGACTTGCGCGAAGGTCAGCAAGTCACCTACACCTTGGGCAAAGGCCCCAAGGGACCGCGTGCTGAAAACGTTGAGCCTAGCGACGGCTAGGGAACGAAGATTCCGTTCTGAAAAGATGTAAGCTTCGGTTGCTGCGCAGGGATTCGAGACTCTGAGTAGTGAAGCGGTTGCGAGAAAGAGCCCTATCTAAATGGGGCTCAACGCAATCTCTTCGGGCTACTGCTCGGAATTGGTGCCGAGGCAATGGGGCAACGACGCCTGTTCGTTCGCTCCGGGCTAAAGTGGCGGGTTTGCTGCGTAAGTCGTTCCTGGGAATTCTTCGCCGTGAAATAAAACAGGTTTGCGCGGCCTTTTGAGAGCTGCACGGTTGCCGGAATGATCTCTGAATCGGGCAATGTTTCCAGCGTTGCAGATCGTCCGCACGACTGGTGTTAGGACGAGCGATCGTGCGAGCGACGAACGCGAACAGACGCTCTTGAAGCAGTTGCAAAATAGGAGCCGAAATACCGGTTTGTCATGTCGATCGCTGGGAACTAGATCTTCGTCGGCGCGGCCTGCAATCATGTTGGCGGTCCCACCATCAACTGCAAATTAATGAGATGGTTATGGATGCTCGGTTGCGGATCGCGATGACACTCATCGGTTTATCGCAGTTCACGTGAAATCGTTTTGCTAAGACTTTTTTCCCTTTGCTTCGATCTTTCCCCAGGTATCGCGGAGGGGGACGATTCGATTAAAGACTTGTTTGTCCGCTGTGCTATCGGCGTCGACGATGTAGTAACCGAGGCGTTCGAATTGAACTCGCTCACCTACTTCTGCTTTAGCCAATGCAGGTTCAACGTAGCCGGTGACAACCTTTAGTGAATCTGGATTGAGATGATCGACAAAGGTCTTGCCCTCTTCAACGACACTGGGGTCATCCACCATGAACAGTCGGTCATACAGTCGTACTTCCACTTCGGTTGCATGTTCTGCGCTGACCCAGTGAATTGTGCCTTTGACCTTTCGTCCCGAAGTGTCCGATCCACTCTTTGATTCCGGATCGTAGGTGCAGAGGATTTCAATCACATTGCCGTCATCGTCTTTGACGACATCATGGCAATCGACGATGTATCCGGCCCTCAACCGAACAGCACCATCCTTCTTGAGTCGAAAGAATTTGCGGGGAGCCTCTTCGCGAAAATCGTCACGTTCGATGTAGAGTTGGCCAGTAAACGGTATTTCACGTTTGCCGGCATCTGGGTCTCCCGGATTGTTGATCGCTTCACTCAACTCGACTCGACCTTCAGGCCAGTTCGTGATGGTGAGTTTGACAGGATCCAGTACCGCCATGCGGCGTGGGGCAATCCGGTTGAGATGTTCGCGGATCGAGTTCTCCAACCTCACGATTTCAATCGTACTGTTGAACTTTGCAACTCCGACATCAGCGCAGAAGTTTCGAATTGATTCCGGTGTGTATCCGCGGCGGCGAAAGCCACGGATGGTGAACATTCGCGGATCATCCCATCCCGCGACGAAGCCTTCTTTGACCAGTCGGATCATGTGCCGCTTGCCCATCAGCAACGTGCTGAGTTTCAGTTTTGCGAATTCAATCTGTCGCGGGTGATGAATGCCAAGTTTCTCGCAGTACCAGTCATAAAGTGGCCGGTGGTTTTCAAATTCGAGGGTGCAAATCGAAAATGTGATTCCCTCAATTGAATCACTTTGCCCATGAGTCCAATCATAGGTTGGATAGATGCACCATTTGTCACCCGTGCGATGATGGGTAGCACGCAAGATGCGGTACATCACGGGGTCGCGCAAATTTATATTGGGAGAAGCCATGTCGATCTTTGCACGCAGGGCCCGCGATCCGTCTTCGAATTCACCATCCCGCATCCGACGAAAGAGGTCGAGGTTTTCTTCCGGGGAACGGTCTCTGTAAGGGCTGTTGCGTCCCGGTTCGGTAAGCGTGCCTCGGTATTGTCGGGTCTCTTCAGCATTCAAGTCGCAAACGTAGGCGTGCCCCTCCTCAATCAGCTTTTCAGCCCACTGATAGAGTTGGTCGAAGTAGTCACTGGCGAAGTGAAGCGAATCCCACTGGAAGCCGAGCCAGCGGATATCTTCCATGATCGATTCGACATATTCGGTTTCTTCCTTGGTTGGATTCGTATCATCGAATCTCAGGTTGCAGGTGCCGCTATGGGTGCGAGCGAGCCCGAAGTTTAGGCAAATGCTCTTGGCGTGACCGATATGCAGATATCCATTTGGTTCGGGTGGGAACCGGGTGAAAACCCCGGAGAATCGGCCCGATTTTAGGTCTTCTGCGATCGCCTGTTCGACGAAATTTTTGCTTTCACGCTGCTCGGATGATTCGGTCACGTTGTCGGTTCCTTTTTCACGTTCAACCTTACTAGCATTCCGGTTTTGACCGTCTGGCTGTTGGCACACTGGCTGTTGACACACTGGCTGTTGACACGCGGCGGGGTCTGGCTGTTCGCGGTGGGTAGTCGTTTGTCGGATCGCGAGGTGCGACCAGTCGCCAACCACCTTGATTCAGCTTTGGGCCTTCGTCCGCGAGGCGGATTCATTGGTTTGGGAGTCTTGCAAGGTCCCAGACCTCCAGACGTAATTCTGAGATGTTAAGCCTGAGGACTTGGCTCAACTGATTCAAGGGGATCTGCAGGTTTTTGCAAAGATCGAATGAAGTTGATCAGGTGCCAGACATCTTCCTTTTCAAACTGCCCTTCAACAAAGGTGGCAGCCGGCATGGGGGTGCCATCGATTCCTTGGGTGATCCGTCGATACAAATCGTTGGATGAGGAGCCTCCACGGAAGACTCCTTCGGCAAAGTTCCTTGGGATGGCGTTTCGCGGAAGCATGGCACCACGAGCCAGCAAAGGAACGAGTTTTTCACGATCGTCGGGCTTCAGGCCGACTTTCAGCGTCCAGTCCTTTGTCCAATCATCGAAGTCAGTCGTTTGTCCGTCGCCGAGCCCTTTTTCTCCATGGCACTTGCTGCAATTGGCATCTTTGCCAACAAACAGTTTTCGGCCACGTTCGATGGATTCGTTGATGGCTGCAGCTTGGTCCGATGCTCGGAAGGCATCGATCTGCTCGCGGGATTCCGCCAAAGGGAAGTCGGTTGGCGGTTCGGGTACCTGCAGTGTTTCCTCTTCGGCTTCGAGCCAAGACTCGGCGATATCGGCAACGTAATCCTCCGCGTATTCCCAGTCCTCTTGGAATTTTTCATAGGCTTCGAGTCGTTCCGTTTCTTCCTCGCTCAGCTCGTCCTCTTCCTTTTCGGAAAGCGTTTCGAGTTTTTCGATGATGCCGGGTTGATCAAAGTATGCGGATGCGAACTGAGTGTTCAGCAAACGCGTGCCATCCTCCAGGATACCGTCCATCATGGCGATTTCGATTTGCTGTCGTTCATGTTCGCCGCGGATCGATAGATAGATGACGTAATCGACTAAAGCTTGGATGTCTTCTTCGGTCAACGCATCAATTTTTTTCATGGCGGTGCCACCGATTCCATTACGAATCAGGCCAGCCAAATCTTCACGAGTCGGTTTGACTCCTCCCGGGGTTGAATTGAATTTGAACTTGCCCATCCGATAGTCGCGCGGGTAGGGATTTTGAATGGCTGCACTCGGGCCCCTTCCGTCTCCCGTAACGCCATGGCAAAGAGCACAATGTTTTCTGTAGAGACCACGGCCCTCTGCTTCGATTGGACCGGAGGCCTTCATCAATCGATCCATCGACACGATAGATGCGAAGGATTCATCCTCGGTCATTACCTCGGGTAGCTTGGGGTTATCAGGGGTTCCAAACATTTTCTCGACGATCCATGTCGAGTCTTTGGATGCTTGGTCCATCGGGATATCCTTCGTGATTTGGTACTTCGTGGTCAGCACCAAATTCGGATTGAACACCGCCGGCTGCTCGGCCCGTTCGCACCCGGCCATCATCAAGATAGACAGCAGCAGCGGGATAGGAAGCAGAAACAGCAACGACGATTGGTTTAGCGAGCGAACCATGAAGATTTTACCGTGATCAAAAAGAAGCAGCATTCCTCTCCAGCCATTGTAGCGACCGGTGTCGGATTTCCACTGCCGAGTTTTCAGATCTGGTCTTAGGTGCTGCAATTTGTCGCGGCATGTTCGAGCGTTTGAGTGATCCGTCCGAGCACTTTTTCTTGGCCCAAGATGGCCAATGTTTCGAAGGTTCCAAATCCAGCCGGCTTTCCGGTCGTTGCGACCCGCAAAGCATGGATGATTTCTTTGAGCTCAATGCTCGCTTTTTCGCAAAACGCCGCGACGGAGCGTTCCACTGATTCAGCATCCCAGCGGTCTTCTGAAGAGAAGTGTTCCTGGCACTGCTTGAGCAGTTCGCGTGCTTGCGTGGGTTTGCAAATTCTTTTTTGGAACGCTTTGCTGTCGAACTCGATGGGAGTGTCTAAGAAGAAGTAATCAAAGTCCAAGATGTCTCCGGCCATCTTGAGGCGATCGTGAGCGTTTTCGACGACAGCTTGCAGCATTTGCTCGGAACCTTCATTGCTCAACAAGCCTGCGCGGTCCGCGAATGGTCGAGTCTTCGCGATGCGATCTGCCAGTGGTAGGGCCGCGAAGGTGTCGGCCTGGAAGGAGAGCAATTTCTTGGGGTCAAACTTTGAGGGTGACTTATTGACTCGTTCCAGACTGAACTGATCGATCATTTCTTGGATTGTGAATTTTTCGGTTTCTCCATCGAGCGACCACCCGAGCAGCAGCAGATAATTCAGAATCGCTTCTGGTTCGAATCCAATCTCGCGATAAAAGTCGACAATCACCGGATTGAACGTATCGGCTTCCACGGGGATTTGACATCTCTGTGCGATCGCTTGGCCCTGGGCGAAAAGTTGGGCAAAGTCTTTATTCTTTTCGTATTTGTTGAGTTTCCGTTTACTTAATTTGGCGGTTCCCCCAGGCTCAGCGACGTACGGGACGTGGGCGTAGGTTGGTAGTGGATAGCCGAGTGACTGCAAAATGAAAATTTGCCGCGCCGTGTTGGGCAGATGTTCCTCGGCACGTACGACGTGGGTAATTCGAAAATCGTGGTCATCGATCGTGCTGGCCAAGTGGTAGAGGCAGCTCCCGTCGCTTCGCTGAATGACATGGTCTTGTTCGCTGGACCATGCGATTCGCACTTCGCCTCGCACTTTGTCATCGATCACGCAGGTGCCCTCGCGGGGCATTTTCAATCGCACCACGGGCTTGCGGCCTTCGCCCTGGAACTGGGCTGCCGCCGCATCGTCTTCTGCCATCCAGGCTCGATCATAAACAAATGGTTCACCTGCTTTTTGGGCCTTTTCACGCTGGGCGGCATATTCCTCTGGCGTCGAGTAGTCGCGATAGGCATGCCCGTTTTCCAGGAGCTTCTCAGCAGCTTGGCGGTATCGTTCAGCGCGCTGGGATTGGTAGTAGGGTTCGTGCGGACCACCGACATCGGGGCCTTCGTCCCAGTCCATTCCTAGCCAGCGGAATCCATCAAGAATGGGTTGGATTGCCTCGGCGACATTACGTTGTTGATCGGTGTCGTCGATCCGAAGCACAAATTGCCCACCGGATTGTTTGGCCAACAGCCAATTGAAGAGGGCTGTTCGGACTCCGCCAATGTGAAGATAGCCGGTGGGACTGGGGGCAAATCGAGTTCGGATCATGAGAACGCAATCAAGGAGTGATCGGAGACAAGGAGTGATCGGAGAAACTAATACCAACGTAGCTGCGAGATGGGTCCCGCGCAAAGCCACCCAGGCTTGACTCACTGATCCAATTGTGACCTCAGTGTCTTCATGCCCCGGTGCAGCAGCCCAGCGACTGCCCCGGTTGACTTGTCAATTCTTTCGGCGACCTCGCTCAATTTCAGGCCTTCGAGGTAGTGCAGTCGGATCGCTTCACGCTGAGATTCAGGCAGCCGCTCGACGGCGTCTGCAACGACCAACACATGCTCACCCAGGGCAACTTTTTGACTTGGTGTCGGGCCTTCCACGGCTAACAAGCCTTCCAAACGCAGCGATGATTTCGCCAGCTTTTGTTCCATTGATTGCTCGCGACGGACGTCCCGTTTGTCGCGATGCATGTCTCGGTCGAGATGGCATAAGTGGTGACTCAGTATCTTTCGCAGCCAAGCTCGGAACTCCGCCTCGGTTTGGCCTCGAAATCCGTCAAGTCCCTGCACTGCCTGCAACATTGCTTGCTGGACCATGTCCGAAGCGCCCACTTTGGCTTGATATGCCCGCCGCTGTTGGGTGCGGGCGAGCATCCGCAAGTAAGGTTCATACTTGGCCACGATCGCCGCGTCGCTGATGTCGATTAGTGGATTCTCAGCATCCGCATGTTGCTCAGAATCCGATTTCTTGCTTGGTTCGTCCATCATCACTCACCTACTACTGAGCAATCGAGCCGCATCGACCTCGTCGGAGGCGAGTTCTTGCTCAATGGATTCAATTACAGCGTTGGACACGGTTGCTAGTTGGTCATCGCATATTGCCAGCGGTGGCATCAAGATAATTACGTCTCCCAGCGGTCGAATCCATACTCCGTGGTCGAGAGCACGCTTGCAGATTCGTCGCCCAAGTTGGGTGGTGCTAGGGAAGCTGGCTCGCGTTTGCCGATCGGCAACCATTTCAATTCCGACCATGAAGCCCCTGCCTCGAATGTCACCTACGTTTGGATGTTTGACCAGCCCATTGAGTCGTTCGCGAAGCTGTCCGGCTTTTATATTTACTGATTCGAGCAGTTCGGGTTGCTGAAGCAATTCGATCGAGGCAATCGCCGCGGCGGCGGCCAGCGGATTTCCGCCGAATGTGTGTCCATGGAAGAACTGTTTGGCATCGGCTGCATTCGCGAGAAATGCTTCAAAAATCTTGGTCTGTGCCAGCGTGGCGGCCATGGGTAGATAACCGCCGGTGAGCCCTTTTCCTAGACAAAGGATGTCAGGTGTTACTTGTTCGTGTTCGCAGGCAAACAGTTTACCGGTGCGTCCGAATCCGGTGGCAACTTCATCGACGATTAACAGCACATCGTACTGGTCACACAGGGCTCGAATCTTGGCCAGTAAGCCGGCTGGATGTGTGATCATGCCCGCCGCGCCCTGGACCAGTGGTTCCATGACGACTGCGGCTAGTTGGTTGTGGTGCTTTCGTAGGCACTCCTCGATTTGACCGGCATAATATTCCGCTGCTTGCTCGATACCGATACCGTTGGGGAGTCGATAGCTGCAGGGAACGGGACCGCGAACCGGTGAGAAGAGAATTGGTGCGAAAAGATCGTGAAAGAACTTGATTCCGCCCAACGAAACAGATCCAGTCGTGTCACCGTGGTAAGCTTGGCCTAATGCAAGAAATTGTGTTTTTTGTGGCTTGGGGTTCGGCCTTTGCTGCCAATATTGGAATGCCATTTTGAGTGCAGATTCGACGGCGCAAGAGCCATCGCTGCTGAAAAAAACGTGCTGCAAATCGCCGGGCGAGATCGCGACCAGCATTTCCGCGAGGTGTTCGGTCGTCTCACAGGACATGCCCAAGGTGGTGATGTGAGCGACACGATCGAGCTGTTCGCGGACGGCAGCGTCTAGTTTCGGGTGGCGATGCCCGTGCACGTTGCACCACAGACTTGCCACCCCGTCGATAAGCTCTCGGCCATCGGTGGTGGTTAATGTGCAGCCCAGGGCATGGCGAATCACCAGTGGCTCGTAATCAGCCATCTGGGTAAATCCATGCCAGTGAGCCGGAAACTGGTTAGTAGGGGGCATGAGACGCTCAACTTAGGTTTTGCGGTTCGCAACCGCGGTGTCAGGCTGTAAAACTAGTAAACCGCAGGGGAGTGAAACCGTCGATGGCACGAGAAGCAGTTTACCAACAAACGGATCCCGAGACCGCGATGCCGGCCGAGATCCAAAGCGAACAGGATAGCTCGCTGCGCCCTCGTCGCATGGACGAAATGGTGGGGCAGCGGGACGTGATTGAGCGATTGAAAATCGCAATTGAGGCCGCTCAGGGACGGGGTGAACCGCTCGGGCACATCCTGTTTGATGGGCCTCCAGGCTTGGGAAAGACCACGTTTGCGACGGTTATTCCGCAGGAAATGGGGGCCACCGTTCAAATGGCAAATGGGGCGGGGTTGAAAGCGCCCAAAGACTTGTTGCCGTATCTGACCAATCTCTCCGAAGGCAGCGTTCTTTTTATCGATGAAATTCACCGGGTTCCCCGGACCGTCGAGGAATACCTTTACACGGCGATGGAAGACTATCGCATTGATATCGTCCTAGGCGAAGGTGTTAGCGCTCGGACTTTAAATTATGAATTGCGACCCTTTACGCTGATCGGGGCAACGACGCGGGCCGGGATGCTGAGCGCACCGTTGCGTGATCGTTTTCAAATTCGCGAACACCTTGGTTGGTATGTTGCCGGCGAACTTTGCGAGATTGTGCGTCGCAATTCGAAAAAGTTGTTAGTGTCGGTCGATGATCCGGCTGCTGAGGTGATCGCTGCTCGTAGTCGCAGTACACCGCGATTAGCCAATAATCGCCTGTTGTGGGTTCGGGATTACGCGCAAAGTAAAGCTGACGGCAATGTGAACGCGAAAATCGCCGAGGCGGCACTTGACATGATCGGGATCGATTCGCTCGGTCTAGATAAGCAGGACCGTGGCTACCTCGATACGCTGACACGGATCTTTGTTGGTGGTCCCGCCGGATTAGAGGCGATCGCGCACACGATGAATGTCAGTGGCGACACTCTCGAGGACGAAGTCGAGCCGTTTTTGCTGAGGAGCGAGCTAATTTTAAGAACTCGAAGAGGACGGATTGCCACTGAAAAAGCCTACCGTCATCTGAAACAAGTAGGCTAAACGGGCCGTGCCCCGACGATCCTTGGGCCTTAAAAGTTGCCAACCTTAGTCAGGCACTGCCATGCTGCAGGAGCCTTCGCGGTTAGAGAATAAGGGCGGGAATTTATCGTGGACCCGGGAAATTCTGGACCGGGATGCGAAATGCGAATGCAGAAGTGATTGATCATCGTTTGAATGCTCCTTCGGCAACCAAAGCGATTCATCACGCCTTTTTTGTTTCGCCGGTTTGCCAATCTAGAAGCGGAGCCTGGGTTCGCTACGATAGGGCAACCTGTTCGACCACCTTTAGGAGTTGTTTGATCGTGGCGTTCCAAGAAGAGCACATCCTTGTCATTCCTGAGTCCTTTATTCAAGAAATCGGTGAGGTCGAAGGCTTTGAAGCCGACGTCGATCGGTTCCTGACCCCCATTTTGCAAAGTGATCAGCTGTCGTTTAAGCCACGCAGTGAAATGGAAACAGATCCAAGTTACAAGCAACTGATTCCCTACGTTTTGTTGGAATGGACTGACGAAAACGGCAGTAAGAAGCTATTTGCCTACACTCGCGGTGGTGGTGGTGGAGAGTCCCGATTGCACGCGAAACGCAGCGTTGGAATTGGTGGGCACATCAGTCGTGAGGATGCTGCCGATGGGGCTGACCCCTACTCGAGCGGAATGCGTCGAGAATTGGAAGAAGAGGTTTGTTTGGGTTCTCCTTATCAAGAATACCGTGATGGTTTGATTTACGATCCGTCAAACGAAGTGGGGCAGGTTCACCTCGGGGTAGTGCATCGTTTTGTCTTGGAGCGACCTGATGTTCGCAGCAACGAGTCTGACTTGGCAGAAGGTGGATTCGTCAGTGTCGAGCAGTTGATTCAAGAAATGGATCGTTTAGAAACCTGGAGCCAATTGGCAATCAAAGAGTTGTACGAGGCCAGTTGAGAGACGCCAGCGGGTGGGTGTTGAACGTCCGCAAACGATGAGTGGTTGGAGAAACCTGCACGATGATTTACCTCGATAATCATGCGACCACGCGTTGCGATCCTCGCGTGGTCGATGCGATGTTGCCGTGGTTCAGTGAGCACTACGGAAATCCTCACAGCGGTCACCCTTTAGGCCAGGAAGCCAAGGTTGCGGTTGAACAGGCGATCGAAAGTCTGGCCGAAGATCTTGGTGTACCGGCCGATTCGATTGTGATAACCAGTGGGGCCACCGAGAGTAATCACTTGGCCATTCTTGGAGCCTGTACGCATCCAAGACAAAAACGGCGGCACATTGTGACTGTGACAACCGAGCATCCGGCAGTGTTGGATGTATTCGATGTCTTGGAAAAGCAAGGGTTTCGCGTCACGCGAGTTCCGGTCGTCCGGGACGGAGTAGCGGACGCCGGCGTGGTCGATTTGAATCGGTTGGCCGATGCGATCGACGACGATACTGCGTTGGTATCGGTTATGTGGGCCAACAACGAAATCGGTGCGATTGCACCGATGGCCGAGATTGCCGATCTCTGTCATCAATCCGGGGCATTGTTTCACAGCGATGCAACCCAGGCAGTGGGGCGTTTGTCGGTGGATGCCAAGCAAGTCGACGTCGATCTGCTGAGTGCGACTGCGCACAAATTCTACGGGCCAAAGGGGACCGGATTACTAGTCGTCGGGAACTCCAATCGACGTGTTAGGATTCGTCCGCTCATGGTGGGTGGCGGACAGCAGCAAGGCCTTCGCAGCGGTACGGTGAACCCGGCCGGCGCCATTGGGATCGCTACTGCTCTGCGACTCTGTTCTCAGGGAGTCAGCCAAAATGCAGAGCGGGATCGGTCGATTCGTGATGCGCTCTGGAATTCCCTGAACACAGCAATCGAGGGAATACGACTGAATGGGCCAGCAATGAGTGGAGGCTCGCGGTTAACGGGAAATCTCAACTTTCGCCTGCCCAATCTGCAGGGTCAGGCTTGGATGGCGGCCACCACCAGCATTGCTTTTAGTAGTGGCTCAGCTTGCAGCGCAGCCGAAGCGAAGCCGAGCCATGTATTGTCGGCGCTCGGTTTGAATGATTCCCAGGCTGCCAGCAGTGTTCGGTTCGGTGTCGGGCGTTTCAACTCGATGGATGAAATCGCATTGGCTAGCAATCAATTGATTGCTAGCTATTGTTCGTTGATGGAGTAGTTGAGCCACGCCTTGTGATTTCTCTCTTTCCATGAAACGGTCGGCACGGTTACCATTTGCCCGACCTATGTTGGGAAGAATCGTCATTCAAGGATGAAACGATGGGCGGAATCACCACGCTGTTGTTGTTGCTCGCCGCAGGCGGCATTACATACGGCTGGAAACCCGATGATCGAGGCGGAGTGGAATACATTATCCAGGTTCCGCCGGATCAACTGCAGGAATTGCCGCGTCTTGGTCAGATCAGTAGCACGATCGATCCGGCCGTTCGTGGACGCGTTTCCCGGGTTGTGGTGCAGATTGGCGAAGGTCCGCTTCCGCGGATCACTCCGCCGGAAATGCCTTCCAATAGTGGTCGTTCGGTGAATCTGGGTGTCGGTGGAGCGGGGATTGCAGCAGAAGATGCTGCTCTGATTCCGATTCCTGAAATGTCCGATTCATCGATGGTGATTCCAATCGCGGGGATCGAATCTGGCAGCAACCAAGCGGTGATGAAACCGCAGACCGGCAACACGACGAGTGCGTCCGGGTTTGCCTTACCTCCGAGCTTGAGTAGTCCGGCGCCAGTCACTGCACCGCAGGTCGACGCAGCTGGTCGAGAAATTTCCAATCCGGCAACACCTGCCGATTCAAGTGCTCGGGATGTCATTCCGCCACCAGCGACAAGAACACCTGGTAGCACGACACTGCCTCCTTTCACCGGCGGTAATCGTGCCGCAGTATCAAACGCAATCAACAACGCGGCAAATTCGGCTGGTTTATCTACGGGTATGGCAACGGTCCGTCCGGGTGGTCCTTCAACTGATCCGACGAATTCTCGCGATAGTCAGTGGTCTCAGCTTGGGCAAAACCAACCATCCATCGCGACAACCAATCCAAACTCGGTTGTATCGCCTGCGCCTGTACTACCACCCACCGGTAGTAATTCGTCCAGCGGGACACCGGCTGGATTGAATGCCAGTGATACGTTTGGGCGAGCCCCATCCGCGGTGTCGGCGAATAATCCGACCTGGAGTAACCCCGGCTTCGCGAATAGTGGCACTGCGACTGGCGGCACTGCGACTAGCCGCACTGGCAGCGTGAATGGAGTGCCGGCGATGAATACGGCAAGTAATCCATTCAGAAACCGTTCCAATACGTCAGCGGCACCGAACCGCTCGATGCTGACTCCAGCACAAATTGCTGCCGGTGCGTGGTCGGTAGATATTTACGGTAATCCAATCGACCGAGAGGGGCGTCCCGTCACCAACAGTCAGTCTGGGGCAAACTATGGCTCCAGCCCGGGGCAATTCCAACAGCAGCCGATCCCTTCGACGGCGGGCCGAGGGATTCTGAATTCGGGATTGCAAACGCAGGGCAGCCAGTTCACCCAGGGCAGCCAGTTGGCGCCGGGTAGCCAGTTCACGCAGGGTAGTCATTTCGCACCGGGAAACCAGATCCGAGGCAATACCGGTTCAACGGGGGCGATTGGCAATGGCCCGGCTGGAAACTCCATCATGGCATCACTCGGAGCGCCCGCCGCCGGAACGGTCGCTGCCGCGCCGACCAACTACGTCAACCCACAGACAGCGGGGGGGGCCGCTGTGGACCTGAATTCTGGGTCGCCAGCAACCTATCAAAGGCCTCAGCAGAACAGCCTTTCAACGGCTGCTGGAGCCGGTAGACCGAATTCCGGCAGGACAGTTGCGGGAGCTTCGGGCCTATCTGATCCGCCCTCACTCGCGTCCGGTAGTCATCGTGACCCCACATTGGCGAACCGTCGTCAGAGTTCAGAGCCTCTGGTTACCTGGTTGCTGCTGATCTCGTTTGTAAGCAATGTCTACCTAATCTTTTGGATGAAGCAATTGCTGATGCGGTACAGGGATTTGGTCGCTGCGAAACGTGTTTCTGACTCCCAGGCAGCTGCCTAAGTGGGACCTGGATCAAGAGTCGTTAAGATTTAAAGCGTAAAATCCGAATTTCTGGAGATTAGCATGCGGATTACCGAAACAAGTGTTTTGATGTTTGACCCCACGATTCTCGGTGAATTTTTGCAGTACCCACTAGGTTGATTGCGATTGGGTTACCTTGGAGTGGGTATTCCACAATGACTTGACCGTTGATTCGGTTATCCTGAAGAGGTCTGGTTGGGGGGGTGTTAAGCTTCCACCTAGATAGGCTTCAGTTCCTGACTGACATGGTTCTTTCGCATCGCGAATGACTCGATTCAAATTTCAGATTGAAACGGAGAATGGTGTCACTGGTTTGACTGCCCCTTACGATCAAAGGGAGGTCGTGCATCCGCGCGATTTGAACCTGCGGCAATCCGGCTCGTTGCTCCTAATTCTATTATCTTCTTCTCTGGATCCTTGTAGTACGTCTGTAACGCACAAAACGATCGAAAATTATGAAAAAACTACTGATTGTCGATGATCACGAGGTAATCCGCTTGGGACTTCGGCTGATGCTTGAAGACACCGATTTGCAGGTGGAAACCGAAGCGAGTTCGGCAGCGGAGGCTTTGCAAGCGATCGAGAATCAGGCACCGGATGTTGTTCTGATGGACATTCGGATGGAGGGAGGCGATGGTTTGAACGCCCTCGGGCGGATGAAGCTGGACCACCCAGATCTTCCGATCGTATTGTTTTCTGCGTACGACAACCCCACCTACATCGCACGCGCAGTCGCGTTGGGCGCCGCCGGCTACGTGCTGAAATCGGCTCCTCGAGAGCGTTTGGTAGAAGCTTTGCAGACGGCCGCCGCTGGCGAGTCGGCTTGGACACGCGAAGAGCTCAGGCGTGTCACGGGTGCGCTAGCAACCCCTCGACTCAGCCAAGACATTGAAGTCCCGCTGACTCAGCGAGAGAGCGAAGTGCTTCGTCAGATGGCGTTGGGCCTGACCAACAAAGAGATCGCGAAGATGCTTGGCATCAGCTACGAAACGGTTAAAGAGCATGTCCAGCACATTCTGCGAAAGATCGGAGTCAGCGATCGAACACAGGCAGCTGTTTGGGCCGTTCGTAAAAACCTCGTCTAGAGCGGATCGAAAACGAGTCGTGAAGAGACCCTTTTTTGACGAACTTTTGCCGGTTTTCCGACCGTCATAGCAGAATACGAAAAAAGCCGGCGGGTTATCCCGTCGGCTTTTTTTTATCCAATGTGATTAACCCAGTGTGGGCAACAAGCCCAGTCAGCCGCCGGCGCTCGTCCGGCGGCTACTCATTGAGCCGTCTCTCAACCGCCAGTTGGGATCAGAGGCCCGTCGCCACCACCTAGACCACCTTTGAGGTCGCCGTCGTCAACCGAGGTCATGTTGCCACCTTCGGCGGCTTCGGCTTCGGCAGCCGCTCGTTCCTGTTCTTCGCCCCAATCGACGCGTTTGAGCGAAAGTCCAATCTTCCGCTCATCTGTATCGACGCGGAGTACTTTGACCTCGATTTCTTGCCCAACTTGGACGACTTCCTCGGGGTCTTCGACTTTCTGATCAGACAACTCACTGATGTGCAGCAATCCTTCCAGTCCGTCTTCGAGGCCGATGAAGACCCCAAAATTGGTGATTTTGGTAACAGTTCCCTTGACCAGTTGGCCTGGCTGGTACTTGTCTGGGATATCGCCATCCCAGGGATCGTTATCAAGCTGCTTCAGTCCAAGCGCGATCCGCCGTCGGGACTCGTCCACACTTAGGACGCGACACTTGATTTCCTGGCCTTTTTCCAGCAATTCGCTGGGGTGACCAATCTTTCGAGTCCAGGACATGTCGCTTACGTGCAGCAAGCCGTCGATTCCTTCTTCGAGCTCGATGAAGGCACCATAATTGGTAAGGTTGCGAACCTTACCCGTGACATCTTGACCCTCTGGATAGCGGTCAATGACCTCGTCCCACGGATTTTTCTGGGTTTGCTTCATACCCAGGCTGAGTTGCTGGCCTTCGGGATCGACTCCAAGGATTTTGACGTCGATTTCATCACCAATGTTGACCAATTCACTGGGGTGATTGATTCGCTTGGTCCAGCTCATTTCGCTGATATGTACCAGGCCTTCGATGCCCGGCTCAAGTTTCACAAAGGCACCGTAGCTCATCACATTGACGACTTCGCCCTTGTGGTCCGAGTTGACGGGGTACTTTGTTTCGATGTTTTCCCAAGGATTGCGGTCTTTTTGCTTCAGGCCGAGCGCGATTTTCTGCTTCTCGCGGTCGATGTGAAGCACTTTGACTTCGATTTCCTGGTCGATCGAGACCATTTCGGTAGGATGTCCGATTCGCTCCCAAGCCATGTCGGTGATATGCAGCAATCCATCGATGCCGCCCAGGTCGACAAAGGCTCCGAAATCCGCGATGTTTTTGACGATGCCCTTGCGGATCTGGCCAACTTCCAGCTCCTTCATCAAGTAGGCACGGTCCTCTTCTCGCTGCCGTTCGATGAGCGAGCGTCGGCTGATCACGATATTGCGGCGGGTATCGTCGATTTTCAGCACTTCTGCTTGAATTACACGGCCGATGAAATCGCCGATGTCTCCTGGGCGTCGAATATCGACTTGGCTGCCGGGCAGAAAGACGTTGACGCCGATATCGACCAGCAATCCGCCTTTGATCTTGCGAATGACTGTACCGGTGACCACCTGGCCTTCGCTGATTTGGCCAATGATCTTTTCCCATTCGATGATCTTTTCCGCTTTGCTCTTGCTCAGCGAGATCATTCCATAGGGGTCGTCGGCCGCACCCAGTTCGTCCTCCATCTCTTCGATGAGGACTTTGACGGTATCGCCGACGGTTGGCTTTTCTTCTTCCGGGCCCCACTCGGATAGGCTGACAGTGCCTTCGCTTTTGAATCCAACGTCGATGAGTGCCCATTCGTCATTTACCTCGACGATTCGGCCGTCAACGATCTCGCCTTGTGCGTAGTCTTGCTGTTCGCGCTCCAGCCACTCCAAGATCCATTCGTCGGCTTGTTCTTCAGGGGCGAGCACCGCCAGTTCATTGGCGATATCGTCATCGTCGAGGTTGCGGATGAGGCTTCGGTTTACCATTGCGGTTTCCAGTGGTGAGCGAGTCGGAGAATCGACCGACGACCGGGTCGTGAACTTCGCTCAGGTGGTTAGAGGAACGGGAGGGGTCGTCAAAGTGCGCGCACGCGAACACCGTGTCCTGTCGCGGCAGGCCCGGTAACCTATCAAAGCAGAAAAAACCCCACAACGCCTAAGCTCAGTTATTTCGAATTCCCTGACCGGAAGAAAGCCGATCCAAAGGGAAGGAGAAGCCGGTCCAAAGGGAAGAAATGGAACAGCCCAAGCGGGGGCTCGCGAAGGGATCTGTGCTCGTTGCTGGTGGATTTGCTTTGCCAACGAGAATCTGGTCTGCCGGCAGTTCGTTATTTCAAAGCTTCCAGGCCCTTACGCTCGATTTCCAGCACCTTGTCTAGCCTGCGAGCGTGTCGATCCTGAGGAGAATAGGAAGCCGCCAGGAACGCTTCGATGATTTCGAACGCGAGTTCCGGGCCGATGATCCGACCACCAATGCACAGGACGTTCATGTCATCGTGCTCTACGCCCTGATGTGCCGAATAGGTGTCGTGACAAATCGCTGCCCGAATGCCAGGGATCTTGTTAGCAGCGACGCTGACCCCCACCCCACTGCCGCAAACGACGATGCCGCGGTCGACCTGGCCCGAAAGGATGCTGCGAGAAACCGCGATTGCAAAGTCGGGGTAATCACAACTCGATTCGTCGTGAGCCCCGCAATCAATGAGTTCCGTCAGCAACGGCGAAAATCTCGCTGCAACCGCTTGCTTGAGTGGAAAGCCGGCGTGGTCGCCGCCGAGGGCCACACGGAGAGGAATCGAAGCGTCGCTCATGATGGATTTGGGACAATCGGGAGGTCGGGATTAGGTTTGCTGGCACGACTTGCCAGCACAGGCACGGCTTGCCGGTTGTTAAAATAGTTTCGAAAGATCGGGTCCGAGTCGACGCGATTGATGCATCATCGCAGCATTCAGTAGTTCGATCGCGACCCTTGATTCAAGTGTCACCCCGGCGCGGACGCCGACGCAGGGATCATGCCGTCCTTTCTCGAGTCGAAAGTCAATTTCGCTGAGATTTTTACGAACGGATTGTTGCGGTTGGTTGATGGTCGAGGTCGGTTTGAATCCAACGCGGCAAACGAGCGGCATACCCGTCGTCACGCCTCCTAGCAGTCCACCATGATGATTACTCGCGTAGCTGGTGGAGCGAACCGGATCGTTGTTTTCGCTTCCCCGCCTTTGGACGACCTGGAAACCATCGCCAATCTCGCATCCTTGGACGGCGTGCAGGCCACCAAGTGAACCCATTAGTCGAAGTTTCAAGCTCTGATAAAGAGGTTCACCAAGCAGCGGAGGGACGTTCAAGGCCACCACTTCGACCGCCGCGCCCAACGAATCGCCGTCCTTGCGAGTTTCTTTGATCAGCTCCGCCGCATTGGCTGCAAATGCAGAATCAATGGATTGGATTTCGGCATCAGCGAGTTGCGATTCGATCGATTCGATCCCCTTTGGATCGATCTGAAGGTTGCCAGTTTCGGTGACCAAATCTTGGAAATGCTGCGTTAGCGTTTGGCTGGCTCGCAGAGTGCCAACTTGCGTGATGGATGTCAGGATCACGGTGCCAAACATCTCGCGAAGGATGATCCGAGCGATGGAACCGCCGATGACATCACTGATGGTCGCTCGGTAACTCGATCGTCCTCCGCCCCGGATATCAACAAATCCGTTGGACTTGTGGTACTTCACTAGATCAGTGTGTCCTGGTCGCACTTCGCCCGTGGGGCCTGCAAATTGGGTGTAGTCGCCTGATTTCTTTGACGTTGACAAGACGATGGCGGAAATGGGCTCACCAGTCGTGTAGCCCTCCTCGAAGCATTCTGTCTGAAACGCGTCTGCCCCAACCGTGGTTTGCAGCGAGGAACCGCTCAGCAGTTTGTCATGGTCGTCTTGGTAAAGCCCTGATAAAAGGACGACTTTATCTTTCTCGTTTCTCGGTGTGCCGTGGCGATTTCCGCCGGGACGTCGCCGATCCAAGAAGTTCTGAATCGCCGCGCGGCGTAAATAGATGCCTGGCGGACAGCCCATCACCATGGTGGTCACCGCCGGACCGTGTGATTCGCCGGCTCCTGCCACTGCGTAGAGAGGACCACCCAGGATTTCCATCGAACCGATTTCCGTCGAAGTATTGTTCGTAAACGTTTTTCAAGCCGCAAATTGATTTCCGCGGCGGTCGGCAAATAAGGAAACCCGTGCGTCGTTTTACCGCCGCCAAGGCGTCCAAGCCACGCCGATAACACTCAGCATCATAGATCGCCACCTTGCTTCAATGCCACCAGTGAGCTTTGGAGGAGTTGCTCATTGCGTGGCGTGGTTGATCAATTTGGGGACATAGCCACCCATTCGCGCCGGCGGGTTTGCGACCTTTTGAGGTAGTTTGGCGATGGCCGCTTTTTCAGCGGCATTCAGATTTGCGTTCATGTCAAGGGCGTTCAACGCTGCAATCGCCGCGAAGTTACCCGATTTTTCGACATCGGCCATCCTGATCAGTTGCTCGACCGCCTCGGTTCTCAATGCTGAATCAAGCAGGCCATCGCACGCTGCGATCGCGACGCTCGGCGACTTGTCATCCATCGAATTTCGCAGTGCAGAATTGCGTTGTTGTAATTTACTGTCTCGGATGGCCAGTCCACGGACTGCCCAAAATCGAATCCCGCTATCTGGATCACCAGTCCACTCAATGAGTTGCTGAATTGTGGCTCCATTTGGGTCCATCGCGGCGAAGGCTGTGTCAGCTAGGCGTTGGACGAATTTGGTTTTTTTTAATGCCTGTGAACGAGGCGGATTGCCGCCGCACAACCGGTGCATTTCTGCTTCGGGTAGCAGTCCCAGGTCTCTCGTTTTGATCATCCACTGCTTAACGGCTTCACGCATCACGGCCAGACGCTCTGCTTGTTCCGCTTGCCCAGCCAGGTTGGTCACTTCATCGGGATCACTATGAAGATCAAACAATTCTTCGACTGGTTTCGGTTGCCAGAATTTTGCCTGGGCCTCGTTCAAACTGCCTTGATCGAAAAGCTGTTTCCACACTCGCGTGGAGGGTGTTTGAAACATGTACTCAACATGTTTCAGGTAAGGGCGATCGGGATAGAAGTGACGCATGTAAACATACCGGCCGTCGGTGCAAGAGCGGACCATATCGATCCGTTCGTCCATTCGTCCGCGAAACCCAAAGAGAAACTGCTTTGAATTCCCCGCGTAAGAGCCGGCCAGGGGAATGCCTTGCATGTTTGTTGGTGGTTTGACGCCGGCCAGTGAGATCGCAGTGGGGCCAAGATCGACAAACGCGGCAAGGCGATCGGTTTCGCCGCCCGCGCGGTAGTCGCTTGGCGCGAGGTTGCGGAATTTTTCTGGCACATGCAGCAAGAGTGGAACTTGTAGACCTGAGTTGAAGGGCCAACGTTTGCTGCGAGGCATGCCGCTGCCGTGATCGCCGTAGTAAAACACAATCGTTGAATCCGCTAACCCATCTTGCTGGAGCTGATTCAGAATCTCGCCGACTTGACGATCCATCTCCGTCATCTTGTCATAATATTGCGCCCAGTCCTGGCGAACTTCCGGTGTGTCGGGATGATAGGCGGGTAGAGGTGCCTTTGCTGGATCGTGAACGAGTTGATGTGGACGCGTTCGGATCTTGCTTTCGTGACTGACAGTAAAGTTAAAGACGGCGAAGAAGGGTGTGCTGGGATCGGGGCGATTACGCCAGTGTGCCTTGCGACTACTTTCATTCCAGCCACCGTCCTCTGCCGCAAAGTTGTAGTCCTTCTTTGAGTTGTTCGTGCAGTAGTAGCCTGCTTCCCGTAGCACTTCGGGATAAAGTTGGAGCTTTGCCGGTAGTTGCACTCCGCTGCGCATGTTGTGACCGCCCAAGCTGGTTGCATACATCCCGCTGATCAGTGTTGTTCTCGCGGGTGCGCAGACGGGCGCGTTGGACCAGCACATGCGGTACAAAAGTGATTTGCTTGCCAAGGCATCGATGTTTGGCGTGTCAGCATATTGATCGCCGTAACATCCGAGTTGCGGGCCGTTGTCCTCGCTGGTGACCCACAGAATATTCGGTCGATCTTGTGCCGAAGCCTGCAGACAAAGTGCGGCCGTCAGAGCCAAGATAATCATATTCCGACTGGCGACGTCGGGTAGGCAGAAAAGCATTGGGCAGTTCGTTATTGGGAGTGGTTAATTCAAGCAAGTAAGTCGTTGACGACGCGACCGTGCACGTCTGTTAGGCGGTAGTCGCGTCCCGAAAACCGAAAGGTTAATCGTTTGTGGTCGATTCCCATTAAGTGCAGAACCGTCGCGTGTAGATCGTGCACGTGCACTCGATTCTCGACGGCGTGCATGCCAAATTCGTCGGTGGCTCCGTAAGTCAGTCCGCCGCGAGTGCCACCACCAGCCATCAGCATCGAGAATCCTGTGTGGTGATGGTCCCGTCCCTGCTTGGCAGTGTTTTTCTTTTTATCGACTTGGGCGTAAGGTGTGCGTCCAAACTCACCACCCCAAATTACGAGCGTGTCCTCCAGCATGCCGCGGCTTTTTAGATCTTGCAGCAACGCAGCTGTGCCGCGGTCCGAATCTGCGCAGAGTTTCTCATGGGATGCGTTGTTATTGGTGTGAGTGTCCCACGGCTGCTTTTGATTCCCTTTGACGTAGAATACTTGAACGACTCGAACACCCCGTTCGACCAATCGGCGAGCCAGCAAGCAGCTGCGACCGAATTCTGTATCGCCGTAAGATGATCGAGTCTGGGTTGATTCTTGCTTAAGGTCAAAGGCTTCCGATGCTTCACGCTGCATCTGAAACGCGAGTTCCATCGCGCGGATGTGTGTTTCAAGTGAAGCTTCCCCCGGGCGGGCGGCCAGATGTTCGGCATTAAGTTGACGCAGTAACTGCAGTTGTCGTTGCTGTTGTTGCCGATTCATCGAGGGGTGTCGCACATTGGCAATCAATTGATCGACTTCAGTTTGGTTGGTGTCGACTTCTACTCCCTGGTGTTGGCCAGGCAAGAAGGCACTTGACCATAACTGGGGTCCGACCACTGGAAGGCCGGGTGAAAGCGCAACGAACGCTGGTAGGTTCTCGTTTTCGGTTCCCAGGCCATAGGACAACCATGATCCCATGCTTGGGCGAGTCGGCTGTTGATGCCCCGACTGCATTAGTAGCAGTCCTGGTTCGTGGTTTGGTACATCGGTGTGCATTGAGCGAACGACACACAATTCATCGGCATGTCGAGAGAGCTGGGGAAACAACTCGCTCATCACCACGCCGCTCTGGCCATGTGGCGCGAATTTGAACGGGGACGGCATCAGTCCAGCAGCGCGGTTCTTGCCCGCGATGTCCTCGGCCGGGCTTTCTCCCTCATACTTTTTCAAGGCAGGTTTTGGATCAAACGTGTCCACGTGGGATGGTGCCCCATTCATGAACAAGAAAATCACACGTTTTGCCCGTGCAGGGTGATGCAGGCCGTCGCCCGCGATCATCGCTTGATTACTCGAACCAGCGATCGCCTGCGACGCGATCGAGGCGGAGCACAAACCGATCGAACCAAAGCCGGCGCCGCAGCGACGCAGCATTTCACGACGGGAGTTGATTTGCATGGTCAATCCACCATAAACATTTCGTTGCTGATCAAAAGCGCCTGCGCGTATTGTGACCAAGTCGCCGCATCGCCTGCTTGAACAAAGGCTTCACCAAGTGAGATTTCCCGGTCGGTTGGTGGGCGACCATAAAGCAACCAATAGGCACGCACAATTCGGCTGCGATGGGATCCGCCCTGCTCTGCCAATCGTTCCGACAGGGCATCTGAATGCCGCACCAGAAACGGACTGTTGAGTAAGAAGAGCTTTTGAAGCGGCGTCGTGGTTTCGAAACGACCCGCACTGTGGTTGTTGGGGTCAGGAAAGTCAAAGCGGGCCAGCATTGGATTTAAATCCATGCGGCTTATTTCACTATAAACCGTTCGCCGCTGCGATTTCGGATCATCTGGCTGTAATGATATTCCGCCCACTTGTTGATCCAGTTGCCCACTGACTGCCAAGACCGCGTCTCGATAGGCCTCGATGCTCATTCGCCGCCGTGGAACGCGCCACAGCAAGCGGCTTTCAGGATCGATCGCAACGCTTTTTTGATTCACATTGCTACTCTGCCCATAGGTTGAAGACAGAACGATTTCCCGTTGAAGCCATTTCAGCGACCAATCGTTTTCCATGAAACGGACGGCAAGGTCATCAAGTAACTGCGGATGAGTTGGTTTGCTACCAAGTGCGCCAAAGTTGCTCGGTGTGTCGACGAGTCCCGTGCCAAAGAATTCTCGCCAAACGCGATTGACGATCACTCGTGCTGTCAAAGGATTCGATTGATCCACGATGGCGTTGGCTAAATCACCACGGCCACTTTTTGTTTCCAGCGGCCGCGGTGCGGGCGACAAAATCGTTAAGAAACGCCGCGGTGCCGATTTGCCCAGTTTGTTCACGTCGCCGCGGATCATGACGTTCAGATTGGTTGCTTTCCCATCTCGGACAATGTGGACCGCATCCTCTGGTTTCTTCGCCTGCCCATCGTTCCCCGTTGCCGCATCAGGAAGGGGGCGGTTGAACATCGTCGTGCTTGCGAAGACACCCGCTAACGCGTAGTAATCAGCGGTGGGGATTGGATCGTACTTGTGGTCATGACACCGAGCACAGGCAACGGTCAGGCCCAGCAAGCCGCGGCAGACTGTATCAACGCGGTCTTCCCATTCATCAGCCATCACTTCAGGGCTATTACGGCGATAATATTTTGGCCCCAGTCCGAGGAAGCCTAACGCGAGATGAGCGTCCGAGTTATCTGGGTAAAGCAGATCGGCAGCCAATTGCTGACGAATGAATTCGTCGTATGGCATGTCTTTCGTTAGCGCATCAATCACCCAATCTCGATATCGATACGCATTGGGGTATGTGAGCGATCCGTTATTGCCAACTTTATGGGCTTGGTCCTCGGCATACCTTGCTACATCTAGCCACATTCGCGTCCAGCGTTCTGCATGTTGTGGAGAGCTCAACAGCCGATCGGCGAGTCGCTGTTTGGCCTGGGGATGAGGATCGCGGAGAAACGCTTGGACTGTCTCTGGGCTTGGTGGCAACCCAATCAGGTCAAAGGTGAGTCGGAAGATGTAGGTCGAGCGGTCAGCAGTTGGGTTGGGCGTCAGCCCGCTCTGTTCTAATTTCGCCTGGATAAAGCGATCAATGTCGTTGCTGGCCCAGTGTCGATCACTGACCGGTGGTGGCTGGTGTCGTTGTGGCGTCTGAAAAGCCCATGCGTTGCGGGCTTCGATCCAATCGATTTGTTCTTTGGCCGAGCTTGTTGAGGCAATCTGGTCTCGCGGATCATGGGCTCCCTGGGCGATCCAAGTTTCGAAGTCCGCGATGATTTGTTGGTCCAGTGGGCCAGCAGGTGGCATTTCAAGGTCGTCATAACGCATTGCCGCCAGCAATAAACTTTCCTTCGGTTGACCAGGTAGGACAGCAATTCCGCTATCGCCACCACGCCGCATCAACGCGGGGTCATCAAGTCGTAAGCCGCCCTGAACGACCTCCGAGTCAGTTGCGTGGCATTCAAAGCAATGCTCCACCAACACTGGTCGGATTTTTCGCTCAAAGAAATCAGACGGTTCCTCGGAACGGCTGATTCGGCTTTCGCCAATGACCACACCGGCGAGCAATAGAGCAACAATGATACGTTGAATGAGCTTCAGCACGGTCGCCAGGAAGGTGCGGGGCGGGAGCGAGGGAACCTCAATTATAACGAAGCTGATGACCAAATCGAATTCCGTGATTTGGAAGTTGTCAGTTCGCCCCAGTGGCAGGTCCAATGGTTTGGCCCTGCACCAGTTTGGCCCTGAATGAGTTGCGTCCTGCACGGGGTGATATTCACGGGGTGGGGAATCTGCAATTCTCGTAGCCACATCCATTTAGTGCGACTATCTGGGGCTGCCGCGAATTGGCGAGTTGTTGAAACCGCCCGTGATCGACAGGTTTTCGTCTTCGTGAGCGTCTCAGGAGGATTCGGGATTGGCTTGAGTTGATGATTTGCCGTGTACGTAACCTTGCGGCATCAATCGTTCGAGTTTTCCCAGGTTTCGTTTCCACATGCCGGTGCGACCAACGATTTCCCCGATGCAGGTCAGGGGAACGCCAAGGTCGATCTTGCTGATTTGCTTCGCATCTTCTTGATTCATTGTGACAATCAATTCGAAGTCTTCGCCGTCCCGCCAGGCATGTTCCCACGGAGTGCATCCGGTCTCCTGGGCACGTTCGATCGCGTCGGCATGAATTGGTATCGCTTCTGCATCCAGTTCTGCGCCCACGCCACTCGACGCGCAAAGACGATCGAGGTCAAGTGACAAACCATCGCTGATATCGATCGCGGCGTGCACGCAGATTTCGAGTTCTCGAATCCGTTTTGCCAGTTCGATTCGTGGTTGGGGACGCAGGTGTCGTCCCCTCAAGCTACCTCCCACGGCGCCCGATACAAAAATCGCATCTCCTTCTTGAGCACCGCTTCGTAGCCATGCTTTGCCGCTTGGAACAGATCCAAGCAGTGTCACGCTGATCGAAAGTGGGCCGTCGTAAACCGAGATATCTCCGCCGGCGATCGCCAAATCGTATTCAGCGGCAGCTTCCAAGATGCCTTCGTAAACATCCCCAGCGATCCGACTTGGGTTTTGGTTTGGCAGAGCGATCGTGACCAGCACCGATCGTGGTTTGCCACCCATCGCTGCCATGTCGCTGAGGTTGATAGCGATCGACTTGAAGCCCACATCAGCCCAGCGATGCCCATCCAATTCAAATCGGCGGCTGTCAAAGTCGGTTCCGTCGATGATTTGATCGGTACACGCAACGAGTTGACCGTCACTCGGATTGATGACGGCAGCGTCATCACCGATGCCGACCGCGACTTGAGGCAGATGGCGGCAGCGGCCACGAAGATATGCCAGGAAAGCTTGTTCCACTGTCTGGGCGTCGTAATGAGGGAGATGGGGTAAGCGTCGCAACCAATGTAGCGGTCCCTTCCACAGCTACAGAAGCCCACTACCACGAATCTGAAACTACTCGCTTGAACTCTCGAAGCTCACCAAGTCGTTGCGAAGGCGAACCAAGGGACCTACGTGAGAACTAGTGCGCATACGGATGCTGCCCCGACAATGACCTGCCACACCTGAAACGCCTGAAGTGAAGTGGTTCTGAGCCGCTCGGCGAACTCGCATCGCTATATCTGGCCCACGCGTCGCTGTATCTGGCCGACGTCATTTCAGTGAACACATCATGTGCTTAGGTTGTCCAACCGCGAGTTTGAAGAAGTTGAGGCAAATGACATCGGTCATTTTTACCGACTCGCATTAACCCAACCGCAAGATCCAACTGTCAACCTCTCAATGACAGTCCAGATTGTTCACCGATCCATGCTTTACGCTCACGGACGCGATTAACAACAGGAGGCAAAAGATGTATCTCATATCGACGATCGGTTTTCGGATCGCCAAAGTCGGCGGCGGGATTCGTTGGTAATTCGATTGAGTCATCTCAAATCAGTCCAGACAGCGTTCCAGTGCTGCTGGCAAATTGATCGGTCTCGATTCCCACCTTTTGAAGCATACTGACGAAGACATTACACAGCGGTGTGTTGTTGTGTGGGTTGAACGCCAAATGCTGACCATGGCGAAACCCACCACCTGCAAGGATGATCGGGAGATTGGAGTTGTTGTGGATGTTGGCATCACCCATGTGGCAGCCATAAAGCACCATCGTGTTATCCAGTAGGCTGCCATCAGTCTCCTCGACCGCATGGAGATCCTGAAGAAACTCCCCGAACAGTTCCATTTGCTCGGTTTCGATCTTCTCCAGCTGACTCAACTTCACTTCATCCTTACCGTGATGGGAGAGGTTGTGATACCCGCCGAGGGACCGGCCGTCCTCAAAGTTCACCCCCGGGGTGCGCACTCCACTCAGGAACAGCGTGATCACCCGGGTCGAATCGGTCTGCAAGGCGAGCCGCGACATGTCATTCATCATGCGTACCATTTTGAAGAACTCCTTCTTGTCGTCGGGATATTCCGGCATCACATCGTCTACCGTGGGCTTGGGCCGAGTTTCCCAGGCTTTTGCCTCGGTGAGTCGCTGCTCGAGGCTACGGACGGCTGTTTGGAATTGATCGATTCGCTCGCGGTCTGAACCGCTCACGCGTTGTTTTAGATCCGAGCTCTGACCCATCACGACATCGAGAATGCTCCCCTTTCGTCTCAGCCGTACGAGTTGCGCTTCCATCGTTTTGCGATCGCCTTGGAGAAACATTCTCTTGTAGAGTTCAGCGGCGCTTTTAATGGTGGGAATCTCAACTCCCGCCTGTGTGTAGGACAGGCTCCGCGCATCGTTGATCCCGAGCGAAAGGGATCGGAAGCGGGTTTCGTGTCCAACCTCATTCGCCATCACCTGATCGAGGGAAATCGTGTTGCGAAAACTCGCCCGTCCTGGATGCGGTGCTGCAGTCAGGAAGGTTTTGTCCGCACGGTGCCCCCCGTCGACGCCGGGATGAGAGAGCCCACTGAATACGGTGAACTGTTCTCGGTGCGCCGCGATCTTTTCGAGGTATGGCGACAGGGCATAATCGCTTCCTGGAGTCTCCGGAAAGAACAGCTTGGGAACAAAGCCCAAATCCTGATTGATGGCGATCATCCGCTTCGGAGATGACTTTGCAGGATCGGCTCCGAAGGATTCGAGCAGGGGCAGGCTTAGGCCGACACCGGCCGTGTGTAGAAAAGTTCTACGGTTTGTTTTCATTTTCTATTTCCGCAGGAACAATGGGCTTTGAATGATTTCGTGAATGATCGTCCGCACGCCGAATTCTGATGCCCGACTCTTTTCGAGAATCGCCGAAACGTCATCGCGATCCGCGAATCCAACAGGGGCTCCCGTGGCATACACCAAGAGTTGCTCGGTCAAATTGCGTGCAATGGCTTCCTCGTCCCGCAGCAGGAGTTTCTTAAATTGGAGTATGTCGTCGAAGTGTCCGCCCTCGGGTGTCACACCGGAGGGATCGACTTTCTTTCCGATGAAGTGAACAAACTCGTTACCGCTCCGGCCCACTCCCTCGATACGCTCTGCTCCCTGCGCGAGTGAGCGGTAGTTCTCTCTCCAGCGACCCATCACGTCGAAGCTCTCCAATGCGAAACCCGGAGGATCGATTTTCTGGTGGCAACTCGCGCAGGACGCATCTTCCCGATGTTTCTTCAGCAACTCACGAATCGTCGCTGCGCCGCGGATATCTGGCTCGACCGCGGGAACGGACGGCGGTGGCGGAGAAGGAGGATCGCCGAGAAGTCGCTCCATGACATACACCCCGCGTAGTACTGGTGACGTAACGGTTCCGTTTGCCGTCACCTTCAGCACCGACGCTTGGGTGAGGATTCCTCCGTAGGGGCTTTGCTCCGGAAGGGAGATGCGTCGGAACGACGGTCCAAACACCCCGGAAACCCCGTAGTGTCGGGCAAGGCGTTCGTCGACAAAGGTGTAGTGGGCGTCGATCACATTCCGGGCTGGTCGATCGCCGGCAATCAGGTCGGCAAAATAGAGACGCGACTCCTCGATCATCGAGTTCACTAGCCACCAATCGCCGGCATACTCCGGAAAGAGATCACGGTCCGGGTCGGTGTCGTTGATTTCGTCGAGCTTGAGCCAGGCATCGAGAAACTCCTTTACAAATCGCTGCGCTTCGGGCTTGTCGAGTAAGCGATCCACTTCAGTTCGCAAAGTCTTAGGATCGCGAAGCTTGCCTTGTTGAGCCAGTCCGCTCAGTGACTCGTCCGGAATCGATTCGCTAAGAAAAAAGGAGAGACGCTCGGCCAAGGCAAAGTCATCCAGTTCGCCCGGTTGCCCGCAGTGGAAGAGAAACTCGGGCGAAGCCAGCACCGCAGAATACGTCGCGATCATCGCCTCGGTGAACGTCTCTCCCTCTTTCAGAAGCAACTTCGTATAGCCGTAGAATCGATCGAACTCCGCATTCGTAACTGGCCGCCGGTAGACTCGCTCCATGAAACCGGACAAAAGCTCACCAGCCTTCTGCTGCGGTTGTTCGGGAATGGCGACGACATGCTTTCCCGACTGTTCCAAGGGGACGTCACCAAAGAGTGCACGGAAGGACGCCGGTGGCCAATCTTCGATAAACGGCCCTTCCACTTCGAGCCAGTGGAATGCGACCCCGGGATAACCCTCTGGCTCAATTTTCTGAATCGTATGCGGCATCGCCGGCACCATCGGGCTGGGCAGACGCATGCAATCGAGCTTCACCATCGCCCCCTTCTCCAAAAAAGCGTCCAGTTCAAACACCTCGGGCGCCTCCGCTGGTGCTTCGAACACTCCGATGGGCAGCATGCTCTGTGTGTTCGGTTCGTCGAGCGTGGATGAATAGACTTTGACCGGCTCACTTCGCTTTCCGGGGAAAATACGATCATTCACCGGGGTCGGGTAACGGCGGGTCGCATCCAGGACCAGGTCTGGATAATGACGCGGTTGCTTCTCGCCTTCCCAATCGACATAGTCCGTCTGGCGAAGCACTGATCGCGCCTTCATGCGAACTTTGTAGTTACCACGGACTGGCGCCTTGAATCGATCAAACCCATAGTAAAACGGCGTGTACGCACCGCGGAAAATGGCAGTGGCTGCCTGCTCGGGAGGCTGAGGTTTCTGATTCTCCTTTTCCAGGTTATCGAGATTCACAAACTGGACGGCATCCGCAATAACCCATCCCTTGGCGTCACCGTTGCTCAGCAATACTTCCGCCACCACCGAACTGGGTTTCGCAGCATCGGCATTTGAACTGAAGGTGAAACGCCCAAGGGGATACCAGAGCCCGTCAATCGTCGGCTTGACGCTTTGGTCAATGGTCAAGCGGGTTTCGCCCCCGGCGTGGCGAACCCGATAAGGGGCGGTCTTGGCGAGACCTTCCCCACCGCCAAAGCTGACTCGCACTTCGTAAGTCCCGGGTTGCGGCAACGCGACGCTCCACTTGATCGAATAGTCTCCCTTGTTTTTGTTGTCGGTGGCCAGGTAGTGGGCTCCCACATGATTGGAGCGGCGAGTGGACTCGCGCCAGGCCCCGGTGCGTTCCGCCGCGGTGTCGTCGACCGTGATTCCTGAGGTTTCAGCCTCCTTGACCGGGGCAAAGCCTTTTTTGCTAAATGAGTACTCCTCGTTGACATTCAAGCCTTCCAACGCGAGGGAAAACCTTGCCCATCCGGAATTTCCCTTGCCAGCCCACATCCGTCCTTGTTCGCGGGCGTAATACCGCTGCGTCGCGGTACTGGGCTTTGCGGCGGGAAACTCCAGGGCGCGGCGGAGCGCAGAATCGGCCGCATCGAGGTAAGCGTCGACCTGTACATGGGACACATCGAGGGCACTCCCCACTTTCGCAAAACCATGAACCTCACCGTCCAGGGGTAACTGATCCGCGATTTTGAGTTGGGGATCCTGCAGGAGATCGCGAAGGATGTTCTCGAATTCAAAACGATTGATTCGTCGCGAAACGGCACGTCCGTGTTGCTCGTACCTCTTCTCCTGGAACCCGGCGATTCGACTCGCCAGTTCCTTGACCGCCGCCCCGCGTTCGACTTCGTCTAATCGGCTATCCTCCTTTGGCGGCATTTCCCTGGATGCGATTCGATCGTGAATCTTGACCCAGACACCTGAGAGGTGAGGGTCTTCAAGATTCCAATCAAGCGACTGAAGATTCAATCCTCCGGAGTACTCCGCGTCATCGTGACAGTCCAGGCAGTGGTTGTCGAAGAACCTCGACAGTGCTTCTGGCAAGTCTGATCCCTGACTTGAGGGAGCAAGCATGCCTAGTCCCAACAGAAAGGTCGCCGTGAATCGCACCGGTGCATAGGTAAGGACCTTATCTTTATCTCTCATTCCTCGTCACCTGCATTACTCGATTCCTCATATTGGTCCTCATATTGGTCCTCTCGTCTCAGCATGCCCGAGGAAATCGCTTCTCCGAGGCGAATCGCCTGCTCGATGATGATCACCGTATTAACGGCACGGGCCGCAGCGACTCCGTCAAGTGTACTACCAATGCCAAAGACTCGGGCGAGATTGGGCTCTGCAGCCGAATCGAAGGTCGGGGTGCGCAGCACGAAGGCGGGAAGTGTTTTCAAAAGTTTGAAAATCATGAGATGCTTTTTATGGCTTAGACTCATTTGCCCCGTTGGGGTGTGTTGGTTTTCGGAAGGTGTTTTTTCAGCCGAGCGATCACGATGGCGTGCGCAGGCGTTGGCTCACCTGCCGCGAGATTGGTCCATTCGTGCGGGTCGGTGTGGTGATCGTAGAGTTCTTCGCTGCCATCTGCGTATTGGATGTATCGCCAGCGTTCGTCGCGCACCGCGTGGTTGCCTTGCCCCAATGTGGAAATGGCGACATGCTTCCAGTCCGCGTTCGGGTTTTCGAGCAACGGCTGGAGACTGACACCTTCGAGCTTTGGATTCGGGGGCAGGCCGCAGAGATCGATCAGCGTCGGATAGATGCTCAACAACTCGACCGGCCTATCGGACTTGCCTTTCACACCACTGGGCACGCTGATGATGAGCGGTACACGCGTGGTTCGCTCCCAAAGTGAAAATTTTGACCAACGCTGTTTCTCGCCGAGGTGATAACCGTGGTCGGAGAATAGGACGACGATCGTGTCCTTTGCGTGAGGACCTTTGTCGAGCGCATCGAGCACGCGGCCAAGTTGTTCGTCGGTCCAGCGGACACTGGCCAGGTAACAGTGTACCGCCTCGTTCCAGCGACCCTGCTCTCGCATCCAGTCGTGCGTGGGAATCTTCGGATTGCTCATCGACACCCCACGTGCAGCATCGGGGATGTCGTTCCAGTCATCGTCATCAACTCGCGGTAGTTGCACGCTCTTGAAACGGTCGTAAACCCGACGCGGTGGAAAGAACGGTACGTGCGGTCGATAGAAACCGAAGGCAAGGAAAAACGGCTTATCGTGTTTGTTGCCAAGTTGCTCGGTGACCCAGGTGGCAACGACGTGATCCGTGAACTTCGATTCGTCGTAGTTTTGTGGGCCGAAGTCCCAGATGCCGTGCCAACCTGCTGGCTTGTTATGAACCTTTTTGTCGGCACCCTGGAGCCATTGTCCCGGACGCGGCCCCACGACATGAAATTGCTTTTTAAGACTGGCGGCCCCATGAAACACCTTGCCCGCGGTCAGAGTCTTGTAGCCACTGGCAGCGAAATGTGCGGGCAGACCAACATGCGAACTCAGGAACTCGAGTTCTTTTGAGACGGGATAACGATTGCTGTAGAAGCCAGTCGAAGAAGGTCGACGTCCCCATAGCAAGCTGATCCGCGAAGGATTGCACATCGTTCCCTGACAATGCGCATTCGTGAAGAGCATCCCTCTCGCTGCGAGACGATCGATGTTCGGTGTGTTTGTTTGTGGGTGCCCGCCAAGACAGCCAACCCAGTCATTCAGGTCGTCCACCGCTATAAGCAGGACATTGGAGCGGGGTTGCTCTGCACGAGTTTCCTCTGCACGAGTTTTCTCAGTTAGGAAGGTTGCCAGGAGGACGACTGCGATCGCTCGAATGGCCTCGATTATTCGTCCGATATTCACATCTATTTCTCTTCACGTAGAGCAGGCGTATAGGAAAATAGCGGTTCTACTCATCTCTGATTCCCGCCCGTCAAGCAGATCGTCCATTCACCCGAAGCCATATTGCTTTACGCGGCGGCGATTGGATCCCCCGTTCGATCTTGGAGAAAATCTCGGTGACGTCAGCCATAAGGACAAGAGTAACACTGGGAATCGAGTGAATCCATCGTTGGGGATATTGGATAGGGCTATGTCGGAACCAGATTTGCTGACCGTTCGACCAGCGTGGGCAGCTCCCAGGTCTACTACTGCATGGTTATCTCGGGCGGTGGCGTTGCGTCGGGCTGTCTGTTTCACCTCCGGCAGATAGCTAGATCTGTTGGAGACGTCGGCTGAATCGACTTCATTGCCGAAACTAGTTTGCCAAGTCACGTTGGGGAATCCCACTTTGGCCGCTTTACAAGGCGAGATTCGGCCCTGCCTCATGTGGTGAACATCTTAAAAGGAGTGGTTTCTGTGTCCCCAGGGTCGGGTGAAACCTGTTTTTTTCGATGAACGCTGTTCTTACGCCTACACGAAAACAGACGGAGCGATCGACTGGGCTGACACGCATTGGCCATTCGTCCGTTACAATTTGAGGTCTAATTGGTTTTCTTTCGAGTGTTCGTTGTTGAGGTTGATCATGTCTGCCACGTTACCCGCGTCGCCTGAAGTAAAAATAACCGAAACGGAGTGTTTCATCGGTGGGGAGTGGGTGCCCGCGGTGAGCGGGAAGACTTTTGCGACCATCAATCCTGCAACCGAGCAAGAGATTGCTCAGATCGCCGAGGGCGACCAGGCAGACGTTGATGCGGCCGCCAAAGCAGCTCATAAAGCGTTTGAATCAGGACCCTGGTCGACGATGGACGCCCGCGATCGCGGGAAGCTAATGTTCGCGCTCGCTCAGCGGATGGAAGACGAGATCGACAACTTAGCCCGGCTTGAAACGCTCGATAACGGCAAGCCGCTTGGCGATAGTCGTAACGTCGATTTGCCTTTGGCAATTGATTGTCTTCGTTACTATGCCGGCTATGCCGACAAAATTCACGGCAGCACGATCCCAATTCGCGGCAATCACCTGTGTTACACCCGACGCGAACCAGTCGGCGTTGCCGGTCAAATTATCCCCTGGAACTTCCCGATCCTGATGGTTGCATGGAAATGGGGACCGGCTTTGGCGAGTGGTTGCACGGTTGTGATGAAACCGGCCGAACAGACACCATTGACTTGTCTGCGTTTAGCCCAGCTGGCCAAAGAGGTTGGGATTCCCGATGGTGTGATTAATGTTGTGCCGGGATATGGTCCGACCGCGGGTTCAGCTTTGGTCAAGCATCCACTGGTTGACAAGATCGCGTTCACGGGTGAACACCGAACTGCCCAAATCATCACCCGCGAATCGGCGGATACTCTCAAACGACTCACCTTTGAGCTGGGTGGGAAAAGCCCCAACGTGATCTTTGCCGATGCTGACATGGATGCCGCTGTCGAAGGCGCTTACGTTGGACTGTTCCTCAATCAAGGACAGTGTTGTTGTGCTGGCAGCCGAGTCTTTGTGGAAGCAAGTCGCCACGATGAATTCGTCGAGAAATTGCAAAAACGCACAGCCCAACGCAAGGTCGGGAATCCGTTTGCTGACGACACGGACCAAGGGCCCCAGGTCGATCAGGCTCAGTTCGACAAAATCTTGTCTTACATCGAAAAAGGAAAACAAGAAGGCGCCGACTGCGTGGCCGGGGGTGAGCGTGTCGGTGACAAAGGGTATTTTGTTGCCCCGACGATTTTCGACAATGTTCGTGACGACATGGCAATCGCGACTGATGAAATTTTCGGTCCGGTTCTGAGTGTGCTGACGTTTGATGACAAGGAAGACATGATTCGTCGAGCGAACAATACGTTCTACGGTTTGGCTGCCGCTGTGTGGACGCGTGATGTCTCGGTGGCGCACGATTTTGCCGCGCGGGTCCGTGCCGGAACAATTTGGGTGAATTGCTATGACGTGTTCGACGCTGCTGCACCGTTTGGCGGTTTCAAAATGAGCGGGTACGGACGCGAATTAGGAGAAGAAGGGCTCAAGGCGTACACCGAGAATAAAACCGTGACGATCGCGCTGTAAGTGACCCGGCATAGGTGACTCGGCCAAGTTTTAGGCGACCTGCTTAATGGTCGTTCACCACAGCCGTCACGTTCTCTTCTTTTGTAATCTCGGTTGGTTGGACGCTCGCTAACGAAGCGTCCAGTCGAACCTTACCCATGTCTAACGACTTTGATCCAGAGGACCGAATCGTTGAATGATCCAGCCAGCCAAGCGTTGCAAAGTCAGTTCGTGTGGCAAAATCAATTGCCATGGCTGACCTTGTTGGTTTTGGCACTGCCTTTGGTTTTGGCTGCGTGGCGGTTGAAGATCTATCCATCGATTTGGTGGATTTTGGTTTTGGCAATTTCGCTGATTACCTGTGTGATTTCGATCTTCAACCCAGGATTTTTGGTCGTCGCGGTGACGATTGATCTGGGCTTGGTCGCGGTTGCCGCGGTCGACTTTCTGCGTCTGTACCTGGCAACCAGTCAGGGCATTGAGGCTCAACGGGAGATTCCGAGGACTTGTTCGTTGGGTGTCCCGCTGGCGAGTTCGATTACGATCGAGAACCGTACATCGATGACCTTGGTAGGCGCAATGCGAGATGATCTGCCGGAGAATTTCGAGTGTTTTCCTGCCGAGCATGCTTTGCGGTTGCCACCGCTCGGCCAACTGACCGCGAAACGGAAGCTAAAGCCCGGACGTCGTGGTGCGTTTAAGCTTGAGTACGTCTATCTTCGGTTTGCCAGTTCGTTACGGTTGTGGGTGCGGCAACTCCGGATTGATGTGGTGAATCCATTGAACGTCTATCCGGATATGAAGCAGTTGGCCGATTACGCTTTGTTGGCTCGCACGAATCGACTCAGTTTGATCGGTGTGCGGAAAACACGCCGCATCGGACAAGACAGTGAATTTGAACGTTTACGTGATTACACACGCGATGACAATCATCGGCACATTGATTGGCGTAGCACAGCACGGCGAAATAAGCTGACCGTTCGTCAGTTTCAAAATGACCAAAGCCAGCGTGTGATCTTTCTGCTCGATTGCGGGCGAATGATGACCAATGAACGAGACGGGTACTCGCTGCTTGATCATGCTTTGAATTCGACTTTGATGATGGCTTATGTGGCGCTGTCGCAGGGTGATGCCGTGGGCATGTTGTGCTTTTCGGACAAAATCCATTCGTACATTCCGCCCCGTGGCGGCAGCAGTCAAATGAACCGCCTTATCCAGGCTGGTTTTGATCAATTCCCTCGATTAGTGGAATCACGTTACGACCAGGCATTTCTTTACTTGTCGACACACTGCAAGCGTCGTTCTCTCGTGGTCTTGGCGACCAACGTCATTGATGAGGTGAACGCGAATGCAATCGTTGACTACCTTGGAAACATTAACGGCCAGCACCTGCCATTGGGTGTTTTGTTGCGTGACCGTGCAATGTTTGAAGCGGCGGATTCGCCTGACGGTGACGAGTTTCAGATGTACCGGGCTGCTGCGGCCGCTGATATCCTGCTGTGGCGAGATCAGGTATTACGGGATTTGGAGCATCGAGGCGTACTAATCGTCGATGCGTTTCCCGATGAATTGACTGCGCCGCTGGTCAATCAATATCTTGAAGTCAAAGCAAAGCACCTGCTGTGAAGCGTCTGCTGGTGTTGCATGCTTTTGCGCGTTTGCTCGGTCCGAGAGTTGGAGAGCTGATGGCCTACCAACGCAGCAGCGCAGTGCCCCAGGCTAACCCTGCTCCAAAGCCGCATAGAAGTACGAGATCATCGCGTTGAATCTTGCCAGCTTGAGCAGCTTCGTCCAATGCGAGTGGGATACTGGCCCCAGATGTGTTGCCATATCGGTCAAGATTCACAAAGACTTTGTCACGCGACACGTTGAGGTTTGAAACCGCTGAATCAATGATTCGTTGATTTGCCTGGTGCAGAACGACAAGGTCTAACTCGCTGGCGTCCACGCCGACATCGTTGAGTACTTGGTTCGCGCTTTCATCAAAAATTCGAACGGCCCATTTAAAAACGTTGCGACCATCCATCGTCAGGTATTGCAAGCCTTGTTGATGAGCTTCGGGGGTCAATTCTTGTCGAGTGCCGCCAGCAGGAATGCAGAGCATTTCGCCGCCACAGCCTTCACTGCCAATTTGATACGACAGGATCCCGCCTCCTTCTTGGCCGGGAGTCAGCAACACAGCGCCAGCTGCATCACCGAACAAGGGGTAGGTTTTCTTGTCGTTGGGATTGATGGTGCGGCTCATCAGGTCTGCACCGACGACCAACACGCAGCGATTGTTGCCGGCCGCGATGAATTGGGATCCAGTGACCAGTCCATACATGAATCCTGCGCAGGCCGCGTTCACATCCATCGCGGGTGCGATTGCTCCGAGTCGTCGCTGAAGATGACAGGCTGTCGAGGGTGTTGCATGATCAGGGGTGATAGTTGCGACGATGATCAGATCAATTTGGTCAACCGAAACCCTCGCTCGTGTCAAGCATTCCGTTGCTGCTTCGTAGCACAGGTCACTGGTGGCAACGTCATCAGATGCTCGCCGACGTTCACGGATTCCCGTCCGTCGTACGATCCATTCGCTGTCGCATCCCAACGCCGCCAGATCTTCATTCGTGACCACCTCGCCGCCAACGGACGAGCCAGTGGCTGCGATTCGGACGCCGGTGACTTTGCCCATCCGGCCCCGAGGCATCGATTCAGCGTGTTGTTCTGTCAGCGTTTCTTCTCGAGGTTCAGTCGTCTGAGTTTCCATCTTGTGCGTCGCAGTCGTTGATCAGCTAGTCAGGTATGATGTGGTGATTCCCAAGCGACGGAAGTGCGCCACAAGCGGCTTATCTAGACCCAACAGTATAACGACCCGAATTTCGCATTGTCAGATCTAAGTTCGAAGGGATATCTGAATGGCGGTGAATTGAGCAGTGGCTCGGTTTCGCCGCTGGTCCCACCTCGCAGACGTTTCGTTGCCATAATGTTGTTGTTTGCCACCGCAATTCCGGTCGGATGGTGGTTTGGGCGCAGTTCGCTGGGAAAATCTGAATCGATTCGGCATCGAGTAGAGGGTCGATCAATGGCCCCATCGCTGTGGGCGGCCCATCGATCCATCACCTGCAATCAGTGCGAATCCGACTGGAAAGTGGACGCGGATGTCTCGATTTCGGCAAGCTGTATTTGTCCTTATTGTGGTTCCTCACAGGATGCTTTCGAGATTTCGAAACTGCTTATTCCGGATGTTGTGCAATCAAGGCCGGTGACGGATTTGCGAATTGGGCAACTGTTAGTGATCAAGAAAAATGGACGGCAGCACGTCAAGCGACTTGTTGGTTTGCCTGGTGATGAAGTGACGCTTGATGGATTGAGGCTATTGATCAATGGTGAGCGTGTGGAAGATCGGCTTACTGGGGTGCCCTCCAGCGTTCCGCTCCCCCGCTTCGTTGTCGACCAGGATTCGAAACGCCAGCAGACCCGCTGGGAGCCGCTTCTTGAGCCATCGCAGTGGAATCGATCAACACAGCGACAGTGGATCGCAACTGTTGGACTGGGGGAAAGTGGCGTTTCAGAGCCTATTGGCGATGAGGTGGATCGGAATGACGACTGGCTCTGTTACTCGCACCGCAGCGTTCACGATTTTGGCCAGCCAAGTCCGATTCTTGATGACTACCCGGGCAACTTGGACTTGCAAAGAAAACTGTTTCCAGTGGACCGGTTGTCGTTGAAGGGCGTTGCCGAATCATCGGATCCCATCAAGTTGATCATTGGACTGTGGTCTAAGCAGGGAAACCGAGCCGCTGAGATTCAAGTCGATGGCAAGACACCCTTTCGTATCGACTTTGCTACTGCGGAACCGAACGAATGGTTACCCGTCACGCCGCACCGTCCAATCGCAATACGAATCGAAGGTGCCGATGTGAGACTCTCGGAGCTGCAGGTGGATCGACTGGTTGAGTATCGGCTACGCTCTGCCGACGATCAGGCAATTTATCCTCAAACTGTTCCCGCGAAGTTCGTATTTGTTCTGGGGGACAATGTTCCGGTATCGGTCGACAGCCGAGACTACGGCCTGGTATCGATCGAAAGCTTGATGGGTGTGATCGACCAGTAAGGGCTGATCCGCCTCGTCCGTCACGCGACGGGCGAGGCCAGAGCAGTACCATTCATTTGCAGAGTGCAACCGAATAGGTAACTGGATCGCTGAAGCGTTTGGAAGTGAGTCGCCTAGAAGTGAATGAGCGAGCTAAGATTCGTTAGGAAATAATTGGTTTCCGTTTGAAGGTGATTTCTATTTCTTTTTCAGTTTGGTCATATACTCCACGATGTCGATCAGGCCTTTTTGGTCAAAGGTCAGATGCAGATCGTCCGGCATGATTGATTTTTCACTCTTCTTAATCTGTTCGATTTCGTTGAGTGGGATTTTGTGATCGACTGCTTCGGCCGTTCTGATCAAGATTTCGGTCGGTGTTTCGGACATCTTCAGTCCGACGATGACTTGTCCCGCATCAGTCAGCACGACATGGTTTTCGTAGTTGTGGCTGATTCCTGCGCTGGGATCGAGGATCGAGGTGAGCATTGCTTCTCGGGAAAGCTTGCCGCCAATTTCCGACAAGTTGGGGCCAACCTCTTTGCCAAACCCATCGACGATGTGGCAATTCGCGCAGGTCGCGGTGCCACGGAACAATTTCATCCCTGCTGCCGCATCACCACGTCGCTGGGCCAGTTTATCGATCGGTTCGAGTGGTTGCTGGTTCTTTTGCTGTGGCTGGGGGAGGAGTTTGCCTGCCAATTCACGGATGTTTTTGTCGCCACTGCGAGCCAGCAAGCCGCCGGCGAGCAAGCGGGTATCTGCCATCAGTTCTTTGGATTCCGCTAACTGGATCAGCACCTTTTCGCCGTTGCGGTTTCGTGCCAAGCCAGCAACTGCGTGGCGTCGGACTTGATAGGGTCTTTCTCCGTCCCGAGCAACATCGCCGAGAATACTGATCGCACGGCCATTCCCCAGTAGTGCCAGCACACGGGCGGTTTCGGCTGCCTGATCCTGGGACTCACTTTTTAGAAGTTGACGAATCGTTTGCGGACCATTTTCGGCGTCGCCAAGCAGACCAACTGCATCAACTTTAATCGAATCACCAACATCACTAAAAATCAAAGCGGTGAGTTTTTCCTGCATGTTGGCTGGCCTGAACCTTCTTGCCAACGCGACGTATTCTGCGGTGCCCTCGTGCCGACCTAGGTGCCGCGCGATTGCTTGTTGGACATTTGCGTCTTGGGAGTAATCGTAATTGTCCATTCGTTCGAGGGCACGAACGATGATCGCATCGTTCCTCGCACGCAGTGAATCATCAGCCCAAATGCAGTGTGCCGAAATCGTGATTAGGCCGAGGCAACAAAGAGAACGAATCATGGTGTTCAGGGAAATCAGGATAGGGTGCGAATGAAGGTGGATGGGAGAAATTATTGTTTAGAGCGCCAACAATTTCTTGAGTGCGGCGTTGCGCACCGCCGGTTGATGGTATTCGAGGCTGCGAAAGTATCGATTCGTGTCTTCCAGGCTCAGGCTTGGATCGGCAATGATCTGCACCATTGCATCCGCTGCGGCGGGCGCGCGAATTCGCCAAACGATGTCGCGTCCTGCTGCAGTATTCCAGTCGCCGCCGACAGCGGCTAGCCAAGCCTCAAAGCACTCACTCGCACGCAGGTCACTGCTCAAGCCAATCGCTTCAAGATACCAGCGGTCCTTCCCGTCATATTGTTTTGCGAGTTCAGCCCAGCAAGCGGGCATCGTCGCGGAATCGTCATAACGAAGGGCAACCGCTAATTCGCGACGGACAGCTGGTGAAGGATCTTGAGCCGCTTTTGCCAGCGTGGTGGAGGGTTTCATGCCCAGTTGTCGCGCCAGTCGGATTGCGGTGCAACGAATGTTGGGGTCATCGTCATCTAAAGCCATTCCGATGAAATGCTCCCCGCGGCCATCGATCTTGCCCAACAACCAGAGGGCCCTCGCACGAAGTCGGGGATTCGAGTCAGCATAAAGTTTCAGCAGTTCTCCCTCGGCTGATTCTCCCATGGCGTGTAGTGACATCCAGGCCTTGTAGCGAACCGCAAGATTTGGGTTTCGCAGAGCTTCCACCGCCGTGCGAGCTGTGGAGTAATCAAACTCAGGAACGGTGTATCGAGTCCCTGCTGGGGCGATGCGGAATAAGCGTCCGCGATCGGTGTCGCCCTGACGATGCCCCCCAACGCCTGGATCGTACCAATCCGTCACAAACAGAGAGCCGTCCGGAGCGACGCACACGTCCACAGGTCGAAACCATTTATCAGTCGTGCCAGTCATCAAAGGTTCGATGGTTGCACGGTACCCTGCCCCCTCCGGGACCGCCGGGTAGGCTCGGACGACATTTGGACCGGGATCGCAATGGATTACTTGATCCCAAAATCTCTCGGGTAGCAAACGTCCTTCGTAAACCGTGATTCCTGATGGTGACCCTGCGCCTGTTTGCAGCATGTTGGGAATTACTCCGGGGTCATTGAGATGCCAGTGTTGATGGGGAATTTCGTCCTCCATGGTGATTCGCGACTGTCGCCATCCAGCTCCAGTTAATTCGTCCCGGTATCCATAGTTTCCGTGCTCCATCACAAAGTTAATGCGGGTTCCACGATTTCCGTCGTCGTCGTTATCGCTTTGCCATAACGCGCCGAAGGAATCGACGGCGGTTTCCCAGTTGTTGCGAAAGTTGTGTGCGAGCACCTCGAAATTAGAGCCATCTAAATCACAACGAAATGGCATGCCGCCATAGAGTGGTTGGCCATTGTCGACGACCGGGCGACCGTGAATATCGACAACGGTATCGCCATTCGCATCTTTGACTTGTTTGCCGGTATTCCCAAAGTTCCAGTACAGTTTGCCGTCAGGACCGAACAAAAACGAATGGGCAGAGTGATCGTGTTGCGGTTGGCCGGTTTGGGTAAACATCGCCTCTTTGCGATCTGGTTTATCATCGCCATCCTCATCCGTGAATTTCCAGACGGTTGGGGTGGCAGTCACGATGACTTCGTTCCCGAGGACACAAATACCCATCGCCGAATCAATATCTTTGCCTTGATAGAACGTCTTGACCGAATCCATGGTCCCATCACCGGTTGTATCTTCAAGAATCAAGATACGATCGCCCTCCGGTCTTGATCCGTTGTTGTGGCGATAATTCATGACATCGCAGACCCATACGCGACCACGATCATCAATGTCGAGATTCGTCAGGCTCCGCAGTTCCGGTTCGCTGGCTGAGAGTGTGACTTCAACCCCGTCAGCGATTTCTAAACCAGCAATTGCGTTCTCGGCGCTACGCTGGTCGGTTGCAGTGGACGAATCCGCGACCAAACGAGTTGCTTTAGGCAAGTGATTGGAAGATTGCAGTTTGAATTTTTCTTGAGTCGCTTCTTTATTAAAGTTCTTCGGCGGGTCGTAATCTTGGTCCTCAAGCAATCGCTCCATGCCGATTTCGTTGGTGAGTTTGGATCCCCCGGGGGTAATCTCATCGCCAGCGGTCCAGCGGATCGCATTGGTCATGACTCGCAGTTGATCTTTGTTGCCCCAATTCCAATGGTAGTGTCCGCCGGTAAAACCAAACGAACGTCCACCGTCAGGGCGTTCGTATGCCCACGCCACCGTTTGTGGTTCGCCCGCAGCAACACTTTTGCGGACGGCGGGGTTACCGCTGTGCGGTCCATCTTTGCGGCGCATCGTCGATTCTGGTGCAACCGCCGCTAGGATAGGGATCACTTTGTCCGAATCCTTGAATCGCATGTGAAAGTACCACTCGTCATTGGTGACGAATGGTTTGACCCCGCGGGTGACCGGGTGATCGGGCATCGATTTGAAATCGGCATCCCAGTGAGGGTTAACGCTCCAGTGGATTTCGAAGTGACCACCGAGCATTTCGACCCAGGCATCGCCAGGAGGTCCTGGCACCATTTCGACTGCGTAGTGAATGCATACTAAACCGCAGCCCTCGGCTAGTTTGTTTTTCAGCGTATCCAGATGTGGAATGGCCAGATGTCGTCCGCCGCCATCGCAATAGATAACGATTGAATCGGCGCGTTCGACCAACGACTCGTCGGCGGGCCAGCCTTTTACGGTCGATACTTCGACTTGGTCGGAGGCTTCGTTGATTGCTTGCTCAAGAACTTTTAAGCCAGCAAAATGTTCGTGAGACCCATAGCCGTGCGAGGGGTTTCCCGCAAGCATCAAGATGTGTTTCTTGTCGTCACCGTGAACCAATGACGATGACATTAGCAAAAGCAAAGCGAATGTCACATAAGACCGTGTGAGCATGGCAAACCAGAGGTGGGATTAGTCGGAACGGGAGAGCGGTTAACGTTCGCCCAGTTTACCAACTCTGGCGTGAGAAGGCGTCTTGCCTCCCGGCAAAATTACGTGAATTCAATGGATGCTGCCGGCTCGTGAAATGTTGGCGGCGGCGGTTGAGTCGTGACTCGTGCCAGCACCCAATCTGAGGCAGAAAATACCTGTGGCTACAGACCTGATGGCGACAGATCTGGTCTGATGGCGACAGATCTGGCAAAAGATCGACGAATACAGCGATTCGGCGGTTTCAGGTAACCAAGAGCTGTGGTTGTGAGGGCTTGCCACCGGATCTGAGATGATTGTGCTCGGCAACTAACGTTGCCGAGCTCCGGAGAGCAAGCTGCGATAGACATCGGCGGTTCCGCTTGACATTGCCAGGTCCGAGAAGCAGCGATGGTGACGGTCGCAAGCTGCTTCCGCCATTGCCTGCCAGTCGTGCTTTCCACTGACCAACGCCGCTATCTCATTCGCTAACGAATCTGGATCGCTCGGTTCGGCGACCAGCCCTTCGACTCCGTGGGTAATGGCTTCTGGTGTGCCTTCGATCCGGGTCGCAATCACGGGGAGCGCGGCTGCCATGGCTTCCAAGACCATCATGGGTAACCCTTCACCACACACGCTAGGCAGGACCATCGCGTCAAGTTGTGATAACGCCTTTGGCACATCATCCGTAAACCCGGTCATCTCGACTTGGTGGCCGATTCCCAGTCGCTCGATATGATTTTCGATCGCTTGACGATATTGCTCTGTTTCAAACGGGCCGATGCATCGCAACAGAACATCGATCCCTTGGCCTTTAAGCTTTGCAAGTGCATCTAGCAGTACTTCGAGGCCTTTGCGAGGTCGCATCAACGCCACCATGCCGATGGTCCATTTGCCACCAGGTTGCGGCGTTTTCGAGCGAGTTGGGCGGATTTCTGGAACACCATTGTGCACGACGGTGACTCGGTCTTCGCTGACTCCCTTAACAACACAATCCAACCGGAGGCTTTCCGAGACGGTTATCAGGTGCGAGGCACCGCGCAGTGACTGTTTCTCAATCCATGCGTTGACCTGATTCGTGATCTTGCTGAGTGAGTCACGTGAGGCAGGACTGTGAACGTGGTAGATCCAGGGGATTCTGCTGAGGGTCGACGCAACGGCGGTGATCATCGCAGCCCGGGGCGTGTGCGCGTGGAACAATTGATAGTTGTGTTCCCGGGCCAGGTTTCGCACTTGCTTCACTGGCCGAAGATCAATTCGACTGGTCATGGAAGCGTCGTGTGCGATTCCCCATTCACCATCGTTGTCTTCAACCATGGCGGCGAATTTGCCAGGTTTCAGGCAAGCAAAATCAGCTTGAATGCCAAATTTCGGCAAGCACCGCCCCAGATGCGATTGGACGCGTTCTGCACCCGAAAAATGTTCGCCATTGACGATATGCAGGACTCTCGTGTCGATGGCGACCGGCGGAGTCGGTGCCAACACGGCTGCAGGGGGCGTCATCGTATTGGCGGTTAATTTCAACATCGATAGTTTCCACAGCGGGGTGCCAAAGTTGGCTTAGTCAGAATCGATGCCGCTTATCGATCGACGCCGCTTTGCCGATAAACCATGGGGTGGGAACTGATTCAGATCGCTTGCGAAAAGCAAGCTGTGAGCAGTGAGGAGGGCTGGTGGTCCAAATAAACGGGTCGTAACAGTCGTATCTGAACTCCACCAATACTCGGGTTGCCGGGCTTCCGCTAAAGTGGTCGGTGCTCAGTAGCTAGTTCCCTTTTCCCCTTCTCCCCAAATTGAATCTTGAAAGCCAATATTGTTCTCTTGCCGGGTGACGGCATCGGGCCGGAAATCGTTGACCAAGCCGTCCGAGTCTTGGAGGCCGTTGCGACGCGGTTTCAACACAGCTTTTCCTTCAGCAGCCACCTGATCGGCGGCATTTCAATCGACCGCAGTGGCGATCCATTGCCCCAGGAGACGGTTGACGCCTGCCGTGCTAGCGACGCGATCTTGCTTGGTGCAGTCGGTGGTCCCAAATGGGATGATCCTTCCGCCAAAACCCGCCCCGAGGCTGGATTGTTAAAAATCCGTAAGGAACTGGGGCTGTTCGCCAATCTGCGACCGATCCGCTTGTTCGACCAGTTAATTGACTCCTCGCCATTACGCCGCGAAATCATCGAAGGAACCGATATCTTGTTTCTTCGTGAACTGACCGGAGGCATCTATTTTGGTGAATCCGGCAGCGGCGGCAGCGGCGACGACGAATCAGGTTACCAGTCGATGATTTACACCGCTGGCGAAGTTAAGCGAATTGTTCGCTTGGCAGCCAAGGCGGCGCAGGGTCGTGACAATCGCCTGACAAGCGTAGACAAAGCCAATGTGTTGGAACCCAGTCGGCTCTGGCGGCGTGTTGCGGCGCAAGTAATGGCAGAAGAGTTTCCAGAGGTTCAATACGATGTTGTCTTGGTCGATGCGATGGCGATGCATCTGATTAACCGGCCTCGCGATTTTGACGTGGTGGTTACGGGAAACATGTTCGGCGACATCTTGACCGATGAAGCCTCGATGTTGCCTGGTTCACTTGGAATGCTTCCGAGCGCTTCGCTGGGCGAAGGAGGACCGGGACTGTATGAGCCAATCCATGGGTCGGCGCCCGATATCGCTGGTCAGGGCATTGCGAATCCACTCGCAACCATTCTGGCCGCTGCGATGTTGCTGCGGCACTCATTGTCGCTTACCGAGGAAGCCGACGCGGTGGAAACTGCTGTCGAACGGGTGTTGGCCGATGGATTGCGGACAGCTGATCTCGCTCGCGGAACAGATTCAGTCGGAACTGAGGCAATGGGATCAGCAGTCGTTCAACGGTTGGGCCAATAGGAATGTTGTGGCAGGCTTCTGACGTAGGTAGCGGCATCGGGTTCGCCGGGCTTATTGCCCAAGGCAACACGCATGACTTACGCACCTACATCTTGTTGGCGGTCATTTTAGGATCACTCAGTATCGCCAGTGTCGTAGGGTTGGTGCTGACACGCCGCGAGAAGGTGGGAGTTGAATCGGCGATTGTTCGTCGTTTTAATCAGAAGTTGCAGGTCTGGTGGATCATGGCCGTGATTTTCGCGGTTGGATTCTTGCTGGGACGAATTGGTGTGGTGGTGTTGTTCGGGTTCATCTCCTTCTGGGCCCTCCGCGAATTCATCACCATGACGCCCACTCGGCGGGGTGATCATCGAACGCTGTTTTGGGTGTTCTTTATCTTTACACCACTGCAGTACATTCTGATCGGGCTGGGGAGTAATCCACCGGAATCGCTGGGCGGATCCGCGGGAATCGATTACTACAATTTCTACAGCATCATGATCCCGGTCTATGCGAGTTTGTTTATCCCCGCGCGGGCGGCAATCGCGGGTGACTACAAACGATTTCTCGAACGGAGCGCAAAAATCCAGTCCGGATTATTGATTTGTGTTTACTCGCTCAGCTACGCTCCCGCATTGCTCGATTTGCGACTGACGCAAACGGCAGGTGCCGAATGGACGGGCAGTCCTGTTAGCTTACTGATCTTTCTTGTCTTGATTTCTCAATTGTCTTCGGTGTTTGAACGCGTCTGGAGCAAATTGGCCGGGCGTCATGTGATTGCAGAGAAAATCAATGCCTCTAGAACCTGGGAGGGATTTCTGGGGTCAATGGTGACGACTGGATTAGTTGCTGCTGCTCTGTATTGGGCGACGCCATTCCATCCTTGGGAAGCGGGGATCCTGGGAGCCGTGTTGACGGTGATGGCCACAGCCGGTTCGATGACAATGAGCGCCATCAAGCGCGATCGCGGCGTCACCGATACAGGGACGTTGGTTCAAGGTCACGCGGGTGTCCTGGACCAAATTGACAATATTTGTTTCGCCGCCCCGGTCTTCTACCACCTCACTCGATTCTTCTGGTCGCAATATTGACACTCACGCTATTCGATACGCACGCACATCTGAATGTCGATGCGTTTGATGAATGTCTCGACGAAGTGATTCAACGTGCCCGCGACGCAGGTGTCGTTGGCATTAATGTGATTGGGGTCGATGTTGCCACGAGCCGTCGGGCTTGTGACTTGGCAGCTGCCTTTCCCGGTTTCTTATATGCGGTGGTAGGGATTCAACCCAATTCGGCTGCCGAAGCTGATGAGGGAGATTTCGGCGTGATCGAACAGCTGGCGGGTTGCCCCGGCGTTCGCGGGATTGGCGAAACCGGGCTTGATTGTTACTGGGACGATACCCCAATCGAGATGCAGCATGACTACTTTGATCGGCACCTGCAGCTTTGTCGCGAAACCGGTTTACCGATGGTCATCCACATGCGAGAGAGTTGTGATTTGATCATCAAACAGCTAAGTCAGCAAGCGACCGTTCCACCCGGTGTGATGCACTCCTTCACCGGGAGCCTTGATCAGGCACGCCAGTGTTTGGAGTTCGGATTGGACATCAGTTTTGCTGGGATGGTCACCTTCAAGAAAAGTGACGATCTGCGAGCAGTTGCTCAATTTGTGCCAGAAAATCGTCTGTTGGTAGAAACCGACGCACCCTATCTCAGTCCTGAGCCATTGCGTGGCCGCCGACCAAATGAACCAGCGCGAGTTGAGCACACACTGCGGTGTCTTGCCGAGGCACGAGGGGTATCAGCCGAACACTTGGCAGAGGTCACCACCGCCAATGCGAAACGACTCTTTCAGCTTCCCTGAATGGTCGCTCCAGCCCAAGAAGCGGTGTCCTGGACTGCGAAGCTTAATTTGCTTCGCCATTTGTGTTCGCTGATTCAGGAATGCCTGTTGCCGAGCGGTGTGATCTGACCACCGTGAATCGCGGCGATGGAACCTAGGTCAGTAGTCGAGTGAGCGCTGCAGCCTTGACCAATTCACGTGGTTGGTTCAGGTGGTTGTAGACGATCGTTTCGGGGTGAATCCCAAAGCTGTGATAGATGGTTGCCAGTACTTCGCTTGGATGGACGGGATCCTCCAGCGGAGCAGATGCGGTTTTGTCACTCTTGCCGTGCACATAACCTCGCCGGACTCCAGCACCTGCCATGACGGCGGTGTAACAGTATGGCCAATGATCACGGCCGTCATCGGTGTTGTTGTTGCCACTGGTGCTGACACCACGCTGGGGGCTTCGGCCAAATTCGCCGACGCAAACGACCAGTGTATCTTCAAGCATGCCGCGGTCGTCCAGATCGCGAATCAATCCCGAAAGGCCGTTATCCAGCATCGGGCCTGATTGATCTTTCATCCGCTTGCTTAGGCCAACGTGGTGATCCCAGGAATGATTGTCGCTATTGGCGACCTTGGGCCAAATTACCTCGACCACTCGGGTGCCGGCTTCGACCAGTCTTCGTGCCAGCAAGCAGCTCTGCCCAAACGTGTTGCGGCCGTAAAGATCGCGCGTCTGTTCGGATTCACTGGCTAGATCGAATGCTTCGCGAGCCCGCCCCGAAACGATCAATGACAAGGCGCGGTCGTAGTACTCGTCCAATTCGTAGGATTCAACTGCCCGGTTAATGTCAGGCATCTGCTGATTCAAAAGATCACGGAGTTTTGCTCGCCGCTGCAGTCGCACACTGAAGACCTCAGGTCGCAATTTCAGATCATCGATCTTGATGCGACTCATCTTGTTCATATCCATGTCGTCCCCGGTGGGGTACAACGTATAGGGATCGAATGATTTACCGAGGAATCCTGCAGAGCCACCTTTTCCAACCACGTTTGACTCTTGCAACGGGCGTGGCAGCATCACAAATGGCAGCATCGGTTCATCCACCGGTCGCATCTTGATCAAGTTGCTGCCGAAATTTGGGAAATCCTTGGGCGACGGCGGTTCTAATTGCCCCGACGGGCTGACCTTGTCGGTCGTATAGCCAGTCATCATTTGGTAGATCGCCGCAGTGTGGTTAAAAAGACCATTGGGCGTATAAGACATTGATCGGATCATCGAAAACCGATCATTGAGGTCAGCTAGTTTAGGCAGGTTTTCGGTGAACTTGATGCCGGGGATTTTTGTACTGATGGGGTTGAAAACACTCTTCACGTTGTCGGGAACGTTTTCTTTCGGGTCCCACAAATCCAAGTGGCTTGGTCCACCCTGTAGGTAGACCATGATGATGCTTTTCGCTTTTCCCCAGCCGGGCCCACCCTTGGCGTTTGCCACGATCGATTTTTCGGCCGCCGAAGCTTGTTGAAGTTGCAATAGCGAGGGCAATGACATGCCCAGGGCACCTGCCCCACCAACGCGCAGGAAAGTTCTTCGCGTTGGGGCTAAGTGCGAATCGCAAAGGTCCTTGGCTTTGAAGCCCTTAAAGGAAAGCATCGCAAGATCTCCGTTGGCGGTGGTGTTGAGTGCGTTGGAATAAAGGCAGCAGTTTAGTGATTGAACAAAAACGCAGGGCTATTGATTAACGCCCATGTTAGGTCTTCAGCAGCGGTCAAGCGAATGTTGGCGAGTTGATTTGTGCTCTGTTTCGCATCTTCCCGCAGTTGTACCAACGCGGGGTCATCTGGGGTCGGCGTGGAGAACTGCTGCTTCCGTTTCTCCAGGGCAACCAGTGTTGGATCGGGTGGTACTGCGGCCTTGCTGGCAGCCACCCCCTGATTTGCTTTGGTGATGTCTTGATCCATGACCGTGAGATAGGCCAGGAATTCTTTCTTGCCTTCCTCGGAACGATTTTCCGCTGGCGTTGCCAGTAACGCGGCAAAGGACTCGGGTTGTCCCAATGGAATGTCGCCGGCAGTCGTCGTTGCGCTGATACGAAAACGACCGATTCGGTGTTTTTCTGCATTGTGCACTTGGTGCATTTTGAAGGTCAGCGTGGTGCCCGATTCGTTTTGGATAGGTGCGGCCAACTTGAACGTTGCCCAGTGTGTCAGCCCCAACGCCCCTGAAACCGCCCATCCCTGTTGATTGCCAGTTTGTCCATTGAAGGATTGGTTGACGTTAAAACTGACCTGGGTGAAATCAGCTTTTCCGCTTGCGATCTTTTGCTTCGTCGACTTATCCGGTGTTTTGGCGTCAGCGGCAAAGACTTCAAATTCTGTTAAGACAAAGTTGCCGTTGTCAGCTAAGCCAGGGCCGTTGGACGGTAGCTTTGAATCGCCAAGCGTTTCCAATCGGAAGCCGGTGATGTTTTGCAGGTTTGTATTGACCGTGATCGTGTACACCCCTTTGTCGGTATTGCCGCTAGCGATAATCGATCGATCCGGTTGAGGTGACAATACAGCTTTCGTGCTGGCGGTTGCTGAGCTGGCGGCGAGTGGAAACCACTCCGCCCAGTTCGGATCGACTTTCATGGCGTCTAACTTCGTGTTGAGGTTGGCCTTGGCGTCGGCGAGAATTTTTTCGGCCGCCTTGATTCGTTGTTCGCGTTCCTGTGCGAGTTTTTCTCGCTCAGACTTGATTTCCAGGGTGCGGGCTTCGATTTGCTGTGTGATCTCGGCCAGCTTCTGTTCACGCATTTTCTCCAGCTCAGCTCGACGATCGCTCCAGTTCGCTTCTGCGTTTTGAAGATTCGCCACCATCTGTTGGTGATTCTCTTGAATCATCGATTTCATTTGTTCAAAGGCGGCCAATTCTTGATCTCGGGGCAAGCGACCAAGGGCTCGCAAGAAGATTTCTTCGGCCAACTGCTTGTCGTCTGCAAACTCAGTCGTGATTCTTTCCAGTTCATTTTTTGGATCGGAAATCGCGGTTCCAATGGTTGGACCGCTGATCAACGCCATGACCGGGCCAAGTTGCAGGTCGGAGGATCGTTCGCATTCGCAAGCGCTCTCTCTCGCAGGACGGCCGAGATTTTGCAGGAATCCGTCTGCCAACCGTACGCCTGAATCGGTTAGTGCCGCAGCTCGGGTCCCCTTCGGCATTCCGGGAATTTGGCTTTGGGATCCGGTGAGTGCGTGAACCGCGTCGTAAATCACTTCTGCAGGCAAACGCCGTGGTAAAGCATGTGAGTAATTCAGGCTGTCGTCTGCGTTCATGTCGTTGGTCGCCACGCTTAACTGATAGGTGCGACTGTTGCAGATCATGCGTTGGATCTGTGCGATGTTGAAATCTGATTGGACGAATGAGTCTGTGAGATAGTCGAGCAGCTCGGGATTCGTTGGTGGGTTTCCAGCGCGAATGTCATCAATCGGCTCGATGAGTCCGACACCTAAAAGATAGGCCCATAACCGATTGACGTAACTGCGTGCGAAGTACGGGTTGTCTGCATCTGTGATCCAAGCTGCCAATTGCTGGCGTCGTGAGGCTTCTGGAGCGACTTCGTGATCGACATCGAATGGGAATGCGGGTGGGACCGCAGCGTTTGTCTTAGGGTGCATCATGTCGCCGGTCTTTTTATCAACGACTTTTTCAAAGAGTGGTTTTGCTTGCTCGACAGCCGTGCCCCCCACTTTGCGTTTTCCAGAGGCGGGGTCGGTTTCCAGTTGGAGTTGTGCGAAGTAAGCCGACATCTCGTAGTACTGATCCTGAGTCCATCTTTCGAAGGGATGGTCGTGGCACTTGTTGCAGTTGAACCGAATGCCTAGGAACAGGTGAGTGGTGTTTTCCATTGTGTCCTCGGGCGTGCGGAGGACTTTAAAATAGGACGCTGGTGGGTTGTCTTTATTTGACCCGGTGGCAGTTAGGATTTGACTGGCGATTTGATCATAGGGTCGATTTTCAGCGACTGATTTACGGATCCAATCACGGAAAGCCGTGCTGCCTTCTACGCCCAAGAATTTGCGGTTGACCTGTAGTAGGTCTGCCCATTTGTTTGTCCAGTACTCTATGTAGGCTTCGCTCCCAATTAACGTATCGACGATTCGCGAACGTTTTATTCGGGTCGGGGTGGCATCCGCCAAAAACTCTCGTACTTGATCGCTGCTTGGTGGCAAGCCGGTCAGGTCGAGGTGAACACGGCGTAGGAATGTTGCATCATCACACAATTCACTTGGTACGACTTTGACGCGATCCCACTTCTCAGCAACGAGTTCATCAATGCGGCTCCATGTTTCGACTGCAGGCCTTTGATAACTTGAGCGGTCACCCATCACGGTCAGCGTTGTCGCGGCATAAGCACCCTCGAAGCGAGCCAGAATCGCAGCTTCGCCTCGGCGTACTGCTGTCAGCAATCCCGTGGCATCACCACTTGCCACTTCCTTGTCGCTCGTTTCGATAAATGCTTCTGGTGTGACGTCGCGGCTTGATCCATCGTTGTAGTAGGCAACCACACGTACCTGTTGCTTCGAACCGATTTGCTGAACAACTGGATTGTTGGGAAAGATTTTTACGCCTGTGACGCGGGGAGCGTTGAGATTGACTTTGCTGCCGTCGGAGATCCAGCGACGAAGAATCGTGTGGTTTGGATCACCGGCACTCATCAGCACGCCTCCCTGGTGTGGCGTCAAGCCGAGTGGCTTGCGCAGCATCAACGATTCTTCAGGAGCCGAGGCGCTGATTCTTCTGGCGGCTAAGTCGTCTGTTAAGGCGCGGATGTCAAAGACTGGATCGTAGCCACGAAGTGAGAGGCGGAATCCGTTCTTACCTTTTTGGGCGCCGTGGCAGGTTCCCGCGTTGCAGCCAAGCCGGCTCAGCACTGGGGTTACATCGCGGATGTAGTCGACGGCTCCATGCTCAGCGTTTGTTGGTGAGGCAGAGGAGGCTGTGATTTTGATTGCGGTTGTCTGGTTTCCGAAGCTAACCGAAACGGTTCCATCCCCGTCGGCTGTTGGACGGATCAAGCCGTTGGGCGACAACGTGGCAAATTCGGGAACATCGATATCGCATAGCCGTGTGATATCGCTGGTGGATCCATCGTGCATTTCGGCAGTAATCACCAGCTGTGAATAAGCGTACGGTGAGTTAAGTTCGATGATGTTGGGTTGGACAACGATCGCCTTGACTTGTTCCACGGGTGGGGCGTTTTCAGTTGCGGCACTCTCGATTCGCTGGCTTAGGACTTCATTCCAACTCCGAGCATCAAACGGTTGAGCGGCGATCGTGGCATCTGCAGACACATCGATGACCGAGAACTCACCGACGGGTTCACCCGTTGCATCGAAACGGCGAACTTTGCCGTCAGCCGCTGCCACCACTAGCTCGTTCTCGCCAGCGAATGCGATTGCATATGCGGCGGCTCCCTCGATGACCTGGCTGTAAATTTCGGTGATTTTGGAATTTCTGTATTGTTCGGCTTTCTTCTTCTCATCGGCGTTTCGATCGGCTACGCGTTTCGCAAGGATTGCTTTCAGCTCGGGTGATAATTCACTCGTGAAGTCATAGTTCCAGACGTGCACTTCACTTTTACCATTGAGCGTTGACGCCGCGGCCAAGCGAGTGGCATCTCGACTGATGGCAACGTTGAAAATGCGGCCAGGTAATTTTGGCATCTTACGGACCAAGTTGGCGTCGTCTCCGATCTTACGAGCCGTTTCGCGAAAGACGCGGTAAACCTTGGCGACCCCATCGGCTCCTCCGACGAAGATTTCATTCCGTTTGGGGTGTGCTACCACACTGCTCAATCCGCCTGACAGCGCGCCCGGAGTAATCGACGTGATGTTGTCAATGAACCGTTCGGTTTCCACCTCTGTCAACTTGCAAGACATGTCGCGAGCGATAGAAATCACATGCTTTCCATCCGGGGTGAAAGCTGTATCTCGAACCCAATCATCGTGCGCGCCTTGGTAGAGCACTTGCTCTCCGGAATTAGTGTCGATCGCTCGAACGACATTGTCCGTTGCACCAAACGCCAATTTGCTGCCGTCTGGCGACCAGCTTGCTCCGCAAAGCGTGTCATAAGTGACTGATCGAGAGAGAGTCAGTTCATTCGATTCCAAATCCCAAATCTGCAGTTCCCCGCGGATCCCTGGGGTTCCGCCCACAGCAGCCAAGCGGTTTCCGTCAGGACTGAATCGAACAGCGTTGATTCGCGGGCTCATGCCGATCAAGCGACTCTTGCGTTCTCCTGTCTTGGCGTCGAGCAACAGGACCTCATGTAGTCCGGCGACTGCCAATAAGGAACCATCCGGTGAGATATCGATCGAAGGGATCGATGGTTGTCCCGAATAAACCGGTGGGTGTTCTGCATCGTAAGTCGCTGTGCCAACATTTGTGGAATCATTCTTTGCCCCTTCCGTGATCCATTGACGAATCAGGTCCACTTCCACCTTGCTGAGTGCCGGAAACGGTTCGTCCGGCATCTCAGCATGGCCATCAATCGGGGTGATTTGCGAAACCAAGTGACTTTCATCGGGCTTACCCGGGACGATTGCAGCCTCGCCCGTCTCGCCACCGAGCAGCAACGCATCAAAGTCGGTCATCAAATAGGAACCAAGCTGCTTGGCTCCCTGGTGACAGCCGTAACAGTGTTGGCTGAATATCGGCTCAATTTCCTTCACGAAGCTGATCGCCTCACCAGTCGTTTCCGCATTGCCCGACGCTTCGTCAGCAAGCAGTGGCAAACAAAGAATCGATGAGACGAGTGCGGCGATAAAGATGGCGTTCTTGGCGTGCACGGATCAAAGCTCTTGAAAGGGAGACGATTCGTTGAAGGGCTACGATAGGAAAGCAGGCTGGGAACTGTGCTGGCGTTTGGTGTTGCCAGTTGCTTGGCATGAATGCAGTTCCTTGACATGGATGCAGCAATGTTGCAGTTGCTCGCGAGCTTCCCTCGGAAAATAGGTCGCGGAAGATAACGTCAATCCAGCATCAGTTAGCCAATCCAACATCGGCGGGCTGGGCCGACGGAGGTAGCCCTAGAGGGGGCAGGCGGGAGAGTCGGGAAATCCCCTGAAAGAGGAATCAACGACACTAAGTTAGCTTAATGTGGCCGCTCTCTTCCGTCAATCGAATCACCGCTTATCCTGGGGCCTGGTGGGCGACTTCCGAGGTGGTGTTGATTTTGGAGAGCCACTTCCGTACTCAGCGGAGCGTTGGTCCGCTAAACTCTGGTTTTCGAGAGCCTCGTACCAGCGGACCAAATGTGATTGAGTTCTGGATCGGACTGCCGCTGGGTATTCGGTACCTGCTCGTGGGTTTTGTTGGCCTGCTGGGTGGTGGCTTGGCGAATCTGGTGATCTATCGGTTTGCCTATTTCAATCCCCGACCGATTTCGCCTTGGGGACCGTCGGCCGCGGACGCTCCTCCACGTCGTTGGTTGGATCGGATACCGGTTTTAGGTTGGTTCACGTTGAGACGTGAAGCGTCGATTCACGGGAGCGGATTCTGGATTCGGCCGCTGCTGATCGAAATCGGTACGGCACTTGGATTGATGTGGCTCTATCAATTCGAAACACAAACCGGCGGGCAGTTGCCGGCAGAATTGCGAATTCCGGCATTCTTGCCGATCGTGGAGTCGATGCTGACCACAATGTTTTTCGTTCACGCAATCTTGGTGGTTTTGATGGTTGCTGCGACGTTCGTCGACTTCGACGAGCGGACCATCCCCGACATTATCACGATACCGGGCACGATTATTGCAGTCGTCATTGCGGCGGTTGGGATTCCGATGTTCCTCCCGACTGCCTTGCCAGTCGCTCGATTCGCCACTGCAGTGGCTTCAACCACTTATGATTCACCTTGGTTTACGTCCGTCAATGTTGCGACCGAGCAGGGCATCGGCATCGGTCTGTTGATTTGGTCAGCGTGGTGTTTTGCGTTAGCTGATCGACGTTGGAGCGCAGTGATTTTTAGGCGGCGTGGACTTCGGCGCGCAATGAAACATTTTGTTGACGGATTGTTTCATTACGGTTTTTGGAAAGCGCTTGTCGCCATCTGGCTGCTTGGGATCGTTGGTATTACGTGCATCTGGATGTTGGGGGGAACGTATTGGCAGGGGCTTTTGACATCGCTCGTTGGGTTGGCTGTTGGCGGCGGTGTGATTTGGGCGATTCGCATTGTTGCAACGTGGGCCTTGAACGTGGAAGCAATGGGGTTCGGTGATGTGACGTTGATGGCCATGATCGGCGCGATGATCGGATGGCAGGCTGCTCTGGTGGCGTTCTTTTTGTCACCGTTTGCCGCGATCGCGATTGTTCTGGTGCGGTATGTAATCACCCGCGACACGTATACACCGTACGGACCCTACCTTTGTGCCGGTACTGTGTTGACCCTCGTTCGTTGGGACCAACTTTATAATGGTTGGCTGGCCAGTAATCTGTTGTTTATGGGGTCGATGTTGCTGTGGCTGTGTATCGGCATGTTGGGGTTGATGGGGGCGATGTTGTTTGTTTGGAGGCGGATCAAGATGGTCATCTTCGCTTGATCACTGATCTGTCCGAGCGACCGGAAAGAAACCATTTGCCGGATCGGTCAGTTAGAAATAGCGGTGCCCAGGCAGAGGAAATGCGGTTGTTCGAATGTGATCGTTCTGATGTAGGGTATTACCACCGACGTCGGGAACCTTCTGATTACACGTTCTTTAGTCGGCGGCAATAGAAGGCGATCCCGCTTGATTGTTCCTTCGCTTTAGAAATCGTTTATCGGAAATCACTGATGAAAAATATTCCATTGATGTTGATTATGCTTGGAGTCGCTGCCGCATGTTGTTTTCAAGTGCCCCACGCAAGCGGCCAAGAATCGGGTCGTGATGAACCATCGCGATTGCAAGTGATCGATCCCGTTACGGCTGAACGGCTGCAGTCTATCTTCTCAAGACTGGATGTTGCTGATTCGACCACTGAACGACTGGCGAGGTTGGTGCGGCAACCAAGTGGGAAAATTGCGTTGGCCGGGCACATGAATACTCTGAGTGAGCAGGCTCGTAATGAAGCACGTTTGGAAGCAGCGTCGGCGTTTATAGATCATTTTTTGGAGCGTGATGATCAAGGCCGTTTAGTCATTCAAAATGAGGAAATGAAGCAGCGTTGGATTGCTCAGTCCGCTCGCTTGGAAAAAAGCATGGCCGAAATCCAAGGCGAAATGGTCAAGCTGGCGGCTGGTCTGGAAACTTCCTCCGAAGCGGCCGGCTTATTCAAACGCTTGTTAGAGGATCCGCAGGCAGCCATTACCGTGAGGATGAGTGTTGTCGGTGGTGATGATGCGATCGCAAAATATTTGTTGGAGGCCCTAGGGGATCTGTTGGTCGAGCAGGCAGATGGAACATTGAAAATGGTTGAGTCTCGCAGACAGGAGGCAAAGCAACAGGTCGAGCGTTTGGAAACGACTGCTCATCTGGGGCTGCGTTTGCAACAGGACCTTCCTCACCTTGCAAACGAATATCGAGCAGACGGGCAACGCAATCAGCAATTGATTCGCTATTTGCGAAACCCCTTGATGGCGAGACTACTGGCCTTGGAAATCTCGAAAGACATCCAAAGTGTTCCGATAGCCGTCGAGCGACTGCATCAGCACTTTGAGGCGATGTCGCTGGATACTCCTGCCGGTTGGGAGTTCAGCGACGACGAGGCTTGGAAGCAGATGCAGAATTTTTTTGCGGGAGTGGATCGAGTCGAAAAAATTCTTCCGCGCGTTAGTGAATCATTGGCGGCGATGGCCGAACGGTTGGAGAACGACGACCCTCTCACGCGGGATCTTGCCGACAAAATGCGTCGACAGCCCTTGGCCGTCGCATTGGCTCTTCAAGTGCCGTATGCGGAAGCAAATGCAGGTCAAGTCATGCGGGCGTTCTTGCAAGATTTAATCACAGATCAAGATGGAAAGTGGAAGATTGATGAGGAGCACGAGCTGGCTGCAAGCGAGAGAGCCCGCGAGTTATTGAAACAGTGTCGTCGAGTTCGGCGTTATACGCGAAACTTGGAGAGATTGCTGAATGAAAAGGCTGGTGCTGCTTTGCTGGAGGAACTAGGCACGGCGGCCCCCTATTTTCTGACGAATGAAATCCGCCGATTCGCCCAACAGCATCGATCTGATCCAGTCCAATTATTGCAAGACGATTTGTTGGAGGACGTCGCGGAGGGGAAGTTGCGTGTGAGGGCGGAACGCCGTGAGGCGGTTCGGCATCTGATCGCTCAAGCTGAACGTGTCCGCAGTGAATCGACCAACGATGATTTTTAAGCGATTCTGTTTGATTGGATTGATCTGTATGCTCCACCTCCCATCGGAGGTGCGTGCCACCGATCCAATGATTGATTCTCTAATTGACGAGGTTCATCAGCAGGTCGGAATTACTCCATTACCTCGTTGTGATGACGCCACATTTTTGCGGAGACTGTCGTTGGATTTGATTGGTCGCGTGCCAAGCGTGACTGAGTTAAAGGCGTTCTTGGATGATCCCGATCGCATTGGAGCAATTAATCAATACCTCGCCAGAAACGAACATTCCCAATTTTGGTCCCAGCTTTGGACCACGATGCTGGTGGGGCGGTCCCCGCGCCGCGGTGTTGAAAGAGAGGTGCTACGTCAATGGCTGGCATCAAGCTTGGCGGATCAAGTACCACTCAACCAAGTCGCCTTTGATTTGATTGCTGCGCAGGGTGGCACGTCGTTGAACGGTCCAGCGAACTTTGTGTTGGCAAGTCGTGATGATCCAGTGATGCGGCTGTCTCGCACATTCTTATCGGTACAACTCGATTGCGCTCAGTGTCATGACCACCCCCATGATCGTTGGACCAACAGCGACTACAACGGGATGAAACGTTTCTTTGAGCCGTTGGTCTTCCGCGAGGTGGCTGGTGGTGTGCTGATTGAGGATCGTGGTATTGATGAGCGAGCCGAGAAGCCCGTTTTTTTGACGGGACGAAAACCTTACACCGCGGCTTGGCGGCGGGAGTTGGCATGGATGGTAGTTCGATCCAAGCCGTTCTCGCGAGCGATGGTGAATCGAACATGGTACTGGTTGATGGGGCGCGGATTGGTCAACCCAGTGGATGGCTGGAGTCGAGAAAGTCCAGGAAAAGTGCCGGATTTGTTGGAAGCATTGGCCACTGATCTTCGCGACAACGATTATCCGTTGCGTGTTTTGATTCGAAAAATATGTTCGTCGCAGGCCTATCAGCGGCAATCAATCGCTGGAGGTGAAGTCGCTCCAAGTGAAGTCGCTCGCGAGAAATTAGAGGCGTTTTTCGCGGCACGCACGATTCGGCAACAGTTGCCAGAACAGTGGTTGACGTCGGTCGCCCAAGTCCTCGATCGTCCCCTTCCCTCCCAGGCACAAGTGGCCGAGCAAGCTGTTCGTTTGATGGGGCGCACACAGGCTTCGCAAACTGATAACGATCCGTATGACTGGTCCGCCACAACCCAATCTTTAATCAACCAATTGGCTGGTGAGGTTCCACCGCCGTTACGCGGTTTGCGAGAGATTTACCTAGCAACGCTCGCGCGAGGGCCCACCGACGAAGAAATCGCGATGGCGAAAAGCCACAGTTCCCAAGAAATCCTTTTTGCACTGGTCCATTGCAACGAATTTGTTGCCAATGACTGAGAAGAATGTTGTTTGGCATGAGGGTGGATTTATGGCTTGGATTTTAACTTGGTCGGCATCTGCCTTATCGAGTTGCAGTACTCTCGGAAAACAATTCACGTTTTAGCGAAGTCTGGAGAGGCGAAAGTAAATCGATGAATACAATACGGCGTAGATCATTCCTGCGGCATGGAGTCGCCACCGGATTTGGATCTGTATTTTGTCACCGGCTTTGCCACGCGTTCGAACGTTCGACATCGGCAGGCCCATTCCGCCGCTGCTTAGTGCTGTGGATGGAAGGTGGTCCGAGTCAGCAGGATACATTCGATCCAAAATCGACAGGCCCGCGTGGTTCGATCGCGACTTGTATCGATGGGGTTCGATTTTCAGAGACACTGCCGGGATTGGCGGAACGCGCTGATCAATTGTGCCTCTTGCGATCCATTGGCAGTGGTGAAGGTGAACACAATCGCGCGACGGAGTTGATGCATACCGGGTTCTCTCCTTTGCCATCCTTTCCACGTCCGCCGGTCGGTTCGATCGTTTCTCACTGGAGTGCTGATCTTGGTTTTCCTCGTTATGTGACACTTGGGGGACGGGGATTTGGTCCCGCCTTTTTGGACAATGGAGATGGGCCTTTTGTGATCGAAGATCTGTCCGCTGCGCGAGGTCAGTTAGATAAAATTGCTCAAAAGCGTACTTCGCTCGATTTGTTGGCTGGCATGAATGAACGTTACCGCGATCAACAAGGCACTCGGGCCGATGGTTTGGCGGTTGTCGCCCAGAGGAGTTCACAGATTCAATCGGTGAGACAATTGTTGGGAACAGGTTTTCCCGACGCTCTAAAACTCGAGTCTGCTTTACCCAGTCGTCGGGAACGATATGGAAATCAGCCGTTTGGTCAACGACTCTTAGCGGCTTGGCGTTTGCTTAACTTGGGGGTGCCGTTTGTTGAGGCCCAGCTTGGTGGATGGGACACCCATGTCGACAACCAGCGTCGAACGGAGGTTCTCTGTCAGCGGTTAGAGCAGCCTTGGGTAGCGCTGTTGGACGATTTGCAATTGTCTGGTTTATGGGATGACACGCTCATTGTCTGGATGGGGGAGTTCGGTCGAACGCCGAGCGTCAATACGGCTGGTGGACGAGATCATTTTCCCGAGGTGACGCCCGTCGTCTTGGCGGGGCGCGATCTCGGGGGAAAAGTGATTGGGCAAACCAGTGAGGATGGCAGAAAACGTGTCGGCGAAACCCACACCATAGCTGACCTCTTCGCGACGATTTTGTCGCTGATGGGCCTCGATATCGATGCAGGCTTTACGACGGCCTTTGGAAGTCCAACAACGATCACGGACGGGGGGTCACCAATCCATTCGTTGGGATCATGAAATCGGCAGCAAGCGATTCGTATCCGTCAGGGCATGTTTCGCATTGCCGTTGCATTTGACGATGACTTGTCCTTCTAGTCCCTAAAGTGACGAGCCGAATGAAGGAAATGACCTGTCTGACGCGTTCAGGCATCGACACCTTGAGACGGCGGCAGCAATTCATCGACGCTTGGGTCGCCGCTGCTGCCTGTGTTGTCGTCGTCTTTACCCACGTCCTCGGCATCGCCGTCGTTGGGATTCGGATCTGGTTGTGGTTCCGGCGGATCGATCTCGACCTTTTGCACTCTCGTTCGCTCGGTGTTATCACCGCCCTGTGGTTGGGTCACGATGGTGCTGTCGAGGGTTGAAGTGCTCTCGGTCGGTGTGGCGAACGAGGAATAGCCGCTGACGATGGCCGGACTAAAAGGGTCGTAGTAGGACAGTGGCACCCGTTCGACAACCTGACGAGGGACCATTTGTGTTTCTGTATAAGGAACATAAACCTGCCGGGTGACCGGTCGCATGACGGTTCGTTTGACTTCCTCTCGTTCGTAGTACTGAACTTGCACAGGTTGTTTGCGGGTTTCATACACGACGCGAGTGTTTTGGACGGGGACCTTTCGAACTCGCTCTTCTTGTACCCAGCGTTGTTGCTGGACAGGGACTTTACGTGTCAGTGTCTCGGTCACGGGGCGTTGTACGACGTAGGGAACTTTGCGAACTTCGGTCGTGGGAACCATTCGAGTCGTTTGTACTGGAACGTTCTGAGTCATTGTTTCCGACTGCATTCGCTGAACTTGAACAGGCACCCGTTGCGTGACGACCTCCGTTTGCATCCGCTGAACCTGAACAGGCACCTGCAACTGTTGAGTTTCTGGAACGTAAGAGGTCTGCGCGATCTGCTGCGAGATGTAATTCGGTCGATACGCCAATTGGGTTTGGACCGTTGCAGGTGATACCTGTGGGGTCCAATAAAGTTGCGGTCGGAACGCCCCGAACAGGCCTGGGCTGCGCTGCCATTGCAATCCGTATTGCACCTGGCCGGGAGTTACGGTCTGTTGAGCAACGTATCCACCAGCATCCACAACTTGATTTTGCATCGTCGTGACCGGTCGCATCGACGTGTACTGCTGCGTTCGCATTTGGGTTTCGGTGACCGGACGCTGCACCGTGTACTGCTGATCGTAATACTGAGTTTCGACGACAGGACGTTGAACGGTGTACTGACGTTGGTAGTACTGCGTTTCGACGACAGGTCGGTAGGTCGTGACCGTTTCTTCTCGTTCAGCAGTCTCATTGACATAGCGAGTTTGCGTGACAGTTTCGTCTCGGTAAGACGTTTCCACCACGGGCTTCCATACGGTGTACCGTTCTTCCCGATAGCTTGTTTCGACAATCGGTTTAGCGACTTTGTACTGACGCTCTTCTGTTCTCGACTTTAAGACGTTTCGATAACTCGTCACTTCCTCGGGAACATAGTCAGTTTCGTAGGCAATCCGAAACCGCTTGACGGTCTGTGGTTGCATTACCGTTTCGCACCGCAATCGGTAGGTCGGCTCGAAGCAGCAGGCGTCTTGTCCAAACATCGGAGTGGACACTAACAACCCGCTTGCGGCGACTAGACTAGCAAGGCCAAAAATGGTGTGACGGTTCATATCTCAGGCGATCAAATTCAGAGACAGCTCAATCGGGTCTGGCAAAACAAAAGACCGAACCCGCGGCCCCGGAGGTGGAGACCGCATTTAAGGGTACGCAAGACTTGAGAAAAAAGTAGATGAAACCCCGGAAAAACCGATGTTTCGTGAAACTTTCTCCCCGCAAAATTCGCCAGATTTCCTGCATTGTTTATTTGTCGCTACAAGTGTTGCTGTTTCGCAACACTGGACAGTTTGGCTAATCGCTAAACTTGTGCTGTTCGCTACATGGTTGTCCGGTGGTGCTCCCCGCTCGATTTCGGGGGATCGGCATTGGGGGCAGGGGTTCCGTCCTTCCTGAGCTGAAAGACGTCCTCAGCTGGGGACTTGAGTCCACAACGAGAACTGGCTTCGGTCTTCCAAAACGGTGTGGAATGCGAAAAATCTATACGTATTTGAATCTATACGTATTTGTAGGAACAAGATTTTATTTGACAGAGGCCTGCTGGCGGAGCCTTAACCGAGGCCACGATAAGTAGGGCATCAAATCGCTTGGCAGAAGTCGCCCAGACGGCGGTCGCAGAGATGCCAGAACGCAGAGAGGTTAAAACGCGGAAACGCTAGAGCGCCAAGAACTTAAAGCCCGCTCCAGCGGCAGCTTGTGCAGCCCAGTTTGCTGGGTTTACAGAAAGGCGGGATTTGTGTTTACAGCGAGAAATCTCGTGGCACGTTGGGCAATCGCCACCCGCTTGTACGCAAGGGTACTTACCGTGCTGCCAGATTCGACACGGCAAAGTTACTGTGTCTGAGAAGAAGAGCGCAGAGGAAACGGCGTTTTGAAAATAACCGCAAGTATTTCCACAGCGTTCAAGATTCGGTTGTTCGAAGTAGAGTGGGCGGTGGTACATGAGGACCGGATAGCGATCTGGCAGTATCGCCCCCATCGATGCTCCACCAATCTCGATTGGAGGTTTGGTTTGCAGGAATTCCTTTGCCCGATCTTCCGGCGTTGGCTTATCCGAGAGATATGACGAAACAACGATCTGATCAATTGGGGTCTGCAATTCGCTGATTTGTTCGCGAAAGATTTCCTTTTGACGCAGCACCGCAGCATCCTCTGCCTCTGCTTCTGCGATTGCCTCTCGTCTAGCCGCAACATCCGCATTCTGCGGCTCTAACGCTCGCACCCAATTGAATTGCTGGGCCTCTGGAGGTGTATCCCGAACGAGGCCGCCTAGCGAAAGTGGTTCGCCAGTGTCCTGAGTCCCTTCCGCAGCCAGCAATCCAGTCGCAAGTCCGCCGCTAAGGAGCAGCATCCATGTCATTTGGGCGAGTGACGGTAATCTCATGGAGCTTTTGGAGATCAAAATTGGCGCGGTCTAAACTTTTTTCAATGATCGAACAAGCAGCTATACCACCATGAATACAGTTCGATCGAGGCCTGCAAATAGCCCAGTCGACCAGTATTGCCTATTTATCCTGTTTTGACGGTATTCGAGGTGCCAGTTCGCGAAACGCGTTGATTGTGGAACTGACAGTCGCAGGCAGGCGACTAACATGAAAGACTCGACTTTCTCTCGGGATCTGCACCTCGTATTCCGTTTTCCTTATGAATCGTCGTCGCTTCAAGCGATTCTTCCTGCGCCGTGGGCGGCAACGTCCGTCCAAATGGATCGAGTCTGATGGCTCGTCCAACGGCGCAGCAAATGATTTGCGCATTGTCCCACTCGAACCTCGCCTCGTGTTGAACGCGACCGCTGAGTTGAACCCGCTGGGACAATTGTTGGTCTTTGGTTCGTCCGATGCAGACGTCGTTCAATTGCAGATTGACCCCGATGGTGATTTGAGCCTCCGCGATGAAGCGGGCAGTGCGATTCCAATTGAGTTTCACCCAGATGGTCTAGGTAACGAAACAAATCCACTTGATCGAGCCGCGGTCAATGAGATTCGCTTCGAGATGGGTGAAGGCGATGATGTTCTGAATTTACAGCTGCCGCGGGGCATTGATGTTTCGGTATTGGCCAGCGGAGCAACAGACCAAGTTGAATTGGACTTTGGTGAGTTCGATCCAGCCGTTGTTGCAGCCTCATCATTCATCGAAGTCGATGCCGAGATCATTCGTCTCCTACCAACTTTGAACCCCGTTTCGTTCGCTGACGCAAGTGTTCATTTGGACGGACAGTTGCAACTCGGTAATGCGGCATCCTTATCGCAGTTCGATGTCACACGCGGCATTCTGGACTTAGATGGGACGTTTTTGATCAGTGGCGATGTTGCGATTGTCGGTGCGGGAGTCGTCGATTTTTCTAACGGGATTGGCACCGCGACGGCACCTGGGTATGGGCTTTCCATCGATTTGGGAACGCTGGCATCCAATCGATTTTTACTTGGTGGAGCGAACGACTCAGGTGGCGCAAACCTCGATGACTTGACGGTCCATTCCGCCGGAGTTTTCATTTTGGGGCCTTCGTCGTTGGAACTTGACGGCGACCTGTCAGTAATGCAGGTAACTGAGGCTACAGTGCTTGCTTCAGATGTGAGTGCCGATTCTGTCACCATTCGCAGCGATGGTGACATTGAAATTCACAACCGAATCGAAGCTCTGAACGGCGGAGTGACATTGGACAGTGGTAGCGTGCTGCAGTTGTCCGGCCACGTCGACACGACGGCGATGCCAACAAGTGGCACGATTGAATTGTCAGGGTCGGCGGTACAACTTTCTCATGCGGAGCTACTGACTAGCGGAAGTCTGTTGCACGTTTCTGGCCCGGTCACGGTGGATGGGCATGTGCTGTTTGATACTGGCGATGGGCAAGCGTCAATGACTGGTGGTGATGTTCGGTTTTTGAATGTGATCGCCGGTGCCGATGGCGTCGGTGACACGTTGAGAATCGATGCTCGCTCAGCAGGTATCGGTGGGTCGGTTGCATTGCAGGCCGCTGTGGGCTCAACGAGCTCACTTCCGCTGTTATCAGATCTCAACGGCCTGCGGATCGATGCTCAAGGAATTGAGTTGAATTCGGTGTCTGTCACCTCCGGCGATGTTCTACTGGGTGCCGATGAGATTCGACTCATGGTAGGTGAAGTCCGCACATCGATTGCGGGCGATATCGTTTTCGACGGGGATTTGCTGCTGCCCTCGGGTGATACTTCAGTAATGTCGGCCGGACGCGTTCAATTCACTTCACCCGTTCTAGGTCAAATTGGTTCGCATGATCTCGAGGTAGTCGCGGACTCCGATGTTGTATTTGCTGACCAAGTCAGCTTGATTGAAACGTTGAGGGTGACGGCAGCGAATCAAGTCCTTTTTCAAGGTGCTGTCGTCCTGTCGGGTGATTTGAATGTTACCGCCGACCACATTCATCTTTTGGCGAGCGTTGATACCACAGCGGGTGCCCTCGACGGTCAAATTCGATTGAACGGTGAAACGGAGATCTTGGTCGGTGATGGCTCGGTCTTGATGGTGGGGCAAGCAACGATCGCGATGGATGGTGGGGGAGGCATCATTGATACGTCTGGATCGACGTTGCATAGCTCCGCGAACACGACTGCGATGATATTCCGCAATGCTTCGCAACTAACCTTCGGCAATTTGAATGCGTCGTCGGGACAAGTGGTGATGGGAGTTGATCAGGATTTGGTTGGCCCGACGACCCAGTCGTCCAGTTCCATCATGCTGATCGATCGTCTGCAGGTGAGCAGCAGTAGTTCACTTGACTTGTCAAACCAAGCGAATGCCTTTCGATCATTGGAACAGGTCTCTCTTGATGGTGCATTGAAGATCCACGACGCAGCAGGCGATTTAGCTGTTCAGTCGATCACAACCGCCGGTTTCGACGCCACACTCACGGCAGCGGGTGCGATCGTACTATCGCAACAGGCAATTGATGCGACAGGTGCAGTGGTTCGGTTGACCGCGGGTAAAGAAATCGTCGACGGCGACGGTAATGCAGCAACGAATCTGCGGGCTGACAAAGCTTTTTTACAGGCCGTTCAAATCGGCACAGAGTTGAATCCACTCGACGTCGTAGTGACGGCTGTGCTGAACGGAAACACATCCAGTGCAGACGGCGATATCGTTTTGCAGAATGACGTCGGTGATTTGATACTCGGGCAGATTCTCGCTGGGGCAGGTGATGTCACCTTGATCGCAGACGATGACGTTCTGAATGTAGATGCGAATTCATTGATCGTGTCGGATGACTTATCGATCACCGCAGGGAATGCGTTGGCGGACGGAACGTATTCGATCGATTTGGCGACCAACGTGAATGACTTGGAAGCGAGCGTCGAGGGGCCAAATCAAGGTGACATCCGAATCCTTGAGCAAGACTCGATCCGACTAGCGTCGTCTGATCACCTTGCCGATGAGATCGTCAGGACAAGCAACGGCCGAGTGGAGGTTTTTGCCGAGGATGGAATTCACGCAGTGAATCAAATCCAAACTGCAGGTGGCGGCGTAAAATTAGTCAGCAGTGGATCGCTGGAAGTGGCAGGGGAAATCGATACCTCTGCAGCAATGGCCAAGGGTGTAATTTTGTTGCAAACCGTGGGTGTTGTCAGTGGTGATCTGCTGCTGGCGGATAGTTCAAACCTGCTTTCTGCCGAACAAGTAACGTTGTTCAGTGAAATTGGTTCGGTCGCCTTGGATGGAACGCTGAGCAGTGATTCCTTGTCAGTGACGGCGGCGGGCGACTTG
>JBMYRF010000002.1:0-41559 GCA_049602075.1 Rubripirellula sp.
TGATCATGATCATCCGGCAAATTGCTCACACGTAGCGCGTTGGCGCCGCCGTTGACTGTAACCGTCAATCCATCCAGTAGAACAGCTGTTGAATTATCTGGATTGGTCACACGAACATCCCAGACGCGGTTCCGATTCGGCCCGCCCGATCTTACCCGAATGCGAGCTGTGATCGTGTTCGGATCGACAACTTGGACATTGGTAATACCAGGGGCTGGGCCAGAGCCATTTTCCAATGTCACGGTGGCTCCTGAGATAAATCCAACTCCGGTAATGACCACGTTCTCAGTGCTACCAAGGCTGATCACATTCGGGGACATTCCGGTCACCGCCAAATTTGCCGTCGCGTTGACGGTCAACGTGACCGTTGCTTCATCCCCGACTTCTGCTGCATCCTCGGCGAAATATGTGAAACTGTCGGTACCTGCGAATCCCTGGTCCGGTTGATAGCTGAACGAACCATCGAGATTCAGGCTGAGCGTTCCACTGACTGGTCCTGTGACTAGGATCGCTTGCAACGCATCACCATCGACATCGGAGTCGTTCGCTAAAACACCCGGCACCGCAACCGTTAAGGTCGTATCCTGATCCAGACTATAGCTATCATCACTTGCGATCGGAGCATCGTTCACCGCATCCACCGAGATCGTCACCGTAGCCAATCCAGAATCGGCGGTTCCATCCGATGCGCGATAAGTAAAACTATCTGCCCCATTAAAATTTGCATTGGGGGTATAGGTCAGCGCACCACTCGCTTGCAGAGCCAACGTACCATTGCTGACATCGGAAACGAGGACGGCAGTTAGGGAATCCCCATCACCATCGATATCATTCTCCAGTATCCCAGGCGCGGCGAGCGTCACAGACTCATCCTCGGAAACGCTCAACGTATCATCCACAGCGACCGGAACGGCGTTGATCGTGATCGTAACGGTCGCCACGTTCGATTCCAACAGTCCATCGCTTACCTTGTAGGTAAAACTGTCGCTTCCGGAGGCATCCGTATTGGGGGTGTAAGTGAACGATCCATCATTGCTTCCATTCCAAACAACAGTGCCTTGAACTGGCTCCGACAACTGCATGGCGACCAGCGTGTCATTCTCGATATCGGAATCATTCGAAAGCACGCCGGGTGCTGTTACCGTTAGCGGTGCATCCTGAGGTGTGCTGTAGGAATCGTCGACCGCAACGGGGGCATCGTTAATTTGTGTGACGGTAAGAGTCACTGTCGCCACGTTTCCATCTTCTACTCCGTCATTCGCAGCGTATGTGAACGAATCAGGACCTGCGTAATTCGGGTTCGGCGTGTAAACAAAAGATCCGTCGGCGGCCAGTGTCAGTGTTCCATGGGAGGGGTCACTTTTCCGCACAGCTGACAACGAATCATTATTGAGATCATCGTCGTTGTGGAGGATCCCCGGAGCGGCAACGGTCAGCGTTTGGTCTTCATTCACCTCAAACGCGTCGCCAGACGTTTGCGGAGCGTCATTTGGTGGGCCGAGCGGCGTTCCAATTACCGCGACATCATCCACCATGACGGCGTCATTGCCTCCATTCCCGTTCCCCCGGAAGCGAATCTTGAAGTCCGCGTTATTCTCAGCACTAGCGCCCAGGTCGATCAGCGAAACTCCCCAGGTTCCCGCTTGGGTGCTTTCGACTTGTGACCAAAGGTTCCCATCAAACCACTCCACGAAGAGGAACTCACCCGATTCCAAACTTCGGGTTCGGCGAGCGTATTCCAATTGAACATTCTCATAACCAACCGTGCTGAGTGACTTTTCGATACTGGCTTGCTTCTTCAGGTGAGCGCCGAAACTTCCCGTGAACGCGCCCGTACCGTCAACCGCCGCCGGAGTCGACGCAACCAACCATCCGCCCTCAGTGAAGGCACCGCTCTCAAAACCATCGGCAAAAAGGGCGATCGGACCGAGCGAATTCACGGTGATCGATACTGCCGCGGGGGCGGAATCCGCCAAGCCATCATTGACTCGATAAGTAAATGAATCAGCACCGGTGAAGGCGGGATCAGGCGTGTAAGTAAAAGAACCATCCGCTAGGAAACTGAGGCTACCGTTTACGGGCGGCGTAACCACCGCGGCGGTCAAAGAATCGCCGTCGATATCATTATCGTTCGCAATCACCCCAGGGGCAGCGACAACCAACGAAGCACCCTCATTGACGCTGTACTCGTCATCCACTGCTGCGGGGGCATCATTGATCGGATTCAGCGAAAGGGTCACCGTTGCAACAGCAGAATCGGTGACGCCATCGGTGGCCTTGTAGGTGAAACTATCCGTGCCGTCAAAGTTAGCGTTTGGCGTGTAATTGAAAGACCCGTTCGCGTTCAGAGTCAAAGAGCCGTTACTAACATCGCCCACTAATATCGCGATGATCGAATCATTTTCGGGGTCAGAGTCATTCCCCAGAACGCCCGGAGCGGCGGCGTTCAACGCGGCATCCTCGTCAACCGAGTAACTGTCATTCACGGAGACGGGTGTGCCATTGACATGAATCGTCACCGTTACCGTATTGCTGTTAGCGGACCCATCAGAGGCCGCATAGCTAAAACTGTCATTTCCGGAGAATGTCGGATTCGGTGTGTAAGTAAATCCACCATCCCCATTCCACCCCAACGTTCCATCGGAAACACTCGAAACGAGCACCGCTGAGAGACTGTCTCCATCGACATCCATATCGTTCGCCAATACACCGAGCGCGGACACCGTGAGTGTCGAGCCACTCCCCATCTCATAGTTATCTGCGTTTGCTTCGGGAACATCGTTGACCGCGACTACCGTTACGGTAACGGTTGCCGAGTTGGTTCCGCCGTTCCCGTCGCTAATCGTGTAGGTGAATTCTTCGACACCAAAATAATTGGACGCCGGAGTGAACGTCAAAACATTGTCATTGTTGTCCACCGTTCCGTTATCGATCCCGGCAACACCAGTGACACTAAGCGTGTCACCATTGGGATCTGAGTCGTTTAGAAGGACAGAGATCGCAACGGGCGTGTCCTCATTGGTGTTCGTCGCATCATCGACGGCAGAGGGTGTTCCGTCGTAGACCACACCAAAGTTGTGACCCGAGGAAATCTCGGGGCCGACCACCACTCGAATCGCGGCATTAGTACCGTCGTCAATCGAGGAGTAAGCGAGATTGTCCAGCCACGCAAATTGTCCTTGCCGTCCCGAAGCTAACACATAGCTAATCTCGTTGCTGGACCTCGTGACCGTCATCGTCTCAGCAACGCCAGTCCCTAAATTGCCGCTGACATATTCCTGCAAAAGATTGCCATTCTGGTCGTACGCTCGAAGGTGACCGTAATCCGACGAGTCGTCAGAAATCACATCGACGCTAACACTGTTTACCTTGCTTGAAAAATCGACTCTCAGTTCAGCATCTACCGTGTTCCATAAACCACCGTTCCAAGTACTTGCAAAGACCTTCGCCCCGGTTGACGGGTAAGTCCCCGTTTCAGCTGTCACGTTCGCGTTGGCGATGGAGTTACCAACGGCCGACAACTGCACACTCGGCGACAACTCATCATTCAAGATGGTCCCATCTGCAAACCCATCCGGATCCAGCGAACCGCTAAGGTTCAAAGGAGAAGTCTGCGTTTGACCACTGCTAAGAGCCAAACGCACCGAGTACGTCTCCGGCGCCACCATGAACTCATACTGTCCATCTGCGGCCGTCACAAAACTCGTCTCACCGGCGTTCAGGTTGCCGTCATTGTTTTCATCGAGAAAGACGATCACTCCCCCGAGGCCCGTTTCGCCAGTGTCAAAACTGCCGTCTTGGTCGCTGTCATTCCAAACGATTCCCATGATGCTGGCATCGTCACCCCAAATGGTGCCTGTAGCCTCAGCTAACCAAAGCCCCGCATTGCTGGGAGCCTGTGGAATCACGACATTAAATGATTCGTCCGGCTCGACGTCGACATCCCCCGCGACTTCAATCGTGACCACCTGAACCAATGCAGCACTGTTCATGGGATCAGAGAACGTGACTGTTCCATTCGCTGGATAAGTCGAAAAATCAAAATCGTCCGCTGTCGCGCCACCGACGTATTCCAACTGGTAATCGACCTCGATCGGGTCATTCGTTAAGGCTGGCTGGTCCAAACGAATCTCAAAATTGAAAGCTTTGGTTCCAGAATCACCCTCGGTCTGTTCGGATTGAGGGGTGGCAACAATACTGACGTCCACTCCGGGAGGGTTGGCCAAGGATAACGCAGCATTGACATCCAATCGCCCGCCCGACACCGTTTTACCGGTAACGGAACTCGTTGGGACCGCGCTTTGCATCAAGGCATCTCTGATCTCTGCCCCAGAAGGTCGCGTCCCCTCAGGAAATTGCGACGCAAACAATGCCGCCGCGCCGGCAACGTGCGGTGTCGCCATCGAGGTGCCGTTGTAGGATCCATACGTATCCCCGGGCAGCGTCGAATAGATGCCGGAACCAGGCGCTGCAATATCGACTCTCGTTGCTCCGTAGTTTGAGAAACTCGACAACGCCCCCGAAGAAGTAATCGAGGCGACGGAAATCACCCCTTCATAAGATGCGGGCGCGTTCCCTGATCCTTGGGGCGTGAGAGTGCTGTAACTGGCTGGGTAATAAGCACTCGCATCAATATCGCTTGAATTATTTCCCGCCGCCGCAATGAACAAAATGTCGGCGTTTGCCCCACGAATGATGGCAGCTTCCAACAGGCTGGAATAACCACCTCCACCCCAAGAATTATTCGTCGCCACGATATCAATGTTGTGACGAGCCTTCAGGTCGGTGATGTAATCGACTGCAGCAATCGCGCCACTCGTCGACCCGCTAGATGGCCCCAAGAACTTGGCCGAAATCATCGTGACGTCCCAGTTGACGCCAGCGACTCCCAAACCATTGCCACCTTCCCCACCAATCGTTCCGGCGACGTGTGTCCCGTGATCGTCTCCGGATCCATCGTACGGCGTATTATCGTTGTTATAGAAGTCCCACCCGTAAATGTCGTCGACATAGCCATTGCCGTCATCGTCGACGCCGGCAGTCCCATTCTGTTCGATGGAGTTCACCCAGGCGTTGCCACTCAGGTCTTCATGGGAGTACTGAAACCCCTCATCAATGATCCCCACGTAGACCGAGGACGAACCCGTCGCACCAGCATTCCAGGCTTCTTCCGCTTGCGACCCAAAAATATTCGTGGTGCCTGCTGGGCCAACATCAAGCGGAGAGTCATCCGACTCCATCCCCCACAACGAACCGTTCGTGTACCGGGGATCATTGCTAATCTCGGCGGATTCAATGATGTAGTTGGGTTCCGCCACCATCACGTGCGGATTTGCTTCAAACATTTTGATGGCGGCGTGAACCGGAACGTTGCCCGGAAGTGTCACCCGATCGATCGAGCCCAACCCAACGGCACGCATCGGAGGTGTATGGATCCTTTGCGCGAGTTTGGCATCTGCACGACCCCTCACCTCCGCCCTCACCGCGTCGCTAGTGCTAGCATCAAATTGAATGAGCACTTCACCGGGTAGGAACGCTGCCTCGGCCGCCAAACAAAGGCGGGATTCAAGAAGCTCTAATCGAAGCTGCTTGCGGCGACTTCGAAGAGGATGCCGTTTTTCTGCACGAGAATTAGCCATGACAGTTCTCCCCAGGAGGTGGACAAGGAACACAAGATCGGGGGGTTCGGCTACCCACAAGGCATAAAGGATAACCGTAATATCGCGACTACCCGACATATCAAATCGTTTTTTTTCGAATTTTCAGCATTTCCACGGAACCTTTTTCCGGCGCGATGACCGCTGGCAAATTCCACGCTGAGACCGCGAAAACAGCAATTTTTGCCACTCGAATGCGTTAAGCACCCCGGTCGGCACTTCCGCCAGAGCGTCTCTCGGCCGGGGATAGAGCGTCTCTCGGCCGGGGATATCGTCCGCAATTGTCGAAAGTCACTGCTCTTAGCACGGTGGGTGCGCGATGCCAAACGCTTCGAAAGGAACGCGAAGATCCGTTAAAGACAAACGCATGCGGTGAGGTGATGCGATCTGCGGATCATGCGAGATTCAGTCGTTCGCGTAATATCACTGGGCAACTAAGTCGCGATCAGATAATTCGCAATCAGACAGCGACGCAAGGCGATCTAAGATGCTTCGCGAACCTACTCGGAAAACGGCGGTTCAACCACCTTAACTCAGCACCGCCCGTGAATCTCGGTGTCATCATTGGATCGCAGGAATTGGCCAGTCGATCACCACGAGACTCTGTCGCAAAGGGGTTTCCTTCGTGGTAAGTCTGTCAAAAAGCGGCGGCCCTATTCCTCGAACCCCTCGAGCATCAATTCGTCATCGCGACGACGAATCATCCCACTTTTAAAGTGTTTTCGGCAGACCGAAATGTAAGTATCGTTGCCGCCGATTTTGATCTGTGCCCCTTGCTTGATGACGTTACCATCGCCATCAATCCGCAACACCATATTGGCTTTCCGCCCACAGTGACAAATTGTCTTGATCTCCGTCAGCTCATCCGCCCAAGCCAATAACTGCTCACTGCCAGTGAACAGATTGCCTTGGAAGTCTGTTCTCAAACCGTAGCAAAGAACGGGGATGTTCAATTCGTCAGCGACATCCGATAGCTGCTTGACCTGCTTCTTCTCAAGAAACTGTGCTTCATCAATAAAAATACAGTCGACTGCCTGGGTCTCACGAATCGATCGGATCAAAGCATCGAGGTTGTCCGCGGTATGAAACGGTGTTGCCGGCGCGCTGAGCCCGATCCTTGACGAAACGGTGTTTTCGCCGCTGCGGTTATCGATGGCCGGCGCGAGCAGCAACGGATGCATCCCGCGTTCTTGATAGTTGTAGCTCGCCTGCAGCAAGACCGTCGACTTGCCAGCGTTCATCGTGGAGTAGTAAAAATAGAGCTTCGCCATTCGAGCTATTGTAGGCAACGGAGCAGGATGATTAAGTCCTGACGCGTTCCCTTTTGCCATCGCCGTTTTGCCATCTCTCCTTTGCTGGGACAGCCGTAGTTTTCACGAGGAAACGACCGTCCATTTTCTTCATCCCATCCCATCCCAAGCTGGATTTCAGCTCAACGCCACCGCTGCTTCGGGTGCGGCCGCCGCGAATGCGGCGACCTCCTTGCTTGGTGACCGGGAAACAGACTGGCAGGAGTCGAGGGTAGGGCAGGCGTTGGGAATTAAGCCACCGCAGAACAGTTGCCCACTCTCCCAGTCGCTTCACGCAGAACGCCTAAAACTCACTTTAAATGGCCGCAATCAGTCGAAAAAGAGGTAAAAAAGGCTAGATCGGGCTGAGTCCCCAATTCTCTGCTCAACTTTCTTTTTTTTCTGCGAACCTTAAAGACGCCAGGCTGTCTATACGATTAATCCTTCAAGGCTAGGGTGTTGGGTCCATCTCCGGAACCATTTGCCTGGCCTTTGAGGAACCTCTGGTGTAACTTTACATAGAGAGGGGGTGGATCGAGCCAAATGCTCGCACCACCTATATGGTCTTTTATTTCTCCGCCGCCGCACCACAGCAGGTGCTACTGGAGGTTGCAATGCGTCAACAACAAATCATCGCCAATGTCGCACGCGTGGTCAGCACCACGATCCGTGAGATGGAAGCTGTTGTGTTGTTTGCTCGCACCGGCACACTCCATCTATGGCATAAGCGGATGTCGATGGGGAGTCCGGGATACCAGCTGTCCATAGCCGGTTTACCACTCAGTGGTAAACCAGCCATGAATTATCTGGGCAACCCTGGCAGTCAACGCGGCAATTGGTCGACCGATCCGAGATCGGCACCGGCTAGTTGTTCCAGGGGAACCGACTTGGCCTAATCGCCAAACCTCGATTCCCCCCAGTGCGCCCCGCTGATCATCGCCGACTTTGGATTCCAGAGTCGTTCTTGATGGGAACTTGACCAAAGGAATTTGCTTTCCGGGACCGAACGTGTCGGCCCCAGATGCGATTCTCGCCAACAAGCTCCATCGGGATGCAGTCGAACAACTGCCTCGAAACCATTTGATTCCAGCACCACCGCGGTGGCGCGACTGGCTTCACTTGATTTCGTCCCTTTTGAACGCCTGCGGAAAACCATCGCTGTGCGACACCACGCAGCCATGGCTCACACCGCACGCTCCCTCCCTCAACCAGCATCCGTGAAGAAAACCAAACCGATTGCCCTGGACGCGGAAACACTGTTCCAGTTGGACGAATCTCGGAGGAACCGAAACATGAACTTCACCGAACACAACATTTTTGAAATCAAGCCACTGACCGTCGCCGACTTGGTCCGTTCTGCTCAGGCAGGCGATCGCGACGCTTTTGGACAATTGTTCGAGCGATACCGCCCTGGCATCGTTGCCCTCGCAATGCGCCGAGTGCGAAACGCAGATGAGGCGGAAGAGTTGGCTCAGGATGTCTTCATCCAAGCAATGCAAAAGATCGATCAACTCCGCGTACCAGATGCCTTCGGTGGTTGGTTGCGTCAGATCGTACATCGCATGGCCATCAACCGCATGACACGAACTCGACATGCCGTGGCATGCGATCCCGAAACGCTAGAGGCAACTTGCCCGGCAAGTGGTACGCCAGACGAAGCTGCAGAAGATCGTGAACAAGCGGAGGCGATCCGCGACAGTATCGATCGGTTGGGAACACTTGACCAGCAAACGCTGAAAGCGTTCTATCTGCAGAGCAAGTCCTTGATCGAAATGAGCGATGAGTTCGACGCACCGGTCGGAACGATCAAGCGTCGACTGCATGTGGCACGAAAGCGACTCGCGAAGGAAATGGATGTTGCGGTCTAATAAAACGCGACTTCAACGGTCGTGAGCATGAGTAGAAAGCAGAGGTTGGACTCAAATCCAATACCTGCTTTCTACTTTTGTTTCTTGCAGTTCACGCCCACCCCATTTGATTTGCAGTTCACGCCCACGCCAGCAGAAACCCACCCCAGTAAAAACCCAAACCAACCAGAGCCCACGGTAGACGACCGCATCTCAATCGCGGCACCGCTTCGAAGCAATCAATGCACGGGCCGACATTCCTACCCTGGCTGAACTTCTGGCAAAGCATTCGGCCCGAAACACATTGGCATTTTCAAACGCGAACCACAATGTCTTCCATAGACCGTCGATGATCACTTTTTGACAAGTGACCAATCACGACGCTGGCGACTGCTGGGGATTCCCATTCGCTTCCGATACTTGGTGACCGTTCGACGAGCCACCGTCATCCCAGCTTTCTTTAATTCTTCCACCAAACGTTCGTCACTGTGGGGATCGCTTTTATCTTCCTTGTCAATTAAGTCCTGCAATTTCAAGCGAATGGTATCCCAAGCAACGTCCTCACCATCCTCCGTCTGGGTGCCTCCGACAAAGAAGCGTTTGAGCGGTAAGATTCCACGCGGTGTTTGAATCCACTTATCATCGACTGCACGACTAACTGTGGTCACGTGTACGCCAACCTTATCGGCAATCTGCTGCATCTTGAGAGGCTCAATTGCCTCGGGTCCCTCATCCAAGAATGCTTTTTGGTGCTCAACAATCGCCTGCGATACTTTCGTCAACGTACTCCGGCGTTGTTCGATTGAATCGATTAACCATTGTGCCCCGCTGATTTTGTTCTTGATGAACTCTTTCTCGGCAGCGGTAGCCGATGGATCTTGCAAGCGTTTGCGGTAGTATTCGCTAATGAACAATTGTGGCACACGGTCATCGTCCAGGCGGACTTTGTAATTTCCTGAGTCGTCCTGCTCGAGAATAATGTCGGGCGTGACATTGGGAACGTAAGTTTCCATGAACGCGGCACCCGGTTTGGGATTGAGCACGTGCAACTCTTCCCGAACCGTCTGAATCAACTCGATCGAATAGCCAGTCTTTTTCGCGATCTGAGGCAAGCGATTTTCGGCTAAGTCCTCCAGATGCGACTCGATCAATACCTGCATTTCTTCAAAGTGTGGGAATCCTGGCTTGATTTGCATCAGCAAGCATTCGCTGAGACTGCGGGCGGCAATCCCCGTGGGTTCGAGCGATTGCACCAACTTGAGTGCTGTCTCGGCCAATTCGATATCTTCGCTGCTGTGGCCAGCCGGCAACAAATCAAGCAGCGGCGTCCTTAGATATCCACCATCGCGCGCATCGAGCGTCGAAACAATTCGTTTAGCAACCTGCTCGACCCGATCGTCAATGTCCATCTCGGCGAGTTGATGCAGTAGAAAATCGTTGAGGGATTCTGGACGGGAAACAGCATTCGCCATCAAGTCATGACGCCGGTCTGCATCTTCGGCGATTCGATTGGCTGACCGCTTGAAAGAATCATCAAACGTGTTGGGCAACTCCGAGATCATGTTTTGCAGCCGCTCGAAATCTTCCTTATTGTCATGGTCGTTATCGACCACTAGCTCCTTTTCATTTTCGCTGCGAGTATCGCCCTGCGGCGTCTCATCGTCCGGCGTTTCCTCCGGTGCTAATGGGTCGACATCCTGCTGCTCAAGCAGCGGATTCTCATTCATTTCCTGCTCGATCCGTTCTTGCAGGGCGAGCGACGGCAACTGCAGAATCTCCATTGACTGGATCATCCGTGGTGCCAGTTTTTGGGTTTGCAATTGCCGGGCCTGCAGGCCCATCGACATCCGCATAACAGCGACTCACAAATGGTTATCGCCGGCCAGGTCCGTTATCTGGGCGAGCGGTGGATTGACTTCAAAATATCGGTGGTGGAACGGAACCCGAACAGACGCTGAATCTATTGTGAGGGATAAAAAACACAACGGCCAGCGAATACCGTTCCAATTATAGTTTTTGTCTCCCCGTCAGTGCATCCGCAATCATCTCTCGGTTGGCATATTCCAAAACACTGCCCGCCGTGATGCCGCGGGCCAGTCGGGTGATTTCGACCGGAAAATCGCTGAGTAAATTGCTGATATAGAGCGAGGTACCATCTCCCTCCACCGTGGGATTGGTCGCCATAATAATTTCTGAAAAATTCCCTGCCCGAACCCGCTCTACCAAGGGATCGACGGTTAGCTGGTCCGGCCCCATCCCTTCCAACGGTGCGATCCGACCGAGCAAGACGTGATAAAGCCCGCGGAATACCCCCGACTGCTCCAAGCTCATCAGATCGCGGGGCTGTTCAACAACGCACAAACGGGTCGCGTCTCGCTTGGGATCAGCACAGATGGAACAGGTCTCGGACTCCGCCAAGTTGAAGCAGGTCTTGCAGTAATGAACATCCTGCCGAACCCGCCGAATGGATTCAGCAAGCGCCAGCGCCTCTTCCTCACGAACACGAAGTAAGTGAAACGCCAATCTCTCAGCACTCTTTCTTCCAATCCCGGGAAGACGCCCTAGCTGCTCAACCAATTCTGCGACAGCGCCGCCATGATCACTCATCGACCTAACTGCCCCCAGTCAAACTAGCCAACACATTGTCGATACCCGGCAGTTGCAAATCCATGTCTTCGACCATCTGGCTAATCGACTCAGCGTACAACTGCTTTGCCGCCGCACCGGCTGCATTGGTCGCATCCTTGATCGCGTGCTCCAGTTCTTCGCCGCTGAGGTCGCCCTCAATCCTTACCTCTTGGACATGACCCGTGCCATTCATTGTCACATGAATGGTTCCACACCCAGAACTGGCGCTCACCGATTCCGTTTTCATCCGCTCATTCAGTTCTTTCATCTTCTCCGGCAGCTGCTGAAGCGAACCAACCATCGAAGCGATGTTTCCGAGGTTTCCGAGTCCTTTGAACATTCCGTCTTCCTTTCGTGACAGTGATCTTTTTTAAATTCACGCGATATCAGATTGTGCATCGATCTCAAAACGGGCAATGCCGGCGAAAGGTGAAGCAGATTGCGTTTGACGCCAACAGGATCCGAGCATCAAGCCACTAACTTGGTCAAGTGTTCGTGATTCCGTCAAACCAGTATTTGCATCAACCATCTAGCCTCCGCACCATTTAATCTCTCATGCAATCTTTTACTGTGGTCTAGCTTTATCAATGCGAACAATTTCGGCATCAAATAACTCAATGCAAGATTGGATGAGCGGATTGGCTTCGATTTCTCGCATCCGCTGCTGCCGCGATGGCCGATTCACGGGAGCCGCTTCCACTTTCTGTTGTTTTCGCATCGGCGCCGCAGCGAATTCCAGCTTGATCGGCTTTCCCGCTTGCCGAGAAACAGCCGCTTGCAGTCCCGACTGATGTTCTGGCAACTGACAACGCTTCAGGGCCAAGCCTGCCTCCGCAGGGAAGATCAGTCGCAGGCAGTTGTCGCGAACCGGCTCAACTCTTTCCACCACGCGTGCGAAGGTTTCTGTCATCGCCTCCAGTCCAGCAAGCACTTGCCCCCAAACCCGATTCACGTTCTCCTGGGTCCAATCGACTGGCTCCGCTGCCGCTTCGGCCACCGCCACGACCGGCGATTCTGCTGGATCCTGCGCACTGGCTGTTGGGAGATCACCATTCGGCTCAGCGGCCACGGCGGGCAAGGCCGATGCGTCGCCAACCGAGTCGACATTTGCCGCCGGAGGTACGGCGGCAGACGAACCTGTATCTTGGGTGCTGCTTGTCAAGTGACCTGCACCTGCAACGGCAGTCGAGTGACCTGAAACGCTTGGCGGCGTCGCCACTGGATTGAACGCCGGCTCAACCGTTGGGGGATTACGATCTGACTCAGTCGATCGGCTTGCCCGCTTAGCGGGACGCTTTATCTTTTTTTTTTCGCCAACCTCACTCGCGGCGGCCGCCAAGTCGACGATGTGCTGCAGGTCGGGAAGATTGCAGATTTGAATCATCGCAGCTTCCAGCAAGACGCGGCCCTGCACACTGCGACCGATTCGGACGAGCGTCTGATCGAGCAATTCCACGATTGCCAGAACGGTCTGCAGTCCCCAAGTCTGCCCAAGCGATGTGATCTCAGCGTGCATTGATGTTGCAGTGTGTCGCATCAAACTGGCATCACACCCGACCGCGGCCGCCATAATGTCACGAAAATAACTGAGCAGTTGCTCGGCTAATCGACCTGCATCGACCCCCGCATCGATAGCGGCGTCAACCTGCGCGATTGTTTCGGCTGCATTCCGATCGGCCATTGCTTTGGCAAGGGCATGCAATCGCTCATCATCAGCCGTTCCCAGCATCATATGAACTTGATCTGCAGTCAGTTTCCCCTCGCTAAAGCTGAGCACTTGCTCCAGCAGCGACTGACTATCACGCATCGAGCCAGCTGCGCGGCGAGCAATCAGTTCCAGTGCCGCCTCATCCGCCTCGGCCGATTCGCTGCGTACAATTTCCGCCAGACGCTCCACGATTTTCGGCACCTCAACCGGGGCGAAATCGAAACGTTGGCAACGACTCAGCACGGTGATCGGCATTTTCTCCGGATCGGTCGTGCAAAAGATAAACTTCACATGGTCAGGGGGCTCTTCCAGGGTCTTTAGCAACGCGTTGAAGGCGGGCGCCGTCAGCATGTGCACTTCGTCGATGATATAGATCTTGTACCGACATCGACTCGGTCGCACGCCTACGTTTGCGCGAAGCGAGCGAATCTCGTCAATCCCTCGATTGCTCGCGCCATCGATTTCGATCACATCAACGTCTTCCCCCGCATCGATGGCAAGCGCGACATCCGTCTCATTGTCAGGCGTTGCAGTGGGACCAGAGGGATCATTCAAAGCTTTTGCAAAGATCCTCGCTGTGCTCGTCTTACCGACTCCGCGAGCTCCGGTGAACAAGTAGGCGTGCCCGACCCGGCCAGTTTCAATGGCGTTTTTCAACGCTCGGCCAACATGTTCTTGACCAACCAGCTCATTGAATCCGCGTGGTCGATAGCGACGCGCTACAACGACGTAACTGCCATCGCCGCCGTTAGATGAGTTGCTGGACTGCGACATACAACACTGCGGAACGCGCATTGGGGGCGGAACAAGGATTTTGTCCGGTGGAGGCGGCCCTCACACAAAGCTACGCCGCTTATGGCTGCTCCAGTTAAGGCCTGACCAGGTTCACGACTCACAGTCGCAAGGACCGCCACCACCAGACAAAAAAGGTCGAGTGTTCGACCAATGTCCACGAGGGATCTTAAAGGACCAAACAGATTGCGAAAACCACCCGCTTCATTTTGACTGGGAACTTTGGCATCACGCGAAGTGAGGCCCAGCCCCCAAGATATCACCAGCGACAGCAAATCTCATCTCTGGCAACGATGCCTCTCGGACAATCAACGATGCCTCTCGGACAATCGGGGGGCAAATCGAACACCGCGGCGGCGGCGATTGCTTGAATGCGACCACCCGTTCCCAGACGGTAATCATGCGCCCTGCCCCAACCGCGTCACTCGCCGCCACGCCCACTTTAGGAGCGTTTGCGACTTCCCCGTCCACGACCACCTTTATTCTTTTTGTGGTTCTCAATGTTCGCATTGACCAACAACTCAACGGTATCGATCCAAGTCGGGACGTTGTGTCGCTGACGCGTGGCTTCACCATTACCATCCGAGTCACGATCGCGTCCTCTTCCGCCCCGGGGGCGGCGTGAGGATCGGGGATCGCGGTCGCGGGAATCTCGGTCGCGGGAATCTCGGTCTCGGTCACGTGAGTCGCGAGAATCTCGATCTCGGTCACCCCCTTCACCCTCATCTGACCTGGATCGGGATCGACCTCGCCCGCGTCGAATGGATTCAACTTCGGCATCGTCCTCGTGATCGTCATCAAAAGCTGATGTACGAGTCAGAGGGTCCTCCGACGCCGCTGAATCGTTGTCGGTTGCCGTTTCCTCATCCCGCCTTCGGCCTCGTCGACCCCGCCTGCCACGTCGCCTACGCGAGCGAGGAGCGTCCTCGTCAGCCTCCGAGTCATCTGGTTCGCGATCGCGTACGAGCGTGTCATCCAGTTCCTCGTCGTGCTCATCGACCGGATCACGCTCGCGACGTCTCCGGCCGCGACCTGAATCATCCCGTGAGGAGCGACCTGAATCATCCCGTGAGGAGCGACCTGAGTTTTCTCTTGTTGCACTGCGGCCGCGGCCTCGCGATCTGGATTCGCCTTCAACTTTGGCCGAACTGTCTTCCTGACCGCGATCAGATTCAGCTCGATCCAAATCTTCTTCGGACATTCTCTGGCGAGTACCGCGACGCCCCTGGCGTCGACGGCCCCGAGGCCGGTCCCCACTTTCTTCGCCTGAATCCGATCCACGCGATGGCTTTCCAAAGTTATCATCTCGGCCGCGATCATCCTCCTGACCCCGCCCGCGTTCCTCATCTCGTGACGACCTTTCACCACGCCGCGCGTCACGACGGGATGAGCGATCAGCCCCCTCCTCGCTCTCACTTGATGATCGACGTTGCCCTCGACGTCCGCGACCCCTCTCCTCTCGGACTCGTTCTTGATGACCTCGATTTTCGCCCGATCGATGGTCCCGAACCTCGGCAATTGGCTCGTCTCGATCGGCATCAGCTGCCGAACGCTCCTCGTCTGTTTCCGACTCGGCGTCTGCGCTATCGAACCCAGCGTCTACGTCATGATCAAATCCAAGTCCTTGACCAAATCCTGATCCCAAATCCGAATTCTTAGGCGAAGGCTCCTTGCCTTTAGCAGGCTTTCGCGGCTTCACTTCGTCAGCTGATCTGGCTGATTTGGAAGCCTCACGGGGTGACGCCGGCGCATCAGCAGACTGAATCCCGAGTTCACCGGCGAGGTTTCCCCAAGCCGAATCGAACTCATCGACTGCGTCGCCATCGGACACTCCGGTATCAGCTGAACTCTCCGTCTCGCGTGCCTCGCTGGTGCCAGGAGCTTCACTTTTGCGGCGAGCTGAACCGAAAGATTTTGGCTCAGGATCTCGATCCCAGTTTTGGCTCGTTGCCACGGGTTCTTCGGCCTCTTCTTCCTCCGTCGCGCCGAAGCCTGGCAGGACCTTGGGAGGCACCGCTTCGGTTAAGGCTTCGAGGACATTTTTACCGGTCTCCGCAGAAGCAGGCTTTTCAGTTTTGGCGGCAGCGGGAGTCGGCGTTAATTCGACTTCGGTCTCCGCCTGCGGAGTTGTGTGCTCAGCAGCTGACGTCGCTTCGGTAGTAGCTGATTCTTCGCCGGCCGGCCGTTTCGGCTTCTTTTCCTTCTTGGACTTGTCGTCCTTTTTAGACCTGTCGACGGGTCCCGGCGTACCGAGCAAATTGGCGAGAAAATTCCAATGGTCAGATTTCATAGGGGTTCGAATATCCCAAATGGATGTGAGTCGAGATGCGGCGTTCTTCTCGGTCAGACGAGAGTCGCGCAAAGCTCGAAAGGGAACAGTAGATGTCCGGTTTTTCGATTCGTTTCAGAACAGGATTAGCCCTTATGTATAGCCCCGCAACTTTTTTCCCCCAAGGGCAAGGGCAAGTTCGAAGCCAAAAGTCGGCAAATTCCCGGCCCTGAAAAGCATGAGATGTCCAGATAAACCAGAAAAACCAAGGTTTTCAAGAAAATCATCCGTTTGGCAATAAAAAAGTGGGGGCTGGCGGACATCGGTCGCTGTCGCAGCCAATTCGACGGCCGCCGCAGAAAACCGACAGGAGGTAGAAAACCGAAGCGAACAAGCCTGCCACTGCTACTCGCTCCCCACCGCCCCTCAACAGAGTCAAGTTTTGACGGTCGCAACGGTTCCTCCTGTCCTCACGATTATTTTGGTCCTGCCGGTCCTACGCCTCAAGCCGATCGCACCGGACCAAAGCTGCTGGTCCTGCCGATTCTCCTAGTTAACCGAGCGGTTCCTCTCTGAGAACCTACTCAAAAGGCTGATAATGGACCCAGCAAACATGACGCTCCGACCACTGCTCAACGCCTCTTGCCTTGTCGCGATGCTGCTGAGCGCGACCGGCTGCCGCGCCGTGCAATCGTCGGTCCCGCGAGTCGCGTCAGCGGCCCTCAAAATCCCTGAAAATGCAGAACCGGCGATTCAGAGCGTTCAGCCAGCGAGAGGCCTTAGCACCATCGACGGCCCAGCCACCGCCCGGCCAACCAGTGGTGCCAAGCTAAAAAACAGTGGAGTGAACCGTACAGGACTTACTGGAGAACCACTCGCTCGCGAAGTAAATAACGCGTCACGTCCGGCACATCTCCCGCCGGTCCAGACCGCGGCAGCCAACCTGAACAGCGCGACGGAGAACCTCAGTAGCCGATTCGAGCCCCTCTGGATCACGCGGCGTTAGTTTCCCTCAATCTTTCTTTCCTGCGGCGGATCAACACGCCTATTTCCCGCCGCAGCCGGTCGCATTTCCCGCCGCAGCCGATTTCGCCGAACCACTACGGTCATCTCAGCTGAACTGGGAACCCCCGCAGTCTGGCCAGAAACTCCAACGATTCGCCGCCGAGAGCGTGGTCGCCCCCCGACCCAACCGAACTCCAAAAACTGCATTTTGCTAGCAAATCATTGATAAAAATGATTCAAAAAGTTGGCGGAAAACGCTTCCTGAAGTCGCATTAATCGCCTACGATTTGCCCCGCAGTGGAGGAACGGATCACGCGAACCGGACTGGGAGGAGCCCAGCGTAGCGATATTGACTCGTTCCGAACGCTTGTCCGATCCATATACAGAGGGAGTTTTGGTATGACCCGCATTCCGCTGAGCCGAGCAGAAGAAGAAGCCCGCTTGCGTCGAGAACGTCTCGACTTAAGTATCGCCGAGATGGGATTGTCGGTACGAACAACGAACTGCTTGGAAGAAACCGGCATCTTGACCGTTCGTGACTTGTTGAACGCAACGCCACGGCGTCTACTGTCCATTAGTAATTTTGGAGAGAAGACGCTCGAGGAAGTTTACTTGGCACTGGAAGAACTTGGTTTTTACCGACCAAGCCGCGAATCGGTGCCTGCGTAACCCGACGTTTTCTGCTTCGCCAGTTAACGATCGCGAGCCATTGAATCGACCATGCCCCGGATTCCAACGCCTTGGAGCAAGAAGCGGGGTGAGCGAAGCCTCGGCAACACCTTTGCGGGTGTTGCTGGCGAGGCGGCGTTTTACGCCTCGCTCTTCCTGATTGGCGTTTTCGGCCTCTCGCTGGTACTGATCAATCGATTTGCTCCGGACCGCGTTCCAGCGGGACCGGCCGATGCGATTCCCAGCAATGATTTAAGTGTCTGGGTATTGGGAACACTGGCAGTCGCCGCCATCATGACAGGCGCGATCTCGCTGCTTTTTCGGCTACTCCAAGTCGGCGCCAGCAACGAGCGGCGTCGTGTGTTAGCCGACCGCGCCGGATCAATCGAAATGATTCGGCCGCCCGAAGAAGATTCACCCAAGTTGCCTCATGTGCCTCGAGGTAGCTGGCTAACCGATAGCCCTGGGGAGCGATTGCGTTATCGACTGCCGGTTGAGGCATCCGAAGAAAGTGTCTTTGGCCCCGCCACGCTGGCGCTGCTTTGGAATTCTGCTTGGTTTGTTCTCTTAGCGGTCGCCGTTTCGGGATATTGGAATGGGCAACATAGACCGATTCTGACGGGTTTACTGATCCCCTTTGGAGCGATTGGGTGGTGGTCCTTTCGCTTCTTTTTGAGTCAGTTACGCCAACGGGCTGGGGTGGGATCCACCATTGTGGAAATTAGCAATCACCCGCTGATTCCCGGATCAACCTACCAGCTGTACATCTCCCAGATCGGGCGGATGCAATTGAAGCGATTGACGGTCGAATTGACCTGTGAAGAGGAGACTTTTTACCGTCAAGGCACCGATGTTCGGGTCGAACGCCACCAGGCTTTTTGCGAAGTCCTCTGGAAAGGTCGCGAAGTCCTCGTTGACCCGCAGGGGCCTTGGGAGCAACAATTAGAGCTGACGATTCCTCCAGAGGCGATGCACTCCTTCGTGGGGACACACAATGCCATTGAGTGGAAGATCGTCGTAAAAGGGACATCTAAGCCGTGGCCATCGTTCTGCCGAAGTTTTCGCGTCGTCGTACATCCACCGGGCTCGGCCCAGAAAGCCAACCCGCGTTGAATCTGACGTTGTGCCGTGAGGATGGGCTTTACCACCCTGGTGAAGTACTCACTGCTTGCTGGCGGATCAGTCGTGTCCCGCTTGAACGGGTTCAAGGACTGGAAGTCTCCGTCATGTGGTATACAGAGGGAAAAGGGGATGAGGATTTTCACGTGCATCATTTTCACCGCCAAGGTGAAAATCAAATCCGCCGCAGCGGATTGTCGGATGCTCGTTCCACTCATTGCAAACTGCCCGAGACTCCCCTCAGCTATCAAGGCAAATTGATCAGCGTTCGCTGGTGCGTTCGAATGAGATTATTTCTCACCAATGGTCGCGAGATCGTCACCGAACAGCCGTTTTATCTGATCCATCCCAACATGGTTAGCCGCACCGAGATTTCCGCGCCAAATCTTACTGACTCAACGGTTACCAGAAACCATCTCTCGCTCCAAAGCGGACCTGAGATGAACAAGCGATCTCGACAACGCATCGCTCGCAAGCCTAGTGGCCCTTCGTCGGCGACATGAATCAAATGCTCGCCGCCTCGAATCCATTTGCCACCAGATTCGTTCGGCCGGGTGCCTTGGAGTTCCGGTTTACGGCAGCGAACGAGAGCATTGGCAAAAACCACCTGGGGGATGATCGCATCGAGGCCGACCGCGTCGGCCAGCTTGGCGGCATTGGCTTGCAGATTGACGCGGAGCTTGCGGAGTCACGATTAGAGGAAATCGTTGACGAGCTTCATCAGCATCGCATCGGCTTGTTTGTCGGTCACCATGGCAGCGGCAAGTCGACACTGCTACACGCATTGACGCCACGCTTGAAAAGTCGGTTTGCAGTTGTCCATCACGTGCAATTTTGCCACGAACGCCATCCACACTTCACCGCCCGAATGCGGAATCGATATCGAATGGTTCAACAGCTACACCGCCAAACCAAAGATCTGCCCAGTGGCGGATTGCTGACACTCGACGGGGCGGAACAACTGACCCGCGTCGAACTCCGGCTGCTCTGCCGCAAAATTCGCAGACTTGGCCTCGCTCTACTGGCAACCTGTCACGCCCCGATCTCGAACCTGCCGATCTTACATCGGACGGTCGTAACCCCCCAACTCATCCAAGACTTAACCGAGGAACTCATTGCCCAAGCGCCTGATGTGGTTCGACATCGCATTCGGCAATGGCTCTCTGCTCGACCGATCGCCAGCGACGTAAACTTACGCGAGTTGTTTTTTGACCTTTATGATGTGGCGCACGAAGCCCAATTGTCAACACAATGCTGAGCAGACTGGCGTGAAGCATAGTTCGCCTGTCGCAGACCACAGACAAATGGGTTCTGCCCCAGACTGGGCAAATCGAGTCTGCTAACTAAGCTGACCGCTTCTCGTGACTCGCCCCGCAGCATGCATCCCACGCCCAATCCCGTTCACTGACATGCGATTGCACCAGAGAGACTAAGCAAACATGGCCGTTCGATTGTCTGTGATCATGATCCACACGCCCCCTGCCGCAAGCGGCAAACAGTCTCTTGCCGAGGCAATCGTGGGGGAATTAATTGGCTTGCCAGGAATCGACCTGACGCTGATTGGGCCGATCCAATCGCTGGCCGAATCTTCGACCGACCGGCTGTCGATCGACGCTCTTACAGGAGATGTGGCAATGCTGGACTGGCAGACACCACAGCAATCACTGTCTGAGCTCTCAACGATTGGTTTCCAAGGCAGACGAGCCCCCCACGCCAACGATCCGCAGCCGCCAGAGACCGGGGTGACCGCAGAGCGACGCATTTATTCGTTCGACTTGAGTCAAGTCTCTGATGCTTCAACTTTGGTTTCGGCATTGATCCAATTGCGAGATCATCGACAAGTCAAGACGATCTCGATGGGCCTGGCACCGCCTCAGCAACGTCCGACGGCCTCCAGCTCACCTGTCCCCAAAAAACCCGTAACCATAAAACCTGCCTCGCCGAAATCGAAAACCGCGGACACCCCTGAAACACAGAGAAAATCGGAATCGATCGATTTGGATGAACTCTTGGATCAACTCGATCAACTTGATCCCTAGGCTCTCATCTATCCGGTAATTGCCTTGACCGCCAGCGGCTGATACCCTGTGGACCTATTAGGCAGAGCCCTCCGATTCCCTCGTTTTCACTGGAATAGATGCTGATGGCGGCAATCACGACACAAACCAAAGGTGAAATCCTGGTAGTAGGGTTCACCGACAGCAAGATCCTAGACAGCCAACGAATTGATCAAGTTGGTAGAGAATTACAGGAGTCGATCACACTCGCATCGCACAAGAAACTGCTGCTCAACTTTAGTGGCGTCTCCTTCATGTCATCAGCGATGATTACTAAGTTGGTAATGCTCAACAAAACATGCAAAGCCCAAGGGATCGCGTTGAAATTCAGTGACGTTTCACCCAACGTTCTGGAAGTCTTCAAGATCACGAAGCTAAACAAGCTGTTCGACATCCAGGAAGGTGAAGACAAAGCAATTGCAAGTTTTGACAAGAAAGGCTGGTTTGGCGGTTGAACCCTCCCGGACCAGATGATTCGCCACGGCGAACGGACAACGCCGGGTGTCTCATTGAGCTGATCGAAATCGAGCGTGCCCAGATTGGCTCGGAGATTCACGACGGTGTGCTGCCGCTGATCTTTGCTGCGTCGGCAGCAACGTCCAACCTGAAAAGAGACGACAGCCTCAGCGAAGAACAGCGGACGCGTTTGGAACAGATCGTTACCTGGTTGGCCCAAGCAATGCAGGTCACCCGGCAGACGCTAACCAATATCTACCCGCCCGAACTATCGGGCGTTTCTTGGTCGAAAGCAGCCGAGCATTCACTTTCCCGCTCGCTAACCGAATCAACGACGCGATTGCATTGGGATGTAGCAGAAACCGCCCAAACTGCCTCCACTGATGTCTCACTGACGGCCTACCGAATCGCGGTGGAAGCGGTGCGTAATGCGGTTGCCCATGGCAAAGCAGAAGACGTTTGGATCAAGGCTCAGGTGTGCGATACAGAAATCATCCTAACGATAAAGGACAATGGCTGCGGATTTGAATTCGATCAGGTCGCCCAAGATCGGTTTGGGATTCGTTCCATGCGTGCCCGAGCAAGATTAGTCGGTGGCACGACCGACATCGATTCCCAGCCCGGTCAAGGGACAACGGTCACGGCAAAACTGCCGAACACGCTCGGGGCTTAAGAAAAACATCGATCGCGACAAATCCGTATTCACAAACCCGTATTCTTGACGAAATGGGTCGCCCCATCACTAAATGACGCGGCGATGAACAGCCTGCGAATGACGCTCTCGTCAAGATGACGGCGACAAACGAAGTGTCACGCTCGCATGATCGATCACGAAGCTGGCGTGTCCATTTCTTTCAATGACTTGCCAAGGCGTTTTCGGCCTCCACCGCGAGACGATTTTGGTTTCGGTTTTTCACCGGTCAAGATGGCAGCGACGTTGGGGTGAAGTTTGTCAGCGTCCGCCGGTGCCCCAATTTCTTCGATCGCGTCGCTAACCCCCAGCAACACAGATTGACGAACTCCGTCACGAAGCCACTCAAAAAAGTTCACGTTCATGGTTAGCCAGGATTCGTGGAAAGCAAATGCGCAGGAAACAATTCCGCCGGCAGATACCGGCGGACCGCCGGACGCTTGTAGTCGTCATCGCGACCGTGCGTCCAGAGCAGAGTTTGCGGGCATGACCGTGCCACAATCAACGTGAAACAGCGTCATCAGGTGTCTCCACCCAGTGAATTTCACCTTGCCAATCCATCGATACCGAATCCTGGCGGAGGCCGGCTCGAACGCGAACCAAAGGGAGCAAGACTTCATCCACCGTGAAATTTTCGGTTCGCTCGGAACCCTCGACGAATAAGCCAGTTGCGCAAGCATCCGCATCGGAGGCCCGTTCCATCAAAACCGTCAAGGACAACAAATCTCCAGCCGGATACCCCGTCCGCGGATCGATGACATGCCCATATCGACGACCGCGGTGATGAAAAAATTGCTTTCCTGAACCGCTGGTCGCGATCGCTTGATTCCGCAGCCTGATCCCGGCCAATCGGTGCTTGGGCTTGGTCGGATGAGCCACTCCCACAGGCCATCCCAGCTCGCTCCCCACGACTTGATCCCCAGCCGCGATAATACTGCTGTTTCCGCCGTGTATGAGGAAATCATGGAGGCCATCACGGTGCAGTCGCGCGGCAACCTGGTCCAGAGCATCCCCTTTTCCGATCGCCCCCAAATTGATCGACATCCCCTCCGCGGCAAAACGGACCGAGCGGTCTGGTTCCGACAACTCGATCTTTTCGTACCCGACTCGCTGCCGCGCCTGCTCGATCGCCTGCTCGGTCGGTTTCTTACCACTGCGGGTGGTAAATCCCCACGCCTCGACCAGTGGTCCCGCCGTGACATCGAAACCACCATTGGTTCGTTGACTCCACCGAATCGCCCTCTGCATTAGCTGAAAAGTGGCATCGCTAACCGGCACCGGTTCGGCAAACGCCATCCGGTTGACTCGAGAAATCTCGCTATCGGGCCGATAGATGGTCAAGGATTGCTCGATGGAATCCAATAATTCCAATGCGGAAACTGCGACTTCGACCGCGTCTGCATGTGCCGCCGGCAGGATAACCACGAATTCGGTCGCCATCGCCCGTCGGCTAACATGCGTCAAAAGGGCCGGGTTTTCGGATTCCATGCAATCAAATTCCCAATCAAATACAAGGTCCGCATATCATACCCGCCGCACAACGATATCCCTCTCTCACCAAACCGAGATCCCCGACCTGACCGTTAGATTAAGAACCAAAACACAAATCGGCGGTGAACATCTACGATCAAAAACCAGTCTTCCCAAAGCAAGGGTTGCGTGATTGCCGACGATCCAACACAATCATCAAAAATTGACCAGGAGCGGTGGCTGAGTGGTCGAAAGCGCCGGTTTGCTAAATCGGTGAACCGGGAAACCGGTTCCGCAGGTTCGAATCCTGTCCGCTCCGCTGTTATGAAACAACCTTCCGAATTTCATCATCCGTATGGGAATCGGTCGGGTTCGGTGGCTAAAGCCATCCGAGGGTGTAGCTCAGTCGGTAGAGCAACGGACTTTTAATCCGTTGGTCCAGGGTTCGAGTCCCTGCACCCTCACTTTTTTCTACTTGCAACAATTACCCTCCCCCTGTTGGGGATTCCGCTGCCAAAAGCGACGGTGATTGAGGCGATCGTCACAAGTGACTCTGCATCGCGGCAAAAGTTGTTGATTTCAGACAACTCCGTCACCTCCACGGGCATTGCGGCAGATCCAGCCTCACTCCCGCATTAGAAAGCGGCGTGAGAGAGTCCTGATCCTCGCTCGCGTAGGTACCTATCATGCTGTCCCAGGTGTTCGGACAGCTTGATTCCAGCCACGGAATCTTGCGAGTTGGCCATTTTTCTCGCTCCTGACTGCAAGAGTCAAAACCACCCGCAGTAGGTCGCTGGTGGAATCCTTTGCCTCTGCATCCGCATCTGCGGCGAGCGACCACCAAACGGCAATCCTAGACGCTAACGCTCTTCCCATTCAGGCCATTTAGTGCTGCGCGTTGCCAGCCGACTAAAACCGTCGAATCCTTCAAGACGACGAACTCACTCGATTTCAAGATGGATAACGAACCTTTTTGTTCTATCTCACGCCCCAGAATCGATAAAAATGCATCACCGGCTGGATATACCTTTAAACTTTGGGTCGAAACCAGCTCTGATTCCGCAGTCCAGATCGCATCTATTCGCGGTATATTCTCCCAATTGGTGAAAATGCCTGGAAACATTGTTTTGTTATGACAGCAAAGCAATCTGCCAGACCTTGATCGCTCGCCCCCACCTAACTTGCAAGGCGGTAATACCTTGGATCTCTCCGCCCTTTCCCAACTGATTTTTGAATTGGTCGGTGGCCTCGGCATTTTCCTGCTCGGCATGAAAAACATGTCCGAGGGGATGCAGGCTGTCGCCGGAAGCAGCCTCCGACGCATCATCAACGCGGTCACGAATCACCGAATCCTGGCCATCATTTGTGGAGTGCTCGTCACCTGTGTCGTTCAATCCAGTTCGATCACAACGGTAATGGTGGTCGGCTTGGTGAACAGTGGCGTGATGCAACTAACCCAGGCGATCGGTGTGATCATGGGTGCCAATATTGGTACCACGATCACCGGGTGGATCCTGGTTCTGAAGATTGGCAAATACGGTCTGCCGATCCTAGGCGGAGCTGCATTCGTCTATCTGTTTTCAAAAGGAGATCGCTGGCGATTTTGGGCCATGTCCATCATGGGCATCGGGATGATTTTTTTCGGCCTCGAGCTGATGAAGGACGCTTGTAAGATCATCGCAGACAATCCGGATTTTGACTCATGGTTTCAGATCTTCCGAGCGGACTCCTACTTGGGCGTATTGAAGTGCGCTCTGGTCGGTTGCGTGTTAACGACGCTGGTTCAGTCTTCCTCAGCCACTTTGGGGATCACTATTTCGCTGGCTTATACAGGCGTGATTCCCTATGAGACAGCAGCTGCACTGGTGCTGGGTGAAAACATCGGCACGACGATTACCGCATTCCTAGCGTCCCTGGGGGCAACCACCAATGCCCGCCGGGCAGCTTATTTTCACGTCATTTTCAATTTGGTCGGCGTCTTCTGGATCACCCTTCTATTCGCTTGGTACATCGATCTGATCGAATGGGTCGTCACTACCTGGATGGTCGAGGGTAGCATCGATCAAGCGTTCTTAGAGGAGGGAGCAACCGTCTACAAGAACACGGGTGCGGCGATCGCTGCGACGCACACGATTTTCAACATCGCCAATACGGTCATTTTCTTTCCCTTTCTGCCCGGGTTTGTCCGCCTACTGAATTGGCTGGTTCCCTCCAAGGAGTTCAAGGAAAAACCGCAGTTGACCGATCTTGATGTTCGGATTCTCGAAACGCCGGTATTGGCCATTGAGCAATCCCGCAAAGAGATCGAAAAGATGGGGGATGGCTGCGAAAAAATGCTCGACTGGTTGAACGAACTGCTTCAACAAGACGAACCAGACCATTCCTTGGCCGATCGCCTCAGGCGACGCGAACAAGTACTCGATTCGATGCAGGACGAAATCGCAGAATTTGTGACCAAACTGCTGTCCGGTAGCGTCCCCCACTCAGCAGCCGATGATGCGCGGCGACAACTCCGCATGGCCGACGAGTACGAGTCAATTAGCGACTACATCGCCAACCTTGATAAGTTCGACCACAAGCTGCGACGAGACGGGCATCGATTCACACCTGATCAGCAAAAAGGGCTTGTTCAACTCAATCGCCAGATGGCCGAATACCTCAAGGAAATCAATCTCGGGCTTGCCCAGGACAATCGCACTGTGCTGACACAAACCACCGCCAGCTCGGATCGCCTCAAAACACAGATCAAACAGTTGCGTCGACAACACCTGGACGACCTTTCGACAGGCTCAATCGCACCTCAGGTGAGTGTCGCTTACCTAGCCACACTGAATGCTTACTCGCGTGTACGAGACCATTCACGCAACATCGCCGAAGCGATCTCCGGAGAAAAGTAATTGGCTGAGTGAGGATCTACTCTGCTACATCGCAACTCCTCATGCTTACCGCCAAGATCGGAAAACCAATCGCAGCCTGAAAACTGGATGGCTGGACCGAAAATTTCAGTACCGAGTGCACTGCCTCAGCGTGCTTTCGACAGAACTGGTCCTCCAGAATACCCGAGTCCTCAAGAATCCCGGGTGCTCGTTAACTCCAGAACACTCGATAACGATTGGCTGCGAGTTTGCCTCGGCGGAGTCACAATCGATCAACCATCGCCAGACTGAAGTGCCGCCCGGGATCGGCGGATAACGGGAGTCAGCATCGGGCCGAGAAGCCTGGAACCTCAAAGCCCCCTTTGCCCCGAACCGGCACTTGACGTAATTCGGGATACAGTTCGAAACAATAGCGTTATAACGAAACCCATCAAGCCGAACGCGAACAGGCAAACGCCGACGCCCGCCAGAACCTTTGAAATACCAAGGTGGAACGCCTCACGCTGCTGAACGCCCGGCGGCGAATCGGGTGACGGAAGCCCGACCGTCAACACTCCGTAAAGGACTCCCAAGAATGCGACCAAAAATCCAGTCGCCAGCATCCCCAAAGCGTAACGCAACCACGGCCGATGCTTAGTCGCTTGAATCGGCTTGCTTACCGCGACAGGACTCTTAAATGGGTTGTCAATCATAGTTCAGCTACCGCCAACGGAATCACATCGCAAAGAAAAACCAGAATCCGAACGACATGCAGCTATTCGGGTGTCGACGGATCCCATTGAATCCGCGCGACACGCCCCTCCGCGCCAGCAAGAAAACCGGTTCCTGAATCGCGATCAATCGCACAAACGTAGTAGCCTTCTGTGCTGATCGTTTTCCATGATGCTCCCGCATCGGCGGACAGGGCAACACCGGTACGACCGCAGGCCAACAGACGCCCTTGACCGAGCACGCGAACACAGGCTTTGTGTGGCATATGCACCGAACCGGCTCCGACCCAAGTCTCGCCCCCATCTGTGGACCTGGCGACATTCTGACTCGCTTCCTCGGGCCGTTTGTAATCACCACCAACCACGACGATCGTGCGTGAATCAGGCACAGCGAGCGAAAAGATGCCCGAAGACTCATTCCCGCTTCGCAGAGGAGTAGCACTGGACGTCCAAGTTGCCCCGCCATCGCTAGAACGCATGACCCTTGCCACGGAACCGCCAGTCGCAATCCAGACGTCACTTCCCATCACAGCGATCCCCGTACCGCTCGCCGCAAATCCGTATTCACCCATTTTCAGTGTTGGTCTCTGCTGATCGGGAAGCGGTTCCCAAGTGAAGCCACGATCAAAAGTCTGAAACAACGTCATGCGTCCGCGAACCGGATCTCCGAACAGCACCCCAGTTTTTCTTTCCTCATCAAAAGCCATTCCATCAAAGAAACCGTCGGGATCTTGGTTCACAAGGACTTGCTTCCAGGTAGCGCCGTCGTCACTCGAACGAAGGATTCGCGAGGCGGCGTCCTTGCCAACGCTCATCAACACGATGGTGCGATCAGCCAACACTTCAACATCACGAAAGTCCAAGCCTTCCGAATCAGGCACACCAACACGTTTCCACGTGACCCCAGCATCTGCCGTGCGAATCACGGTGCCATCCGACCCGGTAACCCACGCTTCATGCTTGTTACGAACAGCTAGCCCTCGAAACGATGCCACCACACCACTATTTTGCGGGATGATCTGCAGCACACTCGATGGATCGTGCGCAATGCAGTGGCCAGCGATGAAAGCGAAATGAAAGAGCAGACAGAACAGCGCGGGTAACAATCGCATCATGAACTCGCATCTGTGATGGGTGCCAAAAAAGATTTTCAAAAAGACCTAGGTAGGGTAGACCCAATCGCCGCGATAATCGCGGCGTAGCAAGCGTGCTGCATCAGGATCGTCGGGGATGCTGTTACCGTCCCACTGGATGCTCCGTCCCAATTTCAAGGAGAGCATACCAAGCAAGCTGAGCGTGGTTGCTTGATGACCAATCTCGATCCCTGCGACCGGCTTGGATCCTGTTTCAATCGCTTGCAGAAAGTCTGCCCATAGCAGCTTGATATTGTGCCCATCCGGTTCTTGAAGCTGTGAATCCTCGTGAATGATCGATTTCTTTTCGTCGGCCGGATAGAACGTCCACCCATCCCGCCAGCCCATATGGAACGTCCCCTTGGTACCAAAGAAATAGCAGCCGATGCTGGTCTGTTCGGGGCCCTTCCCAGCGAAACGACGATGCTCCCAGTGAGCCGTAAAATCATCGAATTCATAGGTAGCGATCTGATGATCCGGAGCATCAGTCGTCTGTTCTTTCTCTGTTAATACCGCCTCGCCCTTGATCGGCCGTCCACCCACCGAGTAGACGCTCCGTGGTGATTGTTGATCGCACCACCACAGGACCTGATCCAACCAGTGGACCCCCCAATCGCCGAGCGTGCCGTTGGCGAACCCAAGGTAGTTCCGAAAGCCACCCGGATGGATCCGTCCACAATAAGGACGCAACGGCGCAGGCCCACAGTACATTTCCCAATCCAAGTTCTCTGGTGGTTCGCTGTTGCGGGTCGGCTTTTCCTCACCACCACGCGAATGAACGAACATCCGCACCATGCCCACCTCGCCGGCTACACCTGACTTCAGGAACTTCATTCCGGAAACATGATGCGGACCAATCCGTCGGTGCATTCCGACTTGCACAACTCGGTCGGACATTTCAGAAGCATTCACGATCGCTTGACTCTCACCGATGGTGTGACCGGTCGGCTTCTCAATAAAAACGTGCGCGCCAGCATTGATTGCCGCGATCGTGTTGAGTGCATGCCAATGATCTGGCGTTGCGATGATCGCAACTTCAATGTCCTCCTTTTCAAACAACTCTCGATAGTCCGAGTAAACCGCCGGTGTCTCTCCTGATAAATCGTTGACCTCCTCGGCATTGATTTCAAGCCGATCACTGTCAACATCACAAAGCGCGACCACCTTGGTTTGTCCAGCCGCGAGTGCTTCCCGCAAAATGTTCATCCCCCACCAACCAGCACCGATCAGCGCGGTTCGGTACTGCTTGTTCTTGGCTGCAGCGTGAATCGCCGGAGCGGACACCGCGGCAGCCGCGGCGGCAGTTCCAGCCAAAAAGGTGCGACGTTGGATAGGCATAAAACATGTCCGTGCATCGAGGTTCGGCGGCAAGTGCCTGGTCATTAGGCGAGTGGGCAGTCATCGAGTCGCCCGGACAATAGTCTAACTTCGGCAGTCAATACAAACGAGTTCGCCTTGGATGCTTCGGCAATAGATTCGTCCATTTGACAGTACGGGCCCTGTCCAACACTTACCATCGACGACTTTCGTCTTCGCGATCGGCCGCCAAACCTCTGCATCAGCGGGCGCGACAACCAATTCACCCGACTCCGTCAGCAGGATCAAACGCTCTCCGGCCAACATTATGCCTCCCGGCTGAAGATCATCTTCGGACCAACGAACCTCACCCGTTTTCCAATCCATGCAGCGAAGTCGCGCACCAGCTTCCATATCACCGTGCAATCCGTAGAGACAACCCTCATAGAGAATCGAACCGTGAATCTGATTCTTCATCTCCTTCGATTTCCAGATCAGCTTGGGGGCTTCGTTACCAAGTTCAAACAAAGCCGCCCCGCGATTGTATCCGGACGAAAGAAACATCCGCTGCTCGGAAATGATTGGACCTGCAGCATTGCAATTAAAGCTAGTCAACCATCGCTCGGACCAAAGCTGCCGTCCTGTTTCAATCTCAACCGCTACATAAGCCTTACCCGATGCAAAGATTGCTGCAGGCGGATTAGACTCTGGCATCACAACGGGGGTCGCATAACCTGCTTCGCGGTCCTCGGAACTCCAAATCAGCTCGCCTGTTTTTTTATCGACCGCCGCACCCGCTGCGCCGAGGTTAACCAATAACCGATCCCCCACAACTAACGGCGCGGCGGAACATCCCCAACCCGGCAACCGCACATCAGCAAGTTCAGCGACCGACTGCTGCCAAATCGATTCACCGGTCCCCACATTTAAACAAAACAATTCGCCAGCCCGACTAAGCACATAAACCTGCTCTCCGTCAACTGTCGGTGTTGAGGTTGGGCCGCCCTCGAAATCACGATCATCCAATGTCGCGGGGTATTGAAAACGCCAGGCAATCGCCCCATCAGATTCATTGAAGGCGTGAACCACATCGTGACCATCAACGTGCCCAATCGTGAAGACACGACCATCTGCGATAACCACTGACGAGTAGCCAATCCCAACCGAAGCTCGCCACGCGATAACGGCCTTTCTCTCGGGCCAATCACAGTCCCAATCTGATTCTGAAGAAATACCATCAAGGTTTGGGCCCCGCCAGCGGAACCAATCTTCAGCGGACAAGGGTGTCAAGAGAAACGCCACGATCGTCAGCGACAGGACTGCCCGTCGAACGAGAGTGTTCATATTGAAATCAGCCAAGAAGAACTCCTACCCAATGGATTCACAGGACGCGCCGCAAGATTCGATGCACCGTCATTCACTCCGCAGATACCTGCCTGCACAGATGCATCACAGCCAGGAACGTCACGCGGCAGGCGCTACCTCCGCAGTGGGTAGAGTGTTTTCACGGACCACCCTACTCACCGAGTACCTGCCCCTCGCCCGTCATTCAAGCGAAAGGCGTTCGCAGACTTCGACGCTGACAGTCGTTACCAGTTTTTTCAGTGGAGAACCTCTAGACCTCAATCTCGAAGCCTTTGCGACGCTCACGGTCGACCAAAGCTTGTGCTTTTTCGTCACCGACAATCTCTTCCGCTTTGGGGTCCCAGGTGAGCTTGCGGCCCGTCCGAGCGGCGATCCCCGCCAAGTGACACGTGGTCAACGCGCGGTGGTGACTGTGAACATCCGAGATTGGGTCGTTGCGGTCCTGGCAGGCGATCATGAAATTGCGAAAGTGATCAGTCAGCTCACGATCCTTGTAAACTGACTTCATTGCATCGCCCGGTAAAGGATTCGTTTTAAGATCATCGACTGGCGTACCAGTCAAGCGACCACGATTGACGAAGATCCGTCCTTTCGTCCCTTCAAAAAGAATTCCGTTCCCTTGATCGTGTCGGAGTTCAATTTCCTTACCATCGGCGAACGTAGAGTTGATCAGAAACTTGGTCGCGGTGTTGTACCGTGAATCATCAACGGGATAACCATCCTCGAATTCGACCGGATGTTCCACCATCACAGGATCCACCGAGACCGGCCCGGTCTCGGTTTTGCCAAGACCCCACGTTGCGATATCACAGTGATGAGCTCCCCAATCGGTCAACTTTCCGCCGGAGTACTCATACCACCAACGAAATTCATAGTGACCGCGTGACCAGCTCTTGGTTTCACCATTGCTTCCAGCGAGATACCGGAAGGGTGTCTCCGCTGCGGGTCCCTGCCAGAGGTTCCAATCGAGTGTCTTCGGTGGTTCGGCAATGGGCAGCTCAGGACTAGTAGGAGCCCCGCCAATGCTGCAAGTCGCCTTTTTGACATCCCCCAGACGACCGGCTCGGATCAGCGCAATCGCTTGAATGAACTTTGGATTACTGCGCTGTTGCGTTCCAATCTGACAAACGCGTTTAGTCTCTTTGCAAACCTTTGACATCAGCCGACCTTCCTCGATCGTCAAGGTCATTGGTTTTTCGCAGTAGACGTCTTTGCCGGCCAGCATCGCTTCGATTGCGATCTTCGCGTGCCAATGATCAGGCGTGGAGATATGGACAATGTCAATCTCTTTGTCGTCGAGAATCTCGCGGTAATCAGCTGACGCCTTGGGCGCGGCCCCACTCCATTCTTTCGCAATTCCGCTTGCCAAACCGACCCGATAAGCATCGGCGTCACAAATCGCCGTGTAATCACCTAACTGCCGCATGCTCGGCGCGGAGCCGTACTGACTGTCGACACCCGTTGCTTTCTGATACCAGCGGCTCCCTGTCCCAACCGCGCCGATTCGCGGTCGATCGTTCGCGTTCAAAAAACCGTGAGCGCGTTCGGTGCGATTCGCAAGCACAGCAGCCCCCGCCCAGGCGAGCGTCGCTTGCAGAGCCTGACGGCGATGAAGTTGGTTTGACATCGGTGATCCTTCCTTTGGTTAAATTCGATTGCGAAGCATTGCGGCGGCAGGCTGGTACGACAACGAAATGGTTCCTCAAAACCGAGGGTCCAATGAGCTGCTCGCAAACCTAATTAGTGCACCGGCGGTCGAACTGCGCCGCGACGCGTTCGGCCTGACGTGCCTCGTTATGGTGGTGTATTGGGAAACGGAACAGCATGCCAACGCGACGACGCATTCAACCGGTCTCACGATCGCAGGATGCAACTTTCACAATAAAACGTATCGGCGAACCCGTGCCGTCAGATATGACCAATGGTACAGACAGCGAGTTCTGGGGACTGGTACTTTAGCCTCCAAACGCCCGAATTGCGAGCTTGCGAAACACTGTCTTCGCCAGCACCACTTAAAATCCTGTCAGAGGCGCGTCCCCGACAATTCGTCCCGATAAATCGGCACACCGATCTTTAGCCGACTAAATCAAGCGGACTGCCGGATTCGAGCAAACGCATCATAGCCCCAGGCACAGAGGACTGTAGCCGCAACTGTGATACATCAAAAAGGGTATGAAAGATCGTCGCCACAAGATCATCAATTCCCACTGGATTTGAATCGGGTTCACCAGCGGTGGCATCCGAACGCCCAACGACCTGCCCCATTTTTAGCCCGCCACCGTACAACAGCAGAGGTGCCAATCGCCCCCAGTGATCCCTTCCACCGCGGGCATTGATTTTCGGCGTTCGCCCCATCTCGCCACAGGCAATCAACAAGATCTTGTCACGCATTCCGCGTGCCTCAACATCCTCGATGAACGCAGAAACTGCATGATCAAAGGGGTGTCCGACATAACGCATCCCTTCGTCAAGTGTCGCGTTGTTCTGATCAGCGTGAAAGTCCCAAACAAAGTTAGTGGTCACAGAAACAAAACGACTTCCGTGTTCGCACAGTCGTCGTGCTAACAACATCAACTTGCCAAGGGTTTGTCCGTGGTCACGATAGTTCTTGTGATTATTCCACTTCTTGTCGATGTTATCCGGTGCGACAAGTCGAGACGTGTCGTAGCGAGCAACCAATTTTGGATCTTCGTTGGAAAGATCAAAGGCTTGGTTGATCCCACCAAGGATCACGTTGTAAGCCTGACGATTGAACCGATCCATCGCATCCATATTGCCGCTGGAATCAAGCTTACGTTTGAACTGATCTAACGACGCAAGCAAGGCTCGACGATCATCCAATCTCGATTTCGAAATCTTCAAACGCATGTTGTCAAGCAGAGCTCCCTTGCCGCTCATTACAAAGGGCGCATAAGCCCCACCGATTTCGCCAGTTCCAGAAAAATCGCCAAACTGCCGAGTAACGGTTTGAGCGTCCTGATCAACCGCCCGAGGAAACAACACTGCGTTCACGGGCATTCCCGTGGACGGGTCTGTGCTACCGGCAATCCGCGAATACAACGAACCAATGTTGGCATCCAAGCTATGCCGACTGACCAACGGCTTTAGATTGTGCGCACCGTCGCCGGTTTGAAAACTGCGAACAATCGAAGTCAAATGCGCGACCTTGGCCAGCTTCTCCATCGATGCCCCATACGTGAGGCCGGGTACTGAGGTCGGAATTTCACCATTGAAACATCGATATTCCGCCGGTGCCGTCATCTTCGGGTCAAAGGTCTCCGTTTGGGGCGGACCACCATGCATGAACAGGAAGACTACCGATTTGTCCCGCAGCGATGACGGCAAAACTGACTCAGCTTGCAGTATTTGTGGCAAACTCAACCCACCAAGCCCCAATGACCCGACCTTCAAGAAACTTCGTCGCGTACTTGGGTCGTAAACAGAAAGCATTGGATTCTCCTCGAAACCTGGCACCCGATTGTAGCTTCTCCGACCCGCGCCGTGGTGAAACCGGTCACTACAGCAGGATCCCGCGATGAGCCGCCTTACACCTGCCGCCATGCTCGCAAAATCCGAATCCATCAAATTACTTTCTCAGATCACCGCCAATCGAAGGATCCGACGGCAGCTTCGAATCAACGGGCGCACCACTGAAACGGGCCAGCGTTTTTCGCTGGTGCCACTATTTGCTGATGCCAGTCTTCAATGTCAGCGACCAATTTCCTGTCGCTGTTTTCAATGCTGTTACGATGACGCAATTCAGCGACAAAGAGAACTTGTTAAAAACAGAGAACTTACCGCTCGCCGCTAACCAGAGAGACTTCATGCGTCCCGTCTTTCCAGCAATCTTCGAACCATCCCTCAGATCCATATTCAAACCATTCGTATCATTCTGCCTACCGCTTGCGTTTCTTTTCGAGCCGATGAACTCGGAGGGGCAAGAAGTCGCCCCCGTCCCACTACCTCAAGCGCATGCCCACAACGACTATTACCATTCACGCCCGCTGCTCGACGCTCTGGACAATGGTTTTTGCAGTGTCGAAGCCGATATTTTCCTGGTCGGTGATGAATTACTAGTGGCGCATAGCAATTCCGAGATCCGCCAGGATCAGACCCTCGAATCACTCTATCTCGATCCACTCCAAAAACAGGTTCTCAAAAATGGAGGAAGTGTTTTACCAGGCGGTCCAGGGTTCACACTATTGATCGATTTCAAAAGCGATGGAAAAGAAACTTACGCGGTGCTGCGAACCAAGCTGTCTGGTTACCGCAAGATGCTGTCACGTGTTGAGAATGGAACGTTCCATCCTGGCGCCGTCCAGATCGTCGTCTCTGGGAACCGTCCGTTCCAGGCAATCACTGAAGATGCAATTCGTTACGTTGGCATTGATGGACGGCTCAGTGACCTGGGCTCCACGACTCCATCGCACCTCATGCCGATGATCAGCGACCGTTGGTCGTCACATTTTCAGTGGCGGGGCAAAGGTGAGTTCCCCAGCAAAGAACGCATTCAATTGCGTGAGATCGTCGCTCGCGCGCACGCCGCGAACCGTCGCGTTCGATTTTGGGCAACGCCTGAAAATCCACTGGTATGGAACGAATTGCAAAGTGCCGGTGTCGATCACATCAACACCGATCAATTGGAAGCACTTCGAAAACACCTTTCCAACCCGCAGCGGCCGCGTGACAAGAAAGGGCAGTGACAAGACGGTCGGCGACGAAAAAAATTCGTCAGCACCGGTTCGGTGTTTTACAGTTTTTGCCTTGGATGAAGGCAAAAAATAAATTAGTCATGACAGTCGGCACCAGCGACCGCCCCATGAGCAGTCGAGCAAAACCGAGAAAATCACCTACAAACCGCTGAGTCCCTCATACGTGCCGACCCCATTCAACCGCGAATTGTCCCGGAAACGGGATTCGCTTGGTGACATTTGGGACAGAACTGTCGAACCTGTTGCTCCGTTTGGATGAAAATCACTTCGTCCGTGAGCCGACATCGATCGCATTCGCCCTCAAACACTTTGACCTGCTGCAACTTGTCAAAGTAAGAGCCGCTGACGAGATCTTCAGCTGCCAACAAGTGCTGGAGATAGGTCCGAGTCGGACAGAGCTCCCGTCCAACCTTATCGGGCGCTGCCTGGTAAGCCACACAGGGGACGGTGTTGCCGCAGCTCATTTCGACCACCACGTCGATTCGACGATAATGATTCGGAAAGCGTTCCGATCGATCCAACGCTTCTGCATCATCATCGACGATCTCGTAGAGAGCTCCTTCGACGACAGCCCCGATCTGCTTACGAACGTTCGCGTACCCGACTCCAGCAGGCAGGTATCCCCGGAACGCGAGTTTATTGAATTGCAGTTCGAATCCCGCCAACTTGCCGGCCCTCCGTGAACGGTAAGCAACCCGTTTTCGCGCCATCACAGCCGGACTGCAATTTGAACCGTAAGCGAAGTATTTCATCACCAGTTCCTCTTTTGGAAAACCGCCAAGCGAGGTACGGCACCGGCGGTGTGTTGAGATGCGACGGCTAGAGGATGGACAAGAACCCAAGGAGAGCCTGAATAAAAAACTACCGAAGCTTTAATCGAAAAAACCGACGAAACGGGAAAAATCGTTTTTTTCTGCACGGATGCCCGGCCGCGCAGACACGATTACAGTGCCCGATCAACTTTGCCAGAGAATTCAGCCATGCGATTAACGCTACGAACACTGCTCGCTTACCTTGATAACACTCTGGATCCACAAGATGCCGAAGCATTACGCCAAAAGCTGACGGAGAGCGGATTCGCGACTCAATTGGTCCAGCGGATTCGCGATTCTCTCGATGCACCACTTCCCGCTCCGCCTGCAGATGCGATTGGTCCGGTGGAGGACGCCAACCTTATCAGTGAGTATTTGGACAGCACGCTGACGGCAGAGCAGGTCGCCGAAATTGAGAGGGCGTGCCTGGAATCTGAGCCACAATTAGCCGAAGCAGCAGCCTGTCACCAGATCTTGACAATGGCACTCGGTGAATCGGCAGAGGTGCCTATCGAGTTGCGCGACCGCATCTACCAGCTGCCCACACAAGAAGAAGTTGATCGCGGAACACCGACGAGTTTTTCTGGGATTTCGCTCCCGTCCGATCAACCATCACTGCTCGACATTCCTCCAGACGAAATCCCCCCTCCCGCCGCTGCAGCCTTGGACAGTGATCATGTACCACCGGTCGGCCTGCAAGACTCAGGGGTGATCGATGCACCGACGCGGTTGCGACAAGCCGAAGCAACCGCTGCCGCAAACCAAACCAGCCCAAAGAAGGCTCTCGCTGGATCGAAGCCCAGGCAACTCGATGATTCGATGGTTTACGGCGGCACCATTCGGCCGTCCCGAATCGCACCTTGGCTCATTTCGCTTGCCTTAATTGCGGCACTCGGATTCGCGGTCGTACGGATCTTTGAACCACTCTGGAATCCTCAACAAGTCGCTGAACAATCCAACCCCGATAAATTGACCGACGAGAATCCAGCGGATGGTGTTGATGCGGTGGAATCCGCAGCAGGGGGTCGGGAATCCGGCGACTCAGAATTGATGCCTGAAGTCGAAGCGACCGCCATAGCGCCGCCGCTGCCATCAACCACCCCCTCCGAATCAGAAGCACCAGACGCGGTCACTGCCGACAACCAAAACGAGGCGCCGACAACCTCGCCAGACGCCATTAAGCCAGAAACCGTTACGCCAGATGCCGCAACGGAAATGGACAGTTCAGCGCCAGCGGAAAACGTCGAGAATCCGGCGTCCCCGTCAACCAATCTCAGCGGTGCCCCCGGCAATGAGCCGGAGACACCGATGACCAAAGAGGCTGCCGATTCAGCGCCGCCACCAGTCCCTCCATCGTCCGAAGAACCGAGCGAAGACGCTGTCGAACCGACAATGATCGATGTTGCAACCTTGAACACCGAATCATCATTGGTGGCGGCGAAAATCGGTGAAACGTGGAAACACCTGAAGAAAGAGGATGTCATTCGCAGCGGAATGCCTCTGTTGGTCGCCCCCAGCTTTCGTGCAGAACTCGTGACCAGCAACGCCATCCTGGCAATGCAGGGCCCCGCCAAAGCCGCATGGGATGTAGTCGATCCGGACCAACCGGTGCTGCATTTCGAGACCGGTAATTTGATCATCCAATCAACATCAACCAACAAACGAGTACATCTTCAGCTGAATACTCAACCAGTCGCGATTCGCCTTGCGGATGATCAGACGATCTTAGCGTTAAGTGTACGACATGACCGTGCTGCAGGCCTCGACCCACTAGAAACCAATAATCGCCGCACTTTACTGACCATACAGACTTTACAGGGCGAGGCAGAAATCACTTATGAAAATGTGCCCACAACATTAATCGCTGGTCAACAGTGGTCAAAACGAGGCTCGAAGGAACCACAAGTCACCGATTCTGAAAGCGAGCCCCAATGGCTGGACCCCGAAAATGACGACCCGTTGCTGCAGGCTGCGAGAGAGGGACTGCTGGGCCTGATCGAAGACGCAGAACCTCTAGAGATTGAATTACGAGAAGCAAGACTATTTCGTCGTTTGGAAGTCGGTGCATTGGCAGCCGAGACGTTACTTATCTTGGGTTATGGAGATGTCTATTTTGGCGGCGATGGAGTCCTCAGTGATCCCAAACAGCGTCCGTACTGGTCCGATCATTTCAAAGCGTTACAAGCGGATATCAACCTGAGCTCCGAATCGGCTCTGAATCTCCGCACCGCGATGATCCAGATGGACTCGGCCAATGCAGCGCCGCTGTTTCGATTGTTGACCGGATTTTCGCAGAAGCAACTTGTCGAGGGTGGAGATGAAGAATTGGTCAAGCGACTCGATTCCCCATCGATGGCAGTCCGTGTCCTGGCACTCGAGAACCTGAAAGCAATCACAGGCTCCACATCAAACTTCCGGCCAGATCAGGAAAATGCAATCCGCCGCAATCCGGGTATTAAAACTTGGATCGCACGTCAGCGGAAAGGTGATATTCGCTGGCAGGAATAACAGCCCCAGTAGAAATCAGGTGCCAGTAGAAAAGGAGCCGATAGAAAATAGGAACCGGCAACGCGACGACTGGAATGCCGTTGGAGACACAACACGGCTGGGACCTGAAAAAAGCGGATTCAGCTGCAACGAGTCACTCCACCGCTTTGACGCGTCGTATCTCACTGTTTGATCTCACCGACACCAACTCATTCCTCAACGATTCAGTGGATTAGTCGCAACCGGTGAGTCCCCGGATGCCAGAACCGCCAGCTCGCAATCTCATAAGACGAATTGGGGCGGTGCATTCTCCCCCGCCGAATCACCCCAACGCTTCCTAAAATAGATCGACCCGGGCGGTCGCGAAAACGAGTGCCAAAGCAAACACCCGTTCTAACGCAGGTTTCGATGAAATGCCATTCGGCGTAAGCTGTGCGGGTTTGATTCACCTCGAAAAGGAAATTTCATGGCGGATTCCATCGTCATTTTCGGCGCCTCGGGCGACCTAACCAGCCGCAAACTGATTCCCGCCATCTATCGGCTCTTTGCGAAGAGCCGATTGCCCACCGGATCGCGAATCGTCGGTGTATCACGGAGCGAGTTCGAGCATGAAGAATGGCGTAAGATGCTTCGGGAGTCCACCGAACAATTCGCTGGCGATCAGTTCGACGCCGAAACCTGGAACGCCTTCAGCCAATTCATCTTTTACCAGTCCGGCGACATCAACTCATCGCAAGACTTTCGCAAACTGGCAAAGTTTCTCGAAGATGTCGAACCAGATAACGGCTGCGGTCGCGTTTATTATTTGTCGACCATGCCCCAATTGTACGAAGTAGCGATCAAGCAACTCGGTGAGGCAGGATTAGCTGACGACACGAACGGATTTCGTCGTGTGATTATCGAAAAACCATTCGGCACGGATCTCGAAACGGCAAAGGCATTAAACACGTCGATTCATCACGTATTTCGTGAAGATCAGATTTACCGTATCGACCACTACCTCGGTAAGGAAACGGTCCAAAACATCTTTGCGTTGCGTTTTGCGAACAGCATTTTCGAACCGATTTGGAATCGCAACTACGTCGATCACGTGCAGATCACGGTAGCAGAAGAGGTCATGGTGGGGCGTCGCGGTGGGTACTATGACAAATCAGGCATCCTCCGCGACATGTTTCAGAATCACATCTTGCAATTGATGATGATCACGGCCATGGAACCACCGGCTCGCTATGACGCCTCACTCGTGAGAGATGAAAAGGTCAAGGTACTGCATAGCATTCGCAAGATGACCGGAGGTGACTTTGCTGCCGACACCGTTCGGGGCCAATATGCCGGCTACCTGGACGAAGAGGGTGTACCACCCAAAAGCCAAACTGCGACCTTTGCAGTACTGAAACTTTTCTGCGACAACTGGCGCTGGAAAGGAGTCCCTTTCTATCTGCGTAGCGGGAAAGGCATGTCGTGTCGCACAACCCAAATTGTGATCCAGTTCAAGAACGTGCCTCACATCCTGTTTGGTGATACCACTCGCGAACCACTCGGTAACCGTCTCGTCATGCAGGTGCAGCCCGCCGAAGGAATCCAACTGCACTTCGAAACCAAAGTGCCTGACGCAGAGATGAAAACCAGAACGAGTACTCTGGATTTTAGCTTTCGTAATGTGGTGGGTGGTGACTCGATGCCGGACGCCTATCAGCGTTTGTTGCTCGACTCACTGCTCGGCGACGCGAGCTTGTTCGCCCGCAGCGACGAAGTCGAATTGGCGTGGGGGATCATCGACCCAATCATCGCCGCTTGGAATAGCCCTGCAGCGCCACAACTGCATTCCTATCCAACCGGCATTTGGGGGCCAGCCCAATCAGCCGCCTGGATCGAAAATCAAAACCGAGAATGGTTCGATGTCTGCCCCGTTTTGAAGTAGCCCAAAGCTGCTTGAAGTAGCCCAAAGCTGCTTGAAGTAGCCCAAAGCTGCTCGAAGTAGCCCAACGTAGGTTGAAGTCGCTTGGGGCGAGTGTCGTTCAGGGTTGCAGTTGTTCAAAACGACGCGTACCGTTCACGAAGTGAAAACACTTGCATCAGCAGACCGGGATTCGCCCCCTGTTGTGTTTCGTTGTCTCAACGAGGACCGGCGGCATTCCGATCTGACATTCGCCACGAAAAAAGGGTGGCTGTGTATCAGCCACCCTCACTGTCGCGAACGCTTGATCACTCTTCTTCAACTTGTGGGCGAGCAGGTCGATCACCACCCGGTTGCCCACCACCTTGACGTCCACCAGGTCGGCCAGCCCCACCGGGTCGGCCAGCCCCACCAGGTCGGCCGCTCATCCGCGACATGGCCTTTTCCATTTCTGCTTTGGAAATGGCCTTGTCGCCATCGGCATCGATCCTTTCCATGCGATCAGCCATCTGCGCCGGGATTTCATCCCCGCTCAGCTTGCCGTCTTTATTTGCATCACGCTGCTCAAACATCCGCATCATGAAATCTCCCCGTCCCCCTTGTCCTTGAGGACG
>JBMYRF010000002.1:41657-99164 GCA_049602075.1 Rubripirellula sp.
GAGGACGCCCACCTTGGCCCTGCGGACGCCCTGCCTGCCCTTGGGGACCACCGCGGGGCGAGCCACCATCGCGATTAAATTCTGGACGCAATTCATCCATAGTTAGTTGGCCATCCTTATTTTTGTCCAACTTCATTAATGCAGCCGTGGCGTTCTTGATTTCCTTGCTGGAGAGTTGGCCGTCTTGATTGGCATCCAACGCGATCATTACGGGCAACATCCGCATGAAGCCGCTCGCGCCACCGGGGCCTCCTAGACCACCAGCGCCTCCCGGACCACCAGCACCACGCCGCCTTGCACCCTCACGTTCTGGCGGTTGGGCCATCGCCGTTCCACAAACAAAAGTGCTGATAATCAGGGCAACAAACAGGTTTTTCGTTAGACGCATCGGTCAGCTCCGCTCGAAATAGCTTGGTGAGAAAAGGTTGATGTCTCTATAAGAACCGTTCAAAACCGGGGAAGTTTCGGCGTATCAGGCCTGAGGGCACTGATGTAATGTAAATCGATCTCGTTGATTCGCTGGAAGTGGGTAAAAGACTAGGCTAAAATTGATGCACCCGCCACTCGGCCCAAACCCACCTTATGGCCAACCCTCCAGTGAATCGTCTCACACCGCTGCTCTTGGCAATCGCCGTCAGCGTGGTCGCCTCAGCAAGGCTGACCCACGGCGAAGAATCTGCGAAGAAAATCAACTTTGTAAACGACATTGTCCCGATCCTAACCAAGTCGGGCTGCAATGCGGGTGTCTGCCATGCCAAAGCAGGCGGTGGTCAAAACGGATTCCGATTGTCATTACTCGGTTTCGAGCCGGAACAGGACTATCAAACACTCGTCTCGGAAGGGCGAGGACGGCGTTTATTTCCCGCTGCTCCCGACACAAGCCTGCTACTCCAGAAGGCATCAGGGCAAGTCCCGCATGGTGGCGGTATTCGTTTGCCTCGCGACTCGGACGGGTACGCGATGCTGCGATTATGGATTGAGCAAGGGACTCCCTTATCGAATGCCGATGACCCGATGCTGACTCACATTGAAGTTGTCCCGGCAAGTAGCACGGTGGCGATTGGATCCAAACAACCACTTCAGTGCTTCGCTCATTTCTCGGACGGTACCACCCGGGACGTCACGAATTTGGCCTTGTACGAATCCAATCAAGCTGCACTGGCAGAGGTGAGTGAAGAGGGCGTGATACAAGTGCACGACATTCCTGGCAAAGTGGCGGTAATGATTCGCTATCAGGGTCGCGTCACAGTGCACAATGCATCGATTCCTCTCAGCGAACCTACAACCGACCCACTTCCGGAAACAGGCAATTTCATCGACGAATGGGTTCTCGCGAATCTGCAATCGATCGGTATGCCAAGCTCCGATGAATGCGATGACGCCACTTTTCTTCGCCGCGTTTCACTCGACATCGCAGGGCGTCTGCCGACTCTTGCTGAAACACGCCAGTTCCTAAGTGATGAGAATCCGGACAAAAGATCCGTTGCAATCGACCGATTACTTCAGGGGGGCGACTATGCCGACTATTTTGCCAACAAATGGACAGCCCTACTGAAAAATCGCCGCGACGAAGCAAGCGATATCACTTCCAACTTTGCCTTTCACGCTTGGATTCGCGACAGCCTGCTGGCCAATAAACCTTACGACCAACTTGTTCGCGAACTGCTTGCTGCGAGCGGAACTGTTTTGGGGAATCCTCCTGTCGCCTGGTACAAACGCGTTAAAGAGCCCAAGCAGCAGATGGAGGATGTCGCGCAACTTTTCCTGGGTGTCCGCATGCAATGCGCCCAGTGCCACCATCATCCGTTTGAATCATGGAGTCAGGCAGACTACTACAGTCTGTCGGCCTTCTTCACTCAAATCGGTCGCAAGCCAACAGCGGTGCGCGGCGAAGACATGATTTTTCACCAACGTGGAATGGCAGAAGCCAAGAACCCCATCACCGGTGAAGTCTTACGGCCTGTCGCCCTCGGTGATTCAGTCGGTGAAATTCCGCCCGATGCCGACCCTCGACTGCGACTTGCCGATTGGATGAGTGATCCAAACAATCCTTTTTTTGCCAAGGCTCTTGTCAATCGCTACTGGAAACACTTTTTCTCCCAGGGGCTCATTGAGCCTGAAGACGATATCCGAGAAACAAACCCTCCGACCAACCCCGAATTACTCCGTGCGTTGGAGGATCACTTCAGGTCCAGCGGATTCGACCTGAAAGAACTGGTTCGAGTCATCACCAACTCACGCACTTACCAACTGAGTCCCCAACCGAACAAGCAAAACGTAGTAGACCGACAAAACTACTCGCGTTTTTACCCACGTCGGTTGCAGGCGGAGGTGATGCTAGATGCCATTGACCGAGTGACCGCATCGCAAACCAGCTTTGCAAATCTACCAGTCGGCACCCGTGCCATCGCCTTACCCGACAACAGCTATAACAAGGCATCGCCTTTCTTGCGGGTCTTCGGACGCCCAGAGGGGTTGAGTGTCTGTGAATGCGAACGTGTGCGTTCAGCTAGCCTGGCGCAAAGTCTGCACCTCATGAATGCGAAAGACATCAAGGCAAAACTGTCTGCCCCCAACGGCACTGCCAATCGACTCGCCAAAGACTCGCGATCGATCGCCGAGAAAATTGACGAGCTCTACCTGTTGGCTTTCTCTCGCTACCCAACGCCCAAAGAATTTCAAACTGCCGAATCGTATCTGGGAGAGCCGAGGAATTCAGCCGATGGCAAAGCGTTGCGTCAGGAAGCGGCGTTGCAAGAAAATCTACAGGATTTGATTTGGGCATTGATCAATACGAAGGAATTTCAATTCAATCATTGAAACCCGATGGATGGCCGCAGGACGAAAGGCCGTCGTCCGAAAACCAGTCGTCCGAAAACCAGTCGTCTACGGATCAGTCGTCTACGGATCAGTCGTTTGCCTCACAGGTTCGATGCAAACTTCACATGTGCTTTCCTTACACCGCGAAATATAGACACCGCCATGATGCCTCGTTTTCCAGCATTGCTCGCGTTTGTCGGATTAGTGATGGTTGCGTCGCCGGTCCGCAGCCAATCGGTTTGCTTACCGGCACCGAGACTGTTGACAACCATGCCGATGGGTGGACAAGTCGGTTCAGAATTCGAAATCACCATTAGTGGTGAACATCTGGAACAACCAGGTGAACTTCGATTTTCGGATCCCAGAATCACCGCTGCTGTGGCACACGATGATGCAGGTAAGCCCAGCACCAATCGATACACCGTCACGATCGCGGCAGATTGCCCACCCGGCTTGTACGAAGCCAGCATCATGACCCGTCTGGGACTGTCGGCACCCCGTATTTTTACCGTCGACACGATGGCTGAATCGGCACAAGCCAAGCCAGCAACATCCGCCACTGAAGCCACCACCATCGCGGCCAACTCGGTCTGCAACACGATGGCGGCGGCACGCGGCATCAATCACCACCGGTTCGATGCAAAGCAGGGACAACGATTCGTCATTGATTGTGCCGCTCGGGGAATTGATTCGAAACTTAAACCAGTTGTAATCCTTGCTGACGCGAGGGGACGCGATCTGGTGGCAGAGCGAGGTGGTGGCCTGCTTGATTTCCAAGTCCCCGCCGACGGAACCTATTTAATCAAAGTGCACGACCTGACCTTTCAAGGTGGCCCCTATTTTTTTTATCGCTTGGCCCTGCGTGAGATTCAAGCCGACAGTGACCTTCCCGAACGCATGGCATCCACACGTGCCGTGAACGCCGCCGCATGGCCTCCCCACGGGTTACCGCTAAAATCGACCTCGCAAGAAGCCGAACCAAATGACCAACATCAACAGGCACAACGGATTGACTTGCCCTGTGATCTTACCGGTTCGTTCGCCCCAGAAGCCGACATCGATCGCTTCGAATTCACCGCCAAGAAAGGCGATGTATGGTGGATTGAAGTCGCATCCAATCGACTTGGACGACCAACAGACCCCACCTTGGTCGTGCAGCACATCCAACCATCCGAACAAGAAGAACAACGCAGCGACGTCCTGCAATTGGCTGACATCCCAAGTCCCGTCAAAGTGTCAGGAAACAACTACGCCTACGATGGTCCGCCCTACAATGCTGGCTCATCGGATATTCTTGGCAAACTCGAGATCCAACAAGACGGATTGCATCGAATTCAACTCTCGGACGCTTTTGGCGGAACCCGTAACGACCCACGCAACGTCTACCGTTTGGTGATTCGCAAAGCGTCACCCGATTTTGCGTTGGTCGCTTGGGCGATGCACATGGAATTGCGGAATGGTGATCGCAATGCACTTTCCAAACCGATCACCTTACGAGGTGGTGCGACCATGGCCCTGGAAGTCGTCGCGATCCGACGCGACGGCTTTACGGGCGAGATTGAATTGGCGATGGACAATTTGCCTGATGGGGTCACGGCTACTGGCCTCAGAATTCCAGCGGGAAAATCGCGTGGGATGATGTTGATCTCCGCTGCGGAGGGTGCACCACGCGGGGCTTCCAGTGCAACGTTCTATGGCCAAGCTGAAATCGATGGCAAGTCAGTTCGTCGACCTTGTCGGCTCGCCTCGATGGCTTGGCCGGTGACCAATCACTGGAGCGAAATTCCGAGTCCACGTTTACTGCACGAAGTCGCGGTTTCGGTGAGTGGCAACGAATTAGCTCCGATCACCATTTCACCGCGTGAGGAAGGAATTTTGCAAGTCACTCAAGGTCAGAAACTAACGATCCCGCTGATCCACATGCGACGCAGCGAATTTTCCGGATCGACCATGAGCGTACGCACGATGGGAACAGGCTTTGAACAAGCCCCAAAACTCGATATTCCACTCGGTGATGACACGTCAGAAGTAACACTCGATCTGGCCGCGCTCAAAACCCCACCGGGACAGTACCAAATCGCTTTCTATGGTGGCGCGGTCGCCAAATACCGGGCCAACGAAACCGACAAGACGAAAGATATCGTTGATATCGTCGTTTCGAAACCGATCTCAATCGAAGTCAAACCTGCGGAGTCTCCATGACAGATTCAAAACCACACTTCGATCGGTCAGCCGCGATCCGTCAACGGCCAGCAACACGGCGTAGTTTTATGCGATTCGGCGTCGCCGGTTTCACCAGCTTGAGTTTGCCTGGAGTGTTGCGACTCCGCGCGGACAGCCCTTTGCCCGAATCAAAACGTCGCAAAGCGGTCATCTTGGTTTGGAAACCAGGGGGTTGCAGCCACATCGATACTTACGACCCCAAACCTGATGCACTCAGTGAATACCGCGGACCTTTCGGCACAATCGCCACGAAAGTCAACGGCATGCATTTCACCGAACTGCTACCTCGCCAAGCTGCGATCGCCGACAAGTTCACCGTATTGCGTTCGATGCGACAAGCAGCAGGCGGCCACCCGGCCGGATCGATGCAAATGTTTTCGGGTGATTCAGATACACGGGACAAACCCAAACCACGGCTTCCCGATTGGATGTCCGTTGCCAATTACATCCGCTCCCAAGACGGCCCACGAACCAATCCACTGCCACGGTATGTCGGGGTAAATCCGCCCACCACCTACAATGGTCCGGCTTACCTCGGTGACGCGTACTCGCCCTTCGCGGTGGCAGGCGATCCCGCTGCACCAAACTTCACTGTTCCAAACATCGGCTTGACCGATCATCGCGAAGTGGAACGGATTGATCGTCGGGTTAAGCTGCGGAAGAATCTGGACAATTTGCAGCGTGCTTTCGATGTCTATGGCGAACTTGACGCGTTGGATCAATTTGAATCCCAGGCGTTGACTCTACTAACAAACCCAAAAACAAAAGAGGCGTTTGATCTGTCGCGTGAAGATGATCGCACTCGAGACCGTTATGGCCGCAACACCTGGGGGCAACAACTGTTGATGGCCAGGCGTTTGGTCGAAGCTGGTGTCGAAGTGTTGACCAGCAGTTTGCGCGGCCCGCTCTGCGGTCGCGTCAACAATTGGGACGATCACGCCGTCAACCATCATGTTTTTGATGCACTTCGATTTCGAGCAGAAGCCTACGATCAAGCGGTCACAGCATTGATCGAGGACATCTACGAACGTGGATTGGATCAGGATGTACTGGTTGTTGTGACGGGGGAGTTTGGTCGCACTCCAAAGATTAGCTACCAACCGAGCACGGGAGCCGGTAACGCCAGCGCGGCGGCTGGCACCAAACAACCTGGTCGTGACCATTGGCCACGCGCGTTCAGCAACCTATGGGCCGGTGGAGGCATCGAAACTGGTCGATTCATCGGGGCAACCGACCCGCGGGGCGAAGATGTTATCAATCGACAATGCGGACCCGGAGACTTTCTGGCAACGATTTACCACCATCTGGGAATCGATTCATCGAGTGTCCTGATCGAAGATTTCAACGGTCGCCCGACTCCAATCGTGGATCATGGCCGACCAATTCCCGAACTGATCTCATGAGATGCTGAACACATCACGGTCGCAACTCATTGGAAACAAGCCGCACAAAAGCGAAAGAAGTCACGGCAGGACGCTGAGTCTCATCTAAAAACCGAAGACTCCGCGACCGAACTCTCATTCATCTTCGCTAAGACGCGGGAGTCAAATCGATGATCGAATCGTCGAGTGACGACTCAAGCTTCAATTCATCTTCCTCGTCATCGGCTGAATTGAAATCTGGCGGATCTGGCCCTCTGTCAAGAGCATCATTTTGCTCCAAAGCCAACTGACGATCGGCCCAGCCACGCCAATCGGAGCGAGTCTCGATTAACGCTAAATCTTCCAATTGCACAATTAAGTCAGGTCCAGTTTCACCCAATCGGACACGTAAACGAACCAGATTGCCCAGAAAGTTCGGGTTCACCGGATCCATCTCCACTGCCCGCCAGTATAGATCCATCGCCTCGTGAACTTTCCCGGCCGACTCCAACGTCAAACCGAGGTTGTAATAGACCACGGGATCATAGGGCATCAAATCCATCGCGGTTTCGAACGCTAGAATCGCTTGGTAGAGGTTGCCCTCCTGGTAATGCAGCATTCCAAGATTGTTGTGCGCCGGCCCATAAGATTCGTCGGCCGCGGTTGATGCAAGAAATTTCTGCGTCGCCTCTGCTGTGTCTCCACAATCCAAGGCTTTCATGCCCATCTGATTCAACCGCGCTGACTTGGCGCGATCCTGTGTCGCCGCCACGTGAACAATGGACTCCGACGGACCGATCAAAGACGCGCAGCCGCCCACCCACACCGTCATGAGCATTGCGGTGCAAGCAAGTATCAAGAAAGAGCGACGATAGCGCATCGTTTCCCAAATCCGAGAAGCTGTCCATGACCAATCGGTAAGCTCGTGAAACACACCCACGTTCCAGATGGGGCGAATCCCTAGCCATTCCAATCGACGTTTCCACTTTGCTGGCCCGGAACAGGCAGCAGCTACCGGCTTGTCGGAGAAAAAATGATCTGGGTCAAGGCCAGCTCCGCCTCCCAGCTTTCCTGGCCAGCCCTGATTGCCGAATTCTTGGGGGCGGTCAGGCGAAGATCGCGAACCAGTGTGCCCGCCTCCTGATCCTGCAAAGCGTCACAGAATTCAAGTAGCGTCGGCAGTGGAGTCGCAGCCAATTCGATCGTGGTCACTCGAATCTCATAATCGGTCCGAGGAATTCGCTGAGGGTCGGTCGGCTCTTCCCGAATGAGTGCTGATTGGGCAATTCCCGCTGTTTTTCGGGCGGCAGCTACCCGAATTGCGATCTCCGACGGCGATTCCAACCTCAAGGCAGCAACCTTCGGTGCTTGCTGCCATCGACGAATGTCATCCAACTTGTCGCGAACCTCTCGCAGATCATCTTCGGCGGCTACCAAACGCTGTTCCGCTGACCGCGCTGAAAACACTCCCAGCGCTGCGTAGACCACCATCAAGCCTAAAGCCAAGGCAAATAGCATCCGAAATCGTGTCAATTTTTTGTTCATCCGCGAACCTCATCGTTCACTTCCAAACGAAACGACATGCTCGCTCTATCTCCGCTAGCTGCCGGTTGAGACAAACCAGACGATGACAAACCAGATTGGGGCGAACCCACCCACTCAGCTTCTAAGGACGAGACAAACGTCTTCGCATCACTCTGAGTGGTCACCGGAGGTTTAACACGAAAACCGACGGACGACAAATGGGAAGCAAGAGTGCCGGCATCTACAGGACTACGAACTTCCAATTCGACATCAAGCTGCCCATTTTCGATATCGATCTGTGTCACACGGAAACGAAGATTGTTCGGCAGGGATGACAACAATCGCACCAGCATACTGCGTGCTGATAGTGGCAGATCGATGCTGCCGCCTGATCCGCGCGACGCCATCACACGTGCATGTTCGCTACGAATACGACGCAACAACGCGGCGGGAACACGTTGATCGGGGAAGGATTTCTCAAATAAAGATCGCTGTTCAGATTGCAGACTCGCGATCTCAGTCTCAATTCGTTGGGTTCGATACCAGCTCCCAAAAGTAACAGCGATCAACAACACGACGGCTGCGACAACCGCACACCGCAGCGGCGTTTGAATCAAACGAAACGCATCGGGTGGCCCCAGTAAATCACGCCGCAGATCATAAGGGCTGAACCGACGCTTGATCAACATTTCACCACCTTTCAACTCCAGATCGGCAAGTGGCTGAGACACTGCTTCCGTCGAACCAAAAACACTCTCGATCAGTTGTTGCTCCTCATGATTGGATGTGACGACGACAATTTTGTCGGCCGCCGATGATTCCAACCTTCGATGCTGGTCGAGCGACTTCGTTTCCATCCCCAAAACTTTCCAATCAGTGATTGAGCCTCGTTCCGTTCGAACCCAATCACAAGATGCTGCTTGGACCAACAGGTAATCGACTGTTTGTGACTGCGAATACTGCGATGCCAGAACGCCGACAGCCAATAACGATGCGGGAACGATGGAACGAACAGGAATTCCGGCTGACTCAAAATTGTCGGCAATTTCATTCCATGGTTCCAAAGGCACTGCCACCGCTGCAACCTGTTTCGCAGCATCACTTGAAATATCGAGTAGCCGAAAATCAGCCACCATTGATTCAGCATCAATTGGCAAATGATCCTCCAACGCGTACGTCAACTCGACGCGGTCACGGAGGTCAGTTGCTGGTGGCCCAACGAAACGAGCAAAGAAGCAAGAAGTCGACGCAGGAGCCAAGACACATTGAAATTGCTTCAACCCAGCCAAACGCGCCATCAGTGTCACACAAGTCACCAATTCCTCGGCTGACGAATCGACCGATAGCGTTTCGACTTCTGACCCAACGACGATCGACCAAGTGTCAGCCCGCTGCACAATCAAGCAGTCTTGAAAGCTCATGGGCGATTCCTGCGACGACCATTGTTACGGTTAGTGCCTCCACGAACGTCCTTGCCGCGTCGCAGCACGACCGTTTCGGTTCGCCCCATCCAATCTAATGTGACTTCTTCTGATGCGACGTTCCGAACAGTGATACCTGCCGGTGTGAGTTCCAAAGACTCGCCCTCTCCCTTGACGTCAAAATTACCGTCTGCATCCTCAATCATCGCGAGACTTTGTCCCGCTTTAATAATCGTGCCCACAAGGGTGAATTCCAACCGAGGCGGTGGTGGTTCGGGGCGAGTAACCGGCTCGGGGGTTGGTTTTGGCTTGGGTTTGGGTTTTGGCTTCGGAGGGGGCGGATCGTAAAGAGGCCCCCGCAGAGATCGTGAGATCGTGGCGGCGTCGAGGCTGGGTTCAGGGTTTACTTCCGGAACCGGCACAACGGCTCGAGGCACAGTCTGATCTGAAGCGATTTTCGTAAAACCACTGAGCGATGAAAACGACCACGCCACCGCTGCACTGGCAGCAGCCAAAAGCAGGATCGTCAATGCGATCAAGGCGTTACGTTGTGTGGTAATGTTCATGCTGGATTGTTCGAGTTCGCGAAACTGCCCACCAGAAGGACTTTCTGCTAGGAAAACTTCGGGCGAAGGTTGAAACCTCCGCTTGCCGTCGATCATTCCTATCCGGAGCGACGACGGGCAGCTCCTCCTCGTGCGACGGGTGGCAGATCTCGCCACCCATCTAGTCTACGAAGCGGCTGTACCTTGTGTCTCCCTCCGCATCACGGAATTGCACAGTAAATCTTCGCAACGACCGCCCGCCACGGGTCGAAGCATCCAACCATATCGAAAAATTCGAACTGGTTTCCGACAACAGTCGTGCCAGCAGATCACGCTCCCGCTGGCTGGCTACTTCTGACTGCAATAAAACCGCCAGAGTCGCTGTGGGACTGCTTCGATATCGTGTCAGCAATCGCTGGGCCCCACCATCTTGAACGACAGTCCCGGCAACTTCCAGGATTGCCTCATCTGATGCCCGACGAAAGTTCAGTTGACCGTTACCCCAACAGGTCATACCGGTCGTAAGGTTTGGAAGTGCCGCTGGGCCTCCGGAAGTTTCACTGAGAGTGCGCAAATCGAACACCTCTCCCCAACTACGAAAGGCGAGCGGCAGTCCGATTTCCTGCTCGGCATCCTCATCCCCACCCTGATCCCGATCATTTTGCCCCAGACTGGCTTGATCCATTGCGATCGGCTTCACCGCCGGCACCAGTTTCAACGCTCGTCCCGCACCAGGACCAATGATCTCCATGGCCGCACGCGCTGCGTCGACTTCACCCGACTGATGGTACACCGCATTCAGATTTAACTTGGCATCTTCATCACCCAGCAAGACATCAAAGGTGACATCCCGCAACGTGATCGCCGTCCGCAAGAATGGCTCCGCTGGCTGCCCCGGGTCTTGTTCCGCAGCCAATGCTTCGCGTGCTTCAAATAACTTGGGGGCTTGGAACAAGAGAGCTCGTTCGAGCGTGATGGCACCCCACCGCTGTTGAAGCGATCGTTCGGCATCCGCAGCTTCCAAACCTCGTCGCAATGAAAGAGTTGCCAATGTGCTCAGCAGGGTAATCATCAACACGGAAACGGAGATAACAACCAGCATCACATAAGCGTGGCGATTTCGCTTAGTCACCATGATGATGTATTACCTCCCGCAGCAAGGGCTGGCCACGAGGATCCAACAGCGTTACACGGATCACGGCTGGCGTTGCCGCCAATCCACCAGCCTCGGGTAAAGCCGCCGACACATCTTCGGGATCTAATTGATCGAGCGACTCAACACGAAAACTGCCAACCCCAACCCACATTGGTTCCGAAGGCAACCCCATCTGCTGACGTACCAGCAGCGGTCCATTCGCGGTGTTGACCACACGATAGCGAACCCGACCCTCTTTCCAACTCACATCACCGGTGTTGAAATCGCGAGCGACGAAGCCATGCAATAACACTTCGTTACCGACCCACTGCATCCCACGGGAATTTTGAAAATCAGTTCGTAATCGTTCCACCATCAACGTAGTAGGCGAAGCGTATGCCTCATTCGTTCGATACTGCCGTAAATCACGACTAGCGGACCACACGATACTCATCAGACCAACCATCATCATCGCCGCCAGCACCGCCGAGGCGATGAGCTCGATCAACGTAAAACCAAGACGCTGGCGATTCGGCATGGGATCTTTTTAAGAGGCTAGATAAGCTCTGCTGTCAGTACCCGTGACGCACAGAGGCAGAAAGGATTACTACGAAATTCAAAACAGCATCATGCCAGGGTTCTCATCATTGTTGCGATTGGGGCAGCTCAGTAGGACGGCCATAATTTCGACGGTACCAGCTTGGCGGTAAGTCACAAAGAGTGTGGAAATCTGTTTCATGGATCAATCCTGGACGCTCTTCACGACATCGACTGATGCGTAGGGTTTGCCAAGTTCACGGAAAACTTCTAGTCGGATCACCTGCAGCTTGACGCCAGCCGGTGCGGTCACGCCAACAACTTGGGTGCGCCAAGACCACTGCGGTCGCGCGACAACGACTCCCTGTGCCAAGGGAGGGATACCTTCGCGACGGTTCAGGAACTGGTTGAGCAGATCATCTGCAATCCCAACGGCGACTAGTTTGCTGTCTGCGGTACGTTGCTGACGACGGTGAGCCCCCGATGCCAACATCGAACTGACCAGCACGGTTGCCATCAACACCAGGCCAACAACCACCTCGACCAGAGTCAGTCCATGGCAACGATCAGCGTGTGAGCAAATCATTTGCTGCTCCTTCTTCGTTGACGCGGACGACTTGCCCACTCGCTCCGATCACCACGATCCACTGACCAACCTCACCCCGCTTGAGTTCGATCGCATAGGTTGGGGACCAGCCGTCATCGCTAAAGGGGATTCCGACCTGAGTGCCGCCGCTGAGGCGGCTCGCCATTTCCACTGATGCAATTTCGACACCAGCGGGAATTCGAAAGGTCGACTCTTGGATCTCAATTTGCTTTTTCAGGCGGTCGATGTTCATCAAAACAGGCCGACCGGTCGTTCTCGCAATGCGACGTGCTTTGGCGTCAGATATCTCGATCGCTTGCCTCGCTTGACTCAAGTAATATCGATCTACGGTGCCACGCAGTGAAACGGCCCCGATCGTCGCCAACAAGGCCGTGATCGTGACCACAACGACCACTTCAATCAAAGTGAATCCGTCTTTACGGCGGTGCGAACGACGACCACCGGTATACGTAATCACACGTATCACGGCATTCGATCCGATCGACCGGCTGGATGCACCGACGTAGGCTAGCTCCATCTTGGCTGGCCGGATTTTGCCTAGCGTCCATTTACGTTGTGATTGTTTGCGCTCAGTTTGAACGAATTTGAGCAATGCCAGCTCAGAGAATCGATCGATCGCCACAGCAGGCAACCGTCCCAGTGACTGAAGCACAGAACCGACAATCCTGAACGAACACGACAGCTTCGGCAGCTGAAGCATCCCGCGCAACCGGAATGCCGCTGGCTGCTCGCAACAACCGCATAAGCTGCCATTCAGAAAATCGGTCAATGGATGCATTACTTCTGGAGACAAGGAAAGGTGCCCATTCTTAACTAGCCATCTTCTTGGCCTAATGTTTCGCTGGTGATGTCTTGGTTTTCTCCTTCGCCACCCTCACGCCCATCGGCACCCAGGCAAATCACTTCGTAGGGCTCAGTTGAACCGGGACTGACATACTCATACGAATTCTTCCAGGGATCCAGAGAGACTTTGCTCAGAAAGCCATCGGGCCAGGTGCTGGTTCCCTCAGCGAGAACATCCAACCCTTCATCTGTCGTCGGGTACCGTCCCTGATCCGAATAAAACGTCTCAATCGCTTTGACCATATTGGCGATTTCAGCTCGGGCAACATTCTGCTTCGAAGCGATCAGGTAGCCTCGCGTGCGGACGGCAACTAATCCCGCCAACATGCCCAAAATTACCATCACGACGATCAGTTCGACCAACGAGAAGGCAGCTTCCCGAAGACACCGCCCGGATTGCCCCGATCGATCACATAACATTTCCGGCCTCCAGAATTGGAAGAATTGTTGCCAACAACAAAAAGCCAACCATGACGGCTAGCACCAAAATCAGCACTGGCTCAAGCAAAGCAGTGAACCTCGCCGACGCGATTGCGACTTGTGCATCATAATCGTCAGCCAATCGGAACAGCATTTCGTCAAGTTTTCCTGATTCTTGACCAACTGAAAAAACCCGTACTGCTAACGGTGGGAAAGCATCACTTTGCTGAAGCGCGTCGGCCACTTCCTCACCGGCGGCGATTCGTTCACCTGCCTCACGTAATGCCCGCTTGAAAAATCGATTCGTCGTCGATCGTTCCGCCAACTCAACCGCACGTGTCAGTTCCACTCCGCTTCGTGAAAGCGTACCGATGATCATCGCGACGCGGGACACCCCCTGCTTTGTGACCATCGGACCAATGATCGGCAACCGCAGCAAACTACGATGCCAGACTTCCTTGCCGCGTTCGCTGCGAAGCGCGACAATCATAAGGAACACAATCAACCCCATTCCCACTGCAAGCAACCACCCGTAGGACAACAACGCCTGACTGATTGCTTGGGCAACCCGTGTGGGCCAGGGCAAGACATCGACCGTTTCTTGCAGGTTTTCCAGCAATGGCGGCAACACTGACGTCATCAGAAACAATCCAGCCGTCGCACCAAAACAAATCAAGAACGCGGGATAGACCAAAGCAGTCGTAACTGAGTCTCGCAAACCAAGTTGCTTTCGTTTGAACTCAGCAAGCTGGTCGAGAACCGATTCCAGCGTCCCAGAACTTTCCCCCACCTCGACCATGTGAACCGAAGCGGCATCAAACAGGTCGGGCCGCTCTGAAAGAGCTTCCGCCAGGGAAGATCCGGCGGCAACACGGTCACGCACCCCCAGCATCGCTGCACGAAACGATCCGCGTGTCTGCTGTGTGATTGTGTCGATGGCATCCAGCAATGGGATTCCAGCGTGCAACATCATGGCCATTTCCTGCACTGCCGTTGCCCAGTGCGTCGAAACAGAACGGATCGTCCATTGCGGCAAATAGTTTCGCTGCGAACGCTGTGAAGTTTCCGCCAGGCGTCGCACTCGAACCCCATCCCCACGCAACTGATCTCGCGCCTGACGAGGCGTGTCGGCAACCAATGTGCCGTGAACCGTCGCGGCATTACGATCAACGCCCGTGTAGGAAAAGACTGCCATGACTTGTTTTAGAGCGTCGTAACGCGGAGAACCTCATCCAACGTGGTGAAACCTTGATGAATTTTTAACAACCCATCGGTCGACAGCAGATGCATCCCCGACTCAAGTGCCGCGGCGCGAACTTGCGACGCATTAGCCCGAGTTTGAACCAGATCACGGCACTGATCATCGACGACCAATAACTCGAATAAACCAATCCGCCCACGAAATCCGGTGCCGCGACAATGTTCACAGCCGACCGCACGATGAACTCCCGCCAAGCGACTTGAATCCATGCCAAGTTCTTCGATCAAATGAGCTGGGATCGGAGGTCCGGATGATCCATCTGTCTGCTTGCAGTGCTCGCACAATCGCCGCACCAGTCGCTGGGCCAGCGAAGCGACCAGGGAACTGCTCACCAAGTAGGGTTCAATGCCCAAATCAAGCAGACGAGTCACAGCGCTTGCCGCATCGTTGGTGTGCAATGTGCTGAATACCAAGTGCCCGGTCAGCGAAGCTTGAATCGCCATCACAGCGGTTTCGCTGTCTCGAATCTCACCCACCATGATGATGTCTGGGTCTTGCCGCAAGACGCTTCGCATCCCTGACGCAAATGTCATCCCTTTCTTTTCGTTGATCTGCGTCTGGCTAATCCCCTCAAGCTGATACTCAATCGGGTCCTCAATGGTCAAAACATTGAGATCATGCGAATTGATCTTCTGTAGCGAACCATAAAGCGTGGTGCTCTTTCCACTGCCAGTCGGTCCTGTTACCAGAATCATGCCATGATCCAACTTGATCAACTCCGAGAATCGCTCCAAATCGTGAACTGGCATACCCAGATCACCAAGCGAATACAGTCTCGCACTTTTGTCCAACAGACGAATCACGATGCGTTCGTTGTGACTGGTCGGCAGCGATGCGATTCGTAGATCAACGATCCGATCCCCCAATTGCACCGTCGCGCGACCGTCTTGCGGAAGACGCTTCTCGGCAATGTTCATTCGGCCCAAGACCTTAATCCGAGTCAGCACCTCTTCCTGCACCGACTTGGGAATCTCAAAACTATCGAATAACACACCGTCAATGCGTTGCCGCACCATCACTCGATCTTCGTACGGTTGGATGTGAACATCCGAAGCGCCCGCTTTGACTGCATCAAACAGCAAGTGATTGACAAGTCGAATAATTGGCGCCCGCCCCTCTGTATCCAACAGGTCCTCACGAGAAGCCAACTGGCTCACTTCTCGAAGCAACGAATTGCGGTCGATTGTGTCAATCACTTCTTGGGCACGACTGTTGCGATCGGCGTAGGAAACATTGATCGCGCGAGCAATCGCTGCCTCGGTGGTCAGCAACGGCTTGGCGGTCCGACCAAGAGCGCGACCGACGATATCCAAATGGTCGTAACCTTGGCGGTCACAAATTGCGACCACCAAGCCTTCTTCTGAGATGAACCCAATCATCCGATGGGCCCGTGCGTACGCGATTCCAAACCGCCGCAAAAAATCGGCGTCCGGTTGCAATCCTGAAAGATCGTCAATAACTCTCGCGCCCAAAACCTCGATCAATTGCGACATCGAATCGGAATGCCCGGCAAGCGGAGTGTCATCCAGCGAACCACCCCCTGCCACTACGGCAGCGGATTGATCGGATGGATCACGGTTTGCGTCGGGAGTTTCAGGCATGGGATCGCGAGCGGTTGACTCGTCGGAAAATCACCGGGAATCCTGGCTTCGTTCAATTCGATGTCAGACAAGTATCGCAGATCTCGGAAGCGGGAATCCCGTAAGATCTTTGGACGGATGAAAAGAAAAAAGGAGGTCGTCGTTTCAGCTTCAGTGGTCAAACTGGTCAATTCACGGAGCACAGGAACCTTCTCTACCCAAGGGACGCCTGAGAATGAATCCGTTTGCCCGATCCGTTTCAGCCCCCCCACCACGACAGTCTTCCCATCCGGGATGGTGACCGCACTACGGACGCGATCAATTTGCCGTGGGGGAGGCAGGTTCGGATCACCTTGGCCGGTGAACGTACTGAACTCCACTTCAAATTCTAATTGAAGATGATCGTCTTCGTTGATGTGGGGTGTCACTGTAACGATTGTTCCGGCTTCTTGGTCGCCACCCAAGCTCTCACTGCTGATTGTGTTGATCGTGTTGATACTGCGAAACGGCACACTTGCCACACTCTCCAGCTTCCCGGTTTGGTTGTCGTTGACCAGGATTTTGGGAGATGCGAGTAACCGACTGCGAGCATGGGTGGTGAGTGCCTGAACGATCACATCAGCCACTTCCGGATCAAGTAAGACACCGTTGAATCCCAAGTCGGGGATGGGTGTCAATCGTCCCGAGGTTGGATCAACTTGGCTCAGCCCGAAGGAGGTAAATTTGAATAACCGACTACTGCCGGTACGATCCCCAGTCGATACCTCGACGCCAAGTGAGAAATTGTCGGTGGTATCCACAGCGACAATCTGGGCCTCAATCATCACCTGCGGCCGACGCTGATCGAGTGATCGAATCAATTTTTCATAAAGTGGCTGAACGCTTGCCGGAGCGTAAACGATCAAACTGTTGGTTGCGACGTCTGCAGAAACGCGAGCACCACCAGGTAGCATCGCGACCTGGCCGCCGCCCCCCAAACCAACGCCACCGCCCAAGCCACCAACTCCCATCCCGGCGACAACACCTTGTTGTCCAATCAACGGGCTGAGGGCTGCATTCTGATTCTCAGAAAATGAATCTGTTTGGGTCCCATCACCGCTACCACTATCAAATGGCATGCGGACCACTTGGCTATTCGTGTCGCCTCGATACCCCAAGCCCATGCCGGCCGGTACCATGCCACCGGTCAAGCCAAGTGGCGAGGCAGGATTGATTCCGCCAACATTCATTCCACCAAGGGTTCCGAATGCGCCGAAACCGAGACCTCCACCGGCAAATTGGCCACTTCCCGCAGCCTGCTGTAACGCCAATAAAGAGTACAAAACTTCGATCGCGTTGGCATTCTTAAGCTTGTAAAACCGAATCGGACTTTCCGCCGAATCGACTGGCCGATCAATTTCTTTCAACAACGTCTCGACTTGCTGATGCACCTCTGCGGGTGCACGAACGATCAGCAGATTTCCATCCTCATCAACCGTTGTTTCAATCGAGGCCTCTGATTCTTCTTGACTAACCAAACCACGAATCAAACGATCAATTCGCTGCACGGGGACGTTCTGGATTCTGTAAACCCGGGTTTGAAAATCCATCCCGGTATCAAGCCTGGCCAACAAACCCATGATGCGATCGACCCGATCAATCAGGCCAGCAACCACCACACGTCGACCTGATGCGTCATTGAACAATTTGTAGTCGGCTGCGGGCGTTGCCCCTTTTGCAGCGTTACCACCACTCAGTAACGATTCGACTTGCTCGATCAGCGTCGCAGGTGTCCGATTCTTGGTTTCGTAGAATTCGATGACCGCCTGGCCGGCGGGCTGATCGATCAACTTCAATAGCTCGATTACGGTTTTCACGTTCCCGGCATAGTCGGTCACGATGATCATTCGGTTTTCCGGCAGGACAATGAAGTTGCCACCCTTGGAAAGGAACGGCCGCAACATACTGGCTAACGTCGTGATGTTCGCGTTGCGAATAGAAACGACTTGGGTTACCACCCCCGCCGGTCCGTCGCGCGCCAAGATCTCCGTGGCCTCTCCCGGCGTCGCTTGCGGCACGATATCGGCGATGTCAACAATCCGCTTCCAACCCTCGACTTCGGAGTCGACAATCGCGAGATTCTCGCCCTTCAACAAACTTCCCAGCAGCGCCGGGAGTGCCTTCTTTGGAAAACGTGCCGGTGTGTAAACAGTCACCTGCCGGTTCGCTAAGTCAGCGCTGTACAAGTAACGCACATTCAGCTGTCGAGAAACGGCTTCCACCAACCTCGTTAAACTCGTCGGGCCAGAAAGATTCAGTTCGATGACCTCCTCGCCCTCTGCCTGTGCATGAAGCACCATCGGCATCATCAAAATGCCAATCAACGCCACGGTACAGCAGAACAGTTTTCTCAAGGCGAGTTGCCAATTCAATAGACGAATGACCAATCCAGTGAGGGTGCAGCCCAGACTGCATCATGCGACCACCGTGGTCCGCGGGGCGGATGGGGGGGAACGGGTGATGAGGCCTGCGAGGAACGACACCAAGGTGACAATCCCCTCACTCGTCTACGCAAAGTGGCAGCCTGCCGTCAAGATGGTCGAGCACAGAGCTCCAACGCTCAGAATTCACAAGGTTGCCCGCATTCAAAAGGTTGCCCGCAGCGCAGATCGCCCCAAGAAGTGGCAGTACAAGAAGTGGCAGAAAACCTCCAGCCGTCATTCGGAATCCAACCCATAGCCTGGAACCAACGTGGGACGGTCGGGGTCAACCAGCATCCACTGCAGCTTACGCCAAGATCGGCCCTTTCATTTGAAATCGGCCTCTTGGCACCCCGCGAAGATAAATAAGCCTGTTTCCCCTCGGTTCCTTGGTTTGAAAGCATGAACGAATTTCGCCTCTACCTTTACGGTCCGTCAAAAGGCCCGATCGAAAACAGCTTTGAAGAAGCTCAGACCCGGCTCTCGCTGCTGCCTCGGCTTTACTTTGAACCCGACGGTTCCTTTGTGTGGGCATCGGACGGAGGGCGACAGCAAGTCTTTGGGATGATTTACGATGCTGCCGGGAAAATCCAGTATGCAGAACTACAAGGTCGCTGTGACCTCCAGGTCTGGCAGCAGCTGATCGAAGCCATCAGTGGTGGAAAATCGCCTGACTGCCAGATCCTACGACTGCCTGATCAGCGCATGCAAAATCTACAAAGCTTTGAATCCGAGCATTGGCCAGCAGGGTTCCAAGATTCCGGAGAAATCTCCAAAGAAAAGAAATAAGTGGTATTTCATGAGCGTTTCGGGCATTTCACGCGAACCCAGCGACGAAATCCAACGTCATTCCTGATGATTGGCACGACTATTGCATCTGCAGGGGTTATGTCGAGCCGAGAAGGGTCGAAGCAAGAAAACATCGCTTCCAGCGAACACCCATCAGGAGGAACAATTCCAATGCTTACTATCACATGCGAACCAAAAACAACCGATTACGCCGTGACTCAAAATGAGACATCGCTGTCAGATCTTGAGATTTCGCGACGCGTTCTTCAGATTCGCTCCAATTGGAGCATCAGCGAACGATTGCGACGTCGCCGTGAAGCGGAGCAGCGTTTTGCCGACCTGATGGACAAACTGGGCAGCGAAGCGGCCTAGTGATATCCGGCTCGCCGTTGATTGAACGTCGCCGAAAGCGGTGGGCGTCAGCGTGCGAGCCACTCGGACAGTGCCCGCTTGGTTATTGGCTGATGTCATCGCCACCGACGGGCTCGGAGTCGACCGGGACGCCGGCAACTTCGTCTTTGTACCTGCATGCTTCTAGAAACGACTCCAGCAGCACCTGTGCCGCAACGGCATCGATCCTGTTTTTCTTTTTCTTCCGGGTAAATCCTCCGGGAGTCATGCGATTCTTTGCATCCGCAGTCGTAAACCTTTCGTCGAACATCCGCACCGGCACGCGAACTTCTTCGGCTAACCAGCGTGCGAACTCGCGAGTCTCCAGGCTTTTTTTGCTCTCACCACCATCACAATGGATGGGGAGTCCCACAATGAATGCCGCGATCCGTTCAGCTTTCAGCAAACCGCGATAGTAATCACCATCGTCTCGCCAATTCGCTGCCGGCCGTACCTCCAAAGGGCTGGCCAAAATCCAAGCAGGATCACAAATGGCGATGCCAATTCGAACAGTACCGTAATCGATCGCCGCAATCCGCCCATCGGTGGGAAAGTTTGTTGCCAAGTCGGAAGGTGTTGGTTCAGTCATGCACGTAGCCTAAATCATTTTTCCGCTCATCGCAGCCCACTCAAAATGGTCAACGCAATCTCGAAGCCAATCATTTAGAACGGTTTGCTCAACGGCAAACGTGGTCTGCACCTCACTGTTACTGCTCCCGCAGGAAACCGGTCGTCGGCAGGAAACCGGTGCCCACATCCAGCAAACATCACAGCCGCGATGAGACGGCAATGCGGAGCGACAAACAACTGTGACTTTGGAGTAAATCGCATGAAGATTCAGCGAGAAAACCGCGGGCACGATTTCAACTGATCGATGGATTCGGTAGGCTCGCCCCAGACAGATCCTTTGCAGATCGATTCATTGCCATTCTCCCAGTGCCACAACCTGCCGATGCAAACCAAACGTGATCGTTTGTTTCATTGTCTATTTACAGTCGCTCTTGTTGCGTCGGGGTGCGTGGAATCTTCAACGGTCGATCCTAGTGTGTCAGCATCGATCGAAGAACCAACGACAGTCGACGCGCCGAATGCCTCGGCGGCACAGCAATTCCACCGCGCAGCCAATCAAAATTCATCAGCCAAAGCCAATCAATCTTGGCCGCAGCTATTTGGTGCAGACCGGACATCCGTTGTTGCTACCGAGATCAATCCATTCTGGGGCCCCGAAGGACCACCAAAAAACTGGTCGCTTAAGATTGGAACGGGCTACGGTTCGCCGGTCGTTGCCGATGGAAACGTCGTATTCAACCATCGCATTGAAGATGAAGAGATCATCCAATGCGTCGATGCGAAAACAGGTGAGACAGTCTGGAAACATGCTTATCCCACAACCTTCGAAACCGAATTCGATTACAGCAACGGTCCGTACAGCACTCCAGTCATTGCCAACGGACAGGTTTTTTCAGCCGGAGGGCAGGGGCAGTTTTTTTGCTTGAATGCCACAACCGGTGACCTGATTTGGAGTCGAGATTTGCATCAGGAGTATGCATTAGAAGATGATATTTTCGCGGTCGGCAGCACTCCGCTGCTTGTGGGCAATCGGCTAATTTTCAACCTCGGTGCGGCTGCAAAAAACGCGGGTGTTGTCGCTCTGGACCGCAACACCGGCACAACCATGTGGGAATCAACCAACCACGGTGCCGCCTATTGCAGTCCCTTCGCAGCGAACATTCATGGCAAAGACTTTGTATTCGTCGTGACAGAAATTGGGCTCGTGTCGATGCATCCAGACACCGGCGAAGTCGATTGGAGCATCGAACACCGCAGTCGATCGCCAATGTCATTTAATGCGGTTTCTCCACTCGTGGACGGTGACAAAGTGCTGGTTGTTACTGGGCCGGGGCCGGGAGCGGTGTGCGTTCGAGTCTTACCCGATCGCAGCTACCAACCACTCTGGAAAGATCGCCGAGTGATCGACTGTCAATTCAACTCCTTGATGCTTCATAGCGGACATATCTTCGGATTCACCGCAGCGGGGCAGGGTGGTGCCGAATTCCGTTGTGTCGATTTTGAAACCGGTGAACTCCGCTGGAAATACCATTCCTTGTTGCGACGCGGCCAAGGCCTGATCGCCGGAAACGCCATTTTACTATTGGGTGAACAAGGACACCTTGCATCCTTGCTCCTTAGTCAGGAATCGCCCCAGGTGATTTCCTTTACGAACGAACCACTCATCTCGAGCCCTGGTTATTGCGCACCGGCACTCGCTGCCGGTCGCCTTTTTCTGAAAGAAGAATATCGACTAACATGCTTTGATGTCACACCAACGACCGGACGTCATTTCACGAACTTAGGTGGCCGGTGACGCGGTGGGCACACGCAGATAACCGAAGTGATGCATCGCCGGAATAACACGGTGCTGTCACATGCCTGAGCTGAAACGCATGAATGGCATGCGTGAACTTGCTGACACGGTTATCCAACAGACCACCAACAGTGAAATCGTTGTTCCCCAACAAGCGGTATTTTAACCTTCATTGGCTTCGTCGCGACTGCCCGCTCCCCCGCTACCTCGACTGCCACTGCGGAGGCTTGATTTCCCGGTAGAAGCCAAGCTCACAGATAAATCGACACCCACTTCGTCGGCCAATTGCTGAATCATCGCTAGCGGACTGGTTGCGGAAGATCCCTCGACTTCATCGAGCCTTGCTTTCACATGCAATCGATCCAACGAGTCAGGCATTACCTCGAAGGCCTGTTCGTACCAGAACTTCGCTCGATCCTGGGCAGATTGGCGATAGACCGAACTACGGGCTTTTTCCGCCAAATCCCACCATGCATCACCAAGTGCCACCTGATTGGATTGGTCCGCTGCGCCTTGAAGATCACGGGTTGCAATCGCCTGCAACGGTTCCGAACCACCCTCGGACAGCAGAGGGAGCCCTCGCTGCCAGTCGCCTTTGATGAAACACAGAAAACGACCAACATCAGCCGCCGCCTCACCATCAGCAGGATCCAACCGATAAGCTGCCAGAGATTTGGACGCCGCATCGAAGTCACGTTTTGCTTGCCCCAGTAACCCACGAAGCTTCGTTAGATTCTTGGGAAGATCCTCGTCACGATCTTCATCGATCAACCGAAACGAATATCGGGCCACGGTGGACGCATCAACGTATCGATCATCGTGGATTGCAGCAGAAATCACCTTGACCGCCCGTACCAGGTAACCCATGCCGTCAATGGTTTCTACATCTCGCTGTGACACTCCGCGACCAAAATCGAGCATCCAAGTCATGTTTTCCTCGAACGCATCGACTTCAAAACGTTCAACTCGCTGATCGATCCCGTCCAACAATTCAGAAATCCCACCGGCGTCAATCGCCAATCGCATAGCGGCCGTTTGCAAAGCATACGCCCCGACATTGTCCTCGCTCATCGTGGCAGCTTGAGTCAACATTTCACGGGCGAGCTCCCGTTTCTCATCATCTTTTTTTGCCTCTTCCAACCGCTCCGCAAAGACTTGGCGAAAGCGTTCACGTACACCAGCGATTTCTCCGGCCGAGGGAACGGGATCGCGAGTCGCCAAAAAGCTTTCAGGAACGGTCGGCCGCATGTCTCTATCTGCTTCGACAGTTGGTTCTATTTCAACAGAGGCAACCGCTGCATCGGAAACATTCTCGATCGGAATATCGCGGTGTACCTTTCCGGCCATCAAGCCATCACCCGCCTCGGTTGTCATCGCGTCCCAGATGGTTCGAGAGGTTGTTCCAGCGGCGAGCAAGGTTGTCCATCCATTGGCCCAAACCGCAAACGCTCCATCCTGACGCACTTTGAACAATTGCCACGTCACGTCATCACGATTCTCGGGTGCAAAGTCCTTGGGGGCGGTCCAGGGCACGGCTTGATCGTCATTTACTTCGATCAGCAGCAGCGTATTGGCAACACCATCCTCGATCCTGTCCTCATTCAATGCGCCGCCACCACCATCTCCACCGATGAATCCCGAAAGAGCCGGCATCAAGATGTTCGTATTAACGTCGAACCGCTCAGGCGAAGTGTAGACCTCCGGAATGAACTTCAATAACTCGTCATTCGGCGGACGATTCCACGGAACACTCTTGTCGAACTTCTCGTATAACTTCTGGTAGCCGAGATAAGGCAGTATCTCGACACGCCAGGAAAGTGTCTGGAAACCATTTGCCGAAGAATAAGTTGGTGGCAGATGTTCGTTGTCGCGTGCATAAGCCCTCAACGCCTCGGCAACTTTCTCAAGATGCTCGGCCGCGATCTTCCGGCGTTCTGCTTCAGGGAGCGGCTGCTCAGGAATTCGCTCCTCAATCGGCGTCAAACCCAATTCCAGCACTGGCTCCCCGGCTAGCAATTCCACACCGGTTACTTCTTCCGTTGGATTTTCAACTGACTCAACATTGAAAGCAATTTCCGCCCCCCCGCCGCTAGCTTGGACAAGTGGACCGCCATTCATTTCTTCAGTCGGCTGAGCCTGTGATTCCGCAACACTCGATGAAGGTTGATTGGCAACCTCGTTAGAAGTTGGTGCGGGCGTCTGAGACTCCGCAACCACTGTTTCCGCAGGCGTCGGCTTTGTCTCTTCCTCTTCTTCATCATCGTCACGAACCCGCTGGGCCGACCGCATCATCAAATCGCTGCTACTCGGGCCGCAACCGGGTGTGCATAGGAACACGAAGATCAAGAGACCACAAGTCCTTCGAAAAAAGGGGATCTCAACACGGTTCATCATTGCCATTGTCATGATCTCTGTTCAGTACTTCAAAATAGAATCAATTGTTGCGTGTCAGCCGCTTCGGCAATCGTTGGAGCGACTGTTCATCCAACTGCACTTGGCCCCCAGTGGGATTCACGATTGGCGGAACATGATACGTCGCATCCATCCAAGACTGAGGCAACCGCCACCACAGCAAAAACTCTGGGTCACAAGAAATCGTTTGTTCTGCAACAACGCGTCGGCGATCGAGGAACCGATTCGATGTTTCGAATCATCAAGGTGCTGCTCAACCCCTCGATACGACTCAGCAGGGTGGGGGAGTTCCACGGGATTCTGTTTAACTTTCTCCGCGTCAGCGCGGTTAATTTGCAAACCTGTAGCGATCTTCGAAGTGCAATTCTCTCCGCCAGAATCAAACCTCCAAGCCCATTGCGTCTCGCTGGAGACAATCACCACATTCGTCACGCTAGCACCACAATCGAACAGCAGCACGGACGGTGTCTGGTCCTCATTTTGCGGATCAGATTGATCCGACCAGTCATCCGCGAACTCGTAGGCAACAAAGTTCACCAGCGCCAAGGGATCTCCCTGCAAGCCGTCTACTTTTAAGCCAAGCGAATTTAATTGCGAAAGCCGGCGGTCCACGAATTCCTTCCGCGCAGCAGCAGCCAAAGCTGGCCGGCCATGGATTTGATCGCCATCCATCCCAGCAATCCATTGAACGATCGATAGTTCGTCCACAGGGATTGGAATTTTCTGTTCGACTTCTTTGTTCAGTAACCCAATGGCCTGCTTGTCCTTTACAGGCGGCAACCGCAGCGACTTCACGATCAACTCGGCGGGATGAAGATTGCACCAAACCCCCGCATCCTGAAGTTCAGCTTGCTTCTCATCCAAAAACTCTTTGATCGCCTTCCCAAGCAATTTGGAAGCGTTCGCTTGGTTCCCCTCACGACAGAGCGGCGTTTCGTATTCCCGTACGAACGCATCAATCACGGTCAGGCGTCCTTCGATTTCTTGCAAGCAAACAGCCTTGATCGAGGCGTTGCCGAGATCAACGCCCCAGACTTTGTTCTTTCGTTTTGATCGCCCACCAAGCAATCCTTTCTTCTGGCAAAAATGCCCCTCGATGCGGCCGAGCCCCAAACCTTGAATCGCTAGACCGAAGGCGACATTGAATCGGCCAGTTGATGATTTAATTGCTGTGTGGTCGCCCAGTTCAATTGATCGAGGGTTGGACAGTAATGCGACCGATCCTCCGAATGCAGATTCTGAATCTTTGCGCCAGGCTGGAAAATGGGAACGAGCATCGCGTGGTCCGGTTTTCAGCCTATCCGCGAGCTGACGTACGAGTGATTTGGGCGCAGCATCTGTGGGCGCCATCTTCGCAAACCGCATGGCCAGCCGACCCAGCATTGGTGTAGCGATAGGCTCCGCTGCCAGTTGATCTGATAGCCAGTGGAGGTCTGCAGTACGGCATCTCAACTGCTGAAACGATTCGGAGTGGGCTAACTTTGGAACGCAATCCAAAGTATCCCGAGCTTTTTGATAACTGCCTTTCGCAAGTAATTGCTTGACATTCGCCGTCAATTTTTCACCAACCTGCGTTGCAACCTGACGGTAACGTTTGTCGTCGGGACAAAGGTCCAACAATTGTTCAACGGTGCCGCCGACCGATTGCCAGTTCTTTTCCGCAATTGCAGCACGGAGAACCCCATCCAGTTCTTTCAACTGATTGGCGAACGTCTCCGCTTTTTCACGCAGGTCTTTGATCTCCGCCGTCATCATTGGCTCAGGAATCGTTGCCAGCAATTTCGCGGCCAGCGGTTGATTGCCCGATTCGTAGGCTTGGTTGGCCTTCGCCAGCGTCTCCTCCGTCTCCGCTTCTGCAGTCGCTTGCAACTGTTTGATTTTCTCTATCGCCTGGTTGGCTTTTTCTGCGTCCACAGCGAAACGATCGTCTTCAGTCTTTGCAATGGAACTGAGCAACCAAAGAGCACGATCAAAACGAGATTCACGCGCCGCAGCAACCGCATCGGCCATCAATTTCTGATGTTTCTGTTGCACATCTTCGAAAGCAGCCACTAAATCAGCACCGCAGGACTCACAGAATTTCTGGCTAAGCAGTACCTTCTGCTTGCAACTGTGACATGCTCCATAAAGCGTTTTCCCGCAAGCGACGCAAAACTTCGCGTCAGCCCGATTCGCTGCATTGCACCCTCCGCAGCAAACTCCCGAACTTATCTCCGTTGCGTTGTCTGTACTCATCAGTGCTTCTCTTCAATCTTAATTGCGACAGGACCGTTGATTGAAATGCGATTCCTAATCAAACGCGACCACGGCTCCAATCACGGGAAACCAATTGCTGAAATCTTTGTTTTCTGGATCCCCCACATGGACGTAACCACGCTTCTGAAGGGTATTAAAAACAACCATGGGACAATCCGGTGGAACAGTCAGGGTTAAGCGATAGCTACCAGGCGTCGACAGAGGCTTCAGTTCAGCCTGTAATTCCTTCGGTTGGACATCAAGCACTTCGATCTTGCGATTGACGTCGTTTCGTGTGCGTACGACGACGTTGAATTGGTGTTTTTTGCCGGACACCAGCGTCCCGATGTCGAGTCCATTCGTCTGGTGAATATCAGGAGAATAGAAGTTGATGGGTTTGCGAACCTTGCCGAAGCACACCATGTCGCGTGTTACCTCTTCACCTCCGTCATTTGGCACCACCGTTAACTTCAGCTTTGCCTTGTAATCACCGATTTCCCAAGGTGCAGAAAAAACACGTACTTCCCATGCGGAGCGAGCTTCACTATCCGCGAGAGCTGCGACATCAACTCGACTGGGCTCCGCATGCCATTCAAAACCGGGAATGTCGCATTGGATATCGGTTACTAAAAAGTCTTCCCAGAGCTGGCTAAACACTAGAAAGCGGGCCTCGGTCGGAACACCTAGATCGGTTGTATTGAAGGCAATCTGCTCAGGGGCAACAAACTTGGCTTTGACATCCCCCTGAACCGTAAAAATGATGCTCGATCTCAGTGGGTCGTTCGTAACGATCATCGCCGTCTGTTTGTACTCTTCGGCTTGGTATCCGGTATTCCACGTCATCGTGACGCTCGTCGCTTCACCGGGTAGCAAAACCTCTTTTTCGAGGTCACCCATGGTGCATTTGCAACTCGTCTTCGCGACATTCAATTGCAAGGGTGCATCGCCATCATTCTGAATCAAAAAATCGTGAGTCAGTGTTGAGTGCGGATTGACCATTCCGAAATCAAATTCGGTGTCGCTGACGACCGCAATTGGTTTGACTTCCGACTCCATCGTTTTCGCTAGCCGCTGCAAACGTTCAATCTTGTGCATTCGCTTGGCGTAAGCCTCCCGTTGATGTGGCTTGACACCTTCAGGATGGTACTCGACCGAGACGACAGTACTCGCAATGGCGGTTGCAGCGACAACTGTAGCGACAAAGCTGTACAGCAAAACTTTAGGCAAGTTGGTCATTGATTGATATCGTTAACAGCGTTAATTCAATTTGAACGGAAAATCCTCCGCAGCTCAGACAGCCTGCAGAGGATTGTTTTGATGACTCGGCCGCCCTCTACCGGCAGCCTAACTGTTGGCTAGTCCTCGAACGTTCCTTTAAAGAACGCATCGTTCAGGAAGATACCGCCAAAGAATTGGTCATTCCGCATCTCAACGGTGGATCCAACGTAACCACTTCGGGATGGATCGGCTTGATCGCTCACGGCGAATCCAGGATTCAGATAGCCATCGGCATTCGTGTCGTAGAAAATCTTGACGCTGCCATCAGCCATCAGCAGATTCAAACTACCTTGGTGAATCGCAAACCAGTCACGGGTATCTTGAAGATAGATGCCGTTTTCAGGACTCGACAGGGTAGGAGCGGTACCCTCGGTACCAGCGGCCGCTTGGCCATAAGGAGCCGGGCAACCAGCGGTCGTTGGTTCTCCTCGTTCACATGCCAGTTGCGGCACGAGCGAGGCAAAGTTCTCCATCAGCTTCACAGCAGTACCGTCCGCCTTGGTGTAAGCGGGACCGTCATTGAAAGCCTCTGTCAACAGTTCACCCTGCTCGATGTAGGTGACAGTATCGTCATTCCCTTTTCCAAACACAGTGGCGGGATTGCCACTGAGTGTCATTGACGAGTCACCTTGGATCGTGACTCCAGGACCATGACCAAGGGTGCCGACTAAGATCGCTTCATCAATGTCACCTGCACCGGCACAGCCGATGAAGCCAACGTTGCTGCTGCTGACACGACTGCGATCCATCACGTTCGCGGTCAATGGCCCCGTGGAACCACTAAGCCCTTTGAAACCACCGCCCACAGTTTGCAGGAATGTTGTGCCGCCACCGGCCTTAAGCGTCTTGACCATTCCGCGGACCAAGTGGTATCCGGCCGCATAGTTGGTGTTGTAGCCTTGGCTGACAAAGTACCGTGAAACGAGTTCGGCACGTTCGCTAGAGTCTGCTGGTGTCCCTGCGAACTCGGTTGCAGCACCACCGGAGATCCCGGCCCAACCGCCACCCGCGGCGACGTCGCCGTTTTTACCACAGAGCCCTGCCAGCAAACGTGCATCTGGGGCACCGTCTTTGTTGTCGTTGGTCGTCTTACCGATCAAGTCATTCAACTTCTCCGAACCCTTCAGTGGGTTACTCGGATCAAGTGACTCATTCATGTTTCCATCACCGATATTGACGATATCGGCAACCCATCCGTAAGTATCCATGCATCCATCACGTCGGAAGTCGCTGGCACCACTGCAGTAGGCACCGCCTGGGCTTCGCGTGCTATACTTAAACAAGCCAACGCCAATATTTTTCAAGTTTGCCTGGCATTGGGCCTGACGGGCAGCTTCCCGTGCCTTGGTGATCGCCGGCAAAAGCAAAGCAGCCAGCAAGGCGATGATCGCAATCACCACCAGAAGTTCAATCAGGGTAAAACCATTTTTACGCGTACGCGTCATTGAAAAAAACCTTGTAAAATTGAGCCTGCAATACTTGCCTGCCCGGTACAGAAATAAATGGAGTGGTGTGGCGACCATCAAGACTGGCAATGTCGTTGCCGCGACTCACCAGTTGGTCGCCACCCGCTTTCTTCAAAACACGACTACCTCCGCCGGTAATCGATGTCTACTTTGCGAGCAAATTGCCCGCCCACCCGTTTCGCAGTTGGTTCACTGCGCTATGCACGCCGCAATCGGCGCGCGGCCTAAACTTTATCGTGATATCGAATTTGGTTAGGTCGCACTCTCCTTCTGGTAGGTCGGAGGCAGAAATCGAATTCGATCCGAAAAAGAGGAAGCAAAAACCATCTACTGTTGCTCCCCCTTGGAGCCAAGCGTGTAGAAACTAGCGAGCGATAGCGGGTTCGTCTCGGCATCATCAGAGGTCCAGTAAACAGTCCCACTGCCGTTTACATCCTCAAACCCGTTATTGATAAAACCGTCATTGTTTTCATCCACCAAGGCCTGAACCGACCCGTCCGCCATCAGCACGTTCACGGTTCCTCCATGGAACGCCGCCATCCCGCGATAATCTTGCGCGGTATCGTGATTCCAGATCTTCAACCATCCTTCCGATCCTTCACGGGGTGTCCCGATGGGGAACTGCGGAACTTCCAGGTAAAACGCAAACGGCTGATCTGGACTGCCGTCATGATCTGTATCGATTGCCCGACGACGGCCTACCGGAGTCCCAACGACCCCCGTCGCGTAAAAAGTTCCACTGGCCAGACTGCCAACCTTCCCAGACAGCACGCCGGAAGCAGATGCATCGCACAGAAGTGGCACAGTGCTGCTGGTGGCGTTTCCGCTGTCCAGCAAACGAGTCGTCAATGGACCCCGCGTCACATTTCGACCGCGGGGATCGGTACTGCTGCAATTCGGATTGACCCGCTGCAGATTGCCGCTTCCGTCGAGCAAAAACTCTGATCGCAGTAGAAACCAAGATGCGGCGTAGTTCGTGTTATAGCCCTCATCAATCATTTTCTCGGTGATCAACTCACTCCGCCGCGGGTCAAGCGGCGGCAAATTCTCATCAACGATTCCTCGACTGATGTTCTTGATGACCTGGCCGGTATCACTCGTATACTCTGGCTTCCCAAGGCGATCAACACACTGCTGGTCCTGAAACTCAGCAAGCTCGGTCGTCAACATCTGCTCGATCGCTTTTGACGTGAAAGCTGGATTACTCGGACAGGTCATTTCACTGGGCAGAACGCCTCGCAGAACGAGGTCAGCCACCCAGCCAGTCTCGGTGGGTACCCCATCACGTTCCAGATCAAAACCGCCGCTGCAGAAGGCGGAATTGGTGCCGGAAACGGTTCTTGCCGTTAACGCGACACCAAAATTCTTCAGGTTGTTTTGACACTCCACTCCGCGTGCAGCCTCGCGAGCCCTAGAAATCGCCGGCAACAACAAGGCAGCTAAGATGCCGATGATTGAGATCACCACAAGCATTTCAATCAGTGTAAAACCTGGTCGCCGCTTCATTCGTATTGTCCGTTTAGACGTACGCTCTGAGTGCCGTCTCAAGCTTGCGTGGGTCCCAATCAGCGACCCGCGGCCGCCTGCCGGGAGAATCTCGAAGGCAAGACTCTCAGCTCTCGATAGCGTTAAAACAACCGCATGTTTGACGCTGCGAAGTCTCATTGCAACCGCCAAAACTCAATCTCACTGACTCTTCACATTTCCTACTTATTGAGATTCCAAACGGCGACAAAGACTGGACCAGACTTACAGCGGAAAAACGCGCATAATGCTGTCATTGACGCGAGGTTGGTATGTCAGCGACGCCTTCGATCGGAAATCGAACGCCCTGCAACTTAACCCTTTCTTCACATAGTTCAGTGACAGTTCGAGACAATGATGACCACCCTCGATGCCATGCAACTCTCGCCAGAGACTCGACGTGAGCATCAACTGCTTCGCCTGAATGAGTTGTTGTCCAATATTCGCCTCCGGCCGTTTTACAAAGACCGGCTCAGTACCGTCACGCTGCCGTTCACCTCTCTCGATCAACTATCGAATCTTCCATTGCTGCAAAAATCCGAGTTAATCTCGGATGACCGAAGACTTGGCAAGATTTTTGATCGTCCCCAGCACGAATATGTTCGACTGCACCAGACTAGTGGCACCAAAGGGTTCCCGATGGCAGTTGCCGATACGTTGGCTGATTGGAATTGGTGGTTGAACTGTTGGGATTTTGTGCTGTCCGCGGCCCACGTCACCGATGGGGACATCGCGCTGATGGCCTTTTCGTTCGGTCCGTTCATCGGTTTTTGGACAGCAAACGACGCACTGATTCGGCGTGGGGCGATGGTCGTACCAGGCGGGGGCATGTCGAGTGAAAATCGTTTGTCAATGCTCCAGGAATACGATTGCACCGTGGTCTGTTGTACCCCCACCTACGCATTGCACCTGGTAACCGTGGCGGAGAAGATTGGTTTCGACTTGGCTGCAACTTCGGTCACCCGATTGATTGTTGCCGGAGAACCGGGTGGATCCATCCCTGCAATTCGAAATCGAATCGAGCAAGCATGGAATGCGCGCGTGATCGACCATACGGGTGCGAGTGAATTGGGCGCGTGGGGATTCGGAAGTTCCGATGGCAAAGGTATTCATGTAATCGAAACGGAGTTCATCGCTGAACGATTGAAATTCGACAGTGACCACCCCGAAGGGATGGCTGCTGCCGACGGTGAAGAAGCCGAATTGGTATTGACCAACCTCGGGCGTTACGGTGGTCCAGTGATTCGCTATCGCACGGGCGACATCGTTCGCGGGTACCGTCAGCATGACCAAGATTGCAACTTCCTGTGGCTTGATGGTGGTGTTTTAGGACGCGCCGATGACATGCTCGTGATCCGCGGCGTCAACATCTTCCCCAGCAGCATCGAAGCGATCGTACGAGACATTGAACCGACCTGTGAATTTCGAATGATCGCGACTCGCCATGATGAAATGGATCAATTACAAGTCGAGATCGAGTCGACTGAATCAACTGCCGAAGTGTTGTCAAATCGTCTCCGTGACCGCCTGGCCATGCGAGTGGCAGTCGATTGCGTGCCAGCGGAAAGCTTGCCAAGATTTGAAGCCAAGTCGCGACGCCTAATCGACCGCCGCCAACACTAACGCAGGCTTCGCACGGCCAACTTCAGGCATACCACTTTCGGTACGGTCAGTCATTCGAAAACATGCCCGATCCTCAACTGAAATGCATCGCAATGATGGCGGAATCATGAACAGCGTATCGATCCAGAAAGGATGCTTCCACTTGCTCAGGCGTTTGGCATCTGCTCTCCTTGGTGAAGCAGGCGACACCATCCTCCATCATTCCCTAAACGTCACCGTTACTCACCGCATCGACGAACATGACTGAACATCACCCCGTCTCCCCACAAACTGGTCAATCACAAACTGGCCAATCCGAAACCAATTCAGGCCCCGTCCCGACAGCGATCGAGCGTGACGCCAATAATGGCATCGTTATCACTTGGACCGATGGACAACGCTCTGAATGGACCGCTCAAGTACTGCGCAAAAACTGCCCGTGCGCAACTTGCCGCGAAAAGAAACGAGGCGAGACAGAAAAGAAAGCAGCGACGCCGACCTTACTGCCAGTCCTCAGTGCGGCTGAAGCGAAACCCCTTACGATCGAAGCGATGAGTCCGGTTGGTTCGTATGCCTACCACATCGGCTTCAGCGATGGGCACACCTCCGGCATCTACACCTTTGACCTATTGCGGACCCCGGTCGAAGACGATGCATAGAGAGTCGCCGATACCGCCACACGTCTGCGGCGTGAATCTCTATCGAGCGGGTGAATTTTCGTGCTGGTTGATGCTGTGCTGGTTGATGCTGTGCTGGTTGAAGCTGTGCTGGTTGAAACTGTGCTGGGCCGATTGCCAGAGAACACCTTAAAACCGAATTGACCTAGCCAACTCACTTACGGTCGTCTGACTTAGATTCACCGCGACCCGGTCCATCAAGCTTAACACCTGGCACTTGGTTGAATGTCCAATAGACTTCTTCTGCAAAACCCGCACCATCGACTGACTTAACTTGCAAGCGCAGATGAACTTGATCAACAGGGCGGAGTTCCGAGACGATTAGTTTGACTCCGTCCCCAGCGGGATCGAGCGCAATCGATTCAATCTTCAGTGGTTCGACCCCCACTTCATCGGTGATTGGCGAGAATTTGTCGGAACCATATTGACTGCGCCAATGGTAATTCCATTGCTCGACTGTGTAAGAATGGAGATCTGTAGCGACATTCGGATCGAGCTTGAAATTGAACTTCAAATGCAAGCCATCACTTTCCAACTGGCAATCCGTCAGCAGTTTCGGCGGCGTACCGGTGTACCGCAATCGCTGAATACCCCCGTCCATCAGACCAACTCTTCCGCCCCCATTCCAGCCTTGCAATCCGGTCGCGTAGACCTGTCCATCGGCAGGGTTGACCTGTGCTCGCATGATGCCTGTTCGAAAGTTGAACGGCAACTTGACAATCGCTGCTTGGGAAACATCTTCGAAATCCTGCATCATCAGATAGTACATCCAACCTTTTCCGAAACTGGTATGGAGCAATTGTCCTGATAGCGGCCCCCAACGAGAATCATCGACCCACAATTGGCCGCCGGATGAATTATCAAAATCCTGGGGCATCCAAACCAAGGGGGGATCAAAAGTGTCAGGCGGCACCACTTTTTTCACATCGATGGTTCCGCCACCTGGTTCCCACATGCCGGGGATGGAATACGTCTGAACCCATCCATTGAAACCACCTGGCTTTACTTGGCTCACTTTCGAGGCGGGCGTCCACTGGCCCTGGTTATCACTCACCGTTGGTCGATTCCCGGGCAGCATGCCCATCCCATTCGGCGTCCGAAATCCAGTGCAATAAACTTCACGTTGCTTTCCATCGGAAGAAATTTTCATCACGCAACCCGGAATTTCTGAATCACCACCATGGCCACTTTTTGCGTAGTAAAAATTGCCATCATCATCAACCTGCAAATCAAAATTAAACGAGTGGAAATTAATCGAGACGTCTGTATCGGCAGAGAAACTCTCGTAAAAATCCGCTTCACCATCTCCATTCTCATCGTGCAGGCGAGTCAGTCGGTCCTTGCAGGTCACATAAATGTGGTTGTCGACCACCTTGACGCCAAACGGTTCGTACAAGCCACCAGCAAATCGCTTCCATCGCAGATTAAGCAATGACTGATCTACCCCCGAAACTACCCACACATCACCGCCATAGGTTGTGACTACCATCCGACCGTCCGGAAAGAAATCAATCGCGGAGGTTCTGAACCAAGTATTCCAGGGTGTTTGATCGGGTAGCGTCAGCGTGTCGAGTGCATACCCAGAGTCGTTTAAACCAAGTGTTCCAACCGTCGTAATTTCATCTGGCCACCGCAGTGAACCGCCGTGAGTCTTGGCTTGCGGCGACGGAACCTCACTGGTTTGCCTGTCCGTTATTGCAGTGGCAAATGCAGCCAGCGACTCTTTTCCCTGCCCCACAGCCCGAACAACTTGTAGCAACTGCGATTCCTCGCTGGCAGGGATTTCCAAAACGATGCGACCGGGATCAACGTGCCACTTCAACCCCTTTACTCGTCCGCGAATTCCCGCCATGGTGAACTCCGGCATCGCGGCATCGCCGCGAAACAAAACGGCGACAGCCCCTGCTGCTGCCTCTGACTGTCCAACAGACACCCAGGGTCCTGGAGTGGGCGCGAGTCCCACCCCATCGTCAAGTTCCGCGACACAGAGCAGCAAGGGTTTGCCCGGACCAATCTGCAGTGTGTGGGTCAGTGATGACTGCTCGGCCGAAGGCAATTCAAGAACGGGACGTCCATCAATCGAGTAACTGAGCACGACCTCGTCACCACACAGATAATGGCCATGGTAATCCAGCCAACGCTCGGGCAGCGGTCCCCGTTGCAGCAAACCTTCGACCGGGTAATCCAACGTTCCATCGTGCCCCCATCGCCAACCGGTCAACCCACGCATCGGTTCGCCATCGGGATCCGCGGTGCCTTCACCGCGATCGCGGTGATGCTGGGTTTCGCGCAGGTCCAAAAACCCACCCCGCCAGACGCCCGCTTGATCCATTCGATGTAAATCGTACGAAAGTGTCACCTCGCCCAGGCGAACACTGAGAACACTCGTGAACTTGCGTTCCAATTGCGAAGCGAGCGCGGGGCCGTAATCGCGATTCACCCACTCAATTTCAGTTCCGTTTTTCTTTCCTTTCGGCAGCTGATCCAAATAATCTTGGTCCACTTGGAAATACGAAGGATTACTTGCCTTCATAAATTGCTCACGGATGTAGTGAACCACTTGATACCGCTCCTTGGGCGTCAAGTGGCTCATCGCCGTCATCAACCCAACTCCCTTCGACAAGGACATGAACATGCGATAGGGATCAGATCCAAACCGCAATGGCTGAACACCGAAAGCGCGCGCCGTTGGTAACGAGGGCGTATCCCCATCGTCACCATGGCAATTAAAACAATAGCCGTGGTAGATTGCCCGCCCCGCCTCGAAATCACGGCTTCTCATTCCACGCAAAATCCCCGCATGATCAAGATCCCGTGTGTCATCTTGGATCGCCAACACTTCCGCCGGTGGCTGCAATGCCTTGGCACGCGGAATACCGCCCGCAGCGACATCGATGACATAGGCTGCGAGATCCAAAAAGTCACGTTGCTCCAACAGCGATGCCACTAATCCTGTTGGCATCATGGATTGCTGATCCTGTCGAATCGCTTCGACTTCATCTTCGGCGATCGTGATTTCTTCACTCAGATTCGATGACGCCCGCAACACAATCTTTTCATCATCACGTGACACCAACATCCCTGTCACGAGACTGCCATCGCGAGTCAGTACCGAGTACGTTTCAAACCCCTTGCGAATCGACTTCGAAGGAAAAAGCAAAGACTCAACAATGTGTTGATCAGTCACATCCCCCAATTCCGCAAGGTTGGGACCGAGTGGCGAATTCCCTTCACCAGAAACATGGCAACCCGCACACGCGGCGGGCGATTTGTAAAAGAGAACAGCCCCACGACGTGGATCTCCGCGCCGCTGAACCTGATCGACCAAACCATTCAGATCGGTTTGTTGCAACTGCTGCTCGAGCGACAAGGGATGACGAAGCGTCTCCGCAGATGCGGCTTTCCCAATCAAAACGGCAAAAGCCAAACAAAGCGTTAGATTTTTCCCAGACAAAATATTTAACCATCTCGTTCGCGGATTCGATCCAATTGCCTGAAGTGTACACCGACAGAAGGGGGACCACCTAACTAGCACCCTGACAAACACACGGACCAGCACACGGACCCACAATTCCGCAAGATCGCCATAATCGCGCCGGCACGGAATCGGGAATTGATGCATGGTGATCGATTTCTCGCGTCAATCCGGTCTGCTCGCCAATATGTCGTAGATTTGAAAATCCCGCCTGTCTTCCCTCCCGACGCAGTGATCGCCAATGAATCCATTCCACCATGGCTTATTGGCCGCCCGCACCGCTGCGGTCATGCCACACCGACAACGCCAACTCGCGACACTTTCCGCGGAAGGCAACGCGCCGCTTTCGGTTCTCTTTTATCATCGTGTCGCTGATTCCCATCCCAATGGCTGGACGATTGGATGCCAGCGATTTCGGCGACAGATTGATTACTGCGAACAAAACTTTGAATTGATCGATCTCGCCGAAATGCAGTTACGCATGGAAAGAGGCGAGTCACGACGTCCAGCCGTCTGCCTGACCTTCGATGATGGTTACCGAGACAACAGTGATTTCGCATTGCCGCTGTTGATTCAGCGACGCATTCCATGCACCTACTTTGTTTGCACAGCGAACATTTTGAATCAGACGCCGTTCCCGCATGATGAGGCGGCGGGGCAACCATTGGCGGTGAACAGCCTGGAACAGATCCAAGCCGCAGCTGATGCGGGCATCGAAATCGGCTGCCACACAAAACACCATGTCGATTTCAGCCACGCCCATGATGAGCGAACCGTGCGAGATGAGATCATTCACGCTAAATCTGAACTAGAGAACCTGATCGATCGACCGGTTCGCTATTTTGCCTTCCCCTATGGCCTACCCGAGCATCTGACGCAAGTAGCAGTCGATGCGGTGATCGAGGCAGGCTTCGACGGATTTTGTAGCGCTTATGGTGCATACAATCTGCCCGGCGAATCCCCCTTTCACATTCGTCGATTCCATGCCGACCCCGAAATGGCGAGATTCAAAAACTGGCTAAGCTTTGATTCGCGCAAGCTGCGAAAAAATTTCTCACTCGACTTCCGTTTGCCTGCCAGTCGCATTCCCATACTTCCGGTGCCAACGACCATGACTCCTGCTTTTTCGGTGCTCGGGTGAGCATGTGTTTCATTTGATCTCCGCGTCCTTGGCGGCAAGTCACCAAGCGAAATCCAGCGACCTCTCTCCGCTGCCTCTTTGTAATCACCAGCATGCCGGTGGGTGAAGCCGAGACGTTGCTGTTCAACATGATTCGCCGAATCGATCCTGATCAAATTCGCGCTGAACTGAAGTCGTTTGCGCCAAGACGCGGACCCCACGCGGCGAGCAGTTGGCTGCTGAATTCCCGGTGCATGCGAATCTGCTAAACCACAAGTGGGATCGCCATGTCTTGCCTTGCATGGTGCGTTTGTTTCGCCGACGTCGCGCTGATGCCGTGATCACGGTGGGAGCAGGTGACAAGCTGTTTTGGGGAAGGCTGGCTGCCTAGTTGGCCGGTGTCCCAGTAATCGCGTCCGAGTTGCACTCCACCGGTTGGCCCGATGGAGTTGGCCGGATGAACCACTGCTTGTCTCCCATCACCGATGCCTGGATCGCCGTGGCGGAAAGCCGTCGAAAATTTTAAGTCCTGGGGAAAAAGTCCCGGCCGAACGTGTTCAGGTCATTCGAAACGGTATCGATTGCTCAAAGTTCAAGGCAGATCGGGCACAACGTTCGGTGGTTCGACAAGAACTCGGGGACGCGGACGAAGTTCCCTTAGTCGCGATCATCGCTGCCTTGCGGAGTGGAAAATCACACCGCTTTCATCCAAATGGCAGAGCGACTGCGAGATCGTTTTCCTACCGCTCATCGGGTGATCGTAGGCGACGGCCCGGAGCGTGCAACGATCGAAGCCGAAATTGCGAAGCGAGGGCTTACCGACCAAATTCACCTGCTGGGAACTCGACACGATACAACGCGAATACTCTCGGCCCTTGACCGATTCACCTTCTGCTCGCACAACGAAGCATCACCGGTATCGATCATTGAGGCATTTGCCTGCGAAATCCCAGTGGTGGCCGCCGATGTCGGCTCAGTGGCCGAAACCGTGATTGAAGGTCAAAACAGGCCGACTGATCGCTCCAGGCAATCTGGACGCGTTCTGCGAAGCCGTGGCAAGTCTGCTGCAGAACGCCTCCATTCGTGGCGAGTTTGGTAAAAACGGTCGCCAATGCGTACTCGAATCAGGCTACTTGGAAGCAATGGTTCATGGCTACGAACGATTGGCAATCGAAATCTGCGACCTCAAAGCTAAAAGCCGCGGCCCAGGAACCAAGCCGGCCAAACCCGATGCCTCTCGCAAACGAAGAACCGACCCATTTGGCTCGTGGGGAAAGGGCAAGCGAAGTTCAGTGCTGTAAATCCTCACACTGAACCGCAAGAGGCGACGAGCGGATTCGAACCGCTGAAAAACTGATTTGCAATCAGCCCCCTTAACCACTCGGGCACGTCGCCGTCAACGCTGAGCAAGTTAGAGAAAGCCTACCGATCAGTCAAGATCGGCAACCCCGGACACTCTGTCGCTGCGTTCTGAAGATGAGGATGGTATCGTCTGATCCAGCGAGATACTTGAGCGACGTCTTCATTAAGGCCCCAATTCTGTCGCCCGCCGGCCATAGAATAGCCCCCCAAAGGAACGCACCATTCGATCTATTCGAGTGCATTTGCACCTAATTTGCGAGTCCACAGCCGCCAAGACACCGAAGACGGCCTCCAAGGTTCGGCACCAAACCGGCGGGCAAACTCGCCGGTTTTGCGTTAGCCAAAAACGCAAGACAAAAGGCAAAACCGAAAGAGCATAGCCGCGGAACCGCTTCGAGCAACTCACCCCGCAGCCCGCAATGCACTAGTCATCGGTAGCCGAGTTGCGGCAAGTGGCCACCCCGTTTGAAAAATCAAATCGGTAAGGTTCACTCTGCCAACCCGCTCGACATTTGCTTGTGAGCCATTGGGGAACGCATTTGGAAAGCCAAGGCAGCCCAAGCCGAGTCGAGGATCTAGTAGGTGCCGATCTCTCTTCGCTGCACGCCGCGGAGCAACTCTTGCAGAGCGTTTCTTAATTCCCGAACTTTTAGCGGCAGCGACAATAATCGTCGTTTTTCATCGGTGACCGCATTGCCAATCACCTGAGTTTGCCGATGATCTGCAAGCAGTATGGCGGGAATGTTCGCAGTGTGCTCGTCGCTTGCGAATTGATTAAAGGCGTCCATCGCAAGTATCCCGAGTTCTGCGGCCCCAAAGAGGACGCAATCCGCTGGCGGATCTTCTTCCGGACTGAATCGAGACAACGCCCGCGCCGGATCAGAAATAATGAGCACACGATAGCCCCGCGATTTCAATTTCTCGCGAACAGCATTCTGAAGTCCGGCCTTCGATTCGACCAGCATGACAACATAACCTTCACCCTCGTTGGTCGGCATTTCATCATCATCATGATGCTCTGCCATCGGAGCTGAAAAATCAGCATCGCGCCGCGTGACACCACCAGAGCGTAAAAATTCGAGGGTCTTCTTAATCTCCGATTGCAAACCGGCTGCTGTCTGAATTCGTTTCTCGGGACTGAATTCCATGGCGCGGTGGGTGATCTGGCTGACACCTCCAGGAATATCGGGGACCCGTTCGTGAAGCGGAACAACATCCTGGAAACGCGACACATTCAAACGAGCCAAGCGATCTCGCGTTTCAGTCAATGCGGGCTTTCCCGCCAACATGTGGTACATCATGTTGCCTGCGAAATAGATATCGCTGCGTGGGTCGTCTTTGCGAACTCCCGTTCCTCGCTCTAGAGCGGCGTAGTCGATTGCCCGCGCGTTGGGACAGTCCGCCATTTTTTCAGGGTTATTGCGGTCGGTCAAAGCCGCCAAACCAAAGTCCACCAACTTTGCTTTGCCTTCCGAGGAGATCAACACATTGGATAACTTCAAGTCACGGTGCGCAATTCCGAGCGATCCAGCGTAAGCCAATCCAGATGAGATCTCGTACATCAATTGGAGTGCTAACTCAGCAGGCAAACCGCCGCGGCGTTTGACCAAATCCCGCAAGGTTTGACCTTCGACAAACTCCATGACGAGAAACGGGTTACGTTTGTCGGGGATGACATCATAAATGCTGACAATGTTTGGATGCCGCAGCTTCAGTCCCATGCTCCCTTCACGCAAAAACTGCTCTAGTTCCTTCACCTCATCACGGAAACGCTTGCGAAGCACTTTGACGGCATAGACCTCGCCATCTTTTTCGGCGCGATAGACTCGGGCAAACGTACCAGCACCGATCACATACTGGACCTTGTAATCACCGTAGAAATAGCCCTGCCGATCCCCTTTTAAAATCTTGTCAGTCTGCAACGTAGTCACTAGGCCATGCCGCTGCATCGCCTTGATCATGTCCTTCAAATCGTGCTCGCCGACACCCACATCATTGATCACCTGATCCACTGCCCGCCGCTCAGCGAGACCGAGATCGACGACCCGTTGGGCAAATAATTGAGGTGTAAGGTCAGACATCGAAAGTCAAAGCACAAGGCAAACTGGAAAATGGGGGCCGCGGTCCGTCACCATAGTCTACACGGAGCCCGGTGATTCTCCGACTCTGTGAATCGCTGTTTTTCCCGGGTCACACTGGAACGGTGCTTCGATGCAAATCACCCCTACAAACCGCCAAACCGGACTAATCCTCCGGACTGACGGACTCAATGGCGAGGTCGTAAAACAAGTTCCCCTGAATTTCCAATCCCAGGGAGAGTCAGTCGGAATCGAGATCGAATACTGCCTCCAACTACATTGGGGGAAATTTCGCCGCTCCCCGCCCGTACAAGCCCCTTCTAAACGTTTCGGATCCCCCACCTCTCCGCTGGTTCGTGGAAAATACGGGCATCAGCCTGAACAGATCTCCGCGAGAACGCTGCTACCTACCAAAGGCATTCGGGGGTGAAACCTACCGAAAACGGCCAGCACAGAGAGGGTAATTCAATTACAACCTACCCGCCTACGGGGAATCCTCGTCGGCGTTGCTGACGTTCACTCTTCCAAACTACGCTCGCGACCGAATACGTCCGTATCCAACTACATCCGCGGCACGACGCCAACGCCCAACAAGCCCAAGCCAACTTGCAACATCCGCCCCGTCAGCGAGACCAGCATCAGTCGCGTGGTCTGGATGGTTTCTGTCTCTGCCTTCAGGACGTGGCAGTTCTCGTTGAACTTAGAATAGACCTTCGCTGTGTCTAACAGGTAATCGACCAGCAGATTGGGGGCGTAGTCCTTGTGAACCGTTTGCAGGGCTTCTTCGAACCGGATCAGCATCAGTGCCAAATCTCGTTCGGCGGGGTGAGTGAACTCGACGCCATGCTCAGCCACCATTTCGATGACGTCTGACTCACACTTCTGGGCGTTCTCGAGGATTTTTTGCGTTCGCGCGAACGAGTATTGCACGTAGGTAGAGGTGCGACCTTCCAACGAGACCATCTTATTCAGGCTGAAGCGGTAATCACTCGTCCGATGGTGGCTTAAATCGGCAAACTTGATCGCACCAATCCCGACCGTTTCAGCAATCGCTTCTTGCTCACTTTCTTCCATCGGCGGATCAAACACCGCCAAACGCTCGGGATTACAGACGACTTGTTTCGCGCGATCAACTGCGTCGTTCAGTAATCCTTCGAGTCCAATCAAGGTTCCGCTACGTGTTTTCATGGGGCGGCCATCTTCGCCCAAGACCGTTCCGAAATTGACATGTACCAACTTGACTTGTTCGAGCCCAAAGTGGTTCGCGACGGCAAACAGTTTTTCAAAATGCTCGCTTTGTCGTGTATCGACGACGTACAAAATCTCGGTCGGCTCAAAATGTTCGCGGCGATATTGCAAGGTTGCCAGATCAGTCGTCGCGTAAAGAAACGCACCATCCTGCTTTCGCACGATCATTGGCGCGTCGAATTCAGGCAGGAAGACGCAAATCGCCCCGTCGCTCTCACTGGCCAAACCTTGCGACTCTAGTTTTGCAACGACGTCGGCCAACATCGGCTGATAAAAGCTCTCGCCTAAGGTGTGATCGAAATCGACATCCAACCGATCATAAACGCGGTTGATCTCGTCCTTACAGTAAGGCAGGAAACGTTCCCACAACGCGACGTTCTCGGGGTCACCGTGGTGCAGCTTCGCAGTTTCTTCAAGAACCGCGCTGTCGATTTTGGAATGTTCACCCGCGAGTTGGGAAAGGTTCGAATCCTGATCAACTGCATCGATTTTGGCTTGAGCAGCAGCCAGCGTTCCACTGGCGGATGCCAGGCGTCGCTCTGCGGAAGCAAACCCTTTTTTCGCCTTCTTTTTCGCTTGCGGATCTTCTGCATCCGCAGATTCGAGCTCGGCCTGTGATTGAGCGACCGCAGTCTTGGCGTCTGTGACAGCTTGCTGCAACGACTCTAATGCCCCAACCGCCTTGCGGTATTCGATCAACTGGTTCACCAAGCGATACAACTTGGTCAGCTCGGCAACCGGATTGGCCATTACGACCTCGGGATCACCAAAATGCTTGTAGCCGTAGATGATGATCCCAAACTGGGTTCCCCAATCACCGAGATGATTATCGGTGATGACCCGATGGCCGATGAACTGCAATGTTCGCGACAGCGCGTCACCGATCACCGTGCTGCGAATGTGGCCAACGTGCATTGGCTTGGCCACATTTGGGGACGAGAAATCGATAATGATCGTTTGCTCGGATTCGACCCTAGGCACCGACAATCGCACATCGCCGAGCATATTACGAAGCGTTGTGAGTAGAAAGTCGTCGGTCAACTTGAGATTAATGAATCCCGGACCCGCGATTTCAGGATTCTCAAATAGATCGTCCACTTTCAACGCATCGACAATGCGTTGAGCGACTTCGCGCGGATTGCTGCCCAGTTTCTTTGACAATGGCATCGCGCAATTCGCTTGGTAATCACCGTGCTTGGGATCCGACGTGGGTCGGATCATCGAGGCGAATGCATCGCCACCCTCGGTGATTCCCAATAAAGCCTCGGCAAACCGCTGCTGTAACAGATTCGGTACGTGCATGATGTCAGCCGCGATCGAGGGGATCAGGCGTCAGAGGAAGAGAGACCAAGATCCGCTAGCGGCACCAATTTTGCATCGGCCCACAGCGATTCCAGATCGTAATACTCGCGAGTTTCGTCGTCGAACAAATGGATCACGACGCTGCCGTAATCCAAAACGATCCAACGGCTCTCGTCGTAGCCTTCGATTCCCATCCGATGATCGCCGAGAACTTTTTCCAATTCGTCGTCAATCTGTTCGCTAATTGCGTGCAACTGACGGCGACTGGTCCCGGTTCCCAGGACAAAGAAATCAAACTCGGCACTCTGAGCCGAAACATCCAAAACCGCCACATCAGAGGCTTTGTTGTCCAGCGCGACCCGCGCAGCGGCAGTGGCAAGCTTGAGCCCATCGGCCAGACCATGGGGACGAATACTCCGCGAAGCAGTGGCCATCGGATTGTCCTCGGCAGGACTGGACGGCTTGGGTTCAGCCACGGATTCCACGGGTTGCTCTTCAGATTCGGGGGAGTCAGGTTCGTTCATAACGCAGAGTCTAGTAAATATTGTTGCCGGCGCCACTGACGCTCATTGCGGCGAATTGAATGGCCCTGATTTCACGATGAAATCGGCTCCGCACTACCGCCAAGCGGACCGGGCATTGTCGCCGTCAACCCGCGGAAATCCGCCCGTGGGCACTGAAAGCCGCCACAGCTGCAGCTCAACACGATCCCAACTACCTCACCACCGCGACACCAAAGTGGGGGAGGGGCCTCGGAGAAGGACACACTATTTTTTCTTCTTGTTCGGTCGTTTCCGCTTATTTGGCGGTTCAACCGGGACTTCCGGTTTGGCAACCTGGTTTCGAAGCCGTTCAGCCAACGTCGCTGATTTTGTCTGACTTCGCCCAGCAGCTCCCTCAATGACGGCAGCATCAAAGTGATTGCCTTGAGGCAAGGTTTTCTTGACCAAAATCCGCTCACCGATTCCCCATAGACTGCTGGTGATGAAATAGATGCACAAACCAGCCGGTACGCGGAAAAAGAATAGGCCCATCGCCAATGTCATGATGTTCATCATCTTTTGGGTCATCGCTGTCTGCTCGTCAGTTGCAGGCGGCATGAATAATTTCTGCTGCAACAAGAAAAGTACGACAACCAATACCGGCAGGATATTGAAATAGGGGCCGAGCCACCCTGTCCCCCGCCCAGAGAAGTACGGCCACAACCAATCGCCCCAGTAATAGAACATGTCGGGGCCTGCGAGATTGGAGGCCCAATCAAGACGACTCATGAAGGCTTCCTGTCGCAACTCGATATCGACTGAAAGTGCTCGGTACAAACCGATAAAGATCGGCAACTGCAGGAACATCGGCAAACATCCCGCCAAGGGGTTGAAACCGACACGCTGTTGCAACTCACGCTGCGCCTTTAGCTTGCCCTCCATGTCATCTTTGTATTGCTCATTGATCTTCTTCATCTCGGGCGCCAACTCTTGCATCTTCTGTGCGTTGATGGCAGCCTTTCGGCTGAGCGGGAACATGCAGCCCCGCACCGTTAACGTCAACAAGATGATCGCCAACGCGTAATTGCCGATGCCCGAGAGTACGTGCAACAAGGCCCCTAACAGCTTGGCAAACGTTGCGAACCAACCGTAGTAAATGCAGCGTTCCAATCCATACTCGGCCAACAACTCGGGCTGCTTGGGCCCAGCGAACAATCGCAAATCTTGCCTCATTAAGCCACCGGCTGGCACTTCCGCCACCACACTGTCCAGATAGAAACTGGTGTTGACCGCTCTCTCTTGATGCCTCGGGACCGCGTCGAAATCAGCAACGACTCCACCGGCTCCGCGCCGAAAAGTCGTGAAAGAGTCTTTTCCTTCTGCTGGGATGTAGCCAACCGTGAAGTACTGGGCATCGACGCAGATGTAGCGGAGGTTGCGTGCGTCGCTACTTCCATCGGGAGCGAAGATGGCAGAAAGAGGATTTTCAGGCTGTTTCTTAGCGTGTTTTAGCAGTGTGTAGCCACTGATCAATTCATGACCTTCCGCCGCGGTGTTGTAGACCAAGTCACGCGCGGCAGAGCCGGAAAAATTCGGACTGATTTTGGTGCTGTACCACCATCCCTCTAACGTGATGCCATTGGGCCCATCCAACCGATAGGCGAGCTCTTGTGGTTTGTCATCGCGATTCTCTAATTCGATCGACATATCGATTACATAGCTTCCCTCGTTCAACCCGTACCGGCGATGCATCGTGATTGCACCACCCCCCGCGGCCTTCATCTCTCCCGCACTCATATCGATCTTGAACGATGCCGATTGCATTGAGTCAGTCGTTGTCGATTCGGCGTCCCAAATCAACTCGGCCGGATTCGGCACGGTCGAAATGCTTGGCTCGTCTGGCAGAATTGACTTGCGATTGATCTGACTGAGCGAAACAAGGCAGGACAACTGGGACAAGTTTCCTGCCACTTGGTCGGCCCCACCGTCCCGCGCTAGTCGAATCAAATCCAATGGGTGATTTGTAAGCGTCGCCGAAAGAACCCTCGAGGCCCCCTCCTCGCCGCGAACGACTTCCACCGAAATCTCATCCCCAGGCTTCGTACTGAGGAGGGCTTCCGTCATCGCTTGGGGCGTCGCGACCATCTGGCCCGCAACAGCAACAATCACGTCCCCGACTTCAACACCCGCCAACTCGGCCGGTGTACCTGGACCGACCACGTTCACTTTCACGCCGCTGATCGAGTCAGAGGACTGACCCGCAAAGTAGCCCAGGTAACCGCTACGAACATCAACCCGAGCGTACTTCAACCCGCCATTCTCTTTCCGTTCTGTGAGTTCTACACGCTCAATCCCGCCGCCACGACTGTTCAGCGTGACCAGCATCATGTAGCCCCCCGCCGGATCCATCGAGCCAAGTGTTACCCAAGTAGGCTGCTGAGGCCGTTCGGCGATCAATTCACTTTCGGTCGACTCGCTGACCGTTGACGGACCGGGATCAACGGGTTCGATTTCACTGTCACCCACTGGTTCCGCATTATCTTCTTCGACCACGAGATCGACGGTCCCGTCCCCATCTTCTAACTCCTCGACAACCGGCGGCGGCGGCGGCGGCAAGAATTTCGCACGCAACGCCGCGTAAAACAGGAAGAATGCCGTCGAAGCGATAATAAACGTAAGCAGACGGCGTTCCACGGCGAATCCCGATCAAGCGAAAGGAGGCAAGCAAGAGAGAGCGCCTACTATTCTGCCTGCCAAGTCAAATCTTGGGAACCTGCCATCAGCGACTTGATCAGACGAGAACCGGTGACCCGGAGCGGAAGACCAGTGACCTGGAGGTTTAAGCGGAGGCCTGAGACCGGGTCTCCCCTAAACGCCAGATTCCACCAAGACGGCGTGACAAGCCATCTAAGGTGGAATTCTTCGAAATATAGGGCGAGATATCGAAAGTCAGACCTGTGGAACTCAGCCGAAAATCTTCAAGACCAGCCTCTAGGGACGGGTCGCGATTTCCAGGGGTGGCAGAACGCCCATATAAGCCATCAAGTCACTAATCTCCTGCAGCGTCAAATTATCGAGCAATCCACTCGGCATGATGCTGCTGTTGCTGGGAAGAATCTGATCGACGTCCGACTCCGCAATCACGGTCATTGTGTTATTTGCGTCACGAATTTCAATGGAGCGATCAGTCCTTTGAATGACCATCCCCCGAATCACCCGACCGTCAAGCGTCAAAACCTTTTTGCTGGCGTACTGATCGCTCACCATGTGCGAGGGATACAGAATCGACTCCAGGATTTCACGCTTACTGAAGCGGCGGGAAATCCCTGACAGCGAGGGCCCAATTGCTTCGCCGTAGTTACCAAACTGGTGACAAGTCGCACACTTGGCTTTGGTGTAGGCATTACGGCCGTGCACTGGGTCACCAAATTTACCCTTATCACTATCAAGGTATTCCACCAGTTGGTCAAAGTCCCATTTCGAATTATTCTCTTGCGGCAGTTCGGCAGCCGGGCGATCTGGATAAGTTTTGGCGTACCAAGATTGCCAAGGTGCCATCGACCTGCCAACCTCCTCGGTGCCACCCTCGGAATCATCCCCAGCAGGTCGCTCCATGCCGGTCCAATGCTCCAACAACGACTCGGCATCTTTGAAGGAAGTTCCTTTTTCTTGAGCACGCAAGCCAAGCAAAATGAGATGTCGGATTGCCATTGGGTCATCCGTCGCCACCGACACCCCGCGGAGCGCCCGCAGAACCTCAATCGCGACCTGGTCTTCAACAACATTTAAACTACGAACCAGGTAATCCCAATTCTCACCCTCGGGTGCTTGAGCTAAAGCCATCGCAACGACCGGACGGCGTTCTGGCTCGTTACGCCAAAGCGATCTCAGGTAAGCGCCTGATTCGTCATCCTTCGCGGTCGCCAGCATCGCAACGATCCCGGTACGAAGCCGCCGTTCCAAATCACCAGGCTGGGGATTTTCGACGAGTTGCTTATCGAGGTCACGTAGTAGCTTCGCGGTTGGAGTGTCGATTGGCCGCGGTAATTTGTAGATCGCCGCCAAGGCTGCATTTCGCCACACAGCACCTTGCTCGAGGATCGCTTGAACATCCTCATCTGACAACCCGGAAGCAAAGTCTCGCGTTGCCGCCATGATGTACATCGACAACGAGTTTGATGGCGTGTTGCGGGCCACATTTTCGTAATACTTCAACAATTCGTAGCGTTGCTCAGCGTCCCAGTCCTCGGACAAGAATTGCATGCACATTGCTACCAACGTGCGATCGACTTCGGGATTGTCACTTTCCAAGAATTCGATTGCTCGCTCAGCGACCTCGTCTGCTTGCAAGTAGGCGATCAAGCGAATCAGTTCGTGATTCATGCGATTATCACCCGCTGGAAACTCCTCGGACAATTGCTCACGCAGAGCAGTGACTCTCTCGGGATCGATTTCACCCCGATGCAACGCAACCTGGCACAACCGCAACGTATCGACGAAGTCAGCGTCACTTAGAAAATCGGTCATCAAATTACTGACACTTGATAACACTTCCATGCAGGTCGATTCGCTCGGGTCAGTCGTGACCAGCGCTAAGCCACCAACGATTCGAACGCGTATTTCGGAACTTTCAAGGACCTTGTTACGCCAATCCTCCACGGGCATCCGCTCCAGGACGCGACGGGCAGCGAAGGCCAATGTGCGATCTTCCTCGGCAAGCAGATTGATCACCGAATCGACGTCTTCCGGCAATTTCCCACTGCGTAAGATGCCCTCGCAGGCTGCCCGTCGAACTCGGGCGTCCTGATCTTCGAGCATCGAGACCAAGCGTTTTGCTGTCCGACGCTCAGAGTGCAAGCCCATCAAATAAGCAGCCTTTGCTCGCACCGATTCGTTTTGCGTTTCACTCAATTCCAACATCAAGTCTTCACTCGGCACTGGCCCAAACAGCTGCATCAGATCGAGCGCTCGTGTTCGGTAATGAGCGGGGTTGTCGTTGCTATAGGCGACGCCCGCAACGAGGGCTCCCCATTTATCACCCAACTCGCGTTTGATCGATGCGATCTCCTGGCGAGCCCAAGCTGATTCTAATTGCGGTTGACGAATCGCCGCAGCGATTCCACTGCCCAAGTTCTTCATTCGCTCGGGAATCGTTCCCTTGTAAATCACTCGGTAAACGCCGCCGCCCGTACCACGACCGCCAGTGCAAAAGTAGATCGATCCATCAGGACCGACATCGAGATCCGTGACATTGAGTGGCTGACCTCGGAGGAATACTTCACTGTCAGCAATGTAGCCCGCGCCTCGCGGCTTCAAACGAACATTCAGAATGCGTCCCTCAGACCAATCCGCCAAGAACAATGAGTTGTGGTACCGAGTCGGATACATGTAGTGCTCATAGCAAACAGCCCCGGTGGGACTGCCGCGACCGGTGTCCAACAAATTAGGCAGGCGATCAAAGTAATGCTCAGGCCATTTTGCCCAACCCGTTCGCCAACCGAACTCACCCCCCTCGGTCACATCAAACAAAGTTGTCGGCCGGTACCAAGCCGTATCCACATCGGCTTCCATGTCAGCGTCGTGCACAAACATGCCGCCACTCGGGTGAAAAACAAGGTCGTAAGCATTTCGCAATCCACCGGCTACTCTCTCGACGACCGAACCATCGACGTTCGTCCGAACAATCGTTCCGCCAGGCGCCTTGATGCCACGCCCATGTCCGGCAGGATCTTCGTAGCGAGGCAGCAGATCCCCCTCATACACGTCTCGCAACGTTTCACCTTCGCCACCTTCACCAATCGCTTGGGAGTGACTGCCAACTGCGACGTAAATCATTCCATCGGGACCAAGCCTTAGGCCGTGCGGACCATGCTCGCCGGCTGGGCCTTTGAATTTCAAAATCGTACGAACCTGCTCCAGCGTTCCATTCCGGTCTGCATCGGTCAAACGGTAAAGTGCAGTTCCATCAGGGCCATCGCCAGTCACGAATACTTCGCCGTTAAGCGGCAGGATGCCGTGGCAAGATTCGACTTGGTCGCAGTAAGTACGAACATGTTCCGGCACGCCATCTTTATCTTTATCGAACACCAACAGCAGCGGGCCACCTTCTTGCGAGAGAATAATGTGCCCAAATTCGTTGAACGTCATCGCAATCACTGATCCGACTTTTGCATCGTCAAGCACACGCTGAACGCCAAAGCCTTTTTGAATCTGAAATCGCTCCTGCTGCTCTGCCTGCTTTTCGGCGACCACATCAACATCGCGATCCCAGGGCACTGTATCGCCAAGCTTGCCGAAGGTCGTAGCGGAACCCCACAATCGGTCATTAAACACCGTGGTTTCGAACATCGGTTTGTCCTCGGTGCTGGTACGCCAAGAAGCATCGGTGCTGAAATTGAACCACTTCTCACCCTGCAGCGGTCGCACTGAAACACGAGCCGCTAGAGCCGCAGTCGATCCGTGCGTGTTGAGGACGCGAACCGCAACCACATTGCGTCCAATCTCAAGGTAATCGGTGATATCAAATTGCTTCAACTGTCGAGCCGAGTTCCCCGTCCCCAACAGTTTCCCATTGACAAACAATTCGAAGCGATCGTCGGCCGCAATCTCGATCCGGCCCTCCGCTTTGACTCGCATATTGATCGGTTTACGAAACAAACAAATTTCGCCTTCAGCAACCGGCTGCTCAAGCGAGCTACCGTTCGCCCAGATCCATTCTGCCTCCTCGGCATGAAGGGACGACGCCGAAGCGACAGTCAAAAGCAGCAAAAAGTTGAAAAATTTGCGGAGTGGAAAGCCTTCCATGGCACTTCATCGATATATGGGAACGTGTAGGGTCCACAACTGATCTGGGAGACTAGGCGGACCAAGCGATTCAATGCAAGATCAACCCGAAAGCCGGTACCAAATCCAAAACCCAAAATACCCATGGCCCCAAAATCGGTGCCCCAAGCCGAGGCACCCATCCGATTGAGTGCTGAATGCCCCCCTTCCTAAGTAATCACTACACACCGAGCAAACGCCGCTAAACAAAAACGAATTTCGCTTCTCACCCAACAGTCTTCGCTTCTCACCAACAGCCCTGGCCGGGTCTATCGGCGGATTGTTATGATTCTTGCTTCGATCACTGCAGAGGAAAAATCGGCATGAAATGGCGCGGTAGAAGGCAAAGCGACAATGTGGTCGATCGCCGCGGCAGCGGTAGGGGTGGCGGCAAAACAGTCGTCGGTGGTGGACTAGGAATGGTTGTTGTCGTGATTCTCTTCATGCTGCTCGGTGGCGATCCCCAAGCACTTCTGCAACAAGTCCAGCCGGACCCGAACGCCGCAGCCCCAGGCGGACCACCCGTCGAACTCTCGGAAATCGACCGAGAGCGGGGCGAATTTGTTGCCACGATCCTGGCCGATTCCGAGGATGTTTGGAATCAAATATTCCGCCAAAGCGGACTCCGCTACGTCGAGCCGAAACTTGAGCTGTTCTCCCGACAGACGCGATCTGGCTGCGGGCTGGCAAGTTCCGCCTCGGGCCCGTTTTACTGCCCAGCCGATCAAACGGTCTACCTCGATACTGCTTTTTTTGATCAATTAGAAAAACAACTGGGGGCACCAGGCGACTTCGCCCAGGCTTACGTGATCGCTCACGAGGTTGGCCATCATGTCCAAAAAATGCTTGGCAAAACCGATGAGGTCAATCGTCTTCGCGGACAACTTCCGCCAGCGGAGTACAACCGCTACTCGGTCATGCTGGAACTGCAAGCCGACTTTTACGCCGGGGTCATGTTTCACCATTCCCAACGACAGAAGAAAATCCTCGAGGCGGGCGACATCGAAGAAGGCATTCGGGCCGCATCGGCAATCGGTGACGACACCCTCCAAAAACGCAGCCAAGGCTACGCAAATCAAGAAACGTTCACCCACGGATCAAGTGAGCAGCGAGTCCGTTGGTTCATGAAAGGCTTGAAAACAGGCGACCCTGCCGAGGGTGACACATTCAACGCCAAGCAACTTTGACAGACCGTAGCCCGAACTTCAGTGGCCCGAGCTCCGCGTCAGGTTTCCAAGCCGTTGATGTTCTCGCCGTGCCGTCGTGACCTTGCGCTGGCCCAGCCCCAAGTCACAGCCCCAAGTCACAGCCCCAAATCACAGCCCCAAATCACAGCCCCAAATCACAGCCCCAAGTCACAGCCCCAAGTCACAGCCCCCAAGTCACCGGAACCGAACCGCGAAACACACCTCCACGCGGTTTCTCGCTAATTGTCGAACATCAATCGAGACAGGATTCCATCGTTCGATCGTTGACCGCCACTGCTGAATTAAATCGAGTGCATCGTAATCACCGATTTTCATCGTCAGCAACAGACCGCGGAAATCGGTCCTCGCATTGGCCACGATATTCTCAACGGTGACAAGCGTTTTTTCTGGCCGAACGTTTGAATCGACCAACATCCACTTAGCACCACGAAATGTCTTCCGTGGCAGATCGCCAGCGCGAGCACGCAGGTGCCGGAATTTAGGATGCTTGGCAACACGCGGGTCCATCTCGGCGGGATCGACCCCGATCACCTGCATGCCCAATTCCAACAATCTGCCGCAGGCTCCACCCGGTGCACTACCGATCTCAACCACCAGGTCACCAGGTTGCATCGGAAAACCGCTCCAGGCGATCGCTTCAGCCGCCTTGTAGTAGGCCCGCGAAATCGGTTCGTAACGGGGGGAAATGGGCTGGACCGCCGCCGGCCACCGCGTCGGCCAAGTCTGCGCCTGGTGCGTCCCGAAAAACCAGTGGGAAGGATCGACCAAGACAATGTCCAGCACACGACTCCCCGGCTCGGCGATGCGGTTAGGAGCATCACAACGCAGCCAATCATCGCCGATCGCCGCAAACACTTCATCGGCGACTGCCCTCGAAATTTCATCCACCCCGGGCTCGAAATCAAACCTTCCAATCGGTGCCCGATCCTTTGACCAGACATGCAATTCATCGAACACCTTGCCGCGCGGCCGAACACTTGCCGCTGGAGAAGTTACCGCGGAGAAAGCGACCAGCGATTCTCGCAGCGCATCGAGATGGCTGATCGCCATTTGATTGCGTGATTGCCCGAGGGAATGGGCAGCCGTGCGAATAAAAATCCCCTCCGGTAATGGAGCGTTGGGTTGGTCATTCTTGGCAGTGACAAATCCCGGCCGCGAGAAGGCAAGCCGCCAGCCACATTCCGCCATGGATGATTTGACCGCATGCTCTGCACCGCAGGCGCAGGTCAGAATCGCAAAACTGGCATCGGTCATGGCCGCTTCCTATCATCAGCACGGTGGGAGGTTTCAGCGCGTTGCTGAAATTGAAGGACCCGTTCTCGGACCCCCGGGATCAGCCGCATCGCATTCTCGTGATACAGCTTTCGAAGTGAATCGTCCGGCAGCTTGATGCCGTGTATCTGCCAAAAACCCTGAGGCGGTGGAACCTTTTCGCTGTAATCGAATGATTCATCATGGGTTTCAAAAAATCGCCAATAGGTACGCACGCGTTGTTCAGGAAACGGACCATCAGTCCCAAACAAAATCCGGTCCGAGTACTTAATCAGGAATTCGCGGGCCGTGAAAGGTTGACGCCCAAGCTCGGCGATGCGTGAAGCCGGCTCAATCCACAAGTTAGGGTACTTATCCAACCACTCACTGACACGCTGTAAATCCTCTGCGTGATTCGCCACATGGGCGCCGATGAACTGGGTTTGGGGATGCCGGCCAATCACTCGATTCCGCGCTTCCAGCAGCTCGAGTCGAGTCGGGAACGCTTCGCCATAGAAACTCCAATCGGGGTGACGACTGAGCTCTTCCCAACGCTCGTTGGTCTCGTCAATCGGTTCAAAGAAGGCAGCGGGATCAGCCGTGTGAATAATCACCGGGATTCCCAACTCACCACAAGCTTGCCAGATCGGATCAAATCGCTGATCGTCAACCGCGATCAAGGACCCGTCAGGATTCCGATAACGGAGACCGAACTGCTTAAAAACTTTCAATCCACTGATACCCTCGCGAACCGCCAAGGCCAGCTGACGCGCCGTTCTGTCGCCAAAGCCAGCTTGATTGCAAGCCCAAGTCGATGGCTGATCCTCGGCACCATCACCACGCCAATCGATGTTGGCAAAAATCACAAACCGCTCACGATACCGAGACCACAAATAAGCCTGGTGATGCTCTAACTGCGGACCCAACTTGCCATCCAACGAGGCGCAGACAGCGATCTGATTGCGATTCATTAATTCCACATAATCATCCAATGCCTCCTCACTATCGTGCAAACGATGGTGAAAGTGCGTGTGCACATCAACGGCGACAAATTTGGCACTTGTTTTCAGGTGACGTTTGACTCGCAATTGACTCTGCGGACGAAAATTACGCAGCAACAGCTCGCGTCCATCGCGGCCGTTGAGGGTCTCCTCGATTTCAGCTGCGGGATTTTCAGTTGCGGGATTTTCAGTTGCGGGATTTTCAGTTGCGGGATTTTCAGTTGCGGATTGACGAATTTCCACAGGTCCCTGACCAAACAAGGGGGCTGGTCCAACCAGCAAAGCGACCAGTCCGGTGACCCAAGCGGTCACAGCGAACGATCGCAATTCGGCTACAATCTCTCGTAGAGTAGAAAATCGCTGTTTACACATCGGGCAAATTCACTCGGGGACGGAACGATTCGTTCGCGGCAGTTTGGTTAATGGAGGATTCAGACAACGGCGTGGATAACGAAGAAACCGAATTTCAAACCGTGGGCGGCCAGTCAACCAGCAAGAAGCTGTCGATGCAAGCGACCACGCCACCAGCCGAAGTCCCAGGCTACCGATTGAATCAGTTTCTGGGAGCGGGTGCATTCGGCCAAGTTTGGGTGGGCCGCGACTTGAATACCGGTCGGCAAGTAGCCGTCAAGTTCTACCTTCATCGCGGTGGCGTCAATTGGTCGTTACTCAGCCGCGAGGTAAAAAACCTGGTCCAGCTCTCTGCCGATCGGTACGTGGTCCAAGTGTTGGAAGTGGGCTGGGACGCCGATCCACCCTACTACGTAATGGAACTAATCGAAGGTGGGTCGCTGGAAGACTTGCTGCGAAGCCGCCCTCGACTGCCCGTCGCCGAGGCCGTGGAAATGTTCCGAAAAATCTGTACGGGATTGAATCGGTGCCATGCTAAAGGTGTGCTGCACTGCGATATCAAACCTGCCAACATCCTGTTGGGGGACGATAGTGAGCCCCGCCTGGCCGATTTTGGGCAGAGTCGTTTTTCTGACGATCAGTCACCAGCTTTAGGAACCATGTTCTACATGGCGCCAGAGCAAGCCGAGTTGAATGCCACCCCCGATGCAAGCTGGGATGTCTATTCCGCCGGTGTCATCATGTACCGAATGGTGACAGGCAGCTTGCCCTATCGTGACCGACAACTTCTGGAGAGCCTGGACTCCGCCGGATCACTGAAAGAAAAACTGCACCACTATCGGTCCACGATTCGTTTGAGCCCAATCCCCGACGAACATCTGCAAAGCAACGATGTCGACCGACCCTTGGCGCGGATCATCTCGAAATGCATCGCTGCTAATCCTGAACACCGATATGCCAATGTGCAACAAATCCAGCAAGACCTGCTGCGACGTGATGCAACCCGTTTACGTCGCCCGCTGATGCTGCTGGGAATCGTTGGCCCACTGCTGGTACTGTTTGCCACAACGGTGTTCGGATCACGAAGTATTCAATACGCAAGTGAACAAGCTCTCGAAGCCCTTCGCAAAGAAGCGACGGGCAGCAACCAGCTAGCAGCTGCGTTCGCCGCACAGACACTCGAAGCTGAAATCGAACGCTATTTTCAATTATCGCAGGACGAAGCGAGCTATCCACCTTTTATCTCCCAATTGAAAACCACCTTGCAATCCGAAACGATCAGCCAATCGCTGGACGAAATTGTGGCGATGAAAACGCCGGCCAATACACTCGGTGACACCGTGGCACGCCAACGGCTCCTTGCCGTCGAAGCACGCCAGCAGCTTGACGTCATTCTGGCAGATCGACTGAGCCGTTATTCCCAATCGAATAATTCTCAGCAGCCACGACTGGCCACGATGTTCGTCACCGATGCGAAGGGAACGATCCTCAGCATCGCCTACAACGAACCGATCAATAAAGCGGAAAACAGCGCGGGAAAAAACTTCTGCTATCGAACCTACTTTCATGGTGGTAGTGTTGATTTGCCGAGAGAGAAAACCGAAATCGGCGAGGTCAACCCGTTGACCTGGACTCACCTATCAGCCGCCTTTCAAAGTACGGCAACGCGTCTCTGGAAAGTTGCAGTTAGCACACCAATCTACTTTTCGGATGCAAGCAAGACACCCGATGCTTTGTTTGTCATGACCATCAACCTGGGTGACTTCCGACTGCTGCAAAGCAAGCAAGGTGGGAACCAGTTGGCCGTTTTAGTGGAAGCCCGCGAGGGAATTGCACAGGGCACGATCTTGCAACATCCCCTGATGGATGAGCGGCGTTTGGGGGACAAGAAACGGGGAAGCGAAAAATATCAAATCAAGCCGCAAACCATGCAACTCCTGCTGCAAGGCGGTGACGTTGACTACGAGGATCCATTGAGTGAAGCAAACGATGGCGATTCGTTTGCCGGCACCTGGATCGCCACGATGCAGCCCGTCGCAGTCCCGCAACGCCCAACCGATTGGGAGACCGGTTCAGACCGTGGCCACACGAACTCCGGTGGTGAAACGGACCTGCTGGTGATGGTGCAATATCGCTTGGCAAAAGTCCTGGAACCGGTCGATCAGATGCGTCGGGCGTTACTGTGGGAAGGGGCTGCAGCCATCGGTTCTATCCTAGCCGTCACCTTGACATTGTGGTTCTTGGTTCGCCGCACCGGGAACAACAGTTCCAGAGACCGCCCGAAACATCCGCCAAAATCGGCAACCGAAATTGAAACGCTGACATTGAAGTAA
>JBMYRF010000002.1:99262-118298 GCA_049602075.1 Rubripirellula sp.
CGACCGGCACCTCAGACACACCACATATGCAACCAGTCTTGGAGACGCCGCAGCCACTCATCCCATCCTGACTTCTCGATTCGCATCACCGTCGTCTGGTCAGGTAATTCAACGTCCGGCATCTTTGCTGAACCAGCAGAAACCAGCATGGCTTGGCAAAAACGGGTTCGCCCGAGCTCCTCGACACGCTCTTGCCACTGGTCGACTCCAAGCGTTCGCTGAACGACGTTCCCCCGCCTGATCTGCTCACGAAGAATCACCTCGATCATTTGCCGCTCCGGCTTCAGCGGGTCTGAGTCCGCTTCGCTACACCAGATAAATTCAAAGCAGAGCGAATCTTTACCTAACCAGTCTGTTAGCTGCTGGACCACGACACACAAACACGCCAATAGCAAAACGAGACGTTGGACAGGCAACTGATCGTCTTTGACTCGCGCCGTCTTTAAGTCGCAATTCAGCACAAACGCGAAAGCCATACGTCGCCTCAGAAACAAGCTCTCGTCGCGAGAATAATACAACAACTCGTGTCGAGCGTATTTGATGTCGAAGAGATCCGGCCGCTCGGAATCGTCCATGTAAGCCAACTCAGAGCGAACCAGGCTTTCGAAGGTCCCGCGATTCGTGATCGAATGAAAACCACCGATCGGATACTGATCATCCTGCTGCAAATGGGTTGCTACCGAACTCTGATGCCCATTCACCCGCGGACGCAGTGGTGGAATCTCGCTGCGCAGCAAATCAGCGGTTTGCAAGACCTGCCTGATTGCAATCCGCTGCCCTAAGGGTGCGACAGCAGTACCTGATTCCAACTCGAACAAATCCTCCGATCCGACCACGTCACCCGCACGTTGGATCGCATTGACCAGGTGATCCAACTGATCAACGATCAGGCTGGAAAGCCCCATCTGCTCGACCGAATCCCAGGCATCCTGCAACACTTCGACGGCTGGCATTTTTAGCAAACGGTCAATGACCGCCGGGCTCAATTGGGTTCCAGCGAATTGAACCCGTTCTAAGAGGCGAATGATGAAATAGGCGACCGCTTGGTCCCGCTCGCGTCCCTGGTAACTGAGCAGCGAATCAGCTGCACGCAGCCAAGCTTGGTCAGCCGCGAATTTGCCCAATACATAATCCTCGTACCGGCGAGTCAATGTGTGCTCAAGACCGGAAACGACCGGTAATCCGGGGGCAAAGGCAACATCACGATGGGAGGTCAGCATGCCACCGATGTCGGCGATGACCCCGAGTGGTGGAAGTGCGCCGCCTTGACCGGCCAACTCTTTTGCCCATCTCAAAGCCTGAGTCGATCGACCACTTGTCATCGGCGCAATGCGAGAGACCAGCAACCCCCGCAACAGGTGTGAGCGTGCCATCACAGGATCGCGAATTTCGAACATCCGATCTCAGCCTGCAGATGCCAGAGTTAAAGTTTGATTTGCGAGCGGCCGGTAGCCGGCCAAGCATCGGCCCAACCTACTTTCTTGACCACCCAACCAAGATTCAATCATTCAATCCTAAAAACCTAGCTTTCAACATCGAATTCACTGGCTCACAGCGTTGGACCGACAGTCCAAGGCACAAATTCGTGGTCCCCCAATCCCAACTTTTCACTGCAAGTTTTTTGACCACTGGCGACAGATAGCAAGAAGTCAAAAAAGCGATCACCGACGAGCTGGACATCTTCACCTTCCACGATCACGCCGGCATCCAGATCCATGTCTTCATTCATCGATTCAAAGAGGGGAGTGTTCGTTGCGATTTTGATGACTGGACTTGGCTTGCAACCAAAACAACTCCCACGACCGGTGGTGAACATGACCAAATTTGCGCCGCCAGCAACTTTGCCCGTCACGCTGGCGGGATCGAATCCTGGGGAATCCATCACGACCAAACCTTTCGCCGTGATCGGGTCGGCATATTCGTAGACCGCCTCGAGCGCTGTCGATCCACTCTTTGATACCGCCCCCAGAGATTTCTCGGTAATCGTACTCAAGCCACCTGCTTTGTTGCCGACCGACGGATTGTTGTCTAACTCACTGCCGAACATACCGACATATTTTTTCCACCAATCGATACGTTCCAACAGTTTAGCTGCGATCTCCGGCGACCGACTGCGACGCACCAACAGATGCTCGGCCCCGTACAACTCGGTGGTTTCGGAAATCACCGAGGTCCCACCGCAGGCGATCAACCGATCCGAAACGACGCCAACCGCCGGATTCGCGGTCAGCCCGGAATATCCATCGCTACCCCCACACTCCACCGCGAGGGTCAAATGGGATGCATCCGCCGGCGACCGGGAGACTTCGTTGGCGCGATCGAGAATCTGCTCAACCATCGCCTCCGCCTTTTCGATCGTAGCTCGTGTTCCTCCCTCGGTTTGCATCGTCATCATCGGGATGCCATCGTCACGCGTCAGCTGCCGTCCATCCGGCGCGAAGAGCGAAACGATGCCGTGATGTTCACTTAAATAACCGGGAGTCGTTTGTTCACAGCCAAGTCCGATGACGGCACATCCACCGACATTCGAATGATTCGAATAACCAGACAAGACCCGTCCAAGCATTTGATGCTTGGTGCCGTGATACTGCATCGCGCAGCCGGTCGTATGGGTCGCCGCAAACACGCCGTCCACGTTGGGCCAACGTTTTAACCGCTCAGCATCAAACCGCTCAACTACTTTGTGGCAGACCGAAGCACTGCAATTAACCGTTGACAGTATCGCCACGTAATTGCGTGTACCGACACTTCCATTTGGGCGATGAAAACCGTCAAACTGACGCCGCATCATCGGTGGCGATTCGGGTGGTGACACCTCACTTAAATCATCTGAAACAACATGATGATCAATCAAATTGTGCGTGTGAACGTGATCCCCCGGTTGGATCGCCCCGGTAGCCAACCCAATCGGTTGACCATATTTCACGATCGCCTCCCCTGCCGCAATCGGTTTCACCGCAACCTTGTGTCCCGGCTGGATGTCAATCCGAGGGGTGATCGTGATGGACACCGTCGAGATCGACTGACCGCGACAAAGCCGAGCCGTCGCGACGGCAACATTGTCGGATGAGTCTAAGTGAACCAGACCAGGATGAGATGAGCCGTCGGTCATTAAGTCTTCGAAAAAAAAGGGAGTCGGGTCGGTCCGCGAATGCACTATGGTACCCGCGGCCGGAGCCCCACGTTAGTCACATCTCGAGGCATCAAATCGACCCGTGGTTCCTGACGCGGGAAGCTATGCGTATATTCGGTTTTCCCGAATCGAGGAGTTCCAGAAAAAAGGTTGGTTTCCTTCATACCTGACCCGGCCATTAGGTCGGTCACTTGATTGGCAGGCGAACCTTTTTCGTGGTCGCAAGATCGACATTCACCTCGTTTCGCCGAGCGGAAAATCCGTTTTCCGCCCGACACCTGTTTGCCGCGATCCCACCAGCAACGACCAAGTCGATGAAGATTCACGAATACCAGGGAAAAGAATTATTTCGCCGAGCTGGCGTACCGGTCTTGGAAGGGATCGTTGCCACCAGCCCTGACGATGCCGTCGCCGCCTACGAAAAACTAGGGGGGCCGATCGCCGTCGTTAAATCACAAATCCATGCCGGCGGCCGAGGAAAAGGTATGGTCAAAGACAACCCTGACCAGCGGGGAGTCGTCGTCTGCAAATCAGCCGATGAGGTCCGGCAGGCCGCGGAGGGTTTGCTCGGAAAGACCTTGGTCACGATTCAGACCGGGCCCGAAGGAAAGACCGTGAATCAGGTCTTCGTCGAGGCAGGCTGTTCTATCGCGCGAGAACTCTATCTCGGGATCGTGCTCGATCGAGCCGCAGCGAAACCTGTGTTGATGGCGAGCACCGAGGGCGGCGTCGAAATCGAAAAGGTCGCCGAGGAAACTCCCGAACTGATTTACAAAGAACACTTCGACCCAGCGATCGGCCTGGAAGCCTACCAGGTGCGTAAACTCTGCAAAAAGCTCGGGATCTCGGGCCCCGCCGCGAAGGCCGCCTTCAAATTCATGCCAGCGATTTGTCGTTTTTTCGTTGATTACGACTGCTCGCTCACCGAGATCAACCCGCTCGTCATCACGACCGATGACCAGATGATCGCACTCGACGCAAAGGTCACCTTCGATAGCAACGCCCTCTTCCGGCATAAAGACCTACTTGAATTGCGAGATCTCTCCGAGGAAGAACCAAGTGAAGTCCAGGCTGGTAAATTCGGTCTGAGCTACGTCAAACTCGACGGCAATATTGGCTGTCTGGTCAATGGTGCTGGCTTGGCAATGTCAACGATGGACATCATCAAATATCACGGCGGCGAGCCAGCCAACTTTTTGGATGTTGGCGGTGGAGCAAACGCGGAGCAAGTCACCGAGGCATTCCGTATTTTGCTTTCTGATCCTGGATGCAAGGGCGTGCTGGTCAACATTTTTGGAGGCATCGCACGCTGCACCACAATCGCGGCAGCACTGATCGAAGCCAGCCAAACCGTTGGCTTTAACGTTCCGCTGGTCGTCCGCTTAGAAGGCACGGAAGTGGAGGAGGGGCGAAAAATGCTGGCCGATAGCGATGTCGACATCATCAACGCTACCGACATCACCGACGCCGCCAAGAAAATCGTCGCCGCGGCAGTCTAGCAATCCGCTCGCCTGATTGTTTTCCCCGTCATTGTTTTCAGCTTAATCCCAACCCAACGAATCGGTCATGAGCATCCTGGTTGACGGTAATACGAAAGTCATTTGCCAAGGAATCACGGGCAACGCAGGTACCTTCCACACTCTTGGATGCCGCGATTACGGCACCCAAATGGTCGGCGGTGTCACGCCGGGCAAAGGTGGGCAAGATGTGGAAGGAATCCCAGTTTTTGACACTGTCGAAGAAGCGGTCAATAAAACCGGTGCGGATGCAACGATGATTTTCGTCCCTCCACCATTCACAGCAGATGCGATCCTGGAAGCGGTCGATGCGGGGATCAAAGTGATCTCAGCCATCACCGAAGGCGTGCCTGTTCTCGACATGGTGCGGGTTTATGAAAAGGTCAAAGCGAGCGATTCGGTTCTGATCGGACCCAACTGCCCCGGTATCATCACACCCGGTGCTTGCAAGATCGGGATCATGCCAGGATACATCCACAACCCGGGCAAGATTGGTGTGATGAGCCGCAGTGGAACGCTGACCTACGAAGCTGTTTGGCAGACCAGCAACCTGGGACTCGGACAAAGCACTTGTGTGGGACTCGGCGGCGACCCCATCGTCGGAACCAACTTCATTGACCTACTGATCCGATATCAGGAAGACGACCAAACCGAAGCGATCCTGATGATCGGTGAAATCGGTGGCTCCGCCGAGGAAGAAGCAGCGGCATTCGCCAAAGAAAATGTAACAAAGCCAATGGCCGCATTCATCGCGGGCCGAACAGCCCCTCCCGGTAAAAGAATGGGACACGCGGGTGCGATCATCAGTGGTGGCAAGGGAACCGCCGATGAGAAAGTTGCCGCTTTGGAAGCCGCTGGAATCGTCGTGGCCCCAACGCCAGCCGATATGGGTGACGCGGTTGTCAAGGCGATCGCAGCAAAATAGAAACGCCCAACCGGCCAAATTTGCAACTGGAATCGCCAGCCATCGTACCGACGGTTGCCAATTTACGTTTCGCCCGGTGCTAATCTGCAATGCACCGAAACCGCACTCCAAACGGACTGCGTGGCTACTTCATAAGCTTCAGTAGGAAGTAGCCGGTCAACAAACCCCGCGCCGACCAAAACACCGTGCGGATCCAATTGGTGTTGACCAGTTTTCGATAGGTCGCCTCGTCAAACCCTTCCATCAAACGGTTGTGACAAGGGACCTGAAGCAAAGCCGTCGACATCCAAATGGCAATCACCAACACGATGCCCAACCACGCGGCCCATTTTGGAAAACCAGCGGGAGCACTCATTAAAAGCAAGCCCGCCGTCACAATCTCAATCAACATCGGCACACCAACGATGGGCGTAATCAATCGCCCATGGTCCGCTTCGTATTGAATGAACTTGTCCTGCCCGACTCTGTCAAACAGGTTGTAGTGCACGATTTGCACCATCCAAATCAACCCGACCATGTACCAGGTCGCGAGCAAATTCAAAACAAAAATTAGATTTGAGTTCATTGGATCGAATCGAGCCGTTCGCAGCCCAACAGATATCGAAGTGTTTGCGTTAAATCAGTGAATCTGTAGCAATACCCAGCTTTGGTGAGAACGCCCGGCTCAACCCTTGTACTTGCCAACAACAAAGCGTCAGCCATCTCGCCTAACGCGGCACGGAGGGCGAAAGCAGGCGCAGGAAAGATCGCAGGTCGCCCCAAGACACGAGCTAACGCCGACGCGAATTCCCGATTAGTAATCGGGTTTGGCGTGACGAAGTTGACGGGTCCAGAAATCGAATCATCTGTCATCACGTGGTAAAAAGCGCCGATCACATCATCCAACGCCATCCAACTCCACCACTGACGTCCATTGCCAAGGGCGCCACCCGCAAATTTTGCTGGCAGCAACATTTTCTGCAACGCGCCGCCGGTAGGTGACAAAACGATTCCTAACCTCGCATTGACAACCCGAATGCCGGCTTCCACCGCAGGCAAACAAGCTTCTTCCCACTCCCGCGCCACGCCGCTCAAAAAATCATCCCCGGGTGCAGAGCCTTCCCCCAACACCTGGTCACCTTGATCGCCGTAAATGCCTGTTGCCGATGCACAAATTAAAACCTTAGGTTTATGTGACAACTTAGCCATCGCCTCGCAAAGCTCGCGAGTTTTCACCACGCGACTGTCACGTATTTCTTGTTTGACGCTGTCACTCCAACGCCCATCCGCAATTGACTTCCCAGCCAAATGAAAGACGACATCGACGTCGTTTAGTTTTTCTGCTTGCTCTTCACCGTTCCAAACGGCAATCTCGTTTGAATCCTCGCTGATCGATCGCACGAGAGGTCGAACCTCGTGGCCTAGTAGTGTCAGCAGCGAATTCAACTGACCACCCACCAAACCGCTACTCCCACTCACAGCAACCCGCATTGCCTCCGTGGGGCGATCAGCATGCAACTGCAAGTCGTCTCGAGTCAGGCGATGCCGAAAGGCAAACATCCGCTCGATCGTCTTCAACGCTTTTCCGCCGCCGAGCATCGCCCCCAACGCACCGAGCGGAACTCGATACGCAATCTGATCTTTGAGGCTACATCCCTCACCCTCAGACCGAAACTCGTGACGATGATCCCAAGATGCGAACGGTCCTGAGATCTGAGTGTCGGCAAATAGGTGTGGCGGGTCATACTCTGTGTGCTCTGCGACCCAGCGGACGGGGTAACCAAAGATCCTGGTGGTCAGTACAACGCGACTGCCAACGTCGAGGCTGCCGTCACTCCGCTCGATCTCGACCGATTCCCAAGGCGGAACAAGTCGCTTGAGGGCGCCAGGACGTTCGTGATAAGCGAAGGCCTCTTCCACCGGTACTGGAAGGGAAACGGTCGCCGCATACTCTTTGATGTGACCCATGATGCTCCAATGAGACTGCGAGATTTGGTCGCGATATTGTTATCGCATCGGCAAGGTCAATCGCGATTCCAATGTCCAAATCGATTTTTCTTTTCCGCCGCCGGTTGAGGCGGCATCGCGTCGAGAGTCGAGATTCCCTCGCTATAAAGCATTTCTCCGCTATAACCATCGTGAAAGCTGACGACGATTTGTGGTGCGTCATACGCCAGAAACTGATATCCGGGTCCTTGCTTTCGCCCCGCTTTTACGACGTTATTAACAGATAACACCGCGTATACCGTATGCCGTTGTCTCAGATAGTGAACGTTATCGGGATATCCACCCAACCATTTGATTTTGATTTTCCGACCTTCGCTATCAAACCATCCACCCAGGGGTGGCAAACCTGCAGTCCCGATCGGATGATTTGCTGAATTGACTGGCGAAACCAAGAACTCCCAAACGTTATCAGTAATCTGGGCTGCGATCGGGTGATGGACATCGCCAGTCAATAACAGAACCGGTTTTTCGATCGCATCGAGCACCTCCGTCAACGCTTCACGTTCGTGGACGTATCCGCAATAACCATCCCCCTTTGATTCGGTGGAATCTCCGCGCATATGATAGGCACTGTGGTAGATGAACCAGGGATCGGGCGAAATGACGATTAAGAACTCCGCAGTTGATTGTGTGACCGTCTGGACAAACCACTTCTTTTGAGACTCACCCATCACATGCCGATCGGGATCGTGCGAATGGTCGACACCTTTCCACTTTGATCGCTCACCGCGCGTATCAATGAATAAGAAATGGCAGTTCCCAACGACGCGATCAAAGTAATGGTGCGTGCCAATACTGTAAGTGGCCGATCCCGACTGCTTGGCCGGTCGATCTAATCGCAGGCGATTCTTGTCAATCACTTCTTCCACGCGATAAACACCAACATTGCGTCCACCTCGTGTCGGCGCTTTCGGCTTGGAGGCACCCTTCAGAAAAGGACCGATGTGCAAGGTACTTACCTGATCGAGTCGCAAGGTTGAAAAATCGGCGGCGGCATCGTGCAAGACATCCGATCCTGCCCGCAGCTCGGAATCACCAAAACGAATCGCAGAGCGGTGCGAGTGAGTCCCGTTGCTCCAATCAGCGTAATACTGCCAGACTCGCAGCGCTGGATCTCTGACCAAATAATTGCCGTCACCCAGGCCAACCTCACCGCTACCGTCAATGTTGTCGGTCACCTCATGATCGTTGTACATCGTCAGCAGAGGGACGTGCTTTAGCAAGCGATTAAGTGACCGCCCACGCTGCAAGTAAAGCTTGTAATTGTTTTCGATCCCCGCAACCGAGCCATTGATTGTTTCCTCGTAGGTGTAGTCACCATTGACGATGTGAAAGGCAACACGATGCCGATGCCTCTTCCAGATCGTGTCGAATGCGGGGGGATTGGGATAGATACCATACGTTTCACCGGGGGATCGTTGACGCTGGCAAGCACCTATCGAAAAACTGAAATTAAATTTGCCGTCCGGATTAAACGGATGGGCATAACTTGTTGCATCGGGAAGAGTGCGAAAGGTTGGCCAAGGATCGTGATAATCGCCACGAGTGTCGATCAGTTCACCGCCAACACGAATGGCATAGGCGTAAACGGTGTTGGCTTTCAAACCATCGATTTGTGCGTAACCGGTGAAATCCTGGTCGGCAAGCGTCTCTGCCGTTGTCACTCGGGCCGTATCGAAAGGTCCCGAGGAGGGTCGTACAAGCACATCGAATTCAATCTCCTTGCTTGCTCGCAACCAAACTCGGATCGAAGTCGACTGCAAATCTCCCAGCACCGGTCCGTGCGTCACCGCAGTACTTTGCATCGGAACGACGTGATTGGCAACCGGGTCGGGCCAAGTCAGGTCTTGTCCGATGCTGATCGAGCATGGAACAAACAGGAGGAGAGCGGAGAAAAAATGCAGGATTCGCATGATGCCACTTTTGAAGCGCGCGGATGGTAGGTCCGCTCGAATCCAGGAGATCATGAGTGCGAGAGGACGGCGAGTCCAAGGAGCTCACGAATCTTAGGACGGCGAACTGATGGTCACGCCATGATATCCGTTATCGGCGTGCCTTCGCTGCGTTTTAGCGGCCGCCCAATCGGCGTGTCTTCTTCGAAGTCATGATCAACGCCCAGAGCAGAAAGCGCCGTCGCATGAATATCGGCCACAGTCGTCATATCCGAAACATCGTCGAGAGGTCGATCTGAATCCAATTTGGGATCGGCCGCGGTCGCACCATAGACGGCCCCACGACGAATTCCACAGCCAGCAAGGAGCGTCGTAAAACCATGTGGCCAATGGTCACGCCCTTCCGCTGGGTTCAACATCGGTGTTCGACCAAACTCGCCACCACATATCAAAAGCGTCGAATCCAGCATCTCTCGTTCCTCTAATCGCTTCAGCAAGGATGCCAAACCGGGATCGAGTGTCTCGCAGGCAGAACTTTGCAGCGAGTGATTAGTGACGTGCGAATCCCAGCCGCTGAGCGTGACTTCTACACAACGCACTCCCACCTCGATCAAACGCGACGCAGCCAAGCAACCCCGCCCAAACTGGCTGTCGCCAAAGGCATCCAAGGTAGCCTTTGATTCCTGGGAGACATCAAATGCATCGAGCTGATCACTCGACATCATCGTCAAAGCGGATTTTGTCGCTGTTTCATGCAGCGTACGATCCAAATCGAGATTCTTCAGTCGACCCCGGCGAAACTCAGACTCTAACTTCCAAAGATCTTCTAAACGTTGATCGTATCGTGGGTCGGCCACCGGTCGCTTCACATCGGAGACTCGTCCAGCCGGATCGTTGACTTTGAACGCGTCGAACTTGGCCCCCAGATAGCCACCCCGGCCGGGTGAATTGCCAGGCACAATCGAAACGTTTCGGGGAATATCAGCACCACGGTCATCCACATGGCACAACACGGCACCAATCGATGGATGCTTCAAGGTTGGATCGGGGCGGAATCCTGTTTTGACGTTGTAAAGTGCTCGTTGATGATCCCCTTCCTTGCTGGTTACGCTCCGGACCAGTGAGGTCAGATGCATTTGCTCGGCAGTCTGCGGTAACAGGTCCGAGATTTCGATTCCTTTAGCACTCGTCGGTATTGCTTTGACGTCACCGCCGATGCGACCGCCGGGATGAGGGTCAAACGTTTCTAACTGACTTGGACCACCCTCGAGCCACAACAGAATCACATTTCGAGGCTTGGCGGGGTCGTGCAGACCTTTTTCATCCGCCCACGCCAAGCGGCTTGCCAAGGCAGACATCAACGATCCGCCAACGCCGGCTCCAAGCAGCGTCCTGCGAGACAGGTGAGCCATCCGATCGCAGAGTCCTTCCCCGCTTATTTCTTGTCGTTGCTGAATCATCAAGCCAAGCCCACCGTTAGTGATTCCAAGCTAGTTCGCTGCTATTGAGAAGCACCCAATACAGATCCTCGATCGCGTCTTCTCGATTGTTGGCTTCGCCCAAACGCCTGGTGAACAAGTCTCGTTCAGCATCAGTGGGGTAGCGATTCAAGACGCACAAAAAAACAATCTCGACCACGTTCGCATCATCTCCCGCGAACATATTGATATGGGAAGTTGCATTGAGAACGGGGTTCGCCTTGACCAGTTCGCGGACCAGTTTACCGTTCATCATCATCAAACGCTGTGTGATCGTGATGTTATCAGAGGTAAGTTCCTCCTCGCCCATATCGCCGTAACGAGTCACAAAGTCATTGGTGTCACCGAACGTTTGCAATTGCAGAATCAATGAGGATTCGCGGTCCGTTTTCTTGATTCGGGCCGCTTGAATAATTGAGCCGGCCACCTGTTCGGAACGCAGACGCACGAGCGGAAATACAGCATTTTGACGCTCGTGTTCGGGAGTCACCTCGAAACTCGCGCGACTGTCGACACCAAACGCATCGGACAACGCAATCAGCCGAATCAATCGGCGAATGTTAAATCCGTGAGCGACAAAATCATCTACCAAGCTCTCAATCATCGGGTCCATTGTTTCATCGAGTGGCAGGTTATCAACCGACTCACCCATTGCCTGCCCAAACATCAAAGCCCAAACATGACTGACGGCTGCCCTAGCAGCTTGACGATTTTTCGGGTGCGTTACCCATGCAGCCAACCGCTGACGAGGTGTTCCATCTACCGGTAACAAATCAGGGTAAAACGGAACGGCTGGTTCAACGGAAACTTCTTCGTCGGCGTCGAGATACTTGTACGCATAATCGACATCACCCTCTTTAACTCCTTGCAGGCCACTGGTTTTTGCACTGGTGAAGAAGGCGGCGAGTTGATGAAAATCAGTCTGCATGCCCTCGCGCGGATCAGCAACGTCACCCAAGTTTACGTTGCCAAGAAAATCGTTGTGGCACTGCAGGCAATCAATCCGCAATCCCAAAAACGCCCGCGAAGTTCTGGCAGCCAACCGAATCGGATCTGCTTGCCCATCGTTGCTGTCGAACGTGGCTGTCAAAAAATTCACCTGCGGCTTATCTGTCCACAATCCTTCCGCGGTGAGCAAATCCTCCACCATTTGGTCGTACGGCCTGTTCGCCGAAAAAATCTCCGTCAACCAAATCCGAAATCGTCGTCGACGATAAACGACAAACTGCCCGCCCTCGGTCCCGACCAGAAACCGTGTCCAGCGTTCTCCCCAATAGTTGTGATATCTTGAATCGACCAGCAACCGATCAAGATGCACGCGAACTCGCATCGCCTCGGGCACTCGCTCGAGCTGGCGGATTTCCTCCAGCGATAACCCGTTGCCGATCAAGGCAAGTGACATTCGCCGGCAAATCGTCATCCAATCGGCTTGCCCAGCGGACGGTAATTTATGCTGATCGAGCTTGTCTAATCGCAACCGGTTGATGGCCTCGACCGCCGGCTTGATAGAAACAGGCAACACCATGAGATCGGCGTCGCGTGCCTGACTCTCTGACGAAGCATTCTGTGACACCGCATCAATCGATTCGCCACGCTTGGTCTCACGCGTGTTCCCGTCGGCGACCATCTTGCCGCGCGATTCATCTGAGGGAGAAAGCCCAGCGGCGAGATAGGCAAAGGCCAAGACCAGCAGCAGGCAAAACCAAGCCCAACGCATTGTGGCCCCGATTACTTCTTTCGCCGACTTCATAAGTTTATTGACCGAGGAGGCAGAAAAGGGCAGGCAACACGTCTCCCAAAACAGAGTTTATCAAGAGTTACGGCCCGAGCATTGATTCGTTTTGTAACATCCAACCTTGCCGATCTCGCGAAAAACAAGTTCCGCATCGCGAAGTAGGCAACTAATTCGCCAAATGGGCAACTCGCCCCACGCATAACATTAGTCAAACGGCCATCTTTTGGCCGCCTAAAGAGGCCGACTTTTGAAGTGCGGCCAAAATTTGCTGGGTTTCAAGTGCCTGCCGTTGCCACCGCTCGAGTGGCTGGTCGCTAGCCAGTAATTCGATCATTGCCCGCTCCTGGCTTCCCTCAAACGAGTGTTGCTCGACTTTCCCAGCCGCATCATGAATCCAGCAGCGTGTTGGACGTTCGGCCCAAGGCCTCGTGAAGTCATCACAAACCAGCGAGGCAGCGGTGCCCGCGATCTCAAACCACTTGCGAGTCGCAGTATCGTACCCGCAAGAAAGTGTGGCAGTGATGTCAGAATCAAACCACATCATCGCAGTAAGCCGCTGGGAAACTCCCTCGCGAATCAACACATCAGCCGAGACCTGCAGAGGCAACTCGCCGACTGCAAAACGAGCTAGACCGGCGGCATACCAGCCAAGATCCAGCAAACAACCACCACCAAGCGAAGGATCGAGCCGGTGATCATCGGATTGAAAAGGTTGGTAGAACGAAACAGCAGCGCTCACATGCCCAACTTGGCCCAAACGCCCCTCCTGCAACCAAGTTGCCGCAGCAGTGGTCCGAGGATGATGTAACCACCCAGTCGCATCGAGCCAACGCACCTCTGCCTCGCGGCATGCCCGATCGATCGCCTTCGCTTCTAGGGGAGTTGCTGCGAGCGGTTTCTCGCACAAAACGTGCTTGCCGGCAGTAGCTGCGGCAATTGACCACTCCGCATGCAATGACGGCGGCAGTGAGAGATAAACAGCGTCGACGTCATCTCGTCCAAGCATTGCTTGATAACCTTCAACCGCCGCCGCAATCCCATACTGGTCCGCGTACCATCGGGCCCGCTCAGCTGTTCGACTGGCGATCGCGGTGACTTCTACTCCCTCGGTCGATTGCAGATCGGCAACCAACCGCCGTGTGATCCGCCCCGTTCCTAACACACCAAAACGCTTCATGTCGTTAAACCCTGCTGTCCTTCATTCATGTTTTGTTCTCGATGCCACTCGCATTCCAGCGGAGTGGCATCGTTTTTTTTTGGCTCGAAATCTAGTCACTCTCGAAGCTCGCCTTGGATGGAGCAAAGAGATCGACGCTGGGTGAGAAACAGCCGCCATCACTCAACCCAAACCGAGCAGATTCATTCACCAATTAATTTAGTAACGGTCTGAAAGGCAAGATGCGCAGTCTGAAAGGCTAGAAACGCGGCAACGATGACAATCGCGATCGCGCTCACCCACAAAGTCGCATCATAGAATCGTGTCGGCAGAAGACGTTGGTCGAGTTTACGGTACCGGAAAAAGATCGCCGCAAAAACGACGATCAGCAAAATCACGACGGTCGCAATTCCACCCAGAATCACCATCAGTGCCGGCTTGCCGGTCAACAAGAACAGGGTTGCCCATCCGAAAGGAATCACCCACGCCAGCAAGCCAATCCACCAGAGCCGACTCCGCTCGTTTTCGAAACGATACAGGCCGACACGCGCAAAGGCGTCCGAAAACATTCGCGTCCAGGCAGCCAAGGCTGCGAACAGTGTCGAATAAAGCACGACGACCGCGCCGATGACGTAGACCGTTCGGGCCCAGGGCCCGAGTGATTGCGTGTACATATTCCCCAGCGTCGCGATCAGTTGGTTGTCCTCGGGCACCAGGCCTTGCCGGTTCAAGATCGCGGCGCCGAGTAAATAGAACATCACCGTCATCGCGGTGTAAGCAACCATCGCCAGCGTGGCATCCCAATACATGACTCGAATCCAGCCCTTGGCACGCGTTTCCCATTGGGGTGAATCATCACGGGGCCCCGTGTACCGCGCGTAACCTTTTTCGAGTAGCCAGTAGTTGTAAGCCATGATTTCATCACCCCCAACGCCGGTGATTCCGAACGCGCCGATCGCCACCAGCAAAATCGCTGCTTCAGCGGGAATATTCGGGATCAGCCCAGAAACAAACTCGCCTCTTGAAATCGCCAAGTCAGTCGTCTGCAACACACAAACCGAGGCGAGTGTGAACAACGTGAAGCCGCCGATCATCAGCAACGAGGCTTTTTCGATCAACAAGTAATGACCACGGAACACCAACAGCGAGACCGAAGCCGCCACGGCATAGGCGGTAATCGCGCGAACCGGCATTTCTCGCAGTAAGGGAAAGAACTCTTCGAGTGCCAGCACCACGCCGCCCACGATGCCACCCACCTGCAACATCTTTAGGGCCATCAATAGCAACCAAGTCCAAATCGACCAGTTCGCATTTCCCAACCGGGGACCTGGCAAATTATTCAGCGCCGCCATCGTCGATTCACCCGAACTGATCGCGTGCTTGCCAAATTCGATTTGCACCGCCACTTTGATGAGACAGCTGAAAATGATAAACCACATCAGGACAAAACCAGCTTTCGCACCGACGATCGTGGTCGCAATCAATTCCCCCGAACCAACAATCGAAGCCGATAAGATGAACCCTGGCCCCAGGTAGGGAAGGGCCCCTCGAAGAGTCTGGGGGGGCTCTCGGATCGCCGACACATCCAACTGATAGGGATCCGTGTTGGGATCGGGGCCGTGCGGGATCGCTTCGCCAGCGAAGGAGTCCTGTCCGCTCATAGCGTCAAACTCTCTGAAGGTAATTTGGTCGCAAACGCTTTGTTTTATCACGAAGACGATTGCCAATGTCCGACCACGCGCGGTTGCCCCGTCACCAACGATGGATGCCGTCACCAACGATGGATGCCGTCACCGCCCCCGGATAGCCGGCAGGTCACTCTGGAGCTTGGGAGAGCGATAGACGGGAGCGAGCTGTGTTTCCTTACCCACAGAGCCCCATTCACCTGCTGGGCTCTACATTGCAGCCAATTCGGCCAAGACTGGACAGCCAGAAATTCGTGACAGATCGCTCACATTGACGCCTCGTTGTGGTCGAGTCGATGACGATCGATAATAATTGAACGAGCGGGCAACCTGCTCTGAACCTCGTCTTCTCTGAACATCAGCTTGCCCAACGCATGGCCACACCCTTTGCTCTCGATACAACCATCGCGGTGGTAACGCCTGAGAACATTTCGTTTGAATACCAGTTAGCCGGCCCATTTCGACGACTCCCAGCTTTTCTGATCGACTTTGTCGTCCGCTGGGTCGTGATCCTTGCGATCGTTCTGTTGATTTGGATTACAGGCGGACTGATCAACCTCAGCCAACTCGGCCCATTCATGCTGGCTACGACCTTTTTGGTCTATTTCATTATCAGCTGGTTCTACGGCACGCTCATGGAAACCTATTTCAATGGTCGTACCGTGGGAAAATGGGCGTGTGGTTTGCGGGCGATTGATATCGACGGCCGGCCGATCAGCGGAAAACGAGCCTTGATTCGAAACTTGCTCCGCGTTGCTGACTTGATGCCTCTGGCTGCAATCAGCAGCGTCGCACCCGATGTCCCCCCGGCGTTTATGATTCCGACTGGAATGGTCGGCTTGACGACCATGATTTGCACTCGACGAATGCAACGGTTGGGTGACCTGGCCGCGGGAACCATGGTAATCGTGGATGAGCGGAGTTGGCGACTGCCGGTCGTCAAGGTCGATGATCCTCGCGTTCCCGCGTTGGCCTCTTTTTTTCCGGGTGATCATCGTGTCTCACGCAGCATGGCCCGCACCTTGGCGATCTACGCTGAACGTCGTCACTATCTGACGCCGGCACGACGACGTGAAGTCGCCCGCCATTTAACGGAACCATTGGTCGAAAAATTTGAATTCCGCCGAGACATCGACCCTGATTTACTGATGTACGCGCTTTACTACAAAACGTTCTTGGCTGATCCCTCCGACCAAGCACCGGACCTGGGGCCGCTGGCGGGTTACAGTCCGCTGCGACGGGACGAAAACAAACCGCAGGGATTAGCATTGGAAACCAAGGTGGGTCAAACGGGGGGCATTGGGTCACCTCAAACAGCCCCATCACTAACCAACCCGCTAAAGGCGAACCATCGAGCAACCCGTGCCGATCAACGCTCGGCAACAACCAAGCATTCCGCAAGTAGCGCTGTCGGGTCAAAGCTGAAGCGTTCGGGAGAAGCCGAATGAACCCCGCTAAGTTATTAGAAAAGCGTCGCGACCAATGGAGCGAACTCGAAAGTCTCTGCGATGCCATGGAATCGAAGGGTCAAACGGACAAAGCAGGCGGCGCCCACCACCAAGGTGCCGAAGGGATTGCGCGATTCTCGACACTTTATCGGTCGGCCTGTGCTGACCTCGCGTTAGCCGACGCTTATCAGCTCCCCCCCGGCACCGTGACATACTTGCACCGGTTGGTGGCGCGGTCACATAACCAGCTTTACCGCGCGAACAAGTTTGAACCGAACCGCTGGACAGATGTCTTATTTCGCGAAGCACCCCAACAAATTTTTGCAGATGCCTGTGTTCGCTGGGCAGCTGTCATTTTCTTTGGGTTGTTCGCGATGTCACTTTTCCTCGGCCGCAACGAAAATATGTTTCCAGATTTCGCGCAGCGGATGGTGGGAACGCAACAGCTTGAGCAGATGGAGGAGATGTATGAACAGCCGCTAAACGGATCCTTAGATCATTACGTGCAGATGTCTGGTTTTTACATCCAACACAATACGGGCATTGGACTGAGCTGCTTTGCCAGTGGCGTATTGATTATTCCTTGCCTATTCAACCTTGCTTACAACGCGGTCGTCCTGGGAACCGTCTTTGGGTACATGGCCCGCCCCGATGTGACAGGAGGAGACAATTTTTACCACTTCGTCACCGCACATGGCCCGTTTGAGCTCACCGCAATCGTGTTAGCAGCGGGAGCCGGATTGCGTTTGGGTGTGGGACTGTTCAGCACCGGAGGACTGACCCGGAGCGAATCGCTGCGAGAAAGTGCGATGAAGGCGGTCCCCGTGATGGCAGCGTCGGCCATGCTATTCATCGGCGCAGCGTTTACAGAGGGTTTTTTGTCGCCCAGTCCAGCTCCCTATGTGATCAAAGCAATGTGGGCGGTGCTCTCATCGGGACTTATCAGTTTCTATTTCGTGGTGCTCGGCTTCCCGAGAGACGAAACATTGCTCAAACGAATCGAACCAGCGGGAGAGTTCAGCGATGCAACTTGACCGTACCCATGTCGTGGTTCGACTTCGAACGTTATCTGAAATTGGCGATCTGGCGTTGATCATGATCCGCCGTTACCCGGCATCGCTGCTGATCGGCTTTACGGCTGGGGCGGCGGTGTGGGCAATCCTGAATGCCGCGTTGCTCGGTTGGATTCCGCTCCGTGAAGCCGCTTACGGGCTGAACGACGAAGAAGCGATTGGTGAAATCACACGGTACATGTTTTGGATGGCGGTTCTGGTGCTGCTGCAAGCCCCAGCTGCCGGCGTTCTAACCACACTCTATCTGGGACAAGCCGTCTTTGAGCAACGCCCCACTTGGAAAAGCGTTTTCAAAGAAGCGAAACGGCAATTCCCCCGCTGGTTCTGGGTTTTGGGAGTCCAACGCTTAGCCATCCCAACGATGATCTTGCTGATCGTTCGGTGGGGACAACCACTGTCCGGTTTCTGGGACGCCTTCATACCAATCTGTCTGTTGCTGTTCGTCGCGATCGCCCGCAGCAGCCGACCTTTCGTTCCGGAAATCATTTTGTTGGAACAATGTCCGCTGCGTTCCAAATCGGACCTCGAGATTACGCTCGCGCGGCGATCCAAGTCGCTTCACGGACCGATGGCCAGCGATCTGGGAGGACGATTCTTGGCGGTCTCCTTTGTGCTGCTGGTTCTGCTTGTTAGCGTGCTGTATTCGCTGGTTTTTGTCCGCGGAATCACCCTCGGAAATTGGCGGATCCTGGATTTATTTACCCTGCTGGTTTTTGTCCCTTTCGCTTTGTGGACCGTCGCGGCCGTGAGTGTGCTGGTAAGATTGCTCAACTATCTGGACACCCGCATTCGATTGGAGGGCTGGGAAGTCGAACTTGCTGTCCGCGCCGAAGCATTGCGTGAATTTGGACAACTGACAGGGCTGGCAATGGGGCCCTCCCAGGCTAACGCCGATGTCAATCCAACCGGATCTTCCAGGTCGTTGAAGACGTCCAACTCAAGTAAGGCTTCCACATCAAGCAACCCAGCCACAAGCAACCCAGCCACAAGCAACCCAGCCACAAGCAA
>JBMYRF010000002.1:118395-139089 GCA_049602075.1 Rubripirellula sp.
TCAAGCAACCCAGCCACAAGCAACCCAGCCACAAGCAACCCAGCCACAAGCGATGCAACTGGTTCGTCAGCCTCCCCTGTGACGAAGGCGGCCCACCCCACGCGAGCCGCCGAGACGCCCAAATGAGACACGCTACCCTCATCGGTCTATCGATTATTTTGGCAGTGGCTGCCATTTCCAGCAGTCACGTGGTAGCCGCCAATCAGGCGGCCGAGTCGGCTTCGCCAACAGCAAATTCACCAACTGCGGATCAAGGTCGGCAGGTACTCAGTGATTCAGCATGGTACGACGCGGAGGCGGGCAAAATCATTCCTGTTTATGTCACTCCCTCCAACGAGGACTCAGTCAACCGCAACAGTCGCTGGCTACCGCGAGCCCAGCGTGTTGCCCAACGCCCCAACCAGATCCAAGGGGGACCGGGGACAGCGGGACAGACAACAGGACTGTTCGGGACCGACTTGTCGTTCGCGAACTTACTTGGTTGGCTGCTGCTGATTGTGATTGCAGCAACGATTTTTGGGCTGATCTTCTTCGCTGTTTCGAAAACCGAATCCGACCTGACCATTGCAAAGAAAGGAAAGTCTGCTGCCTTGCTGCAAGCTTCCGACGAGCAAATCCTCGAACGAATGAAGCACTTGCCGGCAGAATTGCGGCGAACCGATGTTAATCTTCGATCCGAAGCGCAGCGATTGATGGGTGAAGGACAATTTGATCAAGCGATCATCTTGCTGTTCGGTCATCAACTTCTGTTGCTCGACCGGGTCGGGATGCTGCGACTCAATCGCGGCAAAACCAATCGACGCTATGTGCGGGAAACACGTCGCGCCGACACGCAATCGGGAAAGATCCTCAAGATGACCGTCCACGCCTTTGAACGCTCGTACTTCGGTCGTCACACCATCACCGCTTCTCAGTTTGAACAGATTTGGAAAGCGAACGAGAGCCTTGAAAAATCGATTGAGCTTCGTCGCGAGGTGGCCGCATGAACCGGATCGCTTCATTCACCCTCGGCGTTCTGCTGCTGAACCTTGCTGCAACCTGCGGCTGCGGGTCGTTGACCACGGACTACGGCCAGTCGCGGGGGCAGCCCGGAAAGGCCAGCTTGAATGGTTTTGGGGCGTTTCGCGAGTCTTATTCGCGAGCTGGGTTTCGTGATCGCGACATCAGTCGATTAACAGACCGCGTGATGGATACCGATGTCATCGTCTGGACGCCCCAGATGCTGCTCCCGGTCGGGACCGCCGCGACCAATTGGTTCAATCGCTGGCTGAGTCGTGGAGGCCGAACCTTGGTCTACGTGATTCCTGACAGCGGCAGTGAAGTGGAGTATTGGAACGACGCATCAAAACTGGCAGCTCCTTCCCAACGTTTGGAATATCGTCGGCGGGCAGCGAGAAGCACCAATGAGCGGATGCTGTGGAGGATGAATCGGCCGAGTACGACGAACAATGGCTGGTTTCAAATCGATTCCTTGATTCAGCGTCAACCAGTCAGAGAAGTCACGGGGCCATGGCAAGAGGAATTTGCCCAACTCTCCGCAGAAGAATACACGCCAGTCGGGCTCGAATTTGACGTACGGACATTCGATCCAGAAGCGGATAACGCCGCTAATGTTCCGAATGCGGTTAAAGTGCCTGGGCCGACCGGTCCAGGTAAAGCCCAATGGCTACCGACCATCGAAACAACGAGCACGGTTACACCCACCCAATTCAAAACGCAACTCTCGGAGGCCAACGGTAAACCACTGGTCGTTCAGATTCAGTCGAAACGGTGGGGTGATTCCCAAATCTTGGTTGTCGCGGGTGGCTCGCTGTTGACGAACTACGCATTCACCAACCCATTCAATCGGGTGCTCGCGGATCAAATCATCCAAGCCTCTCAACCAGACGATGTCACTACGCCCCTGGCCGGTTTCCTCACGAGCGGTCGATTCGAAGTTCCGGTCAGCGTTCAAAAACCGGGCGTTCCGGAAGCTTCAGGCATGGAACTGTTGACCGTTTGGCCGCTAAGCCTCGTGACCATGCATGGCCTGATGCTGGGTGTCGTTATCTGCTTGATGCTGCTGCCAATTTTTGGGCGACCAAGCCGAATTCGACGCACCAATGAAAACGAATTTGGGCACCACCTCGATGCGGTTGCAGCCCTGATGAACAAAGCGGGCGGAGAACGCTATGCTCGTATGCGAATCAGCGAGTACTTTAAACGGATGCACGGAGAAGCGAGCGGACCTTGGGTCTTACCGGAGGATTCGGAGACGACGCCCGACGTGCCTTCAAGCAGTCACTCAAAAACCTTGACCCCGAGAAAGCTGTCCGCGCGGCGACCAGACGCAGATCCTACTTCCACGCAGGTCGAAACTCCCGACGGCCCCCCCTCCAATCCATCTACTCCACCCGATGAGGCTGAGCGTTGAGCAGCGTGCCCCCCGAAAACCAGAACACTCCCAAGCAACGGCCGCCCGAAGGACAACCGAGCCAGGCTGAGAAGCCTCCCATGTTCAGTCAAACGGGTGCTGGCCAAAGTGCGACTGGCCAAAGTGCGACTGGCCAAAGTGCGACTGGCCAAGTTGGGGCGGCCCAGACCAGCGTCCGCGCCACCTCACCGAAATTCATACCAGTCCAAAAACTGTACGAGCGAATCTCCGACGAAATCTCCAAGCTTTTTGTCGGCCAAGATGAGCTCGTTCTTGGCTCGCTGACCGCATTGTTCGCCGGTGGCCATGTCTTGATTGAATCGGTCCCTGGCCTCGGCAAAACTCTTTTTGTGCGAACCCTCGGCAGAGTGCTGGGTTGCGAATGTGGGCGGATCCAATTCACAGCTGACTTAATGCCCTCGGATATCACGGGGGCACCGGTTTACGACATGCAGCGGAGTGAATTTCGCTTCCGGCCCGGCCCAGTGTTTACGCAGTTCCTGTTAGCCGATGAAATCAACCGATCGCCAGCAAAAACCCATGCGGCATTGCTGGAAATCATGCAAGAGTATCGAGTCACGATCGACGGAACGAGTCATCGTATTCCCAAACCATTCTTAGTGCTGGCAACGCAGAACCCACTTGAAAGCGAGGGCACCTACAACTTGCCCGAAGCTCAACTCGACCGCTTCATGTTCAAGCTCCGAGTCGATTATCCCTCGGCCGAGCAGGAAGCAGAGATTCTGAAGATGCACAGCCGACAAGTTGATTTGAATCAACGCCTCAAGGACGAGGTGTCAACGGTGACAACCCCCGAAGAATTGCTTGAAATCATGAAGCTATGCGGAACCGTGCGAGTAGAAGATTCGCTGGTCGATTACATCAATAAGATCGTACGGAATTCTCGTAGCTGGCCCGCATTTCACATCGGCGCTTCGCCTCGAGCCGGGTTGGCATTGATGCAATCCGCACGCACCCTCGCCGCCTTTAGTGGACGGGACTACGCAATTCCCGATGATGTGGTGGACATCGCACTTCCCGCACTGCGACATCGCGTCCAATTGACCGCCGAGGCCGAGATCGAGGGGCGAACAAGCGACGAAGAACTAACCTCGCTAATCCAGGGTATCGAGGTGCCACGGGACTGATTGCGTCGTGGAGGAACGCGAGTCACGTTTCACCCGACCTGCTTCCGACGATGATATCGCTGGACTGCGTGAAGCAGGGTCACGACTGCTTGTTCCCGGTAGAGTGGCGAGCCAACTTCGAATCGCAACCAAACGATGATGCGATCGAATGACATCGTGAACGATCAAGCGACCGTCCAACGCAAAATACCCAACGCAAAACGGCTCACCGCCCCGATCGATTCGGTGAGGTGAGCCGCTGTTTGAAGCTCTAAAGTCGAGAAAAAAGTTCGGCAGCGTCGTTCGCCTACTCGGCTCCAGAAGCTGAAGCGGCAGCCCATTTACGGGCAACGTTGACGCTTTCTTTTTGTGATCCGTGCAGCAGCGTCAGCCCCTCGGCCGCCCCCACAATATCGAACGCCGCTTCGACCTCTTGATCCGAAATAAGCTGCTTTGCTTGGTATAAACGAATCTCGGCGAGCGTCCTTAAACTTCGCGCGGTGTCACTTGCCAAGAGTGTCGCGATGCGACCTCGAACCGCTTCAGCGGTCAAGGCGGTCGGAATGTCAACCACCTTGAGTTGTCGATCGATGATTCCCAGCAAACCACTTAGCTGGTCTTCCACATACGCCCGTTCGTCCATTCGACCTGCAGCGGCAAATTTGCTCGCCTCTACCGAGTCCATCACACGCGACATCCCAACCGACTTCCCGGTGCGAACGTTAAGCAAACGACACCTCGATGAATTCTGCGTTTGGGTTCGCATTTTTTTGATTGAGACGTCAAAGTGGAACACAAAATCGAGGTTTGCGGCTCGAGCGGCTGCCAAGATTTCTTTCGAGTCAGCGACTCCCAGCGAGACGATGCCCGGTTTCCACATCGGCGGAGGCTCGGCGACGGTGCTGAGAAGCTCCTCCAATTCGCTGCTGGTCACGCTACTGATCGGTGGGCTCGGATTTCGTTGGTTACCACCACGATTGTCATCGACTGGAACGGGTGGAGCGCCGACATTGGTCAAGACGGTTCCGAAATCACCACGGCGAAATCGCTCCTGGAATTTTTGGGAAGCAACTTCGGCCACTAGGCCGAGCGTTTTATCAAACGTCTCAGCAGCGGCCGGACTCAGCATCGTTCGGGTCTGCACCGGCGAACGACCTCCGACACCAGGCCCCCCCGGCCCTCGTCCACCCGAGCTACGGCCAACACCTGGACCTCCCGGACCACGGCCGCCGCCCATTCCCATATCATCGCCGTATCCCATCTCATCACCATAGCCGCTGTCGTCGCCCATCTCCTCTTCCATGCCGCCGTAGTCGGCGTCGCCCATCTCCTCTTCCATCCCCTCATAACCGGCTCCAATCCCTCTGGCTCCGCCGAAGCCGCCTCGTCCTCCGCCGAAGCCGCCGCGTCCTCCACCAAAGCCGCCGCGTCCTCCACCGGCACCACGACCACCACCATCATCGCCAAACCCGCCTCCACCGGCTGGTGTCGCACCTTCACGAATTGGATTCGGATCGTCTGTTGCTTCACCGCGAACATTCATCGAGACCCCGAAGCGATATCCCCAAACGGGCCTTCGCAGGACCGGGCTCCATTTGACGGTTTGCAGCATCACGATTGCATCGTTGTATTCGGTCGACATGTGTCCGAACATCAATTCGAGCGCCAAGGCGTGATTCCCGGCTTGGAAAGCTTGCTCTGCTTCGCGGCGGAGGACAGGTCCACTCAGCACCGGCGCGGTCCGAGCCCGAAAAATTGGGGCCAGATCGATCCCACCAAGCGCAGATGTGAAGTTGGTCAGATAGGTCCGCATGGCATCGCTGGGGCCAGCTCCCCGCTGACCACCGCTGCGCCCGTAACCGCCACCCATGCCCGCTTCACCCCGGCCATAGCCACCCCCGTAGCCATCGCCCATTTCGTCACCATATTCGCCCTCCATGTCGTCGCCATATTCGCCCTCCATCTCGTCGCCATATTCGCCCTCCATCTCGTCGCCGTACTCGCCCTCCATCTGTTCGCCGTAGCCTGACTCGTCCCCATACCCTGATCCGGACCCGCGGCCATACCCAGAACCTTGCGAACCGCCCTTCGCACCACCCCCGAGTGTTTCCTCAAGTCGCTGCCCCGGCCCGTTGGGGCCCTGCGCTGCCGCGGCTAGGGTAAACAAGGCCACCCAGGTGGCGGCCAAGACAAGCCTCGTGCATCGGCCAAAAACAGAAAAATTCGTATCGGGAAAAGAATTCATTCTTCGCGTTCTTTCTTAGGGTCAAGAAGCCATTTCTCGGCAAATGCATATTTCCGTGGTTTTACCACAGGTCAAGCACAGCGAAAGAAGGATCGACGACTCGGAGTCAACTATCCCATCCGGTTATGATAAACGCTAAGGGTCGCGGCGTGGATGACTTTTCTTGCGAATCAAAGGTGGGGAAATATCAGAAATCTGGTGATTTTCCACTTCTTGGGGGGGAACTTTCGCTGCACGATGGTTTCTAACGTCTGACGCTGTACTCTCTTTTCTTTCGTTTCTTTGCACCAATCTGGTTACTCATGGCAAAAGGCAGCCTCCAACCGAAGCACCGGCGAATCCGGCGGCGGCGACTGCGCGTCGAATGCTTAGGTCAACGGCGACTGCTAGCTGCCATCACCGGATCGGTTTTTGAGGACGCAAATCATTCCTCGCAACGCGAAGTTGGGGAACTGAATGCACCGCAACGCCTGATCTACATTGATGCCAATGACAACGCGACCCTCGACGCCGACGAGCGATTCGTGGTGGGGGAAACGGATGGCACCTTTGAATTCGATGGCCTGACCGACGGCGATTACCTGATTCGATTGTTCAACGGCACATCGACACAGTCTCAAACAACGCCACTATCGGCTCGAATCGTTGGCGCGGCCATCGCCGAAACGTCCGCCACTCAGGTTCTTTCAGGTGTCGTATCCCCGTTGGCGCTGACCGATCAGTCGCTCGTGATCGGCGACCCTACGAGCGGGCAAAGCGAGCGGTTGCCGATCGGTAACGACGTCACCAAAATGCAGACACTCCCGGACGGACGGGTGCTAGCGATCGGATCCGATACCAATGGCCCAACCTCCTGGGTAATCGACCCCGTCGGCGATACCGTCACACCAATTGATTTGTCCGACGGCTCGTCAACACCTTGGTCCGAACTGGCGATCGACGGCAACGGTCATGGCGTTCTATTGGATGTCGCTATCGGCCAATCGGTCGTACGAAGCGTCGACGCAAGCGATCCCGAAAATGCGATCACAGCCGTTGTCACGAATACGACGGTCCCCACCGACACTGAAGTCCTCACTTCGTCGACGGGCAACCGCTCAGTCTTTGCGTGGAATAGTTCGGAAGGCCTGCAAGCATCACTGTGGAGCAATGCAAGTAGCAACTTCATCACAAGCACACCTTTTGAGCTAAATGGTTCCAGTGACCTACTGACATTTGACGACGCTTCTGGATTGCTTGCCACACGCAACACCAATGGCGGCGTGACCATTTATGACGTGGACGCGAACTTCGCGACACTTCACACCCTCAACAACGTAACCGGCCCAGTCGTAATTGACGGGGCCAGGGAATTACTGTTAGGGATCTCACCGATCGATACGGCGTTGAAGATCATCAATTTACGTGACGGCACAACCGTTGCCGACTTGGCCCTCGACCTGTCCGCTATTGGGGCTGTGTCCTCGGTCGCACTCGCCCCGGAAAAGCTATCTTCCGACAAGCAGTCCGATGTGATGGTGGTTCTGGGGACCACCGGATTTGCGGAAATCGTTCTAGATCGCAGCACCGCTCACAAAATCACGATCGACAACGGCGTTGCCCCTGCCCCAATCCTGTTCGGCGTCGCAATGGCCGGCAGCAACGTGACGCCCGAATATGAAGTGCTGCCAAGCTTTCAAACGAAAGAAGACAATTCGTTATGGGCTGCCACACCCGGGGCACTGCAGCGATCTTTTGATGCTGACGGCGACCATTATGCACTGGTTCAGCAAACCCCAGCCAGTCACGGATCGGTCACAGCAAGGCCCGATGGCTCGTTCCTTTACGTGCCGAATCCGAATTTCAACGGCATCGACTTTTTCAAGGTGGCGCTGCACGACGGGCGAGACATCTCGGATGCTTTCGATGTGCAAATCACGGTGATCCCCGTACCAGACGCCCCCGAAGGGATCATCCTAGATCTGCCCCCAATCTCCGAATTGGCGATAGGCGGCTCGCCTGTCGGCACCATCGAAATCATCGACGCCGATGGTGGTGGCCATAACATCTTGATCGACGATCCGCGGTTCGTTGTAGAGGGTGATAACATCATCTTCGTGGGTGGCGACATCGACTTCGAGAACGAACCTGAAATCAACTTGACAATCTCGGTCACGGACTTGGAAACCGACGAGAAGATCGAGAAGATCTTCGCAGCTCAAATCCACGAAGAATCAGCAATCCTAGAAATCACCCCAGACACGGCCGAGGTGATCGAGAATCAACCCGGCGAGACCGTGGTGAGTGTTAGCGTAACGGCAGGCCAAAATTACTCACTGACACTCGACGACTCACGATTCGAGCTAACCTCCAATCAGGTGCTGAAACTAAAAGATGGCATCGCGTTGAACTACGAAACGGAACAAACCGTCGTCGTCAACGTCACGGCGACCGGCGAAACCGATGGCCAACAGCTGACCGAACCGATCACAATCTCCGTGATCGATGTTCCCGAGGCCCCCACGAGTCTCGCGTTGAGCAACCAAACCGTCCTGGAATTGCACCCCGGTGATGTTGTCGGCAAAGTCTTAGTTGATGGCCTCGACAGCAGGGCGTACTACGAACTCTACGTAGACGACCCGCGTTTCGAAATCGTCGGTGGAACGCTTAAACTGCTCGATAACCAAATCGTCGAACGGTCTGCACAGAGTGAAATCGAATTAACGATTACCGCCGAACTGAAGAACACCCTCGCATCAATCAGCGAGACCTTCATCATTGAGGTAAGAGAGAACGACGCGCCGTACCATAATCACGACAACCCGTACGATGTCGACCACAATGGATTCGTCACCGCTGCTGACGCCCTGGTGATCATTAATTTCTTGAACAACTTCGGGCCGGGGCCGGCCGGCCGGGGCAACTCCAATTTCTGCTACGACGTCAATGCTGATACACTGGTAACGGCACTGGATGCCTTACTGGTTCTCAATGAACTCGCCAGGATCGAAAACGGCTCCGGTACTGTCGGCGGAGAGGGCGAAACGAACAAAGCAAGCGTTGGCAAAAACGGCAACTCTGCTGAAGGAGAAGCGTTAGTTCCAGAAGGCGAATTTGTTCCGCTCGATACCTCGTCGCTCAATCCGACCACCAACACCGCCGAAAGTGCTGACTTCGAGTCGCCGGAATCTTCCATGCAAACGCTTGACCCGCAGACAGATGGCACGCCGAACGAGGAATACACCCGAATCATTGACGAAAGTATCACACTGCTCTCCGACGAGTAATCGCTTTCGAATTGGACCGGTCCAAAACAGTTCCTCGTGGGGATTGCTTTCCCAACTTATTGAGCTGTGACTCCCGACTCTCGTTACCGTGACTTTCCACCGGCGGGCGTAAACGCCTAAGAGGATCGGCGCAGCAACCGCGCGGCTGAATCCGCGAGAGAGGCCTCCAGCAAGTCGTTGAGACAGGTGCCCAAAATGGGCAACCTCGTGCATTGGCACCACGCGAACGTGCAATGAGCCAAAGAAAGACCTCCGTTTCTGCCTTTTGCTGGCCTGCGAAGATCCCTGCAATGGGCTCGCGTCACTGCGCCGAGAGTCGCCCCATCACCGACCGAATTCGCTTCGGTAACGTGAATGCGTACAAGACCGTAATCGCACCAGCACTCAAAATCAGCCAGGGAAACCACTCTTGCGGTCGCCACTCACGAGTATCCGAGGCTGGCTCACCGACGGGATTGACGAAACTGCTGGCCTCTGTTTCAGCCGGGGAGTAGAAGCTTGCGCTCTCGATAAAAAGACATTCAAGACCGATAATAATGGCCATTAGGCCCAAGGCGATGAAAACGGAACGCCACATAATTCAGTACCAAGACGAGAGGATCGAGACTCTTCTCGGCTTATCGACGAATTGAGTTGGCGGTTGTGAATGATTGCTTCAGCGGCCCAAGAAACGGCACAATCGCCAAAATGCCGGGGTGACCATTCGGCACGATCGTTTTCACACGAGCCACCCCCAAACAAGACCACACTCGATCCCCCTGCTAAAAACCACTGAAAAACCGGCAAGGGAACAGCCCCCGCTGAGAAGACGGAGACACACACACCGCTGGTTCGGGAAAACCGGGCCCGCTGTTGCATGCGAACTGGCCCCGCAGTGGCTGAGATAAGCGGCCTTCTGGTTGCCCAAACTTCTCTTTTTTTGATGGCCCAATGGTGGGCTCGTCTCGCCGTAAATTTGCCGTTTCTACAGTTCATTTTTAAATGCACGAGGGTGAATCGGCGAACGTCGGCGCGCAGAAAAGCAGGCCTGCCACGCGCTTGCTAGCAATTGCGCCCGGAACGTCGATCGACTTGACGCCGATCACAGATTCCCTTAACTTTATTAACACAACCGCCACCCAAGCGGAGCAAAATTAATTTAATTAATACATCACCGCAGGCGTTTTGGTTTGAATCTCCGTACTCTCGAGCTGTTTTGTACGATTGCCGACCAGCGGAGTTTTTCCAAGGCGGCCGTCGCTCACGAGTTGACGCAGAGCGCCGTTAGCCAGGCCATGCAACTGCTTGAGGAATCGCTAGGTTGCAAGCTGATCGACCGGTCCAAGCGGCCGTTGGTGTTGACCCCAGCGGGGAAACAGTTTGTTTCTGGAGCACGGGGAATCTTGCGGACCTATCAGCGACTCGAGCAAGAAGTCCGCTCGACCAGCGAGCAGCTAAGCGGGCGAATCACGATCGGGTCGATCGTTTCGATCGGGCTGAGCTACATGCCGGAGGCGACCGAAGCGTTCTCGCGACTGCACCCGGAGGTCAAAGTGAGACCACAGTTTGGCTCGCGAGACCGGGTGTTTGAGATGACCGCAGCTGGCGAGGTTGATTTCGGCTTAGTTAGCTTCCCAAAACGCAACAAGGACTTGCAATTCGTTCCTTGGCAGCAGGAACCACTCAGATTGGTTTGTTCTTCGCAGCATCCGCTGGCCAATGCCCGCGACGTCTCCATCAGCCATTTGATGGGCATCCAAATGATTGGATTCGACCCACAGCTTCAATTACGACAGCACATCGATGAAGGCTTGGCCGAGGCGGGGATTCGGGTCGAGGTTTTGATGGAGTTTGACAATGCGGACTCCATGGTCCGCGCCATTCAAGCCAATCGGGGAATTGGAATTGTTCCCGAGGCAGCGGTCCGGCGGGAAACCGCCCATGGATCGCTGCAAGTGGTCGCCTGTCGAGGACTACGGATGACTCGGCCTCTGGGCATCATATTCCGCCGGTCCGGCCGACTTTCACGAGCTTCCAGCGAATTCGGTTCGCTGCTGCTGGGCCGTCCATTAGAAGCAGAGAAGCGAACTGGCTTCGGCACCGGGAGGCCGGCCAGGGAAGAACCACCATTGGAATCCGATCACGGCACATCAGTGGTCGCCTGAACCAAGAGAACCAAGCCATTTCTCTTCGGATCGCAAATCGAATTCGCGTCTCTGAAGGAAATGACCCGCCCGAGCAATCCGGCGGTAAGCACCGAACGAAGAGGATGATAAAGATGACACGATCGCCAGATGAACTGACCGGTGATATGAAGCCCAGCCGCATTCATTTGCCAGAAGCCCAAGGTCTGTACGATCCGGAACACGAGAAGGACGCTTGCGGCGTTGGCTTCATCGCCCACATCCAAGGTGTACCGAGTCACCAGAACATTCTCGACGCCGACACGATCCTGCAAAACATGGATCACCGAGGCGCCTGTGGATGTGAACCCAACACGGGTGATGGTTCGGGCATCATGTGCGGGTTGCCCCACAAATTCCTCGCGAAAGTCGCCCGCAAAGACCTTGGAGTCGAGTTGCCCGAACCCGAGCAGTTCGCCGCTGGGCTGGTCTTCCTACCACAAGACGACCAAGAGCGAGCGTTCTGCAAACAGACCATCGAGGAGCTAATCGGCCAAGAGGGCCAACAACTGATCGGCTGGCGAGATGTCCCTCAGATGACCGACCTGGCTGATGTCGGACCGACAGCACGGCAAAGTGAACCGGTGATCGAGATGCTGTTCGTCGCCGCAGGTGAAGGACTTTCCGGCGATGCTTTTGATCGCAAGCTTTACATGATCCACAAACAGGCCAGCCACCGATTGCGGGGCAGCGAAACGCTCCAGCAAGCGTTGATGTTTTACATCTGCTCGCTCAGCACCAAAGTCATCATCTACAAGGGAATGCTGACACCCGCTCAGGTACTGCCCTATTACCCCGACCTTCGGGATGAGGATTTCGAGACCCACTTGGCGATGGTTCATAGCCGGTTCTCCACGAATACATTCCCAAGTTGGGACCGCGCACAACCGCTGCGGTTCATGAGTCACAACGGGGAAATCAACACCCTGCGGGGCAACAGCAACTGGATGCGGGCACGAGAGGGTTCGGCCCAGAGCGATATATTTGGCGACGAACTGCAAAAGCTGTTTCCGGTCGTGGAACCGCACTGCAGCGACTCTGGTACTTTCGATAACGTGCTTGAATTCATGCTGATGACGGGCCGCACGCTGCAGGAAGCGATCATGATGATGGTCCCTGAAGCATGGCAGAAACACGACACCATGGATGAGGAGAAGCGAGCGTTTTACGAGTATTTCTCTTGCCTGATGGAACCATGGGACGGTCCGGCCTCCATCGCATTCACGGACGGAAAATACATCGGTGCCACGCTCGATCGCAACGGCTTGCGGCCCAGTCGCTACTACATCACCCACGATGATCGAGTGATCATGGCGAGTGAAGTGGGAGTCCTGCCAGTCGATCCGGCCATCGTGAAAAGCAAAGGACGCTTGCAGCCAGGCAAGATGTTCCTGATTGATTTCGAAGCCGGGCGTCTGATTCCAGACGAGGAACTCAAGAGCGACTTCGCTCGCAAGATGCCTTACGGTAATTGGCTGAAATCACAACGAATTCGACTGTCAGATCTGCACCCTGAAAGTGAACCCCACGGCTTCGACAGCCAATCATTGCTGCCTCGAATGCAAGCCTTTGGTTACACCGCGGAAACGATGAGCTTCATGCTCCGACCCCTTGTCGAACAACTCCGCGACCCCGTCGGTTCGATGGGGAACGACAGCGCTATCGCGTGCTTGAGCGATAAGCCAAGAATGATCTATGACTACTTCAAGCAGCTGTTCGCTCAAGTCACCAACCCCGCGATCGATTCGATCCGGGAAGAGGTGATCATGTCGCTGGAGTGCTACATCGGGCCAGAGCAAAACCTGCTCGACGCCACCCCTGAGCACTGCCACCGGTTGCTCGTTGATCATCCTATTTTGACCAATGAAGAAGTCGCGGCGCTCGAACACATTGATCACCAAGGTTGGCACAGCCGAGTCATCGACATCACCTTCGATCGCAAGGAGGGCAAGGCTGGCGTTCTGAAAACGCTCGACCGAATCGCGGCCGAAGCCGAAGCGGCGACCGATGAGGGAATTCAATTGATTGTTCTGAGCGACCGGGCCGTTTGCCACGACCGGGTGCCGGTCAGTGCACTGCTAGCAGTCGGATCAGTCCATCACCACTTGGTCAAGCAAGCGAAGCGAACGCGAATCGGATTAGCCGTCGAAACGGGTGAGGCAAGGGAAGTTCACCATCACTGCCTGCTCATCGGGTACGGTGCCGATGCCATTAATCCCTACTTGGCCTTTGAGGCCCTCTGGCAGTCACGTCGTGATGGATTGATGGATCCTTCGATGGACGATGACAAAGTGGTAGCGGCCTACCGGAAAGGCGTCGCCAAGGGAATGCTGAAGGTGATGGCCAAAATGGGTATCAGTACCCTGCAAAGCTACAAGGGCGCACAGATATTTGAAGCGCTCGGACTGCGTGATGAAGTCATCGACAAATGCTTCGTCGGCACCGCCAGCCGGATCCAAGGCGTCTCGTTTGACGTCATTGCCGAAGAGACACTGCGGCGACATTCCCTGGGCTACCCAGAACGAAACGAAGATCGACTGCGGCAACTTCCCAACCTGGGCGAGTTTCACTGGCGAGCAGAAGGTGAAAAGCACGCGTGGTCCCCAGGTTCGATCTCGAACTTGCAAGTCGCTGCACGAAAGAACGACGAATCGGCCTATTGGAAGTTTGCCCACACCATCAACGAGGACAATCGTTCCCGCTGCACGCTCCGCGGTCTGCTCGATTTCAAGTTTGAAAACGCAACCGCAATTCCTCTGGAAGAAGTCGAATCGACCTCCAACATCGTCAAACGATTCTGCACCGGTGCAATGAGCCTTGGCAGTATCAGTGCCGAATCCCATGAGACGCTGGCCATCGCCATGAATCGTCTGGGCGGCAAGAGTAACACCGGAGAGGGCGGCGAAGATCCGATTCGCTTCCAACCCCTCGAAAATGGCGATTCCAAACGCTCCGCGATCAAGCAGGTTGCCTCAGGAAGATTCGGGGTAACGATCGAATACTTAACCAATGCCGACGAAATCCAAATCAAGATTTCGCAAGGTGCAAAACCGGGTGAGGGAGGTGAGTTGCCGGGCCGAAAAGTCGATCAGAACATCGCCCGCATTCGCTACAGCACGCCTGGTGTCGGCTTGATCAGCCCACCGCCCCACCACGACATTTATTCAATCGAAGATCTCGCTCAGTTGATTCATGATCTCAAAAACGCTAATCGGGCGGCCAGGATCAGCGTCAAACTGGTGAGCGAAGTCGGTGTCGGCGTCATCGCCTCGGGTGTCGCCAAGGCACATGCCGATCACATCCTGATTTCCGGTGATACCGGCGGAACGGGTGCCTCGCCGTTGACGAGCATCAAACATGCTGGCCTGCCTTGGGAATTGGGGATCGCGGAAACGCACCAAGTTCTAGTGCTAAACGATCTTCGCAGTCGTGTGGTTTTACAGACCGACGGTGGGCTGAAGACCGGTCGCGATGTGGTCATCGCTGCCTTGCTGGGGGCGGAAGAATTTGGTTTCTCCACCGCACCGCTGATCACACTCGGCTGCATCATGATGCGAAAGTGTCACTTGAATACCTGCCCGGTGGGCATCGCAACCCAAGATCCAGAGCTGCGTAAAAAGTTCACCGGCAAGCCCGAGCATGTTGTCAACTATTTGTTCATGGTGGCCGAGGAAGCACGCCGTATCATGGCCAAACTCGGTTTCCGCACCATCGACGAAATGGTGGGACACTCAGAGATGCTGCACACCGATGATGCCATTGCACACTGGAAATCGGATGGATTGGATTTAACGTCCGTGCTGATGCCTGCCAATCGTTCCCACGAAAATGTCGACGTGATTTGCACGCAAACGCAGGATCACGGCTTGGAAAAATCGCTCGACGTCACTGTCCTCCTTGATGCCGCGGCCCCCGCACTTGAAAAGGGCGAAGCGGTGACGATCAAGTCCCCAATCATCAATATCAACCGAACCGTCGGCACCATTCTGAGCAACGAAGTTGCCAAACGGCACGGCCAAGCAGGATTGCCGGACGAGACAATCCGGATTGAATTGACTGGATCTGCTGGGCAAAGCCTCGGTGCATTTCTCGCTCATGGAATCACGATCGACCTCGAAGGAGACGCGAACGATTACGTTGGCAAAGGTCTTAGCGGCGGACGACTGGTGATCTATCCGCCCCGTGAAAGCACGTTCACACCCAAAGACAACATCTTGGTAGGGAACGTTTGCTTGTATGGCGCAACCGGTGGCGAAGCCTTTTTCCGGGGCCGCGCAGCGGAACGCTTCTGCGTCCGCAACAGTGGGGCTCGAACGGTGATCGAGGGAGTCGGTGATCATGCTTGTGAGTACATGACCGGGGGCCGCGTGGTGGTCCTTGGCCCCACCGGACGCAACTTCGCGGCGGGCATGTCAGGCGGCATCGCCTACATCTGGGATCGCCAAGGTGATTTTAATTTGAACTGCAACCTTGCCTCGGTCGGCTTGGAACGAATCGAATCCTCCGAGGAGGAAGCGGAAGTCAAAGATTTGATCCGCAAACACGCGGAGTTAACCGGCAGTGATGTCGCGGCAGGCGTTCTGGAAGACTGGGAAGGATTCCTCCGCCAATGCGTGAAAGTCATGCCGACCGATTACAAACGGGTCCTGCAGCAAATGAAACAGCAAGAACAGGCTGCAACGACCTGATCGCTTGATCATTTCCGTTGCCAGTAAAAAATCCATTTCCCTGCTCCAACCAATCAGTGCCATCATGGGTAAGCCAACCGGTTTCAAAGAGTTCGACCGCAAAAAAGTTCCATGGCGTCTGCCTGTCGTTCGCATCAATGATTACGACGAAATTTACACTGAACCTCGTGTGGAACATCTGCGTGAACAAGGTGCGCGATGCATGGATTGCGGCGTTCCGTTCTGCATGTCATCCACCGGTTGCCCAGTCGACAATTTGATTCCTGAGTGGAACGACTTGGTCTACAACGACCGCTGGAAAGAAGCCAGCGAGCGATTGCACAAGACCAACAACTTCCCAGAGTTCACCGGCCGGACTTGCCCCGCGCCTTGCGAGGGGTCGTGCGTCCTAGGAATCACCAATCCTGCGGTAACAATTAAGAATATTGAAAACGCAATTGTTGATCGCGCCTGGTCCGAGGGATGGATCGTTCCGCGGCCACCCGCCAAACGAACTGGCAAGAAAATCGCGATCGTCGGGAGCGGCCCTGCCGGTTTAGCGGCGGCCGATCAGCTGAATCAAGTCGGGCACACCGTCACCGTTTACGAGCGTTCGAATCGCCCTGGAGGGCTGCTTCAATATGGCATCCCCAATATGAAGCTGTCTAAAGACGCTGTGCAGCGCCGCATCGACAAAATGACAGCCGAAGGAATCAACTTTGTAACCGGCGCCGACGTCGGGAACACCGTCGATCCGAAGGACTTGCAACAAGACCACGACGCTTTGCTGCTGGCTTGCGGTGCAACCAAACCTCGTGACTTACCGATTGCCAATCGCGACACGCCCGGCGTCCACTTCGCGATGGAGTTCCTCACCGCAAATACGCGGCAAGCCATCCACGGCGATTCAATCGGCGACGAGTTCATCAGCGCCGAGGGAAAGGATGTGATTGTGATTGGCGGGGGCGATACCGGAACGGACTGTATCGCGACCAGCATCCGCCACGGTTGCCGCAGCTTGGTCAATTTTGAATTGCTACCGAAGCCACCTGCCGAACGAGACGACGAGAATCCATGGCCCGAGTGGCCAAGGATCTTCCGAGTCGATTACGGTCACGAAGAATCCGAAGCCAAGTTTGGAAGAGACCCACGCCAGTACCAGATCCTCAGTAAGGAATTCTTGACCGACAACGAGGGACGCTTACGCGGGATCAAGACGGTTGAAGTCAAATGGACGAAAGACGCTGAAGGCCAATGGGCAATGTCGGAAGTCGATGGCTCGGAGCGAGAGTGGCCCGCCCAGCTGATTCTGTTGTCGATGGGTTTCTTGGGACCAGAGCAATACTTGGCCGAGGCAGTTGGGTTGGAAGTTGATCCTCGCAGCAACTTTCAGGCCGTTCACGGTAAGTTTGCCACCAACATCGAAGGCGTGTTTGCGGCGGGCGACTGTCGTCGCGGACAAAGTTTGGTTGTCTGGGCAATCAATGAAGGCAGAGGCGCAGCCCGAGCAATCGACATCTACCTCCAGGGATCGAGCAATTTGCCGGCCCCTGGTGTCACGATGGGCACCTCCCTGGAAATGGCAGGCGTTTAGGCTAATGTGTTTTACGCACCGGTCACGCGGCGGTGTGGCCGGTTGATCACCTCGATGAGCACCTACTCAACCATCTGAATCTCCGCAACCACAAGCCAGCCGACACATTTCAGCTGGCTGGTCGTTGCTTGAGTTGGCCGCCAGACTCTGAGGTGGCCGCCAGACTCGAGAGATCTGGGACTTTCCTGACTTTGTCCTGGGGATGCTTCCTCCGAATCCTGCCACGGCGTGACCAGCCATGGGCCGACCCTGGTCACCCTTTTTCTTTTGGCGTGGCTAACCCTCTTTGCGTTCCGTTCAAATTGTGCAGCCAACCCGACCGCACCATGCTGGAGACAATAGCGGTGGATCGCCGAGCATAAGCGAGAGCAACAGGTAATCACGCCAGGAATCCTGGCCGACGCAGTCACCGACTGCGGTCCGCTCCACTTCCTGTTGGAAAACCAGTGAATCCCAAACAGTGTGAAACCGGAATTTTCTCAGCTGACATTGACAGAGCCTAAATCGGGTTCATAACGTCCCGATGATATTGACGAGATCAGGATCGATCTCGTCTCGCCCTTAGACCATGAATTGGCATACAAGGCTGGCAGGATGCAGAAGCAATACGCGATTCGAACTGGTGCCGTGGTAGCGGCATGTACTGCAACATTACTCGTATCAACCGGATGTCGATCGATGCCGGGTGCTGGACTATTCGCCTCGCGCGGACCGTCTGCCGACGCCTTGGCTGGCAATGGGCCCACGACGACCTACCCGGTCCCGCCAAGTCACGGGGCGACACCTGAATCGCTCGCATCCATCGCCGGTGGCACCGCAGCACCCGCAGGATCAGCCGCCGCTGAATCCGCCACCGCTCAGGTTGCTGGGATTGAGATTTCGCCTGGATACGCCTTAGCCGCGGGCGCCGACCCGGCGACCGCTGGCCCAAATATGGCCGCCGCCGAGGCCAATGGTGTTTACTCATTAAGCAACAATGCCACTGGCTCTCCACCGTCGTTTGCAGCTAGCCCCGCGCCGGACAGCATCGGCGCGACGGCTGGCATGACTGTTCCTCCGGGAATGGGGACTCCCTCAGACGCGACCGCCGCGGTAGCTTCTGGCATGCCATCTGGATACACATTTGGCAACAAAGCTTTGACTCCCAAGACGACACAACCTGGCTTGACGACTGGTATTCCAGCGTCGTCACCGTCCCATTTCGCGCCACCCTCCGGACCGCTGACTCCTCCGAGCACTGGCGTCGCAGCATTGCCGTCGAGCGGCTACAGCCAACCTCCCAGCAGTAGTGGATTCGCACTCCCAAGCGACCCAGCAGCGATGGCTGGAATGATGCCACCAGCGACTCCACCGAATCCAGTTCCGGCAATGGCCGCTGCTACCCCGGTCCCCTCGCAATACCCGACAGGCCCCAGCATTCCATTACCTGCCGGCAACGCTTCACCTGCCTACAATCCAGCACCTAGCGCTGCCCCCTCGTTCTCCACGGCACAAGCACCCGAATCAACCGCACCATCCACCTCTAACAGCTACATGCCCGGCAGCACCGGAACGGGAGCTGGCTATCCAACCAACGATGCGATCCCGACGACCAGTGGTTCGTTTTACCGTTGATCTTGCGGAGTCGCGATACTGCGACTGAATCGTGACCCGCGTGGTTACGATTCAGCGTGGCAAGCGACAACGATCTGATGCAACAGACACCGGTTAAGTCGACGCCACTCATCATTGACGTCGATCTCTCCTTCGGCAGTACCGAAAAACATTGTCAAACGATCGGTGACTCTGAAACGGTCAAATCAGCGAGTGCTGGATTGCATTGTCACGGTGAATTTGTCTCACCAACAAATTTGGTGAGAATCGAAAATCGGACCTTCAACACAAGTTCGTTTGTAATCCCACTCCATCGGCCCTTCCTGGCGGACTTGGGCGACGCAAGAGAAGCAGATCCCTATTCCGCAGGCCATCGGAGTTTCCATCGAAACTTGGCAATCGATTTTGGCGGCTTCACACACCTGCGCGACTTTCTCCATCATGATTTCCGGCCCACAGGTTGCCACGCGAACAGTTTCGTCGGAGGAAATCTCAGCAAGTCTTTCGGCGAGCAAATCGGGTACGAGTTTTGTCTGGCCGGCTGATCCGTCATCGGTACAGAGCGTGACTTCGCTGACCGATTTTCGAAAATCATCGACACCAGCTAACAATCCGGCGCGACGGGCACCGTAAATGAATTCGACCCGTTTTGCCCAGCCCTTTTCGCGGGCAGGTGCACCAAACGCTTGTGTTCCGAGTGCTTCACGTCCCAGCAACAGCATTGGCGTTTGACCGATACCACCGGATGCCATGATCAAGTGGTCGCAGGGGCGATTGGAAAATCCATTCCCAAGAGGCCCCCACAATGTGACCGAGGTTCCGAGCGTAGCAGCGGCCAACGAAGTGGTGAAGGTTCCTTTTCTCAAGTAGACCAAGTCGACCCACTTCGGCGTTCCCTCCGCATCGGCAACGACGTCATAAACGGCAAGTGCTCGACCGATCAGAGGCGCATCGGTTCCGGCTAACCGGACCATTACAAATTGCCCCGGCAGAACGCTGCCAGCAATCTCGCTCGCCGCGACCCGCATTAAATAAGTTTCTTCCGCGATCCGATCGTTACGCTCCAGCGGAGCATTCACTTGGTGCATCGAATCGGCGTAATGGCTTGCATGCAGTTTTGAACTCAACTTCGTTTCCGCCTCACTCATTTACCAGGTTCTGATTATTTTCCACGTTTGCTTTTCGGTTTGGCGGTTCGACCAGCCGAGCCACGTTTTGGTGCTCCGCTGTTTCTCGCCGCCCCGCGTGTCGACGTCGAAGATTTTCGTTTGGCACCGCGCGACGATGCTGATGCTTTGCCTGCCGAACCACGTTTTGCCGTTTTTCGCTTGGTGCCGCGTGTGGATGTGGAAGTTTTGCCGCCAGCACCTCGAGTGGAAGAAGTCCTTCGCTTGGCACCTCGCGTCGAGGTGGAATTTTTACCAGCCGATTTCGAACGAGCCGCTCGCTTGCGACCTCCCGCTGTCTTCGTCGTTACATCTTCTCGCTCTGCAGGATCTCCACCAATCACCGAACCGATCGTGGTGTCAGAACTGATACCGGCAGGAAAAGCATCTTCCGCCGACGAGGCTCTGCGGCCTTTCGGTTTCGCTCGGCGTGCTTTGGTCGAAGCTCGCTGGGTCGAAGC
>JBMYRF010000002.1:139186-183325 GCA_049602075.1 Rubripirellula sp.
GGGTCGAAGCTCGCTGGGTCGAATCAGTGTTCGGCCAAGCATCTTGGGACGGGTGCTGTTCGCCTGCCGCACGTTTTTTTGTACTTCGTTTTTTCGTGACGCGATTTTTCGTGCCGCCTTTTTTCGTGCCGCCTTTTTTCGTACTGGGACGTTTATTGCGGGATGCCCCGGAGGACTCTTCCGCGGTCGCAGCCCACAATTTTTCGATCTCGTTCTGCCTGACCAAACGGTGAGCTCCAGCCGGCAAATCTCCTAACCGCAACGGCCCCACCGCGATCCGCCGCAGATGCTGTACTTTGTGGCCTAACCGCGCTAAGATTCGACGAATTTCGCGGTTCTTTCCCTCTCGCAGCACAATCTCCATCTCGGTCGAGCGGCTCCGAGACTTCAATAGCTTCGCACCCTCAACACGAACATGCCCTTCCGCTAAGTAAATCCCGTGACGCATCTGCCGCAGCGTCTCCGGCTCGACCTTTCCAGCAACGGTGACTCGATAGACTTTGCGGACGCCAAACCGCGGGTGTGTTAATCGCTGGGCCAACTCACCATCATTGGTCAACAGGATCAACCCTTCGCTGTTCAGGTCGAGGCGGCCGACTGGAAAGACACGCTCCACCGGCGGCACCAAATCGATCACACGAGGTCGCCCATGCGGGTCTCGGTTGGTCGTGACGACACCAATAGGTTTGTTCACGGCGTAGTAGACGAGTTTACGCGGCTTCAGTAGATCACCGTCTACCCGGACCTTAGCCACCTCTGGATCGACGGTCGTCCCTAGACGCGTCACGATTTCGCCGTCCACGTCCACTCGTCCGGCTTCAATCAATTCCTCACACTGACGCCGGCTCCCATAACCGGCCGACGCCAGCACACGCTGCAATCGAATCGGTCCTGAAGCATCCCCACCATGCCCCGCCGCCTTCGTATTACGGCCAGATTTCGGTTTTCGCTTGGCGGAACGTTTGGTGGGCATGGGAGCTAGCGGTGTGAGGACGGCGCGATTCAATCTCCCAACGTACCAAACCGAAGCCGTTTTGTGACGGAGGAGTCAAATGAGCCGATAAGCCCCAGCCTGAAACCCAAACTGCATCCCGAAGACTTCCGAACCCTCCCCGAAAACCGCGCCAGCCTAATGTTGATTCACCTACAGGGCCGGCCTAATGCCGATTCACCTGCAGGAAACGGCTACGCCCGAGGATTGATCAAATCAACCCCGCTTGCTATCTGCCCTCGAATGCTCCAACACAACTGGAAGCTGCCTAGTTCGAGAAGCCGCTTTCACGTCGGATTCTCGAACGTGGCGATGCTGGGGGCCAAAATCCGCGCTACCGATCCCCCAATCCTTCTGCTCGCTTTGTGGGCGTCCACTCTGTTCGCCTTTAGCGACCTAACCAAGGCATCGCGTCAGCAACAATTCGATTCCGCTCGGCTTCGGGAAGCGGCTGTTGGTAACTAGGAGGACGGGCTGACGCATCCGACGGCCCAATATCTGATTGGGGAAATGGATCATGAACGATCGCAGACGCTTGCTGCTGGTTCATTGTGCCCTTGGGCGCGCAAAGGGGACGACTGCTGCAGCCCGCCAGGATTAGCAAACACGGCATGATCAAGGTGCAAAGCAGGCCGCATTGTTGGAGGGTTCTCGGTCGCCGCATCAGTCATTCCTTGGGTCGGTGGCAACAAGCAGTGAGAGCCAGAACACGCGTCAAATGCAGCTTACGAACTTTTCGGTCCTCTTACCAAGACCGTTTCCTGCACGACCACCGATCAGAATCACAACAAGCCAGTTTCACGCGGTATCTGCATGACTCGCCCGCAAACCATGGCTCACTTACACTCCGCCTGTCTCAGATTGAATCAGGCAAATCCATTCCCATGACCACGCCACCCTCAGCGACCATTAACTCACAAGCACCAATCGCAGCCGGTAACATCACAGTCTCGCCAGCTCGCAGCAGAATCGACTCTTCTCCACTGGCGAGTGTCGCGCTACCTTGGGGAACGGTGATGATGTGAAACTTGTCGTCGCCTCCCAGTCGGCCTGACCCCATCGCCAACAGTTGAAGCCGGAACTTGTTTGACTTCACCACCGTCTGCCATCCAGCCTGGGTCGGTTCATAGCGACGCGGTTGAACAGGCCCTGAATCATAGTCGGTGACTTCCAAACCCTGATCGAGATGTAAGGGTCGAGCTTTTCCCTCGGCATCAACGCGATTCCAATCAAACAAACGAAACGTCGTGTCGCTACTTTGTTGGATCTCGGCCACCAACAAACCGGCACCGAGTGCATGCACTGTCCCAGCTGGAATGTAGATCACATCACCAGGCTCGGGACGGAATGAGTGAAGAGCTTGCTCTGCTTGGCCGGCTGCGATTGCCTCCCTCAAGCTCGCTCGATCGACCGAGGGTTGCAGGCCGGCGTAGACGAGGCTGTCTGGTTCAGCCGATACGATGTACCAAGCCTCTGTTTTACCCAGATCAGGCTGCGACATTTTCGCTCCGTACTCGTCATCCGGATGAACCTGGACCGATAACACACGATTGCAGTCCAAGTACTTCAGCAACAGTGGGAACGCTGAACCTTGAAAACCGGCTCCTAACAGCCAATCACGATGATCGCGGACGAGTTGCTGCAAGGTCTTGCCATCCAATGGGCCACCATCGACCACGCTTTGATCTTCGCCATGGTCAACAACTTCCCAACTCTCCGCAAAATCATTTTCGGGACCAATTGGCTTTCTGAGTTGTTCCCCCAGTCGACGGCCTCCCCAAATGGTTCGCTTTAAAACAGGACGAAAACGAATTGGATAAGGTTTCATAGCAGTTTTTTTGCCTGAGATGCCTAACTATCGAAGGATATCTTTGCCCCAAACGACCCTCATCGTAATGGCCAAAACCCTCTTGATCACCCCAAGTTAAGCTCCACCATCCCGATCAATTGGAATGATTCATTCTCGATCAGAATGCCCCAAATACAATTAGGATCCCCCCAGGGCGATCTCGTCTTTGGCTGCTAAACTAGGGATCAGTAAATAAAGCGACTGCGGAACCGAGGTCGAGGCCGCCCGATTCGGCGATCGGTCCTCAAACCCGGACCGCCTCCCTCGCCGAGAAGGGATTCGGTTCACCAGCGACACCTGGTTCTCAACCGATCAAGGTTCGCGAATTCCTCGAATTGGAAATCTAGCAAGTGGAACGTCCCCAAGACGATTTATTCGAAAATTCCACCATGACTTTTGGCGAGCACCTCGAGGAGCTTCGCCATTCGCTGGTCAGGGCTGCGATCGCTTTAGCCGCAGGACTGGTCCTCGGTCTGCTCGTCGCTGACCGAGTCGTTTTGTTTGTCCAAACCCCGCTGCAGTCGGCCATTCAAAAGTTCAATGCAGATCGTGCCCTGTACCAACTCAATTACGACCCAGCGGACGAAGCGAATCGTGACCTTTACGAGTTTTTATCAACCAACGCTCTGGTCTGGGAAATTGTCTATGAGATCCCGGATGAGTATCAAGCGTTGTCGATGGATTCGATGCAGGCGGCCCAAGTCGCGCCCGACTCAAACGTCAACTCTTCCAATGAGGGCGTAGACGATCAGTCGGCACCCGGGGCCCCGCTAGTGGTCAAACCGGTTGAGATGGCCAACCTGCTCGACTCTCTTCCCGATCCATCAGCACTTAAACCAACGATACAATTGCGGCAGAACAAGACCGGCCTCAGCTCGTTGAAAATGGAAGAACCATTCATGATCTGGGTCAAGGCGGGCCTAATCGTGGGCGCGGTATTTGCCTCGCCGCTGATCTTTTACTACCTCTGGAACTTCGTTGCTGCCGGCCTACACCGCCACGAACGAAACTACGTCTACCTGTACTTGCCCGCCAGTGTCGTCTTGTTCATCACCGGAGTGGTGCTGGCGTTTTTCCTTGTACTGCATTACGTGCTGTCGTTTTTGCTTGCTTTCAATGGCAGCATGGATGTCGCAATCGAACCTCGACTGTCGTACTACGTCAACTTTGTGTTGCTGCTCCCACTCGGCTTCGGTATCGCCTTTCAGCTACCGCTAGTGATGCTGTTTTTGCAGCGGATCGGCTTGTTCGAAACACAAGCCTATATCGAGAGCTGGAAAGTTGCCGTCTTGGTCATTTTTGTGATCTCCATGATCGTGACGCCAGCAGATGTCACCAGCATGATCGCCCTCGCGATACCACTAATCTTCTTATACGTCCTCGGAATCCTTATGTGCAAATTCATCCCGAGAGGCCGAGGATTAGGAAGCGGAGCCTACGACCCGGCCTAATCCAGCAGTCCGGGCCAGCACGACTCAGCAGATGTCGGCACGACTCAGCGGCTACGACCTGCGTGCCGTGGGCTGTGACCTGTGTGCCATGAGACGGGACGATGGCAAACACGATCAGCAGCTTTAGGGAGACTGAGGCGATCAAAGACGGAGACGCTCAAAGAATGAGACGCTCAAAGAATGAGACGCTCAAAGAATGAGGCACTCAAAGACGCGCCGCTTCACTCAGCAATACTTGCCGGCTGAATGGCAGCAAGGAGCCGACATGGGCGACTCCTCACTCGATCGCTGACGGATCATTCGCCAGCTTAAAATCTGATTAACAATCGGGTTTTGCTAAGCCTTCGCACCCAGCGTGCTCCGCAAGTTTGCACCGTTACCAGCCTGACCAAAGGCGGTCATGCGGGCGACACAAACATCTTTCATTGCAGCTCGGGCTGGTTTTAGATAGGCACGCGGATCGAAAGCCGATGGTTGCTCCGCGAAAACCTTACGGATCGCACCAGTGATCGCCATACGGCAATCGGTATCAACGTTGATCTTGCGAACGCCGCTCTTGATACCACGCTGGATCTCTTCGACAGGCACGCCATACGTCTGCTTCATTTCACCACCAAACTGGTTGATGATGTCCTGCAATTCTTGTGGCACGCTGCTGCTGCCGTGCATGACGAGGTGCGTGTTTGGCACCTTGGCGTGAATCTCTTCGATTCGCTGCATCGCCAAGACTTCACCGGTGGGCTTCTTGGTGAATTTGTACGCTCCGTGGCTGGTTCCGATGGCAACCGCCAACGCGTCGACGCCAGTTTCCTCGACGAACTGAGCTGCTTCTTCAGGATCGGTCAGCAGTTGATCGCGAGTGAGTTCACCAACCGCACCATGGCCGTCTTCCTGCTCGCCTTCGCCCGATTCGAGTGAACCCAGGCAACCCAATTCACCTTCGACGCTGACGCCCTGCGAGTGGGCCGCTTTGACGACTTCGGCTGTCACGCGAACGTTGTAGTCATAGTCGGCCGGCGTCTGACCGTCTTCCATCAAAGATCCATCCATCATCACGCTGGTGAAGCCGTTGTCGATCGCCGACTGGCAGGTATCCGGGCTATTACCGTGATCTTGGTGCATCACAACCGGAATATGTGGGTACAGTTCAACGGCTGCCAACATCAGGTGACGCAGATAGGCGTCCTGAGAATAAGCGCGAGCACCGCGACTGGCTTGGATGATGACGGGCGAATCCGTCTCCTCAGCCGCTTCCATGATCGACTGGATCTGTTCCATGTTGTTGACGTTAAAAGCAGCAACGCCGTAATCGTTTTCAGCAGCGTGATCAAGGACGACGCGAAGAGGCACCAGAGGCATGACGGGACCTAACAGAGGGGGTGTCTAAATAAAAGAGATTTCCGCGTCTTTGGTAGTCTCGGAGTCTCTTTCATGCAAGTGCAGACGCCCTGGATGGACAAATCGACTCCACTAAATGCCGGTTAAAGTCAGGTAAACTAACACCACTCCCTTTTACTGCCCCAGTCCAGCCAGCTCCGACAACGCCAGCAGCCCTCCAAAGACCAAATTCCAAGAAGGCAAATAGCGGCGACACAACCCTTCGGTTCCGGCAAACCAACGGATCAGTGAAGGCAAGCTGGATTTCCCTATCATCTATTTTCACAAATCCAGTTTTCCGGGCTACCCAGTTTTCCCGCTACCTGGTTCATCGGGGTTTGGATCATCGCGGTTTGGTTGGCCAAGTCGCTTCACGATCTCATCGACATCGTAAACACATCCTCCCCAGGTCCCCCCCCCAACCTGTTGCAAAGCGGCCCAAAGTCGCGTGTCATCTGGCACATCTGGGTCGACCTGCAAGTCGGGATGGGGCTGTCGCTCGTTCACTTCCTGGCCATCAATCGTTTCGACAAGATTTACATTGCCGGTCAGCGCATTACGATCAATTTCGATCTCGATCAGATCACCATCACGAACTTTGGCAATCGGACCTCCCGCCAGTGCCTCAGGTCCAACGTGGCCAATGCATGCGCCGGTACTGACCCCCGAGAACCGCGCATCGGTGATCAAGGCAACCTCCTTCCCGAACTTCAGGTACTTCAGTGCCGAAGTGATCTGGTAGGTTTCTTCCATCCCACAACCAATCGGGCCGCGGCCGATCAGTACTATGATGTCGCCAGCCTGGATGGCCGGATTGGTCTGGCCCTTCACAGCAGCGATCGCAGCCCGCTCGGAAGTGAAGACTCGAGCAGGCCCTCGCTTGCGATAAACGCCCTCCTCGTCGAGCACCGTCGGATCAATCGAGGTCGCTTTGATCACCGATCCTTCCGGGCACAAATTACCTCGTGGAAAACAGACGGTGCTAGTCATCCCCCGTCGCCGCGCCTCTGCAGGTGCAAGGATCACCTCATCCGGATCAACTCCGTCAGCGGCCATAAGATGCGCTCGGCACACACGACGTCGATCACAGTGATGCCAATCGTCCAGAATCTCGTTCCACGTCATGCCGGTGACGGTCAGGCAATCGGATTTCAGCAGCCCCAACTCTCGCAAATGCCAGGCGACTTCGGGAACGCCACCAGCCAGAAACAAACGAACCGTTGGGTGTCCAACGGGTCCATTTGGTAAACAATCAACGAACCTCGGAACGAGCCGATTCACTTCGCTAAATGCGGCTGCATCGGGTCGCTTCAATCCTGCCGCCGCTGCGATTGCCGGGATGTGCAGCAACAGATTGGTGCTACCACCGACCGCCGCATGGATCAACATGGCGTTATAAACGGCATCGTCGGTAAGTACATCCGAGAACGTCAAGCCGTTGGCAACCATCTCGACTGATGCATCGGCCGAATCGCGGGCAAGCTGCGTCCAAATTGGTTGGCCACTCGGTGCCAAGGCGGCGTGAGGTACCGTCATACCAAACGCTTCGGCAACGACTTGGCTGGTCGCCGCGGTACCAAGAAACTGACAGCCTCCGCCGGGTGTTCCACATGCCCGACAGCCTTCCAGCGATGCCTCTTCTAGCGACATTTCACCCCGTGAGTAACGGGCGCCGATCGTCTGCACTTTACCGGCATCTTCACCGACGGTCGGTGGCAATGTCACGCCACCTGGGACCAACACGTTGGCCAAGTTACCACACCCCGCCAAAGCCATCATCATGGCAGGTAACCCTTTGTCGCAGGTCGCAATCCCGATGACTCCCTGGCGTCTTGGGAGCGAGCGAATCAGACGCCTCATTACGATTGCGGCATCATTCCGATAAGGCAACGAATCGAACATGCCACGTGTTCCTTGGGAACGACCATCGCACGGATCGCTAACGAACGCAGCAAACGGAACACCATCGCGATCGGTGATCTCTTCCGCCGCCGCTTGCATCAGCAACCCAACTTCCCAGTGCCCCGTGTGGTAGCCGAGCGCGATGGGTGAACCGTCTGGGTTTCGCATGCCACCTTGGGTGCTCAGGATCAAATACTGATCACCGAGCACTCGGCGAGGATCGAACCCCATCCCAACGCTTTGGGTTAATCCAAATAAATCGCCACTACTCCATTCTCGCAGAATCTCATCGCTGAGCGGAAGCTTGCCTGTGGGACCCGGAGCGTGGGTCGCCATGGTTTCGGTTGCCGGGGCATCAAAGTATTTTTTCATGCCGGCATCTTATCGCGCCAGCACAGGAACGGGCAGCAGCAGGCGACGACTGGAAACGGGTTACCGATCCAAACCTACGATTAGCTGACGCTGCAGTTCAACCAGATTCGGCAGTTCAACCAGAGTCTGCGATCAACCAAAATCTGCGATCAGCTAGCGTCGGCGACGCACTTTTCGGTGCATTGGATTGAGCCGCTTGCGAGCAGGCTCGGAATCCTCTTCGACGACTTTCGGTTTTGGCGGTGGCTCCACGGCTTCGAAGCCCTCGATGGAATCACGTTTGAGCTCTTTGTTGATTCGTTGCTCGATGCTTGTCAGCACCTCACCTTCCCCAGGGACCACGAATGTAAATGCGACACCATCGCGTCCCATTCGTCCCGTCCGACCCACGCGATGAACGTAGTCGTCGCAGTCTTGCGGTACGTCGTAGTTGATGATGTGTGAAATGGTGCTGATATCGATCCCACGCCCGACCACATCGGTCGCCACCAAGATTTTCAGTTTACGATCGCGAAGGCTCTGCAGCACTCGATCACGCTCTCGCTGCTGCATATCGCCGTGCATGCTGCCGCAGTTATCGTGCGTGTGCTTTAGTTGCCGATACAGCCGATCGGTTCCCCGCTTGGTTCGACAGAAAACGATCGCCTGTTCTGGCTGCTCACGCTCTAGCAACCGGTCCAACAAATCTCCCTTGCGATTTTGAGCAACGGTGAAGTATCGCTGTTCGATCGTCTCGACAGCCATTTCATTTTTGCTGCAGTCGATGACGCGGGGGTGCGACATGTACGACTCGGCGAGGCGTCGCACGGTTGGCGGCAATGTGGCAGAAAGCAAGAGAGTTTGACGATCGCGGGGGCATCGTCTCAAGATCCGTTCGATTTGCGGGCGAAATCCGATATCGAGCATGCGATCGGCTTCATCCAGGACGACACACCACACGCTATCGGTGCGAAGTGACCGGCGTTGCAGATGGTCATGTAATCGGCCAGGCGTTCCCACCACGATCTGAACGCCATTTTCCAGTTGCCGAAGCTGTCGCGTAATATTTTTGCCACCGGCCAGCACGGCAATTTCTGTATCAACTCCGCGGGCCAATCGCTCCGCCTCACGCCCCACCTGGTCGGCCAATTCACGAGTCGGCACCACCACGATCGCTTGCGGATCACGGCAATCCTCCAACGAATCAAGCTGCTCGAGAATCGGAATAGAAAAGGCGGCTGTCTTGCCGGTACCCGTCCGTGCCTGCCCGATCACATCCTCGCCATCCAAGGCAAAGGGGATCAATTGAGCCTGAATCGGCGACGGTTTTTCAAACCCTGCATGACGCAGCGCTCGCCGCATGACAGGGGACAGATCGAGTTGATCGAACGAGTCGACGTCTTGTGCTATCGATGATTCCATAACCACAAGTCTATCGTCCCCTCTGCGTCTGGACTACGCGGCGTATTGCGATTTGATGAATCTCCGCGTTTTGATGAATCTCCCCGGATGCACCACCGGTCCGTTGGGCAGCAAGCTGAAACGAATACCAACAAGATTGACAATTCCAGCGGCTCCAGGGTTTTCCCAACGGACCTTGCCGCCGGAATCAAACGTAACCATTGAGAATAAAACGGCGAATCAGACCTTCCAAATCCCAAAATCAGACATCTCAGGGCTAAACCGGCTTCCGACGCCGAGTGGAGGCAAATCCAGAGCAAAAGTCATTTCTTTCGGCTTCACGGGATAAGTCCCGGGATCAATCAGAGCAACCTCCGCTGGGGAAAGACGGCAGAAAACAACCGTCCAGTGCACCACGTTGATGTCGTACCGAAATGGTCCCGCGAGGGAGTGAGAGGGTCGATCAGCAGGCGGGCGAACCGGCATCATGACAGTTGTTTCACCGTTATCACGAAGGTAAAATCAGCGGCTTCCATCCACTGTGCAATGAAAGCAGTTTAATCATGAAACGCGTCTCCCTTCTTGCCCTCTTCTTGTTATCCGCTTTCGCCGGCTGCGGAAAATCGACGACAGAACCGACTGCGAGCACTGATCTGCGTGTCATTACGGACTCATCGACTGACCCGGCGGCAGATGCGAAATCTGGCGAACAGGCCGTCCGGCTCGCTTTCGTCACCAACCAGATCGCTGATTTCTGGAAACTCGCAGCGGCGGGTTGTGTGGATGCTGAAAAGGACCTGGGGGATGTCGCGGTCGAAGTCCGAATGCCGACCCAGGCAACAGCGGCCGAACAAAAACGGATCGTCGAGGATTTGATGAGCTCGGGTGTCGGCGGATTTGCAATCAGCCCGGTCGATCCTGAAAACCAGACGCAATTCTTAAACAGCGTCATGTCCGAATGTGAATTGATTACCCATGACTCGGATGCGCCCTCCTCGAATCGCACGATGTACATTGGCATGGACAACTACGCCGCTGGCGTTCAAGCGGGCGAATTAGTCGCCAAGGCCTTGCCCGAGGGTGGACAAGTCATGCTATTCATTGGCCGTCTGGAACAGGACAACAGCAAGTTCCGCCGACAAGGCGTGATTGATGTGCTCCTCGGGCGAACGGATCGCAGCCAGGAATATTACCGGGAAAATCCCGACGCACTGGATCCCGTCGATGGTGAGATCAAGAACGACAAATACACCGTGCTGGGAACGATTACCGACCAGGGGAAACCCGAGGTTGCCCAATCCAAGGCGGAAGACGCACTGAACTCCTACCCAGACATCAATGCGATGGTCGGCCTGTTCGAGTACAACCCACCGGCTTGCTATAAAGCATTGGAAAAAGCCGACAAACTGGGCAAAATCAAACTCATCGGGTTTGACGAGAACGACGTTACGCTGCAAGCAATCAAGGACGGATACTGCGAAGGAACCGTCGTTCAAAACCCGTATGAATACGGCTACCAGTCGGTCCGAGTCTTACGAGGTTTGATGATGTCTGAACCGGACATCGTGCCAGAAAGTCGCTACCTGGATATCCCGCCAAGAACCATCAGCAAAGAGAATGTAGATGAGTTCTGGGCGGACCTGCGGACCAAGAAGGGTCAGTAGTCACCAAGCAGGAGCGATCCCAAAGGCGGTGAATCAACTGCCCAACCTCGTCTGCTTGATGTTGCGATCCAACCCCAACGGTCGGCCGACTGCTCATTTGGGCAGGTATCTGGCCGATCCGCGGGCAGGTGGGGTTCCGGCCTCTTCGCAGAACCTGACATCTCCCTGCCGAAAAGACACCGATCCCTGCTGATAAGATACGGCTGCCGGTTCCAAAGAGCTGCATCACCACGGCCGCTCACACAGCATGCCAACCCACTGTTTCCCGCACTCTCTTCTTAACGCCACCTATGGATGACGCCCCGCCGCCACTGCTTGAAGTCCGTCAGGTCAGCAAGCGGTTCCCAGGTGTTCTTGCGCTCAGCGAAGTCAGTTTGACACTCTGTGAGGGTGAGGTGCTGGCTGTGATTGGTGAAAATGGTGCCGGCAAAAGCACACTGATGAAGATTTTGGCGGGTGTTCAACTGCCCGATTCCGGGACGACCCTGATTGACGGCAGACCGGTCGTTCTCGATTCAGTCAAAACGGCACTGCAATCGGGGATCGCGTTGATTCACCAGGAACTAAACCTGGCCGAGAATTTGCCGGTGAGCGCGAACATTTACCTGGGTCGCGAGCCAAACCGGTTTGGCATCATCGACCGGCGTCAAATCAACGCCGACGCAAAACGGGTGCTGCAGCAAATCGGGCTGGAGATCGATGCGACCGATGCCCTCAGCGATTTATCAATCGGGCAACGACAATTGGTCGAAATCGCCAAGGCGATGTCGGTCAATGCACGCGTCTTGATCATGGATGAACCAACTTCCAGCCTATCAGCGGGAGAAGCCGAAAAGCTCTTCGAAGTTGTTAAGGATCTGCGATCCAAGGGTGTCAGCATCATCTACATTTCACATCGCTTGGGGGAAGTCAGTGAATTGGCTGACCGCGTCGCGGTGCTTCGTGATGGGAAAAATGCGGGCGATCTAGAACGCAAAGAGATCCGCCATGACAACATGGTTCGATTGATGGTCGGCCGTGACATTTCGCAATTCTATGCCCGCACGTCTCATCCAATCGGAGACGTCGTCTTGGAGGTCGACCGTCTACGAACACCAACATGGCCGGCTCACCCTTTATCGTTCTCGCTTCGAGCGGGAGAAATTGTTGGCGTTGCCGGACTGGTCGGTGCCGGGCGAACGGAGATGCTACGAACCATCTTTGGAATCGATCAGCCGGTTTCAGGGCACGTCAAAATGGACGGCACTGAAATCGATCTGGATTCACCACGCTCAGCAATCGCTGCGGGAATCGCCTTGGTCCCCGAGGATCGAAAACTACATGGTCTTGTGATCGACATGACCGTGCGAAACAACGTTTCTCTGGCTGGCTTATTTAAGAACCGCTTGCGAGGCGGATTCCTGAACCGCAGTGTCGAAAAAGAAGACGCGCAACAAATGATCCGCGACCTGCGAATCAAGACCCCAAATGAATCACAAATCGTCCGATTTCTTTCCGGTGGTAACCAGCAAAAAGTGGTCCTCGGCAAATGGCTTGCCATGAAACCACGCATCTTGCTGCTCGATGAACCGACACGTGGTATTGATATTGGTGCAAAACAAGAAATCTATCAACTGATGGAATCGTTGGCCGAGCAGGGCATGGCAGTCCTGTTTGTCTCCAGCGAAATGGAGGAGGTCATCGGGATGAGTGATCGGGCGATCGTGATGCACGAGGGTAAAATCACGGGAGAATTGCAGCGATCGGAGCTGTCAGAAGAATCGATTATGCAAAGAGCAACAGGCAACCTGAACGCGGATGAATCGACGGTAACAACATGAACGCAAAGTCCATTGGCATTTTTGGCTTGCTGGTCGCTCTCTTTCTGTTCATGGCTTTCATGACAGCGGATCCCTGGTACGCCGTTTCCGACAGCACCTTTTTGCTTTCCAACAACATCGAAAATCTGCTGCGGCGCATCTCGATGTATGGCTTGCTCGGCATCGGAGTCGCCTTCGTGATCATCACCGGCGGCATCGATCTTTCGGTCGGATCGGTGGTCTGCCTCGCCGGTTGCCTGCTGGGGATCTTCCTGCAAGTCGATTACAACGCAGCCGACTCATTCGATGTCTATCGGGTGAATGCTGCCGACAAAACAGTCATCTTACGGGGCGACGCATCCGAACGATTTAGCCAAGGCGACCTAATTCGCCTCTTCCAGGTCCGCGATCCCGCGGTGCTGACCGTGCAATCGGCCGAACTCGTGCAACTTGCCGACGAAACCGGAAAACCGACCGAACTGGGGACACTGCTGAGCGTCGAGGGGGAACTGCAGCGGGACGATCAATCGGGAACCGTTGCTCGAGCCTTTCGAATTAGTGATTACTCACCCGGTTCGAAACTTAGCGAAAACACTGACGAATCAGGCGATACTTTGGAGATCTCGCAGATCCCCTTTCAGCTCCATCCACGAGATCGTCTGATTTTGGTCCATCCGACATCCAAGGGGCTACTCGATGCACAAGTTGCTTCGGCAGCGAAAGAGGGTGACCAAACAACAGCGATCACGAACCAACCTCTCAACGAGACATTCACAACCGATTGGCTGGCGATTCCGATGAAGCGGCAGCAACGGATGCCGATTCCTCTCGCGATTCTGTCAGTCCTAGCCATCACCGGCTGCCTGGGTGCGGTCCACGGTCTATTGGTCACGCGGGCCCGGCTGCAGCCGTTTGTCGTCACCCTTTGCGGATTGCTGATCTACCGTGGTGTCTCGCGGTGGCTGGTCAATGACAATCCCGTCGGCTTTGGGATTGAGTACCAAAATACCCTCAGCCCGTTGGGATCGGGAAAGCTACCACTAATCCAATGGGCTGGCGAAAACGGACCACAATCTTTCGGAATCCCCTATCCGTTTTTTGTCTTCATCGTCGTTGCGGTCATCGCTGCCATCTTTTTAAATCTCACCATCTGGGGACGTTATTTACTCGCGTTGGGTAGTAACGAGGAAGCAGCGCGATACAGCGGGATTCGAACCGAACGAATCACCGTACTCGCTTACGTGATTGGTACGGTTGCGGCGGGAGTTGGTGGCATGCTCTTCGCCCTTGATTCAGGTTCAATTTCTCCCTCTAGTTTCGGCAACTTCTTTGAACTCTACGCGATCGCTGCCGCAGTGCTCGGTGGCTGCAGCCTACGTGGCGGCGAAGGATCGATCTTCGGCGTAATTGCGGGGACGGCAGTGATGATGTTGTTGAACAACTTGATTTTGCTGCTCAAGATTGCCGACCGATTGGAATTCACCATTATCGGATTGGTTATCTTGCTCGGCGTCTTCATGGATGAGACGGTCAGAAGAATTGCCGCCCGTCGCCGGGCGATGAAATCATAAATACCAAACAGATCAAAACGGTTGATCCGCAGCTGGAAATTCACGACCTCAGGACGTTCCCGCTCGCAGGCAGGACAGACTTTTTGCCTGCTGCCGAAAATCACACGCTTGAGACTTCATTTTCGAAACCAGGCGAATGAGCTCGTCATCTAAACGCTCAGCAGCAACGGTTGAAGGCTGGATCGGCTTGGTTCCCAAGCGGACCGCATTCGTATCCATCGTGTGGTCCGAGGCGGCAAAAAACAACGTTTCACGGACCAATAAATCCGTCAGTCGGTTTGCCGAACGCTTCGAATCAACCGGGATCATCTGTGGATCGGACCAATCAATCCTCAATTGGTTCGATGTGGCGATTGCCGCCGATGTAATCGATGCTAACCGCTCTTGAATAGTTTCTTGGTCGGCATCAATCACCCAAACCCATCGCCGTACATCGATCCGATAGACCAAGTCGAACAGGTAACATTGCCCCTGCAAGAACTTGTCAAACTGATCGGCTGCCTCGCGATTGACCATCGCGCCGACAGAAACCCCACCAGCAGCAAACTCGCGTTCAGATCGAGGGCGAGCCGCTTCATGATCTAGTTCGACTCGACAGCAAGGTGAGTCCAGGCGGACATTCCGTTCAGAATCATCGGCCAAGTTTGATGGAAATCCCTTGGATCGAACCGGTGAGGCCTCGCGTTCTGCTGGGAGCTGACCAATCCGCCACTGCGACCACAATTCGCCAACACTGCGGGGGCCAGCTGCCGCAGTTTGGAAACTTACCTCCGTCCCACTTCCCAAGCGTGATTGGATCGTTAGTTTCGAAAAATGAAGGGCGGCGAGCTGACGACAAATCGACAACCCCAAGCCTTCCCCGCCACTAAATGAAACTTGCCGATCGGCAATCGACTCCAACTCTCGCTGGCTAAGCCCCCGGCCCATATCGACGACGGACCATCGCAAGAACAGCGAATCGGTTTCTTGCAAGCGAATGAGAATTTGGCCTGACTGGGGAGTCACTCGCAGCGCATTGGTTACCAAGTTAACAATCAGACGCCGCAGCATTGCTGGGTCGGCAAAGATACGGAGTTCGGGATCCTCGCCTCCATCCCACAACACATCGATATCGCGAGGCATCACCCAAGGCCGAAGTGTCTCATCAATTGATTTGCGTACTGTCTGCACGGAGACCCATTGCCGTTGCACACGTGGCGTCCCCGTCCGCAGTCGCTCGATCTGCACCATGTCATTAATCAGCTGCTCCATGCAATGACATTGATCGATCGCCGAATCGAGACAGATGGTCTGCCCGGGAGTGACATCCCCTAGATCACCATCACGAACGAGCCGCACTGATTCTCGAATCGTGGTTAATGGGGCACGCAGATCGTGCGCCGTCTCGCTCATCACCCTGACAGCAGCCTCGCTCGCACGATTTTCGAAACGGCGGGGAACCCCGCGGTAAAGAGCGCGTTGTGAATTTGAAACGGTTGGCACGGCAACACCGGGGCACAGGGAAGCGGGACGATCCTACCGGGTCACATTCGACCCACGGGGCACCGCATCAACACCGTTTTTGTGATAGCCAGCAAAACCGGAAAAACGCGTCGTTGCCGGTGACTCCTCAAGACCCGCAAGAATGATCTTTGCGGCCTGTGGCGAAGAAGACGCTCCCTGGCCTGCAGTTGAGCAGGCCCTGACGTCGAGCCAGTCCCAATTGAACAGGGTCCCAATTGAACAGGGTCCCAATTGAACAGGGCCCCAGATTGATAGGGGCCCCGTTAGCCAAGCCATTACCCTAGGGACGCAAAATGTCCGTGACTTCTCCACCTTGCTGCATGCCTTCGGTCTGGCGTCGGTAAATATCCGAAATATCAGTCGGCAGCCTTGAGAAGTTGATGCCGTTGGCCGATTCAGGCGGGAAATCAGACGCTTTCGCTGCTGAACCGAGTGGGGTCGTCAACGTATCGTCGAGCGTACGGAGGTAGTTTTGTAATTTCCAAGCCGGGATCACGGTCAGCCCAAGTTCCGCCGCCTTCGCCTTGACTGACCCCATCGCCGCGACTTGTCGGGCCTGAGCATCCGTCATTTCACTGCCGGGCGGGATCAGCGGTTCACCTACAACAAGGAAGCGAATACTGGCATCCAGATTTCCAGTCACCACTCCGCTGGCAGTAATCTCGGCGGCCACTTCTGCTCCTGCCGCTTCAATCTGTCCCTTGATCGCGTCGTTGTCCGCTCGACTGTCACCGTCAACATCAATGTCACCGGCCAGGGCAATTTTGACCACACGGCCCGGTGCCCAGAATGGCGAATAAACTTTGTCACCTGGGATGATTGGATTACGAATTTCAGGTCGTGCCACAACGCGTGCTTGAGCAAGGTGTGGTCCCAGAATCGAAGTAACTTGGATTGTCGCCTTCACCTTTGCATCCTGGAGACGAGTTTCATCTCCATCAATCACGCCGAAGGTTACCCCAGGTCGCAATTCGTCCGCAGAACCGAGATTAATGTTCGTGATGTTACCGCCACGGATCACGTAACGAATTTCACCCTGAGTGGTTTCAAACTTGTCCGCTCGATAGCGGTTGAGTTCAAGCTTTTGGGTATCAATCGTTCCCTGAAGTTGGCGTGTTCTTTGACTTAGACGATTCGTTTCGTCGGTTGCCTTTGTTCGGAACTGATTGAATTCCAAAACGGTTTTGGCCAACTGGTCTCGCGTGTCTTCTTTGTCCTTGTTCATCTTGTCGCGATCGTTCTTGAAGTCCTCCTCCATTTTGACCATTTTTTTGTCCAACTCATCGCGTGCTGTTTCAGCTGCTTCCTGCTGCTTGCGTGCGACCAAGACATCGGCATCAGCATCATTCCGAATTTTGGTTGCTTCCTCTCGAGCCGTCCGATACTGAACATTCCGATCGCGGATCGCATTGACCAAATACTCCGGAAGAGCAGGATAGTTCTGATTTTGAGCTTCGACGTCGGCGCCAAAGTAGGACATGTCCTTGGTGAACTGCTCCTCGATCGCCTGCATCTCTGGATCGCTGCTGGTGTTTTGTTTCATCTCGTCGATTTCAGCCTGGGTGAAGCCACCCACACCAAGCATCGCCTTCATCCGAGACGCCTGCGTCTCCAATGTCCGCAGGTTACCTTGGACAGTTTGGTACTGTGCCTTTGCTGCAGTTGCCTCCTGTGACTGCGTGTTGGACGACTGCCACAGGAAGAAGTTAAGAGCGAGCGAGAGGACCAGGAAAATCAAGCTGGCAATCAAGCTGCCGCGAATGACGGAATCGTCGCGTGCCACCATGGTTCAAATTCTGGGGGGTGGAGGAGCAAACAGAGTGAAGAGAGGACACGGCCAGCCTTCTGGGAGAGGCCTGAGGCCGTCCCAATAGACTATTCACTGAGATCGTGAATTCTACTAGCGAACGAACATAAAAGAGTTACCAGCGGTCTATTTCTCCGACTTTTGACGGTTATCGCTGTTTTCCGTCCAAGATTGCCCTGATTTTATCCCGCGACGCAGGCCAATCACGCTGAAAAAAACGCCGCGGCTCCCATAAAACGGTCTGGAATCCTTGAAAAAAGGCCCCGAGCCGCCCTGATTTGAGCTAACAGGCAGCAAGATCTGGCCCCTCGCACCGAAAACAGGGGAAGCGGGAAGGAGGCAGGAAACCTGCGAAAACAAACGATTTTCTACCGCTACCGACTTCTTCAACTCACCTTCATTCGGACTTCGCACCTAATGTTTTTTCCGGAAATCACCTTTTCTGCGTCGCATAAATGCTTCCCGTCAGAGGCCTGTGACCGCGTTTCTCGCGGAGCGTCGCCCCCTGCGGCTAGACCGCCCCCTGCGGCTAGACCATTGCCCCGCATCTGATGAGAAGTTCCGGCAAGGGGTTGTGGAATCCGCCCCACCCTCCTCCAGAAGGGCTGACGGAGAACGACGCGGCCCGAAGGTTTTCCCGACTCGAGCAGAATCCGGAGGAGACCCGATGGAAACTTCGGGCGAGCGAATATAATGCGGCAAATGGTTGGCGAGCTGGGCTGCAGAAAGACATTCCTCTTGCCAACATGCGAAACTTTGACGTGCGGCCCTGGTTACTAACATTAGCTCAGGACCTCCCTCCTCCATCTTCAAGCCCCACTCGAACACTCTCCCGAACCGCCATGCGAAATCGCCGCCTCAACCCAAATACCCGCTCCCGCAAACCGCGAAACGCTGGCTTTACGCTCCTAGAGCTCTTGTTGGTACTGGCAATCTTGGTCGTGATTGGTGGCATCGTTACGGTCAATATCGGTGGTGCGCAAACAGAAGCCAAGATTAACGCGACGAAAGCCCAACTGAACGGGTTAAAGAGCAACATTACCCAGTTCCAAATTCGCATGAATGGCTTGCCAGAGTCGCTTGAAGCACTGCGAGATGGACCGAGCGACTCCGCAAAGAAAGCGAAGTGGGTCGCCCCCATCATCAATGAAATCCCGACCGACGCTTGGGAGAATCAATTGGTGTACTCGGTCAACGGAAATACCTACGAGATCCGCAGTGGCGGGGTCGATGGTCAAGTCAACACCGACGACGACATCATCGTTGAAGGCAGCTGAGCGAAAACGTGACGGAACGCGGGTGGGAAGTCAGGGGAGATTTCGCTGCGGCCAATGGAGTGGATGCCTGATCAAGTTAACTAAACGCTTCCTACCCTTGTTTGGTTCGTGCCCGTGTCACGCCGCTCTGCATTCACCCTTCTCGAACTGCTGCTGACAATCTCTTTGTTGGCCGCGATTGCCGCAATTGCACTCCCGCAGGCAGGCATGCTGCTGGGTGACCGCCGATTGGTCCGTGCCGGAGATCAACTTCGAGCGGAGATGACCAGTCTCCGCGTCGACGCAATGCGGCAAGGCCGCGTGATGATGCTAGATGGCCTGATCGAGGGGAACTCTGTCCGAATCAAACCCTTCTATTCGATCGCCGATTCCACCGAAGCAATCGACCAAACTGGCTCGCAACAGAGTTTGTTAACCGGCGCAACGCAAGGCGTCATGACCACACTTGAAGTTGATGAAGAGGCGGATAAAACAATCGAATTGCCTGAGGGAATTTCGATCATGGCAGTCGGTGTTGCATCGGCGGCGCGATCCATGGAAATCGAGCAACTGAATCAAGCCGACCAGGGACAGGGCTGGAGCCGGCCAGTCCTGTTTTATCCAGACGGATCAACGAGCACCGCCGCCATCACTTTGACCGATGAAACCTACGGCAAAGTCGTCGTCCAGATTCGCGGAATTACCGGGGATGTCACTGTCAGCGAGGTGCTGGCACCATGAGAGTCTCATCAAGATCAGGGTTTTCTCTGCTCGAAATCTTGTTGGCGTTGGCAATCCTAGGTGGATCCCTAGCGATCCTCAGCTCGATTGCTGATACCGGGGTATCTTCGGCACGCGAGGCAAGGGATCTGTCGGTCGCACGTCTGCTTTGCCAAGCCAAGCTGTCCGAGGTGCTACTCGATTCGAAAGCAAACTTGGTCGCACCAGTCCCGGTCCCGTTGAGTCCTCTTGAATCGTTTGACTCCGAATCCTTAACGCCTTTTTCCTACAGTGTTGAAGTTCAACCGGGGCAGCTCGATGGCTTACTTGTCATTCGCGTACTCGTTGTGGCGGACAATCCCGATGGTGGACCACCCATCGCTCAGTACTCACTCGTTCGCTGGATGATCGACCCCGCCCTCGGACTCGAACAAGCGGAAGCCGAGGAAGAAGCAGCGCAGGAAGAAGCGGCCGCAGGAGAAACTACGTAATGCGTCGAACGCTCCAAATATCCGCATTTACCTTGCTGGAATTATTGCTGACCCTTTCCATGTCCGTCGTGTTGATGGCATTGGTTGGTGGAGCGATGCAGTTTTATGCCCGTGATATGAACGTACGTGACTTAGACATCCGCCAAACCCAATTGGCGGCAGCGGTCATGCAGATGCTCGAAGACGACTTGAGAGCCACCCTGCACACCGAACCCGTCGATACTGCGCCACTAGCCGAACTGTTGGCCGCGACCGCCTCAGTCACCGGTGGCGGGGAGGCGGCCACCGGCGATGCATCAGCGGAAGATCTGGCAGCCGCTGGAATTGCAGATGAGCCTGAAACAGTCATCACCGACACAACCGAAACACTCGACTTGCAATCTGGAGTCGCGGTGCTCGAAACGCCTGGATTGATTGGTAACCAGTATCAAATTCAACTCGACCTGAGCCGCTTGCCACGTTTGGAAGAATACGTCGCTTTGCTCGACGGATCGAACACCGAGATCGATGATGTACCAAGTGATATCAAAACCGTCGCTTACTTCGTCCAACAGGCGGACACGCTCGGTGGTGTTCAAGATCCTCTTCAACAACTGTTAACGGACGATACCACGCTCGCCGATATGCAACCTGCCGGCGGGCTGGTGCGACGCTCGCTCGATCGCGCCGCGACCGCATACGCGTCCAGCAACGGTAATTTGATCACCCTGAATCAAACCGGCGAACTGCTCGCACCGGAAATCCAAGGAATTGAGTTCCAGTATTGGGATGGCCTGACTTGGCAGCTCGAATGGAGCAGTGATGACTACGGCGAACTGCCTCTCGCGATTCAGATCACGCTGTACATGGCCGATCCTCGTGTCGAAGCCACCAGCACCACCACCAGCGAGACGCTGCGAACTTTCAAACACATCGTCCGATTGCCAATGGCAAAGATGATCGAGGAAGAGGAAGAAGAATTGTCGGAGGCAGGAATATGATCTCGACCATGCGACGACAACGACCTGGCATCTTCTTGGTTTTGGTATTGATCGTGATCACAGTCGCGACGATGGCCGTTTATTCGTTCACCGAATTGATGCTTGCCTATGACGATTCGGCTTATCTCACCGGCGACCTGGTGCAAGCAAGAGTCAATGTTGAATCGGCTAGCGAATCGATTCGTTTGATGTTGGCTCAGCCACCGGACATGCGGGTCGACTTTGGTGGGGTGTACAACAACCCGCAGCTGTTTCAGGCAGTCACACCTTATGCCGGAGACGACGCTCTGAACCCCTCCAACTTTACGGTCATTGCGCCCGCCTTGAGCGAAACGGGATCATACGGTGGGATTCGATTCGGACTCCAGGACGAATCGGCTCGGCTGAACATCAACACGCTGACGGTGCTGGAAGAAAACTCCGAAGCTCTTTCCGGATTGCTCACCCTTGCGAGTGCGGCCAGTGAAGATACTGACGAAACTGTAACCTCCGATAACATTGCGGTCACTTTGTTGCTCGCCCTACCGGGCATGACAGAGGACATCGCTGATGCCATTCTTGATTGGCTGGATGAAGACGAGGAGCCCCGCCCCTTTGGCGCGGAAATTGAGTACTACAGCACGCTGCCCACTCCTTATGAACCCAACAACGGCCCGCTGCAGAGCGTGGAAGAGTTATTATTGGTTCGCGGTGTCACGCCCAACCTATTGTTCGGCGCCGATGTCAATCGAAACGGAGTGATTGATCCTGACGAACAACAACGATTCGGAATTACGGTGGACACCCCCGGTGCCCTTGGCTGGGCGTCGTATTTGACCGTCCACGGCGCCGAAGCAAATAAGCGGAAAGACGGCACTCCCCGAATCTTCGTCAACCAAGAAGATCTGGAAATCCTGTATGAGGATTTGCTCGAGGGGTTGGGAAATGATTTGTACGCCAGTTACGTCGTCGCCTATCGGTATGGGGGCCAATCCACCTCAGCCGCTTCGGCCCTCGCCAACATCGGCAATGGCACGACCACAGCAGCCAGAAGCGGGGGTGCCTGGACACCGGATGTGATTCAAGGCATGGACCTGACCGCTGGCGGCGGAACTTCAGTGACTCAAATATTGGACCTCGTTGGATCCACTGTCACTATCGGCAACGGAGACAATGCCACCAGTTACACCTCACCATTTCCAGCCGATCCAATCTCGATGTCGATTTACATGCCGATTTTGATGGATGCTTTGACGACTCAAGAGTCGCCAGTGATGCCAGGTCGGATTAATGTAAATGAGTGTCCGGCCGAACTACTCTATGGCATCCCGATGCTGGGTGAGGAAGTCGTGCAGGCGATTCTTGAGAATCGCGAGGCGGAATCTGACGACCCAAACCGTGATTACGAAACATGGTTACTGACCGAGGGACTTGTGACGCTCGATGAAATGCGATTGTTGGTGCCGCTGCTGTCAGGCCGCGGGGACGTTTATCGTGCCCAAGTCGTGGGCTACTTCGAAACGAGCGGAGCCGCTCACCGAGCTGAAGTCATTATTGATGCGACGACCGTGAATCCGAAAGTTGTCGCTTGGAGAGACCTGACCCATTTGGGTCGTGGTTTCGACCTGTCCGTCCTCGGCCTGCGAATGCCTACAGAACTAACACAATAAAAATCATTTCAAACCTGATGCGGTAACACCGGTCCCCCAAACCTGTTGGATTCAACTGTCTGGGTAACCCACCCGACACGATCAAAGCGAAAAACTATGGCAAAGAAAATTGCAATCGATTGGGACGAAGGAGAACTTCGCTTGGTTGCTGCCCAGTGCAGCGGTCGCAGTGTGAAGGTCACCGATGCAGCCGTGATCCCGGTCACTGAAGCGGGCATTCAAGCCACACTAAAGTCCGCTATTACATCGCGAGGCCTGCAGGAGACACCGGCCCTGGTTGCGATCGGACGCGGGCAAGCAGAACTGCGGGAACTACAGTTGCCACCGGTGCCTGACGACGAACTGCCTGAAATGGTGCGTTTTCAAGCAATCCGCAGTTTCGCGTCAGCTGGCGAAAATGCAACGGTCGACTATTTGGTCACCAACCGAAAAGAAGACGGCGTCGAAATGATCGCGGCGGCCGTGACACCCGCGAGTCTGAAGGAGATCCACGCCCTCGGCGAGCAAGCGGATGTTCCGATCGAACGTGTCGCTCTTCGGCCCCTCTCCGCGGCCGCCTTGTATCTGACTCATCACAGCAGCAAGACAACACAAGACACCGTGTTGATCGACTTACTTTCAGACGATGCGGAAATCGTCGTCGCGAGAGAAGGCCGGGTGATCTTCGTTAGAACGGTGCGAATGCCGACCACCGTTGCCGGACGAGCTCGTGCACTGGGCGGAGAATTGAAAAGAAGTCTGGTTGCCTGTGGATCGACCGGCTCGCTCGACTCAGTCGTGTTGTGGGGGAAAGAATCGGTCCACATCGACGACGTGCAAATGCTGGTGGATGCATCCGGTGTAAAAGTCCAAGCCCTCGACCCATTTACGCTGGTCGACATCGATCGAAAATTGCAAGATGAACTCCCCGAACACGTCGGACGTTTGGCACCGCTGATCGGGTTGCTGGCGGCTGATGAAAATGACGGGAACCTGCTGATTGACTTCCTGAACCCACGAAAGAAAGTGGAAGAAGTCGTCAATCCGTACCGCAAGGCTGCCCTGATTGGCATCCCGATCGCTGCGGTCGCGTTGATCACGATCGCCATCTACTTTCAACTACGAGGACTGGACCAGCAAATCGCCGATCTGAAATCGTCGAATGCAACGATGAAATCGGACGTTGACACCGCGAATAAAAGCGTTCAGCGAACCGAGAAGATCGACGCTTACCTCGATGGGGATGTGAATTGGTTGAATGAACTCCGCCGTATGGCGACCACGATTCCAGCCTCTGAAGAACTTATCGTTCGCGGAATTTCGGCATCCTCGAATACTCGCAGCGGGGGCGGGGTCATCACGCTGGAAGGTGCCGTCACCGAGCCAGCAGTGATCGACAAACTGGAGCAATCACTCCGAGACGAAAATCACCGGGTCGCCGGCGATGGAGCCAGCGAAAAACCCACCAACGATGCCTATCGCTGGGGCTTTGTTGAAACGATTACCGTCACGCCGGAAAGTATCCGAAACGAGCGTTACGAAGCGATCGCAACTCTGCTGGCGAGCGAAAAGGAATCCCAAACGACAGAGGAGTCCGCCCCAAACGCCCCAGCAACCGATGACCCAGCAACCGATGACCCAGCAACCGATGACCCAGCAACCGATGACCCAGTAACTGGGGACCCAGCAACCGAAGGTCCTGTAACTGGGGACCCAGTCGCAGCTGAGGAAGCAACCGAGGCAAGTGACGACACGGCCGACGATGATGACGGCTCACCACCCGATCCTCCAGAAACGGAGGCAGCTGACGGATCAACCGATCAAGACCAGTCGACTGAAATGGAATCAGATACTGACGAACCCTCAGAAAACGAATCAATAGAACCAACAGAACCCGAACCGGAACCGGAACCGGATGACGAAACCGAGACCGAGCAACCGGCAGAAGATGCCGAAGAGTTGGTTGGCCAAGTGAACTCGGAGGTGCAATCATGAATCAGCGTGAAAGATTCCTCGCTATTGCGGTCGGAGGCCTGATGGCCGCTGTTATCCTGAACTGGGCGTTCGGCAAATATCAGTCGTCGGTCCGTCTGCGAACCAATCAAATCAGCTCGTTGACTCAAGAACAAACCCAATTGAGCGAACAAGTTTTGCAAGGTGAATACGCCAATCGCCAAATGGGCGAATACATGGTTCGTTCGCTGCCGGGCAATCCAGAACAGGCCGCGAGCGACTACCAGCAATGGCTACTCGACTGGGTTCAAGAGAATGATCTGAACAAGGCAACAGTCGACCGAAACAGCTCGCGTGCAATCGGCGATCTGTATCAACAAATCGACTTCCGGATCCAAGGTGATTCAAGCATCCCACAATTCATCGCACTGTTGCATGATTTCTACGCCAAAGATTATCTGCATCGCATCCGCGACTTTTCAGTGCAACCCACCAAGGAAGGTAGTTTCCGGCTCGAATTCTCGGTTGATGCGATCGCCCTGGCCAGTGCACCCAACGAGCTCCCGGAGCGAACGGCCCCCTCCTGGAAAGTCGACTCCGACTTAGATGCTTACAAAGAAAAAATCTTAAACCGCAACTTCTTCGAGCCTCCCAACGGTGCACCTAAGTTTGATGGTCGGTCGGACATCGAAGCAATTGTGGGACGAGAATCCCCAGCCTCGCTGCCATTCCGCGACCCCGAAGGCCACCAGATCCGCTACGAATTTGTGGAAGCCCCACCCGAAGGTGTCCGCTTGGATGAACGGAGCGGAACACTGCGGATCATGAGTAACGAAAAAAGCGAATTCGAGGTTCTGATTCGCGCCATCGACAGCGGATTCCCCCGTCGAACCACCGAGCAGAAGCTGAACGTTCGTGTGGTTGATCCGCCACCACCGCCACCACCACCCAAGCCAAAATTGGCCTTTGACGATTCCAATCAAACGGTGCTGACGGCCTTGGTCCAAGGCCGAAATGAATCGACCGCGTGGTTGAACATTCGCACCAAAGCGATGACGGTGAAGCTGAGACGCGGTGATGAGTTTGAGATTGGTCGCCTGAAAGGGACAGTCGTGGAGGCGACACCGCAATACGTCACCTTCGAAGCAGATGGCATTCGGTTCACTCTTGAACCGGGCGATAATCTGGGTGAAGCTGCTAAACGAGCCGAGGATCCCTAATGCGAACGCCGTATGCTGGGCTAAAATATCGTGCAAAAGTGGCTTGCTGAAGAACAGTGGCCACCTTGGTAATCTTGCCTAGTTAGATGCCTTCGCGTCGGCTCATCGCGACCGCCCGTAAAACGATTGCATTGCAACCGCCGCCAGGGATCGCATCAACTGCTGACTTTTTTCCATTCCGCTTGGGTGAAGCGCTGAGTGTGGATATTGAACAACGTGCGTCGTCGATCGACTGCCGATCTTTGTCGGTCGCCTTCGCTGGCGGTATCCGAGCAGTCGATGATGTCCATCTAACCGTTGGGGCGGGTAAGATTCTGTCTCTCATCGGACCGAGCGGATGCGGCAAAACGACCTTGTTGCGGTGTATGGCTGGCCTGCAAGATGCAAGTGAGGGCGAGGTTATCCTTGACCCACCCGTACCGGCTCACCACGGCAACATCTCGCTGGTATTTCAGCAACCCACGCTGCTGCCTTGGAGAACGGCGTTGGAAAACGTCCTGCTGCCGCTGCAGTTGACAGAATGCCTCAAACAGGAACAGCGAGCACGCGCTGAATCGCTGCTCGAAACAGTCGGCTTGGCGAATGCGATGAATCGATTCCCACGCCAACTATCGGGTGGCATGAGAATGCGAGTGTCAATCGCGCGGGCGTTAGCGACACGTCCGCAAGTGCTGCTACTGGATGAACCCTTCGCGGCGTTAGATGACATGCTTCGATCACAACTCGGAGAACTGTTACTAGAACTTTGGCAGGCTGAGCGGTTTACCGCCGTCATGGTGACTCATAACATTGCCGAATCGATCCTGCTGACTCACCAAGTTGCGGTGATGCAACATGGCAAGCTAGCGAAGGTTCTGGACAATCCGTTACCGTGGCCACGCGATCCCGAGTTAAGAACGACGCCCCAGTTCGGCCAATTCTATGGGCGTGTGACGCAGCTTTTAAAAGGGGACGCCTGATGGTGCCATCGCGTCGAAGCATCGCCGATCCCTTGATCAGCCTTGCCATGGTGATTGGAGTTGCCTTAGTTGCCGGCCTGATTTGGCAGTTGGCAATCGACCGCTTTGATCTGCCCAAGGCATTACTTCCCACGCCGCGTCAATGCTGGGCCGCCGTCATGAGCCATCGCGGAACGTTGCTGCGAGGCATCCTCGGCACCGGACTCGCCGCGGTCTCTGGACTGATCGCAGCGGTGATTCTTGGTTCCTGTTTGGCAATCTTATTCAGCCAATCCAAGAAATTGCGATTGGCGCTGTTCCCCTACGTCTTGCTGCTGCAAACCGTTCCAATCGTCGCCATCGCTCCGCTATTGATCATTTGGAGTGGCTACCGATTCCGAACCGTCATCATTGTGACCGTGATTGTGTGCTTCTTTCCGATCGTCAACAGCGTGACGGCTGGCTTGCTGTCGGCCAGTCGAGAAGCATCGGACCTGTTCCGTCTCTATGGCGCCAACCGTTGGCAAAGACTTTGGCGATTGCAGATCCCGTCAGCGATTCCACACTTGATGGTTGGTGTTCGAACCAGTTCTGGGCTGGCAGTCATCGGGGCGATTGTCGCTGAATTCTTTATTGGTGATGCGACCAGCTTCCCCGGCCTGGGGACTTTGATGATGGGATGGCAGGCCTTGATTAAAACAGACGCATTAATCGCCGCTGTATTCGCCTCCGCACTGCTCGGACTGGTGATTTACGGTGTGATCCAACTGCTCACCGGGTTCCTGCTGAAACGCTGGACCTCCACCTGAAACAGGTTCGATCAACGGTAGCTGAATCTTTAGAGCCAGGCGTTGCCTGACTGCCAACGGTTTGTCCCGAACGCTATGATAGGGCCCATGTCATACAAACACATTTGCTCTGTTTCGCTATTGCTGCTGGTTGGCTGCAATTCTTCCGATCCCGCCACATCCCCGAATCCTGCAGCGGGTAACCAATCGAGTGGGGCACCGGTACGGGTCCAGTTAAATTGGTATCCTGAGTCTGAACATGGCGGTGTCTATCAGGCGGCAGCCGATGGGACCTATTCGAGTGCTGGCTTGCAGGTTGAAATCAAGTCTGGTGGAAATGTTGCGGCCGTCGCTCCGCAGCTGGAATTAGGACGATGCGACTTTGGTTTCGCCAACGCTGACGATGTCGTGCTGGCCCGGCGGCAAGGCATGGACATCGTTGCCGTTCTGGCCGCAATGCAAAACAGCCCACGCTGTATTTTGGTGCAAGAAGCGAGTGGCGTGAAATCCTTTGATGACTTAGCCGGTATGACCTTGCAGGTTCAACCAGGCAGGCTGTTTGTCGAATTCATGCGGGAAAAAGGGTTCTTGAACGAGGTGCAAGAAGTGCCTTATCAAGGGAGTGTCGCTCCGCTGGTTGCCGATCGCAAAGTCGGAATCCAAGCTTACTCGTTCGCCGAACCACTCTTGGCTCAGCAAGAAGGAGTTGAGGTTCGCGTGCTGATGGTAAGTGAACTCGGCTGGAACCCCTACTCGAGTGTCTTGATCACTTCGGGAGACTTGATCCGAAACGATCCTGAAAGAGTGCGTCGATTTGTCCAGGCAACACGAACCGGGTGGAAGAATTATCTTCTCGACCCCAAGCTCGGCAACGAGGCAATTCTGGACGCCAACGAGCATGGCATGACCGCGGAAGCTCTCGAATTTGGGGTCGCTGGACTTCGCAAGTTAGCCCTGCCCGAAGCAATCGACGTCGAACAAGTCGGCCTCATGTCGAAAGAACGCTGGGCCACGCTTGTTGAACAAATGGATCGACTAGAGCCAGAAGTGTCGGTAAAAGTCAATCCGCAAGACTGCTTCACCAACGAATTCCTGTAAGCCATTCTGCCTGTACCGAAGTCACGTTTAAGCAGCGGCACGACTCGGGCCGATATGCAGTCCAAGAGTCTCAATCTCTAACCTCAATAAGCGATTGGAAACCTCGCCAGCAGTGGGGCGAACATCGGCATCCGGACAGATCATTGCTTCCACCAAATCGGCAACCGGCTCGAGCACTTCCTGACTGGCGGGTTGAGTTCGGGTCATCCACTGCCACAACAGCCTTCCCAGTGAGAAAATATCCATGGCGGGAATCGCCGCCATCTCTGCCGCCAACGCTTCCGGCGCCGAATAGGCGGGCGTCCCCCGATAATGGTGCTTCGCCACCGTGTGAATGCGGGTCGCGAACCCGAGATCAACAAGTGTGACGTGTCCGCTGGGGCCGACAATTGAGTTAGCTGGTTTGACGTCTCCATGAATCCAGCCGCTTTCATGAAGCGCCTCGAGACCCTGAGCAATCTGGCGGACTAACCAAAGCGCAACCGGCAACGGCTTGCGTGTCTCAGACAACAGGTGACTCTCCATCGAGGCACCTTCCAGCCGTGGCATGACCAAATAGGGGGCTGACGCAGTGGTCGACGCATCAAGGACCGGTACCAAGTTGGGATGCTCGATCCCAGCCGCCGCAGCGATGAATCGCAAAATTTGCTGCCTTGGCTCCAGCTCGCCACGCTCGCCAGCGGCTCGCTTGATCACGTAGTCCCAACGCGGACTGCCCGCAGCGTCCGCTGGTTGAGCGAGCGAAAGCGTTGCCGTGGAACTCTGATGCAAGGACTCCCCTAACCGCCAAATCCCAACAATCTCGGGCATGATGTCAGTATCCGCACTTGATGCTTGATGGGACGAAACATTCCGCACAGCAGAAAACCTCAGAAATCCAGAAACTTGATCCACCTCATCGACAGTCTCTGTGTTGTTTCGGCCGGACCTGTCGCACGAACGAAGAACAATTGGAACAATCAGCAAAGCCCACGCAAACGACCTATTTTAACACCCAGTGTTTTCGATCTTCGACTTCGCAGACCAAATGCCTGTAACCGCAGCAAAATCAGTACCTTTTGCGAACAACTTTGGGTTTGATCAACCACTTGCATTCTCAAAAATCAGCCTAGCGATGGAACCACGAAAAAGAGGAGGCTAGGGGATGTTAGGTACAAATTCTCTTCACGGACGAACTCTTGGCGGCAGCCCATCACGAACCACCGGTCCTCGAACTCCGCGACGTCGAAAAGTCGTTCGGCTCTCTGCGCGCCATTAACTCAGTGTCGCTTACGCTTCGCGGTGGTGAAGCAGTCGCCTTGCTGGGTCCCAACGGCGCTGGAAAAACAACGCTGATCCGCTGCATTTGCGGGCTGACCCGTCTAGACCGTGGCTCCATGCGAATCCTCGGTCACCCGATTGAAACTGAGGGGATACGGAGTGCCTTAGGATTGGTTCCGCAGGAAATCGCGTTATATGGCGATCTGACGACCAAGGAAAATCTATACGCCTTCGCTCGTTTCAACGGCCTTTCTCGGCGAGCATCGCGCGAGCGAGTGCGTTGGGCATTGAAATGGACCGGTTTAGAAAAACGAGCACGGGATTTGGTCGGATTCTTCTCCGGTGGCATGAAGCGGCGAGTCAACTTGGCTTGCGGCGTCATGCACTCACCGCAAATTTTGTTGCTCGATGAACCGACCGTCGGTGTCGATCCTCAAAGTCGGCAACGCATTTTTCGAATGTTGGAAGAACTTCGTGATGCGGGGACAACGATTCTGTTGACAACCCATCAACTGGATGAAGCTGAACAACAGAGTGATCGGATTGTGATCGTCGACCAGGGACGCATCATCGCCGACGGCAGCAAGAATCAGTTGGTCGAACAATCGGTGGGAGCCTCTCGGTTGGTCAAGATTCGCGTCGATCGTCCGCTGAAGGGACCACTGAAGTTGCAAAACCATCTTTCCGGTAAGCCTTTGGGAGAAGCGGGAAAGGATGTGGTCACCACGCGGATTGACGACGTTTCACATCACCTCACCGATTTACTGCACTCGGTACGACAAAATGGCTACGACGTCTCGGATGTCGAAGTGCATGCGCCCTCGCTGCAACACGTCTTCCTGCACCTGACCGGCAATGAACTACGCGACGGATAAAATCGACAGGAGCAGAGGGATGGGATTGAGGCATACCACGTCTAACAGGAACGCCAAGTGATCTGGACCGTTTGGCAAGTCAATGTGCGCCGACTGCTTCATAATCCAATGGAGTTGCTGCTGACGTTCATTGTTCCCATCGCTTTCTTCAGTATCTTTGCTGTGATTTTTGGCGGCGGAGTAGGCATTGGCACCACTCCTAAGATCAAAGTCATTGCACTCGATCAATGGGATTCGGAGATCAGCCGTGCGTTGGTCAATGATTTGACGGAAAACCAAGGACTGCGATTTATGCGTTCGCCGTCCGAAACGAATCTTACCACCGACGAAGCGAAGCAATTGGTTCGTCGCGGTAATGTCGGCATGGCGATGATTCTCAAACAAGATGGCGATAGTGTTGCGGTCGAATTGCTGACGGATTCATCCGATCAAGTCGCTGCACAACTCGTTACCGCAATCGTCACCGAGTCGATTGTGCAAGCCAAAGTCGAACAACAGCAACAAAGTATTCGATTCGCTGCGACCAGCATTCCTCCAGGTGCTGCAGGTCCCATCCCTGGCAATGGATCGATTGCAAACCCAGTGCAAGTGGTCGATGTGATCGGCGAAGGCAAATCGAATCCGGTCGTTAGCATGTACGCCGCCGGCATTGCAGTGATGTTCTTGTTGTTTGGTGCTACCGGCGGTGGAGGTGCTCTGCTCGAGGAGCGTGAAAACCAGACGCTCGAACGCCTGCTATCCACGCGACTGACCATGGACCAACTACTTCTTGGAAAGTGGTTTTACATGACTGCCATTGGCACACTTCAGATGCTGGTCATGTTTGCCTGGGCGCAACTCGTCTTCGGGGTCGACTTGGTCGGACACTTCGACGGCTTTCTGATCATGACCCTGGTCACCGCGCTGGCAGCATCGGCATTCGGACTGTTCCTGGCAACGGCATGCCGAACACGCGGACAACTGAGCGGCATCTCTGTCGTCCTCGTCCTGACGATGAGCGCGCTGGGCGGATCAATGGTGCCGCGATACGTCATGAGTGAAAATTTACAGCAATATGGCTTATGTACCTTCAACGCATGGGCGCTGGACGGGTTCGACAAGGTCTTTTGGCGTGAACTTCCCGTCGAAGCGTTGGCACCGCAATTGGCAGTCTTGCTGATCAGCGGAATCGTGATGTTACTCGCTGCTCGGATCCTGGCGATTCGCTGGGAATTGGATTGACGCTGACGCGATGGCGTCGCGAACACCCTCGGCTTCTCCCAATCAGCCCGATCATCAATCAGCCCGATCCGTTAATTTTTCGCGGGGCAGGTCGATATCTCAGCCTGCTGGCATCTGGCATCTGGCATCCGGCAATGCAAAAGGGATGGGATTCAGCCGACCTGCAAAGCCCGTCTTGTGATACTGATCCTCGCGACGTCCGCCAGATCGGGCTTCCAACCCGCGGCGTCCAAAAGACCGAATCTGCTGGAAACAAATTGAGGCGACCTCTCGTGCTCACAACAGGTGAGTAGGAAGGCTCATAATAGATTCAACGGGGTGGTGTTCGACGCGCATTCCAATCCGTTACCTTAATGCTGCATAGTGTTTTAATGATTCGTCCCTCAATTTAGATGGGTAAAACGATGGATGCTTGGCCGATTGGTGTTTTTGCTTCGATTGACGCGGGCCTCGGCGTCGCTTGGGATGTGATCGCTGACTTAAAAGTCCCAACCATTCAATTACATGCCCCGCACCCTGACAAACGAAATCAAGCGGCGGCGGAGACCTTTCGCGCGCAAATGGACGAAATGGGTGTCCGCTGCACTGCCGTATTCGGTGGATTTGAGGGGGAAAGCTATGCCGATATACCGACTGTCGTCCAGACCGTAGGCTTGGTGCCCGAGGCGTCACGAGCGAGTCGTCTGAAAGAGATGATGGAGATCTCCGATTTTGCGAAGTGGCTCGACTGTGACACGGTCGCCCTGCACCTAGGATTCATTCCTCATGATCCAAGCAATGAAGGCTACAGTGAAATCGTCACAGTGACCCAACAACTCTGCGATCACTGCCAGGCCAACGGCCAATACCTACACCTCGAAACCGGACAAGAAACGGCAGATGGATTGCTTGAGTTCATCCAACAGGTCGGGCGAGACAATCTGAAGATTAACTTCGACCCCGCGAACATGATCCTTTACGGAACAGGCGAACCAATCGAAGCTTTACAACAAGTCGGCGATCATGTTCGCAGCGTGCATTGCAAGGATGGAACCTGGAGTGATACCCCGGGCGAATCGTGGGGCCAAGAAGTACCGCTCGGAGAAGGTGATGTCGGCATGGAAAAGTATCTCCGCACTCTACACGCCATTGGGTACACCGGTCCGCTCACGATCGAACGCGAAATCCCACAAGATCCGGAGCGTCAAAAGGCAGAGATCGGTCAGGCAATTGAACTGTTGACTGATCTACGAGATTCAATTCTCGCCTAATCCGACGAGTTCTAACAGGAAACCAGGGTGCGAATGATCTGCCACGGTTCAGAAAGACGCCACCCGAGCCGGATAAAGATTTTTCTGCTGTCCTTGTTAAACACCCCCGTTCACAAATCGGAAGCGGGTGTTTTGAACACGAAATTTTGAAGCACGGCCAACCCTCTGCCCATTGACTCGCGGGCAGTTTGGCAACTGGCAATTAAATCTCTGGCTTCGGTAGCAGCGGAAGTTTGTCTTGGATCTTTACTGAAACGGCGGAAGCCTGATCCAACGGGACGGGCATGTCGGCCGGTGCTGGCATGTCGGCCGGGACGGGTGCGTCAGCGGGGACGGGAGCGTCAGCGGGCATTGGCAGTTCCTCCAACAGCGGCGTTGGGACCGGGACCCCAGCAGGGGTCGACTCTCCCATTTCACCGTAGGCCCTGGGTGAACCCATCACCCCGTTTGGCAAAACCGGGTTGGCAAAACCATGCCCCGACTGCAACATCTCCGTGCCATACTTCGGTTCAACCGGTAACGAATGATAAGGGATCCCACATTCGTTGCATCGACCACACTCAATCAATCCCTCGGCATTGGTTCCTGGCAGCCCCATCAAGGCTTCCGGCGACAACTTGCCTGGATCGATCCAGAGTCCATCGGGGGTCAATTCCATCGTTCCAAGATCGAAGTCAAGGCTACGTCGCAAAATCTCGTAGTTGACAAAGATATTCAGCAACCCGTTCTGCGCGTTCAACAGGTCACTGAGTGCACCAATCGCATCACGAGCAGCAGTTGGCCCGTTGGATGCCTGCCGCGCCTCGTTGGTTATCCGAATATCCGTGTTCAATTCGATTTGTTCAGCAGCGATCCCTACGGATTGACGACCGAGTTCGAATGTGAAGCGGTTCGCCTGTAACTGTCGCACCTCGGCTCGCAGGACCTGCCAAATTGAATCTTCAAAATTGTAAAAACTTCTTCGCGTCTGCTCGTACTGTATCAAAGCACGACGGTAGTCATTTCGTTCGAGCAATCTTGTAATCGGCGCATCCCACTGAAGACCAACTCGCAACCGTGTGTTGGTGGAAGCCGAAGACAACTTGAACGGATTGCTGCTCGCGTTGCCGACACCACCGCTGAACGTCAGATCGAGAGTACTTTCTAAGTCATCCGCGACAACTTCGATGTTCCGCCACTGATCGACCAAGATGCCGCGAGCATTGGCCCAGTCACGACGATTATTTCGTGCGATCTCCAACGCGATTTCTGGTGAAATATCAATCTCCGGCAATAAAACACTCTCGGTCCGTGCACGAGCCTGAATCAATTGCAACGACAGCACATCGTCGCCCAACTCGGCAAGTAGGTTTTGCGATGCCAGAATGATTTCATCTCGCAACTGGATTGCCAGATCGCGTGGATCAATGGTTCCCGCTTCTGCCGTTCCTAAAGCGTCAAAAGAACTTTGCAATTCTTTGAAACGTGCTTTGTATTTACGCAAACGAGCGGTGAGTTCCTCAACTGAGCTGATTAGCTCCTCGTCCAACTCAGTGAGCGCATTCATATCGAAGATCGCGTCATCGATCAAAGGAATATCCAACAAGCCGCAAATACTCTCCTTCTCAAGCTCATAAAGCTCGAGCAAAGAAGCATTCTGCTGCCGGCGTTGGGGAAGCGCCGCGGACAAATTATCGATGTCCTTTTGAATCACAGGTAAGTCTTGTTCCAACAATTGATCGATAAAACGCTCCACAGGCTCTAACTCGACTCGCAAGCGAGCAAGTTTCTCCTCGAGAACGGGAGTCCAAGGAATCTGCGATACTGGCAGTCCTGTATCCGGGTCGGCGCGAAATTCACCCTGCTCCAAGATTTCAACATTCAAACTCCCAGCATTGCCTCGCAACACGCTGAGTTCTTCACGGCGACTGACCAAGTCGCGATCGATTAACTCAAAACGATCCAAGATCGGATCGTCCAGGCGAACACAGATATAGGGTGGCAAACCCAGCGTCCCAAGGAACTGGTCGAGAGAGCGTTTGAAATTGGCCTGTTGTTGCACTAACTGACTTTGCGAGCGCAACAAACTTTGACGGGTTTGGGCGACCTGTAACCGATCCGACAGAATTCGCGAACTGTTGTCTGGAATGGTCGTAAGCAACTCAATCAACGAATCCTCAAGGATCAACAAGTTTTCTGATTGTCGAGCAATGTTCTCTTCCGAGTTACGGATCTGCAACTCGTTTTGCAACAGCCCGAGAAAACCTCCTGCGCCACCTCCTCCGGCTCCGAACGCGTTCACACTGGAATTGATATTCCGTGAAGCTGTTTGAACAGGACCTTCGATCCCGCGGCCGATCGTAACGTTCAAGTAAAAATTGCGACGATAACGTTCAAATTGCCGTATGGCATACAACATCTGGCGTTCGGACGCCGTTAAGTTTTCCAGAACCTTATCGCGGCCTGCATTTCTCAGCAGCGGTTGAATGAGCGAGAAGTCCAATAAAGTGGATGCGGTTTGGGTGTTCGCTCCATTGAGTTCCCAAACAATGTTGTTGGCGATGCCCGCAATTAATTCTCCCCCAGCTGCAAATCGACGCCGCAGGGCAAGATCACGCGGACCCACACTGTCTAATCCCACCGCAGCAAGCGTACTCGATTTACTGGCGGTCAGCGAAGTATCCGCGCCGCCAAAGAATTGGGTATCAAAGAAGAATCGTTCGGCGCTGACGTTCAATGCTGCAAAATACAAGTTCTCCACTTGCTGCTGGTAATCACGCGAATGCAACAGGGCGATGCTCACTGCATTGTCGGCGTTCAAGACCAACACACCATCTTCGTCCAAGGGCAGGAATTGCCACCAATCGGGATTCTCAGCAGTGTTGGTGAACCCAGCGGCTTCCCACATCGGGTAACCCCGACGTCCATCGACACACTGCATGTATCGGTAGGCAGCCGGATCATCCAGCGGCATGGGCTGGAAATCAAGATCGAACGGGTTGAACATTCGACTACGAGGATCCACATCGACTCGGATCGGGGCAACCGGTGGGCGAGCCACATGCGAAGCTTTTTCGTCAATCAAACAATGAGCCTCCATGTCAGCCTGCTTCCGGTAATACTGCCGGTGGCAACCGACAGCGGAAAACGCGGTCGCTACAGTTAGTGCTAGCGAGGCAGAGAGGCTAAGTTTGGAGAGTTGTTGCATCATAGTGATCGCGACCGTGAAGACCGAAGAATCGTGCAATGGTGTCAGAACCGGCGCATCACTGACGGCCGTTCCCATTGTTAAGAGATTCGGTAGTGTTAACCGTTCGAATCAGCAGGACCCGTGTGAAAGCGATCGGATCAAGCCACACAAATCAGCTGGTGACAGCTAGGTCGACCCTATGGATTGAATCAATTGCACTCTTCGACGCCCCGAGCCCCCCCAATTGGACGAGTCACCGCGTGCCTAAACGGTAGGAAAGGGAAGCGATTTCGCGGAAAAATGCCGGAATAGACCTCGAATGAGCCAATTTGAGCCTGAGAATAGCCAGGCCAGGCCGCAGAATCGGCCACTTTATGGGGCTTTAACCCCGTTCGGCTTAGAAATCCTTGACGTCACAAATTGCCCAACTTAGTATGCGAGCTGGCAGTTTCTGCCCCTCCTCTAAGAATTGCTGTTCGGTCTTCGGATCGCGCATCGCAAACGAAGGAGGTCTAACTCCTCCATTCTCCGCCGCGACTCAATCACGACCATGCAATTTGTCCCAATCGGTCTGTTGGTCATTCTTCTGATCGGCTTTTTCGTTGTCGTCTGGAAGGCCGCGCCGGAGTGGCGTTGGTTTAACATCGTCGGTGTCTGTATCACGATGATCTTGGCGATTCTGTTCTTGTTTCCCACGGCTGGTGTGCTGGCAAGCAGGAGTGCTTGGCATAAGATCAAAAATGAATTGGAAGTTCGAGCTGCAGACGCTTTAGCTGAAAACCAAACCATCAAATATGGCGACCCCGACGATCCGGCTGCCGGCGAAGGAATCGTCGAACTCGATCGTAAGTTGGCGAAAATTGGAACAGAAGCCGGCCGCCGGTGGCGCGGCTTGCAAGTCCAAAACATTGCCAACAATAACATTACCCTAGCGGACCTTGGTGATGCTGGCCTAGGTGGCGGCATAGCGGCTGATCCGAATGCCCCAGCCGCCCCCGCTCCAACCGAACCCTTGATTCCTCAAGAATTGGTTGTTTACGGGTTCGCGGAATTCGCAAGACAAAACGGGGATGGTTCAGGCCAATCACAACCGCTGCCTAACTTTTATCTCGGGGAGTTTCGTGTTGTCAGCAGCACACCAACGCAAGTAGTGCTCTCGCCAACTGGGCCGCTCGAACCAAACCAGTTACAGGCCATGAACAGTCAAAATGCAAAGGTCTGGTCACTGTATGAGTTACTGCCGCTGGATGGACATCACCCGTTCATCGCCGAAGGCAGCTTACCGTCGGACGACAATTTTCTTGGCCGTATGGACGAAGCGAGAATCGATCAACTGCTGGGCAATCGTGTCACCCCAGAAACACTGGCTGAGTACAAGCGTGACGGCGGCCGAAGCAATCCGGAAGATCCTCTGTTGACGCGTTGGCAGAAGATCGAGTTCACCCAAAATCACTCAATCGAAGTTGACAGTCCGGATCAACGCGGAGCACTCGACGGCGGATTTTTCGATGAGACGGGGCGAGCCGTTGACAGCCGCTTGCAGCGTGGCGAGGACGGCAATGTCAAATTCGCGAAAAGTGACCAAATCGTCATCAAGGAAGAAGAAGCTGCGAAGCTGATTGAAGCTGGGGTTGCCGAACTTCGAGACACGTATTATCTGCGGCCGGTCAACGATTACCGTTACGTACTGCGTCGAGTCCGCCTCCGGTTGGCCGACTTGGCTAACCGATCCAAAGAGCTCGAATTTGAAAAGAAGGTACTCGAGGAAACAATCGCTAAATCGACTGCAATGGAAGTAGAAAACCAAGGTATCAAAGACAAATTAGAGCAAGACCGGGATCAATTCCAAGTCGAAAATCAATCCATCAAGACTTACACCGAGAACATTCAAGCGGTGGTCACGCAGATGAAAGCGGATATGGCTCGCCTACACTCCGAAAACATCGCGCTCGAGAAAAGGCTTGATCAGCTCCATTTCAACATCGAGCAACGGCTCGATGCTGTCACCATGGCGCAGTAGCATCTATCGCGCCAATCCCGTTAGACTAGAGCCAAGCTGAGTTGGCATCGTGCCAGGCGGTTTTGACACGCCGCACGTGAATGGATTCGAAGTAAGTCCATTTGCGGCGTCTTCCGTCAGCGACTGTAGCGAAAACAATCTTGCTTTGAAGGAATGAGCGGGAATGAAAGGTCAATGGGTTGATATCGAATTTGATTGTCTGCCACTCCGCAGCATCACACGCCTCGACGTTCCAGTCGATGCCTCTCCCATGTATGAACAGTTTGTGCTGCGAATCAAATCTGCGATGCAGAAACATGGCAGCCACAACACCTATTATCTGCACCGCGGTAAGTGCACCTATCATCTCACCAATGCACCAGAGAGCGGGAACGTCACCTTCGCTTTCGAGGGAACGGTGATGACCGACAGTGACGATCGCACCACCAAAGCGGTCGACGTCACGGCCAAACTGGCCAGCGAAACGTGTGCGTGGTTGAGTGAACCGATCGTCGGGTTCTTGGCGGAAAGCGTACAACACGCCCTGCTGGTCGAATTCAATTCCTACATTGAAGCTGGCGATCTAGAAAAAACCGAACAGCGGATCAAAGCTGTGCAAGCACAGAGCGATGCCTCCGACGGTTACGTCGGAATGTATTTGTAAGCGAATCGGTTTCGAACGACGCTTTGCTCCCCGATAGCAGCCCACCGGCTAAGCTGCACCGAACTCTTGTCTCAGCTCAAAGCCTTCCGCCAGGAAGTTCCTAAGCGGAATACAAGGACAGCCGGTGCCAACGTTCGCTTGAGGACTGATGCGTTTGAGCATGCCCACCAACGGGCCTCAAGGTTTCAGTGGGATTCTCAGACCTCTTGCAGGCCCGCAGGCGTCTCGAGCTAGCAGGATGCGCTTGCGCTGGCGTCCAGGACCGCAGCGTAGCCTAGGATGTCTTCGTGCTGTTTGCAGTACTGGGCAATCGCTCCACAAGCCGCTGACCGGTTTTCGGCTGGCGTTACTTTCTTGGCGATTTCGATCAACAGCGGTACGATTCGCTGCGGGGGCAACTCATCGGGGACCAATTCGATCGCTGCTTCAACTGCTTCCTGATGGCGACCGACGCGATCGAGCAGATCGACATAGGCTTCGATGGCTCCCGTTCCATGCTCGGACACGTCGACACTTCGCGCTTTCCGCTCGAACACTTTCAAACCAGCGTCGATATTTTCACCTAGCAGGATGGAGAAAAAGGCAGCGTGGGCAGGGTAGAAGTCGACGAAAGGTTCTTCACCTGGATACTGAAACTGATGGTGGAGTCGGCGTCCGTATTGTGTCAATTCCCAAGCTTTTCGAAGTTGCTCTGGCTCGTCCAGCACGGTCGAAATCTTGACAGTCGACGAAATATGGGTGGTATCTAAGTGATACCCGCCTTCCTCAAGCAGCCATTTACGTTTTTCCAACATCTCCACTAACGTTTCTGATTCGTCCGCAGGGGCTTCCCGACGCGAGATATCGCCTCGGACCATCGAGACCAATTCATCATAAAGATGGTCCAGCAAACGTGCCGCGGCCGCCCTACGGTCAGTTTTGCTACGACCAGTCATAGCTTGCTCATAAAGCGTGATACTGTTGCAAGTTCCCTGATGATCCAAGACAGCTTGGTAGCCACGCCCGACATCAATGCCTTCGTGGAGCAAAACTTGAATCATCTCGTCATAGTTGTCATCACCAATTTCGATCTCGGCGATGAGCTTTCGTGCTAATTCCAAATCACCGGTCGGACGCAAGTACATCCAACCCTCACCAACTTTTCCCTGCTGAATCAACATGGTACCCGCCTCGCGGCATGCTTCGAGCAGACCGGCCTCAAGCTGTTTCTCGACTGCCTCGGGATGGGATCGTTCCTCGTCGCTATTCACTAATGGCAACCCGATTCGATTGCGAGTTCGCATTTTTAATGCCTCGAACAATTCCATCGGCTTTTCTGCCTGCCGAAAGAACTCGATCATCTGATCCAGCATTTCGCTGGGGTTCTGCTGGTGGGCGTCAAGTAAGGCAAAAACGTCGGATTGAGTCTGATTCATCGGTTTAGTGTCGTTGGAGTGGTTCTGAAATCACTGACCACGGTTCGCTCAACCGCAACTTGCCAGGCAAAGAACTGATACAGAGTGAAAAACGAATTGGCGATCGATGCAAGAGGGGCTACCCATCGCGTCTGGGTTGATCGGCATAAAGCCGCAGTCGCTCGATGAGGGTCCTCAATTCATCAGCGGCCGTGGGCAGCAGGACCTCGCAATGCTCGACAACATCTACCAGCGGGCCTAGCAGCTGGTCACACCGCTGTGAGATTTCCAAGGCCCAAGCTTTTGCTTGCCGACACTTGGCTTCACATTCCTGGAGCCGCGTCGTTGCTGAATGTACACGCTTGGTTGCCTCGGTTGCCGACATCCGGTCACCAGGCCTAACTGCGGCTTGCTTCTCGGCCAGCCGGTCTTTCGCTTCATTCAACTCGCGTTCGGCGATCTGTCGCTGTCGCCGCCAATACCCCGGCAAATCCTGGTTGAAATAGGCGTCAGCCCGCTGGATCGTCATGCGAACTTCCTGCAGGGTCTTCGACCATTGGCCTGACAGACGCAGCAGTCCAGCGTGGAAGACCTCCAGCGATTCAATGTTGCGGACGTTGCTGGTCGACATCGATCAACGCCCCAGGTAGGCGTCAATTTGGTCAGCTTTTCGCAACAAGTAAGGGACATGCTGTTCGGTCGCCTGAATCAAACGTGTCACTTGTCGCATCTGCGTCGCGAACTCTTCACTGAACTTACGTTGCTGCTCATCACGCCAGGTTTGTTCCAGCTGATTCATTTGTGACGCTAAGCCACTGGAACGTTGCTTCATTTCTTCGGAGAATTGATGCAAATGAGCAGCAAATTGACGCAGATGCTCGGGATCAACAACGGCTTGGTTCATGACGGGACCTGTAAGAGATTAACGAAGCCAAAAGGTCTTAATGGGATTTCGACGCGCGCGACTTGGCGAGTTCTTGTTCGCTTTGTCGTAATTGCTGCTGATACCGCAGTAGCGTCTGCTGGACGCCTAACCGCTCGGCCACTTCGCAAAGCAAACGCAGTGCAAGCACGCGAATCGGCAACGGTGAGACCACAGCGCGCCGCATCGCGGCGGCACGCAACGCGACCATCGCGTCTAAGTCCTTGCCCACTTGCAACAAACAGCGTCCGCGAAGCAAATAGGCCGCCGGAGACAGTTCATCGATCTCCAAGATATCATCAAGTTCAGCCACCGCATCGCTGAATTCGTCTGCATCATACATGGCCTCGGCCAACGAAACGCGAAGATGGTGCAGGGACGGATTGCGTTCTAAGCGAGCCCGGCAGACCTCGATTCGTCGAGCCGCCCAATCTGCATTGCAGCGTTGCAATTCATATTCTGTTTCGACCGTATCAAGACGCCCCGCGAGCTCCGTTACTTCTCTTAATTGTTGCAACGAACGAGCCAGCATCGCTTCCTCTAATTCCCACCGGACCTCCTCCTCCTCGGGAAAAATGTCGGCCGCCTGCCGCAAGACCCGCCGCGAATCAGCCGGACGATTTTCAACCCGATAAATGCGTCCCAACTCGAGGTAGGCCTCCAGGTCCGTCGGGCTCTGCTTGAGATGGTGCTCCAACGTCTGCCGCCGCTCCAGGGTTACTTTTGGATTCGGATGATCCACCCGTGGATCATCCACCTCGTCTGGATCAACGACCGGATGACGACGAAGCAATTCCTCTGGCTTAACGGGCCGCCAACGCCCCCCTTCCATCGGAGGCAAACCTTCCGACGACTGCCCGTCAGTTGTGGTCGATTCTTTGTCAGACATGAAGCAATCCCAAGGCGCATCGAACCCGCTCATTTAAAAGCTTTTCGCGGGACGAGCCTCCATTGTGAACCACCGGTGAGTGAACCGCAAATCCAACCCCGTCCCCTAGAATTGCCCCAGGGACGCTACAGGAGAAGAGCATTGGTAACCTGCTCACCCACCAAGATCGGCTTGTCGGTCACAAACCAGCAGCGACTCTTCGATTGACTGCACGCTGCTGGCTGGCTGCCCGCTGTATTCTCTCTGACCGTCGTTCACACGCAGCCTTGCACGGCTGACGACCCGGTAGCACTCTCTAGCGAACCGACTCGGAGACCGTCGACAGGTACAAGTCTCGTACCCGCTGTGCATCGAGTGGAACCGGATTAAAGGTCCCTGTCCACTGTTTCAAGGCGTCCTGAACATAGGTGTCGATCCCCTCTGTAGAGATCGACAACTCATCGAGTGAAATTTTCAAATCGGCCTCTCGCAACCACCCCACGACCATCTCCGCCAAACGATCGGGTGCCTCATGTTCGGAAACGGCCGGATCGACCTCTCGCATCAGTTCAGCATACCAATCGGCATGAACCGTTCCATTCATCCGAATCACAGCTGGCAACATCATACCAACCGCTTGCCCGTGGGTGATATTGTGACGAGCGGTAAGAGGATTGGCCGTCGCATGAGCGGCTCCGAGCATCGAGGTTTCGATCGCCATCCCGGCAAGGCAAGCCCCCATCTGCATCAGGCAGCGGGCTTCCAAATCTGTTGGCTGGGTTAGAACACGCGAAAAACCTCTCGCAAGCAACCCGAAAGCGCGACGACTGTAGGTTGTCGAAATCAAATTGCGCCGTTTGGAAACATAAGTTTCAATCGCATGCGAAATCGCATCGATCCCAGTCAGAGCAGTGACTGCCTCAGGTTGCGTCAGTGTCAACTCGGGATCGAGAATCGCGATGCGACAGGCTGCTCGCTTGTCACCGCAGGCCATCTTCACGTGCGTCTCCGCATCACTGATTAAAGCAAAGGACTGCGCCTCGCTTCCCGTCCCACCAGTCGTCGGAATCGCAATCATCGGCAACATGTCCGAGGTTGCTTTGCCAACGCCGTGATAATCGTGGATTCGGCCACCGCACGAATACACAAAATTGATGCCTTTGCAGCAGTCCATACTGCTGCCGCCCCCCAACCCAACCAACAAATCGGGCTTCACCTCTGCCGCTTTACGAACCCCCGCTTCAACCATCTCAGAAGTAGGGTTTTCGGCAAAGTCATGGAACGAAGCTACCTTGATTCCAGCGTCATGCAGGGACTGCAAGGCCGCCGCATCGTGTCCAGCTTCCATGATCCCCCGATCACTGACAACCAGGACACAGCGAGGACGATAGGACGCCGCCAGCTCGCCCAATTGCGAGATCGAGCCCTCGCCGAAGATAAACCGAGTCTGATTGTGAATATCAAAAGATTGCATGGGCGGTCAGGCCGTAGAGCGAGTTGGAATTCCAGTTACACCTTAGAGATCCGGCCAGTCGGTGGCTAGCTGAACAGGGCCGGTTTTGCGATCAAGCGATCCGACATCCAACAAACGGCGAATCTGCCCTTCCACCGCAACCTTAGCAATGGCAGTACCGAGTCAGGCAGCTCCTAACGCGACGGACACAAAATGACCTAAATGACACGATCAACGCGCATGAGAGGGGCACGACAGCGAGATTTTACCGGGTTCCATTCAGGTGTCCGTATCCACGCGAAATAAACATCCACGCGAAATAAACA
>JBMYRF010000002.1:183424-215645 GCA_049602075.1 Rubripirellula sp.
TATCCACGCGAAATAAACATCCACGCGAAATAAACAAGGATCAATCCGAGTGAAAACGCTTACTCCGGGCGGAGCGAGCTCAGATCAAGATCATCTTTCATCTGCCGCTGCAGGACCTCTAATTGGGCGAACAAACCTCGGACCAATGCTCGATTCGCAACCTCGTCGGCGATATCGTTCATTTCCAACGGATCTTCCTGCAGGTCGTACAGACGTAACTTTTTCGCCTCCGGATAGACGATCAACTTGTAACGATCGGCTCGGATGCTGCGTTGCTTACCAAGATAGCCACCATAAATCGCCTCATAAGGGCTATCGGCACCGTCCAGCAAGGGCAGCAAACTATGAAACTCAACATGTTCGGGTTGATCGACCCCTGCCAATTCAAGTGAAGTTGGCATGATGTCTTGCAAGTAGACGGGCTCAGGAATCTTTCGTCCCGCTTTCACTTTTGGACCAACCACCATGAGTGGCACTCGTACGCTGTGGTCATACAAATTTTGCTTACCAAACAAACCGTGCTGCCCGACCGCCAAGCCGTGATCAGCAGTAAAGAAGATCCACGTGTTGTCCGCCTTGCCTGATGCTTCGAGCGACTTCAGAATCCGCCCGATCATTGCATCCATGTGGGTAATGATGGCGTAATATTCCTGACGATGGACTTTGACTGCATGATGAGTTCGCGGGAATGGTCCCAAACGTTCATCTCGCAATTGCCGCCCCGACCCCATTTCCTCAGCAAACGGGTAGATCGGTAAAAAGTTGGTCGGTACCGCAACGTTGTCCAACGGGTATCGATTTACATACTCCGCCGGTGATTGCCGGGGGTCATGCGGCGCGTTGAACGCGAGGTACATGAAAAATGGCTCGTCTTCACGCGAAGCCTGTTTGAGAAAATCATCTGCATGATTGGCGACGACCTCACTCCAATGAGTCCCACCTTTCCAGAACCCTCCAAATTTCGGATCTGAGGGTGACCATGGATCGCTGCCATCGGCGGTCGGCCGGTTGTAACCTGCCTCGGTCTGATTGGGCATACCAGGTCGCACATCTCGGGCCACGTCAAATGACTTCTCGGCGCTCGCCTTACAGTGCCACTTACCTGTCATATAGGTTCGATAGCCGGCGGATTTCATATACTCTCCCCACCAGCGTCCCGCTTTCCGTTCCGCCTCGGAACGATTGTGAATCGCTTTTGCATTCCATATGAAGCGACCCGAATTCAACATCGTGCGACTAGCGACACAAACGGCACCGCTCCACGACCCCATATTGAAAGCATGGGTGAATGTCGTTCCGCGACGAGCAAGTTGGTCGAGATTAGGAGTTTGAATTCCCTCGGTACCGAGCGCCGCAATCGTATCGAAACACTGATCATCGGCAAAAATAAACACGATGTTCGGGCGATCCTCTTCGGCGGAAGCCAGTGGGATCCCCATACCAAGCAAACACAAAAAGAAAAAACAATGTCGCAACATCAAATGATCTCAACAGACGCCAGCGAAAACAGGAGAGTGAGCCAGCGACTATCTTAACCCAGAACACATCATGGCGGGGCGCTCAATAAGAGCAAGCCATTGGACTGTCAGACGCGACCGCCAACAATCGAAAATCGGGATAGCATCTCGCAACCACGAAATGAGATGCCGCGAACCCGATGCCATGAACTGCCCCCACGCCAGTTCAGCAAGTGACCAGATTCGCTTGGACCGAAATCAAACCCTATTGGCGGGGTAGGTAAAGGTCGACCTGTTCTTCACCGAAAATGCGGTACTTCACCCCGTGCCGCCACAGTTCGAAATATGGCGTGTGAGGATCACCAACCGCAGCATCTATCGTCTGGTACAGCGGCCACATTAAGTAGTCGCGCACCATGTGATCGCAAGCTGTAAAATAATAAGCTGGGCGAAGGACTGCTGCGTACGGTCCACCGTCGATCTTCTCGACCAAATCGGGCACACGCTGCTGGATTGTCAAAAGCAATCGCGACTTCTCTTCCTCACGTTTGGGATGTTTTGGCGGAATCCCTTCGAGCACACGAATCTTCGGCGTCGGTACGAGCCTTTGATGGGTTTCCGTGTCGCCCACATGCCGAGCCAATTCAGCGACCCCGGCCAACCATCGCGTTACCAAGGATTCAGCAAGCTTGGGATCAAGCGGTGGAGGTCGACGGACCACGAAATAGGCATCACGTCCACCCTGTGGCCGCCGGTCGTCCCCCGCAGCGGCATACAACTTCCCGAGCCGTTCAATCAGCTGGCCGCCTGCATCGAAGTCATCGTACAACTCCTCGATCGCAGCCCCATCCGGGCGAAAAACCTGGAAGAAACCGATCAACGAATCAGCGTCTAGTTCGGTTTCCGGCGCGACACACGCCAAATCATGAAAGCGTCGTATGAGAGATTCGGTAGACATCGAAGTAGTGGGGCACGAGGATGTTCTGCTACAAGCATCCTACACGTGAGACAAGCAATCCTCCATCCGAGTGGAATCGGCACGCCCAGAGAAACCGACAACTAGATCGATATGGCTGAAAGCCGAAGTGAGCGAACCCGCGATCGCAGCGGAACCTCGCATCACACACGACCTGTTTCGATGGACGTCCTAAGTTCCTTTACGTGATTGCTGTCGCGGAGACCTAGGGCGTTTCGTCAACCAGAACCAATAGGTTGGACTGCAGCAGTGTTCCTTTTTCGTACTGCACATTTTTCACTGCAACCGAATATTCGGCAGCAGCGAGATGGTACTTACTCTGCGATTCGCTTACGCGACGCTGAGCATCGAGGAGCTGCTCCAGGCTGATTGGGAATCCAGCTGTTCGGTTGGCCTCCAGAACATTCAACGCATCACTGGCCGCCAAATACCGATTCAGATTGGTATTCATTTGCGTCAGGGCTCGCTCGCTTTCAGCAACCGCCGCAGTCAAGTCATGCAGAATCTGACGTTCTTGTTCACGTAGGATCGCCTTGTCACGTCGGATTTGAATCTCTGCGTTCTGGACAGCAGCATGCGCCTGGCGATACCCGACAGGCATCTTCCATTCGAGGCTCGCTTCATATTCCTGATAATCGGTCGTGCCAAGTTCTTCAAACGCACTGTTGGATCCCATTAATCCTTGATCCAAGCCACGCAGACGGTAGATGGTGATAAAGTCAAGCGTGGGCAGGAGAAAATTCTTCGCCGCCAACAACTCCATTTCGCGTCGCTTAACCAGCAACCTTTGTTGCTGCAACTCGGTTCTTTGTTCAAGAGCTTCCACCGAGATGGAATCCCAATCGTACACGATCGGGGCATCGACCGGTTCATCTGCCGGCCGCACCAATTTTCCGTCACTCAACGGCATCCCGATCAGCAACCGCAGTCGACGTTCAGCCACTTGCACTCCCGTGGCACCCGCAAAGGTGCCTCCGGAAGTCGAATTATTGACTTGGGTTCGCTGGTTCAACTTACCTGCGATCGCGTCCTGTAGTTCAGACTGAAACCGATAGTACTGCTCGCGAGCTAATGCTTCAGGCGCAGCTGACTTGAGGCTACTGGTCCGCTGTGCTTCCAGACTCTGCCATGTTAAACGACTGCGTTCCAGCGACGCTCGCTTCGCATCTAAATCTCGATAGGCGAAGTACAAGTCCCAGTACGCATTGACGACATCACTGACGTAGTCTCGCATTTCCTGGCGAAACTTCGCCGATGAGATATCTTGATTGACCTTGGCAATCAAGATGCCGTTATACACACCAGGCTTAGCGCTCGGACCGGCAATGCGGTTGAAGGTGGTACCACCACCTTGCAGCAGCGGCTGACGCAATTCTGCATGTATCTGTGTTTGCCAGGCACTGGGTGTCAAGTTGCCCGTTGCATTGTTGGCGTCGTAGTCCGTCACACTCCGGAGCGCAAACTGCGAACCGGTTGCCATTCGCTTGGAAAGTTGGAATACGTAGTCGTGTGTATCCTGCTGGAACGCAGTGGCCCCACCGCCAAAGAAGCGGTTGTTGAATCGCCGATCATTGTTTTGCCATTTCCCTAACCCGTAAGCCTGCGCGTCAAAGGCTGATAACGCGGCTTCGAGCCCGGCCTGTGGATCAGTTTGGACCAAGCCCAAACTCTCAGCCGTCTCGACTTGCTTGGGAAACCGCAGCACGCTCGCACCCAGATCGCGCAAAACCTCCGCGTTATTTAGAGCGATTCGCAGTGTTTCCTCGAGCGTCACATCCTGATATTCGACCGAGTCAAAGTCTTCGGGAGTCTTAAGCGTTAAGGGAGCTTTGGGGATCTCCGGGACAGTTTGCATCGGAGCACCGGCATCGACTTGATGCATCAGTGCATCGACCTGATCTGTGCGTTGCCCAATTGTCTGGGGAAGCTGCCCGTAAGTTCGGCATCCAACCGTAAATAAGACGGCACCAACACAGCAAATCACCAACCCAACCATGGCAGGGAGATTCGCTCTTCGGTTCGCTGATTGCGTGCCCATTCAGATTCCTTAATCGGCGCAGTTTGCTCCCGAACAGCCGGGACAATCCGCGCATTTGTTGTGTTTCGTACAGATGAACCCGTCTCGTCCATTCAAAACGACGAAATCGCTACGACAATTGCCTCAAAAGTGTGAAACTCATGCTCAAGCCGAGCGTCTAAGAGTCGCACGGTTAAACTGGGCAGTTCAGCCAACTTACTTTGCTTCCTGATTCGATGACCCAACCCCTGCATCTCACCGATCAAGCTTGGAAAGATGCCGAGACACTTGTCCAGCGTCTCGAACCAGCAGCCCGTGAACTCGGTTCTGCCGATTCGTTCTATGAAGATCTGGTGAGCGGATTGCGGTTCACGTGCGGGGCCACTCTGACATCCCTGTCACTACTGGAAAACGGTCACGAAACAGTTTTAGCTCGCAACGGCATCACGCTTCACGCCTCTACGGATTCGCATCCAGAATCCGAAAGGGCAGCTGTGACCGTGGAATCCCCCGTCCACTCGCAGGTCAATCTGCGTCTAAAAATACGATTCGATCAACCGATCTCGCTCGCAACGGAGGAGCATCTTGTAGATTTGAGCGACGTCTTGCTCACACTCGCCGCTGGCGTCTATCTGCGCCAACAGTTTGCTGACTTACGTTCCCACTTGGAAACCCAGTCCAATCGCGATCGCCTGCTGAGTAACTTGAACGAAGGAACGTCGATTGAGCAGTCATTCACAGCCATCGCATCCACGATCGCAAGCCACGTTTCGGCCGACCGCGTTAGTCTGCTTCGCATGACCCGATATCACTCCCAGCTAATCGCCACCTCAACACAACCACACATTGATCAGCGGGGAACGATTGCACGGTCTCTACAAGATGTCGCACATTACTCCCGCGACGCCGTTTGTTTTACTTGGTCGCACAGTGACACAAATCGCATCACAGACCCAGAAGGATCCGATGCCGATCGTCTGAATTCAATCGAAAATCACCAAACAGCAAACGGATGTCAGGAACTGTTACTGCAAACGATTCGCGACTCCGCCAACAAGCCAATCGCCACCGTAATTTTGGAATGGATTCGTCCGCACAAGAACTCTGTGACCTCAAATGAATCAGCTTGGCAATCGGTTCGAGAACCGGTTGAAGAGGCCATTCGACGGGCGATCGATCGTGACCAGTCAGGATGGCAGTGGGCAACCAAACGGTTTGCGATCACCAGCCGAAAACTTGGGCTGGGGGTCGCTTTCTTACTCGCCTTTGCATTGCTGCTTGCCTTTTACCCAACGACCTTGCGAATTCCCGCCACTGGCAAGGTCGTCGCAACAAAGCGTGCTCGGCTGTTTGCTCCTAGCGACGCAGTGGTCGCTGAAATCATGGCAGAGAACCACCAACTCGTCACAGCGGGACAACCGTTGATCCGTCTCACCAGTCCAGGTTTGGATCAGGTGCGAGCCGAGATCGAAGGCAAGCTTGCGACCCTCCGCACGCAGCTTGATGCAACGCTTGCTGCCCGATCATCGAATAACCAATCAAGAGGCAGTCGCAGCAACACTTCCGCTGCAGCTGATGAACGCGTCTTGAGGACCGAAATCGCGGGTCTGGAAAATCAACTGGTGTTGATCGAACAGCAGGAAGCCGAATTACTGATCCGGAGCCCATTGAACGGGGAAGTGGATGGCTGGAACCTCAAACAGTCCTTCTCAGGTCGCCCGATCATTAGAGGCCAGCATTTACTCGATGTGATCGATCCCGAGAGTGCTCACCACATTGAATTACAGTTACCCGATCGAATGTCTGGTTACGTCACCAGCTTATCAGCTGACACCCATCGCAATGTTTCACTCCGACTGCGTTCTGATCCGGCGACCACATACCAAGGCGTTATCAGGGAAATGGCTTCGTCCACCCAACAAAACACTCGCGGTGAATCCAGCATTCGACTGAGCGTCGATCTAACTGATTCACCCAGCCACCCACTGCGGCACGGCGCCACCGTTATCGCCCAAGTGGATGGCCCCAAACGTTCGCTCGGCTTTGTATGGATGCGACGTTTGATCCAATGGTCCCGTGAAAACATCTGGCTTTAGTGCTACAAGGAGATCCACTCATGTTGCTTTGCCGTTTCACTTGGCTGGCGTTCTGCTTAACAGCGTGCTTGATTGTTTCCCAAGCGGGATCTACTCGCGGCCAAGAAGAATCTTCAATGCACGACCTGATTGTGGTCCTAATCGATGAAGCCGATGTTCCAGCAGCAAAAGATGGCACCCTTGCAAAAGTTCAAGTGCGAGAAGGTGAAACGGTCCAAACCGGACAGATCCTTGCCCAGTTGGATGACCGCGAAGCCCAACTGCAACACCAGGCTGCTGAAACGGAACTTGAAATCGCGCAAAAGAAACTCGCCAATCAACAATTTGTTGAATTGGCAGAAATGAAACTCGCGCAACAGGAACAGCTAAAACGCCATCATGAAATTACGATCGGGATTGCTACCGAAAAAGCAAACAACAGTGTACGGGTCCTGGCATCCGAAAAAGCAGAAGCGGTTGCAAAAAACGAACTGAATCGGGCAACCCAAGCAAGGAAACGGTTCATCGACAGTGTGTCACAATCGGAAATTGACAGTCTGCAACTCGCTCACGAACGCACAATTCTGGAAACACAGCAAGCGGGCATTGATCAACAACTCGACGCCTTACAACTTCAGGCAGAACAAGAATCGGCCAATACGTTCCAGTTAGGCATCGAGCGATGCATCATTGAACGCGATGCAGCGGTTGCAGATCTTCGAATTGCAACTTTGGACATCGAGTTCAGTCGCCAGAAACAGCAACTCGCCGAACTGGCACTCAAAAACCATCAGGTATTGGCCCCTTGGGATGGAGTCATTGTCAAGCGATTTCACCAACAAGGCGAATGGGTTAAGCGAGGCGAACCTGTTCTTCGCCTGATTCGGCTCGATCGTCTGCGGGCTGAGGGTTATGCAACGGCTGATGTCGTTCCCAAGCTGCGATCCAATTCAACCGTCCAATTAAAAATCGAACTAGGAGATGGACAAAGCGTCCAACGAGAAGGCGAAATTGTTTTCATCAGCCCTGAACTCGATCCAGTCAACCAGGAACGGCCCTTTTGGATTGAGTTTGACAATCCCAAATTGGATGTACTGCCCGGTATGCGTTTGAGTCTGAAGTTTGCACCATGACGATGGCCGGAGAAAAAATCGTCGTTCGCCCCGACCTCATCCACCGTCGCGTCTGGATGGGGAAGCATCCGGTATGGGTCATCAAAGATCCGATCTCAGGTGATTTCTATCACTATGGTGATCGTGAATACGAGGTTTTGTCACTCGCTGATGGCTACTCCGTCGCTGAAATAATGCGGCGTTGCCATGATCAGCCCGCCTTAGCAAATCTGTCGCAAGCGCAACTCAGCCACTTTTTGAACGACGCCATCCAAAAGCGATTAATCCAGCTACCTGGCGTCTCGGCGACATCTCTGCCACGGGCGAACCGACGGTGGTGGCAACACCCGCTGGCAATGCGTCTGCCGGGCATTTCGCCAACCTGGATTCTTGATCGATTGCTTCCACTGGTTTCTCCACTGATGTCAGCGCCGGCTTTGATCGGCTCAGTCTTGCTGATGGTCATGGCACTACTGACGATCATGACCCGCCTGACGACATTGATGGATGACATTTCGGAATCAGCGTTACGCATTGCCACTCCGCAAGGTTGCTTACTGGTGATGGCCGTGATCGCATTCGCGAAAATCCTCCATGAATTATCGCACGCCTTGACCTGTCGCCGATTGGGTGGACGTGTGCGTGAAATGGGGATCATGTTACTCGTTGGCATCCCATGCTTGTATTGTGACGTTTCGGATGCATGGCTGTTCGATCGGCGTTGGAAACGAATCGCGGTTTCAGCCGCTGGCATGTGGGCCGAGTTGACGCTAGCGGCAATCGCAACGCTGCTTTGGGCTTGGACTGCGAAGGGACCGCTGCAAGATGTCTGTGTGACGCTGATGGTCGTCTGCTCCGTTTCAACCCTGCTGTTCAACGGCAACCCATTACTTCGGTATGACGGCTATTACATGTTGTCCGATTGGGTAGGCATTCCCAACCTCGCGAGCCAATCGAGTTCACTGCTTCGGTCACTCACGCAGCGTTGGCTCTGGGGCACACCAATCCCTCGTCTGCCAGCATCATTCACGGGTCTAATCACGGGCAAGCAAGGACAAGTCTTCCTCACGGCCTACGGCCTGTTAAGCGGGACTTACCGTCTGTTCGTCCTGACTCTTATCATGTGGTGGTTGTACCGCTGTGCTCATCAGCTTGGACTTGGTTCACCCGTGGGTCTCACGTTATTGGTGATGATGATCGTGACGCTGACCCGCCGATTGGTCACACTCGTCAAGCCACCTTCATCCGTATCCATCAATCAACGCTGGTGGAATCGCGGCGTCGCGCGGGGGGCACTTGCTGGCATCTTCGTCGTCGCACTTGCGATGATTCCACTACCGCGTCACATTTTTGCACCGATGACCGTGCAATCCGCCGAATCCCAAGAACTGTTTGTGACCGTTTCCGGCCGACTGGTTAAACACGTCAGCGAAGGGACCAAGGTTCGACAAGGCGATCCGATTGTGGTCCTACACAACCCGGACGTCGATCGAGACCTGATGGAACTGGAAACCCGCCGCGACTCGCTTCGCGCCCAGCTTGAAAATCTGAGAAAGCAACGTGGAGTCGGCAGCGAATTGTCCCAAAGGATTCCTGTTGTCAGCAAATCACTCGCAGAAGCCGAAAAGCAACTGCAGCTAAAACGTGACCAGGCACAGAAGTTGACGTTACAAGCACCTCGAGACGGTGTTGTATTCACAGCACAACCACGCCACCTGGACGCTCACGATGATCGAGAGGCCCATTTTTGGAATGGAACCCCACTCGACCCTATCAATCAAAAAGCCTGGCTGGAACAAGGGACCGTCGCTGGGATGGTCGGCGACGAATCACGGAGAGAGGCAATTTTATTGGTCCCACAAGAAAAAATAGAACTGCTTCGTTCCGGACAGCCTGTCACGCTACGCATCGCCAGCCTGCCACGTGGCGCGATCACAGGCACCATCACGGATGTGGCAATCTCACCGCTTGATCGCGAAATCGAAGTGAACGACCTCCCCGGCCCGCCACAATACCAGGTCCGCGTTCGGATCGATCCTACCCACGTCACTCTACCGGTTCGACTCCAGGGGAACGCAAGAATCACAGTCGATCAGGCATCTGTTTTGCAACGAATCGGTAGATTCTTGGCAGGTGCCTTTTCCGAACTCAGCTGATCGCATGCTCACTCGAGTTTAGGAAGAAAGGGAACCGCTCGGCATCCAACTTGGTTGCCTCTTCCCGCCTTGCGCCCTGTCCCCGCTTCGCAGCATCCCGCTACTTGGCGGACCACAGCTTGACCGGTTGCCGCTGATCGAGCCCCGACGTGGCGAGCCATCAACGAGTGATCCCAGACAATGTCAGCTATTCAGGAGGAAATCCGTATTGTTCAATAAGCGGACTTGGCACTCTTTTCCAAGGGCCCATCCAATAGTCCACCAACCCCGCTTGCGATCTTGAATATAGTCATCGTTCATTGTCATTTCGAACGTGGCGGCGTCACCCAGGTCGTCGAAAATCATGTGCGTTGGCTTGCCGAACAACCGGATATCGATCGCATCTTTTTGCTCAGCGGGGATCGCATCGGTGGATTAAGCGACCAGACCCTGCGGTCGACGGAATCAATCATTCTGCCAGGATTTGATTACGATACAGTTGCCCCAAAAACGCTCTCCGAAAATGTTGCGGCCCGTGCCGGCGAGCTTTTAAACCAATGGAATGATCAAGCACGAACACTGCAGATCCACCCAGAGCAAACCGTGATCCATTGGCACAACCATAGCCTCGGGAAAAATGTAGCCGGGCCAATGGTGATCCAGCAATTGGCAACAGCAGGGTGGCGACTTTTACTTCAAATCCACGACTTTGCGGAAGACAATCGGCCGGAGAACTATGCTCACCTGGCGGTTGGCACCGGCGCCAGCACAAAGGCAGACCTGGATACGTTCATGTATCCGGTTGCCAGCCAAATCCATTATGCGACGCTGACCCGCTTTGACAGCCAAATCCTAGCCCGAATTGGTATCCCCGGCGCACAAAGCCACTGTCTCCCCAACAGCGTCATTGCCGCCTCGTCACAGCAGCCAGACCGGCCTGCTGCACTGCAGCGAGTGCGACAAGCGATGGCTCTTCCCCGGGATGCAAACTGGTGTCTATATCCGGTCCGTGGGATTCGCCGTAAGAACGTGGGGGAGTTCTTATTGGTCAGCCGAATGACGCCACCGAATTGCTATTCAGGGCTGACGCTTTGCCCAACCAACCCGCTGGAAAAAAAATCGTACGAACGCTGGCGTCAGGTAGCCAAACAATTCTCGCCTCGGAGTATTTTTGATGCGGCCCATCATCCCGACATTTCCTTCGCGGATAACTTGGCCGCCAGTCAATTTATCCTGTCGACAAGTGTGGCCGAAGGATTTGGCATGGCCTTTCTGGAACCCTGGCTATCGCAACGCGAGGTAATCGCGAGACGCCTTGAAGGTGTGACTGCAGATTTCGAGCAATCCAGCGTCCGTTTACCCAAACTGTACGATGCTCTACCGATTCCCGGCAACAAAGCGTGGATTCAAGAGTGCCGACGCGAAAGTTCTGAAATTTTTGCGAAGGCTTGGCAAAGTGTGCCCGAGGCATTTCGCCCAAGCGATGCCACCCCGTTGCCAGATGCGGTATCGCCCCCACTCGACGACAACGTGATCGACTTCGGCCATTTGACTCCACAACGCCAAATCGAAGTCCTTCAACGGGTCACCATTGATTCGGGCTTCGACACGACTGTGCGAGAACATTCTGCTGAACTGATCGATTGGATGCATCAGGTAGCGGATCCTGATTTACTCCAGCACAACGCCAAATCGATCGATCAAAATTATTCGCTCGGCAGGCAGGGACAGCAATTGCAGTTGATTTATCAGAAATTACTGTCATGCAAAATCGATCCCAGTTGGAGTGCACCATTGAATGCGGGAAGCGCTCTAGAAATCATTCACGCCGCCCGCCCCCTCTATCCTTGCCGTATGGAACCATTGGATGACTGAACGATCAGGCTGGTTGAATGCCGTACTCGATTGCCGACTGCCGATGAATCCACAGCCAACGACCGTGGAACCTCAACTTCAACGTTTGACGGACGTGCGTGCGGTGGTATTTGACATCTACGGCACCTTGTTGATCAGTGGCAGCGGGGATGTTGGTTCGGTCGATAGCAAGCCTCACGACCAAGCTTTGCAGGAAGCATGGTCGGCGACGAGACTGCCCAGCCCACTACCTTTGCAAATCGCGGACTTGCACCGTCAGATTGAACGGATCAACCAGCAACGAAAAAGTGTTCAGTGCCCCAAGCCGGAAGTCGACATTATTGAGGCCTGGGGACAGACACTGGCCGCTGCCGGAGTCGATTGCCCAATCCAGACGGTCGTGCAACTGGCGTGTCATTACGAGGCACGCGCCAACCAGACATGGCCGATGCCGGGTGCGAGCGACCTGATTGGCCAAATCCGTGATGCTGAGATGCCGCTGGGAATTGTCAGTAATGCCCAGATATTTACGGTGCCATTGGTCACAAATCTCGTCGATTCCCCGAATTTGGAAACAGCGGGGTTCGATCTTGATCTCTGTATTTTTTCCAACCGATATCGACAGGCAAAGCCGGGCCCCCGACTATTCGACGCCCTGTGTGAATCGCTCACAAGACGGCAGATTCTTCCCCAACAAGCCGTTTATGTCGGCAACGATATGTTGAACGACGTCTGGGCCGCGTCCCAGGCTGGCCTCCGCACGGCATGGTTTGCAGGCGACCAACGCAGTTGCCGCGATCGCTCCAACGACCCACGCTGCCGGTCACTGCGTCCCGATGTGGTACTGACAAAGCTGTTGCAATTGTTACAGTGCATCGAAATCGAGTAACACCAAAAGTCTTGTCAGCTTAGATCGACAGGAATACCGGCCAAACAGGCGGCCGGAAACCGATATCGCGGTGAATGACGATGCCGTCTCGCAAGGCGGTGGTAAACATCACACTTTTTTGCAACTCAAACCGCATTGGACCTATGGGCGTTCAAATTGGCTTTGTGGGAACTCGCTTCGCCGGCACCGATGGCGTTTCACTAGAAAGCGCCAAGTGGGCGCAAGTGCTGTGGGACCATCGACACGTCAGCCACTGGTACTCAGGAATGAGCGATCGCGATGGCGAAACGTCCATGGTTGTCCCCCATGCCTATTTTGGACATTCAGATATCCAATGGATCAATCGGCGGGCGTTCGGAGGCCTAACGCGAACACCCGATGTCACTCAGCGGATCTACGCGTTGGCGGATTACCTAAAAGGCACGATCTACGAATTCACGCGGCGATACAACTTGGATCTGTTGATTGTTCAAAATGCACTTTGCATCCCGATGAACATACCGCTTGGTGTCGCTTTGACACACTTCATTGCTGAGACCGGATTTCCGACAATCGCCCACCATCACGACTTTTACTGGGAACGGGATCGTTTCAGCGTCTCGGCAGTCACCGACTTGTTGTGGATGGCTTTTCCACCAGCACTACCGCAAATTCAGAATGTGACCATCAATTCGTTCGCGCAACAGGATCTTGCTCACCGCCGCGGACTCTCGTCGATCTTAGTACCCAATGTTCTTGACTTCGAGACAGAACCTCCTGAACCGGATGAATACGCGCGGCAATTCCGCAAAGACATTGGTCTCGATGAAAACGACATCATGTTTCTGCAACCCACTCGTGTTGTACCACGCAAGGGAATCGAGCACGCAATTTCGTTGGTTGCTGCACTAAAAAACGACCGCTGTAAATTGGTGATTTCGCATGCCAGCGGCGACGAAGGTGACGAGTACTTGCATTCACTCTGTGACCTGGCCGAATCCCACGGGGTGAATCTAATTCTTTGCGACGAATTAGTGGGCGACAAACGCGCCATCGCGCCGGACGGTCACCGCATTTACACATTGGCCGACGCCTATTCACAAGCGGACTTCATCACATACCCAAGCATCTACGAAGGATTTGGCAACGCGTTGCTGGAGGCTTTCTATTACCGCAAGCCACTTTTGGTGAATCGCTATTCAATCTACATCGCCGACATCGAACCAAAGGGAGCAAAGGTAATCGCGATGGATGGCTATCTGACCAAAGATGTCGTCGCCAAAGTACAGAAGATCATCGATGACCCCGAGTATCGCGATGAGATGGTCGACTACAACTACGAAGTCGGAAAAGCTTTTTTTAGTTACAGCGTTCTGCGAAGAAAACTCCGGGCGCTGGTCACAAACTTCACCGGCCAGGACAACCTTTGAGCTGAGTGCAACCTTCCACCGCTGTCAGTTGAAAATTTGATTCCCCCGAATAACAACCGCCTGAATCATGACACTTAAACCGACCGCCACCGAATTGCTCAAAGAGATCTACGGAACGGTCCCACCCGTCCTCGCCGATGGCATCGCCGAGCTCATATCAACTGCATCCGCCTCCGATTCAAAAGCGGGGCAATCACAACTGTGGACCGAACGAGATGTCGTCCTGATCACCTACGCCGATCAGATCCGCCAGGACGAGATGACTCCACTTGCCACGCTACAGTCGTTTTTACTCGATCATAAATTGCAGCATTTGATCGACTGCGTTCACCTGCTACCGTTCTGCCCCTACACCAGTGATGACGGATTTTCAGTCATTGATTATCTGGCTGTTGATCCCCTGTCAGGCACGTGGGGCGACATCGCAGCACTTGGCGAAAACTTTACGTTGATGTTTGACTTGGTGCTCAATCATTGCTCGCAGCAGCATGAATGGTTTCAGCGCTACTTGGTGGGTGATCCGGAGTACGCTGAATATTTCATTGATCAGAATCCAAGCGAAAACTTGTCAGAAGTTGTTCGACCACGAAGCTTGCCACTCCTGACCGCTTTCGAATCGAATACAGGAACCAAGCATATCTGGACGACCTTCAGTGAAGACCAGGTAGATTTAAATTACGCCAATCCCAAAGTCATGCTGGCGATGATTCAAACACTCGTCGAATACGCCCGGCGTGGCGCTCGAATTATCCGCCTGGATGCGATCGCGTTTCTATGGAAGGAACCGGGTACGCCTTGCATCCACTTACGTCAAACGCATGCTGCCGTTCAGTTGATGCGTTACGTCTTGGACCAAGTTGCGCCCGGCACGCTGGTTCTTACAGAAACTAATGTTCCACATGATGAAAACATCAGCTATTTCGGCAACGGCAATAACGAAGCCCACATGGTTTATCAATTTAGCTTGCCACCGTTGATGCTGGATGCAATTCATTCTGCCGACACATCGATCTTGCGTGATTGGTTGAAAGATCTCAAACCACCAAGCGACAACACGACCTTCTTTAATTTCACTGCATCGCACGATGGCGTTGGCGTTCGACCACTCGAGGGGATCGTGGCACCCAAGCGAGTCGAACGACTCGCCGAGATTGTTTGCAATCATGGCGGCCGCGTCAGCACCCGTCAACAAAGCGATGGCAGCAACTCTCCCTATGAATTGAACATCTCTTACTTGGATGCCGTCGCTGATCGCAATCAAGTCCCAGCAGCCGAACATTCGCGGCGATTCCTAGCGACTCAGGCGGTCATGCTTTCCATTCAAGGAATGCCAGCTATTTACTTTCACAGCCTAGTCGGCACTCCAAATGATCAAGACGGCGTCGTGACCTCGGGGCAGAATCGACGCATTAACCGGCACAAGTACGACAGGAGCAAATTGGAATCGGCATTGGACAACCCGCATAGCTTGCAACGCCGGGTTTTCGACGGCTATCGACGCCTGTTGCAGGTGCGATCAGAGCAAAAGGCATTTCACCCTGCTGCGAGCATGCAAGTGATCGACCTTCCTGGTGATGGAAGGCTAGCTTGGATTCGCCAGCATGGCGATCACCAACTCGCGGTTCTGGTCAACTTGTCCGACGAGCCGAAAACGATTACAGCAACCGAAATTCCACAGCAATTGAGATACGATCAACTCGCCGAGGAACAGTTACCGGCCAACGCTCCAATCGAACTTAGACCGTTTCAAGTTCGCTGGCTGACCCCGGGAAAGTAGGGCAAATCGCTCGCAAAGCCACGCAGCGAACCGGCTAGATTACGACCAAGACGAAAGACTTTATTCTTTGAGCAAATACGCCAGCAACTCAAAGATTTCATCCTTGGTGTACTGATCCATTAAGGCCTTGGGCATCATCGACACTGAAGAGGGAACTATCGCCTCGATATCGTCCTGCGGCACGACAGTAGGCTCTTGTGATTCCGGATTTGTCAACAACTTGACAACGTCGTCATTCTCTTCGACCAAGACCCCAGTCACAGTTCGACCATCGACTGTGAGTATCCTTTGCATCACATATTTCGCATCGACTTTGTGCGAAGGTTCCAGGACTTCTCGCAGCACTCCAACCTTGTCACCTTTCCAGCGTTCCAAGATGCCGGTCAACTCTGGACCGATCACGCCTCCCTCTCCCGCCATTTTGTGACAACCAGCACAAGAGGCTTCGGCAAACAAGCGTTTGCCGATGTCCAGTGAACGGCCGCGTAGTTGAGAATCTAAATCAGATTTTAGATCATCAACGGTCCACGCTTGCACAAAGGATCGGTTGCTGCCGATTGGGTTTGCAGGTTCCACTGGATCTTTCAGCCAGCCATCCAAATCCTCCACGACGACCATTACCCCGTACATGCGATACCAATGCTGCGGAAAGGTACAGACATACGGATATTCACCTGGTTGTGAGGGAGCGGTGAAAGTCAATCTGGCTTGCTGGTCAGGAGCCACCATTTCACTGGCATGTAAAACCTTGGCAGACTCGGGTACATACGGAAGTCCATTCCAGCCTTTATCCGGCCCCACTTGCAAACCAAGCATCGCAACTTCCTTCAGCGAATCGGGCGATGTGATCACAAGGTTGTGTGGCATCAGATCATGATTTTCCAAAATCACTTGAACTGATTTTCCCGCCTCGACAGCAAAATACGGAACGTCGTATCGCATTTCCTCCTCCACTGTCCGAATGCGAATCACTCGCACAGTGATCTCGCTTAGCCGATCTCGAAATTGCCTGGCCATTCCCGAGGGCAACTTCGCCATCAACTGATCGACCAGCTGCATCGCATCGATGAAGTTGTCGCTCGTGCGGTCCGCTGGCGGCATGTCCTCGGCATACTTGACCAACACGTTCACTAACCGTTCACAGCTCTCTGGACTTCGTTGGTCACTGGAAATGGTCAACAGAGTCTTGACTGCCGCATCACGAAGACCATCATCACTGACATAAATCGCTAATCGTCGAAAGGTGTCAGCACCATCAGCGGGAATAAAACGGAGGGCCGTGATCGCCGCGCGAACAACACGCTTATTCCTCGATTGCTCGAGCACCGCCAACACATCGTCTCGCAAGGAATCACGCAGTACCACAGTGGGGAGCAACGGGATGGCGGACAGCATCGCCCTTTGCGCGTCTGGCGCTTGATCCAGCCTCGCCAAGACAGCGTCCTTTTCACCAGCCGTAATCAATCCAGCTGCACCAATCGCTCTCCGTAATTCCTCGTCAGATTCCAGTTCCGCTTGGAGCGAATCGGATTGCTCTTTCAAAAGCGGCACCGGCAACCGCAGCAACATTCCGGCCAATTGCCGCGCGGCTCTCTCCTGATCACGATCTTCGGCATCCAATTCACCAATCGCCGCCAACAACACCTCGACATCGTTGGACTCTTGCAATTTCACCAACGCCTTGACCGCTTCACCGCGAAACTGAGGCGACATCCCGACGCGTGACAGAATCGCGGCATACACGGGGGCGAATTTTAGATCAGTCGTTCTCCGTTCCACCATCAGCAATCGCTGATTATCAAGTCGCTTTAGCTGGTAAGCAACGATTCGTGGGCTCTTGTCCAAAAACACCTTGGGTGCCGATACCTTGGGTGAAGCAGTTGCCTGCTCGCCATGCGAGTGCTCCTGGGCGAAGCCAGGCACCGCGAAAAACCCTATCAAGGCTAAACCAACTATCAACCGTTTCATATGAATCCCAGGCGAAGCAATCGGAGTTTGATTGACCAAGTTCATTTCTGAATTAACCGTACATCACGCGCACATGGCGCGGGCAGTCACCATTCACTACTCGGCTATTCCTATGCCGGGTTAGTAAATCGACCAAAAGAACGCGGCCAGCAAGTTGGCCCCGCTGCGAATTACTGCTCAAGTCGCCTCATGGTTTCATCAAGCGTGTACTGCAAGTAGTCATCTACGTCATCTTCCAGCACACCTAACGCCAACTCAATGGCTTCATCGCCTTGCAGAAAACTACAGGCTCGAACACCTTCCAGACGAACCCGCGGATGCTTGTCGCTGATTGCTGTCTCGAGTAAAGCCATCGAATTCTCAACGCGATCCAGCCAAAAGGAGAGGACACGCACACCGGCTGCTCGGGCGCGGTGATCTTTGGCGGTCAAAATCTGCTGCAGCAAAGTTTCATCCACCACATTGTGTGTTTGTCGCATCCACAATGCCTCAAGCAACTGGTGCTCATAGCCTTCATCTGAAGCGTCTAATTCCTCGACCCACTGATTCAAAGCCTTCATCACTTGATCGGTGTCGCGGGCAGCCAATTCCCGTCGGGCCCGATAACGGACTCGATCTTCGGGAACCTTCAGCAATTCAAGCAATTTCGCGATCGGTTGACCATCAATCTCAACCGGCTCAAGTAATGGCCGCGTTTTGTGGTAGACCCGCCAAATCCTCCCATGACTGTGATCACGATTTGGTTCTCGCAAATTGTGCTGGAGGTGGCCGATCAAAGCGTTGTGCCAGTCAACGATGTAGAGCGAACCGTCTGGCGCGATCTGCAAATCAACGGGTCGAAAGTTTCCGTCCTCACACATGATGATTGGATCAACTTCCTTACCCACGAAACCACTCCCTTCCTCACGCACTTGGTGATTCAACACCCCCCGATTTCCGATGCAGTTGGTCACCAAGAAATTACCCTGCATCTCGGGTGGAAAGTGGCGACTGGAAACAATCGCACAGCCGGCAAGTGGACGTGTCCGTTTGGGGTAAAACGTAGGGAATTTGTACTTTGCATCTCCACCGGCAATTTTGGCAATTCGACGGTGCTGACTTCCCCCCGGATGCTTCAAAGGATGGTCGATTCGTCCCGAAATCGGCGCTGCCCAATAACTATTTCCGGGTGACGCATCACCGATAAAATTTTGCCCCCAACGATCGAAACAGTGACCCCACGGATTGGCGAAAGCAAAGTTGGCGTGAACTCCAAATCGGTGACTTTTGGGATGGTAATGCCAAATCCCTGCTTCGCTCAATCGCGTCAATCCGTAAGGGCTCTCGACTTGCGAAAACTTGAATGTTCCTTCTTGGAAATAGAGGTTGCCGCCCGGCCCCCATTCAAAGGCAGCGATCCCATGATGTGAATCTGCTGAATCAAAGCCAAACAAGACTCGCTCCCGAACATCGGCAACGCCATCGCCATCGGTGTCTTTCAAAAATAAGATATCGGGCTGCTCAGCCACATAAGCGCCGCCGTTGCCCAACTCGAAACCAGTGGGCTGATGCAGACCACCTGCAAAGACCTTGCATTCATCTGACTTACCGTCCTGATTGTGGTCTTCAAAGATCAAGATTTTGTCATCCAACTTTGTTTTCGGTTTCCAATGCGGGTACGACTGCATCGTCGCCACCCAAAGTCGACCTTGATTGTCAAAGTTAAGTGCAACCGGGTTAGCCAATTCCGGAAACTCCTCCTCCGATGCAACCAACTGAATCGCAAATCCGTCGTGCAATTTAAACAGCTTCATCTGTTCTTCAGCAGACAGATAATCGAGTGACCCCAGCTTACCCGACCGGATGTTGGGATCATTTGGAACACCAACGTTTGTCTTTGGATTGATAAAAGTGAGCGTATTAGAATCATCGACCTCGGCAGAAACCTGTTTGCCCTGGGCGAGTGCCCAGATCCGTTTGTCTCGGTTGACGGTCATCTCATCCAACACCTGCCGTTCACGCTCCATCACGTCGGTATTGTTGTAGGTTCCATCGCTACCGGCTTTACCACGCGCACCGTAGATGGAATAACCATTGACGGCGCGGTACCGATGCCACCAGTGAAAATTCTTGTCATCCACTTCAGCTTTCAGCTGTGGATTGATCTCGGTTGGCCCACCCGACCCGAACAACGCTTCGCCGAATAGCGGTGCCAACTTACGATAACCGACATCATTCAAGTGAACGCCGTTGTAGGTCAATTGTTCGTCGGATGCCTCGAACAGCTGCTTGGATGGCGCGAACACATCTACGAAGGTCGCTCCGGTCGCATCAGCGACCTTTGCCAGCGCCGCCGTGTACATCGCCAAGTCGGCGTTCTGCTGCGAACCATCGGGAACATTCGGGTCCTTGATGTTTTCGAACGCGATTGGCGACACCAAGACGACACGCGGATTGCCCATTCCGAAATCCTTGGCTTGCGTCTCCTTCACGAGGCGAGTGATTTGTTCGGAAAACTTCCTCAACCCTTTCTTTCCGGCAAACGACTCGTTGAAGCCAAAGAAGTACATCACCACCGACGCCTGGCTGTGCGTTAGGTGCTGATCTGGATCACCAAAGTTCTCCGAACGAATTCGCTCGAATGGTTCATCACCGGGAAACCCCAAGTTACGAACCGTCAGCTCCGAATCAGGGAAACGCTGATAAAGCAGGGTTTCCCAATAATTGTGGTGCTGCATTCGCTCTGCCAAGGCATTACCGACCAGACAGATATGATCGCCCTTTTTCAACTCTAGGGGAGTCGCGGCAGAGGCAAGCGAAACAGTGACAAGAAGAGCAAACGCAAGCGAGCAAAAAGTACGACTCATGGATTTCTTCAAACAATCAGGAGGGACAAGCCGAGCAGTGACTGGTGGGACCCGAGACTTGGAATCTCAGAGCACGTCATTCTACCATCGCGATCGAGAAGCTGAAGGGTTGAATTGAGAGTTACGTTACAGCGAATTGACCACACCTCGATCTGCGGTGCCACAATTTCACCGCTCCCGAACGCTACTCGAGCGTCTTTCGCAGGAACAGCGTGTTCACGTCAGGATGGACAGGATCACCAGTGAAGCCATATTTTGCGTAAGCACGACGGGCAGGCTGGTTATCTTCATACACTTCAAGCGTCAGCCGACAGCAACCTGCTTCCCTAGCAATCACTTCGACATTCGCGAACATCTCAGCGACCACACCACGGCCACGATGTGAATCAGTCACGATAACATCGTGAATATTGACCAACTGCTTCCGCATAAAAGTCGAAAATCCAAACAGACAATTCACTAAACCGACAGCGTGCTTTGGATCGGAGTCGGTGAACGCCAACACACTAAAGGCCGTCGGAAATTCATCCAATTGATCTGGGAGGGATCTCACGTCTGGACGATCGTTCCCAAGTTCGAGTTTCGCGTGCTCGTCCATCAGGCGAATGAAACATTCCCGATGCAAATCATTTTGATAATCGACACGGTGAACAGAGATTTTCATAAAGAAAGACTCACAGGAGTGGGCTGAACAATCTTGCGACGGCGGTGCCAACACGAGCGAGCCAAGGGCGAATAGGTTTATCAGGTGCGTTGCTGTGGGTGGCGGTTATAAAATCGCGTTGGAGCATCTCGGCGGTATTATTGACGAGCGTTGGATCGTCGGACGCCAACATTAATTCGAAATTCAGATAAAGCGATCGGTTGTCCAAATTCGTCGAACCGATCAGGACGAGGTCCTCATCGATCAAGACACATTTCTGATGCATGAATCCGTCGCTGTACCGATAAACGGGTATCCCAGCTTCAGCGAGAATTTCTTCGTAATAAAAACCTGCAAGATAGACTCCCCAGTGATCCGCTTCTGATGGAATCAGCAGGCGAACATCCACGCCCCGCGCCTTCGCCATGTGCAGCGCTACCTGGGACGGCTCATCAGGCACCAAGTACGGTGTACTGATCCAGATTCGCTTGCGGGCCGCCGCCGCCGCCGCGACATACATCATCGTGGCCCGTGGCCGAAGATCCGCCGGCCCCGTACTGCAAATCGCAACCTGTCCCTCCGGCCCCCGACAACCGTTTGAACCAGAAAGGGGGATTGCTTCTTGGCTGTGGCCTTCTGCGGCCTGTTGATCCACTTGAAGCAGCCGGTTCGATTCGAGACTCCCTTTATCGTCGCAACTCACATCAGCCTCAGAACGCCAGTCAGCTTCCGGCAGGTCTTGCCGCGCGGCCCAGTAGTAATCACCGGCGAACACGGCCTGGACCTTCCGCGCGCCGGGACCTTTCATCAATACCCCTGTATCCCGCCAGCGTGGCAGTCCCGCCGCCGTACCGAGGTACTCGTTACCGACATTCAATCCGCCCAAAACGGCATCACCACCATCGGCGACAATCAACTTGCGGTGGTTTCGGAAATTAATTTGGAACCGATTTACCCAGCCTTGTCGAGTATCAAAGGCCCGCACATCAACGCCTCCGCACCGCAATCGTTCGAGATAGGCACTGGACAGTTGAAGACAACCGACTTCGTCATACAGCAATCGAACCTGAACGCCTTCGCTGGCACGTCGAATCAACGCGTCGGCAAAACGATTGCCCAGCTCATCATCGCGAATAATAAAAAACGACAGATATAAGTACCGCTCCGCCGACTCGATCGTCTTGAACACCGCATCAAAGAAGGCCTCACCATCGACCAAGAGCTGGAATTGATTCCCACCTCCAACGGGCGTGTCCAGAATATCGGCGACGTATTCTAAAGCGGTCCGTTTTTGCGCGCTCCGAGCGAACCGCTCGGTCATCAACTCTCGCTGCACGGCGCTCATCGACTGCTCGTGCCGCTGTCCGACCTCGCGAACCGCCTCGCGGTACCCTTCAAAGCGGTGTCGCGCGAAAACCCAATAGAGTGGCAGCGAAACAAAGGGCAGGGTCAAAAGCCCCGTCGTCCAAGCGACAGCGGCTTGTGAAGTGCGAACGTGTTTGAGGGCATGGAAGACCGACAAGATTGCCAGTCCCTCGATGAGAAGCACGAATGTCGAGGCCAGTGTGACAAAACGCCACTGGTCCAACAGGTACTCCCAGAGAATTTGCATACCAATCGTATTACAAAGCCAGCAACAAGCGACTGGGCGCCTCCAAATAACCGATTACATCATTGAGGAACCGGGCAGCGGTCCCACCATCAACCAGGCGATGATCGTAAGACAAGCTTAAGGGCATCATCAACCGAGGCTCGATGGTGTCATCCGGCATGACAACCGGCAACTTGCGACTCCGGCCGACTAGCAGGATCGCAACTTCCGGAACGTTCACAATCGGTGTGGAGTATTGCCCACCAATCGCACCCAGGTTGCTGATCGTGAAGGTACCGCCGCGCAAGTCACCTACACTGAAATTTCCTCCACGAACTTTCCCGGCCATTTCAGCTAACGATCGCGTCACTTCAGGGACGCCCATTTTGTCCGCGTTCGGCATCACGGGAACGACCAAACCACGATCGGTATCCACTGCGATTCCGACATTGACGTAATCTTTATAGATCACTTGTTCGTTCGCTTCATCCATCACCCCGTTGATAACGGGATGATGCCTCAAAGCGGTCGCGACCGCTTTAATCAGGAATGGCATTGTGGTCAATTTCAGGCCTTGAGCGGCGTAATCCTCTTTGCTCGTTTGCCGCAGATGCTCTAAATCGGTGATATCCGCGTCATCAAAGTTGGTTACGCGGGGCACAGTAGACCAACTGGCATGCATCTGACGAGCGATCGTTTTGCGAATCTTGCTCATCCGCTCAACACGAATTGGTCCAAAGTCATCCTGATCGACTGTCCCAGGCAGATCGGCTACCGAGGGTTCCGAACTTGCCGACGGGGCAGTGGATTCAGTTGTTTGCGTTCCAGAAGCTTGGGCCTCCGCTGTTTGCGCTGGTGCAGATGCAGCTGCACCGCGAGCCGACTGATTGGCCGAACGGACCACCGCCAAAACGTCCTCCCGTGTGATTCGACCCCGCTCACCACTGCCAGAAACACGACTGAGGTCAACGCCCACTTCACGAGCGAAGCGACGGACGGCAGGACCAGCCGGGATCACTTCCGAAGATACAGGCGGATCGGCGGCAACCGCAGCTGGTGCTGGTGGAGTTGGTGTCGCTGCAACCGGAGCAGGTGCAACCGGAGCGGGTGCAACCGGAGCGGGTGCAACCGGAGCGGGCGTTGCAGCCGCAGGTGTAACCGGAGCCACGGGTTCAGCAGGCGCTGGGGGCTCGGGCGCGGGTGCCGCTTCGAGCGGGGCGGCTTCAGGCTTAGCGGCAGCCTCGGCTGCGTCGACCTCCAACAAAGCGCCACCAATCGGCACAGTGTCTCCCTCGCCAACCAAGATTTTCGTCACCGTACCCGCGACAGATGATGGGACAGGAACGGTTGCTTTGTCCGTTTCCATCTCAATGATATCTTGCCCCTCGTCGATCACGTCACCAACCGAGACAAACACTTCCAAGACATCGCCGGATTCAATTCCATCGCCCAGTTCGGGCAGCTTTACTTCAGTAGCCATACGAATTGCAATTTTGCAGTTAACAGTGGATTACAAATGGATTGGGTTGATTACGCGTAGTAAGGATCGATCTTCTCTGCGTCGTAACCAATTTCGCTAATCGCGTCTTGAACATCCTTGGGTGTCAACACGCCTGCTTTGGCCAAACGACTGAGCGTTGCGATCACGATCGACTCGGCGTCCACTTCAAAGTGCCTCCGCAACGTTTCACGTGTTTCGCTTCGCCCCATGCCATCGGTCCCCAACACAAAGTAGTCGCCGGGGATGAATGGCGACAATTGCTCGGCAAGGGCGCGAACATAGTCGCTGGCAGCGATGAAGGGACCTTCAACACCATCGAGTACCTGTTCAACATAACCTTGGCGTGGTGTCTCGGTTGGATGCAACATATTCCAACGCTGACAAGAAGCGGCATCACGACGCAATTGGGTGTAACTGGTGACACTCCACACGTCGCTGGCGATCCCGTATTTCTCAGCGAGCATTTCCTGGGCTTTGAGTGCACAGTTAAGAATGGCTCCGCTGCCAAACAGCTGCACGCGCGCCCGCGGGGAATCAACTTCCTGGCTGCGGTACTTGTACATGCCCTTGATGATTCCATCCTCGCAACCTTCCGGCATCTCAGGATGATCATAAGGATCGTTTTCAGCCATGAGATAATAGATGCACTCTTCACCTTCCTGGTACATCTTCTTCAAGCCTTCGGCGATGATCACCACGACTTCATAAGCGAAGGCCGGATCGTATGCGCGGACTGTCGGAAATGCTATTGCGTTCAACAATGAGTGGCCATCTTGGTGCTGTAAGCCCTCACCATTGAGCGTGGTTCGACCGGCGGTTCCACCGATCAGAAAACCCTTCGCCCGCATATCGGCAGCAGCCCAGATCAAGTCACCAATTCGCTGGAAACCAAACATGCTGTAGTAGATGTAGAAAGGAATCATATTGATTCCATGCAAGCTGTAGGCCGTGCCCGCAGCATTGAAACTGCTCATCGACCCAGCTTCGGTGATCCCTTCTTCCAGAATCTGCCCGTCTTTGGCCTCTTTGTAATAGGTCACCAATTCCGAGTCGACCGGTTCATAGAGCTGGCCGCCGTGCGCATAAATGCCAAATTGCCGGAACATGCCTTCCATCCCAAACGTTCTTGACTCGTCAGGAACGATGGGAACCATGTACTTACCGATCTGCTTATCGCGACACATGGCAACCAGCGTTTGCACCACAGCAAAGGTGGTGCTGATGTTTTTATTCTCCAGCTTCTTGATGACTTTTCTGAAATCATCGAGCGTCGGAACATCCATCTTTGGATGCGACGTAGGCCGACTAGGCATCGAACCGCCGAGTGCTTCGCGACGCTCTTTGGCGTAACGAATTTCCTGACTGTTTTCTGGCGGACGATAGAAGGGGGCCTGACCAACTTCTTCGTCGCTGATTGGAATGCCGAATCGGGTTCGGAACTCGAGCAGCTCTTCCTCATTCATCTTCTTCTGATTGTGGGCGACGTTACGGCCCTCACCGGCCTCACCGAGTCCGTAGCCTTTGACCGTCTTGGCCAAGATCACGGTCGGCCGCCCGTTGTTCATCTCGGTAGCCGTTTTGTAAGCCGCGTAGACCTTCTCTGGGTCATGGCCACCTCGCCTCAGCTTCTCTAACTTTTCGTCACTGTAGTTTTCGACCAGCTTGAGCAGTTCGGGGTACTTCCCAAAGAAGTGCTCGCGGATGTAGCTGCCGGGCATGCCGGTGTACTTCTGGTACTGACCGTCAACGACTTCATTCATTCGTTTGACGAGCAACCCTGACGTATCCTTCGCGAGCAGGTGATCCCAGTCATCGCCCCATACAACTTTGATGGTGTTCCAGCCAGCTCCGCGAAAGATCCCTTCGAGCTCTTGGATGATCTTGCCGTTCCCACGAACCGGACCGTCAAGTCGCTGCAGATTACAGTTGATGACGAATACCAGGTTGTCCAATTTTTCGCGTGCGGCTAATCCGATTGCTCCCAACGTTTCCGGCTCATCGCATTCGCCATCCCCGAGGAACGCCCAGACACGTTGCTCCGACGTGTCTTTCAGCCCACGGTCCCGCAAGTATTTGTTGAACCTTGCTTGGTAGATCGACATGATCGGGCCGAGCCCCATCGAAACGGTCGGGTATTCCCAAAAATCGGGCATCAACCACGGGTGCGGATAGCTGCTCAGTCCCGACACCGGCCGCAGTTCACGCCGAAAGTTCTCGAGGTTTTCCTCGCTCAAACGACCTTCCAAGAACGCTCGACTGTACATCCCAGGCGATGCGTGTCCTTGAAAATAGATCGCGTCGCCGGAGTACCCATCTTGGCCGCGGCCGCGGAAAAAATGGTTGAATCCAATTTCGTAGAGCGTCGCACTACTGGCGAACGTACTAATGTGTCCGCCGACACCACCACCTCGCTTATTGGCGCGAACCACCATCGCCATGGCGTTCCAACGAACGATCGACTTGATTCGCCGCTCCAGCTCTCGATTGCCAGGGAAAGCTGGTTGATCGTTGATCGGGATTGTGTTGACGTACGGCGTATTGGTGTCTTCCGATGACTGGATGCCCTCCTCGGCGGCGCGATCCCTAAGCTGCTCAATCAGGAATCGAACGCGGTCAGGACCTTTGCTCTTCAAGACGTAATCAAGCGACGAGAGCCATTCCTGGGTCTCCGCCACATCCATGTCGACGTCTTCTGCCGGCGTCGCGAGCTCCCCGAGGTGCTTCTCAATTTCTTTTTTAGCGACGATTCTCGACTCTGACATTTCAAATTTACCTCGTTCAATTTATCCGCTCGTGGCCCTCCGGCCGGAACCAAATGCACTTCTGCCGCCCTCAACGGCTGGACTCCGTCCTTGAATTCGGCCTCCGCCATACCTCGTGAAGCAAGCACTCAAGACACGCTCAGGAGGACAATAATGGTCCAAAACCTGATCGGATGGTAGCTCTTTCCTGCTCGCAGCGTATCCGGTCGGGGCCGAAAGCGGCAAGGGCGTCGGTCTTGACGCCCTGGCAAACTGCGTAAAGAGGGGCGAGTCCATGGGTGCACACGAGCTGAAACTGTCGCCGCACAATTGGTAAAATCGCCGGAAGATTACCAGCCGCCCCGGGAAAAACCACCCTGCAGAGGGATGCATTATTCTAACTGCGGAATTCCGCTCCAGCGAGTCCTGGCCGCAATCTCCAACGATGGCTAGGCTGTCGTTGGCTTTGATCCAATTTTCAGAGAGCTCCAAAATGAACGACCAAGAAAAAAACGCCGCGATCATCGATGAACTGACCAAAGCGTATTGGATGGAACTAGAAACTGTCGTCAATTACCTCGCGAACAGTGTCAACTTGGACGGTGTTCGGGCAGAGGAAATCAAGAAATCTCTGGACGCGGACATTACCGAAGAGTTGGCCCATGCCACACAGTTAGCCAACCGAATCAAAACGATTGACGGCCGAATCCCCGGCAGTGAGCACTTCCAGGCCGTTCAATCTTCGCTGCAGCCTCCCCAGGACAGCACCGACGTGGTCAGCGTGATCAAGGGTGTAATCGACGCCGAAAATGCCGCGATCGGCCAATATGAGAAGATCATCCGGCTTTGTGATGGCTACGATTTCGTCTCGCAGGATATGTGCATTACCCTGCTGGCGGACGAGCAGCAGCACCGCCGAGAATTCGTTGGGTTTTTGAAAGAATACGAAAACCACTAGAGATGTTACTAAAACCTTGTCGTCATCACTCTCAGGCACAGCGGCAGTCGTCAGCGGCGCGAGTAGCGGAATCGGACGCGCCATCGCGGTAGGCCTCGCGGAATCGGGCCTAGGCCGGCTGATTGTGCATTTCCGAAAAAATTCCCAGGGAGCCGAAGAAACAGCCGAAATGGCCCGGAGCCATGGCTGCGAAACGACCACGCTGATCGGGGATTTATCAATTGCCGCTGACCGACAACACCTGTGTCGCGAAGCGTTTTCACGGCTGGGCGTCATCCATACGTGGATTCACAACGCAGGGGCCGATGTACTGACCGGCGACGCCGCCGGGGAGTCGTTCGAACAGAAACTTGATCGACTCTGGCAAGTCGATGTACGCGGTACCATCTTGCTGGCCAGGGAAGTTGCCACCGAAATGAAGCAAAGAGCGACCCCTTTGCCTCCGTCGATGATCTTCATCGGCTGGGATCAAGCTTGCGAGGGGATGGAGGGGGATGCCGGGATGATGTTTGGCTCCACCAAAGCCTCGATCATGGCGTTTGCCTCTTCATTTGCGCAAACCCTCGCGCCGCAAATACGGGTCAACACAATTGCACCGGGATGGATCCAAACATCCTGGGGCACCGAGACAAGCGGCTACTGGGATCGTCGCGCGAGACAACAATCCTTGATGAATCGCTGGGGGACACCACAAGATGTCGCTCGCGCCGCCGTTTACCTGGCAGATCCCCAAAACTCATTTCTTACTGGGCAGACGATCGCAGTCAACGGAGGCTGGAATCGAAGGGGCGAAGAGAGATCCGACGACTAAACAAAAGCGTTGGATCGACGTCTCTGCTCAGCGATCCTTGAGGCGGGCGACCGTCAATTCGATCGCCGAAATCAGCGCTTTCGCCTTGTTAAGTGTTTCCTCGTACTCAGCTGTCGGATCGCTGTCAGCGACGACTCCACAGCCGGCTTGAACATAGACGACACCATCCTTGACCACCATTGTTCGCAGCGCGATGCAAGTATCCATGTTGCCGCGATAATCGATGTAGCCAACAGCACCACCGTACGGTCCTCGGCGATGGGGTTCGATCGAATCGATCACTTGCATCGCCCGAACTTTAGGCGCGCCGGAAACCGTCCCCGCCGGTAAACAGGCTTTCAACGCGTCAAAAGCATCCAGGCCATCTCGCAACTTGCCTTGCACTTCGCTGCTGATATGCATCACATGGCTGTAGCGTTCGACCACCATGACTTCCGTCAAATCGATCGTGCCGAATTCTGCGACGCGTCCGACATCATTTCGTCCCAGATCGACCAGCATCACGTGCTCCGCACGCTCCTTGGGATCGGCAAGCAATTCACGCTCCAACGCTTTATCCTGCTTCGAATCGTGACCGCGTGGGCGGGTTCCTGCCAGCGGACGCACCGTGACGACTTGATTCGCCACCCGACACATGATTTCAGGCGAACAGCCAACCAATTCGCAGTCGGCAGTGCGGACGTAAAACATGAAGGGACTGGGATTGACCACTCGCAACGAACGATAAATTTCAAAAGGATCGACGTCGGTTCGTACAGCTAATCGCTGACTGGGGACGACTTGAAAAATATCACCTGCACGAATGTACTCAACACAATCTCGCACAGATCGCTCGAACGCCTCTTGAGTAAAATTCGACGTCACCTGCAGCGGATCCTGCTCAGTCAGCCCCCGCCAATGCTCGGGGTCCCATTCGACAGGACTTTTGAAGGATGAAGCAGAGTTACCTGCGGCGCTTAGCCTTTGCACCACTCGATCCACCTCTACTCTGGCCGATTCGTAAACCGCACTGGCCATCGAGTCATCAGTCACTTCACGACAATCGGCTAACGACACCACCGTGATCGTTTTCTCGACATGGTCGAAGACACACAAGGTGTGATAGAAAGCAAAATCCAGATCAGGTAATTTCCGATCATCCACGGGAGCATCGGGCAAATTTTCGACGTAGCGGACCACGTCATATCCGGCATAGCCAATCGCGCCCCCAACAAACGGTGGCAATCCATCGAGACTTGCAATGCTGTAGTGGAAGTGATCGCGGAACTCATTCAACGGATCTTCGGCTTCGCTGACTTCCACTCGCCCATCTGGAAGTTCAGACTGCTCAATCTGCTGACGTGTCGCCGCGAATCTCCGAACAGGGCGTGACGCAAGAAAACTGTACCGCCCTACTTTTTCACCACCGATCACACTCTCGAACAAACAAGCCGGCCCACCATCATCCAGGCGTTGAAAAGCAGTGACCGGCGTCAGCGTATCACTCAGAAGTCGACGGTACACCGGCACGAAGTCATGCTCGATGGCCAATGAGGCAAATTCTGAAGCGTTCGGGGTATGCATCGGATGCGAATCTTGTCAGCGGAATCCGGTCAGCGTTCCAGGTCAACAGAACCGAGATCGCAGGGCGAAGGGCCTTGGGATAGTAATCCTACGGCATTGTCGATGGGAAGAGTGTCTACCGGGCTCGAAGCTCACTGCCGGAGCCTAGATCGAGGACAAAGTCATGGGTCTGAGCTTCTCGGCGGGGCGACTCGTTCGCTCTGCAGAGGCAACTTGAGCATCCATTTCGAACATCCAACTGCATCCGAAGTCCTCTGTCCTTACGTTGACAGTCGTTGGGACAGCGATAGAATCCGGCTGGTACGCTTTACCCTTGCAATCGCCTCATTTTAGGGCAAACGCGGCCGTGGGACAGACGACATGAAATGCCAATATTGTGAAAAACCGGCGACCTTCCACATTACGGAGTTGACCGAACCAACCGGTCCTCAAGTGATGCATTTGTGTGAGGAACACGCACGCGGTTTTCTGCAGAAAGAGGCATCCAGTCCGGCCGCATCCATTGCTGGAGCTCTGGCAAAACAGCTGAACCTGGGACAAACCAAACAAGAACTGGCCGAATTAGACCAGAAAGAGTGCCCTGTCTGTGGCATCAGTTTCTTTGAATTCCGCAATACGGGCCGACTCGGCTGCCCCTACGACTACACCCACTTTTCCAGTGATTTAATCCCCTTGTTGACCAGCATCCATGACGCCGTTGAGCACACGGGAAAACGCCCCTGTCGCGCCGCTGCCGCTGATTCCCAAGCGCAGATGATCCAGTTGCGACGCGAGATGGAAGAAGCCGTAGAGAAAGAGGATTACGAACGAGCTTCCGAAATTCGCGATCAATTGCAGATTATCGAGCAATCGGGCGGATCAGAAGAAACGCAGCAGGAGGACCAAGCGTGATAAGAGATCCGGATTTCAGTGAATTGGCTCAACGGTCGGGTGAGTGGTTGCGCGGCACCGGCCCCGAATCGGATATCGTGATCAGCAGCCGGATTCGGCTCGCCAGAAATTTGGCGGACTTCCCGTTTATCCGTCGATGTAGTGACGAGGACCGTATCAGTATCGAACGCTCCGTCCGAGCCAAAATGGATTCCCTCGAAGACTGGAAGGACATCCGATACATCGACATTGAACAACTCTCCGAAATCGATCGCCAATTTCTCGTCGAACGCCAATTGATCAGCCGAGAAATCGCCGATGCTGACGGATCCCGGGCGGTCGCGGTCGATCCTCGAGAACAATACAGCGTGATGATCAACGAGGAGGATCACCTGCGAATCCAAGTGATGTGCAGCGGCCTCGATCTGAAATCTGCCTGGGAACGCGTTGATGAACTGGACGACAAATTGGAAGGGTCCATTCTCTATGCATTTCACCCGCAATTTGGCTACCTGACGGCCTGCCCAACCAATGTCGGTACAGGGCTGAGAGTCAGTGTGATGCTGCACCTGCCCGGCTTGGTAATCACACGTCAGATTGAAAAAGTCTTTCGGAGCATGCAGCGGATCAACGTGACCGTTCGAGGCTTATATGGCGAGGGCTCGCAATACACAGGTGATTTTTACCAGGTCAGTAATCAGATCACGCTAGGACATCGAGAAGAAGATTTGGTCTCCCTCGTCGGAGAAGACGTTGTGCCGCGGATTATCGAGTACGAGCGCAAAGCGAGGGATTTCCTGATCAAGCAAGGACAACAAGATCTGCATGATGACGTCAGCCGCGCGCTCGGTATTCTGAGCACCGCTAAAAAGATCAGCAGTGAAGAAACGATGCACTATCTTTCGAAAGTTCGCATGGGAGTCAATCTCGGCCTGATCAATGATCTACCCGTCGGAACCATCAACAAACTCTTCATTCACACCCAGCCGGCTCATTTGCAAAAACTACAGGGAAGACTGCTCGGCTCG
>JBMYRF010000002.1:215743-384859 GCA_049602075.1 Rubripirellula sp.
CCTGCGACTCTTAGAGTCCTTCACGGCGGGTGCGTGACACCACCACTTTTCGACAATTTACCATCTCGCAGAGATCGCTGAACGAATCACCGCCACAAAGAGAAGCTGTCGGGCTAAAATTGCAGGCACCACTTCGGGGACAACCGAGACGATCGAGTTTGCGAACTCGAACGCCAATTGCAGCGTATCGCCTGAGTGTTCCCCAGTCCGAAAGAACCGAGTGAGTGACGAAAGCCAACTGATCGATGAAGCCTTGCTGGGTGACCGCGCCGCGTTCACCCAATTGGTCGAATTAAATCAGGATCGGTTGTTTGCATCCATGCGACAGGTGACCGGCTCACCAGAAGAGGCCGAGGAAGTCGTTCAAGAAGCATTCATTCGAGCTTTCATCAAATTAGACACATTTCAACGCAACAGCCAATTCTTCACTTGGCTTTATCGCATCGCATTCAATAGCGCGTTGACTCGAAAGCGGCGCAAACGTGCAAGAATCTCGCTCGACCATCATCGGGAATCGAGTGGACTTGAAGTAAGTGACGAAACGGCACCTGTCGATGAACCGCTGCTTCAAGAGGAACGCGTGCATATGGTTCGAAAAGCAATTCAGATGCTTTCTGATGATCACCGATCCATCTTGGTACTTCGTGAAATGCAAGATCATTCCTACGAAGACATCGCCGAGATCTTGAACATCTCGATCGGGACCGTCCGCAGTCGCCTAAGCCGTGCTCGTGGGCAACTTAAAACGGTCCTGGAATCGTTACAGGAAAAGTAGACCGGGCCTCGCGGTGACCAACTAAGGGGCACTTGACGCTGCCGATCCCAATCATCGAAGCGGGACGAAAGACGCCGATGAATGACGGAGGGCGACGCCGCAGGCAAGTGTTTGGCGGCAGTCCAGAAATCATTGTTTGCGACGCTGATCCAGATACGCGATTAGATCTCGGATTTCACGATCCGTCATTAGATCGATCAAGCCGTCAGGCATCAGAGAAGTTGTTAATTCTTTGCGTTGAACGATCTCAGCGGTTCGGAATGTTTGCTCACGCCCGGTGCTATCTCGATAGACTTCACTACCACCCCCACCATCGCGCAACAACAATCCAGTGAAGACACGCCCATCTTCAGTAATCAATGCTCGCGGATGGTACTGCGGGTCGATATCACGACTTGGCTGCAGAAGTGCCCGCAGCAGTCGGTCAGGATCACCAATGTTGTTTGCAGCCGTCAAGTCCGGACCGACAACGCTTCCCCGGCCACTGTGGCGGTGACACTTTGCGCAAGTACCTATCGATGCATGCTGAAAAACACGTCTCCCAACCATCAAATCCACAGGCTGGCTAATCGCTCCCAAACGACGGCGCCAAGCATCCAAGTCCGCGGACGCTGGCCGCCCCTCTTTGACGCTGGCGGGATCCAAGGCCGCCGTGACAAGGTCAGCAGATTCGGGAAACTGAGCTGCAATTGCTCGCAGATTCACTTCTTCATTCTCGTCGAACTCTCTGAATCGAAGCGAACGCAATGCCTCCTCGCGAAGCGAGCGATCACCTGACTTTGCAATCTGAAGCAGCAACTTGGAAACAGCCTGACCACCGCCAGCCAAACCAGCAATCGCATCGGCCCGATCGGACGTCGTTGCTTGTTTGTCGCCAGCTAATTTGACAAGAAACTCTTTCGCCATAGGCTCTTCGCTGGCAGCCAACGCTCGAACAAGCTCGGTCACCACAAGTGGATCACGGGTCTTTAGCAGTGCTTGCCACAAATCTGCATTGAATTCTTTGTGATTTGGGTCAAGTAATCGGAGTGCATAGGCACGCGAACGCGGCGAAGCACTGCTGTCTTGGACACGGCTCAAGAGCATTTGCATATCCGCGATACCGGCCCGTGGATTACCGGACAAGATATTCCAAGTTGCCAATGCGGCTTCAAAAAGAACGTAATTGTCCAGCTCATCGCGTGGCTGCTCCAACTGCCGCTCAACATCGCCTTGAAACGCCAACAATTGCTCATCCGCAATCCAACGCAATGTTTCAAATCGAATTTCTTGATTTCGAATTCCCAGAAAGTAACGCACCCAGCGTTCACTTCGAGGTTGTCCTTTGCGAACCGCTAACAGAATAGAACGCTGATCCGGTACGCTGAGAGCAGAGACATCCGCTTCATTGAACGAATCGCTGCGCGCTCCCAGTGCCATCAATGCCGCGTGCCGCAAATACGGGTCTTCATCCCTCGCTGATTCCAGCAGCGATGACAAAGGGGGTTGAATCTTGCTTGAGATCAAATCGGCTGCATAACGAGCCTCAGTGGTGGCCGATTTCAATTCGATCTCGCCTAACCATGGTGAATCAGGGTCTATTTGCATCTTCCAAATCCGCCCGCGCTGATGCAATTGGTAGGATCCAAACACCCAATCCGTTAGATAGAAGACAGTCGGCGTCGCTTGAGTGATACAGGTTGGCCGAAAATGCTGGCCACCCTGGACAAGTGTGATCCGTTGAGTTTGAAAACCTGCCCCTTTCGGTGACAACGGATAAAAATCGATTCGATGCTCCGTCCAAGAGGGAACAATTAAGCCATTGGCCAGAGCGGCAATTCCACAGGGAGCTTCGCCCACCGGATGCAGCATTGGAAGCGTCCCCTTCAACTCTCCGTCCCAACAAACGAATGGGTGATAGGGCGCATTACCATACAAACGCTGGTAGCCGTAATCACCTCCTTCGACGACTTGCAATAATCGACATGGTGGCCTGGCGCCCGGATCATTCTCAGCAGCAAACATGGTTCCATCAGCTCGAACACAGACACCGAAAGGATTCCAAAAGCCGCGGGCCACGCGTCGCAATTTGGTTCCATCCGGGCGACAACGAAAGATCCCACCCTCGCCAGTTCCCTCGATCGTGACCCCATGCGCACTAGTAAGCTTCCACGGCAGCCAATAATTTTCACCCAACGAAAAGACCAGGTCACCAGAAGGATGCCACGCCATTCCACTTAAACCATTGTGTGGATAGTCAGCCTCTGTCTGGAGCATCGCAATATTTTCAAGCTGATCGCCATGACCATCCCCATTGCTGTCTCGAACTCGAATGATTCGATCGCGTTCGGCAAGGTAGACCCATCCATCCGGACCAAGCTCTAAATCCATGGTCGCATCAGTCTGCTCAAGAAAAACGTCCGGCGATGAGTCGCCATCATTAGCGAAAACCAAAATCTGATCGTGAAGCGGGCCCTTGTAGTCATCCGGACGAAAGTGGGTATGACTGGACACCACCCACAACTTTCCGTGGTCATCAATATCGATCCCTGTTGGTGTCATGATCGCAGGATGCTCCGCCACCAAGGACAGCTGCACACCTGGCTGACTCAACTCAATTTGCGGATCAAGATCCTCTGGTGGCTCCGCAAATGCAGGTAATACCAGCAGCAGTGATGCAACGAAGCAATGAGATAAACGCATGAGTACGGCATTCGAGGAAAGGGAAGTTGCACTGTTAAAACTGGGTAGCCCGAATTGTATCTCATCGGAAGCCAAGGAGCATTCACCACCCACTCCACCCAAAGCTGGCCCCCATGAACAAGCACCTTGGAAGCCGTTTCGAGAGGCGAAAACGTCCTAGCTGCATTCAAGAGGCGAGAAGTGTAAAATCCCAGAGAATCTGCCGTTTTCTTGTCGAATTACCAACTGGATTGTCATGATGTTTGTTCGCGGAACCGCCATAGCATTCTCCTTACTTGCCTCAGTCAGTGGATTGAGTCTTTCACACGCAGAAGAGGGAAAATGGACCCAGCTTTTTAACGGCAAGAACCTTGATGGCTGGACTCCAAAAATTCGCTACCATGAACTTGGAGAGAATTTTGCGGATACATTCCGCGTCGAAGATGGATTACTGAAAGTCGGGTATGAGGGCTACGGCGAGTTCAACGAAACATTTGGGCACCTGTTCTACAAAGATGAATTCTCGCACTATCGCATTCGAGTTGAATACCGCTTTGTTGGCGATCAATGCAAAGGCGGTCCCGGCTGGGCGATTCGAAACAGTGGAATCATGATTCACGGCGAAAAGCCGGAACAGATGACGAAAGACCAAGATTTCCCCACCTCTGTTGAAGTTCAATTACTTGGTGGTGATGGCCAAAAGAAACGAACGACTCTCAACCTGTGCACACCTGGAACAAATGTTTTCAAAGACGGAAAGCTGTTTCTGCCGCACTGCACACCGTCGAAGTCAAAGACCTATCACGGAACGCAGTGGGTTACAGCAGAGGTCGAGGTGCATGGCAATCAAATCATCAAACACATCGTTGATGGCCAAGTCGTTCTTGAGTACACAAAGCCTCAATTGGATCCCCGCGAAGATCATTCCAAAGCATTAGCGGATCAAAATGGAACGGTCGACTTGAACAGCGGCACGATCTCCTTGCAATCAGAGAGTCATCCAGTGCACTTCCGCAAAGTCGAGTTGATGGTGCTGGAACCATCACGCAACTGATCTCCTTATCCGAAGAGATTTCAGCGGCGTCTTACCTACGAGCGAGTCCAACACCGAATCTGCACCCCACGGATTGCCGCAACACGAAACCACTTGGCAGCTGAGCCGAGATTGGTCAATCAACGACTGATCACCGCTGCCACCGCTCTCCTTCGTCATCGCTAATCGTCGTCGTCCTTGCCTTTACCCTCGTCGTCGGCCTTTACCCTTGTCCTCGGCCTTTACCCTCCGTGATCGCACCCGGATCGATAACGGTGCTAATCACCGGTATTGATGAGTTCGGATACAGAAACAATTCAATGCGGGTCGCGTTGTTTGAGAGCCTTTCCAACTTTGCTCTGGCTCCAGAAATGCCATTACCCGGATCTTGGATCGTCTCGTTTGCATTGGGATCAGAACGCAGCGTCGCGAGTGCTCGCTGGTACAATTCATCCGCTACTGCTTGGCCACGAGTGCTAAATCGCTGAGCTTCTGCCAAACGAACTCGCGGTTGGCTGCTGAGAATGATTGCAAGCGATGCCACCGAAAGCACCTGACGGCCAAGGTACAGACCAGCAACCTTTATCCATTCTGCGGTCGGCTCGAAAGTCTCGTTTGGGAAGAATTCGCCATCACCCTTCTCTGATCTCAAACTTGTATTGGAATCGCGACCGCTGGCTTGATCGATATGTCGCGTAATGTAACGGGGTCTTTCGCGAGCAATTGGATTTCTACACCGGACCGCAACCCAGGATCCGAACTCTGCTTACGTTCAATCAACTTGAGTTGCTGAACATTCGGCACGAGTTTCAAATTCACACCGTCTTGACGGACCGCGAGTCTTTCTTTCCGCACGCGAACAACTGCGGGTTTGCCATCGGAAAAATAATTGCGACGTACGCCCTGCGGACATTAATCTGTGTTTCGACCAGCGTGACCGGAATTACTTTTGTTTGAACACACCCGTCGAAGCGGAGTAGTTGTATTCGTTCTTGATTCTCGTAATCCGAGCCTTTTCCTCTGGCGTCGTGTTGGCCATGTAACCGGCACTTGCCAACTGCTCGGCGTCGGTTGGATAAACTCCGGTTTCCAAGAAATACGTTTGCGACATCGAATTTTAAGTAGCGATTTCTTGTTCTGCCATTTTTTGATCGCTTTTGGCCCGCAATGGAGCGACGGTGGCGATCGTTGCTGCGGCAACGACGGCTAGAATGACAACGGCAGCAATCACTTCCAAAAGCGAGAAACCGCTTTTCTTGTGCGTTTTCATCTCTGTAAACTCTCTTATGACAGATTGAATGGTTAGAGAAGCAGGAAAAACGCTGCCCTCTGTTGAAAAGTAGGTCAAGTCCCCCCCCTACCGGCCGAATGGAATGAATAAAAATGACAACGAATATCGATAGTCATAATCCCGTCAGCGGCGAAGTCGTGTGGAGTGGACCGATCTCAACACCCACAAAAGTGGAACAAGCAATCAACCTCGCACATCATCAACTGGCATCTTGGCGGACGACCGAGTTGGCGGACCGCGTCGATTTAGTCTGCAAGTACGCCTCGTACTTGAAACAAAACGCCGATGAAGTTGCCGACTTAATCTGTAGGGAGGTGGGGAAATTACCGTGGGATTCCAGCGGTGAAGTGGCGGCTTCAGTCGCAAAATCGGAACTGTCAATTCAAGCCCTACGACAACGCCGATCAAAGTTAGTCGCAGGTGACGGGAATTCACCCCAGCGAACTGTTCGCTACGCACCCATCGGCGTCGCGTTGGTCCTCGGACCGTATAATTTCCCGCTACATCTTCCCGGTGGTCAAATCATCCCCGCCCTGCTGGCCGGAAATACTGTCGTCTTCAAACCGAGTGATCAAGCAACCGCTGTTGGGCAGTGGATGGTTGAGGCATGGAGGCATGTAGGGCTGCCTGAACATGTACTACAGCTAATCGTTGGCGGAGTTGAAACGGCCATTACTGCGATCGAATCACCCAAGATCAATGGTGTTTATTTGACGGGCAGCCTCGAAGCGGGTCGTGCCATTCACCGTCAATTGGCAGGCCGTCCAGAAGTGCTGCTGGCACTCGAGCTTGGCGGCAATAACCCTGTGGTCGTTATGCCAGACGCCGATCCTCAAGGCGTTGCCAATAACCTGTCGTTCTCTGCCTTCATCTCCACCGGTCAACGATGCACCTGTGCAAGGCGAGCCCTGTTCGTGGAGGGGGATTCAACCTCACAGCAAATCGAAGCACTCGTCAAGAAAACCAACCAGCTTCGTATTGGGTTGCCGGGCGACCAACCAGCCCCGCACTTGGGCCCACTAATCTCATCCGCTGCTGCCGAAAAAATCGAACGTACTTACAACCAACTACTGCAACTCGGATGCCGCCCACTCCTGCCATGGCAATCCGATCGCCAAGCAGACTGCCTAGCCCACCCCGCCATCTTGGAAGCCGTCGATCTCGATGACGATTCACGGCGGATGATTGGGGAAATGGAATGGTTTGGCCCGCTGCTGGTCATCGAACGCTTCCCTAACTTCGAGGCGGCTTGCCAGGCGGCCGCTGATACGCCTTATGGTCTCGCCGCATCACTACTCGGTGGATCAGCGGAATTGTTTGAGCAATTCGTGAACCGAGTCGGCGCCGGAGTCGTGAACTGGAACGGCCCGACCACCGGAGCGGCTGGTGTCTTGCCGTTTGGTGGTTTAGGGGCAAGCGGAAACCACCGCCCCGCAGGTTTTCACGCGATCGATTTTTGCAGCGACCCGATCGCCTCCTTACAGCGAACGGAATTCACCGATGGTGATCCCTGGAGTGTTGCGAAGTGAGCCTTGTTGAATTGCAACTCGATCGACTGGTCGGACCAACGCACCATTTCGGCGGCCTTGGTGTTGGCAATCTTGCCTCCCAACAAAACGCGGGGAAAAGCTCGAATCCGGCGGCCGCGGCACTCCAAGGGCTGGAAAAGATGCGGATGGTCGCAGCATGGACTCAGATGCAACTCGTCACGCCGCCACAACGTCGCCCCGATTTTCAACTGTTACGGGGCCTTGGTTTTTCGGGAACCAATCAAGACGTTTTGAAACAAGCGTTAGAAATCGCTCCCCAATTGCTGTCTGCTGCAACCGGCTGTTCGGCAATGTGGACCGCCAATGCGGCCACGATCAGCCCGGCCAGCGATTCGATCAACGGCCACTTCAACAGGGGCGACCAGCAAGCCAACCTGAACCCCCAGACAGAATTGACGGTCGCCAATTTGGTTTCCAGCATCCATCGCACGACAGAGCCAGCTCAAACGCTGCAAGACCTCCGTACCGCGTTGCCGCCCTCATGCCGCGTTACAGCTGAACTGCCAGGTGGCACGGCCATGCGAGACGAAGGGGCCGCCAACCACATGCGACTTGGCACTTCGAGCAAGCAACCCGGTATTCATTTGTTTGTTTATGGTGATGGAGCCCCCTTACCATCCCATCACCAGCCACGGCAATCGCGAGCAGCATGCGAAGCAGTCGCACGACGGCATCGCTTACCAGATGAAAACGTTTTTTTTCTGAAGCAACATCCGGATGCAATCGATGCCGGCGCATTTCACAATGACGTGGTTGCAATGAGCCACCAAGACCGATTGATCCACCATGCAACAGCCTTCATCGATGCAGATGCGATTCTTCAAAGTATCGAACGTCGTTACCAGCAATTGCACGATCGGGAATTAATTCGAATCGCCGTTCCCGCTGAATCACTCAGTCTAAAACAGGCCGTTGCGACCTACCTGTTCAACAGCCAAATCATCTCGACCCCCCGCGAAGCAGCACCTCGCATCATCTGCACACGCCAAGTCGAGCAAGATCCTGCGGCAAGAAAATTAGTTGAGACGTGGTGTGGGGAAGGAGTCTTTGAATCGATCCACTATGTCGACTTGGATCAGAGCATGTCGGGTGGTGGTGGACCAGCTTGCCTGCGTTTAAGAATTCCCGTCTCAGACGATCTTATCGACACGATTCCCAGTTGTTCTCGCTTAACGGAAGCAAAATACGAGCAACTCCGAACACAAATTGAACGCGATTACGCGACGGAGTTGACGATCGAGGATCTTGCCCGTGTCGATTTTCACCAACACGCAATAGAGACACAACAGAAGCTTGTTCGCATTTTAACACCTAACAATTAGCTGTCTTTTCCTACTCATTGGAGCCGCTCAGTTTTCCGTAAAATTCGGGACGTCGATCGTCAAAGCGGTGAATCACATGGGCGCCACCTGGGGCCCGTTCAATCCGTTTATTTCTCGCTAATGCGAGGTCGACCTCGGCTAAAAGCATCATTTCACCGTCACTGCCGGTTTTGGCGAGCACCACGCCGTCGGGCCCACAAATTGAACTACAGCCACAGAAACCGAAACCGTTCTCCTCACCCACCCGATTCGCTGCCACAAAATACAAATGGTTCTCCATGCTGCGAGCGGGTGGAACGACTTCTGCCGTATGGGCGGCCCCATTCGGCCAGTTCGTTCCCAACGCAATCACGTCTGCTCCCTCCAAGGCAAGAACACGGATCGGCTCAGGAAACGAACTGTCATAGCAAATCGCTAATCCGATTCGGCAGATTTCACCGCTTTGAGTGACCGCCTCATGCACCTGATAGGGAAAATCACCTCGATCGACAAATCGATCGATACCAAGATGTGGCAAGTGGACTTTGCGGTAGCGGCCAATCACCCCGCTGGGCCCGACCAGAGCAGCCGCATTGAACAATCGATCGCCATCCGATTCCAAATAACCCAAGGTCACATGCAGCCCCCAATCGGCTGTCTTTTTTGCGATTTGCTCAAAAAGTGGGTCGCTGCTTGGCACAGCATGAGGCAGCGCATCCTGACGACTACCAAAGGCGTAACCACTCAGCATGCATTCGGGCATTACAACCAGATCAGCCCCCGATTTTCCCGCCCGATCGATCCAATCCATGACGCATTGCAAGTTACCCGGCACATCAGAAAAACGAATACCGGTCTGGACGCAAGCTAACAACATTGCAAAATCATTCTTTAATTCGAGGCAATCTTTCAGTTGTAGATCGGCAAGGACGACATTATGAGCAATTCACAGTTCGACTACGACCTGTTCGTAATTGGCACAGGCCCGGGGGGGGAGGGAGCCGCAATGCAGGCAGCCAAAGGCGGCCTGCGAGTCGCCGTTGGTGAACGATATGGCCAGATCGGTGGTGGATGCACCCACTGGGGAACGATTCCCAGCAAAGCGCTGCGGCATACGATCACCAGCACAATGAATGCCCTCAAGAACCCAGTCTTCCGTGAGATGGGCATGCAAACGACCCCGTCGATGGAACAATTGAAACGGGGCACAGAGGCGATCATCGGGCGACAAGTCTCCATGCGACAGTCGTTTTACGATCGTAATGAGGTACCGGTCTATCGTGGTCAGGCCCAGTTTGTTGATGAACATTCCATCTCGATCGACGGCAACGATCCGATCACTGCACAACACTTCGTAATCGCCACCGGCTCTCGGCCCTACCGTCCCTCCACCGTTGATTTCAATCATCACCGCATTTACGACAGCGATACGATCCTTGAAATGGATCATCGCCCCGGTTCAATCAGCATCTATGGCGCAGGCGTGATTGGCGTTGAGTATGCGTCGATGTTTCGCAACCTCGGGGTCAAAGTCAATCTGGTCAACACCCGGTCCAAGTTGCTTGAATTCCTGGACGACGAAATCATTGATGCCTTGTCGTACCATTTGCGAGACCAAGGAGTCATTATCCGGCACAACGAATCGCTGGACAAAATCGAAGGCGTCGACGATGGAGTGGTACTTTATCTAAAGAGCGGGAAGCGGGTGAAGACGGACGCACTGCTCTGGGCGAACGGTCGTTCTGGGAATACCGAAAACTTGGGGCTCGAGAACATTGGCATCGAGGCTAACAGTCGAGGCCAAATTCAAATCGATGAACATTTTCAAACCGTCCTACCGCACATTTATGCAGTCGGCGATGTGATCGGAGTTCCGTCCTTGGCAAGTGCGGCCTACACCCAAGGAAGGGCGGCGGCAACTCACATGCTGGGTCAAACGAATCGAAATCTACGCCTGCACGACATCCCCACCGGTATCTACACCATCCCTGAGATCAGCTCCGTCGGCAAAACCGAACGAGACCTTACAGCAGCCTGTATCCCCTACGAAGTCGGACAGTCGCAATTTAAGAGTTTGGCTCGTGCCCAAATTACCGGCGAGACGGTTGGGATGCTGAAACTGTTATTCCACCGAGATACGCTTGAGATCCTTGGCGTACACTGTTTTGGATCCAATGCGTCCGAGATCATCCATATTGGCCAAGCAGTCATGAGCCAATCCGGTGAAGAAAATAGTTTGAAATATTTTATCGAAACGACATTCAACTATCCGACGATGGCCGAAGCCTATCGCGTCGCTGCGCTGAACGGCATCAACCGATTGTTTTAGCTGGCGTGAATCCCTTCATGCCTGCCGCCAAAGAACCGGCGTCGCGCAGTCTAAGAACCGGCGTCGTATTGAAATCGGATCATACCGAAACCGGATCGGATTATTCTGCGGTCTCCAGTCGTTCCACTACGGCACAACCACAAGCATCACCCCAGACATTCACAGCGGTCCGGGCCATATCCAGCAACCTATCGACCGCCAGAATCACCCCCTGCATCTCCAGGGGCAAGCCAACCACTTGCAAGATGATCACCATCATCACCAAGCCGGCATGGGGAATCCCAGCCGCCCCGACACTGGCCAACAAGGCGGTCACTGCAACGAGAATCTGCTGACTGATCGGAAGGTTGAAACCGTAGTGCAGTTGAGCGATGAACAACACCGCTACCGCCTCGTAGAGTGCCGTCCCATCCATGTTGATCGTGGCGCCCAATGGCAACACGAAAGAACCTGTTTTGTTGCTGATCCCAGCTCGATGTTCGATGTTGCTGAGCGTCAACGGCAACGTCGCGTTACTGCTGGCGCTGCTGAATGCCGTCAACAAAGCTGGCGAAAGTGATCGGGCGAAATCAAGCGGACTGCGTCTCGCCACAAACCAAAGAATCAGCGGTAGTGTGACCATGGCATGAATCATCAGAGCCAAAAGGACGGTGATGAAATACCACCCGAGAGCGCGTATTACGTCGATGCCCTGTGTCGCTGTGACATACGCGATCAAGAAAAAAACGCCGATCGGCGCGAGCCGAATGATCGCCATGGTCATCGCCATCATGACGTCAAATCCTGCTACCGCGATCTGCTTGATTCGGTCTGCTGTCGTTCCGCCAACCCGAACCGTGAAGATCCCAAAAGCAAGCGTGAAAGCGATGATTGACAGATAATTCGGCGCGGTGAAGGCCGCCAGTGGGTTCGCAGGAATAATCGCTTGCAACTGCGCGAACAAAACATCACCTAACGATTCAGCCGAGGCAACTTCGCTAGGCATCATGTTTGGTGTGTCCGACAAACCTGGACGGATGACGTTCACCATGACCAGACCCGTGACGATCGCTAACAGACTCGTAGCGAGATAGTAAAACGCCGTTCTCGAAAACATCCTGCCAACCTCATCGGCGCCGCCCAAACCAAGGACCCCCTTTAGCAGAGAGGTCACGATCAAGGGGACCGCCACCATCTGCAGCATCCGTAAAAACAGCCCGCCAAGCTGCCGAAACCAAGCCCCAACCCGCTTGGCTGTACTACGACCGTGCAGTTCGTAAAGCTTCGCCGCCATCGGGTCGACTTTCCGCAACTCGGATGCGTTTCGCACCGAGCCATCTTGTTGCCCAAGCGGATCAATCACACGGGTGATCGTCTCTGATTCTGTTGTGTATTCAATTTCCGACATCCGCGATGAATCGCTGAGTTGAACAGAAACAATGCCAGGCGGCAGACCATCCGAGAGTGTGACCTCCAATCTGGAAGCCTTCCAATTCAGGACCAATCCAAGGGCAGCCCCGAGCAACATGCCGATCAAAATCTGCCAATGCAAAGCGAGTCGGAGCATTTTACCTACCGTTCATCCAATTCATCGGTGGCCAATACATAAGCAGTGGCGTGAGTTCGGCATGCCCCGAGTGAAACATGCAGTTTTTCGATCCCCAATTGGTCTGCCCAATTTGCGGCCGCACCCCCAAGCGCAAGACAAGGGCCTTCTCCTATCTGCACCACGACTTCAATATCGGTCCAACGGACGCCTTGATTGCGGCAACGCATCGCTTTCATGGTCGCCTCTTTGGCGGCCCAACGAGTCGCAAAGTGCTGACTGGAATTGACAGTCCGCAAGCAGTACTCAATTTCATTCGGCGTGTAAACACGCTCAAGGAACTGTTCGCCATGGGCTTCGATCATCTTGGAAATGCGAACACATTCCACGATCTCAGTTCCGGTACCGATGATAGCCATCACGAAGCATCACGAACGAGTAGCAATTGGACCCAACGCCAAACACGGAGTCCTCTATCGTAACCCACAGGCACGCTGGGCGCGGCCCAACACTTCTCCAGCAACCTCGCGGGCGCGCTCAGCGCCGTTTCCAAGCACTTCATGCACGTAGTCCAAATTTGATTCCAATTCTGCCCGTCGCGATCGCGCCTCCGCGAAATAGGCTTCACTCGCATCAGCGACCGCCTTTTTTACCTCGCCGTACCCGAATCCACCCCGACGGTACATTGCCGCCATGGCTTCGGTTTGCTCGTCTGATCCGAACAGACGATAAAGTTGAAACAAATGATCGTCCTCGGGTTCTTTGGGATCATCCATCGGGCGACTGTCGGTCGTGATCCTCATAATCTGCTTGCGGATTTTCTTGACGTCGCCGAACAACGGTAGCGTATTACTGTAGCTCTTACTCATCTTTTGACCGTCGGTCCCGGGCACCTTCGCGCTGTGATCAAGCGTCTTCGCTTTGGGCATCACAAAGGTTTCACCAAAGGCATGATTGAAACTTCCTGCCAAATCCCGACAGACTTCGATGTGCTGTACCTGATCCTCACCGACGGGAACAACCTGCGAGTCGTACGCCAGGATGTCAGAAGCCATCAGGACGGGGTAGGTAAACAAACCAGCGTCAGCAGGAATCCCCTTGGCCTTTTTCTCCTTGTACGCATGGCAGCGTTCAAGCAAACCCATCGGCGTCCCGGTCATCAACAGCCAAGTCAGCTCGCTGACCTCTGGCACCTGCGATTGCACAAACAGCGTCGCCTTGCTGGGGTCCAAACCAAGTGCTAACAAATCAATGGCGGAATCGAGGGTGTACTGACGCAGCGTTTCAGCTTCGCGCACGGTCGTCAACGCGTGCAAATCAGCGATGAAATAAAAACCATCGTTCTCTTCTTGCAGCTCAATGTATTGGCGAATCGCCCCAAAGTAGTTGCCCCAATGAGGACGGCCGGTCGGTTGGATGCCGGAAAGCACGCGCATAATCAAGGATCGTTGTGAGAGTTGCTAACGGGAGGTCCATGGACGATAGCGTCTTGGTTTGCCAGTGAATTGTCAATTCGGGAACCGAATGGAGCCCGCCACCCGGCTAGCGTTTCCGCACTCGTTCCCGCCAGTCAGCCAGCAAGTCGGTCAGAAGCCCCACGCGGCTGGCGGGCACCGACCGCAGTGAGCGAGCCCTCCGGGTCGATTATCAACGCCCAAGCAGGCCCCACTTTGAAGCGAACGGGGTGCTTCAAAAACTGCGACCCAACCGCCCCTCCAAAATCCCGCATCAGGTTTCACGCTGGGGTGCGACCGCTGACAATTCCAGCACACCCTTCACTTTTGGCCAAATGATGATCGCTTCGACCAACATCCAACCCTCGAGTAACAGCGTTGTGATACCGAATAGGATGACGATCCAGTTGGGTTGCTCTGAATTGAACCACTTGTTCAGATCTGACAACATCGCCCACGCCGGGACGATCAGCATGAACAACATCGGCAAAACGATGAACCAGACGGGAATATTTCGCCGCCACAGGAATAGCGAGATCACCAGAAAAGCCAACCCAGCCAGCAGTTGATTAGTCGCACCAAACAAGGGCCACAATATCAAGCCTCCCTTGCCTGCGAAGTTGCTCACCCACCACAAACCACCGCTCAGGCCACCGGACGTCGCCGCGGGTGGCAAATCCGCAGCTTGAGCTGCCAAGTATTCGGCTGGCAAATCCCCTGAAAATGCCTGCCCCAGCGAAACCGGCGTTTTGGGTGCCGGCAACGCCGCGATCAGCAAAGCCAACAAAATGGCAAAAATCGTTGCACCATGTTTGTTCCGTAACCAAGTGAACGGATTCGCCGGGGACGAAACGGAGCCCGGTTCACCTTGAACGCCGACAAAGGTGGCCGCCAACTCTTGAATTACGTAACGCTGCAATCGACAAGCTGTATCCAGCGTGGTGCCGGCAAAAGATGCAACCAACACACCCATGACCGCAACTGCCACGGCGGGTGGAATCCACATCGCTTGCAAGAAATTCGCTGAACCGTCCACAAAGGCACCGACTTTCGCACCCAAACCACTCGCAGATGCCCAACTGGCGTAACGAGCCAAGTAGGCTTCTTGGCCGACGACCACATCGCCCGTCGCTGCCACTGCCCCCAACCCCAAGCCGGCAACGCAAGACAGAATCACCAGAGTCGCCAGGAATCCCTCGGTCAACATCGATCCATAAGCGATGAATTGGGCATCGGTTTCGCATCGAATTTGCTTACTTGATGTACCCGACGAGACGAGGCAATGAAATCCACTGCAGGCACCACAGGCAATGGTGATAAACAAGAAGGGGATGACGGCGGGCGCTCCCTCCGGATTGGCGCGAATCATTGGGGCCGAAATCTCAAGCGGGATTCGGTCGCCACCGTCCACCAAGGGAGCTCCACCGATCAAACCCGCCACGATCAAGCCGACCACCACCAACCCCAAGGCTGTTATTAGCTGCAGGGAATTGATGTAATCACGCGGCTGCAGCAGCATCCAAACGGGAAGCACCGACGCGACATAGGAATAAGCCAGCAAGATCAAGACCCAAGTCATAATCGACCAGCTTGCCATCATCGTATTCAACGCACCGAGAGGACCTGAGTTGCCAAATACAAGCGTCAGGTACATCGTTGCCAACGCCAGGACCGAGGGTAGCAGCAGATGCACATTGCGACGATGCAACCAAACTCCAATCGTGACTGCGATTGGAATCTGAACCAGGCACGGAAAAATCGCAGCCGGATATTGCTTGAAGACCGCCGCGATCACCAAGCCGAAAATGGCCAACACGATCGTCAGTGCCATGAACAAGATCAACAAAAACAACAGCCTTGTTCGTCGATTGAGCACACGGCCGGCAACATCACCGACCGTCTGGCCTTTGCTGCGCATCGAAACGACCAGCGAACCAAAATCATGGACAGCGCCAATCAAGACAGATCCCAGCAACACCCAAATCAACGCCGGCAACCAGCCCCACATCACCGCGATGGCGGGTCCCACAATGGGCCCCGTACCAGCAATCGAAGTGAAATGGTGGCCAAAGAGGATCGATTTGTCGGTTGGTACAAAATCACGATCGTCATTCAATTCGATGCTCGGCACCACTGCCGACGGATCGAGCTGGAAAATTTTCCGGGCCAACCATCGCCCGTACGTGTGATATGCCACCAAATACCCAATCATTGCACCCACAGCGATCAGCAGCGTCGTCATTATTCTTATTCAACCTTCGCTTCAAAAACTGGAGGGGACAGCAGACACGCCCCAGTTTGACATGATGGGGCACACGACACCATCACAAGTGGAGGTGGTGGCGGCGGCGTGGCCCCCTATACTAACGCCTTAAGATCCGCCATTACCACCACTCACTTGCAGGCAAGGAGCACCTTCCCCGTGTCGGAGAGCATCGAAAAAACGATCATCATTGGCAGCGGACCGGCAGGCTGGTCGGCTGCAATCTACGCCGCCCGAGCCAACTTGAACCCCGTCGTCTACGAGGGGACCTTTAAACCAGAGATGATCCCACTGGGCCAATTGGCGTTCACCACCGAGGTCGAAAACTTCGCTGGTTTCCCTGCGGGGAACATCCGTGCATTTGTCGAATCAGCGGTTGACCCTGCTCGCCACTACAACCTGCCACCGGTACCCGAAGGTCACGTGAAAGATGGCAATCCTCATTACGCGGTGCAGGGCACCGAGTTGATGGAATTGATGAAGCAGCAAGCTTTGAATTTTGGCACACGAGTCGTCAGCGATGACATTGAATCGGTCGATTTTTCCGGCCCCGTGCACACCCTCAAGCCTGCATCCGGTGACCCAGTTCAAGCTCACACAGTGATCATTGCTACGGGAGCTCGCGCGAATTACCTCGGGTTGCCCTCCGAAGAGGAATACAAAAACAAAGGTGTCAGTGCCTGCGCGGTTTGCGACGGAGCGTTGCCCTTGTACCGCAGCAAGCCACTGGCTGTTGTTGGTGGTGGGGATTCGGCAGTCGAAGAAGCGACTTACCTTGCGAATCTAAAGGATGCAGCGACGATCTACATGATCATTCGCCGCGACGAATTGCGAGCGTCCAAAGTCATGCAAGACCGAGCCCTAAACCATCCCAACATCGAAGTGCTATGGAACAGCGTTGTCGGGGAAGTTTACGGTGACGGAAAAGTCGTCACCGGACTAAAGATTGATAGTACAGTCGATGACACGACACGCGACTTAACCGTAGGCGGCATGTTTGTGGCGATCGGACATACGCCGAACACCGCTTTCCTAAGTGGTGCCGTCAATATGAACGAAAGTGGCTACATCCAATGGACTCAACCGTTTCGGACCAACACGTCCGTGACGGGTGTCTTTGCTGCTGGCGATGTCGCGGATGATTACTATCGCCAAGCCATCACCTCAGCGGGAACCGGTTGCATGGCGGCCTTGGATGCTGAGCGGTACCTCGCCGAGTTGGAAAATTAGAGCAGGGTCGTCAACAGTACCTGCTGCAGAAAGCCCGTAGAACAAGAATGAGATTCAGCCGATGTTAAATCGCGAAGACATACTCCTGCAGACAGCCACACAGAAAGGCCCGTTGGGCAAAGCCGCGATTTACACGCGGCTCTCAGGTCCCGGTTGGCTGCAAGGTGCGATCACGCTCGGGGGCGGATCACTGGCCGGCGCCCTGTATCTCGGGGTGATCATGGGCTACGAAATGATGTGGCTGCAACCCATCGCAATGATCCTTGGCGTCGTGATGCTAAGTGCGATCAGTTATGTCACGTTAACGAGTGGCGAGCGTCCGTTTCAAACGCTCAAGACACATGTTTCACCCGTTCTGGCTTGGGGATGGTTGTTCGCCACCATCATGGCCAACATCGTTTGGTCACTGCCGCAATTTGCACTCGGCACCGCAGCCGTCCAACAAAACTTGATCCCCGCCCTGGATGGTTTCAATGGCAAAATCGTAATTGCGGTTTCCCTGCTTGTCGTCGCCTCCATCGTGGTTTGGTTTTACAACTCCGGTAGTGCGGGGATCAAAACCTTTGAAATCATCTTAAAAATGATGGTTGCCGTCGTAGTCCTGTCGTTCTTTGGGGTCGTCGTGGCCTTAACACGGGAAGGTTTGCTGCCCTGGAATGAAATTTTCTCGGGTTTCGTCCCACGATTTGAGTATCTCTTTGAGCCGGTCCCGGCCCTCGCGAAACAGGTGGCTCAGACCGGTGATTACAGTCAGTGGTGGAACGACACGATCGCATCGATCCAGAAAGACCGGATCATCACCGCATTTGCGACCGCCGTCGGCATCAACATGACCTTCTTGCTGCCCTATTCGATGCTTCGCAAAGGTTGGGGTACCCGTCACCGCGGCTTAGCAATTTTTGACCTGTCAATCGGCTTGATCATTCCATTCGTACTCGCAACTGGATGCGTTGTGATTGCCGCCGCGAGTCAATTCCACGGCCGTGCAGTCGATGTGATAACGATGGTTGCGGACGGCAATACCGACGCGAAAGAGGTCAAGGATTACAACAAATACCTGAAACAACGAGTGGAGCAGGAAACTCCAAATCTCAATGAGACGGAACTCATTGCTGCCCGCGAAAATCTGCCAGATGCCGATAAGCGATTGGCGGCAATGCTGGCGGGCCGAGACAACTTCGCACTGGCCACCACGCTCGAGCCATTCGTCGGCAGCGCGGTCTCGCAAACGCTGTTCGGCGTGGGTGTTCTGGGCATGGCGATATCCACCATCATCATCCTGATGCTGATTAATGGCTTCGCTTTCTGCGAACTCATCAATGTTCCATCCGAAGGCACCATGCACCGAGTTGGCTGTTTTCTACCCGCAGTTGGTGTGCTGGGACCCTTTGTTTGGGGAGCCGCAGCGCCCGCACTTGCCGTCCCAACCTCCGTGATCGGCGGAGCGATGTTGCCGATCGCTTATCTGTCATTCCTCCTGTTGATGAATTCGCGCCAAACACTTGGTGACTCGTTTCCCACAGGTATCAAGCGTTTGATCTGGAACGTTCTCATGTTATCAGCCACCTGCGTAGCCGGATTTGCATCGGCATGGGGCCTCTACGGCAAAACGATGACGATATGGGGGCAGCAAATCCCGCTCGGTAATATCGCATTGGGGGCACTCGCAGTCATGCTGGTGATCGGCGTTGTCGGTTTCTTGCTGAAAGAATCTGCCCATAGCAAACAACGGGCATCCGAGGCGTAGTCGCTTCCGCACATTCAACCTGTTCTGCAGCCGCGATCCCTCTCGCCCCCTCCCACAATCGAAACGGAAAAATCAAACTGATGTTTTGCCATTTTCCGTTCAATGCCCCCAAGGACGTATAACCAATGACTCAATGGATCCGTGTTGAACATGCTCGCCAAGAATCAGCGGTGGGCAAAAATCTCGAAGTCCGCGGATGGGTGCGAACTCGGCGAGACAGCAAAGGCGGATTCAGCTTCATCGAAATCAACGATGGAAGCTGCTTCGGAAACCTTCAAATCGTAGCGCCAGCTGAACTTTCCAATTACGTTGACGAAGTTCAAAAACTGTCGCCCGGCTGCAGCATCATCGCGACAGGAGAATTGCAAGCGTCACCGGCAAAGGGGCAGGCAACCGAACTGCACGCAAGCGAGGTTCGCGTCATTGGCTGGGCGGACGCTGAAACTTATCCCCTGCAAAAGAAACGCCACAGTTTTGAAAAGCTCCGCGAGTGGGCGCACATTCGAGCCCGCACCAATACGTTCGGTGCCGTCGCGCGGGTGCGTAACCAGATCAGTCAGTCAATTCACAACTTTTATCATGAAAATGGTTTCTTCTACATCAATACCCCAATCATCACCGCCAGTGATTGCGAGGGAGCCGGAGAAATGTTCCGGGTCACTTCGCTCGATTTGGAAAAACTGGCGGCTAACGGTGGTCCCGTTAACTATTCCTACGACTTTTTTGATAAACCAACGTTCCTGACTGTCAGCGGTCAACTGGAAGCCGAAACCTATGCGACGGCACTCGGACGAGTCTATACCTTCGGACCTACCTTTCGCGCAGAGAACAGCAACACCAGTCGCCACCTCGCCGAATTCTGGATGATTGAACCCGAAGCAGCGTTCTTTGATCTCGCCGATAACATGAAGTTGGCAGAGGACTTTTTGAAACGTGTTTTTGGAGACTGCTTGAACCAATGTGCTGAAGACATGCAATTCTTCGATCAGAGAATCGAGAAGGGGAAAATCGAACAACTGCAATCGGTGGTCGAGAAACCATTCGCCCACATGACCTACACCGAAGCGATCGAGGTGCTCACAAGCTGCAACGAAAACTTTGATTACCCGGTCTCCTGGGGAACTGACCTGCAAGCCGAACACGAGCGCTACCTGACCGAAAAGCATGTGCAGGGACCACTCATCCTGACCGACTACCCCTCGTCGATCAAACCCTTCTACATGCGGGTCAGCGATGATGGAAAAACCGTTGCCGCAATGGATGTCTTGGTACCAGGTGTCGGCGAGATCATCGGCGGGAGCCAACGAGAGGAACGACTAGATGTCCTGACCGCCCGAATGGACGAAGCTGGCTTGGAGCAAGAAGAATACTGGTGGTATCTCGATCTACGCCGCTTCGGCACCGTTCCCCATGCAGGCTTCGGCTTGGGACTCGAACGGGCCGTTCAATACGTCACCGGCATGACCAACATTCGAGACGTCATTCCGTTTCCGAGAACACCAGGTAGTGCCGAGTTCTGACCCTGAAACTCGTTCTGACCCTGAACTCTTTGACGAGGCACTGCAAATCAACAAATTGCGTCGGGTGCAGGGTCCGTCCCATGATTTGTCAGTGCCGCGATTCAAGCAGCAATTGACTCGATAACGATCGGTACTCGACGCCAAGATATTGCATCATCGTTTGCGCAGCTAAGATTACGATCGTGCCGCCCTCCCGCGGCAGCGTCGAACAGCGATGCCTCGGCGGGAATACCGCATTGTTTTTCGGCAACAATGCGCGAAATCTTACTGGCAGCCTGAGATGATGGTTGAACCCAAGCGATTTCGGAAAACAGGTTGTGGAATTGTCATTGGCGAAACAGCAATCCATGACCTCCACAGTAGGGACATCGGCATTGAACCACGTTGACAAAGACCCTTCATCATGACCGCTGGACGACTCGCTCCTTCGCCCACTGGAGCACAGCACCTCGGCAATGCCCGAACCTACTTATTGGCATACTGGGCGGCACGAAAATCAAACACGCGATTGATTCTACGGATCGAAGATATTGATTCGCCTCGGATCAAACCGTGGGCAACCCAACAAGCCATCGAAGATTTGAGCTGGCTGGGAATCGACTGGGATGAAGGCCCGGATATTGGTGGCCCAAATGCCCCGTACATCCAAACCGAACGCCGCGAGCGTTATCGCGCCGCGTTGCAGCAACTGATCGAGGCTGACCGAGTTTTCCCATGCACCTGCTCGAGAAAGGATATCCAAGCAGCAGGTTCCGCACCCCATTTTGAACACGAAAGCCCGATTTACCCCGGCACGTGCGCCTCCTGGAAAAACAATCAACCGTTGCCTGCGGAGGGAACCTACAGCTGGCGATTCCGTGCCAGTGATCTTGAAATGGAATTCGAAGATATCGTCTGCGGTCCACAAGCATGCAACCCCGCTCAGCATCTCGGCGCCTTTCCAATCACTCAAAAGAGTGGTGATCCGTCTTATCAATTAGCCGTCGTCGTCGATGATGCAGCGATGGGGGTCACGGAAGTCGTTCGCGGCGACGACCTGATTGTCAGTACGTTCCGCCAGTTAGATCTCTATCATGCTTTAGGCTACGCTCCCCCCCGGTACGCACACGTCCCACTGGTTTGCGGTCCCGATCGCCGGCGACTTGCAAAACGCCACGGCGACACACGACTAAGTCTTTGTCGCGAAGAAGGCTTGCCCGCATCAAAAATCGTCACCTGGGCAGCACGTAGCTGTGGCTTGCTTGACGAACACCAATCGGTGCAATCAGCAAACGAATTAATCGAGCGTTTTCAGTGGAATTGCCTGTCAAGATCCGAAGTTGTGATCGACCCAGCTACGCTGTAAACCGCCATGAGCGTCGACCTTGCCGGTCAACGCTTGCCAGCACATCGCCTCGCGTCAATGTGCGCCGAGACTCAGAGCTTCGAACAAGCTACAGACTGCTCTGGGTCCATGCACCATCGACCAATCGCCAGGTCTGATCGGTTGGGTTTGTATCTTGCAAAAGGGCGGGCAGACGGCTTGACCGAACATTATCAAACGAGGTCAGCTTCGCGAACCTTAACAAAGAACCTGGCACCCCAACTGCGGTGAATCCTGGATGCCCGGTCGCTGGGTAGGGACCGCCGTGATTCATCGCAGCACTCACCGCCACGCCGGTCGGCATCTTGTCGTTCAACAATCGGCCCACCTTGACCGTTAACTCCGCCGCAATCGCACCACACGCGTCGTCTTCACTCCCATCAGCAGCACTATAAATGCAACCAGTCAGGTTGCCTTCCAATTCAGAAATACCTTGACAGAGTTGAGTTAAGTCATCCGCAACAACGATCAACGAGGCATTCCCAAAGGCTTCGGTTTGAAATCCTTCAGGATTGGCCAAGAAATTCGTTGCCGAGGTTTTCATCAAAGTGTTGGCGTAAGCACAACGGTCACTCTCGGGCTCGCCACCGCCGGTCAACAATTCAGCACCGAATTGGCACAATGCTTTGACGCTACCGGCCAGTCCAGTGGCCACAGCAGGAGAAAGCAGGGTGCCTGCCGGTGAGGATGCGAATTTGTCTTTCACCGCATCGATAAATTTTTCCGTCGCATCACCCTGCTGCAGCAGGACCAAGCCCGGATTGGTGCAAAACTGACCGGTACCCATTAGCACACTAGTGACGAATTCGCCGACAATCTCATCACCTCGCTCCGCCAAAGCCCCCGATGTAATCACGACGGGATTGACGCTGGAAAGTTCTAAATAGATCGGCTTGCCTGCTCGATCAGCAGCCGCTTTCAACGCCAAGCCAGCCGATCGACTGCCGGTGTACCCAGTCGCACCGACGCGGGGATCAGATACCAGCCGTTCCCCGTCAGCGTGCGAGGTGCGATACAACAATTGGACTGTCGCCGCAGGCAGCCCAGTTTCCTGAAGGGCCTCGACAGCCTGCTCGGCAAACAGCCGAGTCGTTTCTGGATGGGAGCTATTTGCCTTTCCGATGACCGGATTTCCTGCTGCAATCGCTGCTGCAAAATCGCCGCCTGAAACGCTGCCAAATGCAAACGGAAAATTGTTCGGACCGAATACGCAAACTGGCCCCAGTGACTCATAGCAAGATCGAATCCCAGCCGCAGTGTCGATCGTCGGCAACGCCCAACTGCCGGAACGACAAGCGGCAGCCGCGGCTCGTAACTGGTTGCTGGTTCTTGGCAACTCAACATCAGCCAAACGCGGGCTCTTCCCAAGTCCTGTTTCACTGAAAGCCGCCTCCACCAACGCATCTTTCGCCGCATCAATACGATCAGCGTATCGTTCCAAGAAATCGGCAATCTTGGCAGATGGCAGTTGCCGCAATTGTTTCGCCGCATCGACTGCTGCATTCAACGCAGCATCACAATCGTCCCAAGAACTGACGGGAAACTCAGCCACCAAGGTCTCATTCTTGTTTGGATCCGTCGCTTGAAAAGTGGATTGATACTTTGCGTCGCGCCACTGACCGGCAACCAGCACAGGACGGACGGTGGAAGTCGCTGTCGACATGAGAAAACCTATTACGATGGAATGAGACGAAGCAAAGGGATGCTAAAGCAAAAAATCAAAAAACAAAACAGTACAAAATCAAAACGAGGATTCAGACGCTCCAAACATTGGATCATGTTCAAATCACCCGAATCGAATCCTCTAACAGATGGTCTTTCACAACCTTCACCCTTCGAGATGAAGGTTTCTGATCGGCCTGCGGCCATGAACTTCTAATACACTTTCAAGGGTCACATGATTGTCCGCCTTTACCCGAACTTGGGTACCCTGCTCGAACTTGAAGACTCGAACCATGAATCGTCGAACCGGAATGTCGGCTTAACCTTGAACCACGGGATTTGACAAAGTTCCAATCCCTTCGATCGTGATATGAATCATGTCACCGGGCAGCAGTGTAAATTCCGATGTGGGGACGATCCCCGTGCCGGTCATCAAGAAAGCCCCGGCTGGAAAGGAGTTGTCACGCCCCAACCAGGCAACCAAATCTTCAAACGAGCGGGCCATTTCAGCGGCCGACGTCTGCTGATCAAACACCAGCTCGCCCTCGCGTTGAATTTTCAAATCGACGCCAATCGATTCCGGCGGCGGCATGGTTTCAAATAACGTGATCCACGGGCCCAATCCAGCACATTGGTCGTAACACTTGGCTTGGGGCAAATAAAGCGGATTCTCTCCTTCAATATCGCGAGAGCTCATGTCATTGCCGACGGTGAGCCCAACGATGTTTAATTTTGCGTTGAGGACTAGCGTGACTTCGGGCTCTGGAACATTCCAGGTCGCATCGGCACGGATCCGCAGTGGTTGCCCATGCCCACTGACACGATGGGGTGTCGCCTTGAAGAACAACTCGGGACGATCAGCTTCGTAAACTCGATCGTAACACGACGCTGCCGCCTCAGATTCTTCCATTCGAGCAGTTTGGCTTCGCTTATAAGTCACCCCAGCCGCCCAGACCTCCTGGTTATCAATGGGGGGCAACCAGCGAATCGAATCATCGATCAAAATCGGGTCCTCTACCGTAAGCTTTTGCAGAACCGATAACGGATCGTCCAAGGCAAGGATTGCTGCGAGAGATTGATAATCTCCCAACTGGAGCGGAAACAATCGATTTTTTTCGACGCGGGCCACGCGGACCTGATCGGACGAAGTGAGGATTTTTGTTACGTTCATAGTCACAAGGATATCGAATTTTTATCGACTCGGGGAGCATTCATGCGCAATCATCGATCCAGCAGAGTTGGCCGAATGTCCGTCTGGCTGGGGATCATTGTTGCCGCAGCGGCGGTTCTGATCGCTCTATTGATCTGGCAAAGGGGGGCTCAGCCGAACGGTAATGGCGGCGGAAACGCCGGAGGGGGCAAAAATGGCACCGCGAGCCCCCTGCTATCGCTGACTCGTACCGCCCTGGCAGCGACCGAGAACCTGGAGACGGACGAGGCCGAAGATGCCTGGGCCTCGCTCCGCGAGCAACTGCCCCAAGACGAATCGATCGCTTTGAATCACGCCATCAACCGCGTCTTGAGAGTCGATCAATTGTCTGCCCAAGCGACAAACGCTGCGTTAGGGGATGAAGAGAAAAAAGCAGCTCGCCGTCAACTTGCTGTGGCAATCCCGGCCGCACGTGAATCCATCGAAGATTACGCGACCGTGACGACAGATAACGTGATGCCACGCTGGCTGCAGGCAAGAATTGACTTGCATGAGGCATCCTTGATGCTCGGCTTCTTGACGAAGTCGCAGCGGCAGGATGTCTACACGCGATTGTCCGCTGCAATCAATGGGGAAATCGGCAAGGATGCTCGCTCCATCATGCTTGGCGGAACATTGATCGGTGTTGTGCAACAGATGGAAGATCCAATCGATGGCTTGCCGTCCGATTTATTGAACGACGCTGCAAAGACGATCAGTGCGTTATCGAATCAGCATCCTGACAATCTGTTTTTCGCATTGCGTGCCGCGAGATTGAATATCGATCGCCAAGATAAACAAGCCGTCGAGTTCATTCGTCGAGCCCAGAGTCTAGCCGCTGCCATCGAACCATCTATACGCCGAGAAACCAAGCCGATCGGAGTCACACCAGACGAATTGGTCCAACAAATCTTAACCGCCATCGAAGAAAATGATTGGCTCGAAGCAGAGACCAGGATGCTGCTGTGGTTCAACGTGCTCAACAGCACCGAAATCGTAAAGACCGATCGCCGACGTGCATCCCCTCATCCACTCGATCGCCTGAGTTTTGAAACGTTGCGTCGATTGTCGGCGGAAGCCGCTGCAGACTCACCTCTGGAGGTCGGGCAAGCCCCCTTGGCGTTCGAAGAAACAAGGATTGAGGGGTCTGATACCGCCGTGGCAATTCAACCGATTGATTTTGACATGGATCTCGATCTCGATCTGGTCAGTGTCAACAATGCGGACACTCTCACGCTTTGGGCAAACCAACAGGAGTCAAATCAACAGGCCTGGAAAAAAAAAGGCGAAGTAAAACTGGAACACTCCGCACTCGGACTGATCGCCGCCGATCTTTTCGTGGTTGACAGCAGCGATCCCGAGCGATTGAGAGTCCGTCTTCGCAATGAGAACGAATCCGAGAAACCCGATTATGGAGCGACCTCCCGTCACGAGACCATCCAAAATTTAATTGCCTACGGCAAAGACGGCGTCAGTGTGATCCGCGTCGACGGCCGAGTCGACAGCGATGAAGCGGTGCTGAAAGTGGTCGATACGCCCACAGGCCTGGAAGACGTCACAGGTGTCATCACCGCCATCGCAGGCGACTTGGAGGCCGATGGCGACATTGACCTCGTGTTCGCGACGGAATCCGATGGAGTCAGAATGTTCGCCAATCGCGGAAATCGAACCTTCTTTGAAGTGCTTCCCGGCACCGACAATTTCTCGCGTGATGATCACGTGGTATCGATGGCGATTGCTGACGTCGATCGCGACCTTGATCTCGACATCGTATCGCTGCACGCGAGTGGAAAAATCGCCTTGATCGAAAACCTGTTGCATCTGCAATTCCGCGGTCGAGCCTTGCCAGAAATCGGGGTACTCGAGGGAGCCAACTCGGTGTCTGTTCACGATATTGATGGCAACGTTTCGTGGGACCTCATCATCACGGGACCGAACGGCAGTCATGTCGTCTTCTCGCAAACGGCCGATGCTGCAGCTTGGACCGTTGAACGGACTGAATCTACAAATCAAGCAGCCACCAATGCCATCATCGCCGACTTGAATAACGATTCCTGGCAGAACCTTGTGTCACTCTCCGAATCAAGCCAAACCTGCTCACTCGGACCGTGGGGATTTGGCCCTGAGGGCTGGAATCCGATGCCGGGATTCGGATCGATCCAATCTCCAGTTGCTGTCGATCTGAATCGCGATGGTCGGATAGATGTTGCCGCGATCGATGACCGAGGAATCCAGCTATTCACGAACCAAACCGACGCCGGACATTACCTGGATGTTCGCTTTCGCGGAATTGATGACAACGCCAGTGGCCGGGTGAATCACTACGCGTTGGGCAGCGTACTCGAACTTCGATTTGGCCCTCACTACCGGGCACAAATCGTAACCACTCCGTCGACGCACTTCGGCATCGACGGCTTTACCGATTCCGGAACCCTACGAGCCATCTTGCCTAACGGACTTTCACAAACGATCCGTGATCCCGATATCGATTCATTGGTCGAAGAGGAACAGACCCTCAAAGGTTCCTGCCCCTATTTGTACGCCTGGGATGGCGAAAAATTTGTCTTCAAGACTGATTGCCTCTGGGCCGCCCCACTCGGGTTACAAGTCGCCCGTGGCGTCGTTGCCAAAGACCGACCTTGGGAATATCTCAAAATCGACGGTTCAGATATCCGACCGCGCGGTGACCGCTACGAGTTCCGTATCACTGAAGAACTCTGGGAGGTCGCTTACTTTGACAAAGTTGCTCTCAGCGTCGTGGACCACCCTGCTGGAACAGAGATTTGCACCAACGAAAAAGTGGGACCACCACAAATCGCAGAGCCGACTATTTTTGCCTTTGCGAACGGAGAATTGCACAACGCCGACTCTGCCGTCAACAAGCTCGGCGATGATGTAAGTAAGCAGCTTGCTCGCAACGACTCTGATTATGTCAAAGGTTTCAAACGCAGGTTTCGGCAAGGATTGTGCCCACCGCACTGGGTCGATCTCGATTTCTCCACCGCTGTTCATGAAGGAGATCGAAAGGATTCGAAAATTTACTTGGTCCTAACCGGCTGGATTCTACCAACCGACACCTCTTTGAACATTCAGATCGACCAAAACCCGTCGCTCGGTCCGATTGAATTCCCCTCCGTTTGGGTGCCCGACAGCAAAGAGACAGACGGATGGAGAAAGGCCATTCCCTACACGGGATTCCCTGGTGGTAAAACGAAAACAATCGTCGTCGATGTCACTGATGTATTGATCAAAGAAGACCCACGACTGCGGGTTCACACCTCGGCACAGATTTATTGGGATTCCGCAAAACTCGCGATTCAATCAGAGGCTGCGACATTCCACACAGAAAGTGTTCCGTTGCTGGCCGCTGAAGTGACTTCACACGGTTACTCCAAGCGACTCCGCACCGATCCGACGCAACCGGAATGGTACGACTACCAACAAGCAACCACCACGCCACGGTGGCCACCGTTACGAGGCAAGCTGAGCCAGTTTGGTGATTGCACCGATCTGGTCCGAGAATGGGACGACGAGATGGTGGTGATCAGCGGCGGCGATGAGATTCGATTGGAATTTTCACTCCCACAAACCAAACTACCCGAAGGATGGGTTCGCGACTTCGTATTGCACAGCGTTGGTTGGGACAAGGATGCCGACCTGAACACGCTGGCGGGTCAATCGACCATGCCGCTCCCTTACCGTGAAATGACTGAGTACCCACCCGTCGCTGGGGGTGAAGAACTCTCCGCCATGCGACGAGAACGAAACGAACAGCACCTTCAGAGAACCCAGTCATTTCGGGATTTCTGGCATCGTTAATTGAATTCCCGGCAGCGATCGCAAAACGACCATCCGGATCAGTTCGGCACCCGATCCCGCTCAATCATCCGTTCACACCAAAGCGACCGATCCTAAATCACCCAGCTCCGAATCGCTCGAGACGCTGGTGATTCCGGTTGGGGCAGCGGAACGGAGGCTGAAAAGCGTGGGAAAGCGGTGTGACACGGGCGAGCGAATCACGGTTCTATCGAGGTGATGAGCGGCGCAGTATTCAGGCTAACAGGGATTTACACGCCCGTGCTGCGATCTAGCGAGTGAGTCGGATGGAAGCCGATCAAACACTCGCAAAGGCTTAAAACCCAGTATTTCAGGAACTGAGTGCGACATTTGAACACACTCAGCAAACCATTTGACGACCTGAACCGTCTTATAAATTGTGAAGTTCTCTCCTCGCCCGCGGCATTCGCTAATGAATGATTCCACCGGTACCCCCCAGCCGGCCTCTCCCATCAAGAAAAAGAAGCCACCCGTCCGCGTCGTCTCACCGCGGCTGCGGGTGGTTTTGTACGTCGTATTGACGTTATTCGGGGTTTTGGTGGCCAACGGCCTGTACCTTACCTCGATCACCTGGATCCAGTTCTTTACAGGGCGGGTCCTCGAAACCCACTTCTACCAGCTGATGTTCCTGATCCATCTCGGATTGGGACTGCTGCTAATCTTGCCGGTGATCGGTTTCGGTGCACTGCACATGTGGCGAGCACGAAATCGCCGCAACCGCCGGGCGGTCAAGATTGGCTACGCACTGTTTGCCGCCTCCCTGCTGATTTTGGCAAGCGGACTGCTGCTAATGCGAGTCGGCTCGTTCGCAATCGTGAACCCAGGCACCCGCAACATCGTTTACTGGGCGCACCTGCTAACTCCCTTGGCTGTCATCTGGCTGTACTGGCTTCACCGCCTGGTGGGGCCGCGGATCAAATGGCAAATCGGTCGACGAGTCGCGCTGGCGATTGGATTGTTTGTCGCAGCGATGGTTTCGTTCCAGGCCTCCGACCCACGGATCAGTGAAGACAAATCCCCGGAACAAGGGGCACAGTATTTCGAACCTTCATTGGCGACAACAGCAACTGGAAAATTCATTGCCGCCGAGACGCTAATGAACGACGAATATTGTTTGAAGTGTCATCAAGACATTTACGACTCGGCCTTGCACAGCGCCCACAAACTGAGCAGTTTTAACAATCCGGCCTATCGCGCTTCGGTTCGTGAGACGAGAAAAGTTGCGACGGATCGATCCGGCACGCTGCAGTCGTCACGGTGGTGCGCCGGTTGCCACGACCCGGTACCATTTTTCTCAGGAAAATTCGACGATCCTAACTACGACGATGTGTTTGACCCAACAGCCCACGCCGGAATCAGTTGTGCTGTTTGTCACGCGATCCAATCCGTCGACAGTCATGTTGGCAATGCAGATTACACGATCGACGAGCCCAAACATTATCCGTTCGCCTACAGCGATAACCCCCTGCTGCAAGAATTAAACGGGTTGATGGTGAAGGCCAAACCGGCTTTCCATAAACATGAGATGCTGAAACCATTTCACAAGACAGCCGAATTTTGCGGGACATGCCACAAAGTTTCGTTGCCCGGTGAGGTAACGAATTACAAGGATTGGCTGCGAGGTCAAAACCACTACGACAGCTACCTACTGAGTGGTGTCTCAGGTCATGGAGCACGAAGTTTTTATTATCCGCCAAAGGCGCAGACCAATTGCAACGAGTGTCACATGCCGGCGATGGCCAGCAACGAATTCGGCGCCAAATACATGGAAGACATCGGTCAACTTGGTGTGCATAACCACGCGTTCCCAAGCGCAAACTCGGCACTCTCCTACTGGACTGGTGACGAGGAAGGGATTGAGAGACACCGCGAATATCTCAAAGGCACGCTGCGAGTCGATCTTTTCGGCCTACGGCAAGATGCATCGATTGATGGCGAGTTGATCGCGCCGCTCGGCACGGAGGTTGAAGTCAAAGCAGGCTCCGAATATCTGATTGAAACGGTGCTGCGAACAATGTCCCTGGGGCATCACTTCACCCAAGGAACCACCGACTCGAATGAGATTTGGATTGAGCTGACGGCAACGCAGGGCGGTCGCGTCATCGGGCATAGCGGCCATCGCGATGAACGGGAAGCTGTCGACCCATGGTCACATTATGTCAATACATTCCTGCTTGATCGCGATGGCAATCGCATCAACCGTCGCAACGCGCACGATATCTTCACGCCGCTCTACAGCCACCAGATTCCCCCCGGCGCCGGCCAATCAGTTCATTATCGGCTCGCTGTACCGGAAGATTCGTCTGACGATATTATCGTGACCGCGCGACTGTTGTACCGCAAATTCGACACCGAGTACCTGGACTTCATCCGACGGGATCGTGACCCGGAGAAAGACCCGCTCGATCTTGGGCAACCGGGAGACCCCAATGATCTGCCGATCATCGAAATTGCAGCTGATCGACTAGTAATGAAAGTTGCTCAAGGAGAGAACGCGCAAAGGGACAGCAACGACGGCGAAAAGGAAGAATCATCAGATTCCAAAGTCGCGGATTCGGACACTCATCCTCTGTGGCAGCGTTGGAATGACTATGGCATTGGACTGCTGCTGAAGGGAAAAGCCGAACTGAAGCAAGCGGCTGAAGCTTTCCGAATGGTTGAAAGTCAGGGCCGATACGATGGCCCTTTGAATTTGGCTCGAGTTCAATTCGCCGAAGGAGACTTGGACGGGGCAACGGAATCACTCCGGCGGGCTGAGCAGATGGAGCCGCCCCCACCCAGCTGGACTCTCGGTTGGTTGAGCGGCATGGTCAATCGACAACAGGGTAATCTCGAGCAGGCAGCCGAATCGCTACGCGGTGTCCTGCAAACAAAAGTCCCAGAACGAAGCTTTGATTTTTCGAAGGATTATCAAATCCGCAATCAACTCGGCCTCACGCTAATTGATTTGGCTCAAAGAGCAGAGGTCCAGGGTGATGACGAAGGCTTCCGAAACATTCTTCAAGACGCTCGCGAGCAGTTTTTGCAAGTGCTGGAAACCGATTCCGAAAATGTAACCGCTCATGCAAACTTGGCAGAAATTTACGCATTGCTCGAGGACGACGAACAAGAGAATCACCATCGGACACTTCACATGCGTTACAAACCAGATGACAATGCAGCCGAAGTTGCCATTCCTGCGGCCAGACGGCGTTATCCCGCCGCCAATCATGCTGCGGAAGCACTGGTGATCTACGATCTGCAACGCATCGAGCCGCAATCCAGGTAGTGTTGAATTGAATAGCGATGAAATGAAAACCGGTCCGAACGACCCGGAATCTGGTGACCAAGACGTCGAAAACGATGCGGTCATCGGACAAGCTCTACGTGGCTCGCTCATCGTGTTCACACTCCTGGCATTTCCGGTGATCGGAATTTTAATTTTCTTAAATATCGAAAAACGCGAAGCCGATTCGACCGAAGTCGAGGTGAGTTTGCCGACCGAGCGGACTGCCAACGAGCAGCCCATACCGTCCTTACCCCTCGTAAATGTGACTGCAGAATCGGGCATCGATTTTGTGCATGAGACGGGCCGCTACGGCGAGAAACTGCTTCCCGAGACGATGGGTAGCGGCGTCGCGGTACTCGATTACAACAACGATGATCACCTCGATCTACTACTTATCAATTCGACCCGCTGGCCGTGGGACGAAAGTGACCAACAACCCACACGCTGCCGGTTGTACGCCGGCAACGGACAGTTTCAATTCGAGGATGTCTCGGAAAAAGCGGGAATCAATTTTTCGCTCTATGGAATGGGATCGGCCGTCGGAGATTACGACAACGACGGTGATGACGACATTTTTATTTCCGCCGTCGGAAAAAACTGCTTACTACGAAACGACTCTGGCGTCTTCGTCGACGTGACCACTACCGCTGGCGTGGGCGGAACTGAAGAAACCTGGGGAACAAGCTGTGGTTTTTTTGACTATGACAACGATGGACAACTCGACTTATTGGTTTGTAACTATGTCGACTGGAGCAAAGAAGCAGACCTAAGCCAAGACTTCACGCTCGATGGTGAGTCCCGCGCGTACGGCCCCCCACGAGCATTCGCGGGTTCATTCTCCTACCTTTATCACAACGAAGGAGATGGTACGTTCGCGGATGTCTCCGCGCAGGCAGGTGTTCAGGTACGCAACGACGACACAAATGTACCGCTCGGAAAGGCGATGGGATTGGCTCCCGTTGACATCAACAACGATGGCTGGATTGACATTGTTGTCGCCAATGACACGGTCCGAAATTTCCTATTCCAGAACAACCAAGATGGAACGTTCACGGAAATGGGTCGGCTTTCCGGAATTGCATTTGACCGTGCGAGTGGAAACGCTCGCGGCGCGATGGGCATTGACACCGCTCGGTTTCGCGACGATGGCACCTTGGCGATTGGGATTGGCAACTTCGCCAACGAAGAAAGTGCGCTCTACATGGCGAGACCCGGTCGAAAACAATTTGTCGACGCGGCCATGTTCACGGGCTTTGGACCACCAACACGTCTAGGATTGACTTTCGGGCTATTCTTCTTCGACATTGACCTCGATGGTCGATGCGATGTTCTTGGTGCAAACGGGCATCTGGAAGAGGAGATTTCAAAAACGCAGAGGACGCAACGTTACGAACAGCCCCCACAACTTTTCTGGAACGCTGGTCGAGATGCGAAGAACGAACTCGTACTCGCCACCGCGAAAGAAACGGGCGAAAGTTTTCATCAACCAATCGTCGGACGCGGGACTGCCTACGGAGATTTTGACGAAGATGGAGATCAAGACATTGTGATTTCGGTCAGTAATGGCTCAACGGTGCTGTTTCGTAACGACCAACAAATCGGCAACCACTGGCTGCGAGTCAACCTTCAGGGCACCACGTCCAATCGAGACGCCATCGGCGCGAAAGTTCAACTAGAAACCGGCGATCGCGTTCTTCAACAAACCGTGATGCCAACTCGAGGCTATTTAAGCCAAAGTGAAAGAACAGTCACGTTCGGTCTGGGACAAACCACGGCTGTTGGTGAACTGATGGTGACGTGGCCTGGCGGCCAACGAGAGAAGTTTCAGTTGGACGGTGTTGACCAAACCGTCAACCTAATCCAAGGGCAAGGGGACACCACCGACGAAGTTCCGTCTGCCACCTCGGAGTAGCGGGCTCAGGATTGGAGTAGCGGGCTCAGGATTGGAGTAGCGGACTCAGGATTGGAGTAGCGGGCTCAGGATTCGAACCGAACCTCTCCACCAACCAGAGTCTTGATCACTCTTCCATTCAGCGTATGGCCGTCCAGAGGACTGCTGCTGCAACGAGAATGAAAAGTATTTGGATTGACAGTCCAAGTCGTCCGAGGGTCGATAATCGTGATGTCTGCTGCGGCACCAACCTGAAGCGTTCCCGCGTCGATCCCAGCAATTCTTGCAGGAGCGGTCGACAATCGTTCAATCGCGGTGCTCCAATCGATCACACCTTCATTGATCATGTAGGTAATGACTGTTGACAACGTGGTCTCGGAGGTCGCAGCACCGAAGGGCGAAAGATCGAGATCGTCCATTTTCTTTTCGCGGGCCCGCGGCATGTGACCGCTCTGAATTGCATCAATCGTTCCGTCAGCGACCGCTCGACGAAGTGTTTCGACGTGGCGACCACTGCGAAGCGGTGGATGCACTTTGAATTTTGCATCGAAACTGCGCAATTCAGCATCCGACAAACAGAGATTTTGTGGACAGACCGAAGCGGTCACTTGAATTCCCCGAGATTTAACGCGACGGATCATATCCACCGATCCCATGGTACTGACGGGACCGACGTGCAAACGCCCCTCGGTGGCTTCGGCGAGACGGACGTCACGCGCGACCGCTAAATCCTCTGCTTCGGTTGGCAACCCCTTCAGTCCCAACACCAACGAAACTTGCCCCTCGTGCATCACACCCGCACCAGCGAGTTCCGGATTTTCGGGGCGATCAAAGATCGGCTTATCAAACATCCGGCAATATTCCAGCGCCCGCTTCAGCAAGGCGTCATTCGGAACCGGACGTGGTGCGTCGCTAAACGCTACCGCACCCGCTTCATGAAGCAGGCCAAGCTCGGCCATTTGCTCCCCAGCGCTTCCCTTACTTAGACAACCAATGACATGAACGCGAACACCGCGGGCCTTCACCGCTTTCTGTCGAACGAACTCTACGGCACCATGCGAATCAATGCAGGGCTGCGTATTCGCGCAACAAAGCACGGACGTGTAACCACCCGCTAGGGCAGCGACACCCGCACTGGCAATCGTCTCGTCTTCTTCGTGCCCTGGCTCTCGGAGCTCGGCTCCAAGGTCCACCAGACCAGGCGATAAAATCATCTCTGTTGCATCAATCCGCTGACACAGCGAGGGCAAATCACCGTCCGCTGGTTCGATGGCGGCAATTCGGCCAGCATGGATCAACAACCGGCCCACACGATCCATCGATTGACTTGGATCAATGATTCGACCGTTTTCGATCAGCAGCGATGGGGACGTTGCGTTCATATGTCTCCTACGATGCCTCTTTGAATCGTTCTGCGGCGCCCGACAACAACCACAACGCGGCCATCCGCACTGCAATTCCATTGTTGACTTGTTCCAAAATGACCGAATGGGGACCATCGGCCACCTCGGGGGTGATCTCAACACCGCGATTAATCGGGCCGGGTGCCATAATCAAAATGTCATCTTTTGCCTTTCGCATGCGTTCCCCATCCATCGCGTACAGAGCCGCATATTCATGGACGCTTGGGAACGGACGCGCTCCTTGCCGCTCAAACTGAATTCGCAACAAATTCAGAACATCGCAGCGGGGCAGAATATCGTCTAGCGAATGCGCGACTTCAAATCCAAGCTCGGTCCAGCGTTGACTCACTAATGTCGGCGGGCCACAGATGATCACATGAGCCCCAAGCTTACTAAGTCCCCACAGGTTGCTTCGGGCGGTACGACTGTGCGCGATGTCACCAACGAGCGCCACGGTGAGCCCTTCAAATCGTCCCAAATGCTGGCGAATGGTCAGCATGTCCAACAGACCCTGGGTAGGGTGTCCATGCGGTCCATCACCCGCATTAAGTACGGAACAATTCAGTTCGCGTGCCAACAAGTGTGGCGTGCCAGGCGTACTATGCCGCGTCACCACCCAATCGACGCCCATCGCCTCGATCGTTTTGGCGGTGTCGACGAACGTTTCACCTTTCGCCACGCTGCTGCCGGTGCTGCTAAATTCGACGGTGTCAGCCCCCAAGCGTTTAGCAGCCAGCGAAAAGCTGTTCCGCGTCCGCGTCGAATTCTCGAAGAACAGATTGGCGCATGTTTTTCCCGACAACAACGAAAGCTTGTGCCGGCACCCACCAGTCATCTCCTTCAAACGCTGCGCGACATCCAATAGCGTTGTGATCTCTTCGACTGAGAGACTCTCTAAATCAAGCAAATGACGCTGACGCCATGACTCGGGAAATTCGAGTTCACCCATCGGGTTTGGGTCGTTGCGCTCGTTTGGTTCGTTGTGTTCGCCTGGGACCACTTGCGGCATCGTCGGTAGGGTAGGTGAGAGTGCAGCAACAAATTCCGACTGCCGACACCGTAAGCGATGCGGAGAACCTGTTCAAGGAGCGACTCCTCTACCCGGCGACGAAAGGCAGCGAAGCACAGAAATACCACACCAAGCACACGCCCAAACGCCAGAGACTGGACGACACAGAGACTGGACGACACAGAGACCGGAATCCTAGGTGACTGCCATTCGCGTCAGCAACAGCCACGCGATGATCCAACTTAACCCACCGAGCGGAGCCACGGCCCCAAGAATCGTCAGATTTGTCAGCACGAGCAGGTACAAACTGCCGCTGAAAAACAGCAGACCGGCCAACATCAATCGCGCGACCCAGCGGCGATTCGCATCGCTACCGAAGGGAACCGCAGCCAACGCAAACAACGCGACAGAATGGATCAACTGATATCGAACCCCAACATCCCACTGCCCGACGCGTTTGATGACCAAATCGGCATCATATCCACGTTCCAGCAAGAAAGCATCTAATCCGTGCGCCCCGAATGAGCCCAGAATGACTCCGATCGCACCGCTTATACCGGCCCACAACAAAATTGCCCGAGCGATTCGTTCGGACTCCTTCACAAGACGATCAAACGCTTGACGGCCTCGATTAGTCGATCCATCGCAAAAGGTTTCCGAATGTAGTCACTGACACCTAACAATTCGGCGTAGGCCTTGTGGCGACTGCCTTCATTCCCGGTAATCATAATCACTGGTAACGGTTCATCGCGTAAGCGTCGTAATTTCTCGAGCACTAGAAACCCGCTGCGTTTGGGCATCATCATGTCGAGAATGATCAAATCGGGGTTTTCGCGTTCAGCGAGCGCCAAGCCTTGATTCCCATCTCTTGCAATGACCACCTCGTGGCCGGCACCCTCCAGTGCGTAGCGGACGGATTCAATGATTTCCACATCGTCGTCCACCACCAAGATTTTTTTTCCTGACGGAACGACCTGCTTGACGGCTTCTTTTAGATCGTCGTCAGTCGCCATGTTTACTCTGCTGCGGTTTCAAACAAATCACTGAGCCGAAACGAGACTCGTCGGGGAAAAGGTCCCCTCGGTGAAGTATAGCCGATGCAGACACCCCTCAAAGCAATTGAATAGCAATCCAGAAACAATTCAATTATTTGAGCAAGTCGTTGGACTGGTCTCCCAACGATCCGAATCAGCAATCGCTGAACCAGAGACGATACGACGCATGATCCAACTGTCCAAATCGGAAAGGACGACTGTGTCCATCTCGTCTTCTCCCGGATACTGCCGCACCTCAACTTGACCACCAATCATCATTAACGAGCGGAAGTCTGACTTCAGGTGTTCGGGCTGCAACCGCGGATTCCGTTGCCCCCATTGCCACAACATCGGTAGGCGACGAGCACGCAACTGCGAGACGTTTCGAATCGCACTGGTTGGAAATCTTCCACCAAGCGAGACCACACCTGCAAATCTTGCGGGCTCCCGCATCGCAATTCGCATCGCCATCGTGCCACCCATCCCGTAACCAGCAATGACCACGCGGCCTGAATGGATTTTAAAACGTTCAGAGACCTCTTCCATCGCCGCCGCTACCGAATCCTGCGCGGTCGCAAGCGATGCAGGACTGTCACGCCACTGAAACCTATGGCCAGCGTTGTCGACCGCAAAGGTCCCGCGGATGCCGACACCAATGTAGTTCCGCAAGCTGATATGCGGCATCACATGATCAATCTGTGTCTCGTTATAACCGTCGCTGTGTAGCCAAATCAGCAGCGGATACTTGTAGGAGGGCGTGTAATGCAGCGGAAGAAAAAAACTTCGCTGCGTGCCGAGTGAAGACCAATTCAAGTCATGGTTCTGTAAATCACCACCGCTTGACGCTTTATTCGATGTTTCAGATTCGGTTGATCCAGGGGACGACTTGGAATTCCATGAAATCGACGAATGAAAACGATTCATGGTGATGTGGTGCTCGGGAAAAAGGAATGATAGCGAACCCACTCGCGCGGCTCATGCGTGTTGAAACCGTCGCAACACGCCCCCATGTTTCGGAGCCTGAGAGGGTAAGGTTGTCCGAGGATCGGTGTCAACGCTGATGCTTGACTTGCGTGACAAAAAGCGAAACTCGAATCTGTAAAACGCGTCTGTTCGAAGCCGCTTGACACGGTCGTATCCGCCGGAATTACAGGGGCCGCGAAGTTCCCAGGAAAAAAGTTCCCGAGAAAAAGACCGCCCTAATGCGAGACGAATGCCCAGCCAACTTCCCCGTAAACAAAAAACGTTGCCGAGTAAAAGCCCGAGTAAAAGAGAGAAGGAGCGCGAGTAAAAGAGAGAAGGAGCAGTCCCACCCACAACCGACTCACGTCGCCAAACGCACGACTAACTCAGTGACTTGCTGAAAAAAGCTGCGGATCGCCGACGCGACAACGTAATCGACGATCCAGTGCACAAGCCAAAGGTGTGACAAAACCGATCACTTTGACGACCTCGACGAAGCGGCCCGATCTATCGGGCAGGCCATTGGAGATCGGGCAGGCCAACAGCCTAGGCTGACAGCAAGCCATCCATCGTTGCGACCAACTGTTTAACCGCATCAACGCTGTTTCCAAAATCAGCGGTTTCCTTTTCGGTCAAGTCCAATTCGATGATTTTTTCCACACCGCCACTGCCCATAACGACGGGAACTCCGACATAGTAGCCGCCAACCCCGTATTCATTATCGCAGTAAGCAGCGACGGGAATCACGCGTTTCTTGTCCTTCACGACTGCCTCAACCATCTGGGCACAAGCGGCAGCGGGAGCGTAATAGGCACTGCCGGTCTTTAGCAGCGAGACGATCTCAGCCCCACCCTTACGAGCGCGATCGACGATCTCATCAAGGCGAGCGGAGTCAATCAGTTGTGTGATCGGGATGCCGCCGACGCTGGTGCAGCTTGGCAGCGGCACCATGGTGTCGCCATGGCCGCCCATCAACAGCGCGCTGATGTCCTCGACGCTAACCCCCAGTTCCATCGCCAAAAAAGTGCGATAGCGCGCGGTATCGAGAACCCCAGCTTGACCACAGACGCGTGCCGAGTCGAAACCAGTCACCTTCCACATCTGCTGCACCATGGCGTCGAGCGGATTGCTGACAACAATCACGACCGCGTTCGGGCTGGTTTGCTTGATTTGTTCGGCAACGCTGGTGACGATTTTGGCGTTGGTACTCAACAGATCATCACGACTCATCCCTGGTTTTCTTGGAATTCCAGCCGTCACCACAATCACATCACTATCGACGGTATCGTCGTAGCTCGTCGTGCCAACGAGATTGGAATCAAATCCCATAATTGGCGAGGATTGTCGCAAATCGAGTGCCTTGCCGGCGGGCATCTCTTCGGTCTGCGGAATATCGAGCAAAACGATATCGCCTAATTCCGCCGCCGCACACCAATGAGCACAGGTGGCGCCTACATTTCCGGCTCCGATTACAGTGATTTTCGCTCGGCGCATGGATGGACCTTTGTTTCTCTTCTTGGGTAGGACTGGATTGTGGGAGCTGCCAGATATCGTGCCGGATACGTGGCAATGGTCAAGTAGGCAAGCGGCAGCGAAACGGCAGCTTGCCAAAATCCTCGTCGGTATCTCACAACCAAACTATCCCGGCAACTGAACCTGATCGGCTTGCCGCTGGCGACGAATGCGTCGTGCATCGCGGTCGCGGGACGCAACGAACCTGCTCCACGTCCAAAAGAATAAAATCGCCGCCACGACGCCAACTGCGGCGACCCAGCCGATCACCCGAACGCCAATCGGATCGTCGGTGTTCGGCGTTCGATCATTGATTTTGGCCGCAATCAACAAGGGCCCAAACTGGTCTCCACCCCCGTTCTGGTTCATGAACTCCGACTCATAACTCCACAATCGGTAAAAGAATCCATCGACAGCAATCAGGCTTCGATGTTCCGAAACAACAGCCTCTCCACCTTGCTGGGAACGGATCCGGTCTTTTAAAAACACTGGGATTTCAGCCGCCACCACGGATACAGGGTATCGATTCTCGAAAACAGCTGGTGGCCCGCTGGACGGATCAGGGCGTTCGATTTTGACGATAACTTCGCCTAAATCGACGACGGCATCGATTTGGTAGTAATGATCCTGACCGAGCTGATCCTGCCGTGCAGGATCGGTGACAGCGATCCTTGTGATTTGAACCGTTTCCATCACTAGCGAGAGCCATCTACCAGTCAAACCTTCCGGACGACTTAACAGTTCCACCGATTGCAATGATGCAGGATTCGGATTTCCTGCTCTTTTTCCAACCTGCTGAGCTGCCGCTAACATGGAATAAAATGCATCAGCGTCCTGAGCCACCAAAGGCTGGCGGGACCGCTGTTGAATCCCAGCCAGCAGCGCGACATCAAAACCTGCGTCACTAAGTAGTTGCCAACCTTGTTCGGATGTTGACCGAGGCGACCACTGCGCGCGGGACGCGACCATCGCATTCCAGCCACCCGTTGTCGCGAGTTCAAGCACGACTCCTAACGCTGTGATGCCATCCCCCGGCTTGGCGTCGCGAGGAAAAGAAGGGCAAACCAATTGCCGAGTCAATCCCTCCTCATTCGTCACATCGATTAAGAACAGATCCTTGAACTCTAAAAACTCGACGAGTTCATCTGGAACGGAAACACGGCGGGCCCGCACAAGCTCTCCTGTCAGCTGCACCGCATCACCAAGCTGCAAATCCACCTCGGCACTCAGGCGGTCACGCAGCGAATCGTCACGAATGGTCTTCAAGCGATAAACCATCTTCGCGAGCTCACCAACGGCCGTTCCATCGCCAAGCGGAAATGCCGATTCAATTCTCGACTGGTCAAACCCACTTAACAAGTCGATGGCCGAATCAGACCTCGCTTCGGCAAGACCGAGAAATCCCCCCAGCATGCAACCGATGAAAAGGCTGACGATGCGAAACTGACTGATCATGAGGCGTCCGTGGATGGAGGAAATTGAATGGCGTTACCGTTTTCGGCGTCAGGCGATCGGCTCTCCGATTGGGATAAAAGCTGGCCAGTCTCGGGCAATTCGAGATCGGCAAAATCAGGATTTTCGCGATAAGCGGTTCTCAGCCGCCGTCCATCGCGTGCCGCGACCGTGGTTCGCCAGACGCCAAGCACCGCTAAGCCCAACCCGACCAGCGACGCCACCACTACGGTCATCAATAGCCGTCCCTCGACGGAAGATCCAACTTCGTCTGGAAGCACCGCTGCCGGCATTGGTTCGGACTCCACCAGTCGACCGACCACCACGGGCGCTAAATCGGCTCCCATCGAAGAGGTGTAGGCCAGCCGCTTCAAGAATCGGCCGGCAACCATCACCGGCGGCCCATCTTGCTCAATCCCAGCTTGGCTGACTGCCGCGACCGCTTCACCCACGGCGGGCACGATCACCATGATTGGCCGGTCGGCACCGTCGGCAGGCCGTAACCAGAGTTGCCAGTAGGATTCGATTCCGAAAACATTCTCCGCCGCCTCCATTTCTTCAGCCCGAGCAACCGTTCCCTGAACTCGCAGCAACTGACCGCGAAACACATCGGGCTGCTGAAGCAGGGGAAGAACCCCCGTCACCGCCAAACCAGCCGGTAAAAATCCCGATGATTGATCTAGGTAACGATAAAACGAGTCGAAATCGCCAGATCTCCACACACTCCCATCGACCACCCGAGCATCCGCCGCATCGTCCAGAGCCGCCAAAAATGCAGCAACCATGGCTTGGTCAGACTCATTTGGAATCAAGTCCTCCGCCGACTCGTCATCACCCAGAGCAGCTCGATCCGACAAAGCCTGTAACATGCCGAGCCATTCGATTCGCCTCTCACTTTCGATCAATTCCAGCGATTCGATTTGTTCCGCCACCGATTCCGCCGTCGATGGAAACTCTGGCACCAATTTTCCTTGCTGCCACCGCGTCAAAGCGACCATCCACAAATTTTGATCGCTGCGAGCGAGGTCAGCGACGAGAGAATTCGCGATCTTTCGATCTTGCGCGTCTACAACCACCGGGGGGTAAAAGCCGACTCCTTCATCCTCATTAAGCAAAGGGGAGCTACCGTTTTCGGCCTGGAGAACCGGTCCCGCCGGTCCACCACCAAAAAAGACTCGATAAATCCCGGGTTTGGAAGCCTGTCGCATCACGACGACGACTAATGCCAGCCCTAACACCATTCGAATTAGTCGGCGGTAGGATTGTACTGATTGAGACGACCGGCGGCCGCGCCGGTAAAGACTATCTTCGTTGAATTGGGAGGGGATGCGCATCAAACCCTTTGTGCGATCAGTTATGCTTGTTTGGTGACCCGACGCTCTTTAATCTAATGCTTAAAGGGTCCGCGGCGTGCAAAGTTTTTTGCCCGGCGTGGATCTTTGCTAATTGTCACACCGAAAATCTAATCCTCGGTACAACGTCGCTACCTAATTTTAACGAGTCCTATGACGAATCCATTTCTTGGTCCAACGTGTTTTCGTGGTCCGAGAGTGCAAACGCTGGCAAGCCGATGTTGCGCACGACCCAGCGAACGTTACTCAGTGGTTGCAGCAATCCTGCTGGCGATGGCAACCGCCCTTGTCACCGCCCCAACCGCGAGTGGGCAGGGCGAGCCAGCCGAAGAATTTTTAAAGCGACTACGGGCCGCTGGATATTTTGATACCGCCATCACATATCTTTCGCGGCTTGACGAATACCCGGGTGTCGATGCCAAGATCACCGAAGCGATTCAGCTGGAAAAAGCTCAAACTTTTATCGACGCTGCGATCGCAACACGGAATTCCAAGAATCGGGATGAACTCTTTCGAAATGCCGAAAAAGAATTGTCGGAGTTTCTGAAAGCAGAGAGCCATCCGCGCGAATCGGAAGCCCGCCTGCAACTCGGCAAATTGCAAATGGTCCGCGCCGCCCAATTGATGACGGGAAAACCAGATCAAACCAAACGCGACATGGCCCGAAAATCCTATCTGGCCGCTGCGGGCACATTCGACCAGATTATTGAGAAATTAAAAAGCAAGCTGCAAGAGATGCAGGGTGCCAAAATCGATGCTGCAAAAGATCCCGAAGCAGCCGCCCTGCGAGATCAATACCGGGGTGAATACCTACAGGCACTCGGCAGCGCTGGCCAATCACGCTTCTATGCAGCCCAGACCTTTGACACGCCTGCCGAAGACGGCAAAGAACTACTTGAAAAGGCGTTGGCCTCGTTCATGGACCTGAGCGAGAAATACCCAAAATATGTGCAAGGGGCACTCGCGATGCTCTATCGCGGCCAAGTACAGGAAGAACTGGGACAAACCAAGCAAGCCCGCGATAGCTACCTTCGCATGCTTGAACAACCAGATGCGGATCCGCTCCGCGACGGAAAATACCAGGCGATGGTCGGATTGATCCGATTGGTAATGGCCGACACACCACCGAAGTACGAAATGCCCATTGCCCGCGGGCAGCCGATGATCGAGGGGATCAGGCCAAACGAAAAGGCATTGCCTAGCGTCCAAGATTTGAGAATCGAACTTGCCAAAGCTTATTTGGCAAAGTCAGCCTCTTCCGATGACAAGCTAAAGCCCGCTGAAAAAAAGCGGGCCGAATCGTCCGGACGCCAGTTGCTAATCCAAGCCAGCAAGCTACCCGGGGACCAAGCGGAAACAGCCAACGCCATGTTGGCCAACATGGGAATCGACCTCAACCAAACCGCTGACCTGCCGACCGTCGAGGATCCCGCCAGTCTAGAGGATGCATTGACTGCCGCGCGGGAACTGCTTTCCACGTCCGACAGTTTGGCACAGTCATTGCAGGTCCTAGAGAACCAATCCGATAAATCGGCCGACATGGTCGAGCAGATCAAAGAGATCAAAAAACAATTAATCGAAACGCGAATCATTGCCATTCAAACATTGCGTCGCGGATTGTCGATGGTCACGCTCGATGCCGATATGGAACTGGTTCACCAAACTCGCCATTTCTTGTCTTACTTGCTGTATCAAGAAAAACGTTACCGAGAATCAGCCGTCGTCGGCACGTTCTTGGCACGCAAAGCCCCCGCGACAGAACTCGGATTGCGGGGAGGTCTACTCGCTCTAAATTCGCTGCAACTGCTATTAGCTGAACAACCCCAAAACAAGCAGTTAAGCAGCCATCTCGAGTCGCTCGGCCAATTTGTTAGTCAGACATGGCCGAACAACCCGGACGCCGCCGCCGCCCAAGGCGTGATGATCCGGCTAGCTCTTCGTGACAATCGCTGGGCCGAGGCCCGAAAGACGGTTGAGGCGATGGCAAAGGGACGCGAGCGAGGATCTTTCTTTCGCTTGATGGGTCAACTTCAATGGAATGAGTACATCCAAGCAAAGCAGGACGACAATGACGTCGAAGCAGCGAAACACCTGTCACAAGCCCAATCCGACCTAGAACAAGGCTTGAACGAAATCAGCGGAAAGCTGGTCGACCCCGAGGCGATGCGAGCCGCGCTGATCCTGACCAAGACCTACATCAAACAAGGGGACTTCAATGCGGCTGCTGATGCACTCGACCAAGAATCTCATGGCCCACTCACGTTAATGAAGGCACAAGGAGCGCCTGACGAAAGATTCGCCAGCGATCTTTACGCGACCGAACTTCAGGTGGTCGTCGGGCTGATGGCAGCTGATTCCGGAGACCAGCAAGCATTGCTGGAGCGAGCGGTCGATACGATGGAGAAGCTTCGCCAAAGCGTTCAGGGTGACAATGGCGAAAAAAGGCTGACCGATATCTACCTTAAATTAGCACGTGACATCCGCGAACAACTCAGCACCGCATCACCGGCCAAAAAAGCACGGCTGATCTCCGCATTTAGATTACTACTCGACCGAATTGCAGCCACGACGCAAGATCCAGCAACTTTGCGATGGGTCGGGCAAACGCTCATCGATTTGGGCGAAACCTCGATGGCTGCAAATCAAAACAAGGCCGAAGGTCAAGCCGCCGAACTTCTAAGGACAGCAGCTGATACCTTTGTCCGGCTGAAGTCGCTCGATGCAGATGCACCGCTCGCGGTCGACTTCCTGCTTGGCAAGTCTTATCGATTGATCGGTGAGTACAAGAAAGCAGTTGATGTGTTCAAGGAGTTACTGAGCGAAAAGCCATCCATGTTGGATGCGCAAATACAAGCGGCTCTGGCCTACGAATACTGGGCGGCCGAAGTGCCGCCGAAATACACCGGAAAGTGGTACGAGTTCGCACTCCGCGGCGCTAAACCAGGCCCCAACAAACAAAACATCATTTGGGGCTGGGGCAAGATTAGCCAACAGACCAGTCGCAATCCCAAATACCGAGAGATATTCTTTGACGCACGCTATCACGTTGCACTCTGCCGCTATCGCTGGGGCACCGCGATCAAGAGCAAGGAAGTCATCAAGGCATCAGCGAGCGACATTACGAAGGTTCACGCACTCTATCCAGAACTGGGTGGACCCGAACAAAAAGCCAAGTTCAATCTGCTTTTGAAACTCATCCAAAAGAAACTGGGACTCAAAGTGGAAGGCCTGTGACCCAACGAAGCCATCGAATCACCGTTCAACCACGCTTACTCCATTCAAACCAATTCCCCATGATACGACTCGCTGACCTGCTCCGAAGACTGCCGCTCTGTGTTCCGCTAGCGATTCTCGCCGGGATCATGATGGTGCCCAACGCGGACGCACTCGACCGGATTTATGAAAAATCGGGAGAGAGCATCAGCGGGGACGTGATGCAAACGAGCAACCAGGGAATTCAAGTCAAACGAGCGGGGAACACCCAGAACATTCTGGCTGGAGACATCCTCAAGATCCTCCATGAAGGTGATCCGGCGCCCTTAACACGTGGCCGTGAATTTGCGTTGGACGGGCAGTACCAACAAGCGCTCACCGAACTACAGAATGTTAATTTCAGCAGCCTGAAACGCGAGATCGTCAAAGCAGACGCTGCGTACTACATCGCGATGTGCGAAGCCAAACTTGCCTTGGCTGGTAAAGAGCCAAAAGATCAGGCTCAGAAAAAGCTCCTGAGCTTCGCCGGGACGTATCGAGACTCATGGCATTTCTACGAGGCAGCAAAACTGTTGGGCGACTTGGCATTGGCTCAAAACGATACGACAAACGCGTTGAAGTACTACCAGTCGCTCGAAAAGGCTCCCTCAACCGATTCAAAAGTTCTATCGGTCTATCTGCAGGGGTTAGTGCAGCTCAACAAAGGCGACCTAAACGCCGCCCTGACCGAGTTCGACAAGGTGATTAACCTGAAGGCACAAACAACCGAAACGACGAGATTACAAATCCTGGCCAAAGCGGGAAAAGCGATTACCATCGCTGCCAATGGAAAAGCCGACGAAGGGCTGAAGCTCGTCAATGAATTAATTCGCGATATCAACCCGGCCGACGTTGAAATGGCCGCCAGAGTCTACAACGCCCAAGGCGCCAGCTACGAAGCCAGCGGCGACAATGAGGGCGCGATCATGGCTTACCTACACACCCATCTCATGTTTTCCGCCCAGCCCGATGCACATGCCGAGGCGCTGAAACGCTTGGTAGAACTGTGGCCGCTCGTCGGAAAACCAGATCGGGCCGCCGCTGCCAGACAGGAATTGCAGCAGCGATACCCGGGGTTTTGACCCCCACCGGTCACTGTTTCAGCGGCTGTATTGGCAACCAACCGCCGCGCGGGCCCCTAATCGTTACGATCCCTGCTATTTTATTGACTTGTTCCATGAACGGGACACCGTGTGAGTGCTCTCGGCCTAGCCGGCTAGAGTATTCTGGTGGTCTCGACATTCACGCCTCTCAAACTCACTTCACTTCTCTGCCGGAGAGCTTCGTTGATGTTCAACGCCTGTGGTTCACTCGTTCGATTCGCCAGTCTGTCTCGATCCAATTTCCGCTGGATCGCACCGCTGGTGATGCTTCTGCTCACGCTCTCGGCGGTAATCGCCACCAGTTCGGTCGCGAACGCAAACAATGACGACATTGCTGCGGAACTGGAAGAAGCCGGTGCTGATCCCGCGCCCGAGCCTGCTCCCGCGGCCGCCAACGAGGGTGGTGATCAAGGGGGCGGAGGTGACGCCAGCACAGCCCCCAAGGACACCAACCTATTGACTTGGGTGATTAAGTCGCTGGGATTCGGCTACCTGGGAATCTTCCTGGCTCTTTCAGTCACCCTCGTCTCGCTCTTCGTCATGAATATGCTCGCCGCGAGACGCGATACCCTTTGCCCCCAGGAACTGGTCGATGCGTTTGAGGAAAAGCTGAATGAAAAAGATTTCCAAGGCGCGTACGACATGGCCCGCACCGACGAGTCGGTATTGGGGCAAGTCTTATCAGCCGGCCTTGCCAAGCTCTCACGAGGCTACAACAAAGCGATCGAAGGCATGCAGGAAGTCGGCGAAGAAGAGAGCATGAAACTGGAACACCGCTTGAGCTACATGGCGTTGATCGGCAACCTCAGCCCCATGATTGGTTTGTTCGGAACGGTGCATGGAATGATCGATTCGTTCCAGGTCATTGCGATCAGCCAGGCAACACCAAAACCAGCGGAATTGGCGGAGGGAATTTCAACCGCGTTGTTTACAACGCTTGTCGGATTGGCAATCGCTATTCCAGCAATCGCTGCCTACAACGTGATCCGCAACCGTGTTACCCGACTGCTGCTAGAAGTTGGCGTGACAAGTGAGAATCTGATGAGCCGGTTCGAAGACGTGCAACCGCAGGGAGCCAAGAAATAAATGCGAGTCAAGGCAAAGAAACCCGATCTGGCTGAAGGCGATTTGACGCCGATGATCGATATGACCTTTCAACTGATCGCGTTTTTCATGGTGCTGATCAACTTTGCTCAGACCGAGTCGAATGACCGTGTTAAGTTGCCGAGCAGCCAATTGGTCAAACCACCCGAAGCACCACTTGAATTTCCGATCATCCTGCACGTCGCTCAGGATGGAGAAATCATTCTCGGTGGTGACAATTTCACCCCAGAGACTTTAAGGGTCGGACTGCGGCGTGAAATTACGGTGATCAAGGCAGAAAACAAATCGGTCAAAGATGCGAATGTTGTAATCCGCGCCCACAAGGACACCGCTTCGGGGGACGTCCAAGAAGTGATCCGAGTTTGCCAAGAACAGCAGCTTGAAAACTTCGCCCTGCGAGTGAAGGAGGATCGCACATGAAAATTCGAAACCGCGAAGAAGGCCACAAGGCTGAGCTGAGCATGACCAGCATGATCGACATCGTCTTTCTGCTGCTCGTATTCTTCGTAATGACCTTCAAAATCGTCGAACTTGAGGGTGACTTCAGCGTTCGCATGCCGTTGGCCGGTAGTGAATCGGTTTCGATGGACCCGACAGACTTGCCGCTGAAATTACGGTTACGGGCAAATCAAGAAGGTCGACTCACCTCCATGTCACTCAACGAAATCGACCTCGGAACCGATTTCGATCAACTCCGCGCCAACGTGGTCTCGCTGATTGGATCGACTTCCCCAATGGAAGGTGAGGACGGCCCAGAAATTGAGATCGATACTGACTACAATCTTCGCTACGAATATGTAATCCGGTCGATCACCGCAGTGAGCGGCTACAAAGACGGTAACGAAATCGTCAAGCTGATCGAAAAGATTAAGTTTGCCAAACCCCGCCGATAGCTGACCCGATCTCCGTGATCTTGCTGCTGGACAATTACGATTCCTTCGTGCACAACTTGGCCCGGTATTTCCGTATCCTAGGATCGGAAACTCTGGTGGTCCGCAGTGACGATGTCGATGTGGTTGATTGCGAAAAGATGGCGCCCAGTGCGGTCGTCATTTCGCCCGGGCCGAGACGTCCCGTTGACGCCGGGTGCAGCGTGAATGTCGTACGGCATCTCTCGCCAGAAATACCAATCCTTGGGGTTTGCCTGGGACATCAAGCCATCGGCGTCGCCTTCGGTGGCAGCGTGACGTCCTGCGGTCCAACCCACGGAATGGCATCGACCATCCAGCACGACGGCCAAAATCTATTTCGAGGTTGCCGCCATCCGCTACGAGTCGGGCGCTATCACTCGCTCGCCATCGATGAAGCAAGTCTCCCTGCAGACCTGAGAATCACCGCCCGCTGCGATCAGGGAATCATTATGGGAATTTGTCATCGCTCACGCCCCGTGATGGGCGTGCAATTTCATCCCGAGTCGGTACTGACCGAAGACGGATTACAAATCATCGAGAACTTTCTTGCGATGACACATCACCTCGACCAGAGTGCTTCGTCGCCGCATGAGGTCACACCGTGATTCTCGAATCGATCGTCACTTCAGTCGATTCCAAAGGCTGCGTTAATATCGCTCCGATGGGCCCCAGCATTGACTGGGATCTCACAACGACTGACCCTATCGGCCAAACAATCTGCCTGCGTCCTTTCCAATCCTCCCGGACCTATGGCAACTTAATGGCCACCGGCTTGGCCGTGGTTCATGTCACCGACAATGCAGAACTGTTCGCCAAAGCCGCCGTGGATGCCATCGAACCGTCAGAGGTAAGTGACTGGATTGAACCACTCGAATCGACGCCATGGTGGACGCTGCGAGACTGCCATCGCTGGTTCGCAGTTCAAATTGAATCGATTGATGATTCACAACCAAGAACAGTCATGTCAGCAAGGATTGCACGAAGTGCGGTAGTCCGCCCTTTTTTTGGTTTCAACCGTGGCAAACATGCCGTGATTGAAGCAGCGATTTTGGCCACCCGAACGCACTTGATGGACGAAGCAGAAATCAACAGTCAGCTTGATTACCTGCAACCGCTAGTGGACAAAACGGGCGGCCCAGTGGAGACTGCCGCTTTCGAGTTTTTGCGACGGACGATCGATGCCCGATTCTGCCGCCAATAATCACCGCCCCAACGGATTAAACTCCTCCGCTGTTCGCGTGCGGACTGGATCTCGCTTGCACTTTGGTTTACTAGACACCGCGGCACCCTTCGGCGGAATCGGTGTCATGATCACTGATCCAGCGACCGAAATCGTCGTTTCTCGCTGCGCGCGTTTCGAAGCTGGCCCCATCGAAACAGCGAGAATCACCGACATCGCCCAACGAGTCGCACAACTCTCGGACAATTCAGCATTGCCCAACCTGCGTGTCGAACTACCGCAACTGGCGCCCCAACATGCCGGCCTGGGCAGCGGCACACAACTGTCAATGGCGGTGGCAGAGGCGTTTTGCCATTTAATGGCCATCAAACAGACACCTGAGCAACTTGCGACAAAAGTCGCAGGTCGCGGCAAGCGATCAGCCGTTGGCTGGCATGGCTATTTCCAAGGCGGACTGATTTTCGAAGCCAGCACGATTGGTGACAGCGTTAACGACACCAGCTTGAATGAAATCCCGTTTAATTCCGTTCAACAGCGGGTTGAGTTGCCGCCCTCCTGGACCGTTGTGGTCGTCCGCCCTCGAGCACCAGACCGCAGTGTCAGCGGTGAACTCGAAACCCAAAAGTTTCATCGCCTGCCGGAGGTCGCCGCCGAAGTCGTTGCTGAACTCCGCTCGCAAATCCAAAAGAGAATCCTGCCCGCTGCATCGGCAGCCGATTTCGATCCCTTCGCTGATGCGATTAGCTGTTACAACGCAGCTAGTGGTGAGCTATTTCGATCGGTGCAAAACGGAACCTATAACGGCCCCGCCGTAACAGCCTTGATTCAGTGGTTGCGCGAACAAAACATTCGCGGGGTAGGGCAGAGCAGTTGGGGGCCCGGCGTCTTTGCTTGGTTTGAAAATCGCGTGGAAGCAAATCAGTTGGTGCAATCACTCCCCGACTGGATCGAACCAATCACCATCGCGAATGCGCGCAACGAAGCTCGGCAATTGATTGAAACTAATGTCAACCGCTAAGCGTTAACACTCAAGCAACGCTGAAACATCGATAGCCTGGTAACAGATTTTGCCTTCAGCTGATAACGGCCACAAGATGTAAATAGCCACGATCAGATAACCCAAGCCGTCATGGAATCGCGGCGATGGCAAAACGTGAGTTACAAACCAATTCATCAACTCACTTGGTAACGAAAACGCTAACTGGAAAATGCAGCCGGTCTGGTAACGGACTACTGGTCCGATGGCTCTTCCGGTTCCTGCCGCTGAGTGGAAAATCCGAGGCTGGCCCAGCCGAACAGCACTGCTGCGGAAACAAAGTAACCGGCAGCAAACTCAAGTACTTTGGGGCGATTCTCGGCACTCAAAACGATCTCCCCCCATGACTCGGGGCCGAACGGCATAAACAGTTGATTCCCAGCCAGCGGGCTATGAATGACTCCGAACAGTGTCATGATGCCCGCCAACAACAAGACTCGCGCTGCCAATTTCAGATCGTGGTCGATTACGGCAGCCAAAGCCCAAGCCCACAATAAGCTCGTCAAGATAAAACCGCTGCTCAACATCACCATGGTCTCGAGATTGTCTCGCAAACCAGAGTCGGCCAGCGTTGAAAGATTGATCCCCTGCTCCAATAACGCGGCGTCACCAAACATCCGCCCCGGTAAGTTCATTGCCAAGAACGCCAACGCAGGCAAACAGGCGATCGCCACCGCCGCGTAGTGCTTGCGTGGCGTGGCGAGAAAGCTTTGGGCCGTAATTTCCAAACCGATAAAGACCAGAATTGGATAGACAACTGGGGCGGGGATGTAAGCATTCAGCCATCCGAAGTAACCGACCAAGCCGGCTGACCCAACCAATAATGCGGTTCCTAACGTATAGGCCGCTCGTCCTCCCATCGCTTTGTATGCCGGGTGCCCGATGTACGGCGTGGTTTGAATCACACCGCCGGAAAATCCTGCCAACAAAGTTGCGATCGCCTCAACACCGATCACCGTTCGCGTGTCGTATTCATCACCGGCCGCAGCAGCACTTTCTGTACAGTCGATTCCTCCCACCACCGTTGCGATAGCAAACGGCAAAGCGATCGGAAGATAAGCAAGCGCGTCATCAAACGCGGCGACCCAACCGAATTGCCATGCCTCGAGCCACCCCATTGGGAACCATTGAATCGGTTCCGGTTCGGGAAACTCATAGCCAGTGCCAGGAATCCAACACATCACGTAAAAGACCCCGCCGGCAACCAAAAGTGCGCCTAACGTGCCCGGTGTTCGACCGGGCAACGGCACATGCCCTACCAAAGAAGTCAAGACGATTACCAATGCCAACATGCCTGGCAGAGGATGACCAAGAATTTCCATCAAAGGCAAAAAGCTGATCAACACAAGCGCGATCGCCGCCAATGACCCCAACAGCCCAGCACGCGGAACCACGCGACGTACCCAACCACTTAAGGGTGCCAGCGCTAATTTCACCAAGCCACTGACGACAATGCACCAAATCCCGATGTGCCAGGTACGCAACGCTGCCTCTTCGGCAGCGAGACCCATTTGCTGGCCCTGCAGAAAAGACGGCCCCAACACAAACAAAATGATCCCGAACGTTGAGGGAGTATCCAGCCCCAAAGGCATTGCAGTCACGTCGTCGCGGCCGGTTCGATACGCCAAGCGGAACGCGATCAGAAAAAAGGCTAAGTCGCCGACCAGCACGCCCAGCGCCGTCCCTGGAACCATTCGGCTGACCGCAAAATCAACTGGAAATCCAAACCCAGCCAGCAAACCTACCATCAAGATCAAGCCCGCCACATTGTCGAGCATCAACCCAAAAAAAGCGTTGATATCGCCAGGACGGGCCCACCCGTATCGTTCACTCAATTTGGGACGCGTACTCAAGTGTCTTGCCTTCGCGAAGTTGGATGCAGGAAATCTGTTCTTCTGGAAACCTTTGACGCACCCCCCGGGCGGGCTGCCTCACTCACTGATAGTCGCCCCCGTCAAGCAATTTCCGAGGACAAAGTCCTAAATCTTTCCTATAGAATCCGATGAGGACGCTTTTGACTTCCTTGCAGATTCAGAGATACTGAGTGTTGTCGAGTTGTATCACAGTCGAATCGTCTGTGACAGCAACCTACAAGATGACGGAGTTCATCGCCCCGTGGCCTCAAAGTGGATTTAAATTAAATTCTTTCTTTGGATGAAAATGGCTTCGGTAAACGACGAATTGTGTCGCGTATGTAAGTACTGCGGTTGATCGTGTGTCAACTCACCTCCCTCGCTTCACGAATCAGATCTCATGAACGCTCCTACGAAAGAAGTCTCATCGATTCCGCAAAGCGATGTCTCGGACGAGAGTTTGATCGCTCAATATCGAGAGACCGCGGATCGGGGACTGTTTGAAACGCTGATGCACCGCTACGAACGCGAGATCTACAGCTACTTACGTCGCTACATCGGCAACGCCGAGATGGCCGAAGACGCCTTCCAGGGGACGTTTCTGCAAGTCCACCTGAAGTGCCATCAATTTGATCCGGCCCGACGATTTCGCCCTTGGCTCTATGCGATCGCGACCAACCAAGCGATCGACGTCCAGCGAAGAAATAAGCGTCATCGCATGGTGAGCCTGGATCGCTCCAGCGTGGGCGAAAAAGAAGACCGCAACAATGGCTGGTCTGAAAAGCTGGTGGGAGATTCGCCCGACCCGTTCCGTAGTGCTGCTGACGAGGAAAACAGCCGCTGGGTCCACGATTCGGTTGCGATGCTGGGTGAATCAATGCAGCAAGTGATCCAACTGGTCTATTACCAAGGTCTCAAATACCGCGAAGCGGCCGAAGTACTCGGAATCCCCGTCGGCACGGTGAAGAGTCGACTCCACGCTGCCGTTCAGAGGCTCGGGCTGCACTGGGATGAATCGCACCAATCAGCCGACAGCTGAGACCAGAGCTGGCCGCCGGACCGCGACGACCGACAGGTCACGATGAGATTGGCGAACCAAGGAAGGCATTTATGCGTAACTTACTGCGGGGAACGCATTGTGCGCTCTCTGATGAGGTACATCGCCTCCGTTGGGTTATACGGCCATGCACGAAGATTTACTCGGCTATCTGCTAGGGGCTCTCGAGCCCCACGAGATGCGTCGTGTTGGGGAGTGGCTGAAAAAAGATCCCGAGGCGCGGCGTCAGCTGGATGAAATTGAGAAATCGCTCAAGCCGCTGGAGGAGAACTTCCAACCTAGCGAGCCACCGCCGGCTGACCTAGTTGCCCGCACACTGGCAAACTTGCCACCCATGCCCCAGCCAGGGGACCATTCTGCTCAAGAATCGAGCACTGGAGAATCTGTCGATCAGGCAATGGTGGAACTGGCGTCGATGAATCGCGGTATTGATTCGCCCCCAGACAACGCCATCCGTTGGCTAGACTGGGTCGGCGGGATCGCGACTGCAGTCGTCATTTTAGGACTCCTGCTGCCGATTCTGGCCGAGAGCCGAGCCGAATCCCGTAAGGTTGCCTGCCAAGATCAAATGCGGCAACTCGGCACGTCGATCACGCAATATGTGACCCGCAATTCGCAAGAACGGTTGCCAATGGTTGCCGAATCTGGCCGAGAGGCTTTTGCGGGAATCTACGCGAATCGCCTGTATGACATGGGCCTGCTAACCAGCCAATGGATGCGTTGGTGTCCTTCCATGGATCGACCTGCGTCAGAAGAGTACAAACTGGCAAACTTGAACTCAGTTACGCCGGTCGCAGAGCTTCACACGGTCTCCATCAACCGACTGAGCGAAATCCAACAAGTTTCCGGTGGTCATTATGCGTACACACTGGGGGTGGTTGATCACGATCACTACACGTCACCAAAATTCGAAGGCCGATCATCTTTTGCAGTCCTGTCCGACGCGCCTCACATGAACATGAACAGTCCGACTGGGTTACGTGTTCTCAGCCACAACGGCGAGGGGATCAACGTGCTGTATGAAGATGGCCGAGTCAGGTTCATTTCGATCACTGCCATCGATTCGATGCGTGACCACATTTGGCGAAATCATCATGGCAGTGCTGAAGCAGGCGTGAACGTTGACGATGCCTCGTTAGCACCGAGTGGCCAACCGCCATTCGTTACCGTCAACCAACGCTAACGGCGGCGTGCTGTTCCGCCCGGCGACCGCTACGTTTTGTGAAAAAGTTGGACGCCCCGAATGCCCGCCTGTCACGACTGAGGCTTACCAAATCCGGGGTCCAATAAAAGTGCGGCAACCTCACCGCTCGGCTGCGAAATCGAATCAAGCGGGTGGTCACGGAGCAGCGGCATTTATCCGCATTCGTTAGAACTTGCGGGCACTTGGCTCAGAAGCCGTTGGGAAATCCTTGGGAACCGATTGCGTTGAGACCTGGCCAGTCGCCGCCCATTCGGTACCGCGTTCGAGAATCGTCTGAAAACCGACACATTCCATTGAATAGTCTGCGTGGCCCATCGCGGTATGAAAGACCCGACCACGACCAAAATCGATGGTCATCAACATCGGTTCGTGCCGACCAGTTCCTTTGTATTTCGGATCCGCATAGGCGGTTGCAAGAATCGTCATATTGTCTGCTGGCCCTCGAAGACGCTCATACAACTCGTCCTTGGTATGCATCCAAACACGTGGCAGACCTTTGGTGATCGGATGCTCCGAGTTCCGAACGACAATTTGATAATTGTGCTGGGGACCATGCGCGCCTCCCTTGCCAGGCGACATGTCTCGAATCACTTCGCCTTCACCGTTGATGTAAACGTAAGGCCCTGATTTTTCATCACGGTCGCCCCAGCCACCAAGCCCGATCATTTTGTTGTAGGCATCCCACTTCGGCCAAGAATTATTAGCCGCATGCACGACGACAAGTCCACCACCTTGGCTCACGAACTTTTCTAAACCTTCACGGGTCGAATCGGGGAGGTCCGCAGCACCCCAGCCAAAGTTGTTAATCAGCACGTCGTATTTGGTGAACTCAGGCTTAAAATCGGGATCACCTTTGGGCTGCGGCAAACTTTCATACTGGCCGCCATCATCGAGCGAATAATCCTTTAGACGATTCTCGCCTTTCCACAAATACTGCGTCCGAATGACATCGACTTCAAAACGTCCGGTCTCCTCTAAAAATTTCTTCATCATCGCGGTTGTCTTCGGCCAGTCGCCGTGATTGTTCTGCCCATCCATGATCAACACTTTTACTGGTTCGGCAGCAGACACCATCAATACAGGGCCCAGAAAGAACAGAAGTGTGAACGCACAAGTAAACAATCGCCGCATAATAAAACTCGCACCAAGGATCGGAAGACAACCAATGACCTGATATTTTAATCGGAGCTCGCAGCGGCGACCATTGACCCACCGGTAAGCCAACCAATCACCTCGACTCCGCGGAAGATCGACTTTTCGGCGGCCCAGGGCCAACTTCTCAGCACACCGTTGCATCTAGCAGGTCGTATCTTGCAATCATGCGTCACACCAGTCGCGTGACGCACGCCAGTCGCGTGCTGGGACAGAAGAACGCCGGCGACACCTCCGTCCGATCGCTACTGCAATTCGGCTAACGCTGCCATCGAATCCTTCAGCTGGCCATAAAGACCTCGATAGATTGGAAACAATCGATCATAGGTTTTGACAGCTGCCCGTTGAGGGGCGGTTTCCTCGGCAACTTGGATCGTCGCCTTACACGCTGACTCAATTGAACGATAGGCTCCATCACCGACAGCGGCGAGCAGGGCAACGCCATAGGCGGGTCCTTGCTCTACTTCCAAAGTGGTGACTTTCTTACCGAACACATCTGCCTGCATTTGTCGCCACATCGGATTCGTACTACCGCCACCTGAGGCGCGAATCTGACGCACTGGAACATCAAGCGATTGAATGATGTCCAAACTATCGCGAAGAGCAAATGTAATGCCCTCCATCACGCTGCGAGTCAAATGCCCGCGTGTGTGCGAAAGATTTAGCCCGACGAAACTACCTCTGGCTTGAGGATCGGCGTGCGGCGTGCGTTCACCATTAAGATACGGCAAAAAGACCAAGCCGTTGCTACCAGCGGCAATCGCCTCGGCTTCGGCGGTGGCCACATCATATCGCTTCTTGGCGGGGACTCCTGCCAAGCCTTGAATGACCGAATCAACCCACCATTGCAGCGAACCGCCGCTGGTCAGATTGACGCCCATCATGTGCCATTTTCCATTCACTGCATGGCAAAAAGTGTGCAGACGACCGGCCGCATCGTACTGAGGTTCGTCACTGTGAACGAACATCACACCACTCGTTCCAATGCTGGTGCTGAGCACTCCTTTCTTAACGACGCCATTCCCAACCGCGCCGGCAGCACAGTCACCCGCCCCGCCAACCACTTTACAACTCGTGGTCAGCCCCAAGGCCTTGGCTGCTTCGCTAGTCAACGTTCCGGTTACCTCATCACTTTCGACAACGGACGGAAGCAAATCCGAATCGAGACCTAACTTCGACACCAATTGCTTCGACCACTTGCGACGGACAACGTCAAGCAACAAAGTTCCGCTGGCATCACTCACCTCGGTCACGTAGTCACCGGTCAGGCGGCGCCGCACATCGTCTTTAGGCAGCAAAACTTTTGCCAAACGATCGAAGTGATGTGGCTCTTGATTACGCAACCACAAAATCTTGGGTGCCTGAAATCCTGTTAGTGCAGGGTTGGCAACCATTTTGATCAATCGCTTCCGACCACCCGCTGCAGAGGTGATTTCATCGCACTCCGCCGCTGTTCTCTGATCGTTCCAGAGCAGTGCATTGCGAATGACTTGGTCATGCTTATCTAAGAAAACGGATCCGTGCATTTGACCACTCAGACCAATGGCCTTGATGGCGTCAGGCTTTAACTTGCCGGCCCGCATCACACCACGCACAGTTTTGACAGTCGCCTTCCACCAATCCTCGGGATCTTGTTCGGTCCAACCGGGTTTGGGCTGGTGGAGCGGATATCCAGCATTCGCTTCGGCAAGGACCTTTCCAGCTTCGTCGATTAAAAGAGTTTTGGTCCCACTGGTACCAACATCGATCCCGAGGTAGAAGCTCATGACAATTCTGGGCTGGGCAAGGGTAAAAACGCGGAGCAGATTGAACTTCGAAACACTATAGTGCGTAAATGGCTGAGACTGTAGCGGATCAAGTCATGGCAGCGAAAAACGCTGACGGGCGTTTGCCGACAATCAATTCTTCTTCATCACCGAGTTGCTTCGTGATTCTTCGCAACCCCTTGCTCGACCGCCGCCGGATGCTCCTGGGAACCTCAGCGATGATTGGTGGCGCTGTCGCCGGTTGCGGAGGACCTGAGGAACAAAAACCAGCACCACCGCGTCCCGAAAGCCGTAACGTCCCTTTACGTATTCTCTTGACTGGGTCGTCAAGGGACGCCGAAACCATGGAACGTGGTTGGGGAGCAATCGCAGATCATTCGTTGGCGATCGAGACAATCGACTCGATCCGGGATGATGCTCAGGCGTTGTCAGAGCGGGTATTAAGCCAAGCCCAAAAATGTGACGTCTTGATCTATCCGCTGATGCTGGCTTCCGATCTCGAAGCCAGCGAGTCAATCACAGCCCTTTCTGATGCAGAGGTCAAGCAGTGCGATACCGGTGGTGAGCTTTACGCCACACTGCGCGCCGGGGCGGCGAGTTATTCCGGCAAGAATGTCGGCATCCCGCTTGGTGCATCACAGCCTGCCATCATCGCCTACGACGAGCTTCCTGATTTCGGTGGGGAACAGAGCCTCGACTGGGAATCCTATGATGATTTGGTCAAGAACCACTGGTCAGGCTCTGCAGGCGAACCGACTGCTCCGGGGTACGCGGCCGCAATGTTCCTGTGGCGATCCGTCAGCAACACTCCATGGCTGTTTGAGCGTGAAACATGCGAACCACTCATCGATACAGAACCATACGTCGAAACGCTCACCCAGATGCTAACGACTCACACCGCCTACAAAGCAAAACTCGAGACGCCAGAGGCGATTTGGGAAGCTGTCACCGAGGGAAAGCTCCAGGGTGGCATTGGATTCCCACTGATTCGTAGTGAGGCCAATGGAGAGCCTGCTGTGATCCGCAATCTTCCCGGCGTGAATAATCTCTCCCGAGTCTTGCTGGACGCGTTCTCTCCGCTCGCCTCCCTTTCGATTAACTGCCGCCAAAGCACACTGGCTAAACAGTTCATTCAGTGGATCAGCGGGGGGGAGGGGAGTGCGGCCACTCGAAATCAAATCAGCGGAATGACCAACATTCGTGCCCAGGTTAAACAAAACGACACCTCGGCCAATTCCGGCAGTACCCCTGGCTATGACCGCTGGCTGGCCGAACAGTTGACCGCACCGGTTAACTTGCCAACCCTGCAAATCCGCCAGGGTGGCTTCTATTATCAAGTACTTGATCAACAGATCCTTCGCACCCTAAAAGGTGAGGCGACGCCGAAAGAAGCATTAGCCGAAGTCGCCGCGCAGTGGCGAGCCAAGAATGAAGAAATCGGGACCGATGCCCAACTCCGAGCCTGGCGGCGGGCTCAGGGGATGCGAGGTTAACCAACACCGCAAAAGCAGAAACAGGAGATTCACCTGCTTTCTGCTTATCGCAACTGCTACCGGGCAATTACCTCTGATTTCTGGCAACCGCTTTTGATTTCTGGCAACCGCTTTTGATTTCTGGCAACACAGCGTAGACCTGAAACCGACGCGAAACGGGCAAAAAAAAGACTCGCGGTCACTTCCGCGAGTCTCTTCGTATTCAAACAGATGAGCAACGATGGATTCCCTGTCGCCTTAGTCTTCCTTGGTTGCTTCTGGCTCGCTATCCGAATCCTCGGCGACCGCACCGGCCGCAACGGGCTCGCCGCTGTCTGTTTCATCCGCATCGAAGGCAGGGCGTTCGGCACTGCGACTGACGCGGTCGTTCTTACCGACCAACTCCAGAATGGCACGCTCCCCAGCATCACCCAATCGCGGTGTTGCAAGCCTTAGGATGCGTGTATACCCGCCTGGACGATCCGCGTAACGCTCGGCGATGGAATCGAACAAAATCCTTGCCGCTTCCTTGTCGCCAATGAGCTGAATCACGCGTCGTCGAGCTGCGACAACAGGAGCGCGGGCATCTGCCCACTTATGCCAATCATCGCTCTTCCGCCATTCACGGTAGGCATCCGTCCCGCGTTCGGCAGACGTTTCGTACTGTCGAGCAGCTTCCGCTGCGGGCAGTGACTTCTTCGCGATTGTGATGCACTTCTCAACCAACGGACGAACTTCCTTCGCCTTATGCAGCGTGGTCGTAATACGCCCCGCAACTTTGGGAGCGTTGTCGTCGTAAGTGGAATCGCGTTCGGTCAAAAACAGAGCGCTGGCCAAGTTCTTCAGCATCGCTTTGCGATGGCTGGGGCTTCTTCCGAGCGTGCGGCCTTTTCTTCGGTGACGCATGGGGTCAAGTCCGTCGAATGTTTGGGTGGAAAGTGGTGATTCGCTAGAACAATGGTTGGTTCGGTACACGCATACCAAGGTGCAGTCCGTACTGCGACAACTTCTCGCGAACTTCATTAAGGGTTGTGTCACCGAAGTTACGAACTTCCAAAAGAGCGTCTTCCGTTCTCTGAACGAGGTCACGCACGGTTTGGATGTTCTCGCTTTCGAGACAATTATTTGCTCGGACACTGAGCCGGAGATCGGCCAGCGTCATGTTGAGCTTGGCTTCCAATTGGGCTTCCGGCGATCCAGCTCCTCCACGAGCAGCCGAAAAAATACTCGGTCCCAACTCGCGATATTGGACGAATGGGTTCAGGTGCTTCCGCAGGATCTTGGCCGATTCGACCAACGCCAACTCGGGACTAACCGATCCATCGGTCCAAATCTCCAAGTTCAGCTTATCGTAATTCGTTTTTTGACCGACGCGTGTTTCTTCTACTTCGTAGCGAACACGGGTAATCGGGCTGAAAACTGCATCGATCGGAATGATGCCGATCTCGTGATCAACACTGCTGTGTTCGGTGCTTGGCACGTAGCCGCGACCGTTCTCGACGACCATTTCCATCATGAATGGAACATCCTCGGTCAACGTTGCGATCACCAAATCTTTGTTGATCACCTCGACATCGGAGTCAGTCTGGACGTCACCACCGGTGATAACCCCAGCTTTGTCGCTTTCGATCGTAATCACGCGAGTCGCCTCGCTGTGGTTCCGAACGACCAAGCTCTTCACATTGAGAACGATTTCGGTCACGTCTTCGAGGACGCCTGGGATCGTGGTGAATTCGTGCTGGGCGCCACGAATTTTAATTTGCGTAACCGCACTTCCCATCAAGCTACTTAACAAGACTCGGCGGAGACTATTGCCCACCGAAGCCCCAAAGCCCCGCTCAAAGGGTTCTGCGTAAAAATTGCCGTAGCTGCCGGTCAGTGAATCGCGGTCAACTTCAAGCGTGCTTGGCAGTTCCATGCCTCGCCAACGAATATGCATCGTCAAATACCTCTGACCTGAGAGACGGATATTGGAGGTGGTGGTCGGGATCGGGTTGCGAAAGGATCAATCCGAGCATAAGCCGCCCGCTACCGGAGCGGCGGCATTCAACAGCAGATCAACCCGGCAAGTCGGGTGACCTCGGATCTGAAACTAGACGCGTCGTTTCTTTCGTGGTCGGCAACCGTTATGAGGGATCGGCGTGACGTCTTCGATCAACTTGACGTTCAATCCAGCCGACTGAAGCGAGGTAATCGCACTTTCACGTCCCGAACCAGGACCTTTCACACGAACCTCAACATCACGCATCCCAAACTTGGTCGCTTTCTCGGCGGCCTGCTGAGCAGCACACTGACCAGCGAAGGGGGTGCTCTTACGACTACCCTTAAACCCACTCGTGCCGGCACTCGCCCAGCAAAGGGTGTCACCCTTGGGGTCGGTGATCGTCACCGTCGTGTTGTTGAATGTCGCGTGAATGTGGGCTACGCCACTGGTCACATTGCGACGAACTCTTTTCTTTTTGTTGCTCTTTGCCACTGCAAAGTTCTCGAATCAGTGTTTGGTACGAATGTCATTAAAAACAATAAAAGGCTCTCCCAAGCGGACATGATCGCCTCTGCGGCGAATCCAGTCCGATTAGCGGAGGTCCTTGACGCCCTTCTTCCCGGCGACCGTCTTTCGCGGTCCTTTTCGAGTCCGAGCATTCGTCTTGGTGCGCTGACCGCGAACGGGCAGCGATTGGCGGTGCCGCATGCCGCGATAGCTTTTAATTTCTCGAAGCCGGCTGATATTCTGAGCCAATTGACGACGCAGCGGACCTTCGACCGTGTAGTCGCGTTCCAGCAAGGCAGCAATCCGGCCAAGCTCATCCTCATGGATGTCACTGGCAGGCCGGGTCGGGTCAATCCCCAACTTTTCACATGCCTCTCGGGCGGAGTGCAATCCGATCCCATAAAGGTAAGTGAGTGAATATTGGATCTGTTTGTCGTTCGGGATGTCGACGCCCATCAAACGGGGCATAGGGCTAGCTCCGGTGAAATTCCGTGACTACGGGGACATATAATCAGCTACGCTCGCCTCAACTTGGGGCTCACGCTCTGGCCAAGAATCCCGGAATATACCCAGTGGCCCCCTTTTTGCTCAATGGGGACGTGGCCGCATTTTTCAAGGTTTCTCAGATACAAGTCTGTTTCAACGCCGACCTACATGACCCAGGCCCGTCAAACAGCCTGATTTGCCCCAGCAAAGCCAATTTAAAAAGCGGGAAGGGATGGGCCAATCAACCAACAAAACGTTGCTGCGGAGCCTCAGAAAACAGCTGGCTACCGCGTTTCCTGATCGGAATTTCTTCGGTATCGCACGAACTCTGTCGGATAATCGTCCTTTACCGAAGCGGGGAATCGAGCACGCTCGACGGGCGAAAACTCGCTCAAATCCAACTCCAGTGCCGTATCACCCTTCAGGGACGCCCAAACCGTGGTCACCCCAACCCAATCACAGCGTGGCAGTAATTGCCGGTAAATTTCGGCACCCCCCACCACAAAAACCCCGTCACCACCGAGTGACTTGCCCAGCTGAATCGCCTCCGCGGGGTCAGCCGCCCGGTGCACCCCTTCGAATTGCCAATCTGCCTGACGGGTGACAACGACCGTCTGACGACCTGGCAAAGGACGCCCGATTGAATCGAAGGTACGTCGCCCCATCACGAGAACCCCCCCCATGGTCAGTTCTTTGAAACGACGCAGATCACTGCTCAAACGCCAGGGCATTCCACCCTCGTGACCGATGACGCCATCGGGTGTCATCGCGACTAATGCTGCAACAACGATATCGCTCAAACCGCCACCGACGCCTTGATCCTCGGGTGAGGGTCGTATCCAGTGAGCTGGAAGTCTTCATACTGAAAATCAACCACATGCTCTGCCTTGGAGTTAATTTCCATCATCGGCAATGGCCTTGGATGGCGGGAAAGCTGCTCGCGTGCCTGATCAAAATGGTTGCGATACAAATGCAAATCCCCCAAGGTGTGCACGAATTCGCCCGGCTGCAGGCCGGTGACGTGCGCCATCATCATCGTCAGCAAGGCGTAACTAGCAATATTGAAGGGAACCCCCAAAAACATGTCCGCACTACGTTGATACAACTGGCAGGACAAGCGATCGCCGGCAACGTAGAACTGAAACAAGAGGTGGCAAGGAGGCAGTGCCATCTTGTGAACTTCCGCGACATTCCAGGCCGAAACGACCAGTCGACGCGACTGCGGGTTGGTTCGAATTTCGTTCTCCACCCAGCCAATCTGGTCGATCACAGTCCCATCGCCACGCGGCCAACTCCGCCACTGATGGCCATAGACCGGTCCGAGGTCGCCGTTTTCGTCGGCCCACTCGTCCCAAATAGTCACACCCTTTTCCTGCAACCACTTCACATTTGTGTCCCCGCGGAGGAACCACAGCAATTCGTAAATGACCGACTGCAAGTGAACTTTTTTGGTCGTCACCAACGGAAAACCTTGCGACAGATCGAATCGCATCTGCCGTCCGAACAGCCCGCGTGTACCGACCCCAGTGCGGTCGTCGCGATCGAGTCCGTGATGCAGAATCTCGTCCAGAAGCTTTAAATAAGTGCGCATGATTTATTAAAACGAGTTCCGAGATGACATCCAGCCAGAGTTAACCCTTGATCCAATCTATCGTCCAATGTCGGTCGCTGCTCATTTGAACGTGCTCGGCGTCAATGTTAAGCCCCCTGGCGATCTCCCGGATCTCCTCAAGAGTCAATGCCGCTTGAAATGACTGCCGAAATAACTGCTGTGCCAATTCGTTTTCACTGCCGGCATACTGACGAACCAAAGCTTCCACTTCTTCCATCGATTCGGGGCGAAACAAATCACGGACGAACAAACGCCCTCCCACCCGCAACAACCGCACGGCTGTCGCCACCCCAAGCTCCGGCTGATCGAGGTGATGAATCAGACTGTTACTCACGACGACATCGGCAATTTCGTCATCAAAATCTGACATGTTGGCGGCATCGACGCAATGAAGCTCAATGCGATCGAGCAAGCCAGCCAGATCTATTTCGCGTTTCGCGATCTCCAGCATTTCAACCTCTTGATCGAGCGCCATCACACGCACTGAGTCAAGCCTGCGACAAATCTCGATCGGGATCGCCGCTGGGCCACATCCCAGATCGATGATGCGTTCCCCAACCGGACCGGCCGTCAGTTCGGTCACGAACTTTCGATTCACCTCTCCATGATCCATTTCGTGATACTGCTGAGCCTCTTCGGTGGGACTCATGATCTGTGGTTCGGGAATGCGTTTCATAAAATTTCGTCCGCGAGGAGTAAAAACGTCCGTGAAAATCGAAATAGTCGTGTGACGCCGGGGATATTGAAATTCGCAATGCCCCTGAACACCAGTGGTGAACCACCAACGTAGAGGACGAAGAGACATAATTCGACTCTCCTGTCGGCCAGCCTGATTTCTATCGGAGCCTGAGTTACAATCTCTCCACTACGAACCGGTGGTTCACGATCCGGGGGGGCGTCCATGAAGCTGCATTCATGACTCCCCGAGGTCCCACCGCCCCCACCAAGACGATGGTTTTGCTATGCGAATCGCCCGCTCCCTCCTGACTGGATCTCTTCTGGTCGCTATTGCTTTTGTGATTGGCCAACAAGTTGCGGCCCCGCCCGCAGCGCAGATGAAAACGTTTGCCGATGCGTTTCTGGCCACACTCGATAAAGACCAGCAAGCGATCGCACAAATTCCATACGGGTCAGAAAAACGAGTGGACTGGCACTTCATCCCGAAGAAAAATCGCAAGGGTTTAGTGATTCGAGAAATGAATCAAGCACAACGCACCGCTGCTTTGCGATTGGTGCGTGCCGCCCTGAGTGAACTTGGCTACGACAAGACCCAAAAGATCATGATGCTTGAGGGAGTCTTGCGGGAACTCGAGGGTGAAGGCAGAAATTGGGAGCGTGACCCAGAAAAGTACTACGTCACAATTTTCGGGACACCGACTAATGCCGGTTCCTGGGGCATGAGCTTCGAAGGCCACCACCTGTCACTGAACTTCGTTTGTCGTGATGGACAAATCGTCGACAGCACACCGCAGTTCTTTGCCGCGAATCCCGCCACCGTAATGAACGATGTCGCAGGCCCACTGGGGAAAGGAACACGAGTCCTTCGCAATGAAGAGGCTCTGGCATTTGAATTGGTCAATGCTTTGAATCCGGTTCAAGCGAAGCGAGCAATCTTGTCGGATACCGCACCGAAAGAAATTCGTTTCGCCGGCGAACCTCAGGCCGAGGTCGGAGAACCTGAAGGCATCAGCCAACGCGAACTCAATGAGGATCAGCAAGCGTTGCTTAAAAAACTTGTTTACACCTACACCAACGCGACCACGAAAAAGGTCTCCGCAGAGCGACGCAACAGGATTGATAAAAACGGTTGGGAAGATATCCATTTCGCGTGGGCAGGTCCGACTAAACCGGGCATTGGCCACTACTATCGCGTCCGTGGAAAGGAGTTCCTGATCGAATTCGTCAACACGCAACCTGACGCCGCTGGAAATCCTGCCAATCATATTCACTGCGTTTGGCGAGACCTGACCGGTGACTTCGATTTGCCGAACAAATAGTTCAGGCTGCAGTGGACCACCACGGCGACAACCGCGAAGGTCGAATCAGAAGAACTTTTCTCGGCCCGGCATCCGGAAAGACCGATTGCCTCTGAACAGGGCCGTTGATTGCAATCGCGGCGGTTGCAGGGCTCGACCAAGTGGCGGATCCACCGACGTCCGACCGATTATTGACCCGCCAAATCCGGCGAACAACCAACCCCAGCCCTGATCTTGCCATCCGACAATAATAGAGCGGAGGAAATAGCATGCTCATCGGTTGGTTCAAACATCTCCGTCAACGGTACACCGACTGGTGCGGCGATCGCGACATGGAAATCGCGATTCGTAAGCACTTAACGGCAAATGGTTTTTTTGGTGGGACCGCAAAGCTGCGAAATGTTCGCTTGGTTGCGGTTCAAAGGCCTGGATGGCTGCAAGTCTTCCGATTTGAGGCTCAGGTGCGAGTCCGCCCGACCGACGATTACGACGACGTAGCGGACCCAGAAGCCGAATATCAACTCGTGTATGGATTGGTTCGGGATGACATTCGGCGGAACGTGAATTCGATTCGAACTTTCGCTCGCGAAGACCAGCGAAAGGAATTGTTCGCGCGTTGGAGCAAAGATTTGATTTGCCTTCGCGGTGCCCACAGCTTGGTCACATGAGCAATCGACTTCCTCCAACCATCCCTCTCGACACACCACCCCAAGCGGTTTTCTTGCCAGCGTTCCACATCGCTACCCAACCAATCTGAAGAGACATCCCCGAGCATGATCCGAGCCGTTCATTAACACGGGCGGTTCAACACCGTGAAACAGGCAGAACACCGGCGAAGCTTCGTTCGTAGAAGTCATTCGCTTTCCCCATCTGCGATCTAGCCGCGTTGCGGTAGAATTTAGTGACCTGAATCTCAGTCCCACCTCTCAATCGTTGCTTGATGTGATGCCAATGATGCTTCGATACGCCGCTGCCTGCCTGTTGTTTAGTCTGCCGTGTTTACTGCTGGGCCAAAATCCCGGTGACCTCCCCGATGAGACGGAATACGAATCGGCGTGGTTGTCGGACGTCCGACAAATCACATTTGAAGGCCGGCGGGCAGGGGAAGGCTACTTCAGTGCCGATGGCTCGAAAATGGTCTTTCAGAGTGAGCGTGATCGAGCAAATCCGTTCTACCAGATCTACGTGACCGATTTCAAAACCGGTGATCTCACCAAGATCTCGCCAGGCCATGGCAAAACAACCTGCGCGTGGATTCACCCCAGTGGGGACCGAGTGCTGTTCTCAAGTACCCACGATGACCCGGACGCGGTTGAGAAACAGAATGCTGAAATTGAATTGCGGAACAGCGGTAAGCAGCGACGCTATTCATGGGACTACGATCCAAATTACGAACTGTACGCAAAAGCGTTGGCCAACGGAGAATTCAGACGACTGACCAATGCGCGCGGTTACGATGCAGAGGGAAGCTACAGTCCTGACGGCAGTCAAATTGTTTTCGCCTCAAATCGCCAAGCCTATTCGAGGGATCTCACCGATCGCGAAAAGAAATTATTCGAAGTCGACCCGGCTTTCATGATCGACCTCTACATCATGAACGCCGATGGAACAAACGTGCGGCAACTGACCGATGTCCCCGGTTACGACGGTGGCCCATTCTTCTCTCCGAACGGCGAACGAATTTGCTGGCGACGTTTCTCCGAAGATGGTGCTACCGCCGAAGTTTTCACAATGAAAACCGATGGCACCGACGTCCAACGTTTGACAAGCATTGCCGCAATGAGTTGGGCACCGTTTTTTCATCCCAGCGGAGACTACTTAATCTTCACAACCAATAAGCACGGCTTCGGAAACTTTGAACTCTATCTGGTTAGAGCCGATGGCAAAGGTGAACCGGTGCGTGTAACCAGTACCGATGGCTTCGATGGTTTGCCTGTCTTCTTGCCTGATGGCAAACAGCTCTCATGGACCAGCAATCGCACGGCGAACAAACAATCGCAAATTTTCATGGGAACCTGGAACGATGCCCTCGCCAGGCAGAAACTGGGTTTAGAAAACAGCGAAGATCGCAACGCGGCCTTAGCCGCAGCGGAGTCTTCTTCACCCGACTTTGCCCCAACGGATGTCATGCGACACGTTGATTTTTTGACTCGCCCCGAACTCGGAGGCCGACTGACGGGCACGGAGGGGGAGCGGCGGGCGACCGCCTATGTGGCGGCGTACTTAGAAAGTCTGGGGTTTGAACCAGCAGGTGAAAACGGGTCGTTCTACCACATGTTCGACTTCCCCGCCGGATCAACACTAACCGCTGAGAATCAATTGAAGGTTGCCGGCGAAACACTTGAACTCGATAAAGATTGGAGACCGTTGTCGTTTTCGGAGGTCGGCAACTTTGAACCAAGCGGAATCGTTTTCGCCGGGTATGGGTTGCAGATTCCTGAGTCAGAAAACTCACCCGAGTACGACAGTTATGTTCATCTGAACGTTGCCGACCAATGGGTCATCGTGTTGCGTGATTTACCGCAAGAAATCACACCGGAACGGCGGCAAGAAATGGCTAGGTACTCGAGTCCGCGACGGAAAGCTTCAATCGCTCGCGACTTGGGTGCAAAAGGAATCTTGTTCGTCAGCGGGCCGACAAGCAAAGTTCGTAATCAGCTGATTCGTTTTGATCAAGCAGCATCCCAGGCCAGCGTTAGCATTGCCGCGTTATCGATCACCAACGATGTAGCGATCAAACTGCTGGCAGCGGCCGATAGCAACCTTCCGAAAATCCAATCCGAACTCGACGATGGCTCTTTGCAAATGGGCTTTCCCGTTGGCACTGCCAAAGCATCCGCAACCATCGGAATCAAACGCCAACGTGGAACCGGCCGAAACGTGGTCGCACGTCTTCCTGCGACTGCACCATCAAAGGATGCCGGAGCGGTTATCCTCGGTGCTCACATTGACCACCTCGGACGTGGCGGTAGCAGTAACAGCCTTGCCCGAGACGACGAGAGGGATGCCGTCCACGTTGGTGCGGATGACAATGCCAGCGGTGTCGCAGCAATGCTTGAAATCGCGCAGTACCTCGCGAGTGAGATCCGCAGTGGTAACCTAAAATCAAAGCGAGATTTCGTGGTTGCCGCCTGGAGTGGTGAGGAACTCGGCTTGTTCGGTTCCCAAGCGTTTGTAAGCGACTACTACGAGTTGTTCCCAAATGCGCCGCGGGCCACGATAGAAACATCACCGAAGGATGAGGTGGCTGCCGCTCACGGGCATGGCGGATCAGCGGAGCAAACCCGCTTGACCGCCGCAGTCACGACTTACTTGAATCTCGATATGGTGGGTCGGTTGCGTGAGAAACTTGTGGTGCAAGGTATCGGTTCGTCGCCTGGATTCGCAGGCGAAGTGCAACGTCGAAATCTTCCTGTCGGACTCAAGCTACAGCTCGACAAAACCAGCTCACGACTGCCAACGGACGCCTCGGCATTTGTCGGCCGAGGGGTTCCCATTCTTTCCGCATTCACCGGTGCTCACGAAGACTACCACACGCCCCGTGATACCCCCGACAAATTGAACTACGACGGTACGGCAAAAATTTCACGGCTGTTCGGCTTGCTAACACGAGGCTTGTTGACCACCGAACAACCACCAAAGTTTGAACTAGAGGAAGGTCAAGCCACTGAAGAGACCCCAAGAGCGCGTCTAACCGCTTACCTCGGCACCATCCCTGACTACGTCGCCGGTGATGTGAAAGGACTGAAACTAAGCGGTGTCGCAGGCGAGGGGCCTGCCGCCAAAGCAGGGGTGACAGGGGGAGACATCATTGTGAAATTGGCGGGACGAAAAATCGAGGACATCTACGATTACACGTACGCGATTGAAGCCTTAAAAATCGGCGAAGAAGTCGAAATCGTTGTCAAGCGAGGCGAAGAAACAGTCTCCATGAAAGTCACGCCAACCTCCCGTGATTAACACTTAGGCAGGGGTGCAATCGACGCGAATGGCGCGATACTTGCATACTAGAGAAGGAGTTTTTTGAACTGTCGTTCTGGCAACGTTTTGATTCCCAAGCTTGAACTGGATTGGTGTTACGAAATAAAGGCACCAAGCTTTTTGTTCATTCGAGGCTACCACATAAAAAAAGTAACACAATGTTGACTTATTTATTGTTTGTCATCCCGCCGTTTCTGTTGGGACTTTATGCCCAGCGACGGGTCAAAACAGCTTTTTCCGAAATGAGCGAAGTTCCCACGCGGATGTCGGGATCACAAGCAGCGAGAAAAATGCTCGATGATGCCGGACTCAATTCGGTCGCGATCGAACCGATCCAGGGCCACCTGGGGGACCACTATGACCCCCGAGCAAAAGTTCTTCGGCTAAGCCCAGATGTCTACCAGGGCCATTCGATGGCTGCCGTTGGCGTCGCTTGTCATGAGGCGGGGCACGCGTTGCAGGACGCCCGTGCTTACGGACCGTTGGTAATTCGCAACATGGCGGTTCCCGTTGCCAACTTTGGTTCAAAAGCAAGTTTTGGACTGTTGTTCGGTGGGATGATTTTCCAAATGCCTGGCTTGATCCTGCTCGGTGTCGTCTGCTTCGCCTTGGTTGTTGCCTTTCAGCTGATCAACCTGCCAGTCGAGTTCGATGCCAGCAATCGAGCGAGGAGAGAATTGGTCGCTCAAGGCATCATCGCAGGGAATGAAGAACAATACGTCGCCAAGGTACTCAACGCTGCGGCTTTGACCTACGTTGCTGCGACACTGCAGGGCGTTATGACCTTGGCCTATTACTTGTTGATGCTGTTCGGTGGCGGCGGCGACGATTGATGACGCGGAATCGCTGACCACGAATCCAATGATGGCCGCAGTAAACCTTAGGCCATTATAGACCGCGTGTGGCACATAGAGTCCAAATGAATCTTTGTCGTGGCGACTGAAACTCGGGCGCACGGACCTGACGGAAGTTGACCGGATGCGAGTGAACAGGTTGGGTCGAGGCTTGCTGCCAGAGACCTCGCATAGAGGCCGGATTTCTAGCGAGCGTGTCCTTGCTTTAACACGACAAAAACGGTTCTGAATAAAATTTTCAAATTCAGCCACAGCGAACATGTGCGAATGCAATGATGGTCCCAATCAAAGCGCCGCTCCATCTTGTCGAGCGTTTCGGTTTCACCCCGGCAACCATGGACCTGGGCTAAACCGGCAGTCCCCGGTTTGACTTTGTGGCGGAGCATGTAGCAGCGAATCAGTTTTCGTTATTGCTCATTGTGCGCAGTGGCATGAGGTCGTGGTCCTACGAGTGACATCGCCCCATTCATAACGTTGAACAATTGAGGCAACTCATCCAAGCTAGTTTCTCGCAAGATCGCCCCGACACGAGTGTCTCGGGGATCGCTCTTGATCGCTTGATTTACGACCGATCCATTGTCACAAGTGCTCCTAGAACGAAACTTCCAAACAAGAATCTCACGACCGTCCAATCCATATCGTCGCTGTCGGAAGAATACCGGACCTCGCGAAGACAACTTAACCACAATCGCAATCAGCATCATCGGAATAGCGGCCACGACCAAAGCCAAGGCCGCCAACATTCAGTCGGCGATTTGCTTGCTCAAACCTTCCCCACCAAACAACGGATTCTCAAATACGCTGACCGCGGGTAATCCCCCCATATTGGTCCAGCGACTGTGCAACAACTCAAAAACGAAGAAATCAGGCACGATATAAACCGACGCCGTCGTATAGTCAGGCCATTGAGAACAAATTTAATTCGCTCTTTGGCCCGCATCGGCAGTGTGAGCAGCAAGGTATCGACCTCGCTCCCCCGCGCCGCATGGACCAAGGCAGCCAAATCACCGTCCAACCCTAATTCCTCGATCGCATGAGCTGAGCGGTCCAATTCCGCTGGTTCGTCCGCAGCATCACGAGCTCCGCTTCGATCATCGTAAAAACCAACGAAGCGATAACCGAGAGAGGGTTCGTCATTAATAATATTTTTATGGGTCTGCCGGCCGAGCGAATTCTAGCCGGCGATCGCGACTCTTCGGACGGCGAAACCACGTGGCAAAAACTCTTGCTTCAAAATGCGAACGCACATTCACCGCAGCCCCAGGATGGCGGGAGTCAAGAATCGCCAACTGAGGATCACTGCTCGCGAAAAATGCTGACCGCCTCGCGTGACAAATCCAATCGCTGCCAAAGCAAGCAGAGTCAGCACCCAGGTGACTGCGACACGAAGCATTTCTCGGTCGGCTGACCCGCCGTCACAACGATGCAGCACTCCAGTCAGCTGACTATAAAGCGAAAACAATACGACTGCAGCCAATCCATGGACAGCGTTAGCGTGTTCATGTCACGACCGCTGCACCAACGTGCGGCAGCTAGTGGCGCCAAAACCGACATTGCGTCCAAGAGAGGATGAACGAAGTCTAGCCAACGCTGTTGTGTTGTGATGGAAGTGCCCGAGTGCATGACTGAGAGATCGCGATTTGGCAAGAACGCAGAGTGATTACCCCACGGCGACCCGATTGGCGAATGCTAGCTTGCTGTACCGTCAAACCAATCCAAACCAAGATCAAGCGACGTCGCTTGGTGTGTCAAAGCACCACTACTGATTCGATCCACCCCGGTTGCGGCAATTTGTGCGATCGTATCGATTCTGACGTTGCCCGATGCCTCCAGTTCGACCTCAGACGCAAGCTCGTTCCGAATCGAGACCGCCTCGGTTAGCAATTCAATCGAAAAATTATCGAGAAGAACAATGTTTGGATGCTGCGGAAGCACATCCTTGAACTGCTCGATCGAATCCACCTCGACCTCCACAATTCCTGGTGCCTGCATGCTGTCGATCGTCGCGGCTCGCCACCGCATCGCGCGCGCGGCAGCGCTCCCCGCCGGCATTGGACCGTCCGCGTCACCGGCAAACGCCAGGTGGTTGTCCTTAATCAGAAACCCATCATGCAGACCACTGCGGTGATTGTGTCCGCCACCACAATGGACCGCGTATTTTTCCATCAATCGCCAACCAGGCGTCGTTTTGCGTGTATCGTACAACCGCGCTGAAAATGGCGAAATCTTTTCCGCATACTGCTGAGTTAATGTCGCAATCCCGCACAGCCGCGAAAGGATATTGAGTATCGTTCGCTCACTGGTCAGCAAATCACGTACGCTCCCACGCAACCGAGCAATCGGTTGACCCGGTGTAAGCACCTCCCCATCAGCGAGCAAAGATTCCTGCTCGAGGTCGGCATCGAATTCGTCGATGATCCACGGCAACATCGCCACCCCTGCCGCAACGCCCGATTCTCGCGGAACGATCTGGCATCCACCCCGCGTCTGATCGTCAATCAAGCAGACGGTCGTCCAATCGACCGTATCCCGTAGATCCTCCGCGATCGCCAGCCGCACGATTGCCCGCAAATCATGCTCCAATTCTTCGCTTACGGTCACAGTGCGGTAATCTTGGTGGGCCATCGTTGAACAGTTTCCAAGGACGAAGTGACAGGGTGGATTGCGTAAGCCAGATTCCGCGCGCTATCCTACCGGGGTAAATAGCGTTTCGGGAGGGCCAGCATGATTATAGACCTGCCTCTTCTGTTGAATCTGTGAAGGCTGGGGGGGCAAAAGCGGCAGGGTGGATCATCACAATAGGCAACGACTAGATCGATCTCTGGTCAATCTACGAAAGCAGGGCATGCAAAGACCGCTCGCAGCGATTGCTATTTTGCTTCATGTGGCGTTGATTGTTCTGTGGTGGTCGACTCCTGCCGCATTACCTCCGATTCGGGGCAAGCTACAAATCGACATCAATCGAGCGTCACCCCAGGAACTGTCAATTTTGCCTCAGGTCGGTCCGGTGCTGGCTAAAAGAATTGTCGAGAATCGAAAAAGGTTAGGGTTCTTTGCTGATGTCCAGGCCTTAGATCGAGTCCACGGAATCGGCCAACAGACACTGCGGCAAATCAGCCCGTACTGTGCTGCTGGCTCACCTTCTTTCCCGAGCCACCAATAGCGACCGGCAGCTAAACGCGTCATGGCAACCATGGTGGCCCCTACGGTACGATAGTGGCATGTCAGAATCATCGACGGAGCTAACTCCCGCCCCCTTCGAACTGCAACAGCCGTTTCCCCCCGCGGGTGATCAGCCTCGGGCGATTGAGGCATTGACCAAGGGTTTTTTGGCGGGGCGAAAAACGCAGGCCCTGCTGGGCGCAACTGGAACAGGCAAGACCTTCACGATGGCCAACGTCATCGCAAATCTTGGTCGCCCAGCCTTGGTACTTAGCCACAACAAAACGCTAGCTGCACAGCTATACAGCGAGTTCAAGGAATTCTTTCCCAACAATGCGGTTCACTACTTCGTCAGCTATTACGACTATTACCAGCCAGAGGCCTATATCCCGCAACGCGACGTCTACATCGAAAAAGATGCGTCGATCAACGAAGAAATCGATCGATTGCGACTTGCCACGACCAGCTCGCTTGTCAGCCGCCGCGATGTGGTCATCATCGCCTCGGTTAGCAGTATTTACGGACTTGGTTCGCCATCTGATTACAAGGAATTAATGGTTGCACTTCACCGTGGAGAGCAAACGCGTCGTGATCACCTCCTGCTGAAGTTGGTCGACGTGCTGTACGAGCGGAATGACGTCGCTTTTGAGCGAGGAAAATTCCGGGTCCGAGGCGATTCGATCGAACTTTGGCCAAGCTACGAGGAATTCGCCTACCGGATCGAGATGTGGGGAGACGAGATTGAACAAATTTCGATCATCAAGCCGCTATCGGGTGAGACGATCAAGACACTGGACCACATTTACATCTACCCCGCACGGCACTTTGTCATGCCGGAGGATCGGATTCAAAACGCGCTTCGAGTTATTCGAGAAGAACTCGCAACGCAACTTGAAGTGTTCCAATCACAAGGGAAACTACTTGAAGCACAACGTCTCTCTGCACGCACTCGGTTTGACCTGGAAATGCTCGCAGAGGTCGGACATTGCCCCGGCATTGAGAATTACTCACGCCCCTTATCCGGCAAACCACCGGGTGCTACCCCTGACACCTTGTATGAATTCTTTCCCGACGATTTCATTACGTTTGTCGACGAGTCGCACGTAACCATACCGCAGGTTCGCGCGATGTATGCCGGTGATCGCAGCCGTAAAGAAACCCTGGTCAGCCACGGATTCCGCTTGCCCAGCGCGATGGACAATCGTCCCATGAAATTTGAGGAGTGGGAGGAACGAACCGGTCAAATTTGTTTCGTCAGCGCGACGCCGAGTGACTACGAACTACAGCGGACCCGCGGACAGGTTGTTGAACAAATCATTCGCCCCACCGGCCTGTTGGACCCGGAGGTAGAAGTCGTTTCCGCACGGGGGCAAGTCAATCATCTGATGGAACAAATCCGTGTCCGCGCTGAACGCGATGAACGTGTCCTGGTGACCGCCCTTACAAAACGATTAGCAGAAGATCTCTCTACGTTTCTCCAGGAACAGAACATCCGCTGCCGTTGGCTTCATAGTGAACTCGATGCGTTTGAACGCGTGGACTTGCTGCAAGAGTTACGAGCCGGACGATTTGATTGTCTGGTGGGTGTCAATCTGCTCCGTGAAGGACTGGATTTGCCCGAGGTTTCCCTGGTCGCAATTCTAGATGCTGACAAGGAAGGGTTCCTGCGAAGCGAAACCAGTTTGATTCAAACAATTGGCCGGGCAGCAAGAAACGCCAATTCGAAAGTCATTCTGTATGGAGACAAGGTCACTGACTCGATGAAATTGGCAATCGACGAAACAGAACGACGTCGTGCGATCCAACAAAAATACAACAGCGAACACGGGATCACTCCGGAAACAATTCGCAAAAAAATCCGGGCAGGAATCGAAGCGGACGCATCCCGGCATCGGGCCAATACAGCGGCGGCGAAGGACGAGGGAGAGGTCACCTACATTACCATCGAATACGTCGATTCGCTCGAACAAGAAATGCTGGCTGCTGCTGAAGCTTTGGAATTCGAACGTGCCGCATCACTTCGTGATCGCGTGTTGCAACTAAAAGAAAATATCGGCAAGCCTTTATCCGAAGTCGAATTCGAACGAACGTCAAAAAGTAGTGCTGCGGGGCGTCACAAGAAACGCCGAAAGGGAATCAAAGGTGGCAGCAAAGTGCCTCGGCCAAAGCGTAACGGCTAGACGTCATACAAGCGCAGCCATCGGCCACGCAACTTTCAAATCGACTAAGCCGCACGGTTTTGACGCTTGAGTTGCTTTCGCAATCGACGCCTTTCACTTTTACTAAGTGAACTCCAGTCGATCTCCTCTGAATCGATCACTTCGTCATACCGATCAGATTCCGCCGATGACTTTTCGGCTCGCTGCGTTTCCACAGCGACCTCTTTTTCTAGATCCTTCTCGACGGCCTTTTCCTCTGCCGTCTTTTTCCGATTCAACCACCCGCCCGAATTAGGTTTTTCGGTTTGAGCCGCGGGATCTGCCTCGTCAGAACCAGCCTGTTTATTTCGACGCCACCAGCGACCATTTTTCTTGCTCGACGACTCTTCTTTGACAACATCCGTTTCTTTCTTGACTTCTTTTCGCCTCAACCAACCTCCACGCTGCTTCTGCTCAACAGAGTTTTCTTTTTCTTCAACTGACTTCGTCTTCGCGTTATCGTCTTGCTGGGATACCGGCTTTAAACGAAGAGAGAATCGACGTTTCTTTTTCGGCTTGGCGGAGGAATCCACTGACTTGGATTTCACTGACTCACTCTTCTGAGAGCTGTGACCAGCCTCGCTTTTTGCTCGACGCCGGAACCAACTTCGTTTTTTAGATTGCACTTCCGCCGCGTCCGTTTCTACTTCAGCGGATTCGTCTTCCAAATCATGTGTAGATGATTGTTTCTGAACCGGTGGACTTTGCTTTGAGCGTCTTGCGGGTTCAACCGATTCACTTTTTGATTGCAGCACCAACTTTTCGGACTTGGTCCTCGCCGTCTTTTCAATTTCTTCCTGAGGATCTTTATCAAACAAATCCTGCCGCATCCTTTGCCATCGCTCACGCATCGACACCGAATCTTCTACCTGCCGCACCTCTCGGTAGAGCATTCTTAAATAGGCGATGGTTGCGATAAAAACAGCACTGCTAGCCATCAACGGCATGGCAGTCACCAACACCCAGCGACCGACCGTTGTGACCTCCATCACATTCCATTGAACAGCGACGGCGATTCCCCAACACACGACACCAAGACTCAGCGTCAACATTGCAAACCGGCAACGGTGTATCTCAGCCAGCATTTGCAATAACAAGATTGCGCCACCAAACAACACAATTAATCGAACCCAGTCGCCACCCGCCAACGCTACGCGACGCCCAAACGCCAAATCGAGTAAAGCACCGCTCCAATCAACGATGGGTACCAAAGCCTGCAAGCTACTCAGTAGAGCAACGATCAAAACGGTTCGCCATAATCGGTAACGACCCGCAAAGTCATCATTACGATGACGTCGTAACTGATAGATCAAAAACGAAAGACCTGCCGTCCCCGCCAGCATCATCACCATGAACCAACGACCAAAACTGTCGGGTCGATCCAATCGCAGCGGACCGGAAATCCCAGGATTATCTGCGATACTTGGCCAACTGACCGATGCGTAGTGCCCCAGACATAGCAAACTGCTGACCGCAAAAATGATGCTCGCGACCAAGGCCATCGAACTACGCTTGACCGGAACAAGAGAAAACCATCGTGCCCGCAATCGCCGATGCACTCGCGAACCGTAGGCGGCCGATGGTTGCCGTGCTTCGCGCATCCTAGCTAAATCACCACCGGTCGCCGAGTCAGTTTGGTGCGTCGAATATAAGACTCGCCGACGCCGATCGAGCGTTCGCCGTTCGTTTGACATGATCCGCCTAGACCCCAACCGAGTGATTAGCTCCGGGAGGCTAGAAAAATCATTCGGTCTAAGTCAATCGAACTCAGATGCTAGCAACTGGAGCAAAACAACGGATTCATCCACCGCTGGGCTTAACCATCAATGGAGTTCCAGAATTAATGTTAGTGATCGCTGAAAGCAAGGACTTCCACGGCAGTGGATGGTAAAAGCAGCAGCATGCTGGCAAAAACGCTTGAACCCCAGCCAGCATGATGCAATGCAGCCAGCGAACAAACGCTGTTTGGTTCAATTCCAGCCTGGATCCAAAACAGGGAATCGTCGATGCCCTATTGGAATTTATGTCTCGCGAACCTTTAAAAAATCACGGCCATCATGGCGATGAGCACAATGATCGCCCCGACGCTGACTTTCCCCAGCGTGCCAAAGGTGCGTCCCCAAAAGGCGGCATGCCCAACCGCCCAGCTTTCTTTCCAAGATCGACCATCCGTCCATTCCCCGTACATCGCCCCAGCTGTTGCCCCCATTCCGGCAAACAGGATCGCGGCCAAAACCGAGCCAATAATCGGTATCGGCAAACCAATGATGGCTCCCAAGACTGCTCCGATCATCGATCCGACAACAGCCATGACCGTGCCTCGACGACTTCCGCCTGCACGCTTCGCGCCCAATGCACCAGCTGCAAATTCGAGTATTTCAGCCGCGACTGCGCAAATCGCGGCAGCAATCACCGGGGTGACGCTAATTGCCGCGCGTCCTTCTTCGGGCCCCAGCCAGGCGTACAACGCCAACATCAAAACAGCCAGCCAATTTCCTGGTAGGGCAATCAAATTAAGTCCCCATAGGATGATGCAGGCAAATACCAACGCGACTGCCAGCAAAACATCACTGGCAGGGTCAACCCAAGACAAATCAACCCATTGAAACCAACCAGCGGATGCACCGGTTGCTTCCCCGACCATCGATTTCCAATCAGAGATATTCACCGAACTCATCTCCTGATGGCTTCCAAATTGCGGGTGCCACATACCACAAAACGGGTGAACCTAATGTTGTTCTTGGCGTGTCGAAGCGGTTGTAACAACAGGAGAGATCGCCCAGAGGCGTCCCAGAATCCCGAAATCCACACACTTTTCCAACAATCAGCATCGCTCTATTCTCCAGCCAGTTCAACCTCACAGAGTTCCGGGCCAGAGGGCACCCAGTTCCAAATCGCATGCCGCGAGACATTGCCGGATTCTATTGAGTTTCGCTGCGAGCCATCGCCCCGACAAGATCAAAGGGAAAGCCATTAGACTGTTAGGCAGCTTGCCCGCCGGTCAAATTTCCTTGAAGACCGCATCATTCGTTCCGAATTCCTCCGAGAATCAAAACGAAAGGACCGCAGCAATATGTCGAAAACCGTACTCGACACCAATGCCCTCGTCTTGAATCGCTTTTACATGGCGATCCGAGTCGTCAATGTACGGCGTGCTCTGACGTTGCTTTATCGGCAGTGCGCGGAAGTGATCGACCACGATCAGGGACAGTATGTTAGTTATGACTTTGATTGTTGGTGCGAATTAAGCCAACTCGCGTCGTTGGAAAAGCAGCCAGGAGAAGAATATATCCAAGCGGTCAACTTTGAACTGCAAGTTCCGCGCATTGTGCGTCTAACGCGGTTCGATAAGATGCCGCTTCAAACCGTTCGCTTCAACCGCAAGAACCTGTTCGCACGCGACGACCACACCTGCCAGTATTGCGGCAAGAGCGAGCCAGCGCAAAAGCTTAGTCTTGACCACGTCATTCCTCGTTCGCATGGTGGCCCCACTACCTGGGAAAACATTGTTTGCTGTTGCTTACGCTGCAACAGCCGCAAGGGTGGACGAACCCCGAAGCAAGCGCGGATGAATCTGCTTTCGCGGCCGAGTAAACCTCGCGTCAATCCGATTCTCGCCCAGAGCATGGACGATCCACGTTACGACTGCTGGAAGACCTTTTTGCCAGCGACAGGCTGAGCAGAAAGCTGCAACGTGAAGGGGAAAAGTCTCGAAGCTGAGCTGATGCAAGGGAATCTCAGACAGCGATCGCGCGAGCGATCTTGACTGATAAGAAAAAAGCCCGGTGGGCGAGTAGCACACCGGGCTTTCGAAAAAGTTTTGTTGGTTCAGCGACCATCAGGCGATCGCTAACGGGGAAGACCACTGTTACTGATCCGCTAGCGGTTCTTTCTTTTCTGTAATGACCGGGCAATCACCGGACTCGGACTTCTCCGCGTTGAGTTCCAAATAGTTCTTCCATTCATCGGGGACATTATCCTCGTGAAAGATTGCTTCAACAGGACATTCTGGAACGCAAGCTTCGCAATCGATGCATTCCTCAGGGTGGATGTAGAGCATTTGGTCGCCCTCGTAGAAACATTCCACGGGGCAAACGACGACGCAATCAGTGTATTTGCATCCGTTGCATGGCTCGGCAACAACGTGAGTCATAGTGGTGGCCTTCTAGCGATCAAAACAGAACACTTTTGAAAAATCCCAAGCTGCCACCCATCAGGTGTTTCACGACCATGTGGTCAGCACGATTAGGGTAGCAAATAGTCAATATATCGACCTGAAGCCGATCCGACTGCACCCCTAAATCAATGCATTCGACGACTTGCACCGAATTCAACGATGCTGCAAGCTGTGGCGTAAATGGCTCTCGGTGCGGCCATCGCCCCGTTCTCCAATGAGTTTGCCGTTGTTCCGCGCGATTTCGGCTCTGCGACGGGTTGGCGGATCTCCGCTGGGGTTGCTGAGAGAGAAAATGGGCTGGCCCCCTTCCCGCGGGCCCCCTTCCCGCGAGTTGTCGAATAAATCCTTGATGAACGATCTTGACCAACCCAGCCCGCTGAGACTCAAACCCTCACGGCAGTTTCCTTTTTTGTCACGCCATCCTTGGGTTCACGCGCATGCACTCGCCGAGGACGGTCGTGAATTAGCCTGTGGGCAGGTAGTGGACCTGCTGGACCACGATGGAAATTGGATCGCCCGTGGTGTGATCAATCCAGCCAGCCGTCTTCGCATCCGGCTTTACTCCTACGATCGCTCGGTTGAGTTGGGTCATGCCTTGTGGAAGGCTCGCATTGATGCCGCGATCAAACGCCGCCGCCTGATCGAACCATTCGATCCTGAGGGGGCTGAGCGAATTCTTTTTAGCGAATCTGATTTACTGAGTGGCCTGATCGTCGATCGCTACGCAGATTGCTTGGGCGTTCAATTCACGTCTGCCGGGATTCTTCGGTGGCGGGAAGCAATCTTAGAGCACCTGCAAGCGAAGCTTGAGCCCCAAGCCATCATGGTTCGCGTCGATGCGAAAACGGCAAAACATGAGGGAATCGATCCGTTGGTCGAATGGTATCGGGGAGCTGAATTAAGCGAACCGGTGCTCTACCGCCAGAACGACCTACGACTAGCGGTTGACCTGCGGGGCGGGCAAAAGACGGGCGGATACCTCGACCAGCGTCTAAATCATATTGCTGCTGCGGGATATTTGACCGGTCGACGCGTCTTGGATGTGTGCTGTTATGCCGGTGGATTCGGATTAGTTGCCGCAAAACAAGGGGCGGCATCCGTTATCGGCATCGATTCATCAGAAAATGCTCTCCAAGCGGCTCGCGACGCCGCCAGCAGGAATCACATCGAAAACATTGAATTCCGACGCCAAGATTGCTTTGAGGAGCTCAAACAGCTCTCTGACCAAGGGCAAACGTTCGATGCGGTCATTCTCGATCCGCCACGGTTCGCTGGCTCGCGACATCAGACTGAAAGTGCTCTGCGGGCTTACGGGCGACTCAACTCGATGGCCGTCGACCTCCTCCCGCCGGGTGGTGTGCTAATTACATGCAGTTGCTCAGGCCGAGTATCACGAGCCGATTTTCTGAACATGCTGGCCGACGTCGGGCGACGGCGGCGGCGAGATTTGATCCTGCTCGAAAACCGAGGGCCCTCGCCCGACCATCCCGTGGCGATCTCCTGCCCCGAAACCAACTATTTGAAATGTGTGATCGCTCAGGCCGAATGAACCTATTTGACCAAATGAACTTGCTGGAATCCATCGGAACCAACAGTTCCGTTCCGTTTCCCGAACCCGACAATGACTCAGTGGCGTCGGGCGTCTATACTGTCGTGTGCTCGCAAGCCTTTTTCTTTCCCTTTCCGCTGCGGAGTGCCCTATGACGGGCGTGACCCTGAAAATCCTTCACGGAGCCGATCGCGGGAAGGTTTATGATGACCTTCAACCGCCGTTGACGGTGGGACGCGAGGAGGGGAACGACATCCAGCTAAATGATGAGCGAGTCAGTCGCTGTCACTTCAAAGTACAACGCGACAACGATCGCCTCGTACTAACGGATCTGGACAGTACCAACGGCACCAAGGTCAATGGTGTCGAATGCCAACTGAAGATCCTTCGGCATGGCGACTTGATTTCGGTCGGACGAAGCTTGATGTTGGTCGGGTCAGAATCGCAGATCGCTGCTCGTCTCGCCGCCATGGGTTCTGAAAATCCAACCATGGGGCAGATCTCGTCCTCGGAAAGCTCGCTCGCGATTGCATTCGATTCAGAGCCGAAATCTCCCTACCCAGCGGAAGTGATCCAGGCGCAAGAAGTGCCCTCGGTTCCTGACGATTTATCCCCTGGACAGAAAGCGCAGCTTTGCGAGATCCTTGACTATCTTCAAAATCGTCTTCAACGATTGATTGAATCGGCGAGGATCGATGAAAGCAGCCAGGAAGTGATGCTGAAGGTGACCGCTTGGCAGCGAATGCTCGATACGCAGGCGCGATTGTCGAAAATGAATCATCAAATTGCTGATCCTGATTGGCCCAACGGCTAGTCGAAAGCGTTATCATCTCGGTCTAACTTGAGCGTGGCGATTGACAATCGTCCGTCATATGCGTCTTTCTTCTTCTGGCCGAGGACCCCATGCTTCGCTTATCCGCCGTTGCACTGCTTGCTTTCTGCTCGATTGCGATCGGCTTGACCGAAGAACCGGCGCAACCTTTCGGGCCGGACTTTCCAAAGCTTGATTCAGATGCCACCGACCAATGGTGGACGCGCAAGAGCAAAAACAAGCAGGAACCCAGGTTGATGGTCCCTCGGGACGAAGTCCTTGCGTTCGCGGTATACGCTCACGATCGCGGCACACTGAAATTGACCGCCCAACTCTATCCGCTTCTGCCCGGCGAATCGCGTGAAGTCCATCTTGATTTTCAGTACCCCGGCGAAAAGTGGTCGACCGGGCTAACGGAAAAAGTTCAATACCCGGGTTGGTCCGCACATTTCCGAATCGATGATTGGGACAACACTCGAAACGTCAAATACCGCTTGCGACACGGTGAGCAGGCAACCTTTGAAGGACTAATCCGAAAGGACCCCATCGACAAAGATGTCATCGTCGTCGGCTCGCTTTCCTGCAACAGCAGTCGGACTCCGGGACCGCGACCACGGATGATTGAAAACTTAATCAAGCAGGATCCCGACCTGCTGTTCTTTGCAGGTGATCAATCCTATCACCACACGCAACACACTTACGGTTGGATTGAGTTTGGTATCCAGTTCCGCGATGCCCTGAAAGACCGTCCGGTGATCGCCATCCCCGACGATCACGACGTTGGCCAAGCAAACATTTGGGGAGAAAACGGCAAGAAGGCGAAAACCACCGCTGGTCCAGCCGGCGGTTTCTTTTTTCCAGCCGAATACGTCAACATGGTACAACGCTGCCAGACTTGGCACCTGCCCGATGCATACGACCCGACCCCGATCGATCGAGACATTGGCGTCTATTACACGAACCTTCGCGTTGGTGGCATCGATTTTGCGATCCTCGAAGACCGTAAATTCAAGAGCGGTCCGGAGGGAAAGATTCCGAAAATGGGTCCGCGGCCCGATCACATCAACGACCCCTCTTACGATCGCTCCGCGGTCGACTTGCCCGATCTGAAACTCCTTGGTGATCGCCAACTCAAATTCCTTGAGAATTGGAGCAGCGATTGGACCGGAGCAGAAATGAAAACGGTCCTCAGCCAGACGGCTTTTTGTGGAGCGGTGCACCTGCATGGCTCGCCCAAAAACCGATTGCTCGCCGACCTGGACTGCAATGGCTGGCCACAAACCGGTCGGCAAGAGGCACTGCGACGAATCCGCTCCGCTTGGGCGCCCCACCTTTGCGGTGACCAACACTTGTCAGTCGTCGTTCAGCACGGAGTCGATTCACCCTCCGACGGCCCCTTTGGATTCACCTCGCCCGCCATCGTCAATACGATCTACGGCCGTTGGTGGCACCCGGAAGATGAGCAAGCAGGATCCAACCCTGTCAAGAACAGTCCGCTGCAGTGGACGGGAGAATACGAAGACGGCTTGGGGAATTTGATGCGAATGATCGCTTACGCCAATCCAGAAGATCGCGCTGATGAAACCAAGCGAGCAGATGGCCATGGGATCGTTCGCTTCAACAAGCTTGATCGTACCATCACCTTCGAATGCTGGCCGCGGTTTTCGAGTGTCGACAAAGGTGACGAAGCGCAGTTTCCCGGATGGCCAATCACCATCAAGATGCAAGACAATGATGGTCGCAAAGTGTTCGGCTATCTTCCCGAACTCCGCTTTCGCGGCGTCAAATCCCCTGTCGTACAGGTCATCCATGATGCGACTGGCGAAGTGCTGTACACAGTGCGGACGCAAGGAGATCGGTTTCGTCCGCCGGTTTACGCTGAAGGAACCCACACAATCAAAATTGGCCGAGACAAGCCGAATCAGATCACTCGTCCGAAAGTTGCCAGTGGAGGAATCGACTCGACGCTCTGGACTACAATCCAATGGTAAGCCGGAACTAGCCGCCAAACCCAGTCAGTTTGCCTCCGCTCGCGAACTGGCTGACAGCGCCACCGCTGCGGAACCAGTCTGTCATGCACGAGGATGGAACTGCTGATGGACGCGTTTCAGCTTTGAGTGCTCGACATGAGTATAGATTTGTGTCGTTTGAATACTGGCATGCCCGAGCATCTCTTGCACCATTCTTAAATCGGCACCGCCAGCCAGTAAATGCGTTGCAAAACTATGACGCAAACTGTGAGGACTGATCTCCTTATCCATCCCAGCACGGGCGGCGTAGCGTTTGACGAGTCGCCAAAGCTGTATGCGGTCGAGTGGCTTGCCAGTTCGAGACAGAAACAGTTCGTCCGGCGGATGCGTTGCCCGCCCCGCCAATTCGCCGCGTAGCCGTTCGCAGTAGCGTTCGATCGCTTGAATTGCGCGAGATCCAACGGGCACCATCCGCTGCTTGCCTCCCTTTCCCTCACACTTCAGATGCCGCTCACCAAGTGACAGATCGCGTACTTTTAATGAGCAAACCTCGGACGCTCGGCAACCTGTCGCATACAGCACTTCCAACATCGCCAGATCTCGCTGCCAGAAGGCGTCGCTCTTCCGCGGGGCAGCCAGAAAGGCCTCGACTTGCCGGTGCGACATTACCCCTGGAACCCGTTGCCACATTTTCTGAGTGACGAGCATTTCTGCAGGGTTCTTGCGGACGATTCCCTCGAGTTGCAGGAATTTAAAGAAGGTCCGAACCGCCACAACGTTGCGAGCTACCGATGCCGGCGCTAGACCAGACTCGTGCAACGCACCTACAAAGTCAGACAGATCGGCCACAGACAACTTGCTTAAACTTTTCTTGCCCAGCCAGGCAACGAATCGCTGAATGTCTCGACCGTACGCATCGACCGTGTTTGCGGCCAGATGACACTCGCCACGGAGGTAATCGAAAAAGTCGCTGCAAACTGCTTCAGTCGCACGAACCGCGTTGGATGACGGCCCAGTTTTTTGCAACTGCTGAAGTTTGGTGGTTCGTTTCGCCAAAACAGAATAAAAGGGCTAGGTGGTCAACGAGTACAAAACAACGCTCCCATTCTATTGTCGGCGTTCCGTTAATCTTCGCCTCGAACCACGCTCGGCTTTAACGTTTATTCATCCTACGAAAAGCACAACAGTTAACATGAATGTCTTGGTCGTTGGTGGTGCGGGATACATTGGGTCACACGCAGTGCGTCTATTAATTGCGGCCGGCCATCATGTCTGGGTCTACGACAATTTGTCCCGCGGGCATCGCCAAGCCGTCCCGGTGGGTCTTTTAATCGAAGGAGAGCTAAGCGATCGATCGAAGGTGGTGCAGACGCTGCGTGAAAAAAAAATCGACGCCGTGATGCACTTCGCAGCCTTTGCATTGGTGAATGAATCGGTAACCGATCCTGCCTTGTATTATCGCAACAACGTGATTGCTGCGCTCGATCTGTTAGAAGCGATGCGGGAAGCCGATGTGAAGAAGATCGTATTCAGCAGCACGACCGCAACCTACGGGCAACCCGATGTCGTCCCGATACCCGAGGAGACCCCACAATGCCCGATCAATCCATATGGTTTTACCAAGCTGGTAGTTGAGCAGGCATTGGCGGATTACGCGACAGCCTACGGCTTTGCCTATGCAGCGTTACGATACTTCAACGCCGCGGGTGCACACCCCGATGGAACCATCGGGGAAGACCATGATCCTGAATCCCATCTGATTCCCATCGTGCTTCAAGTCGCACTCGGTCAACGCGACCAAATTACCATTTTTGGTAACGACTACAACACGAAGGATGGAACTTGTGTTCGCGACTACATTCACATCGATGATCTTGGCGATGCCCACCTGAAGGCACTGGAAAAGCTAATCCCAGGAACAGGAATTTGTGTGAACTTGGGAACCGGGCAGGGAACTAGTGTTCGTGAAATTGTGGAAGCTTGCCGAGAAGTTACCGGCCATCCGATTCCAGAAATCATCGGACCTCGCCGCGTTGGTGATCCCGATAAACTGATTGCGGATGCGAGACGAGCCAAGGAGCTCCTGGGGTGGTCCCCACGCTACACCAACGTTCAATCGATTGTCGAAACCGCTTGGCGGTGGCATCAATCGCACCCAAATGGGTACACCGAAGCTAAGTAAATGAATGAATCCAGCTGCCGAGAGGTCTCGATTGCGAGGCCGGTTCAAATCGCAATATAGGAATCAACACAATCTTGAACAGCTTCAGTGGTTAATAGGAATCCTGACTCCAAGGGTGATACTTCGATCACCCTTTCAACCCTTGCAGTTTCGATCCCGATCAGGCCAAATTAAGCGACAGGGCGTTGTAACTTGGCAGCAAGCAGCGTGTTGTGCAGGAGCATCGCGATCGTCAGTGGACCGACCCCTCCTGGGACTGGGGTGATGGCAGAAGCGACTTCTTTTGCCTCGTCGAAGGCGACGTCGCCAACCAGTTTGTCGTCGACTCGATTGATCCCAACATCAATCACCACCGCCCCCTCGCGAATCATCTCACCGCGAATCATTTCTGGAACACCAACCGCCGCGATCAAACAATCAGCGGTGCGACAAACCTCCGCTAAATTCTGAGTGCGACTGTGGGCTAGGGTCACGGTCGCGTTGGCAACTTCGCGGCCACACGATCCATCCCGCTGTGCCAACATCATCGCCATCGGCTTACCGACGATGTCACTGCGACCAACAACCACAACCTGTTTGCCGGCCAGCGAGATCTGCTGCCGGTGCAGCAACTGGACAATCCCGTGCGGCGTGCAAGGCAGGAATCTTGGTCGTCCCTGCATCAGCAGCCCCACGTTGACCGGTGAAAACGCGTCAACATCCTTCAGGGGATCCACGGCATCCAAAATCGCTCGTTCGTCAAAGCCAGTTCCGCCATTCCCCCCAGTCGGCAGAGGTAACTGCACAAGGATTCCGTGAACTTGCGGGTCATGATTCAATTGTTGGACAGTATCGACGAGCTGCTGCTGACTTGTTTCAGATGGCAAGCGAAGGGTCCTTCCGTCAATCCCAGCCCTCTCACAAGCCCTGCTCTTGTTACGAACGTAGACTTGGCTCGCGGGATCTTCTCCGACAAGCACGGCTGTCAAACAGGGCGTAGGGCCGCCTGCTTGGACATATTCATGCACTTCGGCAGCGACCTCTTTGCGAATCTCGCCCGCGATTCGTTTCCCATCCAGAAGTTCAGCAGTCATTAGTTCTCTCTTGGCTATTGATTAAAGGATCGCCATAGTGGGGTTTAGCAGTGGTCGCTATAGTTTCAAACGCAGGAGTTGCCTAAACCACCTCGTTTGCGGGCATCCAAGTGCGGAAGTTCGGCAGAACTGTTGTCACATGGACGCCAACGAGCCGCAATCAGGATCAAAACGGCTGATCCGCCACCCCTGCCCGATACTTGAAAACGAAATCACACAGGATTTGTGTCTCGATGTCTACCGATGCACCAAAATTGAGCCCCGTAGAAACGATCAAAGAGGAAAGTCAATTCCTCCGTGGGACAATCGGCGAGGAGATCGCCGCGTCAACGGATCATTTCAATAAAGACAATCTCCAGTTGCTGAAATTCCATGGTACCTATCAACAGGATGATCGCGATGCCCGGCTGGCGGCAAAAAAGACCGGCGGTGGCAAAGCGTACTCGATGATGGTGCGATTGAGGATTCCGGGTGGCCGGATTGGCTCGGACCAAATGCTGGCGATGCTTGACATGTGTGACGAGCTTGGCAACGCGACCATGAAGATCACTACGCGCCAGACGATTCAATTGCACGGCGTGCTGAAATCCGATCTCCGGCCTGCCATCAATCGAATCAATGAAATCGCCCTGTCCACCTTGGCAGCCTGTGGCGACGTCAATCGAAACATTATGTGCTGCCCAGCAAAACGATGTGACGGGGTCCACGCGGAACTGGAAAGATTGACCGATGAATTGACAGCGGCACTCGCTCCCAATACCCAGGCTTACCACGAGTTATGGGTAACCGATCCCGAAACGGATGAGAAGACGCTCGAAGGTGGCGGTGTCGTGGAGCCACTTTACGGGCCGACCTATCTGCCCCGCAAATTCAAGGTCGGGATTGCCCTCCCCGAAGACAATTGTATCGATATCTACACCCAAGACCTCGGTCTGATCGCGGTCGTTCGGGATGGCTCGATCACCGGCTACAACGTGCTCGTCGGCGGAGGGATGGGGACAACGCCCTCCGCAGCTAAGACGTTTCCAGCGCTCGGCAAACGTATGGCCTTTGTCACACCGGAACAGGTCATAGAAGTTTGCCAGGCAATCCTGCGCGTTCAGCGAGACAACGGCAACCGAGCGGATCGCAAGCGGGCTCGCATGAAGTACCTCGTTCACGATTGGGGCATCGATCGATTCCGGGCGGAAGTTGAAAAATACTTCGGCGCTTCACTAGCCGACTGCACTCCAGACGACGTGCACGGCTTCGATGACCACATGGGCTGGCAAGAACAGGGCGATGGTAAGTGGTCGTACGGACTGAACATCGAAAACGGTCGGCTCTACGACAACGAAAAATGCCAACTTAAAGCAGCAGTCCGTGTTGTCTGTCATGAACTGGGAACCGAAATTCGGATGACAGGCCACCAGAGCCTGATCTTCACTGACATTGGTTCGGATGAAAAAGAGAAGCTGATTCAACTACTGAAAGATCACCATGTGCCGTTGACCGAGGAAACGAGCACCGTGCGGCGGTGGTCAATGGCCTGCGTAGCACTACCGACCTGTGGATTGGCGATCACCGAAAGCGAACGACGACTTCCTAGCATCATCGATGGTTTGGAAGAACCATTAGCCAAATTGGGGCTGGACAGAGAACGATTCACCATCCGCATGACCGGTTGCCCGAATGGCTGCGCTCGCCCTTACAACGCCGATCTCGCGTTGGTGGGAAAGGCAAAGAATAAGTACACGCTATTCGCCGGAGGCGGATGGCTCGGCAACCGGTTGGCTTACATCTACAAAGACCTCGTCCCCGACGATACCGTTGTCGATGAGATCGTAAAGATTTTCTCGGCCTTCAAAGCTTACCGGGAAGGTGATGAATCGCTAGGAGATTTCTGCACTCGTGTCGGCCAAGAGGAGCTGGAGAAACTGGCCGAGGCAGCACCGAAACTGTAGCGTTTTTTCAGCTCAATCCCGCCCAAAATGGGGCGGGCAAGCAATCGGGCAAGCAATCGAACGTATTTGTTCACACGTCCTTCGTGGACGATGTTCACACGATCTTGGTGCGTGATGTTCATACGTTCTTCGTGGACGAATGGATCACGCAGACGCGACTTGCTGAACCACAACAACACCGCGTCTCAAGCAGTTCATGCCTGAGGTCAATAAGGTGCCACGCTGGCGTGCGATTGGGCTAGAATGCTGGCACGCGTTAGGTTTCTTTCTTGTTGCTTGTGATGATTCTATGAGTTCGCGATTCACTCGGCGTCAATTTGCCGCTGCTGGCTTGGCCACAACCGCTACAGCTTCGATTACCTCGCCAAGCGTTGGCCAGGACACCGCGACGCAAAAAAAACGACCAAATTCAATTGCGGTCTCCACCTATTCGTACTGGCGGTACCGGCCCGACACAAAGCTGACTATCGAACAGTGCATCAATTTGGCAGCCGAAACCGGTTTTGACGCTGTTGAGATCCTGCATGTTCAAATGCAAGACGAATCGAATCCCGCATTGCAACGTATTAAGCAACGGGCATTTCGACATGGTTTGGGATTGTGTGGACTGTCAACACATCAATCCTTCGTCTCACCCGACCCAGCGTTCCGCCAAAAGAACGTGGATCACACGATTAAGTGCATCGAATTGGCGTACTCATTGGGAATCCCAACGATTCGCGTCAACACGGGTCGTTGGGGGACTTCAAAGAACTTTGACGAATTGATGGCCAATCGTGGCATCGAACCGCGGCTGGAAGGGTACACCGATGACGAGGGTTTTGACTGGGTCTACGAAGGACTGGAAAAGTGCTTACCAACTGCCGAGCGATGCGGCGTCGCACTGGGTCTCGAGAACCACTGGGGGCTCGGACGCACCGCTAAAGGTGTGCTGCGCGTGATTAACCAACTCGATTCTCCTTGGTTGCGAGCGACGCTCGATACAGGGAACTTCCTGGACAATCAATACGAACAATACGCAGAACTCGCGCCGGAAGCAGTCTTCGTACAAGCGAAAACGTATTACGGCGGTGGCACTTGGTACACACTCGACATCGATTACGATCGCGTTGCCCAGGTTCTACGCGATGTTGACTACCGCGGCTACATTTCGCTGGAATTCGAAGGGGAAGAGGAACATGAAACCGCGATCCCCAAAAGCCTGGCAATGCTCCGCAAAGCATTTGCCTAGTGACTAGGCTTCCGCGCGGGCAGAGCCCGTCTGCTAGGAGCGGTCTTTATTTCAACCGCGGCCTCCTACCGGGAGGCGAGGCGAACATGACTAGAGTCTCCGCCGACGCGAAAGGTTGTCGAGCAACCCGCCCCCGGCATTAGATGCGGACGTCTAGGCGTCCTTCAGAAAGCTGCCGCTGTACAGTCACAGCCTGTTGGAGCAACTCATTAATTGCTTGACCAGCTTGTTCTTGAACGTCCATGCTCTTTCGGATCACGGCTACGTCAATCTTCTGCTGCGTCGCTTGCTGCTGAACAATCAGGGCCTGCTGAACGACGCTTGGAATGCTAGACATGGAATCGAACCGCCATTTGATGGGATCTGCGGACGCGCTCGAGTTGGTTCGTCCGCTGAAGCCTTCAGACACTATGCTGACGGGAAGATTGCGGTAATTTCTGACGACAAGGGTTCTGGTCGATCCGGTCAGCGAAGCTGATGCCGGTTCAATCGGTTCGCTCAGTCACTTCCAGCAGGTGATACCCAAAGTCCGTCTTGACCGGACCTTGGACCTGCCCAACGTCGCCACCGAAGACGGCAGCGTCGAATTCCGGAACCATTTGCCCCGGCCCGAAGGTGCCGAGAGCACCACCTTGCTTCCCCGAGGGGCAGGAGGAAAATTCAGCCGCCAATGCGGCAAAGTCCTCTCCCTCATCAATTCGTTTCATCAGATCAAGGCATTCTTGTTCACTTGAGACCAAGATGTGACGTGCGCTCGCTTTGGCCATGCTCAAAATTCCTTCTTCGAAGTGAAGAGTAGCGGGGAAAAATGAAACGGCAGTTTCTTGCAGGTTCAAAGAAGCCCCGTCTTCTCTGCACCCAATGCTGTGCGCTCGCTCAGCTGGAAGTTTTTGACAGGTTCCTCAACACCGTCGGTAGGATCCCGCTATTTCGGTAGTACTGCATCTCGACCGGTGTATCGATCCGAACGAGGCAAGAAAATGTCTTACGATTGCCATCGGCATCTGTGGCATGCACTTCGATTCGAGAACGTGGCTGCAGTTCATTCGAGAGATCTGGAATATCAATCGTCTCTTCGCCACTTAAGCCGATTGACTGCCAAGAGGCGCCGTCAGCAAATTCCAATGGCAAGACCCCCATTCCGACCAGATTACTGCGATGAATTCGCTCGTAGCTAGCCGCGATGACCGCCTTGACGCCAAGCAACATCGTTCCTTTGGCTGCCCAGTCGCGACTGCTGCCGGTTCCATACTCCGCACCTGCCAGCACCACCAACGGTACACCGTCTTGCTGGTACTTCATCGAAGCATCGTAGATGCTCATGACTTCGCCACCCGGCAAGTGTCGGGTGACACCTCCCTCAGTGCCAGGCGCCAATTGATTCCGAATCCGAATATTGGCGAACGTGCCGCGAACCATGATTCGGTCGTTACCACGCCTTGAGCCGAAACTGTTGAAGTCTCGGATATCGACACCATTGTTTTGCAGGTATTGTCCGGCCGCCCCGTCAGAGGCGATTGCCCCCGCTGGTGAGATGTGATCGGTTGTGACCGAATCTCCCAGCAACGCGAGTACACGAGCAGCCCGAACCGGTTCGATATCGGGTACGTCCTGACCAGTCACCGAGTCCAAGAAGGGTGGATGCTGAATGTAGGTACTCGATTCACTCCACGGATACAGGGCTCCTCCAGCAACTTCGATCGCGTTCCAGAGCTCATTTTCGTTGACCGCTGTCTTGTATTCCTCAGTGAACATCTCGGGCTTGATGGAACGACCGATGGATTCGCGAATTTCCTCCTCGGTCGGCCAGATCTCTTTGAGATAGACATCTTTGCCATCGCTGCCCTGGCCGATTGGTTCGTTCACGAGGTCGATGTCGGTCGTTCCAGCCAATGCGTAGGCGACGACCAATGGTGGACTGGCAAGGTAATTCGCCTTGGTCAGCGGATTGACGCGACCCTCGAAATTACGGTTTCCGCTTAGCACAGCCGAAGCGATCAAGTCACCGCTTTGAATCGCCTCTGCGACTGGGGTTGGCAGCGGGCCACTGTTTCCGATGCAAGTTGTGCAGCCATAGCCCACGGTATGAAAACCAAGCTGCTTGAGATCATCTGTCAAACCAGCTTTGTCAAGGTAATCGCTGACAACACGCGACCCGGGAGCGAGGCTCGTTTTGACGTGCGAGGCAACCTTCAGGCCTCGTTCCACTGCTTTTTTGGCCAGTATTCCGGCACCAATCATCACCGAAGGATTACTCGTGTTCGTGCAGGAAGTAATCGCAGCAATGACGACGGCACCATGACCGATTTGACTACTGTGTCCATTATCTTTCACCGTTGCAACACGGTCCAATGCACTCGCATCCAGACCAAATCCAGTCTTGCCGACTGGGGCAACCAAAGAAGAGTTGAACGATTCCTTCATGTTCTTCAGCGCGATGCGATCCTGTGGACGCTTCGGTCCAGCCAAGCTGGGCTCAACCGTACTCAGATCGAGTGAGACTCGTTTTGTGTAGCTCAACTCAGGACCGTCATCGGTTCGGAACAATCCTTGTTCTCTGCAGTAACGCTCGACCAACTGAATCTGCTCGTCGCTACGGCCCGTTTGTCGCATGTACTGAAGCGTGACATCATCGACAGGAAAGAAACCCATCGTTGCACCATACTCGGGTGCCATGTTCGCAATCGTGGCGCGATCAGCCACACTCATGCGGCTCATCCCAGTACCAAAGAACTCAACAAACTTACCAACCACGCCTTCTTGTCGAAGGATTTCGACGACCTGCAGCACCATGTCGGTCGCGGTCGCACCAGCAGGGAGTTCGCCGGTCAATTCGAAACCAATGACCTCAGGCATCAGCATGTAGAGCGGTTGCCCCAACATGTTGGCTTCGGCCTCAATTCCGCCGACACCCCAGCCGAGAACCCCGAGTCCATTGATCATCGTCGTATGACTATCGGTTCCCACTAAAGTATCTGGCAAAGCGACCGGGCCATCCTCTGTTTGTTTAATGGAGACCACGCTGGCGAGATATTCGAGATTGACCTGGTGAACAATCCCAACATTGGGTGGCACCACCGAAAAATTATCGAATGCTTGCTGTCCCCATCGCAGAAACTCATAGCGTTCTCGGTTGCGTTGAAATTCCATCTCAACGTTTTTGGCCAATGCACCGTCACTGCCGAAGTAGTCGACCTGAACACTGTGGTCGACTACTAGGTCGACAGGAATCAGCGGATTGATTTTCTCAGGATCCCCCCCAATCCGCTCCATTGCGGAACGCATCGCAGCGAGATCAACGACAGCCGGCACACCTGTAAAATCCTGAAGCACAACCCGATACGGCTTGAAGGGGACCTCTTGCTTGGCTGGCGCGGCAGCGTCCCAGGCAGCCAAGTTCTTTACATCCTGCTCGGTCACACTGAAACCGTCACAGTTTCTAAGAACTGCCTCCAGCAAGACGCGGATCGAGAATGGAAGTCGACTGACCGCCCCCAACCCAGCATCCTCAAGCTTGCTGAGACGGTAAAGCGTGGCGTTTCCATTGCCAGTATCAAACTGGTCACGGACGGAAAAAGGATCAAAAGTCACGGCGATTTTCCTGCAAAACCAGCAAAAAAACAGGGAATTCAATAAGCTCAGCGTTCAGTGTAACGATCACCCCGAAAGTTGTCTGCCTGCCGGAAAATCACTTCTCGGCGTACCCACAAACCGAGCCATGAAACCAGAATGTGTGAAGATAGGACGACTTTGACGTTCGAATGGTTTCTCGTGATCGTTCGGATTACTCTGCATCGATAACCAACATAGATAGCGTGGATACTTTCGTCTCACTCGTCATTTGATGTACCCCGAATCATGCCAACTCTGAATCGATTTCCAGGCCGGCTTCTGGCTGGACTTACTGCCATTTGGTTGTGTTTCATGATCTGCCAATCGAATGTCATTGCGGCGCATTGCGGTTGCGAAGTAGGCCACCACGCCTCTCCGCCGGCAGCACCAAACTGCCATTGCAATTGCTCCCACAGCAATCAGACGAACTGCTTCCAGAAAGCAATGAAAAAGATTTCAGCCGGAATCGACAAGTTGCTGTCGTTCGACAATTTGCTGCCATTCGGCAAGTCAAATTGCGACGAACTGCTGTGTGATGACGCTTGTGATGCGGCGATGATTGAGGAACTAAGGCTGCCACCGGCCTTTCCCAGCGAGATTGACCATCACGACCATGCTGCGCACGACCACGGTCACAGTCACGAAGCTCACGGGCAACCGCTCACCACTGGCCAACCCCAAGCTCCGGCGGCACAGGCGAGCCCAAGCGACAAGCCAGCAAAACCGATCGCACCACCGATTCGCCTCAGAGCGGCACCATCCGAACCGCAGAGCGGCTCGCTATTCGACATCGACGCCACGCCGTTCGACGACTCGACCCGGGCTCCCCAGTACCAACCAGTCCGACCGAGTTCATTCCTGGACTTGAAAGTAGAACCATTTCAAACTCCACAACGACCGCATCAGTCGGGCCGATTTGCTCGCAATTCGCGGTAGTGCTGTTGATAAGCGTTGACCATCGACTCTATCGAAAACATCTGTTCGGCTCGCTTCAAGTTCTCGAGACCGATGCGATCACTCAAAGCCTCATCGTTCAAGAATGGCTCGATGAGGTTTTTCATTGCGCTATCTTCTTCCGGCTGAAAAGTTTGTTCGGAGAGCCGGTGAGCAAACAATTCATCGGCTCCCTCGACGCGACTGCAAACCACTGGCCGCCCAGCGGCCATGGCTTCTAACGCGACATTGGGCATCCCCTCGTAGTGGCTTGGTAGCAGCAGCAGCCGGCAGGCCTTCATCATGGGTTCAATATTCGGTTGCCACCCGAGCAGGCGAACCCGCTGAGGACCGATTGCGTCAGCCCATGCCGAGAGTTCATTCCGGAGCGGGCCATCTCCTACAATCAGCAATCGGCGATCACCACCTGAGGGAACAAGACTATCAATCTGCTGTTGAATGCGTTCAATTCCCTTTTGGGGATGCAATCTCCCGACGTAGAGAGTGACCACGGCATCTGAAGGCCAACCTAACGTCGTCCAATCGTATGGCTTGGCAACTGAGAATCGGTCGACATCCACCCCGTTGGGGATCACCAGCGACTTCTGACTCGGACACCGAAGGGCCTGTGACGCAAAATGCTTCACCCCTTCGCTGACACAGACCACACTATCCATCCGCCGCACCGCGAGACGCTCGAGGGCGCATCTTAGCCAGCGTGATTCCGCGACTCGTAACCCGCCGACGCAAACGTTAACGCCGGCGTCGCGAGCCGCTAAGGTTCCGACGACGTTCGCATGATAAAGAAAACTTTGGCTTACATCCGGTGGTGACTCGGCAAACCATGATTTCAGTCGCCGGTAAACAGGCAGCAAATGCCAACCGGAATCCGCCTCAGCGGAATCGACCGAAATTCCATGCTGTTGCAAGCGGTCCACAAACGCTCGTTGCTCGCCACCGGGCAAAGAGCCGATCGAAAAAACCCGAACCTGATCGCCCGAGTCGGCCAAACCAATTGCGAGCTCGGTTAAGCATCGTTCCGCTCCACCTACGAAAAGCTCGGTAATGACGAGATCTACACGCAACGGGCAAGCGGATGACAAGTGGGGTTTGAAATAAAAATTCCTGGAAACTCAATCCTAATCAACTTTGCCCCACGTTCGCTGCATCAACTCAAACATCCGTGGGTCATGCTGCTTGAGTTCCGCTCGCACGAAAGGGAAGAAATCATTCACACCCAGATAGGCCTCAGTAGACTCCGCAAAATACTCCATCGGACTGGTCAGGGCATAATGCTTCACGCGACGTCCCGTGAAAAGCAGCACGTCGTCGTAGATCCCCGTCGATTTCGCCTGATCATACATGCGGGCAATCTCGGGATTGTCGAACCCCAGTTTTTGATCGTGGTAAGCATGAGCCAATTCGTGCAACACCACATACGGATGCTTGGCCCACTGGGATCGGTTCAGTAATTGACTGGCACGAGGTATATGAACGTGCTTCGCTAGTCGGGGATCGTGGCCATGATTGACCAGCCAACCGCGGCTGGGATGGTATTGCATATTACTCAAGCTGTGATCCCGATCGATCCAGATACGCAAGTCTTGCATCTGCTTCACTTTATCATCATCCAGGATGTACCGAATTCGCTGCAGATGATTGGCCAACGCTTTCAGAGCGGCTTCACCCTCCTCTTGATGCTCATCACTTAAGAGCTCCGGATCCATGACGACCGTCCAACCTTCGACTTGCCGCTCAACTGGGTCGTAAAAAGTTCGTGCTTCATCCGCCCGCGTTGCGGGAATCACAGAGCCGACAAAAGTGTTGGCAAAAGTGACCAGAAAAGAACACAGAAAAAAGCGAAGAACGGACGATACCATGGATCATCAACTCGGATTGTGGTCAAAAAAATCGATTCAGAACTGGTTAGGTCGATGCTGGGCTGGGCAGACAGTGATTCCGCCTGGTTAAGTCCTGCCCGGCCAGTTTAGAGTATGCAGGGTAACTCGATGCCTTGCCCAGTTGATTCTGAGCCGGGGAAAAACAGATTAAGACCGCCAAATTCGTTGCAAACGGATTGATACTGACATTGTTTCCGATGAAGTGATCGTTTTATTATCCCGCGAATAGCGAATTCGACCGATGGTCGAGATAACTCTTTTCGGAAACCGCCATTCGCTTTTTTGATCAGGCAAAGCGATGAACACGACAACATTCACAATCGAATCTGTCCACGGTGTCAAGCAAACCATCGTGCTGGGACCGGAAGCCCGAGTCCCGGCGGGGAACCAGACACCGGAAAACAGCAGCGGCAGCGGTGCGAATCAGACCGGCGCGAAAACGACGGCTTCTGCGGCCCGCCACTAATCCGGGCGTCGAAGGCTGCACACCGTGTGAACCGCACTCCGCGACTTATCCGTATATTCCCGCGATAAGTTGTACCAGCCGATCGCTACTACTTCGCACCGAGCAAATCAAAATTGCTAAGCAGAGCATGAGGTCTTCACCGACCAATTCTGGCCCTGGTGAATCTGGCCCTGGTAAATTGCGTTCTGATGCCATTCAGCATGCCGGTGACTGAAGTATTGCTGCGTGCATGCTGCACCGTAGCGGACGCCCTGTAACGAATACCCAAGGCGCCGGAGCATTGCCGAAGCGGTGAAAGATCATCGATGCCGATTTTTCCTGGCACCAATCCTGATCGGCTACATGACTCTGCTAGCAAACTGGCTGGAGCCGCTCGTTCCAACTGGAAGAGCAATCAAAACCGCTTGAAGTCCGCACGAACGTCAGCGTGCTGGCGGCTTTTCTAACTCGGTCCGCCCCTTCGCCCCTTCGCCACAGCGATCACTTTTCAAATCCCGCCAGAAGCTTCAAACAAGCGCAGAGCGTCGACGGTCACTTGAACGTCATGCACCCGCAGCACGTGAACGCCCGCAGCGGCCATCGCCAGGGAGACGCCAAGTGTCCCCGCCATCCGATCGCGAGTTTTATCACCCAACAACTGGCCGATCATACCTTTCCGAGAATGCCCCACCAGCAACGGAGATCCAATATCTGTAAATTGCTGAATCTCACGAAGCAATCTCAGATTGTGTTCGTGTGTTTTCCCAAAACCGATACCGGGGTCGAGGCAAATACGCGAGGCAGTGATACCGGCGGCGATGCAGAAATTGCGACGGCGTATTAAGTAGTCGCGCACCTCGGCAACGACATCATCGTAGGTCGGGTTATCCTGCATCGACTTGGGTGTTCCCCGCATATGCATCAAGCAAACGCCCACACCGCCGTTCAGGGCAACTGACACCATTTCTGGATCGCCCTCCATGCCTGTCACATCGTTGATGATCTCGGCACCAGCGTTCACCGCCGCTGCAGCCACCGCAGCCTTGCTGGTATCGATGCTGATAGGGATCGACAATACTCCCACGAGTTCTTCGATAACGGGCATCACCCGTTCAAGTTCTTCAGCGACCCCAACCGGGTCGCTGTAGGGGCGAGTGCTCTCACCCCCGATGTCGATCAAGTCAGCCCCATCTCGCTCCATCTGCAAGGCCGCCTCAATGGCGACCTTTGGCGAATCGTGTTTGCCACCGTCTGAAAAACTATCAGGTGTGACATTCAAAATACCCATCACATGCGGTCGTGAACGCAACTTCAATTTCCGGCGTCCAAGATCCCAATCCTCCGGCGTTGTCCCGATATCCGAAGACCGCCGATTCAGACCATCGGACGCCGAATCTGGATCAAAATCGTTTGGGTGACTCACCAGCGACATTCCATTTGATTGACGATTCGCTCGGCCAGGTCTTCAATTGTGGCCTGAGTAGCACTATCGATCGACTGGCCTGCTTCGGGAACAAATCGCGAGTCTTGCCCGAACGTTATGGCCAGCGAACCGTTGGGCACGACACTGTTTTGCATCAGCAATTGGCCGGAACGACCAGCCCAAGTTGCCTCCACAGCAATCACCGCATCGAGTGCACGGGGATCGTCTGTCTCGGTTTCCGTCAAAACCCGTTTTGCTTCATCTACGATACGACATGTCAAAACACTGTCTGCGTTTGGATCACCGGTGACTTTGTAGGGAGTCCGGCGTTCGATTTCTTTGACCAATGCCTCGGTTAATCGAATCCCAAGATCATGTCGAAATGTGTCGTTACGGACGACAGGGACATGCACCGTTCGGATCCCAGAACGAAACATACTGGCACTGCCGAATTGGTACATCGCGCACCCTGGTGCGATGGCAACCACAGCCAGCAACGCAACGAGTTGGCTGCTAAGCAACGAGAGATGCGACCACTTGGTTCGTCGAATCATCGCAGCAGGGTCTGAGTTGAGTCATTCGGGTTGGTCGGTTGCAACGGCGAGGAAACATCCCGATCAGCAAAAATCGTGGTCAGCCAACTTAAACGCTGCTTGGGCACAGCGGGTAGTTCGGCGATCTCACCCATTCGTTCACGAGCGGCCTCAGCTTGCGGGGTGTCGGGAAACTGTTCGAGTAGTTGCTGGTAGTAAAACCTTGCAGCCCCGTACTCTTTCTTCTTCTCTCGAAAATTTGCCCGGTAAGCGAGACGTTCGGCACGCTTAAAAGCGATCTCTGCAGCGGCTCTGGCCACTCGCTCGCCGTAATCTTTTTCATTCATTTTGTCAGGGAATCGCTGTCGGGTCTGCTTGACCAGTGCTTCAGCCTCCTCCAAAACCAAACCACTGTAAGCCGGGCCGGCGTAAATCTCTAGCTTGCAACGGATCCCCAACATGTGCGCGAGGAACAAATGCTCGCTGTCGCTAAACGTCTCTCGCAAATCTGTCAAAAAGTCATCGGCTTGCTCAAAGTCTTGCTGCCGAATGTACTCTGCCGCCGCCGCCATGGTCGCATCATCCGCCAATCGCCCCGTTGGGTCGTCATAACGAATTTGGTCTAGCACACGCAGGGCATGCCCATCGACGTCCAGTCGGGGTCGCTTGGGGTCGGTTAAGTTGATGGGGACCCAACTATCCTTATTCGCCTCGGCGGTTTGGATCCAGTAACGACTGATTGAAAACAAGCGTCCGGCAACTTTGTCGATGTGTCGGTTTCGTGGAAACCGTTTCTGAAGTGTCTCGTAGACCTCAGTGGCCTCTGTGAAACGATCGGCGAAAAATAAGCTCTCACCCTGCATAAACAGAGCATCTTGCTCGAGGGCTGTCTTGGGGGCTGCTTCAGCCGCACGTCCGAATAACTTAGCCGCTTTCCTGTAGCCGCTGACGGCATCTTCTCTCGACTGGGATTGCGATGTGCGGAATACACTATCGGCTTCTTGATAGAGCTCGCGACCTCGCGTCACGTTTTCCTGTTCCCGCCCACTGACAAAATTTACGATTTGCGAACTGGTCTTTTTAGCAGACTCCGCCACCGTCTCGGCTGGACTCTCGGCTGAAGCTTGCACAACAGGATTTTCAGCATCCGAAGAGGGGCTGACACCCGCTGGCTGGCTGGAAACTAGATCTTGGGGATTCGCACCGGGAAATGACCGGCAACCAAAACAGGCGAGCAAGCCGACCGCAATCAGCCCGGCGGTCCTACCGCGGGCAAGAGCATCCGAATTCATGGTCGTCCAATCCATCCTTGGAGTGAGTTGCATCATGCGTTGGATTCCGTCCTTGTCGAAGCTGGCAAAAAAGGCTGCATGCGTGGCATACTTCCAACAATTGTTTGTATGTATCGGTTCATGACCGCACGAAGCTCCCCATAAAGCCCGCTTGGCACCTCGACTGGTAACGAACTTTGATCAGACTTCAAACGCCGGATCTCAGCGATCACCTCAGCCCGAACGGACAATAATTGCCGTTGTCGCGACCGGCAACCCTGACAAACGATCCCGCCGGCCAACAATGAAAACGCAATTCGTGGCCCGTCACCGACGGGGCCGCCGCAATCAGTACACTGCTCGGTTCCGGGCGCATGCCCAAGCCACCGCAACAATTGTGCGTCGAAGTACAACAGCGAGGAAGCAGGATCCCCGGTGCCGTCAATCTGTTCGAGGGTTTGAATGCTCAAGTCGTAAAGGTCGGGATGCGGGTCTTGGTCATCGGTCAATAGTCGCAGCATTTCGGCGACGTGGTAACCGGCGTAAAGTCGATCTAATGAACGTTCGCCGCCCCGAAACCTGCGATGCAACTTGGCTTCAGTCAGCAGATCCAGCACGTCGGCGTTCTTTTGTAGAACGACTACACGACAAACGGCCAGCAGGTCAAGCGCGCCTTCAAAAGGCCCCTTGGGCCGCCTGGCGCCTTTGGCAAGTGCCGACACTCGCCCCAAATCCCGCGTTAACAGCGTCACGATCAAGCTCGTTTCACTGAACTCAACGGTACGCAACACGATGGCAGTCGTTTGAATCGTCGCCAAAAAAACTACTCTCGCTGGAAACAGGTCAGTTTCACAGCACCGCTCGTTTCACGCTCGGTGCCAAAATCCGCTCAGAGGTCGGAACTTCCCAACGCAGCTAAATAATCACTCATCTCAGCCGCAGCATGAGAGTCGCCTTGGGCCCGCGCCTGATCGATCCCAACTCGCAACCGGTCACGTGCTAAATCCAACTCGTCGAGATCCACCAATTGCTGAGCGGCCATGAAAAAAGCAGAGACACAGGGCGGCTTGTCCGCCATCAAAGCATCCAGCAGCGAAAGGCTCTGCTGCGTTTTCCCCTCACTACGCAATTCCATCGCAAGCGAATAACGCAAAAATGTGTCGTCAGGATCCTCCGCCAACATCGCTTCAATCTTTTCACGGCGGCTCATGATCAGTGACTCCTCGATAACCCAAACGGATAGCAAATTTCGACTGGCAACAAAAATGGGGACCGGCGACACAAGCTTAACCCGATTTAGTTCGCACCTGTCGGACCAGATTCTGCACAAATGTACCCCTCAGTGAAACCGCAGACGCTGCCACTAGATAAGCCACGAATCGTGATGCAAACCTCGTGGATCGGTGGAATTGGAATAATCGTCGCATTTTACTCAACAGTCGCAGGCCGATCGACCGATCCCATCCGATGATACAACATCTTTCCGCTTACCACGCGAGATATACGCATGGACCGCGTCAATCGAAGCTTTCTCGTCGTCGCAACCCTGATCGCGATTCCTACCGCGTTTGCAATGACAACGCTCACCTCCGGGGAGACGCCAGATGTCAGGCAGGCAATTGCGCTGGAGAGCGACGAATCGAGTACGATCCAGCAAGTCGTCGGAAAGCAAGTTAACACGACCAAAACTCGGCCCGGACTACTCCAAGTTCTTTCAGGAAGTCGCAGTGAAGGCGATCGAGACCACCGCCATGAGAACATGCCCAAGCAACGCACAAAGGGCTTGCTGGGCACTTTATTCAACGGTCAATCGAACACCTCAAATAAGAGTACGGCATCGCCGAAGTACAACCGCCAACCCAGTCACCACTCGCACAATCACAGCCATTCAAGCTCAGGTACTGCCGCCCGGACGGTTTCAACCAGCAACGAGGCCGCAAACCGTACGCCGAATGCCGACTGGGAAGGTATTCCCTATCATCGCGTCGACGTCCCAAAAAAGAATACGGGCAATGAGCCGATTCGGGATCCTGCGGTCGCACTCAACAGCGATACAACACGGATCATTCGTGGCGGATCGAATCGAGCGATCCCAGCTCAAGCCGTCTCCTCTCGCCGCCCTTCCAACAACAGTACGCTCGCACCCACACCGGCAGCGCCCTTAGCCATACCAATGCCGCCCGCCGACGTCGAACGACTGCCAATGCCTGTAGCAACGTCGTCAGCCACACCGACGCCGGCACCTGTCCCCGCACTGTCGAGCCAGACCAGCAGCCGTCGATCAAGTCGGCGAGAACTCCGGCCACTTGACTCAACCGAAATCGCTGCGGCGTCGAAGTCTGAACTTAGGGAAACAACTGAACCTGCACTGGTACCGCGAGTTCGACGAAAGCAGTTTGCCAACAACCCGCAATCAAGCCAAGGTGATACCAAGCCATCCCCAAAACCGGAAATTCGAGTTCAACCCGAGACCGAGGTATTGGCATCACCGCGCAAAACCGTGCAACCCGAGTCGAACCTCGCCTCTGTTGACACACCAGCCGCAGTGTCGGCTTCGTCAAAGCCGACGCCAGGTAACCCTGCAACGGCACCAACATCTAGCATCGCGACAACCGAAACTGCGTATCCGAACGCGGCGTCTACAAACGCGGCGCCTACAAACGCGGCGGCTACAAACGCGGCGGCTACAAACGCGGCGGCTACAAACGCGGGGATTCCAAACACGGGGATTCCAAACACGGGGATTCCAAACACGGGGATTCCACTGCAGCCATATGGAGCATCGACTCCATCCACCGCTGTGCCCTCGATCCCAGCATCCCATCGCTCGGGTCCGCCGGCGTCAGCCTTTCAAGCAACCCAACCGGAATTCAAACCAACCGCCTCACCAGTCGGTTCGGGTGTCGTTCCAAATGGAGAAGTCGCTTCCTACCGGCAGCAATCAATACCACCAGCCCACCAACCGTCGATTGGCAGTCAGAGCGTACCAACACCAACACCCAATCCTGGCGTGCAAGGCAGAATGACGACGTTCGGCTTACCTGTTGCGGCGAGCCCAGAATCAGCCAATCAAGTGGAACAACTCCCTGCCACGCCGGCAGCGATGAGCGCTACCGCAGCAACGTTGGCCAACCAACCTGCAATTCAGGCACCAGTTCAAGCACAACCTGCGAGCGGCCCCCGAGTCGCAGACAATTTTTCGCGAACGGATTACGACGGACGCTCCACGACGACCGTGCAGACAGGTCCGAACGAATCAGCAGCCTCTACATCGGAGTTGCCCGGCATTCGCGTCGTCACCAACGGTCCTTCCACGATGATGTTGCGACAGTCAGGCCAGTATGAAATTCGAGTTGAAAACCGCGGTTCAATCAATGCAGCCGGAGTGATAGTACGAGCCACAGTACCTGAATGGGCTGAGTTACGCTCCCGTACTGCATCACGCGGTAACGTTGAGAACGAGACACAAGGATCGACTGAGCGACTGGTTTGGCGAATCGATCACTTGGCAGCTGGATCTTCAGAGCAGATGTTCGTACGGTTCACAGCATCACAAAGTGGCACATTCGACCTTGATGTTGACTGGACTTTGTTACCGCAAAAGAGCGTTACTCAAGTGAAGGTTCAAGAACCAAAGCTTGAATTGACAATCGAAGGTCCAGACGAGGTCGTCTACGGTAATTCAAAGACCTATAAAGTCAGGGTCCTGAATCCGGGTGATGGAACCGCTGCCAACGTTGTGTTCACGCTTTCCCCGAACTCAGCCGCCCCTCAATCGCAACGGATCGGCGACATCCCACCGGGGAAGGAAGCTCAATTCGACGTAGAATTGACTGCGCAAGATCTCGGGGATTTACAGATTCATGGTCTCGCTTCGGCGGATCTTGACCTGCGAACGGAATCGATCAAAGCGATCAGGGTGGCGGCGGCAAAGCTGGAGGCAATCTTCAGCGGACCAGAACTGAAATACCAGAACACCAATGCAATGTACAGCTTGCAGGTGAGCAACACGGGAGCCGCTGCGAGCGAAAACATCCTCGCTTCATTGCGTCTGCCACCTGGGGTGAAGTACATCGATGGGATGGAGTCAGCCGCATTGCAAAATAACATTTTGAAGTGGGAAATCGCGTCTCTGCCGCCAGGTGCCACCCGAGACTATCAGTTCCGATGTGCAATGACGTCAACCGGCGAACATCTGTTTGCGTTTGACTGCAGTGGGACAGCAGCCGGTAACGCTAACGTTTCCATCGCCACACGCGTCGAATCAATTGCCGACTTGGTGCTGACCGTTAGTGATCCACCCGCACCTGCTCCGATCGGCAGCGACGTCACCTATGAGATCGTGATTCACAACCGCGGCAGCAAGGAAGCGACGGACGTGAAAACGATTGCCCAATTCAGCCACGGGATCGAACCACTTCGGATTGAAGGTCAAAAAGGTGAAGTCGTCACCGGCCAAGTACTGTTTGACACGATTCCGCGGATTGGTGCTGGCCAAGAGGTTCGCATTCGCGTCATCGCAAAGGCTGATAAGGCTGGGCATCACCGATTCCGCACAGAAGTCCAAGCAGGTGACACGGTGCTGGTCGCCGAGGAAGCGACTCACTACATGAGTCCCACCAATGATCGCGTCAGCCGCCACAGCAATGAAGGTTCGAACCGCTAATCGGCTCAACCACTGATTGTCTGCGGAGCCGAACCGCTACGAGGCAACAGGCAAACCACATCACCTCGGTATGGATTTCACACAATCCCTGCCGAGGTTTTTCGTTGGTTCACAATTCCATCCAGGACACCACTGCAAAGCGACTCGTTATCAAAAGCGACGAGCGAACATTGGTAGCAAAGAGACAAAATCGGAATATCAGAGACCGCCGCTTAAGGTTCGATAAAATGTAACGGTTGCCGGTCTTTGACATCCGCGATTCCGATCGCCAATTCGCCTGCGAGTAATCGATCAAAAGTCTTGCCTACGATCTCACCCCGCCAGCCCTTCAACAAGGCTGGTTTCGGATCATGCTGCTGGCGATCCAATTTGTAGCCGAGCAGTTCACGCACATCATCCGCGTTACCCACAATTGGCGGCGCCAATTTCTGTTGTCGGCTGATGCACGCAAATGCTGTCGAACAAAACTGACTTAACATCGGTGAAACAACCTTGCGTGACCCACGAGGCCGTTTCGGCAATTCGCTCTCGGGTGTATCGAGAGCTCGTTGGATCGCCGCACCAATGTCAGCATAATGGTCGTTGAAACCGCGACGCTCCATGCCACGGATCCCTTTAATTTTGCGTTCATCAGTCGAGCCACGCTTCGCCAATTCGACCAGTAGATCATCCCGCAGAACGCGGCGGGCCAAACGATCCATTTCCCTCGCTCGATTTTCTCGCCACAGCCAAAGTTGGCGAACTGTTTCTAATTGTCGAGCATTCAAACCGGACGATCCACTGACCCGCCGCCAATTCTCGCGTGTCTCAGCATCTACGACCTTTTGCTGAAAAAGCTCGGTCTCCTCCTCCAGCCACCCGGCGCGATCAAGATCACGAACCATCGTCGATAACTGTTCCTGCATATTCTGCAGGTCAGTCACATCGTTAAGGGCGTAATTGATTTGATCCTCCGAAAGCGGCCGCCTCAGCCAATTTGTGCGAGTCTCCCCTTTCGGCAATGATTTGTTACACAATCGCTGTACCAGCGTTGCCAAGGATGCCGGGTATTCCATTCCAACAAAACCGGCAGCCAGTTGGGTGTCAAACAATCCTGCGATCGGCTTGCCGGTGAATCGATAACAGAATCGAATCTCCTCCCGCGCCGCATGGGCGATTACCGTCCGCCCTGGTTCAACCAATAACTCCCAAAACGGCTCTGTCTGCTCGACACCGACCGGATCAATGATTGCCAGATGGTCGTCAGCAGCGACTTGAATTAAGCAAAGTTTCGGGCGGTACGTATCTTCCGAGACAAATTCGGTGTCAAATGCAATCACCGGGCAGTCCGCAATCTTTTGACAGAATTCTTGGAGCTGGGTGGAACGACTTATGGACTCGTATGGCAATGTCACGCTCGAATCAATCTGCTTCCTGAGTGCTGACAATCATCCTGAACGGGAAGTCTCCAAACCGCGGCGACTTGGTGAGTCGAACAGAGATAGATACAAAACAACCAATTTCGCGGGCCGGATAGAACGGGCGTTTTATCACTCAACCATCAAATCTGGCCCGCATTGGGCAAGGCAAACGGCCTAGCATGCCAAGCCAAATCATGACCCACCCGCTAAACTTTAGCGACCTTTACCATGATCGCCTATCCGATTTCATTCCTCTCCCTCTCCTCCGTACATGCCTTTCATCGACTCAAACGACGATTTTCGGCACTCACTGATGACCGGATCTTCTTCGAAACTTCTCGTCAGCGTACGAAGTGAGACAGAATTCAACGATGCATTTGCTGCCGCGGTCGACATCATTGATCTCAAGGAGCCACTCGAGGGCCCACTTGCTCCAGCCCCGGCCGACCTTTGGGTGCAGGCCGCAGAACGACTGAAATCGCCGAAAAAATCATCTCCGCTGCTCTCCGCCGCACTCGGTGAGTCCGACGCGGCATCTCGTGTTGCTTGCCGGCTACCGCCTGAATTTGACTTCGCCAAGGCAGGACCGAGTGGATGCAATTCAGCCCAAAAACTGGAAAACCTCTGGATGAGGGTCCGCACCGAATTGAATGACGCAATTTCCCTGGTTGCTGTTGCCTACGCCGATCACGCCGCCGCTGGCTGCCTACCTCCAACACAGGTTTTTGAACTCGCCGCTGACAGTGGGATCAAGTTTTGTTTGATCGACACATTTTGTAAAAATGGACGCTCCACGATCGATCACATCGGAATCACGGGCCTTCGTGACCTGCAAAAAACCGTGAATCAATTCGGCCTCTGGTGGGCACTCGCAGGATCGCTCACCGACAACTCGGTCACCACGATGCACAAACAAGGCCTGCAACCAAACTGTTTCGGTGTGCGGGGCGATGTCTGTGTCGGCGATCGGACCGGTCGCTTGGCGACAAACCGAATCGAAGCGTGGAAATCGAAGATTTCGGTCACTTGGCCCAATCAAGACCTGTCAAACTCATCAGACGCTCTTCGAAGTTGCCAATCAAACCACCCACCAAAAACCAGCCTGACTTCTGGCGCAGCTCTATCTCGCCATGACGATTAATTCTCAAGATCGAATCGCCAGTCACACCGGATTCATGCAGATGTCGCAAATCGATCTCACCCTCGTTGACGACATCAAGCAGCGTCTTACCGGTCAATTCGATGAAATCATGATTCATTCGGGAATACCAAGAAGATAAGTCGGTCGAAATTCGGGGTGGAAATCCAGCGATTGTCCGCAACGAAATACTCAGCAGGACCTGATAGTGTAGTTCGAGATCAAGCTGGCATAAGGCACCCAGAGCGTGATGGGGGGGCCGCGTCTCATTCGATCTCACTCAACTCCCCAGCGGGAGTAGCCAGCTTGATTCACACAGCAGGGCAAACCAAGTGTTTTCAAGCTAATTGGACAAGAGCTGGTCAATCACGCCCTGTAACTTTTTACCGGTAAAGTCCAGCTCAACCACCTGCCCCTCCTTATCGAGGATCGCGGTAAACGGCATCGAGACGACTCCAAATTGAGTGACAAGTTGATTCGTCGATTCGTTCGTCGAGCGGAAACTTCGGAATTCTAGTTTGCTGGCTTTCGCAAACTCTGCCACCCGCGCCCCCTCACCATCCATATTCACGCCAATAATTGCCACCTGCTCGGGATACTTCGCCGCAACATCTCGCAATTGCGGTAGCACTTGCAGTGACTGCGGGAAGTTCATCGCCCAGAAGGGCACGAGCACCACTTTCCCTCGAAATTCTGTAAGACTCAGTGGGCTTCCATCTACGGAATCCAGATCAGGATCGAAAACTCGACCAACGACATCCTTCCTCGCTTGGTGAGCTTCGTTTGCCATCGTGACTTCCTGAGTCGTCGCGGCCGATGGCTCAAGAAAGCGACCTGCCATCAATGCATAGGTTGCGGTTGCCAGGTCATCCTGACCACAACCCTCTAGCTCTAACGCAGCTCCGGAAAGATACTGAACTGTCTGCAGGTCAGCCGACTCGTCAATCAGCGTACCAACAGCCGACTCCCAATCGTTTCGATTAACTGTTTCGCCTTCAATTGCTTGACTTAAAAGTTGATCGATTACGTCAAACCGAACGCTTCCCGCAAGACGAGCAGCCATCTCGGCGATCTGCGGCTCGGATGAATCTGCGAACAATTCGATAATCCGATCACGTACGATGCGTGCTTCCCGATCATGCCCATATCGTGCTAACGATTCGCGGGCTTGGCCCATGGCCATCATTGCCGCCACGTCGGGAGAATCGGAAGTAGTCGCAATTTGATCGCTGTAGCGCACAAGTCGATCAACTGCATCTTCACCACCATTTTGTAGTGATTCGATCGCAAATCCAATGAGCACCAAGCGACTATCGGCCACTAATTGCGGATCATCGGACTCTAAACGCGATAAAGCCAGTGCTTCTAATTCTTCCGCTGCCTTCAAGTTCCCCAACGCAGCGAGATGGGAAAGCGACTGTAATTCACCACGAGCACCCTCCGAACGAGTGCGATCATCGACTTCTTCGTTAGACGCCAATCGCCGTGACGCATCGAGTTTCATTTTGACGATGTGAACCAGTGTTCGACGCGCCTCCTGCGGATCCTCAATGCCGCTTTTCCCGGAATGAATTAACTGCATGTCACCGTCGGCCGCCGCCAAAAATTCGAGTAATTGCTGGGGGCTCAAGTCAGCTCGCAACTCTGTTAACGATGGCGTTTTTGGCTCGGTTTCCTTGCTGCCCTCGATTGTGAAGGAGGTTGCATCTTCGCCTGCAGGCGGCGGCTGTAATTGCGGGGTCGAGTCACCTATCGCGACCGATTCTTCTGGTGTTCCCACTGGGATCAACTCAGACGTCCCGCCTTGCAGCCCCAAGAGACCAGATTCAGCAGGATTTCCCCCTGTAACCTGACCCGCAATCGCCTGATCGGCAGAAAATCCGTCACTCGCTCCCTGCACGATCCCGCCCGACGAAGCCTCAAGAGGACGCTCCGCTAGTGGCGTAGTTTCGGTACACCCCAGAGGGGCAAGCATCATCGCCGCTCCAGCCAGCCAAAGCCCCGTGCGCTGCGACCAAACACGCTGCGACCAGACATTCATTCCATTTCTCCCGTGCGATACATCGCATCCATCGCAAGATCAAATTGTCGAAAATTCCCCTCGTTCCCTGCAATCATATCGCCCGCGGGAGAATTTGTCGGGATCAGTCTTTTTGTTTCGGTTCGGCGATGATATTTGATTCAACCGGGTTTCCATCGATTAGATGCTCTTGAATGATCCTTTCGAGTACAGCGGGGGTGCAGCGACCATACCAAACACCGTCTGGGACGACGGCGGCGATCGGGCCCGCCCTGCAAATATCACAACACTTGATCGGAACTCGCAGAACGCCTCCTTTGCCTGACAAGCCAAGTTGTTTCAGTCGCTTTTTCAGGAATTTCCAGGACTCCGACATCTGTTTGCCACTGGCGCAGCCCGCTTCATCACGGTCGGTGCAAAGCAGGATCATCCGTGCGGATTCACCCAGTTTTAGCTTATTGGCTCGATGCCTCGCTGCCTCCAAACTTTGTCGTTTCAGACGGTCTCGTTTCATGCGGAGATCAGCTCATCCTCGTTGGTTGCGTTCGGTGCAGCCAAATTGCTGCGGCCCCTCCATTGTAATTGAGATCAAGATAATTCGTTTTTTCGGTGGGTAGTCAGTGGCAATACCTGGGCAACATTCATCTTGTCACCGCAATGTTGTTTGGCCGATATTCCAGGCTGACTCGTCCTCTGCGCACGAAATGCAAGCCGGAACCACAGGCCGTGACAAAAATCGATCGGTACATACTGATATTTTTCCTCCGAACAGTGCTCATCTGCTTCTGTTCGATCGCTGGCATCGTGATCGTGTTTCACGCCTTCACGAGCATGGATGCATTTGTCCGCCGCGGTCAGGCCGAAGACGGGCTCATTCCAGTGATGCTCCGTTTCTACGGACCCTACATGCTGCTGCTGTTTGATTGGACAGGTGCCATCATTTCATTAATGGCATTCTTGTTTTGTGTTGGATGGTTGCGACGTAGCGGCGAGTTGACATCGATTCTCTCAGCAGGAATCTCGCATGGTCGAATTTTCCGACCGATTCTCATCGCCACTGCCGTACTAGTGTTAATACAGCTGGTCAACCGCGAATACGTCATTCCCCGGTATAGCGATGTGCTGACGATGAAATCGAAAGATATCGCCGGCGAGAGAGGCCAGCTTGTAAAGGCTCAGTACGACAAGATCAATCGCGTGCTGATCGACGGTAAATTACTCTTTGTCCCCTCCCATCGGATTGAGGGACCAAGCTTTCAACTGTACGACGAATACCCTAGCTACGGTGACTTATTACTGGCCTCCTCCGCACAATGGTTGGAGGCCGATGATAACCATCCTGCCGGTTATTTGCTCAGTCGTGTAACTCGTCCTAAAAACATTGACCAAGTTGCCTCTGTCGATCTTAAAGGCCAACCGATCTTCATGACTCGCTATGATCAACCATGGCTCGAACCAGGTCAGTGTTTCTTCGCCACGAGCGTAAGTTCGGATTTTCTGCAAACAAATCAGTCAGCGATGCGGATGTCATCCGTTGCCGATTTAGCAAGACGGATTCGTAATCCCGCGTTGTACAGCAGTAAGAGTCTGCAGGTGTTACTCCACGAGCGAATCATTCGTCCACCACTCGATTTCGTTTTGATTTTGCTTGGCCTGCCATTAGTCATCAATCGGCGTGGGCGAAACCTGTTCGTGATGGTCGGCGCAGCAATGGCAACCGTGATGGCGTTCTTCGCAATCAAAACAGTGGCTGGAGGAATGGGAAGCAGTGCCTTCCTGGTCTCACCGACGATGGCGGCTTGGATTCCACTGCTAATTCTTGGACCAATCGCCTACATTCGATTCCGAGATGCTCAACTCGTATGACCAACATCGATGTCTCGGTCGTCATTCCTGCAATCAATGAGCAATCATCAATCGCTGCCTGCATTAAGTCAGCACTGTCGGCTGGTGCTCAGGAGGTAATCGTTTCGGACGGCGGCAGCACAGATGACACAATAAGCGTCGCGACCGCGATGGGAGCCCACAAGGTCGTCAAGTCAATTCCGGGACGTGGAATCCAACTCAATTCCGGTGCCTTCGTCGCCGATTCAGATTGGCTGTTATTTCTGCACGCTGATAATCGACTAACTCCCGAGTGCATCCGTCAAATCGGTGTGGCGGCTTCGAAAGACACACACTGGGGCGCATTTCGTCAACGAATCGAATCGGAAAGATGGTCTTTGAAAGCAATTCAATGGGGCAATGAACTCCGAGTGAAATATCGCAAACTTCCGTTCGGTGATCAGGGAATCTTTGTCCGTCGCCAACTCTACAAACAACATGGTGGATTTGCAGAGATCGCATTAATGGAAGATGTCGAATTCTCAAAGCGAATGCGAAAAGTCAGTCGCCCGGCACTCTTGAAGGGACCCATCCTGGTCGACGCCCGTCGCTGGGAGAACAAAGGCGTTGTTCGGCAAACCTTACTGAACTGGTCAATTCAACTCCGTTATCGATTTGGGGAATCGCCAGCATCGCTACGCAAGCGGTATCGGTGACTGACCGAGCTGAATTCTGATCGCTGGCACTCGGTAACCATTTCGCTCGGGAACCCTGCCGCCAGCGGGACATCCGCTCTTCTCTTAGCCGCGGCCCGCGATTTGGCCGCCAAGAAGCATTACCATCTCAACATGAGCTCACAAGCTCCCCAGGGCAATGCCGGGATCAAGGCGACGGTCGGCAACAGTGCCCCTCGGGGGACTGATCAAATTAGTCGCGAAGTACCGGACTTCCCTCTAGCTAAACATGATTCAGTCACACCCATGGCAAATGGAGACATCTCCCGAACGCGAGGAGACAGCAGCATACGTTCGAAAGGTAAGAAACGAAGACGCCGAAAGCCTGGAGAGTGGTAACCGTACAACAGACCGCACATCGACCCAGACAAGGTTTCCGAGGCCATCGATGAAACAACACGGCGTGAATCGATGACGCGGCACCTATCGGACACAACCCAACTTTGGCGAAGAGAAAAGCTGAACAACAGGTGCAGCTTTCTTCGAAGGGCATTCGAACACTGATGCGTCAAAAGCGTTAGGAGGCATGACGTCTAAATTCGGGACAGCGGGCTGATTCAGATTCTTTGATCGACCACCTCGCTACACACTAAGTGGCTCTCGGATGTGCTTTTTCATATACCTGTCGCAAGCTAGCAGCACTGACGTGCGTGTAGATTTGGGTGGTTGCCAAACTCTTGTGCCCAAGCAACTCTTGGACACTGCGAATATCGGCTCCACGATCCAGTAAATGTGTCGCGAAACTGTGCCGCAGGGTGTGAGGACTGGTGCGAAGATCTAATCCCGCTACCGCAATGTGCTTTTCCAACATGCGACCGACGCTGCGTGTGGTCAGAATGCGGCCGAATCGATTCACAAAAACAGGAGCCTGTCGCCCCAAGGATTCGGTCTTGGGATCGCGTTGACGCTTTCTTGTGTAACGACGAATCGCTTTCCAGGCATAAGATCCGAGTGGACTAATACGTTCCTTGCGGCCTTTTCCGCGAACGCGAACGATCTGCTGGTCCGAATCGAGATCGCAATCTCGTAAACCGACCAATTCACTCACACGCAACCCAGCGGAATACATCGTTTCCAAGATCGCACGATCCCGTAATCCGGCGGTTTCTGCAGCGGGTGGAGCCAGCAAAAGACGGCCAATCTCTGCCGAACTAAGCACGTGCGGCAATTTTCGCTGGCGTCTTGGGTTCCGCAATGGTTTCGCAGGGTTCTCCGTCGCCAAACCTTGTCGAATTGCGAACCGAAAAAAGCTACGCAGGGAAGCCAACTTCCGCGAGATCGTCGAACGAGCGTATCCGGCTTCCGCTAAAGCTGCTTGAAATCCGCGCAGATCTTGAGGTGATACTTGCTGCGGAAGAGGCACCTGGCCGGTTGTTGCCTCGATCCAGTCGGCCATCCCAAAGAGGTCCTCGCGGTAAGCCTTGACCGTCAACTCCGACGCATTTCGTTCGGTCGCCAAGTAACGCAAGAATTGAGTGATCGCACTGCGCATCTGATATTCACATATCGCGGCCGATGGTAAGAATCGATCGCGAGTAGGCAGCCGCGTGATAACGCACCTACGAACTCCCGCTCGTGAGCCTAGTGAAAGTCTTCAATTGAGAGACTGTCGAACTCTTTGCTGGCAACGATGTCCTCATCGCTGGGGACAGCGTCACGAATCTTGCGACTCAACATCGCAGCGTCGTACCAGGAAAAATCGACTTCCGGGTTGGCAGCAAACCGCGCCAATTGCCGAAGAGTTTCGTCGCGGTTCTGGTCATCAAACAGAAAGATGAACCGCTCTTCTCCCTTGACCAACGCGAGGACGTTGATTTCTCTATCCATAGTGGGCAACTGTCCGATAGCAAAGTGCAAATGGCCTTCGATACCGAGAGGCTTCTCGGTCTGACAAGGCTCAGTATCGGCTCAGCGGCCACCTCAAGATGAGGTCCCTTTGGTCACTACCACCTCGAGATTCCAGCATTTCGGTGATATGCAAGTGACAACAGAAACGAATGAAATCATTGCTACGTCTTAAGTAACCCTGCCATCCTCCCGGACGTGCATCATCCCCCGTCTCGATGTGATTTGCGAGACGATTCGTGAAGTATGGGTCATCTCCGCGATAGATTTCGGTGTGGGTCAAAACTGGGTCATGGCTAATCTCTGCAATCGGGCGATTCAGCGACGGCGGGTCAGGAATCAAATCGGCCGGAGTTGGCCAATCAGGGGGCAGCGGCGCCCCAAGCACTTCGCCAGTCCATTGATCGCTGTGAAACTCATCGATTGCTGGCAAATCACCAACCACCGCTTCTGCGGAACCGCCCATATCTGTCTCACTCACATAACCAACCGGCGTCAGTTCACTAGCCTCGCCTGCGTTGGCAGGTGGAATCGGTGTTTGTGTGGCCAGTTGGCTACGTGCTAACTCAAATTCAGCATCGTCGACAATGCGTTCAGGGATCTGCTTCTCCTGCTCGGTTCCCCATGGCAAACCATAACCGGCTGGAATCGGATGGAAACCTTCATTCGCCGCAAACCAATTGACGGTCATCGCCAAGCGGGGCGGGTAGTAAGCATCAAAGTCAGTCACCGAACCGACAACCAAGGCCTCAACCCCCATCAACTGAGCCAGATATTGAAATTCTGCCCCCGTCTGCGGGTCACCATACTGCGTGACAAATTGAGCGTAGAGCGTCTTTGAAACGCCGACTGGCATCACTTCGAAACCAGGAATCGCCTGCAAAGCCGCGTAATACTGCTGCGTCACGATATCGGTGTCGAGCGTCGGTTCGCTGCTTTGATTGAAGAAGGGAAGAATCGCCACTTGCTTCAATTGCGGAAACGGATTGTGCAACCGATCACGCTGAGAGGTCTTTGGCACCCAGGCACAACCAACCAACGTGGGTAGAAACAGTGATAGCGTGATCACCAATGGAACAAATTGCAGTTTCACGTTAGCCGCCAGCGCAAGGACTAGCGCGGTTCCTCCACCCCCCAACAAAGGATCGGCGAATCACGGAAAGCTTCTTTACCTAATCGTCAAAATTTCCGTAAACGAAACAGCAATGAAACATTTCGGGCGTCGACCAAGAAAATTGAGTCGATGGATTCGTGAGGAGACCAAATCAGCCGAGCGACCAGCCAGCACGGGGTTCTCGCCGGATCATGGGATTCGCTTCGGGACACCCTACACATTCCATCTTCACGGGGTCCCAAGTGATTTTCTTGCCAACGCGATAAGCGATATTCCCAAGATGATTCGCTTCGGTCAGTGGCCCCGCGTAACTGAAAGGACTTCCAGTCGTTCCCTCGCCACGACAGGCCGCGACCCATTCATGATGATGGCCAACCGGAATCGGCTGCTCCAAATCCGGCATCTGGAAATCAGCGAAGTCTGCTTCCGGCAACAACACATGCTTTCGATAATCGGCCAGCAGGCTGCCACGGGTTCCGACAAACAACATCCCGCTGGGCCACTGCGGTATTTCTTTCGCTTTCCAGCACTCAGGCTTGTGGTCCCCCTGATACCAGTTCACTTTGACCGCAGGGCGATTTTTGCGTGGTCCGTACTCATAGATGGCCGTCATTGAAGCTGGCGCGATTTCCGGATGCGGCGGCAAGCCGAAGGCTTGCACCGTTTGCGGTGCATCCAGCTCCAAAGCCGAGAAGGGGAAATCATTCCAGTGGCTTCCCAGATCGGACATCGTGCCATTGGCAAAATCCCACCAGCGATACCACTTGGGGCCGGGAAAATAGACTTCATTAAAAGGCCTCCAAGGTGCTGGCCCTACCCACAAGTCCCAGTCCAAGTAAGCCGGAGGCTGCATCACTTTTGCGGGACGGTTTTGAACGAAAACGCGATCTTTGTTTCGCTTTGCATCTTGCTCGCTTTGCAAGCCCCAGGCACGCGCTACCCAAACATGGGCTTCGGTCACCGCACCAATCGCACCGCTTTGAATCAGCTGCGTCACACGGCGAAAATTCTCCCCCGCGTGAATCTGCGTCCCCATCTGCGTAACCACGCCAGCGGCAGCAGCCGCTTCGGTCAGACGCCGCGTTTCATCGATGTTGTATGCGAGCGGTTTCTCACAATAGACGTGCTTGCCCAATTGCAATGCCGGCATCGCGGCGTAGGCGTGAATGTGCTCGGGCGTACTGACCACCACAGCATCGAGTCGATCACCAAGCTCGTCATATAGCTTGCGAAAATCCTGAAACGTTGCGGCGGAAGGAAATCGTTCGGCTTCCGCATTCAGAAAACGAGTATCGACGTCGCAAAGCCCTACGACATCAATCTGCTTCGTCGACTGTAAAGCGCGAAGATTCGCCCCACCACGACCGCCGACTCCAATGAATGCGACGCTCATGCGATCATTGGCTGAAACTTGTCCTTGGCTTACGCCTGCCGCGGAGGCGGTCATCGCTGTGGACATTGCGATGAATTGGCGTCGCGAAAGTGCGTTGAGTGGCGAGGTACGCATAGGGGGTAATCCACGGGTAGGCAGGTGTCTAAGGGTCTCCGATTTTAACCGGATCAGACGCAGCAGGTGTGACACAAAAAAAGACGTCCCCCCGGAGGGAAACGTCTCGTGATCAGTCAGTGAGCTGGGAACGACTAGGCAGCAGCGAACCGCGCTGCCACGGCGTCCCAATTCACGACACTCCAGAAAGCCGAAATGTAGTCAGGCCGGCGATTTTGGTAGTTCAGATAATAGGCGTGCTCCCAAACATCCAGGCCCAGAATCGGTGTTCCGCCGATTCCGGCAACCGCCTCACCCATTAATGGGCTGTCTTGGTTCGCAGTACTACCAACCTTCAGCTCGCCACCATCGACGACCAACCAGGCCCAGCCACTGCCAAACCTCGTGGCACCAGCAGCCGCAAATTTTTCCTTCATCGCATCCAGGGACCCAAAGGCCTTATCGATGGCTGCAGCCAAATCACCTGTCGGGGCTCCCCCTGCTCCCGGGCCCATCACGGTCCAGAATAAGGAGTGATTTGCGTGGCCACCGCCGTTATTCCGAACTGCTCCCCGCTGATCTTCCGGAACGGAGGCTAAATCTGAGACCAAATCTTCAATCGACTTGCTTTCCAGCTCGGTTCCCGCGATCGCGGCATTCACTTTCGTGATGTACGCCTGATGATGCTTGCCATGATGGATTTCCATCGTGCGGGCATCAATGTGCGGCTCGAGTGCGTCGTACGCGTAGGGGAGGGTGGGCAAAGTGTAGGCCATGGCCGAAAAAAGCTCCATTTGCGGGACTGGTAAGTTTTCAATGAAGCACCTTAACGCTCGGCAGCGAACTGGCAAGTGCCTTGGAGAGTTTTCGTCGACAGCCTCGCGTTTTTCCTTCTGAGAAAGACCAAGCTGGTACCCGCAGGGGTCGACCCTAGAGTAGGCAGACCTGGCAAAAGAGCGGCCTGGAGCAGACCGGGCGGGCTTGAGGGGAGGCTAGGCAATCAGCAGGGGAGGCCAGGCAATCAGCAGCTAGAGCGACTGTTCAGTCAAGATCTGGCCCATCAGATAGCTGTTCAAACTGGCGGCTACTTGTCGAAAACAGTCATTCATCTCGGCCGTACGGCGATCCCGATTACGAACGGTTCGCAACTGCAGGTGCACATCGGTTCGTTTGCAACTGAGAGGCATTGCCGGATCAATATCGAGCTCGCGGAGCGTCATTTCAGCTTTCATCGCGATTCGTTGATCGACCCTCCGGCGGCCACCCTTTCCACAACTCGCGTTCAGTATAAGGGAGACATGATTCTCCCTGACGTTGATGATCTCCGCATCGTGATCGGCGATAAAACCACGCAACTTCTCAATCGTTACATCGACCGGGACCGGCGAGACTATCTCAACTTCGCTTGCCTGTAATTCCTCGGTGGATTTTAGCCAACTGAACCAACCTTTTTTGGATTCACCGAAGACTTGGGTACTGTTAATTCCTGAACCCAACTGCACGACCCGATTTCGACCATTGTCTTTGGCTCGCATCATAGCCCGTTTGGCGCGTGCAACGATGGTTTTAGGTGTATCACCTGATTGATACTCGGTCACACCAAAGCTGGCGGTCACTGACCCAAAAGCGAGGCTGGCCAGCGGAGACGATTCCAATGCCTTTCGGATTACCTCTGCTCGCCTGGCCGCCAACGCATTATCACAGCCCGGCATCAGCAACAAAAATTCTTCTCCGCTAGACCTGGCAACCAAATCGCCTTCGCGGGAATGTGAATTCAAGATAGATGCAATACTTTTCAACGCCTCATCACCGGCCGGGTGCCCGTAAGCCGCATTGATTTTTTTAAAGTGATCGAGATCACAACTGACCAAACTGAATCGCTGACCACCTTCGTCCGCGACATCAACATACTCTTGGATCACTTGGTCGAACCAATCGCTGTTGGCCAATTGGGTCAACGGATCACGAGTTGACTGATGACGCAGTGAGGCAACCTGTTCTCGTAGCACGGACTCCTCGGAAAGGTCGCGAACCACAATCACCGCGCCATGGATTCCGCGATTCACACCGACAACGGGTGAGACTTGCACGTGGACAGGCGTTGGCTCAGCATCGGGTTGCTCAATCAACATTTGGCAGGCAATCGCCGCGCCACTTCCCAAGCAATCTTGAACCAAACAGACATACTCTTGTTCGTCGTCGCCATGGCGAAGTCGAACACATTCGTTACTCCAGGTTTGGCTCAAAATCGCATCCGCGGCGATCCCAGTCAACTGCTCCATGATTCCATTCCATTGCGTGATGTTCCCCTCTCCATCGGTGAAGACGACGCCCTCTCGAAGATCGCCGAGAAGCTGTTCATAAAAGGGATAATCTGGGGTCGAAACTGGATCCGGATTGCTGGATACCCCTCTGCCCCACATCTCATCGACTTGCTCTGGCTTCAACTGTTGCAGCCAACGGTCGATCACGACTTGTTGCAACATCTCGGGGCGTTCCTCCAGCATCCGATGAAATTCAAGTGCCAACTCAGGATCGAACTGTGTTCCGCTTCCCTCGATCAACTCCTGAATCGCTCGTTCTCGACTCATCGCCGGCCGATAGACCGAGTCAGTCGTCATCGCGTCAAACGCATCCGCGATGGCCAGCATTCGAGAGCCAAGAGGAAGCGCATCACGACGCGGCGATTCATCATGGCGTCGGCTTTCGAACCATGTGTTTGCATAACGAATGATGTCGAGCAACTCTGCGTCATTAGTGCATCCCCGCAGTATTTCGCAGCCCAGCGAAGGACAACAATCCATCTTCAATTGTTCGTCGACAGTCAGTTTCCCAGGCTTTCGCAGAATGCGATCAGGAATACCGATCTTCCCCAAATCGTGCAGCAATGCTGCGACCTCCAACCGATCGCGTGTTATCTCGTCCAAACCAAGCCGAACTGCCCAAGTCGAGCAGTACAGCGAAACTCGAAGACAATGTGCGGCCGTCGGTGGATGCTTCGTCCGCAGCGAATAGAACAGCGAGGTCGCCATCCCTAATCGAACTAAAGCGAGTTGATTTTCAAACCGAGTTTCATTTGACGGAAAATGGGACTCCGAAGAGGGTGCTAATTCCTGCAATCCAGCCAGCAATCGGCCGACTTTGGCGTCACCTTCCTCGATCATTCCATCCGAATCAGCTGCACCATGCGTCGCCAATGGTTGCGTCGCCAAGGGTAACGAGTGGTTTTCCGCTGAGAAATCATTCAGAGCACTTAGATCGGTCATGCGAATTTTGCGGATTACAAGTCAGGAAAAAGAATACCAGCACCGAAAATTACGTCACGAACGCGAGAGCGGCAAAATTGCGATGAAACCAACAGACATTTAGCTGTCTCAAACAGAATCTGGACCGTAAACGGCTTCGATCTCAGACAATCCTTGCTACTTAATGGGTGCGTGCCTACTATGAAACGATCGGCAGATCCCGCAATTTCGTCCGTCGGCGCACGCAAAAAGCGTCAGAAGATGATTCGCCGGTCGATTCGAATCGCCATCTCATCGAAATGCTGAACTCGTTTTAGCGACCTGGTGCTTATCCATTGAGTCTCTCCGAAGTTGACCGACGATTGCTGCAGCGGTGCCTTGAACGGGCTCCGCGTGCCTGGCAAGATTTCACCGATCGCTTCGTCGGTCTGGTTGTCCATGTCGCGAACCACACGGCAAAAGCCCGAGGCATCAGCCTTGATCATTCAACTCGTGAAGATTTGGTCGCCGATGTCTTTTTGACGCTGCTTATGAGTGATTTTGCTGTCCTGCGACGGTTCAGGGGAAATTGCTCGCTTGCCACCTATCTGACGGTGATCGCTCGCCGCGTCATTGTGCGACGCCTCGGTGCCCAAAACCCAATTCCGACCGACATGGCCCACGAAGCCGCAACCGTTGAGGATAGGCCAACTCGGATCGAAAACGTGGAAGAAGTCGAGCAATTACTCACGCGTCTTGATCCTCGGGAAGCTAACATCGTGCGGATGTATCATCTGGAAGGAAAGAGCTACCAGGAAATCAGCACCGCGGTCGGCATGTCTGAACATAGCATCGGACCTGTCCTGAGTCGTGCGCGAGAGAAACTGCGCAACCTGCCCGATCAATCTTAGGCACATCGCGGCCAGTCGTTCCCTTCTGAATCCCCGCTGCTTAGAGGCATCTCCGGCCTGCGGTTTGAATTCCGGCACCAATGTTTACCGGCTAGCATCAACGGGCTGGGCAGACCAACTTCGTCTCTCAGGTAACGACGAGCCGGTTTCCATCGGCCGATTGGACCTCTACATCGACCAAAGAACCTGCCTCCGGCGCCGCCCCATAACGAAGCAATTCAGCTGGTGCATAACGTGCGGTCGTTCCTCGTAGCAATGTGCCGCCGTCATGCGCGGTTTCAGCAGACTCGACCAGCAGCTGTTCGCGCGATCCAACTAACGAGCAGTAATAATTCTCCCGCAATTCCGTCTCGAGTTGCCCCAGTCTCTGCATTCTTTCGGTACGAATTTGCTTGGGAATCTGGTTAGACATTTCAGCTGCTGGCGTGCCCTTCCGTTGGCTAAACGGAAAAGCGTGAATCTTCGAGAAGCCCGCGTCTCGACAAGTCTCAAGCGTCTGCTGAAACTCCGCCTCGGTCTCACCAGGAAAACCAACAATCACATCGGTCGTGATCGCCGGCATCCGAAGGGACTCACGTAGCAATCGACAACGATCCAAAAACATCCTTGTTCCCCACCTCCGCCGCATACGCCGCAAAACTGAATCGCTGCCACTCTGCAAACAAAGATGCAAATGGGGCACGATTCGATCGGCGTGGTCGGACATTACCGCAATTAGTTCCCGTGTCACCTCCGTTGCCTCGATGCTGCTTAATCGAATTCGAAAGTCACCGGGCAGTGCACAGAGATCGCGTATCAGATGCGCGAGGCGAATCCACTCTTCCTTGGGTTTATTTCGGTTCCAATCCACGCCGTAATGTCCGAGATGGATTCCAGTCAGCACCACTTCACTATGGCCGGCAGCAGCCAGTCGTTGAACTTCGTCCAAGATATGCTCGAGTGGCCGACTGGTTAGCTTTGGCCGCACATGCGGAATGATGCAATAGCTGCAACGTAACAAACAACCATCTTGGACTTTCACGTACGCGCGATGGCGTCCCGAAAAACCATCCAAACCGGTGGGCACATCCATGACCCCAAACCGAGTCATCAGATCCGGCAATTCACGTTTGTCGGTGACGACCTCCACCACACCTGGCAGTGTCGCGACTTCAGCCGGTGCACGCGTCGCGTAACAACCCATCACGACAATCCGCGCGTCCGGATTTTGGCGGTGCATGCGGCGTACGACTTGGCGACTCTTGGCATCGCCCTCGTTGGTAACCGTGCAAGTGTTTACCAAGCAGACGTCCGCTGACTCGTCGTCACCGCAGTCACGGTAGCCAACTTTCTGCAACCCCTGTCGGACCAATTCGGTTTCGTATTGGTTGACCTTGCAACCCAGGGTCGCCACACGGAGCTTTGCGTTCATATCGATCGTCGTTTGGCCGCAGCGTAGCGATTATCAGAAAGAGAGAAGGACTATTATTCGCAAACCGGCTCTATCGTCGCCGACATGCTGCCTTTACACCGAGCGATCAATTCATCTTTTCCAAAGGAATGAATCTGATCTCGCTTCAATTCTGCATGCTCCAAAGTCGTCGTCAAACAAATTGCGCGGCCCCGGTTATCTACTTCCTTGGCAATCTGAAATCCCGTCTCAATCGGGAGCCGAAACACGTGCTTCATCATCAGCACGACATAATCGTAGCTATGATCCGTATCGTCCCAAAGGATAACGTGATAGCGAGGCTGTTTCTTAGCCTTGCTTTTTCGCTGCTTTTCAGTTTCGATTTGTGGCTCAGCCACCATAGTTTGCTGATCGGCCATTGCGGATCCAGCTCCTCGCGTCTCGAATCAAATCAGCCGCTTGACAATTTGTCGGTGAATCTTGCCGGTGATTCACATTTGTCTGTGATTCACCTGCCCAGCGGACTGCGTATATTGTAGCGCGAGCGGAACTCGCTCGGCAGTCCCGTTTTCGAAAACACCAGGGCTTTCTCAATATGTCAGACTCCTCCGCACGACTGGACACATTGGCCAATTCGGCCGAACGACACCTCCAGGAACTCACCGAATGGCTGAGGATTCCCAGTATAAGCAGTGACAGCAGCCGCCATGAGCAGGTCGCCGAAGCAGCTGACTGGCTCGTCAAGAAGTTCACTGCCGCAGGCCTGAAGGTGGAGTTGATTCCAACCGAGGGCCACCCGATGGTTCTAGCAGAGACCCCGGAGGTGAAAAATGCCCCCGTTGTTCTCGTTTACGGACACTATGACGTCCAGCCAGTCGAACCGCTCGACGAATGGATTAGCCCTCCCTTTGAGCCAACCGTCCGGGACGGAAACCTATATGCGAGAGGCGCTACCGACGACAAAGGCCAAGTCTTGACCCACGTTCACAGCGTCTGCGACTGGCTCTCTTCCGGCCAGTCGCTGCCGCTGCAGATTAAATTCCTGATCGAAGGGGAAGAAGAAGTCGGCAGCGAAAATTTGGAAAGGATGCTACCGCAGATGCGAGATCGACTCGCCTGCGACTGCGTGGTGATCAGCGACAGCGGCCAGTACTCCGACGGGCAACCGGCAATTACATATGGCCTGCGAGGAATCGCAACTTATGAATTGCGTGTGGATGGCCCCAATCAAGATCTGCATAGCGGCTCATTTGGCGGGGCAGTAATGAATCCAGCCATTGGGTTGTGCTACATGCTCTCCTCCATGGTCGACCAAGACGGCCGGATTAAGATCCCGGGCTACTACGACAACGTTCGCGAGTTGGCTCCGAACGAACGCGAGCAGTGGAATCAACTGCCGCAAGACGACCAACAATTCGCCAACGCAATCGGGGTCGATGAACTGTTTGGGGAACAAGGCTACACCACCGACGAGCGGCGTTGGGCACGCCCCACCTTTGACATCAACGGACTGACCTCGGGACACCAAGGCGAAGGTGTCAAGACAATCGTTCCTGCTACCGCATCAGCAAAAATCAGCTTTCGACTGGTTCCAGACCAGGACCCCAATCAGCTAACTGAACAATTGAAGCAGCACCTGCAAGCCCACGCCCCCCCCGGAATTCGCTGGTCGATTATTGCGGACCACGGCGCCCCAGGGATGCTCGCCGACACTGAAAGTCGCTTCATGGCTGCGGCGCGAAACGCCATTGAAAAAGCATTCGGCGTTGCACCAGTACTCATCCGCGAGGGCGGTTCGATTCCGATCGTCACCCGCTTCCAAGATGTGCTGAAATGTGACTGCCTGTTACTAGGCTGGGGACTGTCGGATGACAATGCCCACAGCCCCAATGAGAAGTTCCGTGTCCAAGACTTCCATCGTGGCATTCAAGCCTCAGCGGTTTTATGGGACGAAATCGGCCAACTCTCCTAATCACTTCCCGGACTGCCTGACTCATGCTTGACCGAAAATTCATTATCCAAAACGCAGAGATCGTTCGTGACAACTGCACGCGACGAGGAGTTGCATGTGAGATCGACCGCATTATCGAACTCGATGCTGAACGGTTGACGAAGCTCCAATTAGCCGAGGACCTGAACCGTCAAGCTAACGAAACGAGTCAGCAAATCCCGAAGAGCAAGGACGATGCGGCGCGAAAGGCTTTGATCGATAAAGGACGAGACCTTCGGCACCAAAAAGATGCCGCACAAAATGCGCATGATCAACTGGAAGGGGAAATCGCTGAATTAATCTCGGCGATTCCTAATCTGACGCACCCCGATGTTCCCACCGGTGGTGAAGACGATGCGGTCGAAATATCCCTCGGAAAAACACCGATACCGAGCTTTGATTTCAAACCACGGAACCATGTCGAACTGGGCGAGCAGCATGACCTGTTCGACTTTGAAGCTGGCGCCAGGGTCAGCGGTGCAGGCTTTTACTACCTGAAGAATGCGGCGGTCCGGCTTGACCTCGCGCTGCAGCAATTTGCCATCAGTTTCTTGGCCGGTCAGGGCTTCACCCCAATCTCAACTCCCGACCTCGCGCTCACGCCAATCTTGCAGGGCATCGGGTTTACGCCGCGCGGCCCCGAAACACAGATCTACAGTGTTGAAAATACAGACCTGAACCTCGTTGGCACCGCTGAAATCACCTTGGGAGGGATGCTCGCCGGACAAACTATCACGGACGCCGAACTCCCTATGCGGCTTTGCGGATTGAGCCATTGCTTCCGCACCGAGGCGGGTGCTGCCGGACGTGCGACGAAGGGACTCTACCGCGTTCACCAGTTCACGAAGGTCGAAATGTTTGCCTTCACAAAACCAGACCAAAGTGACGCTGAACACATCCGCATGAGAGATTTGGAGTGCGAAATATTTGACGCGTTGGAGGTTCCCTATCGCGTTATTGATACCGCAACAGGCGATCTGGGTGGACCAGCTTATCGAAAATTCGACCTCGAAGCTTGGATGCCGGGTCGTGGTGACGAGGGGCAATGGGGTGAAGTCACCAGCACCAGTAATTGCACTGACTATCAGGCCCGAAGACTCAACGTGCGATTCAAGACAACCGGAAAAAAGGGCACCCAATTCGCCCACACGCTCAATGGAACCGCCGTCGCCACAGGTCGCGCTATGATCGCGATTCTCGAAAACCATCAACAATCCGATGGCCGCATCGCTGTACCAAAAGTGCTGCAACCATGGGTCGGTTGTGACACGATCGGCTAATCGATCGTAATGCATCGCGTTCTCGCTAAGCACCCAAAACAAGGATGTGTTACGCCCCTTTTGGGGTGATGGGCTCGGCATGCCGATCGAAAACACCCATTCACGCCATCGGGGAACGTAGATCTAGATAACGGGTCTTCGCGATTTTCCATACACGGTCCTGATGAACCCGGCCTGATAATCGCCGTCCAGCAAGGTCAAAAAGAACAAACCTCCACGGCGTCGACAGGCAATCTCAACGCTCCTTTCCCAGACCAGGCTAACTCGCACAACCGGTTTTCGACGGATAATCCGAACAGCCACCGCGTCCGAGACGCCAAAAAAACAGCAAGTTTCTCCTCGCGAAACGGCTCACGAAAAATGGTCCGCTGATCTCATGCCGCCGTTTTGAAAGATCGACGCAGAGAATCTGACCATTGAACGCAGCAGTCGATAACGACATCTTCCGACCCCTCATCCTATTGATGCCGGTCGTCTGTAAGGAAAAGCCCCCCTCTCAAAGTCAGCAAAACGTGCACTAAACCGAGGGAATTGCCTCCATCAAGGAGGATTCATCGGACTTCTAGGGAACTCTGAGAGGTAAATCCCTTTGTGAAGACAGCGTTATTCGAGCGGTGGGGACTTTGACCCTTGGATATCCGTAACCTAGATAACGGTGGAAATCTTTACTTCACCACCTCTTCGAGCCGAACACCACGCGAATGTCTGACTCAGCCTCCATTCTGCTCGTCGACGACGACCGTCACCTTGCCGAGTCGATGGCAGAGTGGTTGCGAGAAATGTCGCACCACGTTGAGACGGCCGAAAATGTGACCACTGCCCAGAATTGCTTGGCAAACCATGCATTTGATCTGGTAATCACGGATTTACGATTAGGCAACGAAGACGGCTTTGATCTCATCGCACACACCCGAAAGCGCCATCCAGACACCGCCGTATTGGTTGTCACGGGGTACGGTACGCCAGAGACAGCAGTACAAGCTGTTCGCGCCGGTGCCTTCGATCTGCTGACCAAGCCGCTAATCGACGAGGAGCTGACACTTGCGATTAGCCGAGCGGTTGCACAAAAAGAGATTTCGCGTGAAAACGAAAGCCTCCGCCAACAGTTGGATCGACGCAGCGGTCTAGAAAACATTCTCAGCCATGACTATCGAATGCTGAAAATCTTCGATGTCATTGACAGTATCGCAGATGCTAAAGCTTCCATCCTTATCACTGGTGAAAACGGCACCGGCAAGAGCATGATCGCTCGAGCCATTCACGCTCGAAGCGGACGTCGCAATGGACCATTCGTGGAAGTGGCCTGCGGGGCACTGCCAGATACATTGCTCGAAAGCGAGCTCTTTGGGCATGTCTCGGGAGCGTTTACCGGCGCCAATCAAGACAAAGCTGGGAAGTTTCAATTGGCTGATGGTGGCACGATTTTCCTGGACGAAATCGGGACCGCAACTGCCGCCATGCAGGTGAAACTGCTGCGTGTTCTGCAAGAGTTCCAATTCGAAGCACTCGGTGGCACGACCACGCAATCGGTCGATACGCGTGTCATTCTGGCCACAAACGAGGACCTGACTAAGGCGGTTCACGAAGGTACGTTCCGACAAGACCTTTACTATCGCGTCAACGTTGTAAATATCGTCTTACCGTCACTCCGCGAACGAGCCAGCGACATCCCACTGCTAGCCGATCACTTCGTAAGAGAATCGGCTGAAACATGCGGACGTGATGTCGAAGGATTCAATGCTGACGCGATCAAAGTCATGCAAGGGTACGGTTGGCCGGGCAATGTCCGACAGCTCGAAAACGTGGTTGAGCGTGCCGTATTGCTGTCTCGAAATAGCATGTTAACCGTCGATGATTTGCCACCTGAGTTGACCGGCCGTGAAACAGATCAGTTCCAGGGACCTGCTGCAGCGACACCCTCAGATGGCGTCAATCTTGGCGATGTCAGCGGAAAAACTTTACGAGAGGCCTTGGCTGGACCAGAACGTCAGATCATTTTGCAAGCATTGCGAGTGAACAACTGGAATCGAGCGGCAACCGCTGAAGGATTGGATATTAATCGCACCACGCTCTATAAGAAAATGAAGCGACTCGGGTTGGATGACCCCCGCCTTCAATACGCCTGATTCTTTTCTCTAATCGTTCGGTACTCTCTGACCGATAAATTCGAACAAAGGCTAGATGTCGGCCTGCGCGTTCGAATAGGTAGAGAGCATTGTCAGAGTCAGCCGCCTCGATCTCGAGCATTCCTCCAGATGAGCAGACACCGTTCGTTCGCTGGGTGAACGATTGGGGTGGTGCCGTTGTGGATGGGATTGTCGCCATCGGCGACATGGCAATTTTTACCTGGCACATGCTTCGCTGGATGGTCTCTCGATTACCGAGCCGCGGCACCGTCTTAATCAACTTTTACCAAGTTGGCGCGCTAAGTTTGCCGGTGGTCGCTTTGACGGGAACATTCATCGGAATGGTCCTCGCCGTGCAGAGCTACGCACAGTTTCACGCCATCGGACTGGACAGTCGTCTCGGGGCTGTGATTAATGGCACGCTGGTCAAAGAACTCGGTCCCGTCCTGGCCGCCACCATGCTGGCCGGTCGTGTGGGTGGCGCGATGGCGGCCGTACTTGGCACGATGCGGGTGACAGAACAAATCGATGCGCTCACCGCCATGGGTGCTGATCCGATTCATTACCTGGTCGTCCCGCGATTCCTAGCCTGCATCCTGCTGATCCCCGCATTGACGATCATGGCGGATTTTATGGGAATCGTTGGGGGTTACTTTTATAGCGTTGTGATTCTCGGAATCGATCACGCTGCCTACTTGAATCATTCGCGGGAAGGGGTCACCGGGTTCGATCTGTTCAGTGGGATTTTCAAAAGCTTCTTCTTTGGCGGCATTATCGCCATCGTCAGCTGTTACCGCGGTTTCCATTGCGAACCGGGTGCTGATGGCGTCGGCAAAGCGGCGACCACCGCATTCGTCTATTCCTTTGTTCTCATTCTGGCCATCGATCTGTTTCTGACCATCGTGTTGAATTCCATCTACTACACACTCTATCCCAATGGGACTTCATTCCTGTGAGTTTGGCGGGCGAAACCATCGAAGATGACGCCGAGATCCGTGACTTAGATCAACCACTGATTGAGGCTCGCAATGTGTCTGTACAGTTCGATTCGCAAAACATACTTTCGAACATCAACGTCACAATTCAAAGAGGGCAAACTGTCGCCGTGATCGGTGAAAGCGGCTGTGGCAAGACCGTTTTCATGAAGACATTAATTGGCTTGATCTGCCCCACCGCTGGCCACATATTGCTCGACGGAATCGATCTAAACGCGATGGATCAAGAACAGATCACACTCGCCCGACGTCGATTTGGATTTGTGTTCCAAAATGCAGCGTTGTTCGACAGCATGTCGATTTTTGACAATGTCGCCTTTCCACTGCGGCAAATCAAAAAGGTTTCGAATCAAGAAATCTCCGAGCGAGTTTTCCAACACCTGGCAGAAGTTGGTTTACCAAAAAACGTAACCCGCAAGCGTCCTGCTGAGCTGTCCGGTGGGATGCGAAAACGAGTTGGTTTGGCCAGAGCCCTAATCCTGAATCCCGAGGTACTCGTCTACGACGAACCAACAACCGGCCTCGATCCCATCATGAGCGATGTCATCAATGAACTGATCCTGGAAACTCGCAGACGCTATCCGGTTACGAGTGTGGTCGTAACTCATGACATGCGAACAGCTCGCAAAGTGGCGGATCGTGTTTTGATGTTTTATCCACGTACTCGCTTGTTGGACGAAGAAACCCAAATACTTTTTGACGGCTCACCCAGTGATCTCGAAAATGCAGAGGATCGTCGCGTGCGGCAATTTGTTCGTGGCGAGGCAGGGGAACGCCTCAACGAACTCGCCCAACAGGCACACTTTTAACTGACTCCATCGCTCGGTGTGACAATACCAGATTGAACTCTCATGGATGAAAACAAACTTCGATTCGGCGTCGGTGTCTTGGTGATTTCTGCCATCGGCATCGGAATCATTCTGACATTCTTATTTGGCGCTTTCCCGAGTGTCCTGCAACGCGACTATTCGCTCTCGATTGTGTTTCCATCGGCTGAAGGTATCGGGGCCAACACGCCTGTCCTCCGGGATGGAGTCAGGATCGGACGAGTCGACAGCATTACCTTGCGCGACGAAGGGGGCGTACTGGTAACGCTGGCAATGAATGCAGCCCAAACCATTACCCACAATTACTTGCCACAAATCACTTCGGGCAATTTTGTCACCGGGGATGCAAAACTGGAGTTCGTTCGGGCTGATCAAGCCAAGTTGGATTCAGTGTTTGGCGAAAACACCGAAATCATCGGCTCGCCCTATACCGATGGTGAATTCCTCAAGTATGGCAGCAAGGCAGAAAGTTTTTTCGAGATGGAGAAAGACCTACTCGAGACCTTCGAAGCAATTCGATCAGCAGGTGAATCGATCACGGTGGCAGGTGAAAGTGTCAATCAACTCGCAAGCCAAGTTCGCGAAACCTTCGGTGGAAATGATTCCAGATTTCAATCGGTTGCAGATCAAGCGATTTCGGCACTGCAAGAGTTCGAGGGCGCGATGGGAGAGATCCGTTCGATCGTCGGCGATCCAAAACTGCAAGCCAACCTACGACGCTCCATTGAACAGTTCCCCAGCTTGATCGATGACGCAAAATTGACGCTCGACTCAACCAAGCAAACCATGCAGACCTTCGAGAACGCGGGTAACCAATTTGAAAGGGTGGGGATAGTTGCCGAAGAAGCGGTCGGCAATCTAAAAGAAATCACCGATCCACTGGCTGCCCAAAGTGATCAGTTTACAGATCAACTCTTACGGACATTGACACGCCTCGAAGGAACCCTCAACGAGGTAGAAACTTTCAGCCAATCGCTTAATCGCGGCGACGGAACGGTCCAACGACTCCTGCGGGATGATGAACTGTATTGGCAGATCCGACGAACCGTCGACAACATCGAACAAGCCAGCGCGCGAGTGCGACCGATTCTCGACGATGTCCGAATCTTCTCGGACAAAATCGCCCGAGACCCGCGCGAACTCGGAATTCGCGGTGCGATCGGTCGGCGCCCGAGCGGCGCCGGGATCAAATGACATTGCGATAACGAGATCAACTCACAAGCAAACCACCAGGGCAGGGCAGCAAGAACACAGCGAAGCCCATGACCGTTCAATCGCCCAGGGCACCAACGACAAACGGGCGTGACCAGATCATCTGATCTTTATTGAATCACCGGTCGTTGCATCGCCAGCGGGACGACGCACCTCGAGACCTCAATTAGCTCACTTTGACGCCCGGACCTTGCCGCGGGCCCGTTGTGTCGCTAGTTCTTTCACCTGCATTTCCTCTGGCGTCTTGCCGGGCATGTCTTGAGCCGCATCCAATTCGGCGCGGGCCTCATCTCCGTCGAGCAGGTCGACGGGGATCGCACGACTGGTCAGGATGTTTACCACATCATTCTCAACCTGCGCGAAACCACCATCCACGAAGTACCTCTCTGGGCCGGCAGCTGTCTGCAAACGCAGCGTTCCGTAACCGAGCCGACCAATGAGAGGAGCACGCCCCTTGAGAACACCCAATTCACCGTCGAACATGGGCAGCGAAACATGGTCTGCTTCACGGTCTAATTCGGTTCTTTCGGGTGTAACGACAACGCAACGAAGTGACATGGCTATTTATCCTGCATCTTCTTGGCTTGCTCTTCCGCTTGCTCAACAGCACCCACGTACATGAACGCTTGCTCTGGCAAGTGATCCCACTTGCCGTCACAGATTTCTTCGAAGCTGCGAATCGTTTCGGCAAGTGGCGTGATCTCACCGGGCTTACCAGTGAAGACCTCTGCGACCAAGAAAGGCTGGCTCATGAAGCGTTCGATACGGCGAGCACGATGAACGACCATCTTGTCTTCTTCGCTCAATTCGTCGACACCTAGAATCGCAATAATGTCTTGCAATTCGCGATAACGCTGCAAAATCGTTTGTACGCGACGAGCGATCTCGTAGTGGCGATCGCCAACATACTGCGGATCCAAGATACGTGAGTTCGAAGCCAGCGGATCAATCGCAGGATAGATCCCTTTCTCAGAAATCGATCGTTCCAAGTAGATGAAAGCATCAAGCTGGCCAAACGCAGTCGCAGGAGCAGGGTCAGTCGGGTCATCAGCAGGCACATAAACGGCCTGCACTGAAGTGATCGCACCCTTCTTAGTGGAGGTAATTCGCTCCTGCAACGCGCCCATTTCGGTCGCCAACGTTGGCTGATAACCCACCGCCGATGGCATCCGCCCCAGCAGAGCCGACACTTCTGAGCCAGCCTGTGAGAACCGGAAGATGTTGTCAACAAACAGCAGCGTGTCCGCACCCGTTGAATCGCGGAAGTACTCAGCCATCGTGAGAGCTGAAAGTGCCACGCGAAGACGCGACCCAGGTGGTTCGTTCATTTGACCGAACACCATGCATGTTTGCTCGATGACCTTGCGACCAGTGTCACCAATCTCGGTTTCTTGCATTTCCAACCATAGGTCAGTTCCCTCACGCGTTCGCTCACCGACCCCCGCGAAAACGGAATAGCCGCCGTGGCTGCTGGCGATTCGAGCGATCAACTCGGTTAGGATCACGGTCTTGCCCAGTCCGGCTCCACCAAACAGTCCAGCTTTACCACCGCGAACAAACGGGGTGAGAAGGTCAACCACCTTGATCCCTGTCTCAAACACCTCCGTGTTCGTCGACAGTTCGTTGACAGGTGGAGCGAAGCGGTGAATCGGCATGTGATCATCGGCTTCGACCGGACCTCGTTGATCGATCGCATCGCCAAGGACATTGAAAACTCGCCCAAGGGTCGCCGTTCCAACGGGCACCGTAACCGGCTTGCCAGTGTCGACCACTTCCAAGCCTCGCATCATCCCCTCTGTGCTACCAAGCGCGATCGCTCGCACGCGGCCACCGCCAAGGTGCTGTTGAATCTCGCCGGTCAACTTAATGGTGACGCCCTTGTGTTCCGAGTCGATCGTGACCGCATTATAAATTGGCGGCATGTGACCTTCGGGAAACTCAATATCGAACGTCGACCCAATGACTTGAGTGACGCGGCCAACATTATTTTCGGTAGCGGTGGACATGACGATCGTCGTTACTAGGTAGTGGTGGAGTGTGCAGGTGAACGGTGACAGTAGATCGAAAACTAAGATTCGAGAGCTTCGACACCACCGATAATTTCCATAATTTCGCCCGTAATCTGACTCTGACGGGCACGGTTGTAAGTCATTGAAAGTTGTTTGATCATTTCTCCAGCGCTCTCGGTCGCACCCTTCATCGCAATCATCCGAGCAACTTGCTCGCTGACCGCAGAATCGAGAAAACACTTGAACAACTTTGTTTTGAAACTGGTTGGAACAACCTCTTCCAAAATACTTTCGGCGGATGGCAGGAACTCGTATTCGCCGCTTCCCTCGCCACCCAGATCCTGGCTCGAATTGTCGCTATCAAGAGATCCCATCGGCAGCAGCGTTTCGATGGTCGCAATCTGCTTCGAGGTACTGATAAAACGGGTATAGACCACGTCCAAACGGTCCATTTGCCCCGTGATATACTGTTCCAGGTAACTCGAGGCGATCTTCTCAACTTCGTCGTAGGCTGGCTGGTCCTCGAATTGAGTGTACTGCCGATCGGCTTCGATCCCGCGGAATTTCAACCCGCCGATACCTCGCTTGCCGCTAACATCGACAGCGACATCACCAATCGAATGATTCAACTCTTCGATCTGCGGGAGAGTGGCTCGCAAAACACTCGAGTTGTATCCGCCACACAACCCGCGATTACTGCTCAAAACCAGAATGCGGGCTGACTTGGGATTATCGCGTTGTTCCAGCAGTGGGTGCTGAACTTCAGTTCCAGCGGCAGCCAAGCTGTTAACGATTTGGCTCAGCCGATCGGTGTAAGCCGAAACGGCATGCGCGCGGTCCATCGCTTTCTTGTAGCGTGCCGTCGCAATCAACTCCATCGTCCGCGTGATTTTGCGGATGTTGCGAATTGACTTTCGTCGTTTATCGAGGGCTCGTGCGTTGGCCATGGGTGTGCGTTACTCTAAAGGATTCTGCTTTATCGAACGAAAACGATTAGCTGTCGCTCTCGACAGGCTTGTAACCGCTTTTGAAGTCCGCGATGCAGGCTTCCACTTTCTCCACGACCTCATCGGTCAGGTCTTTCGTTTCATCCAGCAGACTGATCAAGTCGCCGTGCTTGTCGTGAGCGAACTGCAAGAAATCGGCTTCCCACTGCTGCACAGCTTTAACCGGAACATCATCGATCAAACCTTTTGTTCCGGCGTACAAGCTCAAAACTTGGTCCGTAACGTTCTTTGGTTGGTACTGAGGTTGCTTGAGCAGTTCGACCATCCGGTATCCGCGATCCAACTGTGCCTGCGTAGCAGCATCAAGATCGGTTCCGAGTTGGGCAAACGCTTCTAAAGCTCGGAACGCGGCCAAATCCAATCGCAGACCACCGGCAACCTTTTTCATCGCTTTGACCTGGGCGGCACCACCCACGCGACTCACCGAGATACCAGCGTTCATTGCTGGTCGAATACCAGCGAAAAAGAGGTCGGGCTGCAAGTAGATCTGTCCATCAGTGATCGAAATCACATTCGTCGGAATGTAGGCTGAAACCTCGCCCTCGAGCGTTTCGATAATTGGCAGACTAGTGATTGAGCCACCACCCAATGCATCCGACAACTTCGCGGACCGCTCCAACAAACGACTGTGGCAGTAAAACACGTCCCCGGGATAGGCCTCGCGTCCTGGCGGGCGTCGCATCAACAAACTCATTTGACGGTAGGCCGTCGCTTGCTTGCTCAAGTCATCATAGACGACCAAGGCATGTCCGCCGTTGAACATGAAATGCTCAGCCATCGCGGTGCCGGCGTAAGGAGCGACATACTGCATCGTCGCAGGCGATGAAGCACCAGCAACGATCACCGTCGTGTATTCCATCGCACCGTTGCGTTCGAGTGCGTCAATTACACCAGCAACGGAGGAATCCTTCTGGCCGATCGCAACATAAAAACATTTAACGTCTTTGCCCTTTTGGTTGATGATCGCGTCGATTGCAATCGCGGTCTTACCAGTTTTGCGGTCACCAATAATCAGTTCACGCTGACCACGACCAATCGGCGTCATCGCATCGATCGCTTTGATCCCAGTTTGCATCGGCTCGCTTACCGGTTGGCGTTCCGCCACGCCAGTTGCGATGATTTCGACAGGGCGTGTCACATCTGTTTGCACAGGCCCTTTGCCGTCGAGCGGGTTGCCCAACGGATCGAGCACGCGACCGACCACCGCGTCACCCGCGGGGACAGACAGCAGCGTGCCGAGCGACTTGACTTCGTCGCCTTCCTCAATCGTCAGGTAGTCGCCGAGGATAATGACCCCGACCGAGTTTTCCTCGAGGTTAAACGCCAAGCCGATGGCACCGTTGGGGAATTCGACCATCTCTCCGGCCATGACGCCGGACAGGCCGTAAACGCGGGCGATTCCGTCACCAACTTCCAATACGGTCCCAACTTCGCGAACGTCGATCTTGCTATCGAACTGTTCGATCTCTTGCTGCAAGACCGAAGCGATTTCGTCACTGCTAAATTTCATGAATCTATATTCGATGGTGAGAGTCGATTTCTTGATCGACGCGGTTGATGGTAATCCCAACCAAGCAAATGCCTGGCTCGTTTAACAAAACCTATTCCGATGTAAATTGATTGAACTGATGCAGGATCCGGCTAGAGAACCCATCGCGGGTCCTGCGAGCCATTTTATCCAAGCGGTTCGCCACACTACTGTCAAAGACCCGGTCACCGACTCGGATCACCATGCCGCCGATCAAATCTGGATCAACCGATTCGCGAAGGCGTACTTGCTTGCTCAACAACGACCCGAGTTGGTCACTGATTTTCGACCGCAAAGCCTCATCCAACGGCACCGCGGTGCGGATCGAGGCAACGACGCGACCGAGCATCTCATCATGGAGTTCATCCGCGGCATCTCGTACCGCGAACAGATATCCAAGCCGACCACGCCCCGCCATGACCTTCATGAACTTGACGAGTATCGAATTGAAGTCGTCCGCGAAGAGCCGGTCGATAATCCGCACCTTCTCCGCTTCATCAATCCGCGGTGAAGCTAAAGCGGCTTTCAACTCGGGCGAACTGTCCAGGTATTCATCAACAATTTGATCAAGTTGCTTGATCACCTCATCGACGGCACCCGCTGCCTGGGCTGCGCCCAGCAACGCTCGTGCATAGGTCTTGCCCAGCTGTTCGGCTCCGGTGTCAAGCACCGTATCATGTGTTGCGGCTTCGGCCATAGCTGTTGCGCTCTAGTTGTTGCTTGGCAATCGATCCAGTGCCTGACGGATCAAGTCGGCGTGATCTTCCGGTTTCAATTCGCGGCCGACCACCTGCTTGGCGACGCTAATCGCCATATCCGAGGTCTCGCCAGCTAATTCCGACAATGCGACCTTCTTCGCTGTTTCGATGTCTGCCACGGCGCGTTCTCGCTGTCGCTCCGCCTCCGCCTTCGCTTCTTCGACGATCCGCTGCTTGTTGGATTCGGCATCGGTCCTCGCCTCCGCCAACATCGCTTGGACCTGAGTTGCCGCATCGTCCAGCTTCGACTGGTAATCGGAAAGCAACGCTTTCGCGTCCTGATTCGCTTTCTCTGCCGACTCCAAGTCGCTGTGGATTTTATCCTCACGAGCTTGCAGTCCGCCCAAAATTACCGGCCAGACAAACTTGGAAAGGACAAAAAACACAACAGTGAAGATCGCCAAGTTGATGACAGCCGACCCTATGTCAAACGACAACAGGGGCGGAACATTGGCATGCTCCTCACCATGACCACCCGAGGAGTGATCACCACCGTCCGCGTGTTCTTCACCGTCCGCGTGTTCTTCACCAACCTGCTCTTCAGCCACTTCGTCTTGCTGAGCAAGACAAGCTACCGGAGCAGCGAACACTAACAAGGTAATGGCGACCAACACACCAGTGCGGCCGAGTGAAAGCAACATCAGTTTGCCTCTGCAAAACAAAATCAGCTCGAAGGAATGCGAGAAAAAGCGGCAGATCACCGAACCGCCGCGAATCCCTGAGGACAGTGCAACGGCCCAGAGTCCAAACCAGCTTTACAGGATCAACATTAGGATCAAAGCAATGACCGAAACACCTTCGACCAAAGCGGCTGCGATCAGCATATTCGTGGCGATCGTTCCGCTAGCCTCTGGCTGACGCGCCATCGCGTCAACAGCCGAACCACCGATACGTCCGATTCCCAAACCGGCGCCGATAATGACCAACCCCATACCGATCCCAACGCCGAGTTTACCAAACCCGTTCGTTGCCTCCGCATACGCAATTTCGTCCGCGGTCTGAGCCAGTAACATCGCAAATTCAAACATTTCGGTTCGCTCCTGAAAACTTTCTCTTGTATTGGGCCTTATCCACCAGGGGATTCAGGCATCCAGGGTTAAAGGTCAAATCAATAACTAAGCGGGTGAAGACATCGGTGTGATACGAGACGGATCAATCAGCTTGTCCATGTCCATTTGGTGTTCATCATCCAATTCCTGTTCTTCTGGATGGTCATGATCGTGATGATGGGCAACCATCGAGATGAACAGCACGGTCAGGAAAGTGAAAATGAACGCCTGCAAGAAGCAGATAAACAGTTCCAACAGCGTCAGCAAGATTCCAAGCAGAATCACTGCCAAACTGACCCCATATGCCAAACTCGTCGAAACTTCGCGGGCCATGAATACCAAACCAACGAAAGCGGCAATCACCAAGTGTCCCGACATCATGGTCCCAAACAAACGCATGGCCAATACCGTGCATTTAATAAACAATCCCATCCACTCCAGAATATAAAGCGGAATGCCGATCAACAGCATTTTCGGATCGTCCCAACCCAACGGATTGAAGTGTGCCATGAAGGTCTTAAAGCCTGTCTCGCGGATCCCGACGTAAATGATCCCGATGAAACTGCACAACGCCAGCATCACGTTAAGTGACAGATTCCCGGTCGCCGACCCGCCCCAATGAGATAGATGGGTATCTCCGGTGATCAGTTGCAGGATATATCCGATTGGGATCAACCCAATCACATTGGCAAAGAGCACGAAGAAGAAAACTGTCCAGACGTAGTAAATGTATTTGTCAGTTAGGCCGCCCAAGTTGGGCCTAACCACCTCGTCACGCACGAAGGTGCACATCGTTTCGAACAATTGCGAAAACCGACCACGAGTCCTGTAGGCGTCTAGCCCCTCACCCTTCGGCTTCACTCGCTTCGCAACGTAGAAAAACACCAACATCACAAGTACCGCCGTGACGATCGTCATCGACAGGTGATTGGTGATGTAAAACTGATACATACCGCCCGAGATTCCCAGGGCAGGCACGTCGAGATCAGGTCCACCCACATGGAATTCCCATGGAGTCGAATGCAGAGCATGCGGAACAGCATGGGAGACGGGATCGGCGGCGGCAAGCAACAGGTTCATGTCTGATTTTTGTTCAAATGTTCTGTTGTTCTGGCGTGCGAGCGGGCTCTAGGGACAGCCGTCGGGTGTCAACCGGTCCCGAATCAACCGCTCTGGACGAATTCGCGTTAGCCTGACAGCGGCTCAAAACGAACACCTCAATGGAGGTTAGTAGCACGTACCAACCGATCGTCATTCCGGCAATGACTTCGGCCGATGACGCCATGTGATAACGACATGTTAAAAAGAGTGCAACGGTCCCTAGCAAACGAATTACGATTCCGAACAACAACACTTGGCAAAAGCCGGTCGAATGCGGTGTCATTCGAAGGCCAGGAGCGAGGGAAATCCAAGCCACGACCCAACTGCCCACCGCGATAAATCCTGCATCGACTGGGGACCATCGAAAAATCGCTGGCCAAGTAAATCGAACCGTCATCAACAAGCCAAACGAGATCAGACAGGCAATTGCTGTCCAACGCATGGACTCGTGATGCGACTGTCGGACCGAACCGCACGCCTGCCGTTCACCGATACTGAATTCGCTCATGGCTTGCCTCCCGTCCCTCGCTGAACCTCCGACACGAATCGAAACATCCCGAAGGCGAACCCAATCAACGTGCAAAAGGCCGTTGCGTAGTACTTCTGATTGCCACGGGCTTTGTCCACCGCGAAACCGACTCCAGCAAATACCAAGGTGTAGGCAGCTAACTCCGTCCCGAGAGCCGCGTACCGAAAGCCAACCGGCCGGCCCAAACGTTCGCTTCCAGCGACTCCAGCCTTGCTTCGCTCGACTTTCCTAGTGCCCGACGACCGTACCCCATCCGGCGGCAATGCTCGCTTGGATCGCTGCGGTTTATTCAATGGAAACCCCAGTCGCTGATGGGAAACCCGGAAAAGTGAAGTTAGGAAAGAGGGATTGTGACATCTGCACCACCCGAAAGAAGAGGCAGCGACCGATCGCCGCACCCATTTTTTCAAAAAACATCGAATAGCGAACGCGAACGACGCTTCTCAGCTCCAAGCTGAAGCGAGACAAGCCACTCGAGAGCCAGCCTGCCTAAAAGTCAACCCAACGACGATCTAACCTGGCAGCCAACCACAGAAGAGGGGCCTGGCAACCCCGCCGAATCTTCGCTGCATCGACCTGTAACGCAGTCACAACACACGCGAAACCACCAACCCCACCGAAACATCCAACTCGCTTGCTAATCGGGGCTTAAAAAACAGCGGTTAGGTCGGCCGGGTAGGCCTGCGAAGAAAACGGTTTTCTGCCGGTTTTCACGACATTTTGATAGCATTTCACCCAGCATTCCGGGAAAACGCCAACGCAGCGACTAGAACTTTTTGCGAGCCCTTGTCATAATGATTTAGGTGACGATTGTGCCGTTAGTACGAATTGAGCAGGTTGGAGCACACGACTCGGAGAGCGAGTTTTGGCTAGAAAAACGCCGAAGCTGAGTTAGCCGAAGAATACCGCCTCCGATCGATCGTAACTGATTGGCATCCCCGCCTGGTCACAGCCTGCCAACGCTGAGCCATTGCGGTTTCGACCGACGCTTGGATGCGTAGAAAACGACAAGACGTGGACGAGCGGAATCATCGTAGTATGACCCGCTGACAAGAGTAGACAACAATGGTGCGGCGATTGCCTGCTTCGGCATGAGTTCGCTCCGGATTTTGGGAGGTGCAGGTGATTACGACCGCAGACTTGAAGGCTCAGACGCGTCGAGATTTGGCAGATTTGGCAAAAACCTACGGAGTTCCAGGCTGGCACGGGATGAAGAAGGCGGAACTGGTCGAGGAAATCAAAAAGGTCCAGCGTCGCTTGCGACGCAAATCCAACTCGTCGGCGACGAAAGCGAAAACGGCCAAGTCATCTCCCACCGACAAATCAAGCCGCAGCAACGCAAAGGAAACGGCTGGCACGGTAAGCTCAAAAAGCCGAACCACCACCCGCTCAACTGCTAAATCGTCCAAGGGTACTAAGTCATCCAAAAGCACCGGACGGTCTGCGACATCCAAGCCACTACCAAAACTGCCGGAGCCAAAAGTATCGGCCAAAACGGCTCGAATCCGGGCACAGATTCGCAAACGACGCGAAACCATGGCACGCAACAAGGATCTCTCGACAGGGATGCTGGTTGGGGGAGCAGCGGTAAATCGAGGAGCGAAACGGAATCGTGCGCAGGTTCAACATCAAGATCGGGTCATTTTGCTAGTCAGGGATGCCTTCTGGCTCCAAGCGAGCTGGGAGATTACACGCGCCAGTGTTGAACGTGCCCAATCAGCAATGGCCGAGCGATGGCACACGGCTGTTCCCACACTGCGAATTCTAACCGTTGCGGATGTCAGCAATAATAATGCTGAGAGCGTCGAGCGAGATATCACGATTCACGGTGGCGTCGACAATTGGTACATCGACGTCGATGACCCGCCATCACGATATCGCGTGCTGGTCGGGTACTTGGCCGACAATGGTGAGTTTTACACGCTATGCCGCAGTAATATCGTCGAAACCCCACGCCCAGGTGAATGCGAACGCTTGGATGAGCACTGGCGGGATATTGCCGAGGACTACGAGAGAATTTATTCACTCAGCGGTGGTTACGACACCGACGGCGGTGACCTGAGAGAAATCTTCGAAGAACGACTGCATCGCCCGATGCCGTTGCGACGCGAACAGGGGCAGACGGTTGCTGACCCGACCCTGCTGCGTCAAGGAAAACTCCCATTCAAAGTCGATGCCGAGCTAATCATTTTCGGAAAGACTTCGTCGTCCGCGTCAGTCATGGTGGCGGGACGTCCCGTTAAACTCCAAGAAGACGGCTCGTTCACGGTTCGCATGGAGTTGCCCGACAAGCGACAAGTCCTGCCGGTAACGGCAGAGAGCCGCGACGGCCTGCGACAGCGGACCACTGTTGTCGCCGTTGAGCGCAACACCAAAGTCATGGAACCCGTCGAACTCGACGACCGACTTTAGGTTTGCGTTACTTCGCCACCAACAACCTCGCGATTTGAGCTGAACCTGCGCGCCGACGCTACCGCCACCCACGGAACTGCTATGAAAACCTATGCTGTCCTTGGACTGCTGCTTTCTTCACTTTGCTTCGGCCAAATCAGGGCTGAAGAATTGAAGCAGTCGCTGAACATCCTGCTCATTACGAGCGGTTGCTGTCATGACTATGACTTCCAAACCAAAGCGATGCAGCTGGCAATGGAGAAACGGGGAGTCCAAGCAAAATGGACAGTCGTCAACGAAGGTGGCACCGGCACAGAGGCTGAGATTGATTTTTACAGTGATCCAGAATGGGCCAAAGGGTTCGATGTCGTCATCCACAATGAGTGCTTCGCCAACACGATGTCGCCTGAGTACATCCGCAGCATCACACGCCCGCATTATGAAGGTACTAACGCGGTTGTGATCCATTGCGCAATGCATACATATCGCGGCGCAGAAATCGATGACTGGCGTCAGCTACTTGGGGTCACAAGTCGACGCCACGAGCACAAAAGTCACTACAAAATCGATGTCGTTGCCAAAGATCACCCGATCATGGCAGGCTACCCCGACGGTCACAAAAGTGCGATCGATGAACTTTACGTCATTGAAAAGCTGTGGCCAAAAACCACCGTACTCGCGACCAGTGAAAGTGAAAAAACGGGGAAAGCCCACGCCGTCTTTTGGACCAATCAATACGGCAAGGCCCGCGTCTTTGGCACTACCTATGGCCATTCCAATGAGACGTTTCAAGACGAAGTGTTTCTGAACACTCTGACACGTGGATCGCTATGGGCGGCAGGCAAGCTGAAGTAGCTTCTAGGCAACCAACATTGCAGATGCAAGACGGTCTAATCAGCGATCGTAGATCCGCGAGGCTCGTGAGTTCGCCGTTTCCCTTCACTGAAGTAATACGTCGGTGATACGCTACCGTACACGCGCGTGGCGAATTGCGTCACAACGCGAGCACACCAACTCCGACACCAGCAATTCAGCGGGCGACCACCATCTCGGTCAAGATTTGCGATCCACCACTTCCGCATCGATGGTGTATCCACCCTCACGCGACTGACGATGCAGTGGTTCTTCAAACATCGACTCTTGGTAGGAAGCTGGTTGACCAGACGCCATTTGCACGCTGAATCGCTTCACGTAACGGTCTACCACCCACCGACCGATCAAGGCTCTGCCCGGAGGAGTTAGCAAGGTGAAACCTAACGCGTCAGTCAATAACCCGGGCGTCAACAGCAACGCAGCAGCAAAGACAATCATCAACCCATCACGAATCTCGCGATTAGGCATCCTGCCTTCCGCTAACGCACTACGAAAGCGAAACCAAGCCATCACTCCCTGATGGCGAGCCAAAATGGAGCCGATCACTCCAGTAACAATGACCACCGCAAAGGCCGTCCACGCACTCGTTGCATCCGCCAATTGAAGCAACAAAGCGAGCTCAATTAACGGAACAAAAATGAAGGCAGCCAGCAAGCGAATCAACATCGGAAATTGGCTTTCGAAAGACAGGAATTGAAACGGACGCGAACAAGTTTGATTCGTCTTATCCGGGCCATCTTGGCAGCATTATCGACATTGCTTTTGGGAAGGGTGCAGTTTCTATGCCAACGGCCGCAAAAACTCGCCTCCCCCGAACGAGGCTACGGTTCCTAGACTGATCCAAACCGAGCTGGAGTAATTCCAGGGCAAAACGGCGTAATCCAGGGTGAACTGGAACGGTAAATGAATCAAAATACGCGAGAAGCCTGCCGTCGTCTGCTGCAAGTCAAATTGGGCCGCCAGTAAAATTAGCAAAACGTCGAACCGGGCCGGTGCCCTCCCACGCCATTCTGTTCCTACCGGATCTGCCATGACACGATTCCTGTGCCTCACAATCACTCTCTGGATGGCTTCTACGACGCCTGCCATCGAACCCGATTCACAACCCACAGCGACACCCAAGGTCCGCGCTTTATTAATCACAGGCGGATGCTGCCACGATTACCAGAACCAAAAGCAGATCATCAGCGAAGGCTTATCCAAGAGTGTCGGAAACATCGACTGGACAATTCTTCAATATGGGAGCGGGAGAGATATCAAAGCGGACATTTATCAACGGGGCGATTGGATCAAGGGATTCGACATCATCATCCACAATGAATGCTTCGGTGGCGTCGAAGATGGACCATTCGTAACCGGCATCGTCAACGCTCATACCGAATCAAAAACTCCAGCGATCATGATTCATTGTTCGATGCACTCCTATCGCAACGCACCGAATGCGGATGTATGGCGATCATTCTTGGGTGTCACCAGTCGGCGCCATGAAAAATCGAAACACTCTCTGCATGTCGTACCTAACGATGCAGGAAACGCACATCCAATCGTACGATCCATTGGAAACGCTTGGGACACACCCAACGGGGAGCTTTACGTTATCGAGAAAGTTTGGCCGTCTGCCAGAGTCCTGGCGAGTGTCCACAGTGACGAAACAGGAAATCGAGAACCAGTGATTTGGATCAACGAGATCAAGGGTACGCGCGTATTCGGAATCTCGCTTGGCCACCACAATGAAACGATGCTTGACAAGACGTGGCAAGCGGTCGTCGCAGCAGGCTTTAATTGGGCGATGAATCAATAGCTTTTCAGAAAGGCTAGATTTTCGAACGGACGCTAATCAACGAAGGCCAACGAACGGAGACTTCGTGCACCACGAAACACTCTTCACTGGACGTCACCAACGACTCAACGGCCATCTCTGGACCGGTGTCGGGCAACCGCGAAGCATCGCCTTAGTAGTGCATGGCCTTGGTGATTACGCCGCAAGATTTGAACCCTTAGCCCGCGCACTAGTGCAACAGCGGTTTGCCGTACTGGGGTTTGATTTACCAGGCCACGGTAAGTCACCAGGGGAGCGTGGGCGTGCCGATTCATTCGATGGTCTATTGAAAGATATCGAAGCTGCTCGTGCAAAATTGACAGAGCTTTATCCAGGCTTGCCGCAGTTCATCGTGGGACACAGCATGGGCGGCAATCTTGGATTAAGCTACGCACTGCGCCAATCACTACAGCACGCCAACAATCTTCCTGCTGGCCTGATTCTTTGCGCGCCGATGCTATTGCCACCAACACCTCCACCGCGGCCCCATATTTTCGCAGCCTGGCTCACCGGGCATTTGTTCCCCTGGATTCGCATCACTCGAGCAGTCGATCCCGCCGCACTCACCAGTGACGAAAAAGAGAGCGAAGTGATTCGGACAGATCCGTTAAGACACTCGAAGATCACGATCTACCTGGCAACCCAACTTCTTTCACAGGGGCGGTGGGCCCTCGATCACGCAAGACAACTGAAGATCCCGACCTTGATTCTGCTAGGGGACGAAGACCCGCTGATTGATCGTAGTGCCTGCGAACACCTCGCAATCCGGATGGGAAACCGTGCCACACTCTTGACCTGCCAAGGAATGCGGCATGATCTATTTCATGATCGGGAGACCCCTGAAGTTCTCGCGAAAATCAACGAATGGACGCAAACGAAGGGACCTACAGCTTTGGAATGAAACAATCGAAAAGCGATTACCTGTGCCAAAACTCAATGCTGGCCCCCGACGTGTGCAGTCCGTTACCGAGAAAGCACTCCCGCTACGACAAGTGCCCGATCCCGCTGACTGATACCATGGGAAACCACACATCCCCAAGAATGCCCTGGTCTTCCGGACACCAAAGGCAGACGAATGCCAAGCGAGACACCTTGGACGCGAACGAGGCTTCGCCGTCCATCCGTTGCTACACTGGACATCATGATGAAACTTAGCCAATCGAAATCACCGATTACACTTCTCGCCGCAGCGGCTTTCTTCGTTTCGACGTTGGCCGCCAACGGTGACGACTCCATCCAACCGCAGAAAGTCCATCCTGCCATCCGTTTTATCTCACCCGGAGAAGCCGAACTGACCTGGGAATCCGACCTCCCTGGCACCGCGACGGTGGCTTATCGAACCGCTACGGAATCTGCCGAACAGTTAGTCAAGCCAGACTCCGCTGGTGGCACATTCCACCAAGTCGTCCTGACGGACTTACAGCCCAACCAAGTCTATCAGTACCGAATTACCATCAATGGAGATGGCCCACCCTGGACCAGCGAGGTCTTTGAATTCGATAACGCAATGAACTACACCCCACCGATGCTGGAGAAAGAAGTCGACGAAACGTCATCTGAATCCAATGCGTTGATGAACAGTCTTCATCATTTGGGTGGCTATGCAGTCGTGGGGGAGAGTCTGAGCGAACCTTGGGCGACTTGGCTTGTCCAGCACACCTCCATGACCATCATCGCCGCCTGCGACGATCATGAACAAATGACGCAACGACGTAAACACTGGTATCAGCAAGGGCATTACGGGATTCGCTTCACGTCACAGCTGACCGCAGAAATCCCGCCTGAGATTGCGAATGTGGCTTTCGTCAAACCAGATGATCTGCAATGGGCCAAAGAATTGCTGTCGCCAACAGGAACACTGATCTGTGTTGGCAAACCGCCCGCCACTTCGACGCTGAACTGGAAGCCAATCAACGACCAGTTATTTGTTGCACACCCCATGAGCGATGTGACACTAACGCGTTGGGACCATCAGTACGGCAGTGTTTCCAATCAGTCCTTTTCGGGTGAAACGCTCGATGGTGTTGATGATGCGGGACAACTGGAAATCCGATGGCTCGGCCGACCGGGCGCTGATTTTGGTATCGATCGCAATCCTCGCATGCCTGCTCCCCTAGCCGTCGGTGGCCGATTGTTTCATCAGGGCATGAACCGCATGATCGCGTTAGACGCGTTTAATGGTGCGGTCCTATGGTCACTTGAAATGCCTGGCCTACGTCGAGTCAACATTCCGCGTGACTGTGCCAACTGGTGCGCTGACGATGCATTTGTTTATGCGGCAGCAGCCGACCGACTCTGGGTAATCGATGCGGCAACCGGCGAGTTAAAACGCACACTGACCTTGCCGGAAACCGATGACAGCAACGCCAAGAAAGATTTCGACTGGGGCTACGTCGCCAACACCAACGACACAATTCTGGGGACTGCGGTCACCCGCGGCAGCCAGTACGAAGAATTCTGGGCAAAACCAGCGTGGTATGACGGAAAGGATGACCAGGCAACTTCCAAAGTATGCGGACAATCACTCGTTGCTTATGACAAACAATATGGGAATGTTCGCTGGAAGCGAGACGTCGATGCCGTCATTCACGCGACGATTACCATCGCCAATGACCGGGTGATCTTTGTTGAAATCACGGATCCAGAACTGCGAAAACTTCCGTCCGGAAAGCTGACCAACCAGCAGATTGCGGATAAGGCTATGGTGGTCTGCCTGGACTTGAAAACGGGCCGTGAATTGTGGACCCAAAAAGCACCCGCAACCTCTTCTTCCCAAGTAGTTGCATTCGGCTTGGCGGATGAGAATCAATTCCTGCTGGAATCCTCGAGCGATGCGAAGTTCCATTTCACCTCCTTTGACCTCGCCAGTGGCGAACGTCGCTGGTCGCAATCAGCAAAGTGGCCCGAAGACCACCACGGGGCTCACATGCAACACGCGGTACTCATGAACGACAAGATATTTGTGCAGCCTCAAATACTTGATTCGAAGACCGGCAACATTATCAAGACGAATACGCTCGGAAAACGACGTGGTTGTGCCACGCCGGTTGGGACCGGCAACACCATTATTTACCGGGGTGGCGGTGGCCCCTTATCGTTTTGGTCTCTCGAGCGAGATGGACGCTCAGAATTTACTCGACTGAGACCGAGCTGTTGGCTGAGCACCATTCCCGCCCAAGGCATGCTCTTCTCGCCAGAAGCAGGAGGCGGATGTTCATGCGGTGGATGGATGGAATGCTCAATCGGCTTTGCGCCCAAAAAGGGGTCAAACCATGAATCAAAATAGAAATGCTGTCTGGCCGAAAAAAAACGATCGATCACAACGAGAGACGCGTTGTTCAACACGAGATAATGGGCCTCCTTACACGGGTCACGAACCTCGGCACACGGGGAAACTGAAAAGTCTTCTGCGACGAAACTGTTTTTTGAAAACGGCTTGCCAGACACTCCTTACCACTGGTTTGCTGTGGCTCTTCGCAGTGCCGACAACACAAGCTCAAACCTGGTCGACGTACCGCCACGATAACCGTCGCAGTGGAGTCAGCGATGCGACATTACCGATGCCGCTGACGCAACACTGGGTTTGGAAGTCACCACACGTGCCACAGATGGCGTGGACAGGCCCGGCAAAGTGGGACGCATGGGCTGGAAACCGCGGACTGCAATCAATGCGCAACTTCGATCCTTGTTTCTTCGTTACCGCAGATGCAAAACACGTCTACTTTGGCTCTTCAGTCGACGATGCCGCGCACGCATTGAAGGTTGCGGACGGAACTGAAGCATGGGTGCATTTCACCGGTGCCGCCGTTCGCATGCCGCCGAGCATCGCAAATGGCAAGGTTTATTTTGGTTCGGATGATGGTAAGGCATATTGCTGCGATGCCCAAAGTGGTGATTTGATTTGGCAGCGAAAGACAAGCCAACAAGATCAGCGGATTACCAGTAATGGAAAAATCATTTCGTTGTGGCCCGTCCGCACGGGGGTCTTGATCCATGGTGACCGCGCCACTTTTGCCGGATCACTTGTGCCCTGGGAAAAATCTTACTTTTACAGCGTCGATGCCAACAATGGTTCGATCGATGCGGATAACTGCTACGTCCGCGAGTTCGATGACGTCACGCTGCAAGGAGCCTTGCTCGCATCTGAGAAACGAATCTATGTGCCTCAAGGTCGGGCAGCGCCGCTCGCCATCGAAAGCAGCAACGGAAAACTGCGTGGAACGGTTAGTGGTGCCGGCGGTGTGTTCTGCGTCCTGTCGCCGGAGGAACAATTAATCGCCGGTCCATCAAATCAAAAATCTGCCGACGATCAAATACGGGTCGCTGAACCTCAATCGAACAAAGCTTTGGTTTCATTTAATGGGACCAATCGTATTTTGATCGATCAACAAGATGCATTCCTGGTCGCCCAAGGCAAACTGAGAAAACTGAATCGTCAGCAATATGTCACAGGCCAAATCGAGGTCGCAGAAGCGAAAGCCTTGATCAAAGCCGATCCAAAGAAAGCGACGGTCGGCCGCACCCGCATCGCAGCGGCCGAAACGATGATCGAAAATTCTTGGGGCTGGACGGCGGAATCAGAAATCCCGCTCGACATCATCAAAGTCGGAAACCTATTGATCTTAGGGCTCAATGGAGAAGTACGAGCACTGCAGGCAAGTGACGGTCAAGAATTGTGGCGAACGGAGGTGGAGGGTGCGGCTCACGGGCTCGCCGCCGCTGCCGGCAAACTTTTTGTCAGTACCGACCGCGGCTACATTTACGCCTTTGGTGACTCTAAAACCTCACCGAACTAAACATGCAACTCACCGAGAAGAGCATGCAATCAACGGAACCAATCATGCCGTCGAAAACATCCCATTCAGGCAGGGTGTGATCAACGAACCTCTACCACCAAATCCGCCGCTCATCTGAACCGCAGTTCAAGCCCGGTTAATCAGCGGGTGAGATCGTGCCGACCGTCACTCTCGATCACCCCGTGGTGCTTGGCAACCAAAGCGTACCGGCATTGGCGGCTTTTCCGACTCGACGTGCTTTAATACGAACATATGGTGGCAGGTAGCGTGCTCGATCAGCAAAGCTGCCAGGTGACGTCGTTTCATTCCGACGCGCATGCATCGGCTCGGTCAGATCTTCGATGACAAACCCCGCACGACACATTCCGCCAATCAACTGCTCCCACCGATGCAGGAATTCAATGGCCCCCTGCTCACGGAGTCGCCGCGCCGCCGACAAATTAGACGCGGTAGGAGGTACGGGCGTATCACGGTAGTACGAATGTGAAACAGAGTAGCCACCCTCGGCGAGTGGATCGATCGAACTCTGCAGACTAGTCGGCTGCTTGTGTTGGCTGATGTAGATTCCGCCAGGCCGCATCACTCGGGCGACCTCTTGAAACACGGGGGCCACTTGAGGCACATAACAGGTGCTCACTGGATGGATCACAATGTCGAATTCACCATCGCTCAGCATCGGCAACGACTCCATCGATGCTTCAAAGAGACGGAGCGAGTATCCACGCTGGGAAGCGACCTGACGATCGAGCTCGAGCATTGAACCACTGAGATCGACCACGGTGACATTCGCCCCAGCAGCCGCATAGAGAGAGCTCTGGCGGCCTCCTCCGGCAGCTAGGCAAAGCAGATTCTGGCCCACGATCGACTCCCCTAACCAACCTGCCGCATCGACCGTTGCGAGAGGATTTGCTAATTCTTCGTCCTTGGCGGGCCGGCAAAGGGGATCGTTCGCCGCCGCCATCGCGTCATACACCTGCCGATTTGTCTCAAGAATCCGTTGGTGGTCCATCTCGCCTGCACACCCCCCGCCAGGGTAAAAGTTGTAAGCTGGGAAGTACCCAAAAAACAAAGAAAAACGAACGTAAAACCATGGTCTGTGACGATTTCCCATGAACGCCGGGAACTTTCGTGACCGATCCCGCATCTGAGTGGGGTACGCATCGGATGCTGCAAAATCCCGTTATCATGCTCCCTCAGGATCAGAAATACCACCTGGTATATTCCGAATTGAGGAGTCGCCTGTCGCCCGCCGCAATCAACGGCCAGGACGGTTTGAAATATGTCACTCCCTAACGAACTCCGCGAACAATTGCTGTCAGGGCATCTGGATGATGCCCTGAGTGCAGACGAGCGAGCACGAGTGGATCATTTGCTCGCGAACGATCCCGAGTTTGCGGATGAATTGGAGCAACTCCGAGAAATCCAAGCGACGCTTGCGGCAATTTCCTCCTCGGAAGATGGAATTCGATTGGAGAGTGGTTTCGCCGAGCGAATCCTCGATGCCGCAGTCGCCCAGGCGAGGTTTGAAGGGCTGAACGAAGATCATCCGCTGCTCCGGTTAGCCGAGCAACCCAGCCTTCAGCACAATAAACGGTCCGCAGGATGGCAGGTGCCGGTCACAATCGCAGCGGTGGCGGCAACCATTGTACTTGCGTTTTTCGCGGTTGATTTTGGCAAGCAGCAAGATCCGATCGCAAAGAACCCTCCTTCCAAACCAAGCTCCCTGGAGAACGAACCAGTGAGCGACGGAAGTGAAAATACATTGCCCGCGAAACCGGGACCAGCGACGCTCGCGGAGGGACCCTCTCGGAAAGGCGGTACCGCCGAGGAGAGAATCGAAGCAGTTGCCAGTGTCCCCGTGATGCCTCCCGAAATAGCCGCCCAAGAAATCCCGGAAACAGCGTCTTCCACCGCAGAAATTCGTGACGCGTCGAGCGAGTCAATTGCTTCCGCTGAATCAATACCGCCTGCAGCCGCAGCCAGACAAAATCCAATTGACGAACGAATGCTGCTCGGTGGCAGTCCGGTAATGGTTTATTCGGTTCAATTGACCAAACAAGGGAAAGAAAAGGACGCTGTCAACGCAGCATTAGCGAACGCCCAAATCGGTGCAACTCGACAACAAAAGGTGAGCGATGAAATCGCTGGATTCTTCACCGCAAACAATGAGGAATCGAGTGAGGCTACCGAAGCCCGCGTGCTCTACCTTCAAGCACCGCTAAAGAACCTAGACCGTTTTTATCTTAGCCTAATGGCGGATGAAGAAGGAATCGCTCAGGTCGGAATGTCGATCGCTTTTAACACGCCCATGAAACGCGTCGTCGATTCACTCAACGTAAATCCGACCACGGTACGGCACGACGGCCGAGTGCTTGAACTAGTGGGCAACGCCACGGTCATTTCACAAATTGCTGCGGAATTAGATGAGTTGCCATTCAGCTTCATTCGCAGTAATTCGCTTAAAATCCAAAATGATGGTCCCGACGAAATGGGACAAGTTCTGCTACTGATTCAGCCGTAGGCAACAGATGCAGTTGCTGTTGCCTACGGCTGAATCAGTAGCGGACAACTCATCCAATCTGGACGCGTGAAAATGCGGCAGGCATTTCGGCTGCCGCTAACCCATGCTCGGCTCATGATCCTTCTTCAGCTTCCGCTAGCCGATTCGTTTCATCACAACGTCCAACGTTTTTCGAAGTGCAGCGCCGCTGGCACGCATACCTTGCATTTCCTTTGGCCAGAGCTCAATCTCAACTCGGTCCACAGCGCCGCTCCGACCGACGACCGTTGGCACGGACAGGGCGACATCGCGGATCCCGTAGCAGCCAGCTTGAACGCTGCTTACCGGCAGCAGACGATTTTGATCGAGGGCAATCGCATCGATCACATCTCGAATCGCCACTCCGACAGCAAACCCAGCGCCACCCTTACGCTTGATCACCTCGGCTCCACTCCCACGGGTCCGTGTGAACAGCTGATTCGCCAGAGCAGGAGTCCAGCCCGGGTACTTATCCAAGGGCAACCCGGCAATCGCGGCACTGCTCCAAATTGGCACCATCGATTCACCGTGCTCGCCTAAAATCAACGCCTTGGTTTGAGTCGGCGGCGTTTTCAACTGTTCGGCAATTAATGAGCAGAACCGGATCGTGTCTAGCTGGGTCCCTAATCCGATGACTTGATCAGAGGGCAAACCGAGCTGCTGAGCTGCCACGTAGGTCAGGATATCGACCGGATTGCTGACAACCAGAACGATCGCGGAAGGCTTAGGGCCAGCGGCACGAACATCTCGCAGAATCTGCACAAACAAGTCGGTGTTCCGATTGATTAGATCGAGACGTGATTCATCTGGTTTGCGTCGCAGACCCGCTGTGATGCAAATCACGTCGCTCGTCGGAATATGCTCATAACCACCGCCGGCGATCACTTGATCGGCAACACTCGGGCTTCCATGTTGCAAATCGAGAGCCTGGCCGACAGCTAATTCTTCGTTGACGTCCAGCAGGGCAATCTCTTTCGCAATCCCACCACACTGGAGCGCGAAAGCTGCACAGGATCCAACCAACCCGCCTCCACCAATAATCGAAACCTTCATAAGTCGTAGTATCCTGAATTTGTTCTGTTGAAACTTAGATTGAATGGAATACGAAATTCAGTTCAGCAGCCTATTTCATGTCAGCATTCAGCAGGCAGCCAACGAATGAATCTGAAACCTGCGTCGGCTAAATCTGGTGCCGGAGTGCTATGTAACCTTCGCCGAACAACAGTGCAGCATTACCGACCTAAGCCTGCAATTGCCGAATCACTTCATCTGTGATCAGCTTGACAAGGGCCTCTTCGTCGACACCCCCGGGACCAGCCTTCGCAGCGGCAGCATCACCGCCCGGCGTTTTCAACGAAGGCGGTGCTGCGAACGCTCGCCGCTCGACTCCCGACTCGGCCCAAGAATCACGAAAGATGTCATTCGCGCAGATATCACAATCTTCATATGCAGCGGTGTTACGTGGATCCTTGTAACCCCACTGATCTTTCAAATCCAGCAGCTCCTGTGACTTCTGCCCACCCAGAAAAGAAACATTCCCTAACTGCTTGGCCAGCATCAGCATCCGGCAATAAGAGTCCAGAATCTCCGTCCACCAAAAAGCTTGCTCAACCGATTCGCCGTAGCTTACCGTGCCATGGTTGGCCAAAATCATGACGTTCGTGCGATCCACAAACGGAATAATGGTGTCGGCGAAAGCTTGACCACCAGGGGTCTCATACTTCGTAATCGGCACATCACCGAGGAATACCTCAACCTCCGGCAAGACGCACTGCGGAATCGGCTCACGAGCGATTGCGAAAGCGGTGGCATGAGGCGGATGACAATGCACGACACTCTTGACGTCTTCGCGTTGACGATAGATTTCCAAGTGCAGCAACGCTTCGCTGGATCGTTTCTTGCGTCCGGCGAGCTGTTTGCCGGTCATATCAACCAATGAGATGTCATCCGGCTTTAAAAAACCCTTACAGTGCAACGTGGGCGTGCAGAGCACCTCATTTTCGCTGACGCGAACCGTGATGTTACCATCGTTGGCGGCAGCGAATTGACGGTTATAAATGCGACGACCAATGTCGCACATATCTTGTTTGATCTTATGAAGGTTTTGCATCTCATTTTCTCCTATTCGGCGGCCGAACTTGGCAGCTCGACATCGTCTAGTAACGCCACGATGGACGCATCCAATGGTTTTATTTCTGGGCGGAATGGCTGAGCGGATTCGGGCCCCTCGGCAAGCGCGACCAAGTCACCTAGTCCTGCACCGCACAGATCCCAGGCAACCACGGTTTCCCCACCAAGCGGTTGCTCGTCGATACGATCAATCGAATCGACTAATTCAACACAGCGCAATTTGGCAGCCGTCATCGCAGGGTGAGACCGCGCCAGCGTTACCGTTCCGATCGTTCGAGCCAATTTCATGACACAGAGGATCCCAGTTTGGTAATCAGGGCTGCCACGTTGACTGCCCCGGGTAAGTTCAATCGTTTCATATCAAGTACCCAACACGTTGGGTTGCATTCCGCGGCAAAGCGATCGACCTCGTCCAAGGACGAAACCATGACCGCAACCTCGCCGCCATTCACCTCGCGAACCACGGTCACTGCTGGTGAATCCGTCAGTACAATCCGGGTGTGCATTTCCGCCACCCCTCTGCGTCGCAACTGCGACTCGACTATCTCTCTTCGGTTCGGATCATCTGTATCGATCAAGTGAGTAGGCTGCTGGTGCTCGTCGTAATTCTTCTTATTTATGCGTTGGGTACAGCGTTGCAGGGTGATCCCCCGTTGCCGGGCTGCATCCTTTGCTGCCGGTGTAACGACAGCATCCGAACGAATCGTGACACTCCTAACCGACCCTTTGATTTGTTCGATGGTTTGGGCCGTTACAACTCGCTGTGAAATTTGGATTACACCTGTCGCGTGCGTCATATCGCCAGCTCGCAGTCGCGCGATCACTTGCCGCACAATCTCTTGGATCCACTCCAGATCACCAACCGACAGCACATTTGCAGCGATGTTGCCCCCTTCGTCACCTCGGTTTTCGTTTACAACTCCACCTGCCATTGGTATTAATCCAAGATCCCCATGACGCTCCATCGCGCTGGCGTGGCCTGACTTCCAGTCACCGCTCGACTGTAAGTTCCATCACTGGTCAGCAACACTCGATCCCCTTGACGTGCCCCCATCGCATCCAAGGCGATCAGCGGTGCTCCATCAGCTGAATCATCGACGTCCAACGGTTGCACAATGATCAACTTTTGCCCCTCGAAGCTTTCGTGCTTCACAGTCGCATGAGTCGATCCAAGAACAATCGCTGGTTGCATAACAAAGTTTTTTGGTGAGTTCAGGATTCGCAATCAACGAACCTGAGGGCAGGTTAAATTCCGCTACTAATTGATTGAAATCAGACCACACGTAATTCGTCGATCATGCTGCAACGGCGTTCGCGAGTGAAAGTATTTGGTGTCGTGACTCCCTCACCCGTTGGCCCAGCGATTGAAAATGACAAATAGCCTTCACCGCCAAGTCCGAGACTCGCCATGCAAGGCCCATTTTTTACGTAGAGCGTTGTGTCCATCGCACGACCCATTTTTGTCATGTTGTGAACATTCCGCGAATGAATGATCGCCGTGTGCCGAAACCCGTGCTCATATTGCTTCGCCAAGGCGATTGCGTGATCAACGTCTTTGGCGCGTACGAAGGGCAAGAATGGCATCATCTGTTCGACACTGACAAAGGGATGATGCTCATCCGTTTCGCCAAAGACCACTTCCGTACCAGCCGGCACAGAGACCCCCGCAGCCTCAGCCAAGAAACTGGCATCCTTGCCGATGAAGTCTTTGCAAGCAGCATCATGATTGTCTTCTCCAACCTGCACAATCGCCTTGCTGGTCAGCATCGCGATCTGCTGAGCGTTCAATTCAACCGCACCGGCACGTCGCATCGCCGCCATCATGTCCTCAAAGACACTTTCGACGACGAACACTTCTTTTTCGGCAATGCACAACAAGTTGTTATCATACGCGCAACCTTGAATGATGCTTTGGGCAGCTCGATCCAAGTCAGCCGTCTCATCCACAACCACAGGAGGGTTGCCAGGACCAGCCACAATTGCTCGCTTTCCACTATTGAGGGCCGCTCGTGCCACCGCAGGCCCTCCCGTGACACAAATCAATGCAACGTCGCGATGCTTGAACAAGGCTTCGGCGGATTCGAGCGTGGGCTCGGCGATGACGCAGATCAAATTATCGATCCCAACTTCGCTGACAATTGCTTCGTTGAATCGTCGCACACCCTCTGCCGCAACTTTCCGACCGGAGGGATGCGGATTGACCACGACCGTGTTGCCTCCGGCAAGCATGCTGACCGCGTTGCCGGTAATCGTTGGCAAACTGTGCGTTACGGGAGTAATCGCACCAATCACTCCAAAAGGAGCGCGTTCGATGACGGCCAAACCGTGGTCACCGCTGTAGCACTTCGTTTCTAAAAACTCGACGCCGGGTGATTTTTCACCAAGCGTCCGCAACTTTTCGATTTTGTGCTCCGGCCGGCCAATTTGAGTTTCCTCCATCTCCATCAATCCGAGCTCTTCGCATTGATCAATTGAGATACGACGAATGATGTCGATTACTTGCTTGCGTTGCTCGACGGTGCACTCACGAAAACGCTCGAACGCCACGCGAGCAGCCGTTACCGCCGCATCAGCCGTCTGAAAAATCCCAAACCTTCCACCAGCCTGACCACCATACCCATTGGTGTTAGCCGAAGAGTTGCTGGCACCCGATTGCGAAGCAGGCATTGGCCCCACTTCAGCCAACACTTGAGCCACAACGTTGCGAATAATATTTTCGTCAAATTGCATGATTTTACTTTGGAACAAGATCAAGATTCGTTTCGTGCGTAAACAGCAGCGCGGTCAATATGCACTGTGTCGACAATGCCAATAATTACAGCGTCAATCGGTAACTCTTTTGTCTCGGGCGTTAAACGAGCGCTACTCCCTTGCGTGATCAGAACATAGTCACCTTCACCGGAACCGAGCGTATCAACCGCGATAAATGTTCGTCCGGTCGTAACCAACGAATCGCGTTTTTCGCTATCTAATCGGTAAGGCTCAACAACTAGCAATTTATGACCAGTCATGGTGTCGATTTTCTGAGTACTAACCACCGATCCGGTGACGCGGGCGATAAACATGATTCGCAAATGCCTCGGATAACAGTTCAGTTAGGACAAGTTCAGCACATCAACGCTTTGACGCGCTACAATTAATTCTTCGTTCGTCGGAATGACCCACAACTGCACCCGACTGCTGGAGGCGTGGAAGGTTGATTCTCCACTGACCACTTTGTTCGCATCCTCGTCGATGACGATGCCGAAATCCTGTAATCCCTCGCAAACCGCCGCACGGATGTGGTTACCTTTTTCGCCTATACCGCCGGTAAAGACGATCGCATCCACCCCACCAAGCGCGACAAGCATGCCACCCAGGTGACGCCGTATCTCTTCGACGAAAACATCCAACGCCAACTGACTATTGGATTCGCCGGCAGCCGCCTGCTGTTCCAAATCTCGGATATCACCGCTGTGATCGCTTAAACCAAGCAACCCACCACGGCTAGCCAATTGCGACAACACTTCATCCAGTGTTAATCCGGTCCGTTGAATGATCAGTGGAATTGCGAACGGATCAAAATCTCCGACGCGATTGTTCTGTGGTAATCCAGTTTGCGGCGTCATGCCCATCGTGGTCATCACGCTGACTCCCGAATCGATTGCGGTCAACGAACTGCTGCCACCCAAGTGACAAGAGATCACTCGCGCATCGGATCGCCCCAACAACTCACCACTGCGAACCGCGATAAACCGATGACTGGCACCATGAAACCCATATTTTCGAATATGAAAATCGTCCGCCCACTGCCGTGGAATCGCATACTGCTGACGCGACGCCGGGATCGTGCGGTGAAAATCGGTTTCAAACGCTGCGACCAAAGGCAGATCGGGAAACCGCTCACGCAGCAACTTCATCGCAGCGATGTAGGGCGGGTTATGGGCAGGCGCAGCCGCATTCATCTCGGCCATCGCGTCGAGGACTTCATCGTTGACCTGAAAAACCCCGGACAATCGTCCACCATGGACCGCCTTGAAACCGATTGCCGAAACATCGCTGGCGTTTTTCAACACGCCGTGGGTTGGGTCGGTCAATTGCTCAAGACAGGCGGCGACTGCGACTCCGTGATCTGAGACAGGCAGACTCCGTTCGTCCGACCAATCACCAATTTCCACCGTGCACAGACTTTCCTCCGCACCAATGCGGTCGACGGCTCCGCGCGCCAGGCATCGCTCATCGGTCATATCGAATAACCGATACTTAAAGCTGGTCGATCCGAGATTGGCTACAAGTACAAGCACTGCTGCATCTTCAGAAGGCGCTGGAACGTCAGGAATCGAGGAACATTCCTCCAAGGAAGCCTCCAACGCGGATGTCAAATCCGATCGTTTGACCGAATCCGAGCACTCCGCATTCAGGCCAAAAAAGCCTTTGTCAAACCCTCGGAAGGACGTGGGATGATATGGCTACCTAATAGCTCACCGGCTTGTGCCGCAGCGGTTGCGCCAGCTTCCACCGCAGCGCGAACGCTACCGACATCACCACTGACCACCGTGGTCACCAAACCGCCTCCAACGTCAACTCGCTTGACGATGGCAACGTTTGCCGCTTTCGCCATCGCATCTGTTGCTTCAATCAGCGCCAGTAATCCCTTGGTTTCGATCAATCCAATTGCATCATTCATTTCCGAATACTTTCAATTCAAGTGTGTTGTAGTGGTTGGATAGAAGAATAAAACTTCTCGCTATCACTTCTTGGCCGCTGGGGTCTTAAGCACTTTGCTCAAATCTTCGTGAGGCCGTGGAATGACTTGCACACTCACCACCTCACCAATTCGTCCAGCCGCTGCTGCGCCAGCATCAGTGGCCGCTTTCACAGCTGCCACATCACCGGTCACAAACGCGCTGACCAAACCGCTACCCACTTTGTCCCAGCCAAGGAACTCGACATTGGCTGCCTTCATCATCGCGTCAGATGCTTCTACCAAGGTGACAAACCCCTTGGTTTCGATCATCCCAAGCGCTTCACTAATCTTTGCCATCTTCTGAAACTGCCTTGAGTAAAGGGAGGACTAGATCATGTCTCTTCAACATGACCACGAAAAATTATTCTGCGTGACGAGACATTCTCACCACGCCTTGATTCATTCGCTGCTACAACGACAACCGCTTTTCTGCAGCATGATTTCCGAGGCTGCATCCAAGTTGCACGCGTTACCTTCATCCGTATCGATATGAACTTCCAACTTGGCAGCTTTGTCCGCTCGAACTAAAACATCATCAAACGCCACGCTGCACTCGGGACTGCTCACTTTCAATTGCATCATCTCGCCATCGGCAACGCCGTAGTATTCGGCGTCTGCGAAGTTCATGTGGACATGGCGAGCCGCTCGAATCACACCACGATCCAACTGTACCGAACCCGCTGGCCCAACCAATACGCACCCTGGCGTACCATCAATTTTCCCGCTGTGTCGCACGGGAGCATCAATTCCCAGCGATATCGAATCGGTCAATGCCAACTCAACCTGACTATTCGGTCTCGTCGGCCCCAACACACGTACACTCGGCAACATGCGTCGGCGTGGACCAACCACCATGACCGTTTGCTTGGCTGCGTAAAAACCGTCTTGATACAGATCCTTGTCTGGCTCTAAGACACTGCCACGGCCAAACAAAATCTCGACATGCTCGTCGGTCAGGTGACAATGCCGCGCTGAAATGCTGACCCGTAAATTTGGTTTGCCTGCGACCCAACCCGGCGGCTGGTCGCCGCGGCCATTCGTCGAGGCGGTGCTAGCGGTCGCTGACAGGGACGCGCGGACCGCTGAGCGGACCAAATTCTCAATATGGCTTCGATCGTTCATCACTGAATTCATTACTACTGCTTAACGATCCACTTACGAGGAACTGGACGACGCACCGTCGGCCGAAACGTGACGTCCATCAGCTGAGGCCAAAACCAATTTGACATCAGCCAACTCAAGATGTTCTTTCCATTTGGAATGCACGTTTGAATCACTCACAACGGCCGCGACTTCATGCAAACCACATAATCGACTCAGACTAACCTTTCCGAACTTACTACTGTCTGCGACCACAATCGCTTGATCCGCCGCTGCCAACATCGCTTTTTCGCTCTCAACCAGCATCATGTTGCTGTTGAAGTAACCTCGATCGGTGATCCCGGCCACCGACAAAAATGCTTTTCCGACATTGATGCTGTGCAACATTGCATCGGCCATTGGACCGAGTGCGACAGCCGTTCGCCCCCGCACACATCCACCAATCATCACCAAGTCAATCGACTCGCTATTAGATAATAGGTGCGCCACAGGCAAACTGTTGGTAACTACTTGTAAAGGTCTGCCAACCAATCTCCGAGCCAACTCATAGGTCGTACTACCGCCGTCCAGCAGGATCGTGTCATGGTCCTCCACCAACGCCGCCGCCATCTCGCCAATCGCAGCCTTGGCCGCCCAACGGTCATCACGACGCGTTTCGAATATCCGCATCGTGTCGGATTCACCGGTCCAAAAGGCGCCTCCGTGAGTCCGGCGGACCAAGCCGTCTTTTTCCAATAGCTCCAAATCACGACGGATCGTAGATTCACTAACCTCCAGCGACTCTGCCAGCTCACCCAACGCAGCAAATCCGCTTGCCTGAACCAACCTGCGCAGACGATCTCGCCTCGTTTCGCTCATCCGGCTAACCACCACAAATGACCTGGAGCACTCAAATCCTCACGCACTGATAGTTTTCTATCATTAGTGGAAGAAATCAATCACCTTGTCTTCATTTTGAAAGAATTAAGTCAAAAAGAGGGAGCATTCTTTCAATTAAAGGCCCCAGAATCAGCAGACAGACCCCAGATCACGCCAACAAGCAGCCAAATGGAATCTCAACCAGCGTTCGCTCTCAGCCACCCCACCTGAAGGAAGAAAAAACGGCGGAGGATCTGGAGTGAACGCGCCCCGGGCTGCCAGGATGCTGCCACGAGAACAACTCTCGACTTCCATACCTGCTCCCGATTCACCGCGTCTGAATCACTGCAACTGAGCCAGCCACTCACCTCCGCCAGGCCAGACAGCAAATCACCAGACAGCAAATCACCAGACAGCAAAGCACCAGACAGCAAAGCAGGGGACAGCGATCCGCGACCGCGGAGACTCCGCGGCCCAACGGTCGCTCGGCTTCAGAAATGAATTGGACCAAACGAGCAACCACGCCGTTGCGAAGGAAACTCGCAACCAACGAGATTCCACGCATGTCGCGATGCTCGGAATCGGGTTAACCTGACGGAGGAACCAGAGAACTATTGCAGATGAGAGGAAAGAAATGACTGACCTGACAGGAAAACGTGCGATTGTTTCGGGAGCATCGATGGGAATCGGCCGTGGCGTCGCGGTAGAACTTGCCAAAGCGGGCGCGCAGGTCGTCGTCAATTACCGGAGTCATCCAGAAGAAGCTGATCAGGTTGTTGCCGAGTGCGAGGCAGCGGGTAGCCGAGCCTTCAAAGTGCGTGCGGATTTTGCAATTCAAGCCGAGATAGAAAAACTCGTTGACGAGTCAGCGGACTTAATGGGTGGCGTGGATATCCTGGTCAGCAACGCGGTGTACAGTGACCGCCACCTATTCCTGGAAGCCGACCTTGCTGAGTTTCGCAAGACGATCGATGTCAGCATGTGGGGCGCGTTTCACTTCCTACGATCGGGTTGCCAAAAAATGGTCGACGCAGGGCAGGGCGGCAACGTGGTCGTGATCAGCAGTCCCCACGCGCACATGGCGATGCCGGGATCGATGGCCTACAACATGGCAAAAGCGGCGAACGATCAGATGGCGAGAACCGCAGCGTGTGAACTTGCCCGTGACCGGATTCGCGTCAACATCATCCATCCTGGCTGGACAGACACACCTGGGGAGCGAAAGTTCTTCACCGAGGAAACACTTCAGCGTGAGGGCGGCAAACTTCCCTTCGGTCGCCTGGGGCGAATTGACGAAATTGGACGAGGCGTCGTTTTCTTGTGCGATCCCGGCAGCGAGTACATTACCGGCAGCACGATCACAATTGACGGCGGCATCCAACTGCCGTGGCGTGAAATGTACCGCGTTGAGGAAAAGGTCTGACCCTTCACCCTCGGTTTCGTTTAATCAAACGGGTGGCAACAGGACTGGTGTCACCGGCAGGACGAACCGTGAAACGCAGACCAAAATCAAACCAGGCCGGTCAGCGAACCCTCGCCGCAAAAATCGGGGTTTCCAAACGTTTGCTCGGGATACCCCATCGCTTCGCTGATAGTTAGCAGCAAGCGGTTGTGTGCCGCATGATCGAACTTCAACGCGCGGCCCATCTTGAAGCCAAGTCCGCCACCGACCATGACGAAAGGAATATCATTGCGTGTGTGCGAATTACCTTTGCCAAGCTCGTTCGTCCAAACCACCGTCGTATGATCGAGCAGTGAACCATCACCACCTGGCTCGGGTGTTTCGGAAAGCCGCTTGACCATGTGCGCGACTTGTTCGCAGTACCAAGTATTGATCCGGATCAAATTTTCGTACGCGGATTCATTACTGTCTGGTTCGTGGGAGATGGAGTGATGGCCTTCATCGATCTCGAGCCAACGCATGCGAGGATTCCCGACGCTGTTTGTGATTTGATAGGTCGCAACCCGCGTGAAATCAGCCGCGAGCGAATTGACCAACAACTCCGTTTGCATCTGCGCAATCTTGGGCATGTTGTCGTTTTCCTCATCGACGTTTGGTGGCAACTGAGGAACAGCATGACCAACATCCTGCTGCTTGCTTGCCGATTCCAACTCCGTTTTCAATTCTTTCTCAACCGTGCGGACCATCTCCACATGCTGGTCCAACAAGCGACGATCCTCAACACTCACTAACGATTCAATTTTCCGAAAATCTTCGCGAAGATCGTCGATTACGCTGGCTAGCATAGCGCGATTATGAGTTTGTCCGTACAACCGATCAAACATTTGATAGGGATTGCTAATCGGTGCTAAAGGCTGATTTGGACCAGCGTAGGACCAACGAGTCCAGGTATCGGCACGATCAGGAACCAAAACACCAAACTCAAGCGAGCCGAATCGAGTCCGAGAACTTGCGTCTGCTTGCAATTTGTTCTTGAGATGCTGATCAATGGAAATCCCCATCGACCAACCAGCTGGCGTATCTGACCCACCCTGTACATCACCGGGAAACAACTCGACACCGGTAAGCAAACAACCAATGCCGCGCATATGCCCGTCACCATCGCCACGGATCTTGTTATCAATACCCTGCAGCGTAAGCAGCTGATCCTTGAACGGTTCGAGTGGTTTGAGGATTCGTTTTAGCCCAACATGCTCACCCTCCTGATCGGGCCAGAAATGCTTGGGGATCACACCGTTGGGGCTAAACACAAACACAACCCGTTGCTTGTGATGTTGCGCCGGTGCGGCACCCAGGCTAGGCAGGGCCCACAAAAACTGGGTGGCCGCCGCACCGATTCCTAGGTCTCGCATAAATTGACGTCGGGACGACTCGATATGCATGCTCATGATTTGATCCAGGGCCTCGTAATTACGAAAGACAGCTCGGGGAAACGTAGTTTAATTGACCGAAGCTCCGGAAGGGACATCGGCTGGAGAGTGTTGGGCAACAACCACCGCAATGGAAATAACCAATTGGCGAAAATTGTAATCCGAGGCTCGAAAAGAGTCTGTCAGCTGATCTGCCAACTGATCGCCATAGGCTGTGATCGGCTGCTTCACGAAATGCTCGAACGTCGCCTCCACAATGGATCGCTGAACCTCTTCAGAGCTGGCCAGAAAATTACCTAGCTCGCGTGCGCCTTCAAACGCAAACACCTGCCCCGACCGAGAGCGATAACTGCCACGCGCATCGATCGGCTGGCTTTGCTCCTGTTGTCTAAAACGCCCAACACCATCGAAATTCTCCATCGCAAAGCCGAGTGAGTTAATCGTCTGATGACATACCTGACAATTGACCTCGCCCGTCTGCAATTCGACGCGCTGCCGCGTGGTTAAATTAGGGTGCAACGCTGGATTGAGTGGCGTGAAAGCTTCATTGGGAGGCCTCAATACACGCCCCAGAACATGTCGCGTCAAAAAGACACCACGATGAATAGGGGAAGTTGTTTCGTGATAGGCGAGGTGACTCATCAACAACGGATGTGTCAGCAAACCCACGTGCACTTCTGAATCGCGGACACTGCGATTCAATCCCCCACCCGAATTTGGGCTGCTTGAACCCGACTCCGAAATCGACTCCCAAGCATCCCCGTAAAATGCTTCAATTCGATGATTTGTGAACATCCAATCGTCTCGCAACAGCTGCCGGAAATCGCTCTTCTCGCTCCACAACACCTCATCGATAAAAGTGTCGAACGAACTTCGCAGATCACCAACCAAAGCCTGATCGAAATTTGGATATTGCTCACTATCTTTGACGATCTCACCAAGGTCTCCCAGGTCGAACCACTGGTAAACTAACTCTCGTGTCTTGGCTTGAACTCGATAATCCTCGACCATTCGCTCTGCAGCGTTACGAATCGCTGCCTCCGTTTCCAACTGATCTTGCTGGGCTTTTTTTACAAGCCAATCATCCGCCGGCAGCGAATCGTGCACTGTAAGCGCAAGACGGTTGGCCGCTCGTCGACTCGGCGAATGCCCCACGTCGAGCGTTGGATACAAAAATCGAGGCGACTTCAACATCACAAGCAAGACTCGCTTAATCGCTTCGCCATCATCTTCGGCTTGATCGATTTGCCGATCGATGTAAACCGATCGAATCGATTCATCAACCGGCCCCCGAAAAGCGATTTCAATCAAATCGTACAAAAAGGCCCGCAGCCGTCCACGATTGTCATCTGAGTCATTGCGATGCTTGCGAACGTAGTTGGGATAAAGCTCATCGATCGCAATTTGCGAGAATTCGATCGCAGCATTTGTTGTCGATTCCTCCCAAGCTCGATCAATGGCAGTCCCACGTTCATAACCGTAGCTTCGATCGTCCGGGGGCAACTTAGCCTGCAAGGCAAAAGAGCTAGGCATCTCAACAGGAATCAGGTGGGACTCTGGAATGATTTCCTCTTGTCCACCAGGAGGAATCCAAGACAACGAAATTTTCGCCGGCGGTTGCTCGGTCTTTCGCTTTCGCTGGGAAAACTCGATTTCCAACGGATATGCCCGGCCACCGGTCAGGTACAGGACGCGGCGGAACTCATCCCGCCCAGCCGACTGGACATGATTGTTCACCAAAACCCGTCGCTCAGCACCAAAGTCCATCGTGCACGAGCAAGTACTTCGAAGTACTAACTCATACCGACCGCTTCGATCGATCTTCAGGGAACCATTCCAGACGATTCCAAAGTCCTTGGCATCGATCTCTTCGCCCGGCCCCTGATCCCCGAAGTCAAATTCCAAAACCGGGTCAACACGGTCGATTTTCTTCTCATCGTTTTTGCGACGAGCCCCGTTGTAGTAACGCCCTTGGAGCCCTCGCCGGGACTCGACGCCAACCGGACTCCCCATGCTGCCGTACAAATCGGCCAAAGACTGCCTTAGCTGCTCAGCCGTCAATCGAGACAGAATTATCCGAGGGGGGCGATTTCGAACCTGAGCTGCTTCGCTGTAAAAACGCGCATGCATAAACGTGGCGACTGCATCAGCATCAACTCCCACACAAGCATCGGGATTCTCTTCAGGCATCGTCTCAATGACCAATTTCGCCAACTCTTTGACCGACAAATCTCCCGTTAAGGGATCTGGATAGTGGGCCTGAACTCCTTGCCCGCCGGCTCCGTGACAGTCTTGGCAGAGCTTTTGAAACACCGCTTCGCCTCGTGCGATCAACCCCTCGGCTTCCGATCCAGAAGCTTCCAATCCAGAAACGCAAAACGAGAGGAACAACACACACTTGAAGGTGACAAGCAACGCTAGCAAGGGTCGATACACCATGAGGAATTGCTGTCGTAAGCAGCGAGCGAAGGGAAACGTTCCGAATTTGTCGAAACTGGCTGGCGGAAGAAGCACGACGGAACCCCAAATACCTGAGGCAACAAAAAACAACGTACGAGATCACAGAACGAGGGTGTGCTGCGAATTCCCGAGTCGCATCGGCTATTCGGTTAAGGTGGGGGCTGGCCTCAGGCGGGACGCGTAGTATACGCCCGAGTGGCCCACAACGAAAAGACTTTACGGCGGTCCACAACCCTGCCAGCGGAGCAAAAAACGGGAATCGGGGGTGCACTTCATGGCAATGGCGATGCTCAAAATGGAACTTCTGTGAGCAAAACCCGCCCCTTACCTGCAACGCCCAAATACTCAATCCTGGCCCCTCCCTACTCGCAAGGATGCAAAAAAACCGGTGTCAGACCGCAGGTTTGGCGATTTGAACGAGATGGATTAACAGAAGTTTTCAGTTGGGCTTGCGATCGGTGATTGATCCGCCATACTGGCGCACTTCGCTTTTTGAGAGCGAGACTGCGCAGATTGTGCGCGAATGACAAAGTGACTCTGCATTTTGGAACGGGCTGGGGAAGGTTGCTGGACTGATGGCCGAATTATTGGAAGTTGAAAAACGCGAGCAAACAGGCTCGAGAGCAAGTCAAGTTTTGCGGCGAGCGGGACGTGTCCCGGTCGTGCTCTATGGGCACGGTGCAAATAACGAACATTTGTCGGTGCCGGCAAAGCAGGTCGAGGCATTGATTCGCCACCATAGTAAGACCGTCGAATTGGCTGGTGCGGTCAAAGACACTGCCCTGGTCAGCGATGTGCAATGGGACCCCTTGGGAATTGAGGTTCTGCATTTGGACCTGATTCGAGTGAATCTAAAGGAAATGGTCGAGGTGACGGTTCCGATCCAGACGCACGGCGAGGCAGCTGGCAGCCGTCAAGGTGGCGTTTTGATCGAAAACACCCACGAAGTGGACATCCGCTGCTCAGCTGGTGCTATTCCTGATTCGCTACGACTGAACGTTACCGACCTCGGCTTAGGAGCGCATTTGAACGCTAGCGATCTTGAGCTACCAGAGGGGATCGAGCTAGTCACAGCTGCCGATACCACTTTGGTGCACATCGAAGAGCCGAGAGGTGAATCGGATGCAGCAGAAACAGCCGTAACCGGTGCCGAACCAGAAGTTATCTCCAAGGGTGGCGATAAAGACACAGGAGGAGAGGGCTAGTCGGCCCGGGCCATACGCTCACTGACAATACCATGAAGCTGATCGTTGGCCTTGGCAATCCAGGTCGCAAGTACGAACAGACCCGACACAATGTCGGCTTTGTGGTAGCGGCTATCGTGGCCTCCCGAATCAATGCCGGACCCTCCAAGAACCGCTTCGACGGGGAACTGACAGAAGGAATACTTGACAGCGAAAAACTGGCCGTTTTGTGGCCGCAAACGTTCATGAATGCCAGTGGCAGGAGTGTACGAAAAGCATGCGACTTTTATAAAATCAAGCCGGAAGACGTGTTGGTGGTCTGTGATGACCTCAACTTGGCTTCAGGCCGTGTTCGACTTCGAGCTGCTGGCTCCGCTGGTGGCCAAAAAGGAGTGGCGGATATCATTCGCCACCTCGGAACTGAAGAGTTTCCGAGGCTAAGGATCGGAATCGACCGCCCGCCCGCGGGTTGGGATGTTTCCGGATATGTATTGGGAAAATTTACCGATCAAGAGAAAGAAAAGGTCGATTCGGCTACCGACTCGGCCGCCCAAGCGGCACTCGACTGGGCCCGCAATGGGATTGGCTATGCGATGAATCGCTACAATGCCGACCCCAAAGCGAGTCGACCAAAATCGAGTCAGCCGCGAAAGAATTCACCCAACAAAACAAACACCAAGCCGAAACAATCGGCGGATCCTTCCAATCCCTCACCGGATCAAGACTGAGAGATTTACCAAACGTGGCTAAAAACACTTACGAAACGCTGCTGATTCTCGATAGCAACCACTACGCTCGCGACCCGAGCGGCATCAGCAAACGACTCGAAGAAATCGTCACCGAAGCTGGTGGGACCGTAATGGTCAATCGACTTTGGATGGAGCAAAAACTTGCTTACCCAATCGACAAGCACCAGAAAGGCACTTACTGGTTGATCTACCACGAGATCGAGGGAGTTAATATCCCGAAGATGGATCGTGCGTTCCAACTCTATGAGCCTCTACTGCGTCACTTGACCGTCAAGCTCGAGGCGAGATTGGTCGAGCCAATCCTGGCAAATGCTCGAGGCGAATCGGTCAAGGTTTCAACTCCCACCGACTCCTCGGCGACCGAGGAAGGGGATGGCGGCGCAGAGGACGCGTCAGGAGCAGATGCCTCTACCGAAGCTGCGTCGACCTGATCCACTTATTTTCCCAGGCGGCGGGATCGACAAGTTCTATCCCCCCGCTAAAGCACTGCAGTTCCTTGTTTGGGGGCAAACACCATGGCTAGTTTCAACCGCGTCATTTTGGTCGGTAATCTCACCCGAGATATTGAACTGAAGTACACCCCTGGTGGAACAGCTGTGACCGACCTTGGCTTGGCTGTGAATGACCGACGAAAGACTGCCAGCGGCGAATGGGTCGACGAAACGACGTTCGTTGACGTGACGCTCTGGGGTCGGACTGCGGAGGTCGCCAGCGAGTATCTCGGCAAGGGTTCACCAATTTTGGTCGAGGGCCGACTCAAACTAGATACTTGGGAAACTGACGGCCAGAAACGAAGTAAACTCCGCGTTGTCTGCGATCGCATGCAAATGCTTGGCGGGACTGGCGGAGGAGGAGGCCAGCGTTCCAGTGGTGGCAGCCAAGAATACAGCGGTGGCGGCCAACCATACAGCGGTGGCGGCCAGCAAGGCAGTGGAGGCGGACACCAAGCCAGCGACCCTGGCAGCGCACCGGGCCAG
>JBMYRF010000002.1:384948-467771 GCA_049602075.1 Rubripirellula sp.
ACCGGGCCAACGCGAAGCACAACCAACGGGTGGCGGACAAGGTTATGACGAACCGGATATCCCGTTCTAACCGACGCCAAAACCAATCATACAAAACACCGATACCCTTTATCATTTCATACGAGTTCTGACATGCCTGGGACCCAACGAACCCGCAAATCTCAGATGTTTAAACGCCTTCCCAAAGGCGAGAATGGCGGCATCCAACTGTTGTTGATTCACAACGTCGAACACCTTGGCAAACAGGGAGAGATTGTCGAAGTCAAAGCTGGCTACGCACTCAATTATCTGCTGCCGCAGGGATTGGCTGCAATCGCAACCGAACACCACAAGCGAATGGTCGACAAGCACCGCGAAAAACTTCGCGCCATCGAGCTTGCGAAACTGAGCGAATACCAGTCTTTGGCTGATGAACTGGGACGGCAATCGATCACGATCGAAGCCAACGCCAATGACGAAGGTCATCTCTACGGCAGTGTCGGACCACACGAGATCGTGGACGGCCTGAAGTCGGCTGGATTCACCTTGGCTCAAGACCAGATCCGGCTAGAAGGCCCTCTGAAGGAACTTGGCCTCTACACGATCAAGGTGCACCTCCACAGCGAAGTCGATGCGAGCGTGAAAGTCTGGGTTGTCCCAACCGCAGCCGCCGATGGCGCCGCCTCGGGATCCGAGTCCTAATCAGTAACGAGCGGGTGTGGCGGAATTGGCAGACGCGCCAGATTTAGGATCTGGTGTCCATTGGACGTGAAGGTTCGAGTCCTTTCACCCGCATTGACTTCATCCAAACCGATGGGTGAATGGCAGTCGTTCCTCTCTCAACTACCCCAAGCGCCTCATTTGGCTTGGGGCTGGTGCACGTAAGCCCCGCTCAGTTGCGCAATGGGGCCCGCAAGAAAACGGACTGGCGATTCTCGATCAGCCGTTCACTGGCGAGTGTAGAAATCGGACGTCGGTCGCGTTATTCGGTGCCGATCCCCTTCGGCAACTTCTGCTCTGCGATGAAGCGTTTGATCATCCACATGTGACCGTAGGTCAGACGACAATTCTGCATGTCATCGACGACGCCCTGCATCGATTGGTAACGATCCTCGGGATCCTTGGCAATCATCTTTTGAAAGATGCCGTCAACCTCTGGCGGCAGGTCATCCCGAGCCTCCAGCAGAGACGGAATGTCTTGTTCACGATGCGCAATCAGCCGTTCCATCGGCGTCTCACCGGCGTACACAGCCCGTCCCGTGAACGCATAATGCATGGTGCAACCGAGACTATAGATGTCTGCCCGAAAATCCGCGTTCTTCGAATTCAAAGCCTGTTCGGGTGCGATGTAATCAGCCGTCCCCATCAGCGTCCCCTCCCGCGTTAGCTGCGTCAACGTCTCAGCAGAATCAGACATCGACTCGTCCTGAATGATGCGGGCTAAACCCATATCGAGGATTTTGGCCGTACCATCGCGATTTACAAGCAGATTGGACGGCTTGATGTCACGGTGGACAATTCCTTGGCGGTGGGCGTAGGCCAAGCCTTTGGCAGCATCGAGAATATGATCAAATGCGCTCAGCACGGCGAGCTTCTTCTTGTTCTGCAACACAGCGCCAAGATTGAGACCATCGACGAACTCCATCACAAGAAATCCCCTGCCTCCAAATTCACCTCCATCGATCGCTGTCACAATGTTTGGGTGCTTCAGACGGGAGGCCAACTCAATTTCTCGGCGAAATCGCTTCACTGCAATGCTGCTACCGACGGTCTTCGGTGTCATCATCTTTAACGCGACAAGATCGTGGGCATCACGCCGTCGCGATTTGTAAACAATCCCCATGCCGCCTTGCCCGATCCGATCCATGATGAAGTAGTCACCGACCACTAATGGATCCGAACGGGTCTCCAAAATAACTTCCGCCTGGAACTCAGTTAGCTTGTAACGCCCCACAAGCTGACTCGCCAAAGTTTCCACGCTGGACAGCGTCCCCTCCGACTCAAATGCTTGCAGTTCCTTCAACGTCATCAAACCGCTGCTGCTTAACTTCTCGGCAAATTGTTGGTAGCTGAGCGTCACTTAACGGCTTTCTTGGTCGCACATGATCACACGCCCCCCCGGACGACTGAGCTCGCAGTCAGCAGGGCGACCTGATTGTCCTGAGCCGAATCGATCAGATCAAGGATCGATTTTGGACCCGCCGCTGGAGCAAAGTCGTCACACCCGCGATACGGGTAATCGCCAGACGAGCTAAAACCGGCGACAAGGTGCCTCTGCTCCCCTTCATGCGACGCTAGTGGAGCCGAGAAGGCCGGTACGGGTGACTCATTGACCATTTCAAGATGGGCAAATACATTTACGCGGGAAATGACGTGTTTTTGGGCCGCGAGCGTTCTCCTCCAGAGACTCGCTGGCGGTACTCAGTTTCCCCTTGGCACCCCGGCCTCTCAGGCGCGGAACCGGCGATATTGAGCCCCAATCCCGAGTTTTGCGACCGCAACTGAATTCAGTCCGTCAAGGGCATTTAGTCCACACAGGTTCCGTAGAAGCTCGCAACCGTCGCCCCGCGATTTCGAATCATCTCCGATTCGGTATCCCAAATTAATTCGGTTGACGCAACTGAACACCAGACCAACGCAAACGATTCATCTACCACCGGCTTGTTAGAGAGAAACCATGGCTAAGAAAGCTTCATCGCAAGAAAAAATGGTCTATTACTTCGGAAAATCCAAAACCGAGGGAAAAGGCAAGAGCAAATCTTTGCTTGGGGGAAAGGGAGTGAACTTGGCGGAGATGACCAGAATCGGCTTACCGGTTCCTCCCGGATTCACCATCACCACCGAGGTCTGCGACTCCTATTACAAGTCGGGAAAGAAACTTCCCAAAGGCTTGATGGATCAAGTTGGCAAAGCAGTGACACGGCTCGAGAAAGAGCTTGGTAAGAAGTTCGGCGACAATGCCAACCCGCTGCTCGTCAGCGTGCGTAGTGGTGCTGCCGTCAGCATGCCGGGCATGATGAACACGATCCTGAACTTGGGTCTGAATGACGAGGCCACCGAAGGCTTGGCCAAAGCAACCAAGAACGAGCGTTTCGCTTATGACGCTTATCGCCGTTTGATCAACATGTTCGGCGACGTGGTGATGGGCATGGACCACCATGTTTTTGAAGCTGCGTTCGACAAGATCAAGAAGAAGTACAAAGTCACCGAGGATACGGATGTACCTGCCGAGGGACTGAAGGAACTGTGCGAAGCCTATAAGGCGGTTTATCTGAAGCACACCGGCGAGTTCTTTCCTCAGGACCCCCTCAAGCAACTCGAACACTCGATCGAAGCTGTATTCGGATCTTGGAACACAGCCCGAGCAGTTCGTTACCGCGAAATCGAGAACATCCGCGGCCTGCTCGGTACCGCAGTGAATGTTCAATCCATGGTCTACGGAAACATGGGTGATGATTCAGGGACGGGCGTTGCGTTCACTCGGAATCCAAATACCGGCGAGAACAAATTCTTCGGTGAATTCCTCGTCAACGCTCAGGGCGAAGATGTTGTCGCCGGCATCCGAACTCCACAGCCCGTTGCCGAAATGAGCAAGTGGAATCGCAGTGTCTACCGTGAACTTTTGGACATCAAAAAGACACTGGAAGATCACTACAAAGAGATGCAAGACATCGAGTTCACGATCGAACGCGGCCAATTGTTCATGCTGCAAACCCGAACAGGTAAGCGGACTGGCGTCGCGGCGGTCAAGATTGCCTGCGACATGGTGAAAGAGAAGCTAATCGACTACAAAGAGGCCGTTCTCCGTGTTCCTCCAAACGACCTCACTCAACTACTGCTGCCAAGTTTCAAGCCCACCGCCCGAAACGCAGCAGATGTGCTGACCCGTGGACTCCCTGCTTCCCCAGGTGCCTCGGTCGGCAGGTTAGCGTTCTCCGCATCTGAAGCTCGTGAGCGAGCCGAGGCGGGAGAATCTGTCATCTTGGTTCGGAAAGAAACCAGCCCTGAAGATGTTGACGGAATGAATGCCGCCTCCGGGATTTTGACCAGCACCGGCGGAATGACCAGCCATGCTGCTGTCGTCGCACGTGGTTGGGGTAAATGTTGCGTGGCCGGTGCCGGCGACATCGAAATCAACGAAAAGGGCAAAAAGATCAAAGTGGATGGCCGAACCTTCGGCGTCAAGGATCTGATCAGCCTCGATGGGACGACTGGCGAAGTCATGGCGGGCGAAGTCGAAACTCAAGAACCGAAGCTTTCAGGTGACTTCTCTAAGTTGATGAAATGGGCCGATGAGTTCCGCCGCTTGGCAGTTCGCACCAATGCTGATTCACCCGCCGACAGCAAGCGGGCACGCGAATTTGGTGCCGAGGGTATTGGGCTGTGCCGAACCGAACACATGTTCTTTGAAGCGGACCGCATCATTCATATGCGGGCAATGATTTTGGCCGACAACGAAAAAGATCGCCGCGCTGCGTTAAAGAAATTGCTGCCGTTCCAACGAAAAGATTTTGAAGGCATCTTCAAAGCAATGAACGGACTGCCGGTCACCGTCCGCTTACTTGATCCACCGCTACATGAATTCCTGCCGCATGATGATGCGGCACAAAAAGCAATGGCGAAAGAACTTGGTGTCAAGCAGGCCGAAGTGGTGAAGCGGGCTTCCGCACTCCACGAGTCCAACCCAATGCTTGGTCATCGTGGTTGCCGACTTAGCGTGACTTATCCTGAAATCCTCGAGATGCAAGTTCGAGCGATCGTCGAAGCAGCAATCCGCTGCTCAGCGAAAAAGATCAAAGCAAATCCTGAGATCATGATCCCTTTGGTTGGAACAGCAGCCGAACTGGAGACCTTGCGAGAGAAAGTCGAAACGACCATCGAGGAAACGAAAGTGGCGAAGAAGTTCACTGGCAAACTCGATATTTTGATCGGAACCATGATCGAAATTCCTCGTGCAGCATTGACCGCTGACGAAGTCGCTGAGTACGCCGACTTCTTCAGTTTCGGCACCAATGACCTGACCCAGATGACGTTTGGCTACAGTCGTGACGACGTGAACACTTTCCTGCCAGATTACCTCCAGCAAGACATCTTGCATGTCGACCCGTTCCAGTCGCTCGACCAAACCGGTGTCGGTCAATTGGTTGACATGGGGGTCAAGAAAGGCCGCAGTACCAAAAACAAGCTTAAGGTTGGTATCTGCGGTGAACATGGTGGCGATCCGTCGTCCATCGACTTCTGCCATCGTGTTGGATTGGACTACGTCAGCTGCAGCCCATTCCGTGTTCCAATCGCTCGACTTGCAGCCGCACAGGCAGCATTGAACGATTAATCGCTGCGATTTTTCACCCGAACGATTTCCCACTCTGCACCACACGAAACCATGAGCGACCTTCACGCCCAATACAACGACGTCGAGAAATTAATCGACGAGGAAGAATTTGAGCCAGCAATCTCAGGTCTAAATGAGATTGTCCAGGTCGACCCAGGTTTCGTGCTGGCGCATCTCGCGCTGGCTCGCGTTTACACCAAAACCGGTCAACACGATTTGGCAATTCAACACGCTGAAAAAGCGTGTGAGCTGGAACCGAGTGATTCGTTCAATTTCACCGCTCTCAGCGTCACCTACCAGCGTGCTTGGGCGGGAACTCAAGATCAGCAGTACATCACAAAAGCGGAAGACGCGATGGCCAGGGCGCACAGCATGGCTCAGCAGTAATGCTCAGCAGTAATGCTCAGCAGTAATGCTCAGCAGTGATCTTGCCTGGTACATCGCCAACCGCGGATTCCTGCCAACCAAGCCTTCCCCCGCTACAGAATGCGGCTTTTCCGCACACCAAGCCTTGCCGGCGCACCGAAAAACCCCCGCCGGCACCGCAAAATCGGGATCTCCGCAGACTTTTACAGGCCTGTTACATAGGTGGCGATTGTTGGTGACAACGGATTGCGGGTTTCTCGTTACACTCCTTACGTCATTCGTTGGCTCGGGAGGCCAATGACCTTTACCAATTGCCTGGAGACCCCATGTCTGCCGTTGTCGTCACTCCTCCTAAAGGCCGTCCCAGTTCGTCTCTACGCCCTGCGTCTGACGAAAATGGAGACAAGCCCAAAAAAGATATTGGCCCTACCACCGTCGATCGAAAACGTTGGGATAACGTGAGCTATTGGGCTGTTGGCTGGCTCGCGCTTGCTCACCTGGTCGTGCTCGCCGCCCCGTTTACCTTCACCTGGACCGGGCTGATCGTCGCCCTCGTTCTGCATTGGGTGACCGGTAGCTTAGGGATCTGCCTCGGTTACCACCGACTGCTCACCCACACCGGCATGAAAACATACAACTGGGTTCGCTACTTCTATGCGACGGTGGGAACACTTGCAGGTGAAGGCGCCCCGCTCGACTGGATCGCCGATCATCGGAAACATCACGCTTGTAGCGATCAAGAAGGTGACCCACACACACCCAACGATGGCGGCATCTGGAGCCACATTTTCTGGCTCGCCTTCCACACCCACAATGGCGATCGCGTTGCTCACCTGAAACGCTGGGCCCCAGATCTTTACAAAGAACGAGGCATGCGAATCCTCGATTACTTGTTCCTGCCACTGCACATTGCAGCCAGCTTGGCCTTGCTAGGGATTGGTTATGCCATCGGTGGGTGGGAACTCGGCCTATCGCTACTCGTCTGGGGAATGTTCGTGCGACTGGTTACCGTGCTGCATGCGACTTGGTTGGTCAACAGTGCGTCTCACATGTGGGGCTACCGGAATTACGAAACAACAGATGACAGTCGAAACAACTGGCTCGTCGCAATCGTGGCCTACGGGGAAGGTTGGCACAACAACCACCACGCATTCCCTCGCATGGCCAAACACGGCCACAAATGGTGGGAGTTTGACATCACCTGGCAAGCAATTCGTTTAATGCGTTCGGTCGGCTTGGTTTGGGATGTCGTAGACTACCGTAACGCAGCGGAGAAAAAGGAAATGCAAGCAGCCCGCGAGGCGGCATCTTCCTAGCCCGTTCTGAGTTACACACCGATCAAGATTGCACAGACGCAAAGCGAGGATTCCTAGAGTCCTCGCTTTTTTCGTTGACCAATGCTTCTAAAACCAATGCTTCTGAATGAGGACGATCGCCGATTTTGCATACTCCGACACTGTTGGCAATTCCGCGATCAGCAGACCGTCCGACGATGCCCGAAACGACCGACCTCGCGACCGCTGAAATCAAGGGATCAATGATCCGTGTTTCTACAACCCGAGTCGGCATCGTAGGTCAGCGTGAACTTAGCAGCTTGAAGCGAAAGCGACGCTCACCAAAAGCCTACCTCGGTCCCTTCCCTTGGCTAGATCGGATCGGCTCCTTCGAAGTTGCCGGGAGCCGGTTTGCTAGCAACGCCAAGAAAAACTTTTCAATTTGCCCTTATCACTGTTGACAGCTTGGCTCGAAACTTCCTATTCCGATCAAAGACAAAGATACTCACCGTTCCTCTCGACACGGCTGCGCCGTGATTTGCACCAAGGAAACGCAAGACGGAGGAATGGTTTTGGGTAGTCGAATTTAAACAGAGGTCGTTACCGCGGCCAAATTACCGGGATTTGCGGAAGCTGGCGAAGCTTGTTTTCCATCCCACCAATTGAATGCCTCACCGCGAAGAAGGAGAGTCGCGTTGAACCGCCTCGTACAAGCACACGCCAGCCGTGTTGTCTGCGTCGCCGCCATTTGGCTGATTGCGACGTCAGAAGTCTCGGCCCAGATTCAAATGCCCGCCGGCAACTCGCCGGCTCCCCCCTCGGCTTCCCCCGCCAGTTCCGAAGTCGCCTCGATCACCACCGGTCAGAAATGGCTGGCAGATGCTCGCGCCGCGTACTCACGAGCCGATTTCCACCGAACGGTCCAATCGTTCCGGAAGGCGGCAGGGATTGCCCGAACCGTTCCTCAACTGTCACCCGACGTTGAGAAACTGCGCAACCAATTGCTGCAGATTGGCATCGACAAAGCCTTATTGGCATTGCCCGCCGAATCAACGAATCCCATCAAGGAACTGCCAGCGGTCAACGCCGCTTCGCCGATTCCAACGACCGATCCTGCCAACCGCAAGCAAGAAACCTTGCGTTTGGTTGCGATCGGACGATCGGCGTTGGATCGAGGTGATGTAACCACAGCCCTAGCAGTTGCTCGACAAGCCGAATCACTGAAAGTTCCAGAAACGGAGTTTGGTCCTGGTGAACCTCGAGTTTGGCAATTACTGCTTGATGCTGAATCAGCTGCCCGCCGAAGTGGCATCGCTCTAAACGCGGTAACTGAAGCGAACACCGCACCTAACCCAGTTCAAACCGCTGGCGGCACCGACGCTAATGCGAATCGCGTCGCACAGATGCTGTTCAACGCCGATGCCGATGCAGCGGGGACGGTTCAGCAAGTTCAAAACACGGAGCCGGTTCCAGCAACCGAGCCGAATGTTGCCGAGCAAATGCTCAATGAGGGTCTGCAAGCACTCAGTTCGGGTAACTCTGCCGTAGCACGTGAGAAGTTCAAGCAAGCTTGGAAATTTGAGTCACAGCTTAGTCCAGCACAACGCAGCCAACTCAAGGACAAATTGACCTTGCTGCAACCAACCCGAATTCCTGTTCAGGGCGCGGGTCAAAATACTGAGCTAACGCCGATTCAAAAAGCAGACTTGGAAGCAAAGGATAAAACGCGACGTTTGTTCCGAGAGGTCACCGCTGAATTGGCCAACGCGGAACAAAGCAAAGTTGCTTCCCCACTGGATGCATTAGATCAACTCGAACGCCTTCGTCGTCGCGTCGACGGGGCAGATCTTGATGAAGCTGCCAAGCGTTCGATCGCGATGATGGTTGATCGTGCTGTCTTAGACCAAAAGAAGTACATCGAAGCCAATCGGGCCAAGATTGAACTTACGTTGCAGAACGATGCCGTTCGAACGGAAATGGCGAATGAGCAAGCACAGTTGGCGGTCATCGACGAAGAGGTCTCCGCCCTGGTGAACACCTTCAACAGCCTGATGAAGGAGAAACGATTCCAGGAAGCTGAAGTCGTCGCCAAGCAAGTGCAAGAACTCAAGCCCGAAGATCCGATTGCGATCAGCATGAAGCATACGAGCCGCATGGGTACTCGGATCATGATGGCTGAAGAAGTCAGTGATCAGAAAGAGCTCCGTTGGCTCGATTCGTTACATGACGTCGACATTGCAGCGATCCCACCGAATCCAAACTTGCCACTGACTTTGCCAAATGCCCAAGATTGGCGAATGCTGTCCGAGATGCGACTGAATGCACAAGGTGACGAGAATTCCCGGCTCAGCGCGTCGGAGCAGGCGATCGAAAAGAAATTGACCAGCCCTGTCTCGGTCAAATTCACCAATCGCCCACTCGTGGAAGTGCTCGACGAACTGAGGGCAGTTTCAGGTGTACCGATTGTCATTGACGAGCGTGCTTTGGCCGCTGTTCGAATCACTTCAGAAACACCAGTCTCATTGCCACAGCTCGACAACATCGCGTTGAAGAGTGCACTGAATCTGATTCTCAACAAGATGGAACTAACCTATGTGATTGAAAACGACGTGTTGTCAATCACAAGCATGGAAGCCAAGCGGATGAAGGTTTATCCAAAAACCTACCGCGTGACTGACTTGGTCACTCCCATCCCGAACTTCACCAGTAGTTACGAAGATGGGTTGGCTGGCGCTCTGCGTGCGGCCTATCAAATGACCCAGCCTCAAGCCGATGTCCAAGTGATGCCGGTTTCAATGACTGACCTTGGAACGGGCATGGCTCGCAGCATGTCGCCGAACAGCCTCGGCAACGATGTTCTGGGACAGTACCATTCGATGGGATCTCAGGGAGGGTTCGGATCGAGCTCAATGCCATCCGCTGCTGGCGGTGGTTCCTTTGCGGACTTCCAATCACTGATTGACCTGATTCAAACCACGGTCGTTCCGGATACCTGGGAAGCTCTTGGTGGCCCAAGCACCATGGCTCCTTATCCACAAAACCTTAGTTTGGTGATCAGCACCACCAGTGATGTCCACGATCAGATCTCAGACCTGTTGGAATCACTTCGGAAGCTACAGAACCTGCAGATCACGATTGAGGTTCGCTTCATTACTCTGGCCGATACATTCGCCGAGCAGATTGGTGTCGATTTCCAGGTCCAATTCGATGACAACGCAGGTTATTTACCTGATGATGACAGCGGCCCGGCCGTGACGGTTGGCTTCGACGGGATCAGCGGTTTGCCGACTCCTGACTTGGATATTCGCTTCGACAATGGTAGTTTCGGGTTGACACCTCCCTTTGGTGGCGGCGGCTTGGGAACACCCTCGACGATCGGTTTCGCGATCCTCAGCGACATCGAAGCATTCTTCTTCCTGCAGGCTGCACAAGCTGACAATCGTAGCAATGTCATGCAGGCTCCGAAGGTGACTCTCTTCGACGGACAGTTTGCGTCGATCAATGACCAATCCCAAAGCCCATTTGTGGTCAGCATTACACCAGTCGTGGGTGACTTTGCCGTCGCCCAACAACCGGTGATTGTTGTGCTCAACGAAGGCACACAACTGAATGTGCAGGGAATTGTCAGCGACGACAAACGCTTTGTGCGGCTCACTTTAGTGCCCTTCTTCAGTCAGATTGGTGCGGTTGACACCTTTACCTTCGAAGGAAGACGCACCACACGAAATTCGAGCCGGGATGAAGAGGATACCGATGGTGATGGTGACATCGACATCACCGACACCACTGATGATGAAGAAATCATCTCTGGTACCACGGTTCAGCTTCCAACCTTCGCATTCACATCCGTCAGCACGACGGTCAGCGTCCCTGACGGTGGCACGATTCTGCTCGGCGGTATCAAGCGTCTAAGTGAAGGTCGTGTTGAACGAGGTGTTCCGATCCTTAATAAGATCCCGTACGTCAGTCGACTGTTCCGAAACGTATCGGCCGGCCGTGACGCTCAAAGCCTGATGCTGATGGTCACACCACGGATTATTATTCAAGAGGAAGAAGAAGTCGCTCAAACGGGCTTCGATCCGACTCGAAAATAACGATCAATCCGATCTCGAAAATCAAGCACGCCGGCGAGTTTACTCGCCGGCGTTTTTTTGTGGATCATGACATTTGATCATTTGTTGATTCACGCGAGCCGACCCTCTCTCCTGGAGGGATGGTTGTTGCCGGCCTTCATTGACCCTGACGCTGATCTCTGGATGCGGGTTTGTATCAGGCAAGCGTTGGAGCGGGGCCGAAGCAAGTGCAGCATGCACTTGCCTCATTTGCTTACTTGCGGCGATTTCCTGCCATCCCGCACACGGAAACTACTTTCTGATCTGCTCGATTACCAACGCGATGGCCGCACTCGACAAGGGTGTGCTCATACTGGCAAGCTTGCCCGCGTCACCAGCAGCTTGCGATGGTGTCAGCGGAATGTGCATAAACAGGCTTTTGGTTTTCAACCCAAACGAATTTGCATAATGCTGGCTCAAATACAATTCCGCATTGCATAAATAGGTGCCAGCATGATGCGAAACTTCGCCCGGTATCCCAGCACTGAGAAACGCTTGGCAACACTCACGCAACGGCAAACTAGATCGATAGGCTTCCGGACCATTCTGAACGAGCGGCATACCATTACTCCGAACGTTCAATCCAACCGCCTCCAACTTGATCAGTGTCGATCCAGGAGCTTGCCCCAAGTGGATCGCAAAATCGAAGTTGGATTGCAAATCCTTTCGCAGCATTTCGCTCATCCGAGTCAAATCGACTGGATACCGTCGGGTCGTCAACTCCGCAGTGCCGTCGTACCAATGTGTCAAATCGACCAGAGCCATCCAGCTCGAGTTCTCAGTCCAACGATCATACGGCTCGAAAGCAGTCAGCAAGATTCGGGTCACGGGATCATTCGTTGCACGTGTGCGATCAGGGAATGGATCGGTCAATCATAGCTCGCCCGGTGCCTGTGGTTGTCCATGACGCCTCTGATTCACTCAGATTCTTTCACGATCATCGCTGGTAAATCCTTCCCCTTCGGGATGAATTTCATTGAAATCGAGTTCACGCAGTGACGGGTGTTCTTGGTCGTCATCTGTTCACCCAAGAAGACATGCCCCAGATGTCCCTTGCAATTGGAACAAACGATTTCTGTCCGTCGGCCGTCAGCATCCGGCCGACGGATGACAGCTCCATCAATTTCGTCATCGAAACTTGGCCAGCCACAGTGACTTTCGAATTTATCCTCGGCCCGATAGAGACGCGCATTGCATTGCCGACAAATGTAGGTTCCAGGATCCTTGGTCAAGGTATACCCACCCGGACCAGCCGGTTCGGTTCCTTGCCGCAAAATGACGTACGCCTCATTCGCATTCAACTCGTTGTATTCACCTGTAACACGCTCTTGCTCGTCACTCATCCTTTTTCCTCCATTAGTTAAATTGGTTCGTTCTGTCTTGGCTCCACGGGGATCGTTAGCGACCTGAGATAAACAGCCCTGTAAATAGAGACGAGATCGGTTGATTTCGGCGGTCACTTTTGCCGTTGAATCGTGAATCGGAATCCCACGTGGGACCGGGTGCATGAAAATCTCAGTCCAGCCGCGGTATTCGATCTCGGCCAAGGCGGCGATGATCGGCACAAAGTTCAGCGATCCGCGGCCCGGCATCTGCAACAGCTCTTGCTCCTTTGGCAGCTTTTTCACGGATCCCATCCCATGCTGCCAAGCATAAAAAACAGCGATCGAGTTGCCCAGCGTGCGAATCAAATCAGCGATCAGCTGTTCATCCTGTGGCAAGTGATAGGGAGCCAATGCGACTCCCAGGTGGTCCGACGGCCGCAACTCCATCAACCACTTCATGCTGTCAGGTGACTGGATCAAATTGTTCGCGTGATTCTCGATTGCGATCGTTACTCCGGTTTGTTCGGCAACCTCTAAATGGGGTTTCATCTGTTCCACAAAATCACCGACCGCACGCTTGAGTTCAGAGCCTTCTAAACCACGCGGCCCTTTTCCTCCGGTAACGATCGTGCGGCACCCCAGCCGGCCGGCTAAACGCATTTCCGACTGTAAGCCGAATGGCCCTAACTTGTACTGCGTCAAACACCCCAGCTCGACACCAGCTGCACGAAGCTTTCGCTCAAATGCAGCTTCTCCCATTTCGTCCAGCTGCTCGCGCTGATTGCCATGCACCATCGGCCAAAGATCGATTGCCGTGGCACCGATTTTGTTGACCTCTGGCAAGAGTTCCGAAATTTTCGTGTACCCGTACATGCAACTGGGAAGCATGTATCGAAGTGTTAAAGGCGCCGTTTCGGCTAAGGCAGAATGCTGCAGTGACAGAGCGGCGGCAGAGGCGGTACCAGAAACGATGGCGCGGCGGCGGTTAATTTCCATGCGTCTTAATCCTATTTGGAACTTAACTGGTGAATCGTATTATGAATAACGCGGCGAACCTCATTCCCATCGGAAGTCCTCAGTCGGCAAACAATTTCCATGCCCCAGGTCGGGTTTAACTCTGGTATCACCAGCCGCACCGTCTTGGAGTCAGCAGATAGGTCAGCCGATGCGACTTTCAACTGCCGCTCGTTGAAGTGCTTAGAACCGTAATTCTTCGTTCGTTTTAAATCCCAAACCGTCACCTTAAAGCGATCCGTTTCGGTGATTATCTTTGGATCGATGGGATCGCTGAAGGAGATTTCCACTCCATCTTGCCGAGCGTTTAACCCGATTGGCAAATCAACACGATTCCCTTTCTGACGGATACGAAATAATCCGCCTTCCTGTTCCTGACGACTCCCCGCCCAAGAAAACATTCCCCCAACGTACAACTGGCCATCCGTTGGTGAAAATCGGGCGCGAATCATTCCAGTTGGCAAATCGGGAATCGGTAACTGGCACATTCCACCCTGCGGTTGTCGCTCCCCGCTGGGTAGTGAAACGTGCTCATGCGGAACAACATAAATCCTGCCGTAGCCGTAAGATAGATTCAGCAAGCTTCCGTCAAGTGGTCCCCAAGCATCTGTTTTCGCCCATAACAATTCGGCCGGCGACCGATCAAAGGAATTCGTGATCCAGCACAAAGGTTGCTGCATCCTCTCGTCAGATGAATCGGTGACGTCGTGATACCCATACATGTTGCCATAGAAACCACCTGGCCGGACCCAGTTGATTCGGTTCTTCGGGTTCCAGTGTCCCTCTTGGTCGGTGACGATGAACGATCCATCATCATTTAGACAAACACCGTTTGCAGCACGAAAGCCAGCAGCAAGAATTTCGGTGTCCGAGCCGTCGGGCAGGACCTTCAGTAGCGTGCCGTGGTGGGGAACAACGGCTTTGAGAGCATGGCGGGCTGATTTTGCATAGTAGTAGTTGCCCTCGGCATCACGCTGCAGACCCATTGCAAATTCATGAAAGTGCTCGGTCACCTGATGATCACTATTGAAACAACGGTAATCATCCATTTCGCCATCACGATTTTGGTCTCGCAAAGCCACCAACTGATCCCGGCAGGTGACCATCACGCGATCTTCCTCGACCAAAATCCCGAGCGGTTGAAATAGTCCGCTGGCAATTCTGCGCCACCGCAAAACGGAGCCAGACTCGCCTATTGTTTTCAGACCATCGACTCGCCAAACATCTCCATCCCACGTGCAGACTGCCATTGCATCGCCAGACGGATAAAAATCTAAACCGGTCACGCGCGTTCGAGCGGACCAGGGATTGCCTTCGGGTCGAACCAATTCATCGACAGCCCAGGCATCCGATTCAAACCAAGTACTTGAGGGTACTTCGACGCTCGTCGCATATTGAGCGGGTCCACCATGAACCAAGACGGTTAAATCTTTCTGCCAGCGCCTTAATGCTTTATCGACCGTTTGCAGCTGTTCATTGGAAACAAGCGAATCGGAAAACACGATATTCCCTTGCAACCGCGGTTCACCCGCATCTATTTGCAGCACCAACTTTCCGTCCATCACTTCGAATGAACCGTGGCCGCCCATCCCGCGAACCACAGCGCTGAATATCTGGTCACCCGAGCGAACGATTTGCACACCATCCTCTCGGCTCTCCAACTTTGCATCCTCCGGAACCGCAGAAACGATCATCCGCAGGAGCTCTTTTCGCGGTCCCACATTCAAGGTTCTCGCAAAGACTGGATCATCGGCACTCAACACGACCCCCGGCCGCTCCAAAATCTCGGTCTCGCCGACCGTGTAATCAAGAATGACTTCATCTTCGTACCGATGGAGTCCTCGGAATTTGGCCCAACTGTTTGGCAATGGACCATAGCGACGACCGTCCCGGCCCATCACACGCTGTGTGTCCTCGAAACTCCCCGACTCAGGATCTGCCCAACCTGGGCCCGTGGGAACAGCCGCCCGGATTCGGCCTGATGCCCGCAAGTGAACACCATGCCTGCCATTAAACTGAATCCCATTCCAGTCCACGAACTCGTCTGTCCATGCCGCTGCCATCCGCATCGTATCATGCTCGAACACCATCCAAGCTTGGCCGCGGCTGATTCCACCAGGACCTTCATCCAAGCGAATCGCGATGGCCTTCTGAGCAATGTTATCCGCGTCACCGAACTGAATCGTCGTGATCAACATTGAGCCATAGTCCATCGTCACGAACGGCTGGATGACCTGAGGCTCTGGACCGCGTGAATCTCCCTTCGGCAAGCTGGCCAAATAAGCTGGCGTCACCTTCGCAAATTGCCCGGGGTTTTGCTGTCGAAGAAAGTGCTCGCGCAAATAGTGAATCACATCATATTTTTGCTGGGGCACCATCCATGTTTGAGGCACCATCAGTCCGCCTCCATGGGTCAATGTTTGGTACATCGAATAGGGATCGTTACCAAATTTGAACTTACCCTCGCCGAATCGCAAGGCCGTCGGCAAAGAACCTTGCTTATCAAGCGTCCCGTGGCAATTAACGCACAGACCGTCGTAAACCTTCTGTCCCCGCTGTAAAGAATCTTTATTCCATCCGGAAATCATGCCGCGATGATCTAAATCTGCTTCATACTCTGGCAAACGCAATTGCAAGTCATCTTCAGACGGCTGCAGTTGCTTAGCAACCTCAGGACCGCCATCACGAACAGCGATCAGGTAAGCGACGAGATCCAAGAACTCCTGACGTCCGCGCAGTGCATTGACTTGCCCTGACGGCATCAGTGAAACATCAGACTGTTTCTCGAGCTCAACGTCATCCAACTCAATGACCAATCGGTCGGTTGGCAAAACGCCAGTTTGCAAGGTCAAAGATGCGCCGGTTCGCTCCGCCACCAACCCAGTCACCGATCGTCCATCACCAGTCAATATCTGTACGCTGCGATATTCCTGTTCGACTTTGCCAGACGGCCGCAGCACGGACTCCACCAAATGCAAATCGTCGACAGCTCGCTTCCAACTCGACAAATCTGGACCGAGCAATCGCTTCCCCCCAGAGTTCAGGTGACACTTCCCGCATCCAACACCCGGTGAATGGAAGAGGATGGCACCACGGACAGGGTCCCCTTTTTCTCTCGCGTCGGCGGCCAAATCGACCATCTGTTCAGCCATCAATTGCTGTTCTAACGAGATCCGCTGGGCATCACACGGAAGATCAAACAGCGGTGATATCGCTAAGACGGCGATTAACCAGCGGAAACAGGCCACAAGACGATTCATCATTCGAATACTGGAGAGGTGGAAAGGCAGGGGGAACTCAACAGCAATAGTATAAACGAAGTCAGCGGGCATCGACGTGACGAGCGGATCTCTCCCCCTCGCTCAATCAACCCGACCACATCATCCAAAATGCGACTGACAACAACGCAATGGCAAGGAGCCGCTTGAAACCGGCTGCCGGAATGCGGGAACTCAACAACACCCCCAATTGGACGCCGATGATCGCCGCAACCGCCGCCACCGCTACTTGAGGGACAATATCGCCCACCAAGAAATTCCTCGCCGACAAAATGACAGCCTTGTAAGTCGCGATTATCAACAAACACTGAGTCACGAACGATTTGTATCTCAGCTGCGACCAATTCTGTTTCAAGGCGAACGCTGCAATCGGAGGGCCTGCGATACTCACCGCCCCGCCGAGAAACCCAGCAGCAGCCCCCGCAGCAAAACAAGAGCCCTTCCCAGATGACTCATTTTGCGACACGCCTTGATCTCGCAAACTCCAGATCACCATCAGAAAGATTGCCAAACCAGTTCCTCGAACCAGCCAATGCAAAGCGACAGTTTCGAACAGAAAAAATCCCAAGGGAAGAAACAGCACGGCCCCCAGTACGGCCTCGAGCAACGAACGCCTTTCAAACCCTTTCCGGTAAGCCCAAGCGGCCATCAATAGCATCGGCACGCTGCTTACCGAAACAACGACGTGCGCTGCCCGCACGTCAATCACCAACGCTACCAAGGTGAGAGCGACAATACCGTAACCAAAGCCAATGGCGCTGTGCACAACGCCTGCCGCCAACGCGATCAAGGCAATCGCAGCGATCTCGCCCCATGCATCCATGCTATTCGAGCAACTCTTCCCCGCGTGTCTCACGGCCAAAGGTGACGACAACGGCACCGACCAGATAAAGCGGTGACAACCACAGTGCCTGACTTTCTGGGGAAATCAAAATCCAGAATCCAAAAACAAAGAAAGCTACCGCAGTGCCCAGCCGTCCCATGTTGAAACAGAAACCGGCTCCCGTGCCACGGAGGCGCGTGGGGTAGAGTTCGGGGAAATAGACGGCATACCCGGCGTGCATTCCAAGTGTAAAGAAACCAAAAACCGGCAGAAAGCAAGCTAACAAGAGCGGCGACGCATCATTCGGCAGCATCCACCCAAACAGCAGAATGACAGCAGCAAAGGCAACAACGTGGTACAGAATGAAAGCACCGCGTCTGCCAAGCCGGTTCGAAATGGCACCAAAAAACAGCAAACCCAAGCCGCCACCGATCGTGTTGAGCGTCATACTCAGCATCTCGTTGCGTTTGATCTCACCCGCGTGTTTTTTCAGAGCCTCCGCTTTTTTTAACTGAAACTGCTCGCTTTCCGCTGGCGTCGCATCTGCCCCCGGATTGACGACTTCCTCTACCTTTAAAGCATCCTGCTGGGCACGACGGAGCAAGGCATTCTTTCCGTAAATATGAATCCCCCAAAAAGTCACCAATCCGATTGTGGCCAGCGTCACACCGACAATCGTGGACCGCAGATTCTCGCTCGAAAATAAATCTCCCAGCCTGCCCGGTTTTTGAGATGGATCCTCCGCAGCTCGCTGCTGGGCACGCGTCCAAGACTCCGGCTCGTGAAGCTTCCAGCGGATCCAAAGAGTCAGCAGCGCTGGCAAAACTCCAATGGCAAATCCAATCCGCCATGGGTCCCAACCCGCACTCGCGATACGAGCGTTGACAGCCTCGTTACCAATCAACATTGCCACGGTCGCGGCTGCTAACAAAGTTCCAAACACACTGCTGGAATGAAAAATCGAGCCCATCACGGATCGCGACCGAGTGGGCATGACCTCCGCCACCATCGCAGCGGCCACGGCCCATTCACCACCGACCCCCATCGCCACCAGGAATCTCAACACAACCATTTGCCACGGCGCCTGGGCAAACGCACTGGCACAGGTGAATAAGGAATAGAACAGAATCGTCAGCACCATTGTCTTGGATCGACCTATTCGATCACTGACAACGCCAAAGAAGACTCCGCCGAAGGCACCACCGAGCAGAAAGAATCCGAACGCGATGTTATTCCAAGATCCGACCGAAGCATTGTCCGCGTCGACCCCCAACAGATCTGGCATCGCGTCGCGCATCGACGCAACGAAAATCTGCCCCTCAAACACATCGAACACCCAGCCAAGGGAAGCAATCAACAACACCGTCCATTGATAACGGCTGATGCCTTGATTCCACTTCAAAGACGAGTTCGTCGATTCACTCATGTTCATTACTCTGTCAGGTTGCAGTCAGATTAACGACAATCTTAGCTTGATGTGTGAGCCCGTGGGTTCAACCAAGCTCTTTTACGGCCACTTTACTGAGTGCGATGCATTTTCATGGCTGGCGACCGAATACAGCGGCAACCGAATACAGCGGCAACCGCTGACCGGGACAGTTCGCACAGCAAAGCTTTTGCCTGCAAAACCGCTTCGCTCCCGGTCAACCCACAGCTTGCTGCGTCTTCATTTCAGCCAATGATGCAGTGACTTTGCGAGTCCCGGAAAAGGGTCGGCGGGCGTGCATCGCGATCGTGTTGTCCACCAACACCACATCGCCAACCACCCACTTGAGGTCGAACGCCAACTCCTCTGCAATTTCGACCGCTACTTTCACAGCATCCGCGTCCAAGGGAGTTCCATCACCATGCTGAATCGCTTTCGATGGATCATTACGTTCATCTTTCCACCCACAAAAAGCCGCAATCAATTGGTTAAAAAAGACACTTCGACCGTCTTCGGTTTGCATCACGGCGGGCAGGGCAGGGGTGACTGCCCGAAGCGATCCATCACCTAACCACTGCCATGAATAACCTAATTCGCGCAAGCGGGCTTCAGCCGCATGAGCATTGTCGACTCCCAATGTGCTACGCCAACTACGGCCCATTCCAGAACCAGCGTCGTCACTATCAGGCATCACGTTGCTATACCTAAGTCCAAGCTGCCGACATTGAACAACAAATTCGGGACAACGTTGCTCAAGTCGCTCCAACAACACATCAGAGCGACACAGCGGTGTTTGGCCTCCTTCCTCAGCAGCAACTTCGCAGCTGAACAAGATCCATTTAGGAAATAGAGGCGTCTGGGCCATCTCGTGATGAAAAAATATCCGCACGTTTGACGGTGCCTCATTGGCCGAAAAGACTCGCTTCGTGCGGTTGACACGAACAGCATTGGAAAGCGACTTTTCGTACGGAAAATTCTCCAACGATAACGCCTGAATGACCGCGTCGAAATCATCTGCACCCTGAACTGGAAATCCACGTAGAAGAACCGCGCCATGTTTCGTTGCTAATTCCAGCAGTTTGTCTCGCTGCGACGAAACCCAATCTACCGTTGCATCGATCGTCTCCGCCAAATCCCCACAAACATAGGCAAATGGAAAGACCGTTCCACCATGCGTTTGCTGGCCATCAACCTGAGCAATTTCAACTCGCATCGGTCACTCGTAAATAGGAAAAAAGGTATTGAAAGCTGACTCACAAAAAACGCCGGGATCATTGAATCTTCGATTTACATTCAACGAAGATATTTGATCCATCTGCTCTTGGGTCAATGCAAAGTCGAACAGTTGCAGGTTCTCTTTCAGTCGTTCCGGATTCGAAGATTTTGGAACGATCGACGTGCCCCGCTGCACGCCCCACCGCAGACAAACTTGTGCAGCAGTGCGATCACATTGCTCCGCAATCTTGTGGATCAGTTCGTGCCGCAACAGAGATTCGCTTTGCTCCGCCATGTTCAATTCAAAATAGGACTGGGCTCCAAGCGGTGAAAATGCAGTCACCGCAATCCCTGATTCCTGACAAAAACGAGTCAATTTCTCCTGGGTCAGGTAGGGATGCATTTCGACCTGCAACATCGCCGGGGCGACTCGAGCCTGGTTCAGCAAGTCACGAAGCAAGGAAACAACAAAGTTGCACACCCCAATTTCACGTACTAACCCCGCGTCGACCAACTCTTCCATCGCTTGCCACGTTTCGATGATCGGGACCTGATCAGGAATGACTTTCGGATCTTCCGCATCGGGATCCGCAAACCAACCGGGCGGATAACGCTCTTCGATCGGTACGTATTGTTGCGCGATCGGGAAATGCATGAGGTATAGATCGAGATAATCAAGCTGCAAGTCCTGCAGCGATTTTTCCAATGCTGGCCTGACATGTTCCGGCCGATGGTAGGTGTTCCACAGCTTGGAAGTGACCCACAAATCCTCCCGTTTAACATCACCACGGGATAAAACATTCGACAAACCTTCGCCAGTCTGTATTTCATTCCCGTAATCAGCCGCGCTATCAAAATGCCGATAACCACACTCTACGGCCGACTGAACAATGCTTGGCGTCTTGTCCTGGTCAATTTTCCATAGCCCAAGCCCAACCGCCGGTACATTGCGGCCGCTTGCCAATTTGACGGTATTCCCTGCTATCTCTGCGATGATATTATCTCCTACTACGCGGAGTTGGATTGCGGATCAGAAGTGTTAATGTAACGCTTCAACGCCCCACTCGGGAGTGAGTTGGGCAATCGTCAGCCTGGAGAAATTCATGAGTGAGAAGCCGGTAAGATTTGGACTCGTAGGATTTGGTGCCTGGGGCGGACATCATGCCAACGCCATCACGGTCACCAAAGACGCTGAATTGGTAGCGATTGCGGCACGCAGTCCTGCATCGGTTGAGCGGGCCAAAGAAGCCTATCCGGATGCGACTGTGTATGCAGACTATCGGGAACTGATCGCACGAGACGATTTGGACATCGTTGATGTCGTCGTCCCGAGTTACCTGCACCATGAAGTGGCGATGGCCGTACTCAACGGCGGTAAACACCTGCTGCTTGAGAAGCCAATGGGAATCTCATTGGACCAATGCGACGAGATGATTCAAACCGCCAAGCAGCACGACCGACTACTAGCGGTAGGTCACGAACTGCGACTGTCATCAATGTGGGGCAAAGCCAAACAGATGATCGAGGAGGGATTCATCGGTAAGCCGCAGTACGCATTGGTTGAATTGTCTCGTAATCCGTACCGCATGGGCGCAGACGGATGGCGGTACGACATTGACCGGGTCGGCAGTTGGGTCCTCGAGGAGCCGATTCACTTTTTTGATCTCGCGCGATGGTACTTGGAATCATCAGGACAACCGGAGCGGATTTACGCAACCGCCAACTCACGTCAATTAGAACGGCCCGAGTTGCAGGACAACTTCAGTGCAATTATGCACTTCTCCGGTGGCAGTTATGCCGTGGTATCCCAAACACTCGCTGCTTTCGAGCATCATCAAACCGCCAAAATCACTGGCACGAAGGGGGCGTTATGGGCGTCCTGGAGCGGCGCAATGGACCGAACCCGTCATCCAACCTTCCAACTACGCGCCTTCGACGGAAACGAAGTAACCACAGTACCCATTGAGAAACCAACGGGGGAATTGTTCGAACTGGAAGATCAAATCGCCCGAATGGTCGACTCCGTCCGCAGCGGAACGCCACTTCATTGCACCGGCGAGGATGGGCGTTGGTCGGTCGCGATGTGCCTTGCTGCCGAAGAATCAATCCGAGTAGGCGAAACAGTCTCCGTGAGCAATTAGCAGGTGATTCCCAATCAATTTGCTAACCAATTGCGGAGTGTTTCGACATCTTGCTTGATCGCCGACAAATGCTGCGGCACAATTTCCGGGCGGCGGTGATCTAAGTACTCTTCGTGTAACGAGATCGGTCCAGCAAAATCGGTTCGCTGGACAATCTTGAGAAATTTGCGATCGACCCGCCCCTCACCCAGCGGAACATTGACGGGCCGTGCTTCGCCCTGCTTCCAAATAAAATCCTTGACGTATAACGTCTCGATCATTGGGCGAATCATATTGAGTGTTGCCTGCCAAGCCATACCACCTTCGGCGGTCGCGTGGCGAATATCATAGGCCAAGCCAATATCTTTGTTTGCGATTCCCTTCATCGCCAAACGAAGATCCCACAAAGACGCTCCCATGTAGTCACGACCCGCGTGATTCTGATAGAGGCCTTGGATTCCAAAATCGTGATTCATCGCCGCCAAATCACGGATCTGTGGACGCCACTCATCCAATTGCGCAAGCACGCTCTGATTCAAGTCGTACTTAAAGTATTTCATTCGATAACGCTTGATCCCCAGCGTTGCAGCGGTCCGCAATACCCGTTCAGTCAGCGGATTTTCGGGATCATTCACATCAGTCGTCATCACGGTGATTTCGAGGTTTCTTTTCCGCAGGGCCTCTACCAACCGTGGCAACCTTTCTTCAACCTCGTCTGGCTCCACATGCCCACCCTTACGGATTGGTGCTTCGATCCCATCGACACCAATTTCTGCCATGCGATCAGCCAACTCATCAAAACTTAATGAGTTAAAAGGCTTTGTGAACACACAAATTTTGTTGTGCGTTGGCTGGGAATCGTCAGCGGCAGCGGCAGCGATCGAACCACAGGCAGCAACACCTGCCGCCGCACTCATTAAGAGTTCCCGTCGTCGTATGGATAGAGAATGTCGCAGCATCATTTGGCTCCCAAAGATAGGTAAGCGAATAGATCACGGATTTGGTCATCCCTCATCTCTTTCAAAACGTCTGCGGGCATCAGCGATGTGGAGATCGCTTTTAGAACTTCAATCTCATCGCGTCCAACCGTTGTGGTTTGATTATCAGCATTTCGTAGAGTGACCGTATTGGAGTCTTGCGAGGCAATCATCCCATTCAACGCTCGTCCATCGTTCGTGAGCAGCAAATAAGACTGGAACCCTTCGCGAATCTCCAAGCTGGGGTCCACGATTGCGTTCAACCAGAACGTCATATTGCCGCGATCGTAACCATCGAGCGGAGGCCCAACTTTCTTTCCAGATCCGAACAACTGGTGACAGTTTCCGCACCGAGTCTTGAATTGCTCCTTCCCTGCCTCTGCGTCACCCGCCGCAGTCGACAATAGCATCTTTAAGCGATCGACCTCCACCACAAACTGCGGCCCCGAACGATCCAATGCTTTCCCAAAAGCTTGTTCGACAGCCGCCACAATTTCCGGCTGAGGATAAGCCCGCAACTGCTGGATCACATCGGTTGGTATCTGGTCACGCCGAACGCGCCAAGCATTCAAATCATCTAACAAAAGTTTTGCCCACGCAGGACGGGTTGCCAATGTCCGAGCCGCAGTTGAACGAAGACCATGTTCACCGGAAATCTGGCTTCCAAACGCCCCCAACAACGACCGTGCGATGGACAGCTCGTCATACTTCGCCAACGATTGAATCGCGACCCGCTGAAGAGCCGGCTCACCCGTCCCGCGACCGGTCGCCAATTGCACGAGCGTGGGCACAGCTTTGGGGTACGCGATTTCACCAAACACATTGGCGACTTCCAACTGCACTCCCAGATCGACGGATCGATCACGAAGTGCTGCAATTGATTGATCCACTGCAGTTGCTTTTCCCTGCCGTAAACCTAACACCAGACCATGGCTGCCAAGCGATGCCTGGTATTCGTCCAATGCTTCGGCCAAAGCGTCAGGCAACTCGGGAAGAGGTCGGCCCTGGAAAGCACGATTCATTCCCAACATCAATTGGCCGCGAGCATCTGCCGATGGTGCAATTGCCATCAAGCGAGCACAGTACTGCAACTCCAACGGCGACGAAGAAGCCGCGTAACGCTGCATCAATCGACTGGCGATGTGAGTTTGAAAAATTTTCTCCGACCAAAGCTCGGGATCACTCAACAGACGCTCGATCTGCGGCCACTGACCGACGTGCGATTCGAGCGCCCACCAAATCATTAGTGGCTGATGCAAATCCTGCAGATCTTCACCTCGCCCAATTAGCGCCTTGATCACAGGGATCGCGTCCTCGGCAGCAATCCGCTTCGCAGTCGAAGCCAATTGGCTGCGAACTTGAGAATCGTCGTCGGCTGCGGCGAGTTCCACGAATTTCGGGTGGCTTTGATGTCGATCACCCAGCAAACGCACGACCCAACGTCGAATATTCGGATCCTGATGACCAAGCCAATCATCGACGCGTGCCGGCGTCAGCTGTCCCATTAAGTTGACGGCCCAAACAGCTTCCAACGATCCTGCATCAGCCATTACATCTAAACGCTCAAGCACCGAATCATCTCCTCGCCAGCCAAGTTCTAGCACCGCGCGTTGCCGGACCCATTTGTTGGCGTGCTGAAGTTTGCCCAACAACTGTTCGCTAGAAATCTCGTGCAAATCACCCTCCTTATAAGCCGGGGTCGCCCCCTCGGGAACGATCCGATAGACGCGGCCACTCTCCTTGTGCCAATCGTCGGTGGGACTGACGTGACTGAGCCGGGTGTCATACCAATCCGCGAGATACGCAGCTCCATCGGGTCCAACACCTGCATAGACGGGACGGAACCAACGATCTGAACTATCGATCAGGTTCGGATCATCGACAGTCCGATAGGTCGATCCATCACGCATCCGCCGACTGTTCCATACGAGATTGTGCAACGCGTTCGGCGCGATAATGGATCCCTCAAATTCCGATGGAAACAGCCCGCCTTCGTAGATACAAAATGCCTGGGGAAATCGCCGCCCATCACCCTCAAAACGCATCGCGGAAAAAAAGCCAAACGCATAAGGATTGGTGAGTGGACCGTGTTTGCCCCAATTCTTCGCTGAATAGCTGCCTTGCGGGAAATACCATCCGCGGGTGTTGCCGCCGTTGGTTCCAGTAAAGACACGCCCTTTGGAATCGATGTCCAAGCTGAAGGTGTTTCCACCACCTTCTGCATAAATCTCGAATACTCGAGACTGCGGATGGTAACGCCAAACGCACTGACCCTGGAAACGAACGCCTTTGGTCACCTCCGAACTCACATCACCAACCGTGGTACTGCCGTTACTCCCATACAACCACCCATCAGGCCCCCATAACAAACTGTTGGCAACCGAGTGAGTATCTTGCAGACCGAATCCAGTGAGATGAACTTCGGGATCGCCATCAGGAACATCATCCCGATCAGCGTCTGGATATCTCAGCAAGTAGGGCGGGTTGAGAACCCAGATTCCGCCACCACCAACCTGAACCGCTGTGGCAATATTTAAACCATCAATGACGTTTTTACTGTGATCAAAAATCCCGTCTCCGTTGGTGTCTTCCAGCACCGTTATTCGGTCAACCCCCGGAATGCCCTGCGGTGGCGGATCGGGCACTTTATCGAACACCGCGCGCAAGTGCTGATCAAACCGAATGACCTTCAACCCCGCCGGGTATTGATACTGTCGGTATTGAACAACCCACAAGCGACCTCGGGAATCCCATGACAAGAATAGCGGCTGCGTAATCGTCGGTTCGTGCGCGACCAACTGCACATCAAAACCGGACCGAACCGCAAACTCATTGACGGCAATTTCAGCTGGAGTGGGTGGGGACTGATCAGCCATCACCCCGCGGCCACCAAAGGTTCGCATAATCTCGGCGACCTGTTCGTTGCCTGCCCGATTCAGATCGAGCTTTGCTTCCTGCCCCGCACTCTGAGCATCCGCACTCTGAGCATCCACTTTGCTTCTGACCGGTTCATCCTTCGCAGGCTCTTGTGCGCACAATTGAAGGAAGCCGAAGGATACCAATCCCAGAATCAACCAAGATGTCTGTCGCATGGTAATAAGAACCCAACCCTGTCCAGGAGAAAAAAATGCAGGCGGAGACTCAACGAAACACGGGTGGCAGATGCCAGATTCGCGGCATCATGCCAAGATGTCGCGCAACACGTTTCCGTGCACATCGGTCAAACGAAAATCGCGGCCTGCATAACGATACGTAAGTTTGTGGTGATTCATTCCAAGCAAATGTAGAACCGTAGCCCAAAGGTCATAGACCTCGCACCGATCCTCCACAGCATGATAACCCAATTCATCAGTCGCCCCGTAAATGACTCCACCTTTCACACCGCCGCCACAAAGCCAAACACTGAAACCAAATGGATTGTGGTCCCTACCGTTACTACCTTGCGAAAACGGCGTCCTACCAAACTCTCCTGCCCAAACTAACAGAGTATCTTCCAACAATCCAACTCGACGAAGATCCTTGACCAATGCTGCAATCGGTTGATCAACCTGCAGGGCCATTTGCCCGTGTCCCTTTTCTAGAGCACTGTGCTGGTCCCACGGGTTAGCCGCACCACCGGCACCGATACCACGTGTCAGGCAACTCAACTCAATGAACCTCACACCACTTTGAACCAACCGGCGTGCCAGCAGGCACTGCCGGGCATAGGCCGCCATCGCCGCATCAGGCGCATCCACACCATATAGATCACGAGTTTCCTTAGACTCATCGGAAATGTCACACAATTCGGGTACAGCAGTCTGCATCTGAAACGCAGTCTCGTAATTTTTGATAGCTGCTTCAATTTGTGGATCCTCTGAGGAAGCTCTTAAAAACTTTCGATCCAATTGACGGACGAAATCCAGTCGCCGGTGCTGGGTTTCCAGGCCATCACTACCGCGAATATTGCGGATTGCTTCCTGTTGATCTGCTTTCAAGATCGATCCCTGATGTTGCGCCGGCAAAAAACCATTGCTAAACAGAGCAACACCGCCGTGTGGAGGTACTGCATTTCCGCTTTGCAGTACCACATAAGCCGGCAGATCTTCACTTTCACTGCCTAAGCCATAACTACACCAGGCACCTGCGCTTGGATGCCCCATAAAGGGAAATCCACTGTGCATGAAAAAGTTGCCTTGTGCATGCTCGTTGACGGGTGAAGTCATTGACCGTACGACTGCCAATTCATCCGCAACACCACCAACCTGGGGAAACATACTGCTAATCGGGATCCCTGACTCACCCCATGGTTGAAATTGAAATGGGCTGGCCATCACGCTGCCGTTGTTGTTGAACTGCGTTCGTTCAACGCTGACTGGCATCGACTTGCCGTGCAACTCTTTTAACTTCGGCTTGGGATCAAAGGAATCGACATGCGAGACACCGCCTGACATGTATAGAAAAATCACATGTTTGGCCTTGGCCGGATGATGAGTCGCGGTAAACGAACCACGTGTCTCGGATTGCATCAGGCTGGCAAGAGCAAGGCTGCCGAAACCGGCTGAACAGTCCCTGAGCATCTGGCGTCTCGACCAAGGCGTTTCTCGCTTTCGACTATCGGACATAAATAAACTCTTTCATCATCAAAGAGGCATGGACCACATCGATCCATGCGACCAGTTCAGGGGATCGACGCGAGACAGCACCCACCGAGCCGAGTTCTGTTTCCAGTACTTCAATACGTGCTTCAATCTTCTGCAAGTCGGCTCGCTGATTTTCAGACATTGCCGCCCACAGTTGCCCCCGAGTGACCGAATGAGAACCGTGGGCAAAGCTGACTGCGACCTCCGCCTCACTCAGCGCTCTGTCATACAACCTCGCTTCGTCAATCTTACCAACCAGCAAGCGGTTGCCGGTTGCTGGCAAATGCCGCACGCCAAAACTCACGATCGCGCCACCAGCTTGAAATCGATTTGGACCATTACTCGCATAGGCCCTGCCATAGGGCTCACCCTCACGATAGCCAACAACCCGTCCATCGCTGTGGTACACGATGGCGACGTGCACAAACCGCTCATCTGCGGAGTCTTCTGATGCTCCAGAAAACGGTCGAGTGCGACGAAGATGGTCGCTGCCAGCCATCCAATGCCCAGCAACCGCTTCCCCGAAAACAATCGAATCGAACTCGCCGCCGTCTTTGGTTTGTACAGTGACAACCCCGCCACCACGTTGTTGCAAGTTGTCTAAACGCACCCAAACTTCTAGCGTCTTCTCCGTCAAAGTTTTTGCCAGGACTCCCGTCGTAACATAGCCGCCTGATTGAAGAACGAGTGCGCCATCGTCAATCCTCGCGACTCCCTGGCCAATACCATTCAATGCCCCAATTGAGTCACTCAAATCTTCATCAAACGACCAACGCGCCAATGGTTGAGGCGGTTCAATGGCAACAGAAACCCGCGCCGATGGATCCTCGGTTAAACGCTGACGGATTGGACCGAGAATTCCTTGAGCCAAACCCCTCTGCTGCTTTAGCTCATGCTTTAGCTCTGCACTCCGCTTCACTTCACCACTCACCTGTGCTCGAGTCGCACCGAGATGGTCTAGATAAAGTTTTTTTTCTGATTCAGTCGGCAACCGTGAAAACAAACGCACAAACAACTGCTCAATGCGATTGTCATCAGAACCCAAGGATGAGTCACTCAATAGTTTCTTGGCTAGATCAGATGCGACTTGGCCGACTTGTGCAGCGTTCATCATCGTCAGAGACTGAGCCGGTATATTGGTATCGTCACGTCGCCCAGTTGTGCTAAAGGGCTCTGGAAAATCAAATGCCCGCAAGAAGGGATCCAGGGAATTCCGAATCACCCGAACGTAAATGCTGCGTCGATTCGCATTCCCATCGACCGGGGGCCCAAACATGGCTGGATCATCCATTCGCCCAGCGACCGTCAATAGAGAATCACGGATAACTTCTGCCTCCATTCGACGAATATTGGCGTGAGACAATAATCGATTCGCGGGATCCAATCGCCTTGCGACATCCGACGGACGCGAGGACTGCTGCCATGCCTTAGAAGTCACCATCAGTCGGATCATTTTTTTCAATGACCATTTCTCCTCAACCAATCGAACCGCTAACCAATCAAGTAGTTCAGGATGCGATGGTTTTGCACCTAACTGTCCAAAATTGTCCGCTGTTTCAACCAAGCCGCGACCAAAAAGGTGATGCCACAATCGATTGACGATCACGCGCCGTGTCAACGGATTTGATTCGTCCAGCAGATCATCGGCCAATTCAAGCCGCCCGCTCTGGGATGTCTCATAGGGTGTCGCGTCAAACGCTTCCAGATATCGCCGAGGAACTAAACCTCCAGGTTCCTTGTGATTGCCACGAATGAAAAGTCGCTGCTCTCTACCGACTGTTTCATCCAAACCGGGGACCCGAACGGGGACGGGAATTTCTGATTCGAGTTTGCGGTATTGCGCCAGCAGGGCCGACAACTCGGGTATTTGACTTATTCGATTGGGCAACCATCCCAACTGCAGGCACCGATCGAGTAAAAAAGCCTGATCATTACCAAGCGTCCCGGCTTCCCAGGCCCCGATTGAATCCTCGATTGCTTGGACGTAAACGCTCACCAAATCGACATAGGAATTCGGTTTCGCATCGATTGCCAAAACTGCTCTTAAAGCTTCATCGTGGCTTACCGGCGGCGTCTTGCGAGTTGTCACAACGACGTCACTTATACCAAACCACGAACGAGCTTTGTCCTTGACCAGCAGCGGCGCATCCTGGGCAGTAACCAATTCCACGTGCATGGAATCACCAGACCAATATGACAAATCAAACCTTTGCCACTTCCACTCTGGAGTCAACATCCGAACCGGGAAAACCGTACCGTTGCGAGGATAATCCTGCACGACATATCGCAAGGCAGCGTCGCCTCCCCCGAAGGCCCGAACCCAAAGCTGCTGACCAGGCTCGATCAAGTGATCTGGTGAGGTCAAACGCGCGGGATGCTTTGTTGAAATTTGATGAGAGAATATCCCCGCGGGATAGATCCCCTGCAAAACGCGATCGCCCTCGACAGCAATCGCGAACTCACCTGCGGTAGAAACAGCAGGGTTATCCAAACCGATACCATGTCGATACCACTGTTGCACATCAGAGCCACGAGTGAATTCCCAGCGGGTGTCAGTATCCGCGTTCTCAGTGGTCAACTGAAACTGCTCCGCCTTGCTGGCCCAATCACGTTGAACGATGCCCTCGAGCGCACCTTGGGCTTTGACTAATTCAGCAACGAATGGATCTTTCAGTTCTGCTGAATCGAACTTTGGTTCCTGCAAGAAAGAGGCCAAGTCCCGAAGGCCACTCGATCGCCAATTCCGGATGATGGCGGCTTTGATTTGCGGCTTCAAATTAGACAAAGATTGACGATTTAAATTCTGTTGCTCCGGCAAGTCAATCACCTGACGAGCTGGACGGCAGGAACTAAGAATCCCAAACAATGCGTAATAGTCCGCTTGGCTGATTGCATCAAATTTGTGATCGTGGCAGCGAGCGCAAGAAACTGTCAGACCCAAAAACGCTTTGGAAAATGTATTGATCTGATCATCCACAAACCGAACTTTCTCATCCAAGACATCGGTAGGTGCAAACCCATGGAATACCATTCGCCAATGAACGGTCCCAACCACTGACTCATTAATCCCCATCGCCTCATTAATGCGGGGTGCCTCAAGTAAGTCACCGGCAACATGCTCTCGAACCAACTGGTCATAGGGAACATCATCATTCCAAGCACGGATGAGATAATCGCGGTAACGCCAAGCGTTATCAATGCGGGGATCACCCTCGCTACCATGTGATTCCGCATAGCGAATCCAATCCATCCAGTGTCGGGCCCAGCGTTCACCGAAATGTGGATTCGCGAGAAGCTCATCTACCAGGTTACTAATTGCTTGCTGCTTATCGGTTTCGAAGTTCGCTAACCAGCGAGCGAACTGCTTTGGACTTGGTGGCAAACCGACCAGAGCAACAAACAGACGTCGAATCAAAGCAGCGTTTTCTGCAGGCAGACCGCGCTGTAGCCCCGCATCAAACAACTTTGCATCGACAAATCGATCGATCGGGTGACCTGCGTCGCCGGATGGGGGCGCCAGATCTTGTATCGCCTGAAAACTCCACCACTGCTTACGACGCTCTCGCGTCGCCTCCCACGAAGTGAGCGCAGCAAGCTCACTTGAGGAAGGGGGTTCATCACGGGGATCCGGGGCTCCCATTTCAATCCACTTCTCGAAGTCCCCGATCACAGCATCACTGAGCCGCGCGCCCCCTTCGGGCATTTCGACGCCCTCGATATCGTGCTTCAACACCGCGATCAGTCGGCTCTTTTTCGCATTCCCCGGAACCAGGACATCTCCGCTATCCCCTCCCTTGAGCAGAGCGTCCCGGCAGTCAACGGACAATCCCGCATCGGCGTTATCAGACGAGTTATGGCATTCATAACACTGTTGAATCAGAACAGGACGAATCCGAGATTCAAAGAATTCAATCTGCTCCGCGGGAATCAACGGACGTTGCGCTAGCAAGCAAGAAGCGAAAAACGAGAAGACAACAGCGACAATGCCGCGAATGCAAATAAAATTCACACTGACTCCAGTAGCCGAACCGGACGATGAGACGTCGCTAGTGTAACGCAAACAGTCACACAACGGCTGCTGGCAGCTCTAGACTGAGGGTACAAATCTCAATCAGCCGAGAAATCAATCGCGGCCAACACGAACCCCTTCTTCGGTCACCCCTAAAACGATACCACCGCCTGGCAGTGTATGGCCTCCACGAACAATAAATTCGCCCACCAACGCAGCTCGCCCCTTGGACGTGCCATAAACGGCCTGAACCTGCGAAACGCTGGCACCACGAACTTCTCGCGGTTGACCGAATTCAGGGGCCAACAACTCTAGCTGGAGCATGTCCGATAATTTGATCCTCGAGAGCGCACGAACTTCACAGAGAACTGCGGGGTCAAATTCACTCACGCTAAGCGGCGCGCCTAGCAGTCGCTTCTCGCAGGACATCAAAGGCTTACTGGTGACGGATTGCGATTGATTAGAGATTTCGGTCACTTCGGTTTCCGCCAAATCTGACTCATCGGGTTGCGTCAACAACGCCACGATCAACCCGACCACCAACACCACAACCAAAAGCAGCTTCTTAGGAAGGTCGGATTTATCTGAGCCGGGAACGGATCGCAACTTGGCTTCTGATTCAGAGGGCATTACCAGACTCCTTCATTAAGTTCCAAGCCGCTGTTCCAGATGCTGCGTAGGGAATTCGCAAAACCAGCGTGGCCCGACACGGCTGATTCTCGAGTGCCTCCTTCGATCCATCCGCTGAATCCGTCGTCCTAACTTCGCGAACAAGCTTCAACTCACTACAGTCGATTGGCTGAGAAAGCGTTGGCAAACGGTGGAGAAAACGACACAAGGCGGTAAAAGAGCCTTGCACGAAACAAGAGACATTCAAAACAGCGACTCTTTGCCCCACCTGACGGTCCCCCTCCTGGATCGAAAAAAGATGCAGTTGAGACTCCTCACCCAACGCCAGCAGAGCCCCTTCCACTGACTTGAAATCGACTGCCGCCGGCAACCAGGCAGCAATTGTTTTTGATCGCAAATCCAAACGATCTTGCTCCTCGAAGCCAGTCTTCGATAACTCAAACCATTGGCCTTGGTTTTCGAGCAGAGTGATGGCCTCACCCAAATCAATCTCGTCAGTTCCGCAGCGCACCGAAGCAACCGAAGCGTGGCCTAAGAACCAAACCCATGCGATTGCCAAAATCAGAGCGATCGATGTCGAGGCACCCAGCGCATGACATCGTGGAACAGTACCAACCAAAGCAGCAGACAAACCTCTGCAGCTTACTTTCCCAAACTTATCTTTCATGGCAGCACCCTGGCGGCAATGGGAATGCCAGTCACGTGCACACGTTGCAGGCCACCCAAGTCCAACACAGAAGTATCACCCCCTGCCGCATTCCGCTGTTCCACGTTGAAACTCTCGATTCGATCCAAGTGCTCAAGTCGATCCAACCAACTTCGCCGGGACGACAAGTCCTTCGATCTCAAATCCATCGAAAGCAGAGGTGGCAATTTCGCAAGCGGGCCAGTCTCCACTGGCAACCGCAATTGCAAGGTATCAATGAATATCGCTCGATCTGCTGGCCGCAACGTCCCCGCGATACCAGCCAGAGCCTGCAATGCACTGTCATCCGGCTTTGCAGAATGCACCAAGTTACACCATTGACTGCGTTGCCGATTCCGTGACTGCAATGAGATCACATCCTCTCGCAACTGGCGGATCGGTAACGCAGCCCAACCAATTTTTGCATTTCGCTCAGACCGAAGATATGCACTACGAATTGACTTGGCGAAAACAACGGAAAAGACAGCGATCAGGATGGCCACCACGGTGATCCAACTGCGACTCACCTGCCGCGCGCGAGCACGCCTGCGGTAGGAAATCGGCAGCAGATCCAGTGAAACCAACGAATTCGATTTTTGACGACTCATTTCAACCTTGCCCCCATTCGCCAAGACTTGTCGAAATCGACAGCGGAGAATGCAAGTGATAACGCTACCGCCACACTGGCATCTGATCGCTGTACCGGGTTCACTTGTCGATTCAAGTCGTCGAAGTCAGTGCCGCTCCCGGTCTGCTCGATCGCTCTATTATCTTGATCAGGGCAACCCGCCGCTGAGCGAGAACAACGAGGTCGAGACCGACCGGCATACTGCCAATTCGCAACGGGACGTCCCAACAAGTTGGCCAGCAGCGAGTCAACCCCAGGAACCTCAGCAACTCGACCGCACAGCAACAAAGGCAAATCTGGATTCACAGCTCCACCGAGACGATCTGCGTAACGAAACGTTGCGGTAACTTCCGAAGCCACCTGCTGGAGCCAAGGCTCTAATTCATTGACATAGGGCCGTTGATCTACCGCCAATTCACAGGCTGGCAAATATCGAGTGAGCCCGCACGCAGATCGTTCCTCGACAGAAACGAGCCCCCCCGAAAACTCCAATATCGCGACCGCCGCAGGCTTCACCGAGGTCAGATCGGTGGCCGCGTGAATCAAAGCAACTCCGTGCGGCAGGATCGCTTCTACTTGATAACCAACCGACGACACAACTTCTGCAATGCGACTGGCAGCATCGTCGGCGGTGGCAGCAACCATCCTCGCATCACCTCCCAAAGCAACCGGCCAATGTCGCATCTCCGCATCACATTGGAACAAAGAACTGGAAAACATCGCGTTGCATTGCCGATGCGTCGAATCGAGCTCGGCCACATCACTCATTTGATAGTGAACCCATGGCAGTGGTAACGAAATCACACAGTGATTTTGGTCACCATCCATGCAACGCGGTAACCGATCAGCAAGTCGCTCGGCAATGAGATCGACCCAATTAGTTGGTGGCGTGGCACTTTGTTCAATCGGCAATTCGACTCCCCAACTCGCCCGCCATGCCAACGAACCCGTGCGACGCGTCTTACTCGACCGTTCGGAGCGGATCCCCAATGCCGCAATCTCCATATGATCAACGCCAATATCGATCCCCACGTAACTCCGATGGCGATCAGCAAACGGCCACCAGCCAGAGGCGGTGACCACAGACGGTTGTGCGGCAGGTGCCAGCATGAACGGCAATCACGTGTTTAGGAAACGAATCCAACCAACCTGATTTACGTCATCCGGCTCCGATTGTCAAAACGTTTTTGCAGCGTAAAAGGGTGAATTCGATTGAATCGAAAATTCATGTGTCGAGTAACTAACGAATGGTCGAAACGTCCAGCAGCGGCAACATGACAGACATCACGATCCCAGCAACGACGATCCCCATTACGATGATAATGGCAGGCTCAAGCATGACCACGAGCCGCTTAATACGCCGCTCCGCTTCCTCTTCGTAAAACGCACCAATATCTTCTAGCACTTCCGCAACCCTCCCCGTTCGCTCCGAGGTAGCCATCAACTGGGTTGTTTCCGGAGGAACAAAGTCGGCATCTGACATCGCAGCGCTAGCCGTCAATCCGTCAATCAGGTTGCCTTCGATGCGTTGCAACAAAGCCCGCCAGTAGATGTCATAGGTGGTCCGCTGGGACAGCTTCACCGCCTGCATTAACGGAACGCCCCCTTGCACCATCGAGGCGATCGTCCGCAAGACTCTACCAGTCTGCAGCGGACGATAGGCATCACGGATTCCAGGGCCGTACATTAAAAACCGGTTGAACGGTGTTCGAAACAGGGAAGTTCGCCGCATAAAAAAACCAACCACCACGAGGCTGATCAATGCCAACAGAATCCCAATCCAGTAGGTTCGGCAAAAAGTTCCCACCGACAACAAAGCCTGGGTATAGATCGGCACTGGCCGCCCCATCGATGCGAAAACCCGGCCGAACTGAGGCAGCACTCCCAACACGAGGGCAGTCATCACGACGGAGGATGCACCGATCAAAATCACAGGATAGATCATCGCACCAAACACCGTCCCGCGCATCGTGAGCTCGCCGCGCATGCGAGTACAAACACGCCGAAACGTTTCGGGCACGTCCCCCGAGGCTTCGGCTGCGGCCAACATCGCTGATAAAGTGCTGGGGAAATAGGTGCCGTGCATCGCGAACGAACTGGAGAGTGACTGACCAGCACTAATCGACTGGTGAATAGCACGTAGCGAATCCTGCAAACGCGTGTCGTTACAGGTGTCGGCCACAATCTGCAAAGCATCCGCCATTTCGATGCCATTTTGGCTCATTACGGAAAGCTGGTTCAAAGTCAATAAGACGCGTCCTTTCCACACTGGACGTAACGAAAAACCGGGCCGGGCTGCAGACTCAAAATCGGGGTCCGTAGCCGGCCTCTTCTCGCCTGCATTGGGCTGTGAGTCCGAGGAAACCAAGGGCACCGGTACATCCACATTGCTTGAGGCTTGCCAAGGAGAATATGCGGGCAGCATGATCGTTCACAAAAACGGAGTGAGAACAAATTAATCGGACTGAGCGACGCGACTGACTTCCTCAAGGCTGGTAACACCTGTCGCCGCCAAACGCATCCCTTCACTTAAAAGCGTTGGACCGAGGTGGGCTTGCCGGAGTGTATCGAGGTTCGCGCCCTCATTGATCAACGCGCGCAATGACGAGTCACACTGCAACAATTCATAAACACCGACACGACCCCGGTAGCCCGATTCAAAGCATTGAGAGCAGCCGCGACCTCTGGCAAATGCATGACGAACATTTCCGGAGTAATCCATCTCTTGCAATACCCGTGCAGAAGGATAGAAAGGCTCACGGCAATCGGTGCATAGAGTCCTTAGCAAACGCTGAGCGATGACGCCCACCAAAGCGGCGGCAATTTTGAATCGCTGGACTCCCATGTCCACCAGACGAGTGATGGCTGACGCACTATCATTGGTGTGCAGGGTACTTAGAACTAAGTGGCCAGTTAACGCAGCCTGAATTGCCATTTCAGCCGTTTCGCGGTCACGGATCTCACCCACCATGATGACGTCCGGGTCTTGACGCAAGATACTTCGCAACGCTTTTGCGAAGGTGACACCATTCTCAGATTGGACCTGTACCTGATTGATCAAATCCAATTGATATTCAACTGGGTCTTCGACCGTGATCACGTTCCGTTCGATCCCCTTGATCAACTCGATCGCTGAATAGAGCGTCGTCGTCTTGCCGCTACCAGTTGGGCCGGTCACCAGCACTAATCCGTGCGGTCGAGAGAGCATTCCATGTGCAATTGACAGTGAATCATTAGACAAACCCAGTCGATCCAAATCAAAGGTTATGCTCTGCCGATCAAGCACGCGCAGCACTACTTTTTCCCCAAGCACTGTCGGCAAAGTGCTGACCCGCAAGTCGACATCGCGACGATTCATCCGTACATGCAGGCGGCCATCTTGGGGTTGACGATGTTCAGCGATATCAAGTTTTGACATCACCTTTATTCGCGACACGATCGCAGCGTGCAGGTCTTTGCGAGGCTTCAATACCTCGCGTAGCGAACCATCAATTCGAAAGCGAACCGAGGTGCTTTTATGGCCCGGTTCGATGTGAATATCACTGGCGCCCTGAGTCACCGCTTGCACAATCGCATAATTGACAAGATTAATGACCGGACTGCCTTCGGCCAACTGTTGTGTTCCAGTTAGATCGAGATCAATCGCCTCGGTTTCCAGTTCTAACTGTTCCACATCCAAGTCTGCGGTTACTGAATCGACAGTGAAGTCTTCTTCGTAGCATCTCGGCAGCAAACGCTCGATCCCGCTGGCGAGCGTAAAGACGGGCCGAATTCGACAGCCACTCAATCGGGCAAGTGTATCGATCGAAGCAAGATCGTGTGGGTCGGCCATCGCGACGGTCAACTCGTCGCGAACTCGCATGAGAGGCAATGCCCGCAACCGCTCTGCGTCCCCACGTGGAATCAACTGCACAGCCCGTGGATCAATCAATCCCTCACGTAACCGAACACCCTCGACACCAAGTTGCTCGCCAAGCAGCGGCAATAAATCACCTTCCTCGACCAAACCAAGCTCAGCCACAATCTCGCCGAGGCGTTTAGTTGGGAGAGCCTCATTCGTTCCATTCGCATCCTTACGATCACTCTGTGCAGCTTGATGAGACAACGCGGAATCAAGCTGGTCTTCGCGGATCAATCCTGCTTCAACTAAACGCTGCCCAAGAGGAACTTGCTGCACCCGCTTCGGCCGACTGCGGCGAGGAACAATCAACTGCGGCGCAAAATCTGAATCAAGATCGATTTGGGCAACTTCACTCATGATCGGACTCCCACTATGCAAAGCTGCCCAAGGCGGCGGTTAGGTCGTCGAACTGCTGAACTGTGGATCCAACGGTCGTGATACGCAAGATGTCTCGGCACAACTCACCGGCTCCACAGATCCTCACGCAACCACCGCGGCGGCAACAAACTTCATCCAATTCGAGAATCCACTCCAAGCCGACCCCGTCGATCAATGGTGTCTCGGTCAAGTCAAGGATCAACTGCGGTAATCCACCTGCCAGCATTGGCTCAAGCTGCTTGTCCCAAGTTTCGATAGAGTCGCCCCGCAGTGGGCCCGTGTGGTGAACCACGGCGACAGCACCATGCCGATCCAAACGCGTCATCAGAGACCTCCCAAATCGAAGCTAGAGTCCTGACCTGGATCGTCCGCCAACAGGCATTCGCATCGTGAACACGGAACCTTCGCCAACGATACTCTGCAATTTGATATCTCCGCCATGCAATCGAGCAATCTCACGGGCGAAGGCTAGACCTAAACCGTTACCCCGCTGATCGGAGCCATGCGTGGAAGCTCCACGGAAAAACTTTTCAAATACTTTCTCGTGCTCGCTGTCTGGAATCCCAGGACCGTCGTCCTCGACATCGATTCGGATCCAACGATCATCAGCAGAACAACGGATCGCAACTTGGCCGCATTCGGGCGTATATTTAATCGCATTACCAACGAGATTGACGATTGCAGCTTGCAACTTGTCTCGGTCACCAAAGACGGTGGGTAGCTTGGCAGATAAGTTACTCGTCAACACGATCTGCTTTTGCTCTGCCTGCCCCCTTAATTGATCTGACACATTCTCAAGCATGGGTAGCAGTTCCAGTTCATGGCGATTGGGAACCATCGAACCGGCTTCCATCTGACTGACGGTCAGCAACTGATCCACTAATCGGCCGAGTCGATTGGCCTCACTGTTGATCACATTACAAAACTCTTTCTGTCGTTCGATTTCCAATTCTTCTTCGTCCTGAAGCGCTTCGGCATATGCCTGTAAGTTACTAAGCGGTGTGCGCAATTCATGGGTTGCCGTCATCAAAAACTGATCGCGTGCCGCGGTCGCAATTCGCTGTTGCGTCACATCGGTTAGGACCCATGCCAACCCCTCACCATCTCCGCTTCGCCCAGGCAAGCGGGAACGAGTCACTCGCACATGCAGGGCTCTCGAACCAACTTCGATACTTCGGCGTTCGTGAACCATTCGGATCGGCCCCAAGAATCGCCGCAACAAGGTATCAGCTGTCGAATCACTTTCGTCCCGCAACCCGATAAGCTCGGGGAAGTCGCGACCTGTATGATCTTGATCTTCCGCCAAATTCAATAAACCACAAGCAGCTGGCCCTAGATATCGAATACCACCTTCGGTGTCGGTGATCACCCAAGCAACCGGGATTCCTCGCATCGCACGAGCAAGAGTGACAACCTCCTGATCCAAAGCTGCGGCAATACGCGGCTTTTCCTCGCTTAGTTGTCGCTGATTGATGTCCTCCAGCAGTTGATTCCAACCTCGCGAGATTGGGTCCGAACTCAAGATCGGTCGCGCTAGCTGCCATTGACGGGCACCGGGCTTTGCCCGTCGCAACTCCTTCTCCAAAATCCGTAAATTCCGAACTGACTTCATCGCCACCAAGCCACCAAGTGAGCAGGTGGCCGATGCAACAATCCACATCACCGAATTGAATCTTGAATCCCCGGGAGCGGCCTGGGCAAAGACTGCGCAGGCAAGTACACCACTCGCAATCACGACAAACAACAACCCCACTCTGGTTGTCACCAAAGGGAAATGACTCGATCGCTGAGTCTCCGTTGCATCAACGGCCTTTGCCGAATTAGGGGTCTTCAAATATTGGTCTGCTGAGGTACTGCCACTTGCCGGCATATGATTTCCTGAAGACGCAGCGTTACTCACTGACGCAGCGTTGCCCACTGGGGCCGCAACCACCTGACGCGCATTGACCTCATGCAATCCACTAACGGCTTGAGGAATCGTCTCAGCCATTGCCAGACACCTCGGCTTGAGAAAAGGAAGTACCACTTGAGTTACCCGTTATCGGGAAGACTGCGGGCCGCGAGCCGATGCCTTGGGTTGGAATGTGCTTCAGAATCAGCTCGCTCAATTTCCTGGGACTGAAAGGCTTGTGCATCACCGCCACCAAGTTGTAGCGTAACTCCATGGCTTGACTGTCTAACTCGAGCCCTTTTGCGGTGCAGAGAATCACTGGTGGCCAAGGGTTCTTTTTGGTCCGAGTGGCCGCCAGGCGGTCGAGCAGCTCCAAGCCGGTACAAATCGGCATCTGGTGATCCGTGACAAGAAAATGGATCCCGCCGCGACACAGCCGTTGGTAAGCAGCTTCGCCATCGCCGACCGATTCAACAGTGAATCCAGCGCGGGCGATGGAGAATCCCATCACTCGCCGGAATACTGGATCATCTTCAGCGATCAGAATGGTGGGTGGAGGTTGCGTCATGAGAGAGCATAAGGGCCGCACCGACCCATCCTGACCGAGATTCAAACCGGGCAATAATCAAAACGATCACCAGACATTCCGGCTACTGGCGGTCTGTTGGCCTATTGCCCAGTTTCGCCGTTCGCTATTCCCCACTGCCCCTTAAAGCAGATGCCGATTTAATGCTCGGCAATCACCATTCGCAGCCGACTTCGCCGACACCGACATTGAGCTTGAGTGAGCCATTCACTGGCTTGTAAGCCCAACCACCAGGCGACGCTACATCGGGCGTCACCGCAGTCGTCGTGTCCATATCGTTGTCGTAATAAACGGCGGCGTCATCGCGTGCGGACCCAATCGAGGGCGCAGGGAATGGGCCGTTTAACATCGACGACATTGCCTCGGGTAAATTGTTGACCGGTGGATAAATTCCGGAGCGTGCTCGATACATCTCAATTGCGTTTCGAAGCACAGCCAATTGTTGCCGGGTCGTGTTCTGTTCGGCGGTCGTCGCCGTGTCAAACATCCGTGGTGCGGCCACCGCCGCGATGATTCCTAAAATCAGGATCACGATCACCATCTCGATCAACGAGAAGCCTTTTCGCAGGTGACGCTTCATGATTGGTTCAGCCCTTATTTGTCGCAAGTAGAACGTTTCCACATCACGAAAATCCGGATGCAGTGTCGGCGACGCCATAGGCCAAGTGTCGTGAAGCGAACTCTTGAGAGTTCCCGACGTGATTAGCCCGTGGCACAGAGAAATCTACGACGCTGCAATGATCATTCGCGAGAATGACTCACAATTCTGGCAACTTTTTTCACCCCACTGACCGATTGAACACCAGCGCAACCCCGTCAAACGGAACACCTCGATTTCCCGGTCTGACCTGCCTCAATGTTGCGATAACGAACCGCTTGTTTCGAAGAAACAACAAACATTGTTGTAACGACACTGCGCGGACATTTTGGAAGGAATCCAATAGCAGGCAGTCAGCACGCCAAAACCTCACAAATCGCGATGCCAAACGAATGAAATAAAAAGTTGGCAACTGAATTGGTGTGTCACTTGCGATGTCGAACGCTGACATCCGCTTTCCCGACGCCACGATTCATAGGCAGCACTTTGAATAAACCATCCAAACAATTGACAGAACATGGACGGACGGGTCATGACGACAGCGAGCGTGATGATCACGCTCGCTTGGTGAAGCGGGTGCGACAGCGACAAATCTGGACGATCTTGTTTGCGATCATGCTTGCTTCGATTGCATCATTCGTAACTGCACAGTCACCCTCGCTCGAGAATCTAAACGAGGCTAGTGGCGTGCAACTCTGCGCGGGGGTTGAGTATTTTTTCACGGAACCAGACCACATTTCATTCGGCGTCGCGACTGACGCAAAAGGCCCCGCGTCACAGCTGACTGGCGGCTCAATCCCGACCGCGCGGCGTAGTGGCCATCCCCAGCCCGCATACGCCGAATTAGCTGCGGCATTAGCCAATTTTGATGCCGACGCTGATCCGGATGGCTGGCGTGCCGAGGTTGCGTTGCTTGATCGCAACGATCAACCAGTCGTCGCTCGTGCCTCCGCCACGTTTGAATTAACACCACGAATCGCAACACAGGAGTCCGATCGTTTCGTCAATGCGACGAATCATCCCATTCGCTGGACAAGACGATTGAGCTTTGACGCGGATGGCGTGGCTCGAATTAAGTTGCCGTTGAGGAATTCACTCAAACCGATGCTCGGCTGGATTTCGGCCCGTGATCCACGATTGGGAAGCCGATTCGGAACTTCTAGTTCCAATTTTCAAGACGCCCGAACTCGTCAGTTGCATCGGGATTTCGTGACGAATGACCTCCGAACGGTGGTTGGCATGCCGCGAACGGGTGAACTTAGAGTTCGCATTTCGGTGCCTACCGAGGGTGTGTACGAAGCGGTGAGCCCAGTTTCCGTTCGACCTTCAGTCTTGGTTGACACCCAGTGGCCGTACCGATAAGGTTCCTGGTGACGACGAGCAGACGCATGCCCGGGCCCACAAAGGTTCGGGCAGTTTTTTTGTCTGGTTTCGCGCCCCGAGCCTTTTTCACCCCATTTCGCCATGAATCCGCAAGACATCCTGCGTTACGTTGATTCGCTCCATCGCGAGAAAAACATCGACAAAGAGTTGGTGTTCATTGCCATTGAGTCAGCTCTGCAGACGGCCGCCAAGCGGCAATACGGGGAGGAAGCCGACATTACCGTTCAATTGGAACGGGACAATGGACGCATCCACGCCATACTAGACGGCGAACCACTGGGCGACGATCAAATCGGTCGGATCGGTGCCCAAACGGCCAAGCAAGTCATCATTCAGAAGGTGAAAGAGGCCGAACGCGACTCGCTGATGATCGAATATCGCGATCAAATTGGCGAAATCGTGAGCGGAATCATCGGCAGAGCCGATGGGGGAGTAGCAACCGTCAACCTCGGCAATGTTGAAGCAATTTTACCCCGCAGCGAGCAAATCCCCGGGGAAACTCTTCACGCTGGCGAGCGAGTCCGAGCTGTTGTCTTCGAGGTGCGGGCAACAGGAAATCGCATCCGCGTTGTGCTCAGCCGAACCCGGCCACAATTGGTGCAGAGGCTGTTTGAACAAGAAATCCCCGAACTCGGCGAAGAGATCATCTCGATTAAGTCGATCAGTCGCGAACCCGGGTACCGCAGCAAAGTTGCCGTCAGCAGCGTTGACTCGCAGATCGACCCAATTGCTGTTTGCGTTGGCTATCGGGGCAGTCGAATTAAAGCCGTCCGTGAAGAATTGGCCGGTGAACACATCGACGTGGTCCGCTACAGCGACGATCCCGAGGTGCTGATTCCCAACGCGCTGCAACCCGCCGAAGTTGAGCAGGTCCTGCTGTGTGACATGATCGGACGAGCCATTGTCTTGGTCCAAGAAGACCAACTTTCGCTTGCGATTGGTCGCCGCGGTCAAAACGTTCGTCTCGGCAGCAAGCTATGCGGCTGGGATATCGAGATCATGACTAGCGGTGAATTGGAAGAACAGATTGAAAGAGCCGTTGCTGGGTTTAGCCAAATCGATGGCGTTACCGAAGAAATCGCCCAAGCACTCGTTGAACAAGGCTACCTGTCGTATGACGATCTCTCCGTGATCGAGCCAGACGCTCTGGTCGAAATGAGTGGCTTGCCCGAAGCGGAAGTTGATCGAATCGTCGACGTCGCGGAGCGAATGGGCGAAGAAGCCGAAATGGCGGCTGAGGAAGAGCGGAAGGCTCGGCGAGACCGCGACAAAGACGCGCCGGTCGGCGAAACTAACGAAAAATCGGCCCCAAGTGGAGAGGAAGAACAGAAGGCTGTGTCTGAACCAGAGGACCAATCAGCTAGCACGACCGAATCCACTGGGGAAGCGAACGAAGAGGCGGAACAAGCGGCTGCTGGCGAGAATACCGCCAATGAAACGGCTGATCCGATGCCGCAAGATGCTCCGATGGCGACCGAACAATCAGCTTCTGAGCCACCTTCAGGCGAGGAATCGGGGACCGAAACAACCACCGACAAGAGCTGACATCACCAAATGGGTTGAGCCCAAAGTCCGCCCAGACTCGCTCCCAAAGCGGAAAACTTCTGGCGAAACCGACCGAAAGTGGCTACCCCGACCTCTCCGCCGCAAAGCTTTTTCGCTATCGTATGGAAAGTCGGACCAGTTAAAGCGGTTACGGATACCGGGATCGTCACGCTGGGAAGTCGTTGAAATCATCCCGACGCGGTGTTCCAGGGAATCACCGCGGCGATGGAGGAACACATTTATGTGACGTAGACAACCACAACGGAACCCGCCCGCGAATCGGGCAAATTCCCGTACAAAGCTCAACGAATACAACTGTTCGCTTGACGGGTTCCCCAATCGATTGACAGGATTTTCGCCCGTGCCCGCACGCATTTACGCGCTCGCAAAAGAACTGAATTTAGATAGCAAGGACCTGGTTGATCTCGTCAAGAAAGTCGGGATCACCGGAAAGGGTTCAGCGCTTGCCAGTCTGACAGACGACGAAGCTCAAAAAGTCCGCGACCATCTTGCCGGAGCTGAAAAGCCCGCCGCACCTGCCGCTGCGCAGAAAAAAACCGCTTCGGCCGCGGTACGCGATGCCGTACCGAAAGAGCGGAAGCCAGTCTCGATCAAAAGTATTGGTCGCACCTCGGGTCCACATGCTGCGGTCAAAGAACCGGCAGCGAAAGAAACTGCGGAAAGGCCCGCAGCGAAAGCGACCTTAGGGGATGATGCGATCGCTGAAGAACCAACGACGGCAGAACCCGATCCTATCGCGACCGAAGCAACCGCAACGTTTGCTGCCGATCCAGCGACCACTCCAGCGGAACCTGAGCCGGCGGCTGAGGACGAGGCGAAACCGCCCAAGAAAGGATTGGCGAGCCGCATTGCCAGTCGAATGGCAGCCCGACGTCCCCTCTCCGGCGACCCGGTTTCCCCGGTCCGCCGAGATATGTCGGCCAGCGGCGGTGGGAAAATGCGTTCTCTTGATCGTCCATCGAGTCCCGGTTCGAAGGATAAGAAAAGCGGCGAAAGCGGAAAGCCCAAGCGTCGTGAACCACGCATCAACGTCAAAATGGCATCGCTTCCAGAGGTAGCCGAAGCGAAACCCGCAGCCCCAGCGGCCGGTGAGCCAAAGGCCCAAAAACCTGACGTGAAGTTAAGCAAGGATGTCATCGCTGGTCATCGACAAGGCATGCGTGCTCCCCTGGAGCAACTTGTTAAAGAAGACGAAAAGAAGCGTGCGGGCGGCCCAAAGCGTGGTGGACTGAGCAGTTTTACCGGTGAAAAACCACGACGCGGAGGCGAAGAGGAAGAAGACAAGCCTCGTCGCAAACTCGCAGGGATGGCTAGCCCGCGTGCTGAACGTGGTCGAGGCAAGCAACGTAGCCGCGTTTCAATGGATCAGGACCGCGGATACGGGCGAGACTCAAGATCGTCGCGTTCCGGGCAGAGGCGTCGGAAAGGTGTAAACACGGCTGCACCGCGAAAAGACGCCGTGGTGCTGGAACTTCCCTGCACCATTCGAAGCTTTTCGGAAGCTGCTGGCGTTCCTGCCGGCCAAATGCTGATGACGCTGATGGGCATGGGACTTCAGGGTGGGTTGAATATCAATTCCGAAATTGACTTCGAAACAGCCGAAACCATCGCGGCAGAGATGGACCTCTCGATTCAATTGAAAGAGGCCGAAACGCTTGAAGATTCTCTGATTTCCGAATTGGAGGAGCGTGAAGACGATCCTTCGGAATTACTATCGCGAGCTCCTATCGTCACCTTTCTCGGCCATGTCGACCACGGCAAGACAAGCCTGCTGGACTACCTGATCGGAATCGACGTTGTCAGCGGGGAAGCAGGGGGAATTACTCAGCACATCCGAGCTTACGAAGTCGAAAAAGATGGACGAACCGTCACATTCGTCGATACACCAGGCCACGAAGCGTTCACTGAGATGCGTGCACGTGGTGCAAATGTCACCGATATCGCCGTCCTCGTAATTGCAGCCGATGACGGGATCATGCCGCAAACCGAGGAAGCAATTAGTCACGCGAAAGCAGCAGAAGTGCCGATCGTCGTTGCCATGAACAAAATTGACCTCGAGGGAGCCGATCCCAACCGAGTCATGACGCAAATGACCGAGCACCAGCTTACCCCTAGTGAATGGGGCGGCGACGTAGAAGTCGTCCAAACCAGCGCTATCAAGGGAACTGGCATGGACGACTTGCTCGAAACTCTGCTTACCATCGCCGAACTGAATGAGTACCAAGCCAATCCCGACCGAGAAGCTCTCGGTATTTGCTTGGAATCTGAGCAGCAGGGCGATCGTGGTGTGGTCGCTAAGCTGGTTGTTCAGAACGGGACTCTACGAGTTGGTGATACGTTGGTTTGTGGTGCGTCGCACGGCCGTGTCCGCGCGATGACCGACACACTCAAGGGAACCCCCATCGCAGAAGCGGGACCGAGCACGCCAGTGAACGTCATGGGATTCGACCAAGCCCCCGGTGCGGGCGAACGCTTCCACGTCCTTGATGACATCACCAAAGCACGCGAGATCGCAGCAACTCGGGCACACGCCAGTAGTAAGGAAAACCTGTCCGGCGTTACCACCAAGGTTTCGTTCGAGAATTTCCAAGAAATGCTACAAGATGGTCGCCTCGGCCAGCATGAAGAAAAGGTCAAATTGAACTTGATCGTGCGTGCAGACGTGAAAGGGTCGCTTGAAGCAATCGACAAAGAGCTGTCTAAATTCGATCATCCGGAAGTGGAGATCCGTGTTTTGCAACGGAGCGTTGGTGGTGTCACCCTTGCCGACGCCACACTTGCATCCGCCTCAGACGCCATCATCGTCGCCTTCAACGTGATTCCAGACGAACAAGCTCGATCGCTCGCCGATGAACGCAATGTTGAAATTCGTCGCTACGACGTCATCTACAAATTGACCGATGACATCAAAGCAATGATCGAGGGTCGGCTTAAACCAGAAGAAAAAATCGTCGAACTCGGACGCGCTGTTGTCAAACAGGCATTTTCGATCAGCCGTGTGGGGACGATCGCAGGTTGCTACGTCGCCCAAGGGTCTGTTCAACGTGGCTGCCGCATTCGAGTGAATCGTGATGGTCGTACGATCGGAGACTACGCGCTCGATTCCCTCAAGCGAATCAAGGAAGATGTCAAAGAAGTTCCGCGTGGAATGGAATGCGGGATTCGGCTGCAAGGGTTCAACGATATTAAGCAAGACGACGTGCTAGAGGCCTATCGGATCGAAGAGGTTGCTCGAACCCTCGATTGAGAGTTGCCGGCGATTTAGCTTTTGCCGGTATTCGCACCACCACACACGGACGGAAACCACCGCGGTCCCGTCGCCATCAGCCCATTTCCTGACTCAATCATTTTCCGCACTGACTGTGACTAGCCGACGTCTATTGAAGGCCGCCGAAGCGATTCGCGAAGTTGTGGCTTCCGCCATCCTCACCGAGTTGCGGGACCCCCGTGTCCGAAACGTGACGGTCGTTGCGGTCAAGGTCAGTCCGGATATGCGAGAAGCAAAAGTCTCGGTCAGCGTCCGGGGTGATGAAAACCAGCAACAGCTTTCTCTGCGTGGACTGCAGAATGCTGCCGGTTTTCTGCAGAGTCGAATTGCCGACCGAATTGATACTCGCCATATCCCCAGACTGCAGTTTGTGATCGATAAAGGCATTCAACAATCACTGCTGGTCGGGGACATCCTCGCCAGAATTAAACAAGAACAAGAGGCTGATTCGCAGTTGAAGATGTCAGATGATGATGTCACCGAGCAGGATGCGATTTCAGATCTCTCCGAAGAAGCCTGAGTTGGTGAACTTGCCAACTATTCCCCCCTTCACCTTCCATCGATTTGCAACCAGATGTCAGCCAGTAACCGCGCTAAACTGATCGGGAAACTTCACACGGTCCTAAAGAAGCATTACAAGCCACTGCCGGCCCAACCCGCCCGCCCGCTGCTGGAACACGTTCTCTACGGTTCGCTTCTTGAAGATTCGCCATTCGAATTGGCGGATGAAGGGATCGCCAAATGCGAACAAGAATTTTTTGACTGGAATGAAGTGAGGGTAACGACCGTCACCGAATTGAGCCAAGTCATGTCGCGACTGCCCGAGCCGATGAAAGCGGCGCGGCGACTGAAAAGCAACCTGCAGGCGATTTTTGAAGAGTTCTATACCTTTGACTTGGACCATCTAAAAAAAGAAAATCTCGGCAAAGCGGTCGCCAAGTTCGAGAGGATGCCGGGCATGACACCGTTTGTGTTGAGCTACACGGTCCAGCATGGACTCGGCGGGCATTCCATTCCGATCGACTACTCGGCAATGGTCATCATGCTGTCGACCGAGATCACGACTCAGCCTGAGGCGATGGCGGGTAAGGTTCCCGGACTCGAAAGAGCCATTCCGAAGAGCAAAGGCGCCGAATTCGGCGGACTGTTACACCAATGTGCAGTGGCTTTGAATAAGAACGTCAAGGACAAGACAGCTCGCACCGTGTTGGACCAAGTCAGCAAAGGGTCAAGCGAGCGACTCGACCTCTGGATTGCGAGTAAGAAGGCTGCGAAGAAGCGAGTCGTCAAACGTAAAACCCAGGAAATGACCGAGGCCGACACCAAGACCGCAGACATGAATACCACTGACAAAAAGAAAGCGGCTTCAGGATCCGGCAGTTCAAAGGGGTCCGCAGCCAAGCAACCAGCAGCGACGAAAAAGGCGGCTGCGAAGAACGCCGCCAAGAAGAAAAGCCCAGTAAAAAAAGGGACAAAGAAGAAGGCGCCGACTTCCAAAAAGACACCTTCGAAGCCAGCAAAGAAGGCCGCGACGACAAAGAAAGTGACTACCAAAACCGCAAAGAAAACCGCGGCACCCAAGAAAACAGCAAGCAAGGCGAAGAAAGCATCCAAGAGCAAAGCCACCAAAAAAACGGCTTCAACGAAATCTTCAGCATCGAAAAAAACTGCTGCAAGAAAATCATCAAGCCGCAAATTAACCAAACGCAAGCCCCGCTAACGCTTGCTTGAAATACATTTCCTTTTTCTCTCCGTTGCCTCTCTCCCTCGATTGCTTCCGATCATGGCAGGACACTCAAAATGGGCAAACATCCAACACCGCAAGGGTCGGGTCGATGCCGCACGTGGAAAACTATGGAGCAAACTCAGTAAAGCCATCATCCTGGCTGCAAAATCCGGCGGTGGCGATCCATCAGCGAACCTGCGTCTGCGCAAGGCAATTGATGATGCCAAAGCTGTCAGCATGCCCAAGGACAACATTGCTCGCGCAATCAAACGAGGGACAGGCGAGTTGGACGGCGGCGATCTAGAAGAAATCGTTTACGAAGGTTACGGCCCAGGCGGTGTTGCGGTCATGTGCGAAACATTGACCGACAATCGCAACCGTACCGGCCCAGAGTTGCGAACGATATTCTCGAAAATGGGTGGCGAAGTTGGCAAGTCCGGTTGCGTTTCCTATCTATTTGACCGAAAGGGACTGTTCGTTTTCAACGGCGAATCAGTCAGTGAAGAATCACTGATGGAAGTCGCACTAGAAAACGGCGGTGACGACTTGGAACCAACCGACGAGGGCAAATACCAGGTCACCTGCCAACCGGAACTATTTGAACAACTGTCTGATGCCTTTGATCAAGCAGAGTTGAAACCGGACATCAAAGAGATCACTCGCTTGCCCCAAACAACAGTTGGTGTCGAAGCCGGTGTAGCACGTCGGGTGGTGAAACTACTTCAATCACTGGACGATCACGACGATGTCCAAAATGTAAGCACGAACCTCGAAATCACCGACGAAGCCCTCACCGAAGAATAGCAAGCGACAAGACTGAGGAAACAAGCGTGACCCAAAACCGGGTGATCACTCATCCTCTTCGACATAGTGCATTCCCAATCGCTCAATTGTGCTGATGTAGATTGAGTAGAAAGTCGGCACCAGTAGTAGCACCAAAAACGTTGCAAGCATCAAGCCAAACGCCAAGCTAGCGGCCATAGGAATCAGAAGTTGTGCCTGAAAAGACCTTTCGGTCATCAGCGGAATCAGACCGGCAATGGTCGTCATACTGGTTAACATAATTGGACGGAACCGACGTTGGCCCGACTCCAACAGTGCTTCACGAATGGGAATTCCCTGTCGTACTCGCGAATTAATAAAGTCGATCAGCACGATGGAATCATTGACGACAACACCCGCCAATGCGACGAGTCCAAACATGCTGAACAGGGTCAGCGGTAACCCCAGCAATGCGTGGCCCCAGACAGCACCAATCATCCCGAACGGAATGATCGCCAAAATCAAGAGTGGCTGGATGTAGCTTCGAAACTGCAGGACAAGCAAAACAAACATAGCCAAAATCGCGATCGCGAATCCGGTCATTAAACTTCCGACCGACTCTCGACTTTGCTCACGCTGACCTTCCCAGCGTACCGAAACTGCAGGCAGATGATCCAACAGCCCTGCAACTTCCTCCCCGGTTTCCGGAATGTACCTCGACTCCATTTCTTTACTGAGTTGCTGAACGATCTTCTCCGCATTAGCAGTTGCCTCATCGAGATCAGCGGAAACCGTAATCGATCGCAATTGATCGACACGGTTAATCTCCGAAAATCCACGTGCCAGATTAATCTCTGCTAACTCCGTGATTGGCCGCTGCGTACCGTTGTCAGTTTCGACCCGTATCTCTCGAAAGTCGACCAGAGAACTCCGTTCATCTTCGGGGTACCGAACCATCAGCTTAACTTCATGCCGCCCACGTTGCAGTCGCATAACTTCCGCACCAAAGTACGCATTACGTACGGTGCGGCCCAAATCAGTTGGCGTTACTCCGGTTGCTAAAGCACGATCTTTAACGCGAAATTGAAATTCCCATTTGCCTGGCGTATTGTCATCAGCGATATCATAAACGCCCGCAAACTCACCAAGTCGTTCTTTCACCAATTCCGTGGCAGCCAACAATTGGTCGACTTCAGTCGCGGATGCCAACAATTTGAATTCAATCGCCTTTCCACCTGGCCCGACGCCGACGCTGCCATAGGTGATGCGATCTGAACCTGGAAATTCCCCTGCTTCAGCGCGCCACATGGCCAGCAGGTCGTCACTATGAATCTGCCGGTATTCGGTGTCGTGTAGTTCGGCAAAAATTTGTCCGACGTGACTTCCCGAGCCACCACCACCGGCAGCGTTTTGCAAGTTGGTGATTGTCCCGACGTCACGATAGGTCAACCGAACTGGACCAATGTCAGAACCAGTGCTGGGGTAAATTTCGCTGACCGGAATCCCGGTTGATTCGGCGCGACGTTTCGCGATCTTGACGCTCACCCTACGGAGTGCCTGCTCCATTGCCCGCGTTGCTGCATCGGTTTCCTCCGCCGGTGTCCCATCGGGAAATGCAATTGTCGCTTGCAGATTGTTATTATCCGATTTTGGGAACAGAATCGAAGGCACAATTCCACCTCGAATCATTCCTGCAGTTACCAGGAACATCGCAATCGCTGCCGCGATCGGGACAGGCGGATATTTGATTGAGAAACGCAGGGCAGGCAGATAAAAACCATCGCAAATCCGTTCCATGACACGACCACTGCGCTGACTCAGCCAGTTCAAGGCCAAACCGATTGGCCGGAATGGATACATCAACACCGCAACAATCCTGAAGAACCCACTGTGGCGATGCGATAGATGACAGGGCAAAACAAAGATGCTCTCCCACAATGAAATCACCAACATCGCGATCACAGCAAACGGGATCACTGCCATGAATTTCCCCATCACACCCGACACAAAAAACATCGGCGAAAAAGCGATGATTGTGGTAGTTACGGAGGCCGCAACGCTGGGCATCACTTCAACAGTCCCATCCATCGCTGCCTGAGTGAGGCTCTTCCCCATTTGCATATGGGCATAAATGTTCTCACCAATCACGATGGCATCGTCAACAACAATGCCAAGAGCAACGAGAAAAGAGAATAAACTCAACATGTTCAGCGTTTGATCACCGATCGAGAGAGCCGCACCCGCCCCCAAAATAGAGATCGGGATCCCCAATGCCACCCAAAACGCCAATCGCATTTCCAGGAACAGGGTCAGCACAAGGAAGACCAGAATCAGCCCTTGGACGCCATTTCGCAGCAACAGGTGTAAACGGCCACGCACTTCAGTACTGCTATCACCCCAGACTTCAAACCGATAACCATCGGGCAGTTCTTTGTCTTTGACATAATTTCGAACCATATCGACCATTGCTAAAAGATCTTCGGTCTTGGTTCGCTCTACATTCACCACCATCGATGGTTCACCATTGATTTCGCCGACAGAAGTCACATCTTGAAATTCGTCGCGCACCGTCCCCAAGTCATTCACCGTTAGGACAACACCCTGTGGATCGGTGATCAGAGGTAGTTTGCCGATCTCGTCGCCGATACGACCTTTGTTCTTCGCCCGCAACAAAACTTCTTGACCTTCAGCCTTCAACTGCCCTCCGGGAAGTTCGACGTTGCGTGCTCGAATGATGGCTGCCACGCGTTCCAGCGTCAGCCCATACGCGCGGAGCGTCGCCTCGGGAATCTCCACGTCAATCTGATAGGGTCGAGTTCCCATGATGGATGCAGAAGAAACCGCAGGCAAACTTAAGACGTCGTCTCGCACTTCCTCCGCGACGGTACGCAAACGAACCTCCGCCTCGCGTGAGCGATCTGGTGGACCAACCACTCCGAGTCGAATGGCTGCCTCGCGAAAGACAATTTGTTGGATTTGTGGATCTTCGGCCAAGTCGGGAAAACTCGGAATACGATCTACCTCACGGTCAATTTCCGCCATGACTTTCTGGACATCTTTGACATCACCACGGAGTTCAGCCAAGACGAAGCCCGCGCCTTCCTGAGCAATCGAAGTGACCTGTTTGATTCCATCAATCGACCGAATCGCCTCCTCAAGCTTCTGACAGATTGCTTCTTCCACATCGACGGGCGTCGCACCAGGATAAGGAACCGAGACCATCACAATCTCAAGTTCAAAAGCGGGAAAAACCTCTCGCCGCATCCGCACCAAGGAAACTCCACCCACAATCATCAAGGCGAGAACCAAGACGTTCATGCCTGGCGAATTCGAGATCGCCCAGGAAACTAGCCGTTTCATCACGCGCCCTCCTCGGGTGAGAAAGTAACGACCTGCGGCTCGACAGATGACGTGGCTTGGGTACTACCAGGTCGCGGAGTCATTTCCTCAAGTTTGACCCGAACCTCCATAAGCTTTTGAGCACCACTGTCTTGTTCTTCCTCTCCCACGTCCTCTCGATCAACACCCACGTCTCCCATCGGAGAAACGATCACGTAGGACTCGCCGGAGAGCCCAGAACTCTCTGGCACTTCGCAAACCCACTGTTTTTCGCCCGAGCCGTTATCAGAGCTATTCCGCAAAGGATTGATCGGGTAGATCGCTTTTTGCATGATCACACTGCCGCGTCTCCATTGCTGTGGATCAAAATCAGCTTGATCTCCCACCGCCTCAAAAACCGCCGCGGAGTCTGACACCGAACGTGCGAGCGGACCAGCAATCGGCTGTTCATCCGGCAAAAATTGCAGGACGCGATTTCCGGGTTGCAATGAAGTCGCCGGTATCACGAGCAAACGTTTTCGCGGTTTCAATTGCAAGCGAACCTGAACGTACATGCCCCGCAACAATGCCGGGGCAATCCTACTCGGATCGACCTCTAGTGGCGTTCCATTTTCGTCAACCAGTTGCTGTGGACGATCCACCACAACTCGGACGGGTACTGTTCGGGTCTCAGGATCTAATCCGATCCCGTCATAACTTAATAGATGACCGTTCCATCGATGCACGGTATCGTCACGTCCATTCACGACAAATTCGACAATCACTTTCGTCTTCGGCAGAGCGTAACCAGGTCCGCTTGCCTTACGCGTTGGGCAGTCCGGACATTCGGTATGTTCGGGATCCTGATGGTTAACCCGTTCCTCACGATCAATGCGATCGCCACTGCCCGTTTGGATTTCCGACTCCAGCCCACTCTCCACAGACCGAACCTTCATGACGTAGCCGTAGAGCTCTTTCAAATCGGTATCACTAACAAAGTCGTCCACACCTCTTGGGAAAGCGAAACCAAAATCCATTTTAGTAACGCTGCCAAATTGATCTTGCTGCCCAGGACCTTGTTCATCGGAAACTACCGCGTCTGTGATCAGGCCGTTCGTGATCGGCCCGTCCGCAACCCGAGCGACAGGTACCCGCTCGTCCGCACGCTGCGACACATTTAGATTCTCACCCGACGCTTGGTCGCTTATCTGGTGAGAAACAGGGTTGGCTTGATCCAAAACCCAGTGGAGCTGATCCATTCGGATATTGCTCGCCACCTCCACTTTGGAAGTATTGTCGATGGTCACGAGACTTGAACCGAGCGATACAAACGTATTCAGATCGGCTTGTTCGCTGACAATAACGCCTTCGATCGGTGCTCGGACTTCGGTTCGGAGCAAACTGCTGATCGCTGAGTACAACTGTGCTTCAACTGCGATCTTACGCTGCCGAAGTAAATCAGCTTGGTTCTGGACGCTCACTAATTGTTGCTGCGCGGCCAACAGCACTCTTTTCGCTTGGTCGATCTCTGCGTAGCTCGCGAATTGCCCGAGTTCCGCGAGCTTACCAAGTCGCTCAACCTCAGCCTGTTGCAACTTAACATCCTGCTGCGCAACATCAATGAGCTTCTCAGTATTCTCGAAATCTTGTTGCTCCTGCTTCACAAGTTGAAAGAGCCGATAGACCTCCAATAGGTAGCTTGAGTTGTCGATTCGCATCAACAATTGGCCAGCTTTGACGTAACTCCCTGCTTCACAGGCTTCAGCCTTAAACACAATTCGCCCCGAAACTTCCGCAGCAACACGTGCTTCTTGGAATGGCACGACGACGCCGTCAACTTCCAACTCCAACTCCTCCCCAGTCGATTCGAGAGACTGGAGTTTTGCGACTCGAGCTGGCGGCAGTGACCGTAGAAGCCCGGTTGGCGAAGTATCAGGATCGGGACGTTTCTGCGGCTCAGCTATGCCGAACAACGCCACGAGCGTTCCACCCCCAACCAGCAACGCCAGCGGAATGATTACGTTGAACAAGACGCCGCGGCTTGAATTCATTAAAGCTTGTCCAGACGAGGAGGCTCCATCCGGCCTTGGCTCGGCCGGTGACGATTCGGAAGGAATTTCAGTCATGATTACTTATGTTGAGATTTCCAGACGTCGTTGGGTCAGTGTTCCGTTTTTTCCGCCGGTGAATCCGTTTGCTCAGCCCAGCAACTTATCGCAGCTTGCTCTCGCAACACGCTCGCTGAATCAACGGCCGACAACATCACCGCAGTGATGTGCACCGTAAGCGAATCGATGTTGTAATGGTCCAACCGACGCTGCTCAGGGATCAAAACATTGAGAACATTGGAACCGAGCCGGTAGTAAAGACACTGTCCAACCACACTGAGGGCTAATTGCTCGAGGGTATAGCGTGGTGCCTCGCCCTCGAGCAAACGATCAAAAGTCTCAATCAAGCGATCAAAGAGTGGGCGAAAGAATTCTTCGATGATGCTCTCAAATACCTGGGTCGGATGATCCATCTCGCGCATCATCAGTTCGGTTTCCCAGCCCGATGGGTCGCATACAAGCATACGGGAAAGCAGTGTTTGCACGATCCGATGGAGCATTCGGCGGGGCTCGGCATCGACCAACGGAGCGGGGAACTGTCGTTCCCGAGTCTCGCGAATCCCTTGGATGATCTCACGATAAAGGCCCATTTTGTCGCCAAAGTAATAGGCGATCGAAGCCACATTCACCTCGGCGGCGGTACATATCTCGCGGACCGTTGCCCCATCAAAACCACGACTGGCAAAAACTGGGCCCGCGGCACGGATAATCCGCAACCTCGCACCTGACCCGGCCGAGGTATCGTCGATTAGCCCCGAAGGGCTATTCCCGGGAGGCATTTGGGGGGAGGTGGCCAAGGCGGGCGATTCCAGTGAACTTAAACGGGTGTTTTAAACATCTGTTTAAACGGTCGCTCAAGTCTACGGATTGGTCAAGGGGCAGAATTTGTGCGGCCCTCCGCAGCTTCCCCTTCGCTTCGGCCTGTTGCCAGTCCCAAGTGATTCGTATTCTGTGACTCCGAGAGAGACTCGCCGCAGGTATGCGAGTGTCATCTGATTCCACTTTTTTGAAGGCCCATTCCGGATGAGTACCGCTTCTGCCGCCAATGTTCAGGTCAAACTCCCCGACGGCACCTTGGTGGAGCACCCGTCCGACGCGACCTCACTGGATGTCGCCCGTGCCATCAGCGAAGGCCTTGCCCGCAGCGTAATTGCCGCGGAGATCTCGGGAGGCATCGTTGATGCCGCTCGCCCCTTGGGCGAAATGTCAACGGATAACCAACCGATCGAATTGAAATTACTGACCTCACGAGATGAGGCAGCACTTTCGGTGCTCCGACACTCGGCCGCCCACGTGATGGCCCGCGCGGTGATGCGTCTGTACGAGGGTGTCTCATTGGCGTTTGGGCCAGTGACCGAGGGCGGCTTTTATTACGACTTCGAACTCGATGAAAAAATTAGCGAGGAAGACTTTCCCAAAATCGAGGCCGAGATCAAAAAGATCATCAAAGACAAAGAGCCGTTTGAGCGATTCATTGTCGATCGGGCTGAAGCAAGAAAGCTATGCGATGACTTAGACCAAGACCTCAAAGTTGAGCACATCGACACCGGCTTGGCTGATCAGGCGACGGTCAGTTTTTATCGCCAGGGCGAGTTCATCGACTTGTGTCGCGGCCCGCACATTCCCGATGCGGGAAAGATCAAAGCGATCAAATTAATGAGTGTTGCCGGCTCGCATTGGAAAGCCGATACGGCAGGCCGACAATTGCAGCGACTGTATGGAACCGCGTTCTTTGACAAGAAAGAGCTGAAGGCTTATCTGGAGCAAATCGAAGAAGCGAAGCGGCGTGACCATCGAGTTTTGGGAAAACAGCATGGGTTGTTCGCGATCAACCCCGAGGTCGGCCAGGGGCTTTGCCTCTGGCTTCCCAAGGGAGCCAGAGTACGCGTGGCGCTCGAGGATTTCTTGCGTAAAGAACTTCTCTCGCGGGGCTACGACCCGGTCTACAGCCCACACATTGGCCGGGTGGAAATGTATGAAACCAGTGGTCACTTTCCCTATTATCGCGATAGCCAATTTGCGCCATTGTTCGGCAGCGAAGTCGGGGCGATGCTAGACGCCTGGAGCCAAAAACTTGAACAGGGAACGATCGATCGAGACGGCGAAGAGAAGCTGATCGAAGCGGCGAAGGTGTTTGGTGTGGAGCTACCAAATTACAAATTATCCGCGGCCCCGGATGCGAAGCAAAACGTGCTGCATGAATGGCAACTGGTTCATGAGCGTTACCTGCTCAAGCCAATGAATTGCCCTCATCATTGCCAGATATTCAAAGCCCAGCAGCGTTCATACCGCCAGCTACCGCTACGACTCTTTGAATTCGGGACCGTGTATCGTCATGAACAGACTGGCGAGTTGAATGGCATGTTGAGAGTACGCGGCTTGACTCAAGACGACGCACACATTTTTTGCACGGCCGATCAGGTCGAGCACGAGTTCCGCGCGACGATCGAGTTGACGCAGTTTGTCTTGCGCTCGGTTGGACTGGACGACTATTCTGTTCAGCTTTCGCTGCGCGACCCAAATAGTGATAAGTATGTTGGTAGCGAACAGAACTGGAATCAAGCGGAAGGTGCGTTACGAGGCGTCTTAGAGCAATCAGGCCTCACCTTTAATGAAGAGGAAGGGGAAGCCGCGTTCTACGGCCCCAAGGCAGACTTTATGGTTCGCGATTGCATCGGACGCTCCTGGCAACTCGGAACCGTTCAACTGGACTACAACCTGCCCGAGCGTTTTAAACTGGAATACAACGGACGTGACAATCAGGCACATCGACCGGTAATGATTCACCGCGCGCCGTTTGGGTCGCTGGAGCGATTTACTGGCATGTTGATTGAACATTTTGCCGGCGCCTTCCCGCTCTGGCTCTCACCCGAGCAGATTCGCGTGCTGCCGTTAAGCGACAAGTCACTCGATTATGCCGTCGCCGTCGCCAAGCAACTTGATGAAGCAGGTCTGAAGGTGACTGTTGACTCGAGTGGTGGAAAAGTCCAGGCAAAAATCCGCAACGCACAACTCGACCTGGTCAACTACATGGCAGTCGTGGGGCCAAAGGAGGCCGAAACGGGCATGGTGGCTCTTCGGGACCGGATCGATGGCGATCTGGGTTCGATGCCCACCGCTGAAGCCGTTGCGCGGCTGAAACAAGAAATCCAATTGCGCCAGGTACGCCAAGTCGTCCAAACCTCCTTTGCGGCGGCGGCGGTCGATTCGGACGCGATTGGCAACGAATACTGATCGCGAGACTCAGTCGGGTACTTATAATGTTCGATTGGCGTTCTCTATCCGTGAGTCAATTCCTCGAAATATTTGTGACTTCGCATGTCATTACGCCCCCTGCTACTGATCACTTGCTTCCTGTGCCCGATTCAGGTCGAATCTGCCGATCTACCCCCCCGCGAGAAACGTCTGGCCGACGCGGTCAATCAATCGATTGCCAAAGCAGGTGCCAACTACGCAGCAGGGAAATACGAGGAAGCGGGCAACAGCATCAAAGTCGCGATGACGCAGATCAAAGCGGCCGCCAAAACCGGATCGACCGAACTGTACGACACCTTGCTGCCAGCGATGCAGCGGGTTGAGAAAGCGCATACCATGCTGGAATTCGAGGGCATTTCCCTGCCCCCATTTCGCCGTCCAACCCGGCCGGTCCCGGGGGCCAAGATGGAAACCGACACGCCGAAAGCTGTGACGCCAGCCCCGCCGAAGCCAGAACCGAAGCCAGAACCTGAACCAACTTCGATGATCAGCTTTACGAAGGTCATCGCTCCGATCTTGGTTAACCGCTGCGGTCGTTGCCATGTTTCCGACGCCAAGGGTAACTTCAAGCTGGATACCTTTGCCGCATTGATGAAAGGCCCACCGGAGGGAGTCGTCATTTTCCCGGGTGATACGATTGGCAGCCGACTGATTGAAACCATCGAAACAGGCGATATGCCACGCGGCGGAGGCTCTGTGACAGCCGAGGAACTCAAGACCCTCAAAGACTGGATTCTTGCTGGTGCGAAGTTCGATGGAACCGACCCCACCAGTCCACTGGCGGCGGGAACCCCGCCAACGGTCAACATGGCACCGGCATTGCAAGTCACCCGGGCAACCGGACAGGAAACCGTCAGCTTTGCGTCCGACGTGGCCCCCCTGCTGTTGGACAACTGCAACGGCTGCCACATCGAGGCGAGGCAAGCAAGCGGCGGATTACGGATGGACACTTTCTCACAACTGCTTCGTGGCGGGGATACCGGCCCGATCATCGTACCGGGAAAAAGCAAAGAGAGCCTGCTAATTCAAAAACTACGCGGTATGGGCGAGGGACAACGGATGCCGGCTGGAGGTAGGCCCGCCCTTTCCGAAAAAGCAATCAAGTTGATCAGTACATGGATCGACGAAGGGGCGACACTCGACGGCCAGAATGAGTCACAACCGATTCGCCGAATGAGCTTGTTGGCATGGGCGGCAACAGCAAGCCCGGAAGAAATGAGTGCTCGCCGAGGTGAGATCGCAGATGGAAACTTAAAATTGGTCGCCGCCTCCGGCCGCCCGGCAGCTTCCGCAGAGACCAAGCACTTCCGCGTGATCGGCACGGCTTCGCAAGGCACGATCGACTTGGTCGCAGAGCTAGCCGAAGACCAGATGAAGACCGTCAAAACTGTCGTGAGCGCCGATTCCGGGGAAAAATTCTTCCACGGCAAAACGACGATCTTTGTCTTCCCAAGAAGGTACGACTACAGCGAATTCGCAAAGATGGTCGAATCCCGCGGAATCCCCACCTCCTGGGAAAGCCATTGGGCATTCGACGGAATCGACAGCTATGTCTCCATGGTCGCATCGGAGGATGAAGAAGAGGAACAAATCGCTACAAGATTGACTGCTCCGCTGGTCTCCTTAGCTGTCGCCTCCCGTGGCGGGCAGGTACCACGTTGGTTGGCCGAAGGCATCGGCGCAGCGACGGCATCGCGACAAGGTGGATCGCGGGATCGAGACCAACGCCGCCAAGCGGAGCAAGAAATGATGCAAGCCTTATCGGTCGTCGCCAATCCCAAGGAGTTTCTGGACGGAAAACTGACGCCAGAACAAACCGATCGCATCTCAGCAGCCATCGCCAACTCGATGCTGGAAAGACCGCAGCGGCGTAACTTCGATAATCTGCTGCGAAATCTGGATGCCGGGAAACCGTTTCCTCAAGCCTTTTTGGAAGCGTTTCGCTACACGCCCGAAGCCTTCGTCCAAAACTGGTTCCGCTGGGTTCGAGGCGCCTGATCTTCTTCCCCTTTTAGATTCTAACTCGATTCTGGAACGTCAATTCGGCCCGATGTGGCAAGCGACATAGTAGCATCCAGCGGCTGCGTTCACCCCCAAGGGGTGCCGCTTGACGAGACATTCTGAGCGGAATTCACCAACAACTGGGATTAACAGGAAGGAAGCGGCCCAACCCTGTGGCAATGACAAACCGTCCGCAGAGTCTTACGCTAGTGTCTCTTGACTTCCGCGAAGCTTCACCCAAACGATCGAAAAACAGAGCCATGATTGTTGTAATGGAACCTAACGCGACCCAAGCGGCAGTGGATGCCACGGTCAAACGGGTCGAGAGCCTTGGACTGAAAGCCAATGTGATTGTTGGCACCGAGCGGACAGTCGTCGCCGCCATTGGAAATAAGCGAGAGCACTTCAAAGAGTCGCTAGAAAGTGGCGAAGGAGTCTCGGCCGTTGTCCCGATTGTGGCGCCCTACAAGATGGCTAGCCGAGAGGTGAGAGCTGAGCCGAGTCAAGTCAAAGTGCTCGATTTCGCTGCCGGGGCAGGGGAGGTTGGTTTCATTGCCGGTCCCTGTAGCGTGGAGAGCGAAGAGCAAATCTTAGAGACTGCACGAGCCGTCAAAGCGGCAGGTGGCACTGGCCTGCGAGGTGGTGCGTTCAAGCCTCGAACCAGCCCTTATAGTTTCCAAGGCCTCAAGGAAGAAGGCCTGAAAATGCTGGCGACCGCCCGCGAAGAAACCGGACTCTGCGTGGTCACCGAGGTGATGGGAACCAGCGACGTTGATTTGGTCGCCAAATATGCTGACGTGCTGCAAGTCGGGGCCAGAAACATGCAGAACTACCGGCTTCTCGAAGCAGTAGGAAAGGCTCAAAAACCTGTACTGCTCAAACGTGGCCCATCGGCAACCATGGACGAATTCCTGCTGGCCGCCGAGTACATACTCAACGAAGGCAACGATCAGGTCATGCTTTGCGAACGGGGCATTCGCACCTTCGAAGGCCACACCCGGTTCACCTTGCCACTGGCGAGCGTTTCTTATCTGCACCGTAAAACCCATTTGCCGGTCATCATTGACCCAAGCCATGGCACCGGCCACACCTATATGGTGCCCGACATGGCCGTGGCAGCGGTTGCAGCAGGGGCAGATGGAGTGATCATGGAGGTTCACCCAGACCCAAGTACGGCCATGAGCGATGGCTACCAAACCCTCACGTTTGCCGAATTTGAACGCACGATGCGGCGCTGCAAAGCTGTGGCCAATACGCTGCAGGAACTGGACCGCGCAGAAAAAAGCTCCTAGCTGAGCCAGCGACTCGGCGAGGCGGTTACGGATCAATCCAGCAAGACGAACAAGCACCAGAGCCACCCCAAAGCATGACGGCGCAAGATCAAACGCTGGCCCATTATCACCACTTGATGCAGATAAACGCTGCGTCACATTTGATCCGTTCGGCGCGTCGTCTGGGTATCCTAGATGCCCTACGACAGGGGCAAAAGAGCCTGCCTCTGTTGGCAGAGGCATTGTCGGTTCCCACCCATCCACTCGATCTGCTTTTAAATGCCCTCGCCACCATTGGCCTGGTCGAGCAGTACCAGGAAGATTACGCCTTGTCCCAAACCGGCCAACTCTTGTGCCAGTACGATGAGGACCTGGGGGATCAAACCTGGGAACGCCTCGTCGATCTCGTGCGAGAGCCTTCGGCACGGCAAAGTCACGACGACCAACTTCAGCACCATCGCGTGGCCGCGACACAGTGGATTCATACACCGGCAGCGATTCAGGCGGCCGAAATCTTGGATGTCGGTGGCGAGGCAGGTGCAATAGCATATCGAATTCTCGACCTTGGCTGCGGCTCTGCAGTCTGGAGCTGCGCGATGGCTCATCGCGCCCCTCAGGCGACAATCGCCGCAGCCGATGAGGCAGACGCGTTGGTAGCCGCTCGCAGCACAGCCGATTCAATTGAGCTTGGAGACCGGTTCGAAACGATCACCGGCCAACCGTGCGAAGTGGAACTGCCTGCGGAACATTTTGACCTGGTGTTGCTTGCCCAGCAGATTGGTTGCCGGGGCCAAGAAGAGGCGGAAAGCTTGCTGCGGCGGGCAATCGGGGCTGCACGCCCCGGAGGTCGGATCGCCGTGATCGATCTGTTCAGTGGCCCTGCCAAGCCGGCACTCGCTGAAACGATCGAGGCACTTCGGCTAGAGCTTGGGACACGGGCCGGCCATGTCCGTTCACTCGAGCAAATCCAGCAACTCATGGTCGATCAGGGTTTGCGGTCAGTCCAATTTGCCTTCCTGGAAGCCAGCAAAGAAAACCTCGGAATGGCGGTCGGAACGAAATAATCGGGTTCTACCTCCGCATTTATCCGATTCATATCGCCACTGGGCGTTGACGAGATCGGGTCCGGGATCCTACGATACGCGGCTCGATGAAAGAAATCCCCATATTTGACCGGATGAGCAGCGATGGCTGTCCCAAAACGCAAACATTCCAATAGCCGTACTGGCAAACGACGTTCACACGACCACGTCAAAAAGCGTCAAATCAGCTACTGCCCGCAATGCAGCTCGGCAGTGCCAACCCACACCATTTGCCCCAAATGCGGTTACTACCAGGGGCGAACCGTGGTTGAACACGACGAAAACTAGCTTTTGCATCGTCGATAGCGATCACTACCAGCCAATGATGTCACGACGCTTTCGCGGGGTGGCCCCAATGGCTCGTCCTCTGCTCACTCGCGGCAACCTGTTGAAATGAACTCAGTCGGAATCCTTTTTCCCGGCCAGGGCGCACAGAGCGTCGGGATGGGTCGGTCGCTGCACGACACCTATCCAACGGCTAAACGCTGCTTCGACGAGGCATCCGAAATCCTCGGGTATGATCTCGCCGAACTCTGTTTTGACGGGCCAGAAGAAAAACTGAACGCCACAGAATTCAGCCAGCCAGCACTTTTTGTTATTGGAATCGCAGCGGCAGAGGTGCTTCGCGAAGAGCATCCCGATCGTGTGGCTGCGGCCAAAGCAACCGCAGGGCTAAGCCTTGGTGAGTACACCGCCGTCTGCTTTGCGGGCGGATTGAGCTTTGCCGATGGGGTACGTCTTGTTCAACGCCGGGGCCAGGCCATGCAATCCGCGGCCGATGCGGTCCAAAGCGGAATGTCGAGTGTCTTAGGACTCGACCTTGAATCACTCGACCAACTCTGCCAGCAGGTCCGCGAGGGTGACGAAGTCCTCCAACCAGCAAATCTACTTTGCCCTGGCAACATCGCCGTATCAGGTCATCTGACCGCTTTGGAGCGATTGGGACCGGTGGCATTAGAGGCTGGCGCGATCAAGGTGATCCCGCTTAGTGTTGCGGGTGCCTTCCACACGTCGCTGATGCAACCAGCAGTTGAGAAACTTCAAGCTGCTCTCCAAGAGATGCCCATTACTGACACGCGACTTCCCGTCTACAGCAACGTCGATGCATCCCCGCATCAGTCAGCCGCCGAAATTCGCGACTTGTTGAGTCAGCAGGTGATCGGATCGGTTCGCTGGGAGGACTCGATCCGGCGGATGCTCAAGGATGGAGTCGAGGGATTTGAAGAGATCGGGACCGGAAGAGTCCTGCGTGGAACGCTCAAGCGTATCAATCGAAAGATCCCGACCGATGGCTTCGGTGACTGACGAATCCGAATCGACTTGACCCAAGTCGATCGGGTCTGTGTCAACCCGGCCTCCGATGCTCGCTGCTCTCCGCGTCACCTTCCTGAAACTCATTCGCTCCGGCAATCTGGAGCAATCCATCTCGCTTTCCCGGAATTCTGAAGAATGAAACTTTCCACAACTACAGACCTTAACGATCAAGTAGCAGTCGTCACCGGAGCATCTCAGGGGCTCGGCAAAGCGGTAGCAATCGCCTTGGGGATGAATGGAGCGACCGTCGTCTGCCTCGCACGTAACGCCGCGAAGTTGGCTGATACGGTCAAAGAAATCGAGGCTGCTGGCGGCAAAGCTGAAGCAGTCTCTTGCGATGTCACCGACCGCACCGCGGCTGCGGCGGCGATCCAGGGAGCCAAGGATACGCACGGCCGGCTTGACATTTTGATCAACAATGCAGGGATCACTCGTGACAAGTTGATGCGAGGCATGTCCGACGAAGAATGGGATGACGTCATCGCTACCAACCTCACCAGCTGTTTCGTTTGCTGCCGAGCTGCCGCTGGAATCATGCGGCGTTCCAAATATGGGCGAATCATCAACATGGCCAGCATCTCTGGCCTGATCGGCAATCCCGGCCAAGCGAACTACTCCGCCAGCAAAGCAGGGATGATTGGGCTGACCCGGACGCTGAGCAAGGAATTGATCAGTCGTGGGGTAACCGTCAATGCAGTGGCACCAGGCTTTATCGCCAGCGAGATGACTGCGGAACTGGGTGAGGTGGTTTTGGCTGAGGCGAAAAAGAGGATTCCAGCCAAACGACTTGGTGAAGCCGAAGATGTCGCTGCAGCCGTATTGTTCCTGGCCTCAAAGGACGCAGGCTATATCACCGGACAAACACTGGTCGTCGATGGCGGCATCGTCAGCTAGCCCGGACCAAAAAAGAGAGGAACTTTGCAAGATTCTCGCTGAAAAAATTTGGCTCGCCTGAAAAATAGGTATCCTCATCCTTTTTGGTCTCGGGGCCCAGCGGGCAGACCGAAAACCACGATTCGCTGCACGATTGTTCAGCCGTCAAATGCGCTGGCGAGAGGCCGATAGGCCCATCGTCACGCCGAGATTGGCGATTTTCCCCAGTAATTTCCGCATCCACATCGATTTCGGCGGTAACCTGCGGCAGCCATCGCAGGTAAAAAACTCTGCGAATAATGGCGATCAAGGCGAAGATTCGGGAGGCAGCTAAAAGCGCCGTGGGGGGGCTGGAGTGTGTTCAGATACGTCAAACCACGATCTCCCGCCCAGGAACTGGCGATCAGCGTATTGACGTGTTTTGCTTGTTTCACCTATCTTTTCGACGAAAGCGAACAGCCCATCCGGGCTCCTTCCGATTGGCAACCCCCGAATGCGAGTGTGAAAACGCCGCTTTCGATGTGGCTTGCTCATTTTGATTCAATCTTTCCAAATCAGCTTGCTGACCTTAATCAGAGACTGCTCATGGCTACTGTCGAAGAACGTGTAATCGATATCGTGTCCGAACAACTCGGTGTCGACAAAGACAAGATCAATCTCGATACGTCATTCGTGAATGACTTGGGTGCGGATTCGTTGGATACCGTCGAATTGGTGATGGAACTCGAGGAAGAGTTCGACATTAGCATTCCGGACGAGTCGGCCGAGAAAATCCAAAAAGTGGGTGAAGCGGTCAGCTTCATCGAGACAGCCAAAGGCGACGACGCGTAGCCCGGCCGTCGCGTCGGTTCGCTAACCCTGGCAACGCTTATCTTTGCCGTCCGGAAAGTACAGGGATGTTGAATCGTCTCCGTATTTCCAGGGCGGCATTTGCGTTGAGTGCCCGTAATGCCGGCTTAGCATTGGGCGCGCAACCGCGAGCAGGGGAATTCCAGGACTGCTCGGCAAAACCCCATCCATTCTTGAAACTGCCCATTCTTAAAACAGCATTGTGATGCAACCATCGAACGAACGTCGTATTGTGGTCACTGGAATCGGAGTGGTGACACCGATCGCCGTTGATATACCTAATTTCTGGCAACGTCTAACGGCTGGTGAGAGTGGGGTTCACAAAATAACCACTCTCGATACCAGTCGTTATAAGGTTCACTTCGGCGGTGACATCCCCGACTTTGATGTCAGTCAATTTGTCGAAGCCCGTGAAGCAAAACGGCTCGATCGATTTACGAAGTTTGCCGTCCACGCCGGAGGCCAAGCGATTGCCGATTCAAAAATCGATTTTGACAAGGTCGACCGGAACAAGTGTGGAGTGATCCTCGGTTCGGGAATTGGCGGATTGGGGGAGATCGAGGCACAGATCGAGAAGATGCTCACACGTGGTCCCGATCGAGTCAGCCCCTTTACCGTCCCCAAAATGATGCTCAATGCGGCAGGCGGGACGCTTTCGATTACTTACGGCCTCAAGGGCCCCAATTACGCCGTCGCCACTGCTTGCGCCAGCGCAACCAACGCGATGGGGGATGCATTGCGCAGCATTCGTCTAGGCGAAACAGATTTGGTAATCACAGGTGGGAGTGAGGCCGCGATGACGCGAATGGGATTGGCGGCATTTCAAAACATGAAAGCGTTATCGACACGGAACGACGATCCGGCGGCTGCCAGTCGCCCTTTCGAGGCTGACCGAGACGGATTTGTGCTAGGTGAAGGCGCAGGGATTCTCGTTTTTGAAGAACTCAATGTTGCCTTAGCCCGAAATGCGAAGATTTACGCCGAAGTCATCGGGTACGGCACCACCAGCGATGCGGGACACATCACCGCCCCCGACCCGGAAGGCATTGGTGCCGCCGCGGCAATGCAAGCAGCAATCGATGACGCGGGAATCGACGTGACGGAAGTCGATTACATCAACGCACACGGCACCAGCACACCTCTAGGCGACAAAGCTGAATCGCAAGCAATCAAAGCTGTCTTCGGCGATCATGCCTACAAAACCAAGATCAGTAGCACCAAGAGTTCGCTCGGACATTCCCTTGGCGCAAGCGGTGGAATCGAAGCGACCATTCTGTGCAAGACGATCGAAACCTCAACCATCGCACCAACAATCAACTACGACACACCCGATCCCGAATGTGATCTCGACTACACTCCTAACGAAGCTCAGCAAGCCGACGTCAAAGTCGCGATGAGCAACAGTTTTGGATTCGGCGGACACAACGCTTGCGTCATTTTCCGCAAGTATGAATAAGACACGATCTCCCAAGTCAGCTAACGCTTAGATATGTCGCAACCTTCGCGTCTGCTGGATCGGGTTGAATACGTAGAACAAGGCTACCTGTTCGAGTTATTGCGAGAACGGACCGCTGCCGAAATACCGATGCAAGAATTGCTCGGGCAGATTCGCTACGAACTACTGACGACGACCAAACTGCCGATCGCGGTCGATTACCTGCTCACCGAACTGAAACACTCTGGGCAGATGGCACCGGCCATGTACAAGATGGGCCATTACTTCAGCCCATTCCAAGCCTTCCTCGTCGAATCAGCCGAAATGGAAGCTGGCCGATTCACAATGGAAACGGCCCTCGAAGTGCTGGAGGCGGAAGCCAAGTACCGCGTAAAAGACGCAACTCCCGCCGGATTGTTCTTCTATCAATTTGAGGTTTTGTGTCGAAATCGCCTGAACTACGACAAAGGCCTCACGGCCATCAGCAGCGACCCGACATTTGATCCCGCTTGGGCGAGGTGGATTCTCATCTTACGGGCTCAGATCGGATTGATCGACTTGTCTGATCTACTTTTTCTGGCTAGCGAGGAATACGAGGCGAGACTGGACGATGCCGGGCATTCAAAGGACGGCAAGGGACCTTTCTTATTCGGACGCCGGGAGGGCCGCATTGCCCTTGGGAACAGAAAGAAAGAACCTCTTTTTCTGTTTGCCGCAATGCAACGCCATCTTGGCTACCCCACGGTCCCACGCCCCAAACCACCGAATGAAAACCAAGATGCCATTCCACAATTGATGCGGCGTATGGAAAGACTAGAAATGCGCATCAAGTTGATGGAAGAAGAACGACGAGCAGGAATCGATATCACACGGTTCTACAAAGATCCGGGCAAAGAATGACCAGCTGAATTCCGAGTCACCGAAGTGGGATCGCGACCAACACCAATCAAGGTTGGTGAACAAGAGTCAGAACACTCGCAAAAGCAGTAGCGAACTCTCGATCGACACAAAAAAACGCCAAAGCCGTTGCCGACGTTGGCGTTCATCGTCCCTAGTTAGCCAAGCTCTCTAACTCACGCGCTCTTGCTGGCAGGCATTTGAAATAGCTTGCGGGCTCCCGACACGACGCTTTCGTCGATCGTGAATTGAGTGCCATCCTCTTGGTCAGGCAGGTCGTACATGATATCCAGCATTACTTCTTCGAGTATTCCACGTAGACCTCTCGCCCCGACGCGTTTCGCGAGGGCCTTGCGAGCAACATAGTGGAGTGCTTCGTCAGTGAAGTGCAAATCACAATTCTCCATTTTGAACAAAGCCTCGTACTGTTTTGTCAGAGCATTCTTCGGCTCCTTCATCACTCGTACCAGACCTTCTTCATCAAGCGGTTGCAAGTAGCTAACCACCGGCAAACGTCCGACCAATTCGGGGATCAACCCAAACTGCAGGATGTCTTCTGTTTGCACCTGTGCCAACAAATCCGAATCTGAATCTTCGTTGCGGATATTGTCACCGGAGAAGCCAAGCGTTTTGTGCCCCAATCGCTTGCGAATGATATCTTCGATCCCAACAAACGTACCACCGACGATGAACAAGATGTTACTCGTGTCCAACTGGATGTACTGTTGCTCAGGATGCTTTCGACCACCTTGCGGCGGCACATTGGCTACCGTTCCTTCAAGCATTTTCAGCAGGCTCTGCTGAACACCCTCTCCAGAAACATCTCGCGTGATCGACACATTGGCACTCGTCTTACCAATCTTGTCGACCTCATCGATGTAGAGAATTCCGCGTTGGGCCGCTTCGACGTCAAAGTCAGCGGCATGCAACAATTTCAGCAGCAGGTTCTCAACATCTTCACCGACGTATCCCGCCTCGGTCAGCGTCGTCGCATCGCCAATGGCAAAGGGGACATTCAGCATACGAGCGAGAGATCGAGCTAAAAGTGTTTTTCCACTTCCGGTCGGACCGGCCAGCAGAATGTTGCTCTTCTCAATTTCAACTTCCGACCCACCTTCCCATTCGCTGGTCAAACGCTTGTAGTGGTTATGAACGGCAACCGCCAACACGCGTTTGGCAGAACCTTGGCCGATTACATACTCATCCAAGTGTTCAACGATTTCCCGCGGAGCGGGGATCTCGTTAAACAATGATTTACTTGGACCGCGGCGGCGCTGCTCCTGGTCGAGAATCGATTGACAGAGCTCAATGCATTCTCCACAGATGTAGACGTCACCGGGACCTTCAACGAGAGGTCCTACGTCACGGTAACTCTTTCGACAAAAAGAACAGAATGCGTTCTTCTTGTTCGTTGAAGTTCCGTGGCGTGAACTTGGGTTATCCTTCGTGGGCATACACGACTCCTGATTGTGCGATTGAATCACCGACCAGTCATCAACGAATGCAACTTCGTGAGCCGGAGCTCTAGCACTCATTATAGACCGGATCAGCCATCCCAATCGCGTGTCAAACGATTTCAGTCCACAGCTCGAATGCTTTCCCAATTCTGCTACCCGCAGGGCAACGTACTCGGGGGGTCATCCGTATCCTCGAAAGCTCGAGCCAATCGTGGTTTAGGTTTCAAACGGTTATAGTTTCCGCAAATGAATGCCCACATGGAATTGGGAGGCAAGCACAGACGGATTGGTTATCCTTTTCGGCTTCTGTTAGGGAGGTCCCTGGTCAACGCCGCCGAACGGGAAAAGGCGAGTAAAACAATCCCAGTTCAAACGTGAGGAACGATCCTGAGGATCGTTCCTGACAGCGTGTTGGGTTTGTTCGGGTCAACTTTGCTCGTTCGCTGATGAGTCGGCATCGGAGGTCAACTCATCGACGGCATCGGGTCCAACAGGAAACCGATTGGTTTTCGTTTGTATCTTTCGGAATTCCTGGTCGCTGATGTCACCTTTGCGGTGCATTTCTTCCAAGTTTGCGAGTGGGTCAGTGGGGTATTGATGGTCCTCATCCGCGTAGCCGCGAAAGATTGACACGAGATAAAAACCAAAGCCGATCAAGACACACAGGACCAGCATCACGATCCCAACTCGCACACTGGGAGATGCAAAAAAATCTTGCATAACCGTTATCCTGTTCTCATTCGTCGATGGCTTCCCAGCCCCCACCACCAAATCCGCGTTCGTGGCGACAGCCGCTTCCAGCCACGCTCGCTTAAAATTCACTGGCTAGCTGGATTACTCGATAGCTGGATTACTGCCTGTTCAATCATTCAGGAAGGCTCGCGTTCACCGTCGCGTGGGCCACGTCTGGCTCGCGCCGTCCACCGGTCTCTCCTCCGCCCGTCTGTATTGGAATCTTAGGTGTGTCCAGCGGTGAGAGTCCAGGATTTTCACGCCCCTATTACCACTTTTTCTAGTTTCACGGCAGCTGTTGCTTGTTTCACAACGCAGTGGCAATTCATTGTCCTGGAACCGCCTCCTGAATCAGCTTCATTGCTGCGCGGGCGGACAGCAGCCCCAATTCACTGTGCCCCTCAACACGGAGGATCGCGGGGCCAGAAAACGGCTGATCAGCCAAGAAACGAACGATCCGAAATAACGCTACATCGCCTTCGCCCAGCGGTTGGTCGCCCACAACCCCGGCCCTGCGATCACATAGATAGACACAGGCCAGCGAAGTCAGGTTCCTTTCCAATCGATCGATTAGGGGTAATTCACCACCAAGCAGCATCTCACCAACGTCAGCAGCCAATCCCAAGCTACTTTCGGGGCCGAGCCACTGGCCCAATCGCTCATATTGTGCCACCGTAGCGATCGAATCCCCACTCCTCGGCCGAATCGCAACCTGAAGTCGACGCGGATCAATCCCCGCAAGCAAACGCTCCGTTTGTGATGCCAGGCAATCTAATGCCTGCTCGAGTGTTGCACTGCCATCCTCAGCCAGTCGACCACTGCCAAAGGTTACCAACTCTGCATTCAATTCCGCGGCCACTTCCAACCAACTGGCAACCCAATCGTACGCCCGTTCTCGCTCTGCTCGATGGGATGCCGAAAGCGATGGGCCATCGATTTTCCATGGATCGCAAAAATAGGGTGCATCTAAATCGACCACCAAACACATTGAGTGACGTTGCAGGGTAGCACTCAGACGAACTAATCGCTCACTAAACTCGCTCAACGCAGGATTCAAGCTGCAAGGATGCGGACGAATCGCGACACAGCCAAATCCCAGCTGGGCAAGCTCTTCCACCACCGCACATGGATCATGCAACAACAAACTGGCGGTGTGAAAACCGGCGATCATGGCAGTGGTCTCCTCTTCTCTCGAAACCTGTCAACGCGGCTTTGCTCGGTGCAGCAACTGGGCCAGCCACTTGTTCTCGCCAAGTTGGTTTTTCACCGTATTGGATAGACAACTCGCCTACCGAGGCGGTGACATCTTTGCCGTGGCAAAGCACTCGTCTCCTACTTGCTAAGTCACACGAAACCGTAGCGCTAAGACGAGCGACGGAAAGGTCAGCAGAAAGACGAGCAGACCCCAGATTGCCCCCGCACCCAGATATGCAAAGCAGGCAGCCAAGGGAATAATCGTTAAGATCCCGACACGAATCGCCATTTGGATCTTGATTGGCGTCGGCTCGATGATCGCACGCAAGCCTCGCAAGACTGCTGGTGCTGCTACCGCAGCGACCAAGATCGCGAACGCATCACATCGAATCTGAAATCCCAGAGGTGGTGTTTTCAACTGCGGAGCGAATGCCATAATCCCCACTCCCAAAATCATCACGCCCGCGCCGACGAACAAATTGGGATTTCGTCCCCCTGTCGCTTCCCGTCGGGCCATCGTTGTGACCCCCATGATGTAGACACCAAATCCGCATGCAATCGCAACCACGTAGGTGGGCAGCCAAGCTTGGCCCGGCCCGACCACCACGGCAGCTGAGGCTCCCAGCAAAAAGCTCAACACTCGGCATCCTCCCATCGCAACTGGAGCGAGAGGCGTTCGCTTCAAGGGGCCGTCATACGCGACAATCATGCCGGCCAAGGCGACCGCAATCACCAAAGGCAACCAATGGAATCCAGCAACATCCTGCCGCAGATAGCCAGCAACACCACTCAATAGCACACCGACGGCAAGCAAGCCCCAGCCCACCTTCGTCGCCTTCCCCTGAGAAATCAGCCCCGCCGGAATCGGACGACCGGGCCGCTCGTCACGATCACGCTCGACATCGAAGACATCGTTTAGGATCATCCCCGCCCAATATAGAGCGACCCCCGCCAGGATGATCGCAAGCCAGGGAGCCCAAGGCTGCGGGCCACCGGAGATCAGCAAATAGGCGGCACCAACATCGGCGAGCACCGTAAACACATTGGGCAATCGCACCAACTGGGCCCACGCCAACCAGCGTGAACCAGGAGCATCTGAGGGGTTCAAATCAGTCATCCCGATATCATAGCGACTGAACGTCTTTCTGACGCGGCGGGATTGCAGACGCAATTAGCAAAGACACAGCCGAATCGGGCATCCATAGTCAGTCCAGCCAACTTCTGGAATCGGTCGCACCGGCAGCGGCTTAGCGCCGTAATTGCCGACGCTGTCGCTCGGTCAATTCAACTCCAAACTGCTGGATATACCGATCGGTATCATTGGTAAAGTTGACTTCGGCATCCTGGTTTTCAAATCGAAACCGCTCCACGGGGGGTGCAGAAATTGGGCGGAGCGAATAGATCTCGATCAAAGTGATCAATCGTCCCTCCCCGCTCAACTTGGATTCAGCTGAATCTACATTGCGTAGTGGATCGCTCCAGAACTCGATGCGGACGGGCAGGAAAGCCCCAAACTGCGTTTCGGAATCTGGCTCGCTTTGCACCGCTACGCGGACCCGGGTCGGAAATAACATCGGCCACTGTTCCAAGCCGGCTTCCGTCATCACTTGCTCCCGGCGTTGCTGATTCAACCGACCGGTGATGACCCAAACAGGCTGTCCCTTCAAGTGAGCACCCTCGACATGCAACTGATAGTCGCGCAGAAAGGAGGTGAGCATTTCGGCCCAAGCCCCGACTTGCAATCTGGGTGCGATCGGCAACGGCGAATGAACGCCTTGAACCCACTGATCCAAGCGTCCAACATCGACGCGTCGTAAAGAAACGTTGCCGGCAATCTCTGAACGTGTCCACGCCAAACGACCGTCGCTGATCTGCTGCAAACGGTGTTTTCCGTCTCCATCATGCATCGTTACCTGCAAATTAAAGCGACCGGACCCCAATCCAGCCTGCTCATAGGTGCCGACGCCAACAACTTGTCTTCCTCCGGTCCAAACGGTTTCACGAACTTTGGCGTCGAACGCTGGACCATGGACGAGGGTTTGAATGACTCGACGCAGCAATGAGTTGGCTTGAGCTGATGAGTTGGCTGAAGGCTGCGTTGCGCTGCTCGACTGTTTAATTTCCTGCTGCAAGGAACGCTCCGTTGGCGTCGGTGTTTCCTGTGCGATGTTCGATGGCGGGTCCAGAGCCCTAAAGAATGCCAGAAACAGGACCACAACGAGCAGAGTGGTAGCGTTTGTCATGTTGAGTTTCACGGCGTCGAAATGGTTTCGTGGGCTATGACGATCGGTCTTCATGATCCGGTTATGTCGATTTTCTCAAAGATGCCACCTAGAACTTGCCGATGACCAACAACGGAGTCGTCCTACTCGACTTCACGGATGAAAGCCTCGCGCGGATATTAGTTTCCGAACGCTAGGTAAGTCCAGCCAGATTGATCAGCAACCATACCTAGACTCAGACTGAGCAAATCCCAAGGAACGGGGGGAACGATGAAACGAATCGTCACTCATTTGTCGCTATTGGCGGCCACGGCGATCCTCGCCACCGGGTGTGTGCCGGTTCGCCACAACCTGCCGCCTGAACAACGTCTTCTCGAGCCGGGCCCCGGCGTGGGAGGCCCTGGACCTGGAGTTCTCGGCCCACCACCAATGGCCCCCGGCATGATGATGATGGGCGCCGCTGGCATGATGGGCGCGGGGCCAGCGATGGCACCTGCTGCCCCCGCTGAACCAACCCCAGCCGTGCCAATGGAATCTACTGCCGCCACCGACTCGGGTGAGACCAAGCTGGTCAGCTGCGAACGAGTCGTCAACGGTGGTCAAGTCGGGCAGTACGGGGCGATTGGGCCACTCATGCCGAGCACGCCACCAACTATGCAACTTACTTTCGGGCAACCCGAGGGAATGCAGATTCGGTATGACGTGAGCGGAGCTGGCCTGTTCGACAGCGAACCGTTAGTCGTGCCTGCACGACAAAACTTCCCGCAAGGCGGTCTTTACCGGGTTAAATTGACCAATATCCCGGCCCGAGAAGGAGTCGAGCTCTACCCAACGGTTGAATTGGCCTACGCCAATCCACGAACGGGTGCCTATTTGGCTCACAACTCCGTGCCAATCCAATTTACAGAGGAAGACTTCGATCAGGTTCTGACCGGAAACTTTGTCACCAAAGTGATCTATCTACCAGATCCAGACTTCCAAGGGCCGGCATTGGCCGGCATCGATACCTTGGTCAGCACACGCCTCGATCCAGGCATCGACCCAATCGTCGAAGCCGATCGTCGCGGTTCCATCCTGGCTATCATCCGACTGGGTGATAAGGACGTCGAGATGGCGGGAGCAGGTTCTTTGGCGATGGGAACTGGCTTCGGTCCTCCGATCGCCGGCTTGCCCGCTCCATTCGCTCCAGCAATGACCGATGGCTGTGGATGCAATGATGCGAATTGCAACACGGCACCTCCATCCCTGCCTGGGATGATCGCGGGGGTCAACGCACCTCAGTATGGCATGCCAATGACTGGGACACCAATCGGATTGCCGGGACCGCCACACATTCCATTGGGGCATCCTGCTGGCTTGAAGAAACACGTCATCCACAACCACACGCACATGAATATTCCGCGCCCGGTTGAGAAGGTCAAGATGAACGTGCGAATGCAACCAGGCATGAGCTATCCGAATCCGGTTAGCCGGGTCCGAATCACCGAGCAGAACATCCACCCGGGTGTTCCGCAGGCCCGCGGACTGTACCAGCACAAAAGTCAGCTGGTGGATCCGAACTGCCAACCGTAAGCGTCAGTCATTGACGAAACACGGAAAACATGACGAAACGCGGTGCAGATGCTTCCAATCTCACCGCGTTTCTTTACGCCACTGGCAGAGAATGCCGGTGACCCTTTCATGACCTTGCCATTCGGGGCCAACCCGTGATGCCCAAGCATTCTCATCACATCTCGCGACGCGGCCTTATGATGATGGCCTCCGCAGCACTCCTTTCCCGAGCAACAGCAGCTGACCCTGCCGACTACTTGGGGAATGCAAGTCGACATCGACCGTTGACCGCTAGCATGCCGCCCGGCGCGCTCGGACAAGCACGGCTTGCTGGTCGAGGACCTGTTGCTGGCTACTTCCAGCCGATTCAGATTACCGGTCCGGGGAGCACGCAATTTGCACTGTCAAATTCCGGATCCTTCGCAGATGCCAATCCGGTCCTCCAGGCTGGACTGCTGATCGGTGCTGTCTACCGCTTTCGGATCACACGGATACCGCTCGCTGAAGGCGCCGAGCTCTACCCAACCGTCGAAGCGATTGATCGGACTTTTCCGCCAGCCGGCCTCGCATGGAAGTATCCGATTCAGATTCAACTGGATCAAGAAGACCTGGATGCGGCTTTGGCGGGTCGCATGGTAACACGAGTCATCTATTTGGAAGATCCACAAACGGCGACCCCGATGCTGCAGACTCCTGCAACTCGACGCCCCATGGAAATCTCCTCCTTCCAAGATCCCCTGGAAGTCGCCGATCGCTTGGGACGCCCCGTTGCCATCGTGCGAATCGGATCTGTCACGCCGCCCAGATCTCCACAACTGATGCCGCAATTTTTGTTCGGCGATCCTCAGTGGGCACCCAATCCACAACCCGATTCGACCTCCCAACCATGACACGACTGATGAGAAACAGATCGAAATCAACCCTTCGTCGTTGGATCGGTTGTTTACTGCTTGCGCCGAGCCTGCTGTCGGTAGGCTGCGCACTTTCCGGACCACCGCCTGGCGGAATGCCAGGCCCACCGCCGGGCGGACCTGGCGGCATGATGTCCGCGCCTCTGGGCGGTGGACCAGGTGGAATGATGCCGCCGGGTATGCAGGGTGCAGCAAGGCAAGGCGGCATGCCGGGTATGATGCCCGGAATGCCACCCGGAATGATGCAGGGTGGAATGCCGCTTGGAATGATGCAGGGTGGAATGCCACCTGGAATGATGCAGGGTGGAATGCCACCCGGAATGATGCAGGGTGGAATGCCCGTCTCCTCGCCAATAGCCCAGCCGTTCGTCGACCCAAGAGCTCGTTTTCAAGGTGCTGCGTTACCGACGCAGGCAGCAAACAACCAAATCACATCGGTCAGTTCTACCGACCCCACGTCTGTCGCGCAAGTTGGATTCCATCAACCGATCCTCGGCGGTCAGGTTGGTGACTGCGGCTGCCAGCAGTGCGGTCCCGCCCAACCTCATGGCTACGCCATGGTGCCCCAGGGAGTGTGGAACGGACACGACCCACAGGAGTACCTCTGTGACGGCGGTGACAAACATCCGGCCGCCCGACTCAATCGCCAGGACCTAGTGGATGGGCTGCAGCCCGAAGATACCGTCGTCCATTACGTCACCGATGACGGCGACATCGAATTTCAAGCCTCCAATCGCACCTGTTTATATGCACCACGATTTGCTTCTGTAAGGCGAATCACCAGTGCATTGGCGGGAGGCCGCTCAATTGGCTTGGCACAAGTCGATAGGCCAGTTAGCGCAGGACGATTCGCTCACGAAATCCCAGGACTCGTCATCACCGATTCGACCGAACTGGGGCATGCCGATGTGGCAAGACGAATCGATGCAATGCGTGAGCAAATCCGTGGCGTACCGGTGGAAAGCGTCCTGCAACTGGAACAGACCGGTGACGTACTCGAGGCTCTAGCAGCGTTGTCCTTGGCTGAATTGCAGCTGCTGCAAGACGAGGAAAAAGCACTTCTTCGCGAACATGCATTGGCCGCGATTACGTGGGAACTTAATGAATGCTTGGAAGTTGTCATTGAGGACCTGAAGCCACCGACGTTGACACGTGACGAACATCTGCAAGGTCTCACGATCTACGAATTCCCCGATGCGGGAAGATTGCAGATCACCAAGCTGGCTGACCGTAGCGATGCGTTACCGGGCGATATCGTCCGCTTCGTCCTGAGAGTGGTGAACGTTGGTGACTCGGCGGTGAACGATGTGACCCTGATCGACAACCTGACCACCCGGTTGGAATATGTTGACGGAAGTGAAACCTCGACGCGTGAGGCCAACTTCGAATCCCAGCCGAACGATGGCCAATCGCTGCGACTGATGTGGAAACTTAAAGAACCGCTGAAAGTTGGCGAAGAGGCGACCATTCGCTTTGAGTGCAAAGTTCGGTAAACCCGTCTGACAACGGATCGATTACAATGCGGGCGGGAGCCCGCGATCGATTTTGCGTGTCAAGCCACCAAGCCGCAGCCAACAGACTCTGATCAGCATGCTCTGATCTGTCTGCTCTGATCTGTCTGCTCTACAGCTAAAATCAGTGTGCGCTGATCGGGCTGTGGTGATGCGGTGGCAACCCATCGCGGGCACCCTTTCTCACTCGAACACGAGTTGTGTGTCCAAGGTGCTTTCGATGATTTCTCTGCGTATCGCCACCCCTCCGCGTGCCGTCACTCTGTATGCCCTGTGTGCTCTGTCGTGCTTGGCTTGTGGTTGTCGCGATGCATACCGTGACGATTTGGACTATTCACATCGCGTCGTTCAGACTTGGTCACTCGACGACCTGATGTTCGACGGGAAAATTGTTCAATTCGAATCGGTGTTTTGGGAACCCGATGACTCAGTCTCGCTGCGTGAACTGATCGTGAATGACCAGAGCGTCTCCGGACGCGATGTCTTGGAGATTGGCACGGGGACGGGACTAATTTCAATCTTGTGCATGCAAAACGGCGCCAAGTCAGTCATCGCAACTGACATCAATCCGGCAGCGGTCGCTTGTGCTCGGTACAACGCTGCAATGTTGTTGCCCGATCAATCTCTCGATGTCCGCCAAGTCCCCGCCTCCGATCCGAGCGCCTACAGCGTGCTGGACCAAACCAAAACCTTTGATCTGATCATCTCGAATCCTCCTTGGGAGGACGGCACGGTTGCAAAACCGGCTGACCACGCTTTCTACGACCCCAGCTTTGCCTTAATGGATTCGCTGCTGGACGGCCTGCCGAAACGTTTGAATTCCGGTGGCCGTTGCTTGCTGGCCTACGGACATGTCCCCGCGATCCGACGCCTAAAGACCGAAGCCGAAAAACGTGGATTTGAATTTAAACAACTTGATGAACGTGAACTGGATTCCTTGCCAAAAGATTTTTTGCCGGGAATGCTGATTGAGATTCGTCCCCCACAGAATACCAGCGTTGTTTCGGGCGGCCGATTTACCATCAAAGGTGATGAAGCCGCCATGCGAGCGAACGAACCCCAAAGCGACGATAAGGGCAATTTGAATGACAGCAATGCCCAGCCCGATCCAAATCTGTAGCTTGATTCAATTCGACAGCCATCAAAAAACCGAACCCTCCGATCGGGACGCTGTCAAGTCAGGACCGTTTCTCGGCAAAAAGTGCGCGTTATTTACCTTGCGAACGGATTCGCCTCATCACTACGATGAAGGGAAGCTCACAGCGTTTACTTATCATTTTTTATTCCAGATCGCGCGTTGTCGCCGATTGCGTTGTGAGTGCTACACGACGGGCACTTGATGAATGATCCACTACATTTGCGATCGTTGTAAGCGCCAAATCAATACGGCCGACCAAACGCGTTACGTCATTCAGATCGATATTCAATCCGTCGTCGACAACTCGCAAGTCGAAATCGAAGAGGACATTGATCATCTAGCTGAACTTCACCAGATGCTAGAAGGGATGCATCAAGAAGTTTTGAACGAGGAGGCTCAATCGAGCCACCATGGGCAGTACGACCTGTGTCCTGAATGCCATCGACAATTCTTAAAGAATCCACTTGGCCGAGACTCGATGCTGGCACTCGGATTTAGCAACAACTAAGCGGTCGGAACTCAAATTGGTACAACAAGAGCCGCCGCTTGAACAGCAAGTTAGTCTCGTGGCCGCAGTCAGCCCAAGTTCGCAGTGACACCCCAACAGCCTGCTAGCGGTTGGGCCGTCAGTCCCGCCGCCACAACATGACAAACTGGTTACCACAGCAACCCAGCTTGGTAACCGCAGCAATGTGGCAATCGTCTGCGGAACAGCGAACGAGTGAACATCAAATCGGACGACGATCGGCTATAGACGATTGAGCGAATGAAATTCATCGCGTCGTTCGGCGTAATCCAAGACAGCGACTCGAACGCTCATTGGCAGATGGCGAATCTGTTTGTCCAAGTGGGGATCCGCTTGATCGATCAATAAACGCTGCAACCAAGATTGTGATGGGTCTTTCACATCCAACGTCATCGCGACGTGGCGGACAACCGCGGAAAGCGACACGGACGACCGCGATGCCTGCCATTGACGTTCGAGAGCACGTAACGCTCGCTCTGCTTCAGCAAGTGATTCGGCCGCGACTTCAGCCGGTTGATCTCCGTCTCGATAAATCGCGACCACAAACTGCTGAGAACAAATCGTTTTGGTTTCTCGGTCCCAGGGATTGATCGATCGTTTCTGCGTTTGTGCCTCGACGGAAACATCCATCAATCCACCCCGCCAGGTGGAGGGAACTCGCAGTGTCACCGAGAATTTTTTTTCGCCCTCCAACACCTGCCGCTCGGTTGAGCGGAGTTTGAAATAGACCCCGCGACCACGATGGATCGTTCCCGCTGCCACTACAACCTGATGAGGCGCAACGCGATCATACTGCTGGGTTTCAATCTGCTTTTCAGTTTGATCAATTCCCGTATGGCCAGTTACCAACCTCCCATAACCACCGTCAATCGAAGCACCGAACCCACCACTGGATTCATTAGTCGATTTAATTTGAATCGAACCGTCTAGCTGACTAGCAGTCTCCGTACGAGGAGCGTAATCAACCAATGACAACTGGTGATCTCGCGGTTCGCACCGCACAATCCATTGATCCACATCCAAACGGTGCGCCGCATCAATCATCGATGACAGTCTCAATTCGACTGTGACAACAGAAGTGTTGCCTGTATCGGTGGCGACTGCCGTGGGGGGCAGGTCAAAATGAATCGGTGACTCAGACCTCGCTTCATCAGTGATGAAGCAACCCCAGGACATCAACAAAACACAAGTAAACGAATAGATTTTCATCTTTGATTCCCCTCCTGTGCGAACGCCTGATCACGTTACCGAGACGCTCGCCGTCGACTGCTGGATCCTCCACACCACAGCCAACGCTCCTAAATGAACGCCTCTCCATCCAGGAAAGGAACCGTAGCCACCACGCGATGTTCCGCGGGTGACGTCACGACAAGATTATCAACAAGACCTCGGGCAGCAAGCCTCGGCTCGGCATCCGCCGCGACAGCCATACAGGCCCTCCCTGTCATGTAGCTCGACGTGAAACACTCTGTCAGACGAGGACAGCCGCAATGAATCAACGTGAAACCAAAGATCAGCTATGCATCCGGGGCAGGTCACTTCCCTCGGCAAGGATCGCCGCCTCTTCAGCGGACAGTTGGTCCAATCGCTGACGAACCGTATCACGCGAGGCAAAGTGCTCGGCCAAGCGAACATAGGTTGTGTGATGCCGCGCTTCACTTTCAAACAGCCCAGCGTAGAAACCGGCTAGCTCAGGCTCTTTCTCTTTTACATGCTCGCTGAGCAAGCTGAATCGCTCACAACTACGGGCTTCGATCAACGAGGCAATTAACAAACGATCGACGGCCCGTTCCGGTTCCGCCATTCGAACCAGCTTATTAAGCCGTCGCCCATAGGGTCCCGATGCCAAGCGTCGAAACGAGATCCCGCGTTTTTCGAGGATTTGCAGCACCATTTCGAAGTGCTCGAGCTCTTCCTCGACGATGCGAGTCATTTCTCGGCACAAATCTCGATTCTCGGTGTACGAGTTCATCAAGTTCATCGCCGTCGACGCGGCTTTACGCTCGCAGTGCGCGTGATCGATCAGGATTTCATCTAAATGCTGATCGACTTGTTGCAACCATTGCGTGGCTGAATCGGATTGCAGATGCAACATCAGAACTACTCGGCGAAAAGGGCCTCGGCAAACGAACTCGCGTCGAACTCGGCCATGTCCTCAATGCCTTCTCCTAGGCCGACAAATTTGACTGGCAACTGGAACTGCTCGCGGATAGGAAGAATCACACCGCCCTTGGCTGAACCATCAAGCTTGGCCAAAACAATCCCGGTGCAGCCAGCTGAGTCACTGAACCCGCGAGCCTGGCTAATGGCATTTTGCCCCGCGGTGGCATCGAGCACGAGCAGCACCTCATGCGGCGCCTCTTCGGTCTGCATTCGCTTTTGAACGACACGGCGAATTTTTTCCAACTGCTGCATTAAATTCGTCTGAGTCTGCAGTCGTCCCGCGGTATCGATGATCGCAACATCGGCACCGATCTCCACGGCTTTGTCGACCGTTTGAAAGGCGACGCTGGCGGGGTCCGCTTCTGGCTTACCGGTCACGATGTCGCACCCGATTCGACCAGCCCACACGGTTAACTGCTCCACCGCTGCGGCGCGAAAGGTATCTCCAGCCCCTAAAACGACCCGCTTGCCCGATTTCTGCAGAAGGTTGGCAAGTTTCCCGATGGAAGTCGTTTTGCCGCTTCCATTGACCCCCACCACCAAGATAACGGTAGGCCCCGACTCAGCCATCTTCAAAGCAGATGATTCCTGCTCCAACATCGACTGGGTTTGGGTCGTAATCGTCTGCAACACCTCTTCAAGCTGTACAACGCGAGCCCGTAGGCGTTTGGCCACGTCATCGCGAATCGTCTCGGCTGGGCCAACTCCCATATCGGTACGAATCAACCGCGAAAACAACTCGTCCAGGAATTCGTCATCCACGAGGCGTCCCTCGGCCTTGAACAAATCGCGGATATCGGTGTTCAGGGCCTGCCGTGTTTTTGACAAAGCGCCCCGCATCTTGGAGAGCAGACCACCTGATCGCTGTGGACTTATCACTTCCTCGTTTTGCTGGGCTGCACCCGATTGGTCAGACGGAGCACCCACTTCCTGCGTGGAAACCTTCGGCGTAACAGCATCGGTATTCTCCCCAGCGGGATTCGCCGCCTCGGGATCATTGTTCTTCTTGCGCCAAAAGGCCATGGTCGTCGATGTGGGCTGGAGGGACTCAAAGCTGTGGATTTTAGCGATCAACCTGCGATCGGCCAGCACACATCAGGGATCGCCCCGCCATCGCCCCGCCATCGCCCCGCCATCGCCC
>JBMYRF010000003.1:0-31810 GCA_049602075.1 Rubripirellula sp.
CAAACCGTTCTCAATGTAACAACCGCGATCTATTTTGCGCAACGTAGTTTCGTTTTTCTCCAGGCTTCGCAGTATGAAGCATCCAAAAACTGTGCGATTTATTCGTGGAGATCAGCGATAAGAAACATACGACTCATGGATGTTTCGCTGCGCGGCTTGCCGTGGTATCTCGAGTCTGTTGCGGGCCCGAACTGGGCTGCGAATCCAAGTGGTTTTAACCGACGCTTAGTTCGGAGACACTGCCGATGGGCCCATGTTTTTGCGCTGGTTCATCTCAGAATCCGTCCGCATCTGTTGCGTTCACGTGGTCGAGCTTTTACCGCTTTAGGCAAGACTCGAAAAGGCCTTCAGAACTTTGAATTAGCAGTAAAGAGTGCTCGGCAACTGGGCATGAAATATGACCTAGGAAAATCGCTGCTCGATCTGGCTGCTGTTAAAGAGGAAGGTCGCGACGAAAACCGGGCCGAAGCGATCCGCCTGTTAAAAGAAATGGAATCGGTGATTCCTCGGGCCGAAAGCTGGTTGCTAGGGGATCAATACGATGAAGCGGTCGTCGCTCCCGAGTTTGACTTAGAAGCGTGGGAACGTGAGCATGGACCGATCGACCGAACGGTCCACCTCGATGGGGCGTGAACTCTCGCAAATGTCTGATTAAGTCTGACTCCGAATGCATCAACATCCCGCAAATTTTCCAACTTTCCCTTTCCCTTTCCCTTTCCCTTTCCCTTTCCCTTTCCCTTTCCCTTTCCCTAGGGAAACTCCCCGCGAACCATGAAGACGCCACGCGAGTGTTTGCAAAGACCGCTCAACCGAGTCAACTTAGAACAGAGTCCGGCTTTCAATTTTCTCGGCAGGATTTTGAGATCCCTGCGAACGTTGAATCTCAATTCGGAACGAATTCAGGACTCGTTCCCAGCCTTCAAGTCCGAACGACGAGGCGTTTCTGTTCACATCGCTTCCGATCGAACCCTCACTTGTTCGGCGAGTACGTAATCAACCAAATCGCCGGCCGTTTCATCGATCGTGTGAATCGCGTCGCGACCAACGGGTTCGACAAGGTACGCGAGTCGCAGCACGTCGCCTCGCTCTGACAGCTCTGGGCAAATCCCCAAGAACCCGAATCCATCGGCCTCGAGTTGCTCCGCGACATAAGGCGTCCCGGGATCTTGGATCGGTAGATCCACAAAAACGACTTCCAAGTGAGTTTGCTCAACAAGCTCTCGTCGCGCCTTGCGAATGAGCTGGACAGTGTCTTCCCCAAGTGTGTCAGCCGACACTCTGGCTCGAGCGGCACCTGCGATCAACTGAACACTCTGGGTTCCATGTCCGGTTGGTGCTTCAGCGGTTCCCCACTCCACTTTCACAAACTCAACCGGACATTCCAAACGTTGGTAAATTGCTTCAACCACCGCAGCGTGTCGTGAAGGTACATAAACGGTTCGACTTTGGGGAGGTTTTAACCAATGAAAATACATCAAGCAGGTCACCCGCTGTGTCTGCTCCTGCTGTGAATCAAAGTGTTCTTTTTTGGGTGAGATAGCGAGTTGGACGGCCGTCAATTGACCACCATGGGCAATGTTCGATTTTTGCGTCGCGGTGTGTACCGTGACGGCATCCGCAAACCACCCCAACAAGTCCGTGTGAGATGCATCCTCTAACGCAAAGTCCTTCATGCGATTCAGTAGGCCGCGACGACGATGGGCTGGAGAAACCACAGCCTGGCCAACTTCGACGACAGGTCCTTGTCCCTCTCGTTCCAATGCATAATGACCAACGACTTCACCGGCTTGGCTGACAGCAACATAAGAGCTGACAATGCCACGCCGGTTCTGTGCCGCCACGCGATCCGGATAATAAACGTCTTCATTGAAATAAGTATTGCCGTAGGTGCGATACATCAACTGAGAAACTTGCTCGGCCTCGTCATCCCGCATCCGTCGGATCGAATACTCTTGATCGGGCGCCAAAGGTGCATCTTTGGCATACAACGTCATGTCGCCTTGATTCTCTTGATCCGCGACATGTTTGTCGTGAAGCCATTTGATGATCTGAAGTGTCTTACCATCCGGGCCATTGCTGAGCCAATGAACTTCATCCGCGATCTCATGAAGCGAAACCCCAAACGGGTTCGCCTCCTCTTGATGCAGACTCCGTTCCAGTGCTTTCACATCCCTAGGAATTCCAAAATCGCGAATGCGAATTTCCAATTTGCCGTGTTCTTCTTCCACTGACAATCGAATCGACCCTGTTTCACCCTCGGGATAGGCCGTTACCATCGCATTTTGGACCGCGACTTCCACAAACTGACTCACCCCGTCAATCACCGTTTTCGTCAGAGGTGATTGCTGGAGCGTCGTACCCAGAAAGGCGTGGACACTAGGCAGGTTTACAGGATCGTTACTGAAGCTGAGTTCAAGTTGCATGCCGAGTTCCAAAGTCGGGGGCGGGAAAAGTTCACACACGTGGAAGGAAGAAAGGGGGTGCGAACCATGGCGGGACAGACAAAAATCAACGGAAAGATCATCAACCACCGGCGATTAGTTTTCAAGCCGTCGTCCTCGCCAACTTACTGTGCCCGCTGTCGATGACGGGGTACCCTGGTCAACTCAACAGCACACCAAGCCTTGTTTCTCTACAATGCCCGGCGTTTCCTGGAAAAGCTCAACGCAAGGAGAGTGATCGGTTCAGCTTGTAACCGAGCGATCCGTAACCGAGCAAAAACCCCCAGCTTGGGCGTCCTGCAGCCCTCGAACCGCCGCATGGCAGTCCCAGCTGTCTCCCTGCATCTGAGTCCGAACCAATTATACTGCTGGGTGATTTACTCAGCCCTGTGGGAGCGAACATCCGCGGCTCTTCCATCGGTCATTGCGCCGCTGATCTTACCGAGCAGCAATCCGGCTGAAGATCAATGGCAAGTCGAGAGATCATTGGCAATCTACGCTCGGTCTTCGCAAGCGAAACCATGCCTTCGTCAAAGTAACCTCCGCGCTTCACATTCGTTCACGAGATGAGAGCCTGAAGTTGTATCGCCCAACCAGAACCAGAATGAGCCGCCCACCGATTCGTTCGTTGAATCGTCGCTGCCGGCTTGAAAAACTTGAGTCGAGAAAATTGTTGGCAGCGACCTCGCCACCACCGATCTTGCAATGGTTCGAAAGCTCATTCGATACGATCGAAGAACGTGCACCCGATCTTTTCCACACCGGTTATGGCGCGATCTGGCTGCCACCGCCGGGAAGAGCGGACTCAGGTAATCAATCGGTTGGTTATGACGTATACGATCGGTTCGACCTGGGGTCGCCCGATCGCAGCACACTCTATGGAACCGAAACCGGTCTCCAACAATTAGCGAAAATCTTCGATCGAACTTCGACGGCTCTCCATGTCGATGCAATACTCAATCATGCCGGTTTTTCCGACCGCGCAACCGAAGGATTTGTCGAATCCGGTGGCTACCCCGGCTTGGCGATCACACTGCCAAACGCCGAAGATGGTGACTTTCATTCCGTTTCTGCCTCAGGTGATCGTGAAGACAGGTTATCTGGATTGGTGGATATCGATCATGCGACCAACCATGTCTTGATTCGGCACCCAGTCGACCCAGACGCGAATAACAATCTTCCCCCGGGAACAACCGCCGATCCCTTCGGCCGCCTTGCGAATCTGCCGTCCGAAAACAACGCCAGGTTCTACCCCGATCGAGATGGACAGGCACGTTTTCTTTTTGATCCTGTCACCAACGAACCCGACATCCCAGTCTATTCCTTCAACACAACAGAACCGTTGACCGGTGACGCAGTTGCGGAGAATGCTACCGGCTACCTGATGCGTTACATGCAGTGGATGGTAGAGGTGATTGGCGTCGATGGATTTCGAATCGACGCTGCCAAACATTTTGACGGCTTCATGATGGACTTCCTCGATCGTGCGGTTTACCGGAGCAATCCGCGCACCTTGCTCGACGGATCAACCGATCATGTATTCAGTTACAGTGAAGTCTTTGACGGTGACAAAGATTTTATGTTGTCTTACCTGAAAAAGAACATTGACCCCAATGATCCCGGTCGCATCGGTGGGAATCGGGATGTCCTGGATTTTTCCGCTTTCTTCGCGATGCGAGATAACCTATCCAATCCAGGGACACCAAACGCGTGGTTCAATGTTCGAGATTCACTGCTCGACCGCCACGACGACGGGATCTTCAATGGTTCGGCGGGGGTACTCTTTGTCCGCAGTCATGATGAGTTCGGGCCCACGAGCCTAGGCAACGTGGCGCACGCGATGACTCTGATGCACCCCGGCAATGCAGTGGTCTATTTCAACGGACGTGAATTTGGCGAAGGACGTGATTTCCCCAAGGCGGGCCGTGGCGATGCTTTGGGTGGATTGTATGGGGAAACCATTCAAAAGCTGGTCTCAATTCGAAACAGTCACGGCAGGGGGGATTTCCACGAGCGTTGGATCGACGACGCGGGAACGTACGTATTTGAACGAGAACAATCCGCATTGGTCGGATTGTCCAACCGCGGTGACGGTGGTTTCGACGAGCGGACTGTCCAAGTTGCGTTCGCTCCTGGCACCAAGCTGATTGAATTAACTGGCAATGCAACCGATCCCAACGTCGATCCCAATGATGACTTGCCTGACGTTGTCGAAGTCTCGCCGTTACAAACAGTCACCATTCGCATACCTCGAAACGTCAATACGAACGGCCAGTGGCATGGTTCTGGCTATGTCATCTATGGGGTCGCGGCACCCGAATCCTCTACCGAGATCGAATTGCTGGGCGTTGATTCCATCCTGCCAGGCAGTCAGCCAGAAGCGAACGACGCCGCCAATGGTTTGACACGACTAAACGATCTCCATGTCGTTACCGGAGACCAAATCACGGTCAGATTGAAAACCGACGAAGTGACTCTGTCCGGACCGATTGGACAGCGGGACATCGCCGCAGATGGTGATCAAGCGTTGTTGCGTTTGGACGGCGGAATCGATGTCAACGGGAATGGTCAAGTCGATCACGTCATCCCCGGGCAGGTCGATTATGGTTTTGAGTTCTTCACGGACAAGTCGAGCCCTCTAATCGGAACTCAAGGCTTGGACGGTCCTCGCGGCGACGGCGAATTTTTGCAAGAAATCGATACAACCAATCTCACCGAAGGGGTTCATTTCATCGAAGCAAGAGCCTTTCGGTACCGCAACGACGGGGGTCCTGCCGTCTTTACCGATTTCAAAGAATCAATCTACGTCGATCGATTACCGCCCGAATCAACGGTAGAGAGTTTTCGGCCGTTTGTGGAAGGCATCAATGAGAATCGTGATTTGGTGGTTCGATCACTCGACAAAACCGCCAACAGTGTTCATGTCTTCATGAATCTACCAGCCGCGTTGAACGATTCAGAAATCCTGGACCTGGTGACGGGCGACAACCGCGCTCGAAAGATCGACCGTGACCAATTCGCATACGGCTTTTTCAACGTCGCCCACGGCAACCAAGTCGCTACGATTGTGTCCTATGAGCAAACTGGCAACGTGAACGTCCAACGGATTCCAGGACTTTTCACCTCGACGATCATCGGTCGTGGCCTAGGCGACCTCGACTTTGACGGGCAGATCGGAATCGACGACGTTCAGCTATTTGAAACAGTCGTTTGCAGCGAACAAACCCTATTCAACCCCGCGGCTGATTTTGATGGAAACGGCCTCGTCGACTACGCCGATCTGCAACTGTATTCAGAATCACTCGTCGCTGCCGATGCAGACCAAGCCATTCGCGATGCACTCGAAACGGTTCGCACTCTTAAATTCCGAGCCGTCGACGACCAATACCTGCTCGACGAGGACGACGTCCGTACGGTCCTCGCAAGTGGAATCCTCGCCAATGATTTGGATCCTGGATCAACCAGTGATTTCAAATTGCTCTCAACGGGTTCGATCACATCAGAACTTGGCCTCACGGTGCAGGTCAATTCGGATGGATCATTCGACTACGACGCACGCGGGCGGTTTGACACTCTCCAGAACGGTCAATCAGCAACCGACGCTTTTGAGTACCTGGTGGGTGATGGCTTTGGTAACGAATCGCTCGGTCGCGTCGAACTGACCATCATCGGCCTGAACGACCCACCCTCCTTGGGCGGTTTGAATGATATCCAAGTGCAGGAAGACGGATTCATTGAATCAATCAACCTCGCCATTTCGGATCTCGACAATGCAATCGGTAGCTTGCAAGTTTCAACTCAGGCCAGCAACCAAACACTTTTTGATGATGGCAGCCTTGGAGTCAGCTTTTCTGAAGGGGTTTGGCGATTACAAATCTCACCAGTAGCCGAGCAGAGTGGTTCGAGTGTCATCTCCATCACAGTCCAAGATGGTGGAACGGACGGGATCCTAGAAACGCCTGACGACAACTCCGTCGTCACGCAGTCCTTCAGCGTAACCGTGATTGCTGTCAATGATCCGCCAACCTTGGCAGCACCGTCAAATCTCGCCATCGATGAAAATGCTGGTCCTCAAACCATCGCCCTCGCTCCAGTGACACCTGGTGGTGGTGAACAACAGCCTCTTCGCATCACAGCCACCAGTCGCAATGAAAGTTTGATTCCCAATCCGCAGATCGAGTTCTTGTTAGGGATGGCTTCTGCCGAACTGACGCTCACGCCAGTTGAAGGCCAAAAAGGCACAAGCACGATTGACATCACGTTGGAGGATGGTGGTTTCGACGAGAATCTCGAAACCACCGCCGACAACAGCCTGACCACTCGATCTTTTGTCGTTGCCGTTGGACTTTCCAGTTATCAGACCGACCAGGGAACACTACGTCTAACATTGCGTAGTCCAGATCCCATCACACGCATCTCCCAAACCGACACCGAAATCGAATTTGATCTCAATGTTGGCTCATGGTTTCGAATCGATCAAACCCCCGGCGATCAAAACAATCGGTCGCTTCAAATACCTATCCCGACAGACGCCAACCGGATCGAATTGATCAGCGATCGTACTCGAGAGCTGCAATTCAATGATCCGCGTAATTGGCGAATGGGATCTTCTGAGTTCATTGCCGGCCATTTCTATCGTTCGGTTCAGTCTCAAAATGTGAACCCAGAAACGACCCTGCACGTCGCGATTCCACATCCTTGGCAAAACGTGGTGCGTCGATCTGACGTGGACAACAGTGGCGATGTCACCGCGAACGATGCATTGCGAATCATCAATGAGCTGCGCAACCGCATTTACAGCTCCCGAAGCACCAGTCAGGTTGCCAATCCACTCTCTTTTCCCAGCTGGCCAAGCACCTATTTTGATGTTAGCGGCGATGACAAAATCACCCCTCTTGATGCGTTGCGGACCATCAACGATCTTGCGGTCGCAGCACTTGCATCAGAGCCAGAAGGTGAATCCTTGGATGCCGTTTTCACACGATGGCCGACTCTGGTTGAATCAAGAATCAACGAGCAAGCTTTCGACGATTCAGCTTGGGAGTTAGCCGACCTGGAAATCACACCGGCGGCGACTCACCAGCTGATCAAACCGATGGCGTTCCCAACGGCATCGCACCTTGATGCGTTTGACAGGACACCCTCCGAAGAAATGCCCGAAAGCACAGTTACTCGGCTTGAAAATCAAGTGGACCAGTTAAACGATCGGGTGAAAACACTCGGGCAAAAGCCCACCGACCAACCTGAAATCACGCCTCGCTAATCTGTGACTTTGTGAGCGGACGATCAGTGGAACCGGCGAGTTTGCATTCACAATTTCACCTAAGCATGGATGAATCGCAGGCTGTTACCAGCTTCTCTTGAGCTCAACGCCGCACCTTGATGAAATCAGCAAGTCCATTGGAGAGCGGACCGGTTAATACCTCATCTTGTACGCGCCTCTTTCTAGAAATCGGTTTCCTAAGCTGCGAAAGCGCAAGCTCTGACTCGTCAAGATTCGCATTAATGAGTGCGAAAGGATTCACTCTCGACGATCGCGATGATCAGATCTCGAAATCCTCTTCCCGATTCATTCAATTCAAGGGCGATCTGTCGGGCGGCTTGCCGATCGCCAAAGGAGAGCCCGCGGCCTGTCGCATAGGTCAGCACTTTCTGCGTCAAGCAACGAGCAAACAACTCACGATTCTTGATCAGGTATTTTTTTAAATCCTCGACATCCTGTAGCTTCGTACCATCGGGCAATTCGCTGCTTGCATCGACCGGTGGACCCTTTGCGGTTCCTTTCCCAAGATTCTTGTAAAACTCTTCATCCAGTTTGGCAGAAGCGTCTTGGGTATAGATCGGGTAGGTATCCCGCCAACGACCTACCGGATCGAAGTTTTCCATCACGATGCCAACGGGATCGATCATCCGGTGACAAACAGCGCATTGTTGGTCGGCACGATGAGCCGCGATTTGCTCTCGAATCGAGGTCGCACCACTCGTGTCGGGTGCGATTGCCGGTACGTTTCCAGGCGGCGGCGGGGCGGGCAGTCCAAAAACATTATCCAATAACCAAGCGCCGCGCAGGATCGGTTGAGTATCCACCCCATTGGCGGTCGCCATCATGACCGACCCCATTTCTAAAATCCCACCTCGCCGTTCTCCCGATCCAAGTTCGACGCGCCGCATCTGGCCACCTTTGAGATCACCGCCGTAAACTTTGTTCAGATTTGCGTTGCGATAACTGAAATCAGCATCAATAAAAGTTTCAATCGGGAGGTTTTCTTTCAGTACTTCTGCAAAAAACATCTCAGTCTCTTGGATCAACGCATCACGATCTGAATCGAAAAAAGGCAACAGCCGCGGGTCTGGCATGATGTCCTTCAATCGTCGTGTGGCTAACCACTGCCCGGTGAAACTCTTCACAAAATGATTGCAACGCGGATCGTCAATCAGTCGCTCCACTTGCCGGCGCAGTTCCTGGGGGACAGACAAGCGCCCCGCCTTGGCGGCTTGAAAGAGTTCGGCATCAGGCGGTTCTGACGTCAAAAAGTAACTCAACCGGCTTGCTAGTTCGAACGCGTCAAGTTGGCCACGCCCCACTTCGCGAAACAGAAAATCACCGGAAACCAACGCTCGCCGCACGACGACATGCAATGCATCCAACGGCCTCGATCCTGGATTCGAATCCAAAAACTCAGTGGCGATTTTCTGATAAGCAGTCAGCTCACGCTCGTTCAACGGTCGCCGAAACACTCGCGATAAAAATCGCTCCAGAATCGGACGCAACTGTTGAGCCGTAACCAAAGTATCGGGTGACTGCCCAAGCAGGGTTACGGTCCTTGCTTTTCGATGACGCTGTTCGTCATCTTCCACCAGCCGGAGCGGTCCTTCAATCGATATCTCACACAAATCGATCGCGGGACCAAAACGCAGCATCTCTTCATGAACAAAGGTCTTAATCCAATTGTGTGGCGCTTCACCTAAACCACCACCGTAGTGCTCAGGAAGTTTGTCCAACTGGTGATCGGTGAGGTCAAGTGAACCGCTCTTCATCAACTTGACCATCGCCTCGTAATAGTCAACTTGATTCGTCCCACGGGGACCGCCCTGCATTTTTAACATCGCCGCATAAAACAGGCGGTCACTGGTCAGTCTTTCCGCTAGAAACCGCGTTGAGTATTCCCGCACGGGCGGATCTGAAAATGCCGGGCCATTCTCCCAACGCAAACCAAACACTTCACCGCGATACAGCTCAAATTCTGCTTCGAGCATCGGAGATTCAGATTGATTGGGATCAATCGAAAACGTCGCTAACTGCCGCAAGTCACCAAACGGCGCATAGTACTGTTCGCTGTTGGGCCTCGCGTAAACCGTTAACCTCAGCGGTTGATCTCGCTTTTCATAGTGCATCTGATCGGTTTGAAAAAGGTCCGCCGACAGACGCAAACGGTACACGCCACTTTGAGTGGCCTCGAAGCGAGTTGGCCAGGCCGCGCTGCTCGCCATGTTACGTGACGAAACCAGACGAAAAACATCACCGACCTGATGGGCGCCCGTTTGACGGGACTGATTCAGATGCTCAACGGCAATTTGGTATTGCTTCGAAGTGAACGGGATGGGGCCTCGCCGCGGTGGAAAAATTTCGTCAGCCAGTGCCGTCGCTACATCCATATACTTCTGCATTAAGGTCGGCGAAATCAACAAAGCCTCACCGATATTGTCGAATCCATGCTCGATATCATCGGAGGGAAAAGACTCGGGAAGCGAAAACTCGGGATAAGCAAACAAATTGCGGAGCGTGTTTTCGTACTCCTCACGATTCAAGCGACGGGCAATCGTTCCACCAACAGGTGAATACTTCAGCAATCTGGCCGCAAGCTCTGATTGTGCTGACTGTTTCTCATTCGATGTGGGTTGGTCTGCCTCGCGGGGCGGCATCTCACCACGATTCAAGACATCGTAAATCCGCTCCCACCGGCCAACCGATTCCTCAGACAGAGGCACCAACTGATTCATGTCAAAGCCACCTTCGGCTTGTTTCCCCGAGTGGCAATTGAGACAGTAGGAGTTCAATAAGCCTTGCAACTTGGCAGGTACAGGATCAGCAGACAGCGTTCCCGACGCTCCAGCAGCGCCGCCGATCAGCAACAACACGAAGATCGCAAATCGGTCGCATCCGACATGGTTCCCCATCACCGAACAGGCCATCCCAACAGGCGTGGACTGCGATCCATCTTCATCAATGGCTTCTGACGCAAACGGTGAATGAGGAAACAATCGTCGCAACCCATTTGCGAGATTTCCCGGTGACCGCCAACACAACGCAGATATCAAATCACGAATCACAGCATCCACTCGTTGAGGTTGTGGGACGCACCCGCAAACGACGGGGCCTGGACCCCCAGGGACTGCATCAATGTCAGGTACAAATCGCCTAACTTACGTCCACCAATGGCTGGTCGATCGATTCGATGATGCGACCCGTGACGATAGGAACCACCGGCAATCAGAGTGGGCAGGTTACTATTGTCGTGTGTGTTGGAATCTCCCATCCCACTACCGAACACCACGGCGGTTGAATCAAGCAGGGATCGCCCCGCTTTATCCTCTGTGTTGTTTAGCTGGTCCAAAAAGCGAGCGAATCGAGCAACGTGAGCTCCTCCCACCAAATTGTATTCCGCAATTTTCGCTGGATCGTTTCCGTGGTGAGACAACCCGTGGTAACCAGCATGCAACTGTCGACCGCCGATCGTAAACACCTGACTCCAACCTGGTATCAAAAAGGTAATCACGCGAGTCGAGTCGGTGGTCAGCGCCAAGGCCATCAAGTCGTACATGATCTGTTCGCATTCCAACGCTAGACCTGGAGCGATCGGATCAAATTCAGGCAAATCGTATTCGACTTGAGGAATCGGTCGATCAAGCCAAAGGATTCGCTTTTGCAGCTTTCGTTCCACTTGGCGGAGCGCCGTCAAGTATTGATCGATCTTCTGTCGATCCTTCGCCGCTACTTGACGCTGAGTGACACGAGCTTCTTCGAGCACATCATCAATCACACTGCGGTTCGTACGCAGCAGATACGCAAGTCGGTTTCGGTCAGATCCCGATTCAAAAAGCGTTTGATACAAAACACTGGGGCGGCCAATCATCGGTAACGCGACTCCCTCAGGTGTGAAACTGAGTCGTGCGTCGGAGGGTGGTGTGCCACAGGTGACCTGCAAGGATGCATATCGGGTCTGGTGACCAATTTCGGCCGCGATTAATTGATCCATGGAAACACTACCGGACGCATTGCCGGTCATCCACGCTTTCCATCCCTCATGCCCGTTGCGGCCTCGGTGGTCGAGACCGGAAAAAATCGTCAGGTTGTCGCGATGCGAGGCCAACGATTGCAAAACGTTTCCCAGCTTGTATTCTCGCCCCGTGTCCGCAGGAAAAAAACTGTTTTGGTGGAACCCTAAATAAGTCCCCACGGCAACAAAACGCCGGACCTGAGCATCATCGATTGGATTTGCAGCATCAGCGCAAGTACTTTCAAGCATCGGAAACGCCAAGCCGATCCCGGCACCACGCAAAAACTGCCGCCGATCGTTTGCCATACTTCCTACCCGATTCGCACTCATCGTTTGAACATCAAGAAAAGAGTCATTCCGTGGTATCCGTCCCGCTCAACTGAATGAAATCAACTGCCGCGAATGAGAACTGCAAATCAGGGCCAACAAATCGAGGCCAACTCGTCCACGGGCCGCTGCGTCACCTCCGCTGAAAACGGGGCGTCGCACCACTGATCGTAGCCGCTTTCGCTTTCAGCTGCCAACCTGCACTTCAACAACAACCTCGCCGGCGGTAGCGAATCGCCAGACCATGCCAGCTCAAAGCACCGCCGAATGAGTCGATCGTCACGGGGATCACGAGCGCCGCAACATCCGGCCTACTCGTGATCATATCAGGCTCGCAAGAAGGCCAAAGCGAACAGGCCAGAGAGTCGCATGATATCAAGGTCAGCGAAGGCTAATCCAATTCTTCTGCCAAATCTTGGGGTCCATTCAAAACATTCTCGAAGTTCTCGGACAGAGCCACAATGGTTCCCCAGTCATCCGCAATGATGTCTTGGGAATGAGCGAGATTGTTCCTCAGTCGTTCCAATAATTTGATTGATTCATCCATTTGTCGCCGCGACTGAAATCGTGTGTGACGTCTCAGATCTTCGTTCCGCGAAACAATTTGCAACTTATCAGAAAGCTGCAAACAGTCGAGGAGTGAGACTTCTTGGTTTCGACGGGCGCGCTCGGTCATCAGATCTTGCGATTTTTGCACTCTCGCATCAGACAGAAACGCTTGCCATGTGTCGTTTGGACAACCACGGTCGATGAGTCGGGTCGTCCGCATTTCAATGAGCGTCAACATGCCAAACAACCACATGCGTACGGGCGGTTTCTGCAAGTCGGATCGACTTACAATGCCACCGACTTGACCCAGCACCGACACGAACAAACGCTGCTGATCAGATAACCGCTGCACCAACTCAACGAGCGGCAATGAATCTGGGATGATCATCGCTTCATCGAAATCTTGCTGGTAATCACTGCAGGGCCCAGATCCCAAATCAGAGATCTGAATGAACGCCTGAACCCGCCCCGACCGGCGCACACCAGCTACCTGAAAGCGACTCGCTTCCATACACTCACGAACCGAGTCAGCCGAGGTAGTCTCGTCAAAGGAGGCGAGTGGTTCGGCCACGTCGCAGACCGTGAAAGCGTGCTGAAAGACACGCCGAAGACTCTGAACAGCTGACGACGGAAAGAGCATTTTTCATTCCTCTCGAATCATCTCAACGCAACAAACTAAATCGCTAGTTCGACCGAATCACCATCAGTGGTCGATTCAGCCCCAACCATGTGAATTCCACACTCGATTATCCAGCCACCAAAGCACAGCCAGCAATCTCTCGCGAGCCCCAAACGGGTCAACTCCAATTGGACGTTCATTACGCGGAACTGGACTAGACTGGACAGAAAGAACAGAACAGGTCAAACCAGCTGATTTCGTTCCAGAGGACCGACGAACTGAGCAACACGGGCAACAGTTTACCGAATTCCAGGGCCTCTGCCGGGGCATCAAGACAGCAACGCACAACCATCCTCACATTCTCGCTTTTTGGTCATCGGTTGCCCGACTCTCGTCACCAAACGGGAAAAAGCGGCAACTGCCTGATCCAAGTGTTCTCCAGCATGACAAGGCTCAATCGGAAATGAGGCGTTGCGACAAGATGCAGGTAGAATGTAGCGAACATGAATGAACGTTCCTTTCAAGTGCCGCATGAACCACCACAAAATCAACTGGGCAACAACCACCGATTGGTTGATAAGGCTGCTGCTCTGTACCATCTCGATTGCATTCTCTGCAGAGATAGTGAAAGGCAATGACCTGACGCGACTCAAACCGGAAACGCCGCGACCTGTTTCGTCTCAGGAATTAGCAGCTTCTATCCAACGCGGCGTCACTTATTTACTCGATCATCAGCGCGAAGATGGAGGCTGGGGTGGTCCCCAGTGGACGGGCGGTGTGGACAGTGATCCGATCCCCGGATCCTTTCGTTCATTCGATGTTGCGGTTACCGCGTTGTGCCTCGAGGCGTTAATCGGTATGCCGGAGCGGGAAGACATCAAGCGGGCGAAAGATAGAGCTTACCGATTCTTGATCGATCGCACGAATCGCATCCGTCGTGCTGGGCCAAATGATCTGCCACAGGTTTGGGCCCACTGTTACTGCATCCAAACCTTTGCCGCGATGGCACAGGCAACCCAGGAAACAGTTCAATTGCGTGAATTGACCGACGCGATTCACCAGCACGCCGAAAGGCTAGAACGATGGCAATCTGTGCACGGTGGTTGGTTTTATTACGGTAGCGGCATGTCTAAGCCGATCAACCCATCGTGTAGCTTCGTCAATGCAGCAGTCCTCGTTGCCTTGTCGCGATCTCGCGATGCTGGGATCTCAATCGACCAAGCGATGGTCGACCGTGCCTTGCAGGCGACTCGACTGATGAGAAAGCCAGACGCGAGCTTTCTGTATTCCATGCGAATCCCAACGGATAAAACTCGCGCAATGCAACCGATCAATCGCCCGGCTGGCAGCCTGGGTCGATCTCAGGCTTGCAACATTGCCCTTTGGTCATGGCACGACAAACAAACGACCGACAAAGTCATTGGTGATTGGCTAAACCGTTTAGTGACTCGTCATGGCTGGTTGGACATGGGCCGAAAACGCCCGATCCCTCATGAATCTCATGCCGCAGTCGCAGGTTACTTTTATTACTTTGGCATGTACTACGGAGCTTTATGCATCGAAGCCATGCCACGGACCGAACAAGCCTTCTATCAACACCACCTTGGTCAACTCTTGATCGAGCGTCAGGAAAAAGATGGCTCGTGGTTCGACTATCCGCTGTACAGTTACCACAAACCGTACGGAACTGCATTTGCCCTCCTCAGTTTGCAAAGATGCCGAGTTACACCGGACAACGACGCAAATGACACAGGGATCAGCATTGGCCAGAACTCCGGCATCGCTCCCTAAAGGCCCGGCTATCGGTGGCAGCATACAGTCACACCAAGGAAACTTGCATTACGAACAAGGGATGCGTGAAGCACAGGATCAGCAAAGCACGCCAGGAGCAGTGATTCGCCGCCCCCAAACCGCAGCAGGCTTCTTTGCAAAACGAGAATCCACGGCCACCAGATCAGCACGGCGGCCGCACAACCTGGCAGACGACAATCCGTACTCTATCGCCCACGACCCAACGACGATCTCTAGCGACCGAGTTCGGCGATTGCTCGTCTGAATGCTGAATTGACGCGACATTCCCATTTGATGTTTCGACTGACGGCCATCCTCGCTAGTACCTATCCCACACTGATCAGTCTCGATTTCACGGGTGGATAATCGCGAAGAACGCCAGAACGCCCCCGAACGCCTGAAGCCCCGACTGGTGAGATCGTTAGTGCCCCTAGGACACCTTGCAACGACGGCGGGAGCATGCCACGGTCGCAGACGCCATCCGAGACGAAAGCTACCAAACGATACCAACCAGTTTCGACGCATCGATACATCAACCATCTTGATGCACCTTGTTTCCAAACACAGCAAACGAAATGACCGCCCGGGAATAACAGACACCTGAGTTGTTTGAAAATTTCAGAGTGACGGTCCGTTTAGAGAGTGGCTTTGATGGACAGCATTCTTGAAATCCGCTCGGATGGATTCCAAACCCGATGCGTCAATCGATTATCTTGAGGCAATACAGCTGGAATCCGTTCTTGATTCCGCGTGGCTTGATCCTCGCAACGGTTGCCGCACACGTGCCGGGCAATCCCTGTTGGATGAAGACGCAGAATGAGTGGAACACAGGAAGCGAAAGAGCAGCGAGGAAGCGACTGACGATGACACAATTCAAACAGACCGAAAACATTCGTGTTTGTGATCTCGAGACGAAGATAAATCACGTAGGAGCAGCAATCTACGATCAATATCATTGGGGACGCTCGATCGTTTTCATGCTCTTGATTTACTTGACCACTGGCATGGGAACCACGATCGCCCAGGAGAGCGACGAGTACAGCGTGGCCGACACCTCGAGTCCCCGTGATACGTTACGAAGCTTTATCAAAGCAACCAACGAACTGCACGCGTTGATTCAAGAAAACAAATATCTTGATCGACGCCAAGCGAGGCATCTGGCGATTGCTCACCGTGTCCTCGATTGCATTGATGACAGTGAACTGCCGGCGTTCGCGCGAACCGAACGAGCGGGAGAAGTTGCCGTATGCCTAAAAGAAATTCTGGATCGCGTTCAACTCCCTCCCTGGGAAGAGATCCCAGACAAGGATGAAATCCTTGCTGCGGGTGGACTCGAATCCGTCACGGACTATCGACTGCCGGACACTCGGATAACAATTTCGCGAGTCGAAGAAGGACCTCGGCGGCACGAATACCTTTTCTCGCCCGGGACGGTCGATCGCGCAGTGACATACTTCATGACCATGGAGTCCAAGCCTTACCGAACGGAGGGGCCCGCCGTTTCGAAAGACTTTTATCGTTGGTTTACGTCGACACCGGGGCATGCTTCACTCGCCAGAATTGTAGAACGGCTACCCGATTCAATGCGATTCGGACGGACACTGGGCATCGCCAATTGGAAATGGCCAGGGCTCATCATCGTCTTCTTGATTTCCATACCACTGCTAATGTTGGCTTATCGAGCACATGTACATTGCACAAATCAAGTTCGTGATGAGAGCCTGTTAAAGTATTGGCTCACTCTGGTCTTCCCCATCTCAGCCATGTTGATTCCTCTGGCAGTAAAGTTCATTGCGTACCGCTATCTGACCTTGCGGAGCACGCCTCTTTACATCACCGAGTTCATCACGATTCTCGTCACCTTGGGCGCGATCCTGATTCTCATTTTTGCGGTCAGCAATCGCGTTGCTGCCAGCATTATCCATTCTCCCAACATCAACCCCGCTGGTCTGAATGCACAATTCATTCGGATCGTGTCCAAGTTGGTCAGTATAAGTGCGGTGGTCGCTCTCTTCTTAATCGGCGGTCAATACCTGGGTATCCCGATCGCAACTCTATTCGCGAGTGCAGGCATCGGTGGTGTGGCAGTTGCGCTAGCTGCCCAAGACACGCTTAAGACATTATTCGGCACGATGAATGTCTTAACCGACAAACCGTTCCGTGTCGGTGACAGGATTATTTTCAAGCAATATGACGGCTTCGTCGAGGACATTGGCATTCGCTCCACCAGTCTGCGTTTGCTGAACGGTCATCAGGTGACACTCCCCAATGACCAATTATCTGGCAATGACATCGAGAACGTGGGACGGCGAAAACATATTCGCAGGTCCGCTCAGATCCACATACCACTGGATACACCCTACAAAAGCGTTGAGCGGGCTGTCGCGATTATTCGCGAAGCGTTACATGACCACGAGGGCATGGCCCCAGACATGCCACCCAAAGTCTTCTTTGACGAATTCGCAACGAGTGCTTTCTGTATTCGGTTCTATTATTGGTTCTCTCCAGCGGACTTCTGGAAATACAAAGCGTTCAGCGAAAAGGTGAATTTTGAAATCTTCCAAAAGTACGAAGCCGAGGGCATCCAGTTCTCCTTGCCATTCCGACATACATTTTGGAAACACGATGATGAGAAAGGCCCTCTCGATATCCGCATGGTTGACAAAGACAACGAAACGATCCCTGGCGATGACTGAAAGATCAAATTCGTTTGACACACTTTCTTAACCATCCGTCACCCACGTCATTCGGTATTCCCGCACCAACTGACTGGTGCCTTCAGCCGATGTCACTACCCCAACCAGCTGTGCCACGGACCTGCTGCAAGAGCCAACCGCCGTGTCGCTTCAATCGTGAAACTGATCCCCAGTTAGCCCAAATAAAAGCGTCGCCAAATCTTCAGGTCTGAAACTGCGAATCAGCAACGGAGGCATGCAAGTCGACAGCTGACCACGCGAAACGCGACTCAGATCTCCGATGCATACCGCCTGCACCACTGAAAACTGATAATGTCACATTGCTCGAGTGTTTGCCTTTACAGAAAACTAAACCAGTCTTGATAAAAGCCAGACTTCGGTCGCACGAATAATGACCACCAATCCCTACCAGCCGCCACGATCGAACCCGAAGTCGCCAATCCATTCAGCATCAAGAATTGCGGCTTTCCGCTCCGTGCGAATCTCCCTGTGTATCCTGCTCTTCCCCGGGATCTGCAACTTTATCTGTTTTCAATTCCCTGGCATTTTTGGTCCCACTGGCTTTCAGATGACTAAATTTGATCGCATAGTAAATCTGGTCACTCTCTGCCTGACGGTCGTGTCAATCTGGTTTTGGGGATTAATTTTGCTCGAACGTATCGCGGCATTGATCTACTGGGTGGTGGGGCGAACACGGGTTTGCAGGAGCCCTCTTCAGCAATGGAAACAGCAGCTCTATCACGCCCTTCAACGCGGCCCAAAACTTGCCTTCTTAGGTGCCATCCTATGGGCCATCTGGATAGTGGCAATCTATTCGCTCCAGCTTGACTTCTTTAGCGTGTCCCTTCCTATCGGAATCGCGGCCCACATTCTGGCTGCGTGTTTGTATCTTCCGCTGTTCTACAGCTGGTACCGCCTCGAACAGGAGCGTTGATTCGAGAAAACCCAAATCCATTCTTCGAATCATTTGAGAAATTCCCCAAAGCCTTTGCGGGCGTTGCAGACACGAAATCGCCACCATTCGATATTCCCGGCTTAGGGTGCGATCATTATCTGTTACGCTAAAACTTGCATTGAAATGCCAGCCCATCTGCTAGAACACAATTACTACTGCGGTGACCAAGACGGCAAAGCAAGCAGCGAAGCGTGCGTCGAATCACTCCACCTCGCTTTAAATGGAGCTCATCGTTGATAGATACTCATTCCCGATTTGCGAAGGAGTCGCCCGCAATGATTACCACCACTGTCTATCGATTGATTCTCTGCTCGCTAGCAGTTTGTGGAACGTTTACCGCGATTGTGCGTGCCCAGGACACATCGAACCAAGTGGAATTCGTCCGTGATGTAATGCCAATCCTTCAACAGCATTGTGTCGAATGCCATAACCCTTCGTTAAAAATGGGGCACTTAGTGCTCACATCGCGTGATGCGATGATGGCAGCCGACGTTGTGACCGCAGGCGATGCGGACGCAAGTCTTTTGTTGCAACGCATCCACGATCGCGATCTTGGCGTTTTGATGCCGCCGACCGGCCGACTGTCAAAAGCCGAAACGGAACAACTGACCGCCTGGATTGAAACAGGAGCCGCATGGCCGCGTGAGGTTGTGATCAAGACTGAGTCGAATTATCAACCCAATCGCCCGCCAGCAGGCATTTTCAAAGCCCTGCGAGATGCGAATGACAAACAGCTACCCGGCCTGCTCCTCAACAAAACTGTTTTGCGAGAAACCGATCATCGCGATGCGACTCCACTCATTTATGCCGCCTACTATTCTAGCCCGGAAGCAGTTCAATCATTGCTACAAGCAGGAGCCGATCCAAATGTGGCCGACCAAGACGGCCTGACGCCCTTGATGTTCGCCATCTCAGATCTTGAAACAGTCCGAATGCTGATTCGCCATGGGGCAAACGTCGATGCAGAAACTAAATTAGGACGCCGCGCCATCCTAATGGCAGCCGCGCAAGCTGGTAACACAAAGGTTGTCCTGGAGCTTATACGATCGGGTGCTGATCTTCATTATGCCGATCGCCGAGATTGGACGGCGATTGCCTTGGCTGCACGCACTGGTGATTACAGGTTGATGAGTGAAATCCTCAGTCGACTGAATGAAACACTTGCCGACTATTCAAAAATGCTCGGCAAAGCAATTGGCGAATCGGCACGCGCAAACGATCTGACGGCTGTTCGACTCTTCCTGTCACAAAAGGTTCGCCATGACCAATCTTCGCTCGACAGGGCTCTCGTTTTTGCTGCCACCCACGGCAACCAGCCAATGGCCGAACAGCTTATTGCTGCGGGTGCAAATCCAAAATCCACCAGCCCCACGAAATTCGCAACGCCTGCCTCACCTTTCTTGGCCGCCGCCTATTCCGAAACACAAAACCTCGGCCTGGTCAAATACCTCCTTTCAAAAACAGATGACATTCAACAACAAGAAAAGCACGGTAAAACAGCGTCGGCGATGGCACATGAACACGGATCGAGCGACATCGTGCAGTGGTTGCGTCAATCAGGTGCAATAGACGCGGAACAACACCAATCCGAAACTGTAAATCGCCGCCTGCCAGCGGAAATCACGACCGATCCGTTAGACGAATCAAGCCTTCTCGCAATCGTTCAAAAAAGCACAAACTTACTGCAGTCTTGCGATCCGATCTTTTTTGCTAAATCTGGATGCATTGCGTGCCATCAACAAACTGCGTCAGCGTTGGTGGTCGCTTCGGCTCGCCAGCGTGGAATTGCAATTGACGATCAAGTGTGGCGTCAACAAGTCAAATTGACCTCGGTGGAACTTGCGAAAAAACGTTCGTTTTTCCTGCAACGCATTAAATCTGGAGGGGCGGCCCATCGCTTTGGCTATCTGCTGTGGGGATTGTCCGCTTCAGATTATCCGCCCGATGAATTTACCGATGCTGCTTGCTACGAACTGGCTGGCCTGCAGCGATTGGATGGATCTTGGCTGAGCGACGCTCATCGTCCGCCGACGGAATACTCTTCGATCACGGCAACTGCGGTGGCACTCCGCGCGATTGATCATTATTCGCCACCGGGCTGGCGATCATCCATTAAAAAAAGGGTCGCTCGTGCCACAAATTGGCTTGCCCAACAGCAGCCTGAACACAATGCAGAAAAAGCATTTCGGCTGCTCGGATTGCACTGGGGAAACGCGCTGCAAGTTCAGATTGCCACCGCGACACAAGAGTTACTGCTTGATCAATCGGACCTGGGGGGCTGGCCGCAACGACCAGGTCTTGCCCCTGACGCTTACGCTACGGGGCTGACACTTTACGCGTTGCAAGCATCGGGCGAGATAGCGACCACGTCAGTGGCCTATCAGAACGGAATCCGATTTCTTGTGCGGAATTCCAAGCCGGATGGTTCTTGGCACGTCCAAAGCCGCTCGTACAAATTTCAACCGTATTTTGAAAGTGGTTTCCCCCACGGCCCAGACCAGTGGATCTCGGCTGCTGCTACCGGCTGGTCCAGTCTGGCGATGTCAAAAACGCTTCCAATTCGGGCGAAAGACACCCCGAAACCGACGCCATAAATCGATACGGCCTGTGAAAGGTTCGGCACTTTGGATACTGCACATGCTTAAAAACATTTTTTCGCGTTATCGCAAAACCTCACCCACCAGAACACCGGTGGGTGAGGAATCAAGTGTCAATACAGCAACACAAGTCAAGCAACCCAAAAAGCGGATTACCAAACGCCATAAGTTGAGAGTTCTATTCGTGCTTGTCATGCACGTGCTGGGTGCATTGACATCAATCGAAGCGATCATGTCTACCCGCACATCTCAGGGTGCCATCGCTTGGGGCGTCAGCCTGAACACGTTTCCCTACATCGCGGTCCCAGCTTACTGGGCTCTCGGACAATCCAAGTTTGACGACTACGAACTGCTGCGTCGGAATAAACAGCTTGCAAATAGCGATTCGGCGAAACGTGCGAAGAGATTATTGGAGGAAGAGCAGCTGTTAGCGATACCGATCTCGGAAGAACAAGAGAGTCATGCCCGACTTGTAGAAAGCTTGAGTGGATTACCGATCACGACTGGCAATCACGTCAAACTATTAGTCGACGGGAAAGAAACATTCGATGCAATCTTCGACGGGGTCGAACGGGCCGAGGACTACATTCTTTTTCAGTTTTACATCATGCGCGATGATGAATTAGGTCAGCGATTCAAACGCGCATTTCTGAAGAAAGCAGCCGAAGGCGTGCGAGTCTATGTGCTCTACGACGAACTGGGTAGCAAGGATCTTTCGCCGGAATATATTTCCGAGCTTCGCGGCGGTGGAGTCGAAATCGTTCCGTTCAACACCACCAAAGATGGAAAGCGGTTCCGGCTGAACTTTCGCAACCATCGCAAAATTGTTGTGATCGACGGAAAGACAGCCTACGTAGGTGGCCACAATGTCGGCGATGAGTACCTCGGACTGGATCCTGTTCTAACACCCTGGCGTGATACGCATATTGAACTGGCAGGGCCAGTGGTCCAGTGTATTCAAGTGCCCTTTTTTGAAGATTGGTATTGGGCAACGGACCAACGAATCGACTTGAATTGGGATCCTGAACGTGCCGCCGGAAGTGATACCGCCGTGGCATGCTTGCCGACGGGGCCTGCCGATTTGTTGGAACCAGGAACACTGTTCTTCTTGCACGCCATCAACTCAGCACAAAAACGGCTTTGGATTGTTAGCCCGTACTTCATTCCGGATGAACAGGTCCTTTCGGCACTTCAATTAGCAGCGTTGCGAGGGGTCGATGTTCGAGTGCTGATCCCAAGAAATCCAGACCATCTTCATGTTTACTGGTCAGGACTCTCCTATTTGGAGGAAGCCGAAGAAGCGGGTGTCAAAATCTTCCGCTACCAACCCGGTTTTCTGCATCAAAAAGTATGGCTAATCGATGACGACGCAGCGTTGGTCGGTACATCCAATCTTGATAACCGATCGATGCGGCTCAATTTTGAAATCATGATGCTGGTTCTGGGACAGGAATTTGCCAGTGAAGTTGAAGCAATGCTAACAGCCGATTTTGAAAAGAGCGAACTTGCACTGCGAAGCGAGTACACCGACCGGTCGCTTCCTTTCCGATTACTCGTTCGTGTCTGCCGACTCTTTGCGCCGATTCAATAACACCTTTCCAGCAGCTTCGTCGAAGTAATCAAACACGCTACACAATCTCGCTCAAAAAACCGAACTTGGCTAGTTCAAAAAGCTGGCCGGCATTTTGGTTCTCCGAGTGCAATGTCCAGCCATCCAATCGAATCGATGACACGAATTTGGGGGCTGCCACGATGAAACTTAGATTCCACAAGAAATGAATGCACCAAGGAACAAGCCTTCACATCGAGCGGGTAAATCTTGCTAACACAAAACAGCGTAATTTGAGTCAAATTACAAAACTTGATCTGGGACGCCTGCGTATTGTGATCGGGATCCAACCGGAGACCAAAGAAACACCCAAGAACGGCTACCGAAGATGCGATGGTGAATACGCTCTCTGCCAGCAGCCCTCCAACATCAAAAATCGGTTATTCTCCTGCATCACTCCGGCCAAACCTTTCCAAAATAAGATCCGAAGGTCCTCCATTGTCGCTTCGTTTTCTGCCCACCGCTCCACTTCGACCGGTCATCCTCATGTCGCTAATTGCAGCCGCTTACAGTGGCTTGGCGATTTGGAAAGAGAAGACTGAATACGAATTCATTGGTGACTTTCCATCGGGGCTTGAAGCCGTTCTCTCACTCGCCATAGGAATGCTGCTGGCATTCCGCGCAAATCGCGCTTTCGATCGTTGGTGGGAGGGCCGAAAACTTTGGGGAACCCTGGTCAACGCATCTCGAAACTTCGCGGTCAAGACAAACCACCTTGTCCAGCCCCGTGACGAAACGTTTGCAACGATGCACCAATTGATCGTCGCATTCCCTAAGGTACTCCGCGATAGCCTTCGAGATGTGCCCCCAACAGAAAGCCTCGCACCCTTCGGCCAAGAGTCGGTCCAGGGACATGCACCGAGCTGGGTGGTAAATCAAATGTATGGAATTCTTGAGAACTGGAAGCAAGAGCAACACATCGACCAAACTGGCTTTTGGATGCTTGATCGCGAGGCAAAAATATTTCTCGAAGTCTGTGGTGGTTGTGAACGCATTAAGAACACACCCATCGCGTTGTCCTACCGTGTCTTTCTAATCCATGCACTCACACTGTTTGTGTTGACGCTGCCGTGGGGGATTGTCAATCAATTTGGATATTGGACCATTCCCATTACTTTTTTCACTGCGTATTTCACAATCGCCGCTGAAGGGATCGCCAGCCATGTCGAACAACCATTCACTGCCAATGGAGATGGATTGAATCTCGATGGCCTCTGTCAAACAATCAAATTGAGCGTGGATGGGATTTTCGAGAACACACCGAAGCCTTGAAGGCTGAATCGACGGCGAGACTCGAGAACTGGGCAGCTTAAATGGAACGATCGCGAATCGCTCTGAGCGATTCACGTTTCAGCAAGATTAACGAACTCCGCTTTCGAAGGCTTCGTGGCAAACCAGAACGTTCCCTCCAATTTCGATGCACAATGCCACAATTTGGAAACATTGTTTCAACGAATCTCCTTGCTGATGACATTGAACTCATCCTGCTGAAAACAAGGACCGAAACGGTTGAAGAATACGTCGCTCTCTCGAGCGATCAACGATGGCGAACGTAATTTGCTCAAAGACGCCAGCGAACGTCGAAATCAACAGTTTGTGAAAATCCCGTGCCGTTTGGTCCGGATCATTTCCAAAGGCACCACACCCCCAAGCGCCGAGCACGAGCGAGCGATAACGATAGGCCTTCGCGATTGTCAAAACCCGCTCTATCCTTTGGGACAACATTTCCGCTGAAAGAGTTAAACCGACTGCTGGTGCATAGGGAGCAGCACAAGTCAAAAAGCTGCACAACCATGGCCGGTCGAGTTCCGCTCCATCATCCGTCCGAAAGACAGGAACATCAGGTGACAAAATCGCCCAATCAGAAGAGGCCTCGGGATTTTCTTCGCGATGAAAGTCGTACATTGGGTCATCAACCAAGGTCGCAAACAAGGCACTTGATCGACAAAGCATCTCCTCCTGCGCTTGCGCACCGACGAGGAAACCTCCGCCAGGCTGAACTCCGTTCGCGAAATTCAACGCTAGCGGAACCTTCCCCTCCTGCGTAAAACGCCGCGCAGCAAACAATGTCGTTTCATTTCGCACCTGAACGATCGTTTCAGGAAAGTTCAGCTCTGCATGACTCGGCAGCGAAACTGCGGGCGGCAAGCTTACCTTGGCAGCACAAGCGTGCTGAACGGATTGATGCCAATCAACTCTCGTGCCTGCCGAGTCAAGATAAAAGCCTGCATCCGTTGCGGCGACTGCTGATCGACCCAACTGCTCTGCGGCGGTTGGTGTCAGCTCAAGCTCTCGAGCCAAGCGATTAACCCTCGAAGCAGAATCATCGCAAGGCAGGCAACACAGAACTCCTGCTGGCACGTTCATCGCTCACACCTCTCAGCCAGTATTAATTGAACTACTGCCCGATTCATCGTACAACACTTGGTCGATCACAATGCAAGCACAAAGAATTGCGACCGCGTCTTCACCGTCAACAATCTCGACACCATAACTATCGGTCCAAGACCAATATTTTTTACTAACCGTCGCCACAACTCGTCCTTTCCGTTGGAAAGAAAATTCATGCGACCAAAAGGATCCATCAATCGTATAGTCATTCGGCCCAGGAACATCGAGCGTAAACTTCTTATTGAACCACGTCCATTCCTTAACCACCTCCGCAAAGACCTGACCTTCGATGATGATCTGATACTGCGGTTTCCACGATAAGAGCTTTTGGCTGATCAACGCCAACTCTTGGCGATCAGGGCTCTGGAACGAGAGTTTGTTTCCCCAGGAGAAGGCAATTCCGTCGACGTAATATACTTCGTTGCCATCTGCATCAGTGATCGCAAAGTCATTACCCCACGCCCAAAACTTTTCTTTGATTCTAAAGACCATCTTGATTCCTGTGGTTCACGGATTCGTCTTAGTGAAGGGCTAAAAATGGGTCTCCCGGGGGCGCGTCGACGAAGGATTTCTTCGCGGCGAGAGCAATCGCTACTTGTGACCAAAAAGATGCAAGGCTACGCGATCTCACATCTCATGGACGTTCACTTTATACTTTCTGATCAACTCGGCTGTTAATGGTCCCTCAGTTTAGCTCTTTAGCATGTCAAATCGCAATCGAATCAATCGTCGAAAATGCCTGGCGATCGGTGCTTGCACTTGGCTCGGTGGATCTTCGTCTGCCCAAGCCGCAAAAGTGAATCCGCTCATTAGTTCTATTTCGAAAGAAACACTGTGGCGCAATCGCGACGGGAAACAACGCACGTGGTTTCATTCTCGCGCCTGCATGATGCCGGGTCGAAATAGAAAACCAGTCGTGTTGATGACGCTTCAAGAAGTTGGCGGATCAGACTATTTCGGGCCTGTGCACTGGTCGATGTCAGATGACCTCGGCAAAACCTGGACCGAGCCACAGGCAATCGATGCGTTGGCGCGAGACCCCGTACCGGGACGTGATGACGGACTGAAAGCCGGTGTTTGCGACGTGACACCACAATACCACCCACAGACCAACACGGTGATCGCGTTGGGGCATGTCGTCTTCTACAAAGGTGAGTATTTTGCTCGTGGTGAACAACTGGCTCGCTATCCGGTCTATGTCACCCGCGATGGCGAGGGAAATTGGTCGACCCGAAAGATTCTCGAATGGGATGACCCTCGGGGCGGATTCATCTACAGCAACAACTGTGGCCAACGCTACGTACTGCCCAATGGCGACGTACAAATGTCGTTTACGTTTGGGCCCCAACCAACAGCCAGAATGGTTGCCGGAGTTGTAGCGCAGTATGACGGCAATGAATTGAACATCCGTGAAGTGGGTGAACCACTGCACAATACGGTTGGGCGGGGCTTGCTAGAACCAAGTGTCACGTTTTGGCACGATCGATTTTGGATGACCATCCGCGCCGAAGACAACCGTGGATACGTGAGCGTCAGTGACGACGGCTTGAATTGGCAGACTCAGAAAGCATGGAACTGGGATGATGGTGAAAAGTTAGAGATGTCCACAACCCAGCAACATTGGTTGACCCACAGCGATGGCTTGTTCTTGGTCTACACACGCAAAGATTCAACGAATCAAAATGTCATTCGCTGGCGTTCCCCACTTTGGGTCGCGCAGGTCGATCCAGTAAACCAGTGTCTAATCCGATCCACTGAACAGGTCGTTTTGCCACTGGTCGGCGATGGCGTCAACGCGCCAGATTCCGTCGCGTTGATGGGCAATTTTGACGTCACGAACGTAAGCGCCGACGAATCAATCGTCTCCGTCGGAGAATGGATGCCCCGCAATGGTTACCGCGGCGATGTCCTGCTCGGTCGTATCCGTTGGAACCAGCCAAACCGATCTCCCCTTTGGTGATTGTTCCAACGATTCAGCTCATCACCGGACAACTTGGCTAAACCCCCGGAACCGGGAAATGGACTGAAACCAAAAACCGATTCGTCGGCGCAAAAGATCATTCTGACAGCACGGCGAAAAATCCAGTCGCCTGAGAATTTTGTTTGTAGCCCACATTCAAAGCCCGTCAAATACGATCGAGGCACTTGTCAAAACTTCTATAGTGGGACGCCGTTGGCGATCCTTCTCCCTTGAGCGCGAGGTAAACGTGTTCCGCAAGCGAATCACCCCAGGACCGGGTCAGGAATCTGTTTGGGACTATCCCCGACCTCCCAAAATCGAAGCCTGCGATTCGAAGATCCGAATCGTCACTAACAATATCGTGATCGCGGAAACCGCTGAATCCTTTCGCGTTCTTGAAACTAGTCATCCGCCCGTCTTTTATTTACCACCCGATTCGATTCGCATGGACCTGTTGCGTGAATCGGACCACGGTTCATTTTGTGAGTGGAAAGGCTATGCAAACTATCACACGCTGGTTCTACAAGATCAAATCGTTGCGGATGTCGCGTGGTCGTATCGATCACCAACGAACCGGTTTGAAGCCCTTGCTGGGCACCTCGCGTTTTACCCCAGCAAGGTTGACGCTTGCTTCGTCAATGATGAGGAAGTCGAAGCCCAGCCTGGTGATTTTTACGGCGGCTGGATCACATCTCGCGTCGTCGGTCCCTTTAAAGGAAGTCCCGGAACGATGGGATGGTGAGTCGATTATCTTGACCGACTCGACCCAATTCAACCTTGCAGACTCAACTGAGACTAACTGAAAACGAATGCCGCTAAAGGTTGAACCAAATTTCCCCCACTGCTGCATGGGCCACCAATAATCGCATAGAAAGAGGTGACTAGAACCGACCAACCAAGGCTGGCGAACAGCACCGATGAGGCGAATCAGCAGCCGGTTTCCGCTACCGAACGGAGTCAGACTCCGCGTCGTACGCGTTGCCAGCTTCGAACTTTTTTATTCGTTCGCGAACTCCACCTTGTCTCTCCCCGCTAGCTCCACCAAGTCAGGCAAATCGTAGAGCGACAATGCTCCGTGGACAGTGTGATCCAATTGCACCTCAGAATTAGAGACACCAACATTCGACGACCAATCGCGTGGGGAATTTCTTAATGTCACACTGGCGAACCGCGATGGCTGCAGCGCTGCTGCGTGCAAGGCCACCATCCCGCTTTGACCCTCAGCAATAAGATGGATCGATCGATTCGGCATCTGCTCGCTTGCGTAGCGTGACAGAGCCAGTGTGTCAGCAGACCGAATCCCAATGATCGATTGCTCAAGCAGGTAAGCGAGTGAAAAGGTTTTCCAGTCACCAAGGCCTGCCTTGAACTCACCCGTTCCGGTTTCTCCCTGACCTCGCAAGTCGACGGTGACCACAGAGTGACCTTGCCCTACCAGACGGATTGCTAACTCAGCAGCCTCGTTCTTTCCACCATCATTAAGACAGAGGTAAACCGATTCACTTGCTTCTCCGCCCGGCAGGTAAAGATTGATGGGCAAGGGGATGTCAGCACCAAAATCGAGTAGCAGAGCTTCGATTTGATACTCACCTCGTTGCTGCTGCGTCACTGCTTTCGCTGTTTGCTCGACGCCCAACTCAGGCAATCCGATTCGCTCAGAGACAAGCTTCCGCAATTCGTCCGCGGTGGCTGATTTCCCTTTCTTCGTCCGTGTACCGGCAAGCGTTTTCGCGTATTGCGCATTCAGATCAAATACTGACAACTCACCAGGCAATGACAAAACTTGTCCATGCTCGGTACACATCAAATCAGCACCATCACGCACTGGCAGTTCGATTGCATCAACGGGCTTATCGATGTCTAGTAACCAACGCTGCATCCAATGTGCGATCGTGGCAAGATTCTGAGGCTGGACACCATGTGTCCCATCAATTTCAACTAAGTCAACGCGTTCGGGAAACCCAAGCCTTCCATACACTCGCTTCGCCTGACGAAAGCTCTCCCAGCTACCTCGGATGTCAAAAAAATCCTGGGTTGTAGAACTGATCAAGGTTGGTTTCGGTCCCCGCATCAAAACGTAGTCAGCCTGATCCATCCCCCACACAAGCTGACCAAAAATGTTCTGCTCGGAATCCTGGGGACCAATCGTTTCAATCAGTCGCCGGAATGTTGTGAGATAGCAAGCGGGTGCCGCGCAAAGCACGCGGTCATCCAAGGCCATCGTATAACTTGTCAACGTGCCACCCCCACTACATCCGGTCATGCCAATTCGTGACGAGTCGACCTCGGGACGTGTGGCGAGATAATCGATCGATCGCATCGCATCGTAAACACGATAGGTTGCCGTATTACGCCCAACCAAAATCGAACCAATCCCCATCAAAAAGTGTTCGGTCGTCGTCCCATCGAACAAATTTTCACCTTGGTCATTAAGGATCTGTGAACGCTCACCTTGCCCAATGGGATCAAAACAAAGTGCCACCATCCCATGCCGAGCCATCATGATTCCAAATCGCTGGTTGTAATCCGCAGTCTTAGCTGTGCGACTGTGACCACTGGAAACCACAACCGCCGGAAAAGGACCGTCTCCAGTCGGCAGATATAAGTTGGCCGTCACATGGTGCTGCGGCTGACTTTCAAAGATCACATTCTCAATCCGATATCCCTCGGCATTGACCGTTTTCATCACTTTCGAATTCAAAGGATGACGATCCGGAAACCCACCCAAACGCGTGACAAACTCTCTTCGCAGTCTTTCCTGATAGGTGGCGACAGCCGCGGCCGAATCAATGGCTTCGAATTGCTCCTGCCGTCGATCCAAGGCTAAGTAGGCTTGGGCCTGCAGCGTTTCGTAGAGAGAAGCATGCACATCCGTTTTGGAATAACAGTTCAGACTCTCTTGAGCTGAACTGAGCGACGTCGAGAATAAGGCTACGAGAATCACCATTTTCATTCGAATGGACATATTGCCGCCCTCATCTTGGTTGTTGACGAATTCAGTGTGTGGCAGTTTATCTGATTAACAGGAGCCGCGTCGACGATGTGACTTACCACGACGACTGTCGAGCAGAATCCAGCAAACAACGGCGGATTTCCATAGAAAGAGAATGTTCCGAACCAGCATTCAGCCCAATGTCGACTTGGCTATGAAACACGCACTCGCGGCACTTGCTGGTCGCGGCGAGCGCTACCGAGAAACCAAAATTCTCGTGGAATTACCGCGCGTAATCCGCGCCCCAATGACCGCTCGATGCAGCCTTCTCAGGTAGTGACCGAATATTCCACGTTTGGAGAAAAAAAATGTATACGCTGCTAGGGCTCATTGTGACCGTCACGATCGCAGGTTTCCTGGCGGGTGGGTTCCTGATGTTGGTAATGATTCTGGAACCCGGAAACCGTAAACGATAAAAAGTGGGTCTGCTTGGCTCGCTTTGCCTATCGATCGCGTCTCGCTAAAAAGACGCGACTACCAGTCTACTTTCGACCAACGCGCACCCGCATCACACTGATTTCTTTGCGTTCAAGCAAACCCACCCGCCTTCGCGGACAAGAAAAAACCATTGCTTCACGCTCTTCTAGGCCTGCGACGAAGTAACCATAGACACACGGATTAACGTGATGAAATCCGATCACACCGGTTCGACTCGTTTGCGACCATGCAGCAGGTTCTTTTCCAGACCAACGCAGGGTCGCCCACCCTGGTAGCAACGCCGCCGGGAGAAGCCTGATCTCCTCCAAGGAGGAAACCGGGAAGTCCCTACTTCAACGCCCCGCATTTCCGCCTGCTTCACTTCAATATCTGGACTGTTTGGATATCTCGCCTGTTCGGACGCGTCGTAAAACTGACGCGAATGCGATCGTCTTTCAGCCAATCGGCTATAGCAGTTGTGCCGATTGATCGGCCAGCGGTCACGACAGCCAAGCGACCGCATTTACCGGGATACTCTATGTGGGACGAAGCAACTGCAAACGCCACCTAGGGCTTGATCGGTGTCAAGACGTAATACCGGTAGTCCAGTCCCAGCGCCATCGTCTCCATCGCAGAAAGATTTGAGTCATGTTTGATTCATCAGGTGTCAAGTTATTGTTGGTTCAAGCAGAACCTGTCTTAGCTGAACTGATCTCGTTCCGCTTGGAATTTCTTGGATACCAAGTCGAGCTTACGGAAATTGGCAGTGAAGCCATGACATCAATGGAGAAGAAAATCCCCGACTTAGTGATCGTTGACACGGTGCTTCCAGAGGGTGATGGAATCGAGTGGATCGCTCGAATGCGGGCATCAACCAAGTCCAAAGTGACAACAAATTTGAAATGGGGTTTGCAATTGCATTGACATACATCATGCGACAGGACCCGGATGCCATCATGGTGGGCGAGACCCGAGACTCTGAAACAGCCACTACAGCAATCCAAGCCGCGTTAAGCGGTCACTTGATGATCAGTACGCTGCACATCAATGATGCCGTTGGTGCAGCGCAACGCCTAAGCAACCTGGGCGTCGACAACTTCAAAATCGCAGGCTTCCCGCTGGGAAGCATCGCGCAGCGGTCGCTGCATTGCCAGTCGCTGCATTGCCAGTCGCTGCATTGCCAGTCGC
>JBMYRF010000003.1:31910-54008 GCA_049602075.1 Rubripirellula sp.
GTCGCTGCATTGCCAGTCGCTGCATTGCCAGTCGCTGCATTGCCAGTCGCCGTGTTACCTAATTGACCGCATGCATGGCGAGGAGCCCGTCAAATAGGCCGCAGTGGCAGCACGCGGCAAGTCGAGCCCACTTCCAATTCCAACCGATTTGCTTCGGCGGCACCGATCACCAACTCATCACCTTCGCACTCAACGTTTGCCTGAACACTGGTGAATCCGTTGGTTGCGGTTGCGACAATACGAGGCTCGGCTTGATCACTCGGAGCATCCGTAACGCGTCTGATCGTCATTTCGCGAACCCGCCGGACCGCATGAATTTGGTTTGTTTCACAACTGATAACGGGACCACCGTCAAAGATATCGACCAAGTCGGTGACGGAGAATCCTTCAGATTTTAACATCGCAATTGCGGGCACAGTTTCGGGATGCACCTCGCCGATTCCCTGGCGAACCTCTTGGGGCAAAAGATCCAAGTAGATCGGATGCTGTGGCATCATCTCCTCGATAAACATTTTCGAAACGGTCGACATCGCATCAACGGTTGCGAAATCGGTCGGAATAAATCGTCCAGCAACCGCGTCCCAAAATGGCACCGCTCCATCGGGATTCGCCTTGCCACGCATTTCTGCGATCACACGATCAGCGAAGCGATGTGGCAACATTGAAATTAGTGCGAAGCGTGACAGTGACAACCAGCGACCTCTCCCTTCGCCACGATAAAGACCTCGCAAGAACAAGCTACCAATTTCAGTCGGCCCATCATGGATGCGACACAGTTCAAGCCGTGTGCGGTGGTGCCGGACACCAAGCAGCTCGCTGGCATGATCCGATTCCACCATTCGATAGGCGTACAGCGGTTGATAACCGCCCGTCTTGGCATACACGGTCGAAGTCCCAACCAACTCCCCTGTTGCCTCATTGACCAGAACCAACACGAACGGTTCTCCGCGTGGCGAGGGACCAATGCGACTGAACGCAAAGGTCGACTCCTCGACACGGCCGAGCAAGCGTGCACGATCCAGTTGCAAGGAAGTTAAACCCCGCGTTGCTGACAGCACCAACTCATGCAGCGCGTCAATATCTTCAATGCGAACCGCGCGAACCACCCACATAGGAGTACCTTAAGAGATTTCGGAAGCAAAACGTTCCACTGCCTGCTCCAGTAGCGACAATGCGGCGTCAATGTGCTCATTGGAAGTGGTCGCTGGCGGTGGCAAGAATCGCAAACGAGTGGGGCTAGCACCGCACACAAAACCGAGCAAACCGGTTTCATACATGATGGTCATTAATCGCTTCGCCTGTTCAAAGCTTCCATCCCCGGGTGTGAAAGCAACCATCATGCCTTCGCCGTAGGGCCCTTTTACCAAGCCCGGATGACGTTCACCAATACGTTTCAAACCCTCGGCAAAATACGCGTGCCGTCGATTGTTCTTGCCTTCGGCGCCAAAGCAACCCTCGGACTGCAACTGCTCGAGCATCGCCAACCCGGTCGCGATTGACGAGGAAGATCCGGTGAATGTTTGGCTGAGGATAGGCGCCTTGGGTTGAAACTTTTCGCCGTAAAGGGTGGCACAGACCTGGGTAACCTTCCCAACCGTCACGATATCTGCAAATTCATCCAACCCATAGTGCTGAAACGCGAAGGGTTGACTGGTCCGCGAAAACGATTGCACTTCGTCAAAGATGACTGGGATCCCTGCTTCGCGAAGTGGCTCGCACAAAGCCCGAAAGAAATCACCGCTGCCGGGATAGTAACCACCTTCACCCGCGATTGGCTCGGCCCAAAAAGCCGCATAACGACCGGGATGACGTTCCAATAATCGATGCAACTCGTCGACTGCCCACCGCAAACTTCGATCGGGCTTTTCCGGATCGCGAAACGGCAAGTAGTCGACCGCGATCGCCAAAGGCAAACCAGCTCGATATTTTGGGCGATCCGTCAGCGCGGCCATCGCGAACGTGCGACCGGCGAACGCATTGTCAAACGCGATCACACGATCCGCCGGAGCACTGTGGTGCATCGCAATCTTGAGCGCATTTTCGTTTGCCATGGCTCCACTGGTCGAGAGCAAACAGTGGTCAATTTTGGCGTCACCCGCAGTGGCTAACCGAATGAGCGCTTCACACATTTCCAAGCTGGGCGGATGTTGCTGCAGATTGCCCTGCATGACCGTATCCTCCAACGCAGCATCGATCGCCGCGTTGATCATGGCCGGTGAACTGTGGCCGCACCCATGAACGCCGATTCCGGAAATGAAATCGAGTTTGACGCTACCATCAGCCAATTCCACGAACGGTCCGTTGCCGATCCCGGACGCCAAATAAGGCCAAAAAGGCGTACCTCCACGGGCCTGCCCTAAACGCTCGAGTAATTGCTGATAAGAAGCCTGCAGCTCCGGGTCTGCGGGGCGGGCCTCGGTCAAACCGGCCGCATGTTCAGCCACAGTTTCGGCAATTAGACGCTTCGCCTCCACCAACCGAGGATCTTGACGCATCGCGTCAGCAGCGAGTCGATGTGCGGAATCGGATTTCGAACCCACGATGATTGGCTCCAATCAGGTCGGGAATAGCGAATAGGTAGTCCAGGATATCGTAACGATTGAACGACGAAAGGTTCAGTCCCAGCGGGTGGTAAGAGACACCGGACCGGCGATCGAGGCTCGCCGAACGACATTCGCCGGAGTTTGCGGGAGCATTGGCTGCATTGGAACCGAAATTCTGCTAGGTTCTTGACTCACTACCGCGTCTAAACGCATGCTTTCGGCTGGTCGACAAAAAACGATCGATTTCCCAAAAGGGATGAAGGGAGGCCTCTCGGGGAATGCGACTTTGCCCAGTGGTGGAGAACGTCTGCGTGGTCCCGTCCTTCCGGTCCCCTGCTAATTGGATCCGCGAGCGCGATTCAAAACGATGAGCGAAATACTGCTCTATTACAAACGCCCCGATCCGACGACATGGGTTTACATGTCGTCGTTTCTGACCATTGGGCTGTACTTTGTTTTCCATCGATTCTGGAGTGTCCGGAATCTAGACATCGTCTTGCTAATCTTGCTGGCGCCAGGACTCCTGGTGGTTTATGAAGGCCGCCGCCGCGAGATCCGCCAGACAGAATTACTGGTCCGCAAACAAGTGGAGCAGGAAAAAGATTACAGACCGGCGAAACATATGACCTCGGTCCTGAGCGTCCTGCCGGTCTTGGCACTCGCACAATTTGGAGACGATTCAGCGGGGGGCCAAACCGAATCTGAAGAACCAGCCACCAAAGACACGACTCCGGTTCCATCGACTACCGTTCCATCGACTACCAAAGACAACGAAGCTCGCCGTGACGCCGAGGCTTCCGCCTCCGCCCCCATCGCAGATCGCACCCCAGAAACATCGACCATTACCGGTGCCACACCGGATGACGAGAGAAACGATGTGATCCCGAACATCCTGTCCAGAGAGGGAGAAGCCGTCGCCTCAAATGAGATGGACGAAGCCGACGAGGTGGACACCGCTAGCGAAACAGACACATTTTCACCCACTGACGTGCAGCGTTGGGGATTCATTTATTTGTTCGTGATCGAAGCCTTCTTATTGGTAAGGCTGATGCTGGACCCACTCATGGTTCGCCGCCCGCTGCTGGATCCCAACCTGACCACGGGTGGCTTGAACTTCATTGGTATTTCACTATTCATTTTTATGATGGCGAATGTGATTGCCAGTAGCCCACGGATTCAAGTGGAACAAGGCCCAAAACTGGGCCCCGGCTACGCGTTGATGAACATGTTGCCGGCAATTCCGACGCGCCCGGTCAGCGAGTCGATTGGCGGCGCGTTACCGATCCCCAATGAAGAACTGAACACAAATCAGGCCCGACTCTCTCAGGTCGCCAAATCGCTGGCGATCGCAGCACAATTGGCATTGGTCGTCGCCATTGTGTTGATCGGCAACCGACACTTCAGCAACCTGAGGGCGGGTGTAGGTTGTGCCACGCTATATTTGATGCTGCCCTACACGGCTCAATTCACCGGACGCGTCGACCATGCATTGCCGGCCGCCTTATTACTGTGGGCAGTGCTAAGTTATCGCCGACCAATGATCGCGGGGATTTTCCTGGGCTTGGCGGGCGGCCTTGTTTACTACCCGCTCTTTTTGCTGCCGCTGTGGATCAGCTTTTATTGGCAACGAGGGGCGAGACAGTTTTCCGTCGGCGTGGTGGCGATGTTGGTAGTACTGATGGTCGGCTTGTGGTTTGATGATTCGGCTTCGCTATGGGAACACTTGCGGCGGATGTTCGGAATCCTCAATCCAAATCGTGAGATCGATCAGTTTCGCGGTATCTGGGCGTTGGGATGGAATCCCATCTGGCGTCTACCAGCGATTGTGGCGTTTGTGATTCTGAGTGTATTCTTTGCGATTTGGCCTGCTCAAAAGAACTTGGGCACGCTCATGAGCGGTACGGCAGTCATCATGGTGGCGTCTCAATTCTGGCACGGATATTTTGGTGGTCTGTACTTGGCTTGGTTCCTGCCTCTGCTTCTGCTGACGATTTTCCGCCCGAACCTTCAAGATCGAATTGCCACGAAGGTGGTAATCGATGGCCCTACACAGCCTCGCGGCAACAAATCGGAGATTGCAACGGTTTGACCAAGGAAGAACCAGAAATCGCTAACCGCGCAACAGGTGCTGATGGAAGCGATGCCGCAGCAGCGATGCAACGCTATCAGGATCAACTCAAGTCGCTAGATGATCGGCAAGCGCAACTTCAGGCCACCGATCGTAAATTTGGCAAGGCGAGGGTGTTGTTATTTTTTGCCGCCCTGGTCTTTTGGCTTGCTGGCTTGGGCTTTGATGGTGTTCCTTACGCGACCTGGATTGGCTGGGCCGCAATGGCAACGTTCCTCATCGTGGTCACGGCCAACGAACCTGTCCGAGACAGCCTGGACGAACTTCTTCGGCATCGAAGTGTGACTCAACGCCTGATCTCGCGGCTAGAACGAGATTGGGAACGGTTGGCGACCAAGAAATTGTCAAAGCAACTCGCTGAGGTTGAACTGCCTGGGCATCGTCGTGATGTCGCCAGCGATTTGGATTTGCTGGGCAGGGCCTCGCTGTTCCATCTCGTTTCGATGGCAGCGACCCGACCGGGAATTCGCACACTCGCTCATTGGTTGGCGGGACCTGCCGACGCGGACGTCGCAAAAGAAAGATCGTCAGCGGTCGAAACACTGGCGCCGATGCGTGAGCAGCGTCTCCGGTTTTACACCCTGGCACGACAGGTCGGCGATAGCACGGGCGACCCAGAACATTTTGTGGAATGGGCGACGGGGGAACCGTGGCTTAACCGTCGCCGCTGGTTGATTACATGGTCCCACCTCAGCTCGATCCTGTCCGTGGTCGCCTTCCTCGGTTTGGCCTTGGGACTGATGGGAGTACTGCCCGCAGCAGGGACTCGCATCAGCCTGATCGTGTTGGGCGTACTGATCGCCACGAATCTCGGCATCACCGCCGCGATGCTGGGTCCCGCCCACGCGATTTTCGCCATCGCAATGTCCAACCGCCAAGCCGTCAATCACTACCAAGAGATTTTCGCATCAGCGAATTGGCTGCCGCATCCAGAAGCCGATTCCAAATCAGGTTTCTTATTCCGCATTCGTGACGCCATGATCGATGGTGAACGTTCGGCAACCGAAGGCATGCTTGAACTGCAGCGAGTGGCTCGGGCCGGTGGTTTAAGACAGTCGGCAGGAACCTTCCTGATCTACCTGCCGCTGCAGATTTTTTCCCTGTGGGATGTTAGAGTGCTGCGACGATTGGAAGCATGGCAGGCGACTTACACCGACCGAGTCCCCCAATGGTTCCAGGCCTTGGGAGAATTAGAATCCCTGGTGTCGATCGCGGCGTTACGAGATGAGTATCCCTCGTGGGTCAAGCCTCAATGGCAATCAGCAACCGATCCGGCTGTATTCGAAGCAACGGCGATCGGGCACCCACTGCTTCCCGACGATGCCCGAGTGCCCAACTCGGTTCAAGTCGGCCCTCCCGGCACGTTACTGTTAGTCACTGGCAGCAATATGTCGGGCAAAAGCACGATGCTGCGAAGCATCGGTTTGAATGTCGCTTTGGCAGGAATCGGCGCCCCCGTTTGTGCGGATCGATTGATACTGCCATCAGCAGAATTAGCAACCAGCATTCGCGTCAGTGATGATGTCAGCGAAGGCGTCTCGTTCTACATGGCTGAGCTCAAACGCCTGAAAAGCGTGGTCGATCACGCTCGCGAAATGGCGGCACGAAATGATCGTGTCTGTATTTTCCTACTCGATGAGATTCTGCAGGGAACCAACAGTCGCGAAAGGCAAATTGCTGTGGTGCAAGTACTTCGTCATTTAGTGAATTCACAGGCGATTGGCGCGATCAGCACTCACGACTTGGAACTGGCCGATGAACCCGAACTGCTTTCGATCGCCTCGACCGTTCACTTCCGCGAAACCATCCAGCGTGATGAAGCAGGCGACGACCAGATGATCTTTGACTACAAAATGCGTTTGGGTGTATCACCCACGACCAACGCGCTGCGACTACTAGAAATGGTTGGACTAGGTGAGCAACAGGATGAGCAATCAAAACAGTAATCTTAGTAGCGACGCGGCCTCCAACCGTCGCATGATCATTCTGACCGACGGTCACAGCAACCCAATCACCGCGAAAACCGCCTGCAGCCTGCTTCGGTATCGGCAATCGGAAGTGAAGGCAATTCTGGACCGCAACTCAGCGGGCAGCACAGCAGGACAACTGCTAGGCGTTGGCGACCAGATCCCCGTGGTCGCCAACTTGGACGATGTCGCGGTCGCGGATGCAAAAACGTTGGTGATTGGAATCGCCCCACCCGGCGGCAAAATCCCAGAGCACTGGCGAACGATCGTGCTGGAAGCTCTTTCACGCGGGATGAATGTCATTTCTGGCCTGCATGAATTTCTTGCGGAGGATCCTGATTTCGCAGCCGCTGCTGCGAAATCAGGTGCGATGATTCAAGATGTTCGACGCAACTCTGAAAAGGACGTTGCCAATCGTGAAGGCATCCGCCCCGATTGCTTGAGAATTTTGACGGTCGGCCAAGACTGCTGTGTTGGCAAAATGGTGGTCGCTATCGAACTGTCCCGAGCCCTTCAACGACCTGACCGGACCACCAAATTTGTCGCCACCGGGCAAACCGGCATTCTCATCGAGGGCGATGGTTGTCCGATTGACTGTGTCGTGTCCGATTTTATCAGCGGCGCCGTTGAGAAGCTGGTTTTGAAGAACCAGCAACATGACATTCTGTTAATCGAAGGGCAGGGCAGCCTGGCACATCCACGTTACTCAGCTGTGACGCTTGGCTTGCTACACGGATGCTTGCCCCACGGCATGATTCTTTGCTATGAGGCGGGACGAACAGCCGTCCACGGGATGCCCAAAATTGGAATTTCCAGTTTGACCGAATTGAGCGTAGCCTATCAGACGATGGCGAATCTGATGGGCCCATCGAAGATCATCGGCGTCGCCATGAATGGCCGACTGCTAACCGATTCCCAGGCTTCTCAAGAACGAGAACGGGTACGAAACGAACTTGGATTACCGACCTGCGATGTAATCCGGGATGGCCCTGGTGAGTTGGTTACTGCCGTTGAAACGCTTCGCAACGAACTTGCTGCTCGTGAGGGACAGTCGTGTTAAGTCTGCAATCGCACACATTCGATCTGCCGCTAAAGCACCCGTTCACAATCTCGCGATCAACCGTTTCTGTGCAGCCAACATTGGTGGTGGAATTAAGCGATGGCACGCACCAGGGATATGGTGAAGCCACCACCAATGATTACTACGGAATGACCCTTGATCGCATGGTGAAAGCGATCGAAAGCGTGCGTTCGACGGTTGAATCGATCCAGGCGGTGAATCCCACTGAGATCTTCGAAAGCGTTCAAGTGCAACTCGCAGACGAACCATTTGCGTTATGTGCACTCGATCAAGCTGTCTACGATTTATGGGGCAAACAAAAGGGCAAACCGGTCTATGAACTTTGGGGACTCGACCCCAATGACGCGCCCCGATCAAACTTCACGATCGGAATCGACTCCATCGCTGCGATGATTGCAAAGTTGGAGGAGGCACCCGGATGGCCGATTTACAAGATCAAGCTGGGAACGAAACACGATATCGAAATCGTGGAACAACTTCGGCAACATACGGACGCCAAGTTTCGCGTTGACGCGAACTGCGGCTGGACTGTACCCGAGACGATCACGAACTCGCATCGCCTTCGTGAATTGGGTGTGGAGTTTATCGAGCAGCCGCTGCCTGCGGATCAAGTGGAGGAATCACGAGAGGCATTCCAAAAATCAGCGTTGCCGATCATCGCGGACGAAAGCTGCATCGTCGAGAACGATGTTGACCAATGTGCTGGTCGATTTCACGGAGTGAATATTAAACTTGTTAAATGCGGTGGCATGACACCCGCAAAGCGAATGATCCAGCGTGCTCGAGAACTCAACATGAAAGCGATGGTCGGTTGCATGACCGAATCAAGTGTTGGGATCTCGGCGATCGCCCAATTGGCGCCGCTCCTCGATTACGTCGACATGGATGGAGCAGCCCTGCTGGCCAACGACATCGCCAGCGGGGTCGACGTGCAAAAGGGGGTCTGCCACTTTCCCACCACAAATGGGAACGGTGTGACACTCACGCCCAAAAGAGCCGGCTAACCAGCCGAGAATTCAAACAGCAAAACGCGTGGGGGATCGCCCTGAAAACGGGCGTCACTGCGGGCAGCCTACCATTGCATGGCAGCTAACTCGGGAAGCCATCCTTGATTTCGGAAGAACCGTACGGCTTTTCCAAACAAGAGCGGGTTTTCCAAACAAGAGCGGGTGAAGGGAATCGAACCCTCGTATTCAGCTTGGGAAGCTGATGTTCTACCATTGAACTACACCCGCCAGAGGCACAGCACCCGCCAGAGCGACCCAAAAGGACCGGGCAGAGCGACAAAAAGACTTCCGACGGGATACAGCAGGAAGTCCCTCGCACCAAACGTGATCGCGTTGCAGAGCGATTGCGAGTCTCATTGATTGCCTGCCGAAAGTCAACCATCGCGATGACTCAGGGTTGAAAGACGATGCGTTTCCAGGTCTCTGGATTCGGAATGATCGGATCGTAGGTTTTCGTCCCGGCGGGAATTAAATCGACCGATGCGTACCAAGTCTCTCCGGCAGGGATGGGCAGGTCGGCGATGTCGTACCGCGACAACGCTAACTCAACAACCACCTGTCCATCAGCTTGCTTTGTATCCACGTACCAAGTCGGTTGCCAATCGGGATTTCCGTCAATGGCATCGTGAGTCCGCCCTGCGGCCGACACCTGCAACTGCATCGAAGTCATCAGATCACGGTCTGTATCCAATCGCAATCTCAAACGATCCACACTCTCAAGATCGTGATCGCGAATCTTGCCATCTGGACGGGTGAGATCTTCGTTCCAATCGCGGGCATCAAATCGAATCGCAACATACAAGTATTCGTCGTCGTATGCGAATTGCAATTGCGACGCACTTCCTGCCAGAGGCAAAGCAGACTGCCAACAAGGATCATTCAGCACACCATCCAAGCGGGGTGGCCACGCGACCTTTGGTACACGGATCGCTCGACTGCGAGCATAGATTAGTTGCGACCATGGTTCGGAACGGACATCAGCTAGCCTCGCGAGATCGGCTGATGGTCCATCAACTGGCTGCAAGATCCCTTCATCACCGCGCCGGCGGGACGCATCGCGTCCCAGCAGCACCAAGGGATGAAATTCCCAGCCCAGATCGACGATCGCAGTCTCAACTTCTTCAGCATCACCCGTAAGGGTCTGTTTGGGTTGCTGATCGGGGACTAGAAGTGGCAATACCGCAGACGCCTGACGAACCTCATTCTGTGGAATCTGAAATGGCGAAACGGGTGCCGCAGTGGATGAAGCTGGTGTCCGCGTAATCGACTCGTTGGGTCGCAATCGCAACTGCGACCGCTCCCGACTGAACGTTAATGACTCGGCACGCAACTGAGCCCAACTCGCACCAGATCGATTTGGAAAACGTTGGTGCAGCTCGTCCAACACCACTCGTTGAAATTCTTTGTCTTGGTAACGTGACTTTGTTTTCAACAAGGTATTCCACGCCACCCGGAATTGATCTTCCTTGGAAGTTTGATCCAAAATCCCGACGAGGTTCGCCTTAAATCGATCGACTGAAGAGGACTGAGAAACAAATTCATCCACTCGACGCACCTGCTGCATTCGCGCCTGGGCCATCTGCAAGCGTCGTCGGGATGCGGTTGCTGGAGGGGCATCAAGTCGGTGTCCGGGCTTCAACGATAAACCAGAGGTCAGGGCATCGCTGCGACGATTGGTGGAGGTGAGATCGTAAACGAAACGTATCGAAATGGAGGACGCCTCGGCACGCGCCGGAGCGATCAGTTGCATTGCATCCAACTGCAAGTCACTGGCGAGAACTCCGACCCGCGTTAACAGGGCATCTCGATGAAGTGTGTTGTTCCCACCGCCGGTGGTCGAATAATGAACAACACGGGGCACGCCAACTTGGGTCGCGGCCGCTAACAAAACATCCTGCAACAAGCGGGGAATTTGATTGTCGATAACCAATACCCGAGGACGGTGGATGCGCATCCAACCGCTTGCAGCTGCCTGGCAAGAGGCTTCGTCTGTTTGAGACTCACAGTCAAACAAATCAACCGATGCACCACCAACCATCGACATGGCTTGACGCGTCAAACTGAGCTGGCTCGCATCAGTGTCGGGATCCGTCAGCAACAGCGCCGTTCGGTTTCGGTTTTCGAGTGCTTCATTGCCGACCAGCGGCCAAGCGACGGTCGACGGTTCCTTGGCAACAACCAAAACGCACGTCTGCCGCCCGTCTCCCCGAACCACTTGCCAGGTTTGTCCGCCGTCGCTGCTTCGCTCGATCACGCCATGGTCACCCACAGCGCAAATTGCCTGCTTGCTAATTTGGCAAGCATCACGAATGGCAACCGGGAAGCGGGATGATCGGGACCAATGTTCTAAACGTTCCCGAGTCTGCACGGGTGCCAGCGGCAAGTCTTGAACCTCCGCGGCATCCCAAACGCGTCCCGAGTTGTGACTTTCGACTCGGTTGGTCAACAGTGAATGAGACCATTCTCCTGTCGCAACCAGTAATCCGCCAGAAGTTCGCTTGAGATCATTTAATTTCGGTAGTTCAGCGTCGTTTCCCCGCTGCCAGGTCGCTCCACCATCCACAGTCTGAAGCACAACTCCACGATTAATTTGCGTGATCGGGTCGTAACTTCCACCAACAATCACCGCCCGCTGCGCGGTCAGCCACAACACAGCATTCAATCGACAAGAGACACCGCTATCAGCCAGCGACCAACTGCGACCCCCATCGCTCGTTCTCAGGATGGTGCCATATTCGCCACAGGCGATCCCGATTTCAGGATCGAAAAATGCGACCGCGACCAGAGATGCATCGCGACGCAAGTTCAACGAATCCGTATAAGCCTGCATCGGATCACCGGCATCTTCGGCGATCAAACTGCCGCAGATACCCCACAGCAGCAAGGCAATCATGATCGTCAACGGTCGCACGTTCTTCATGTCATCCATTCCTTCACGATCGCTCCTGTCAGGATCAACGCTGCCCAGCCCAGCAGCAGGTTCGCGAGCACAAAAACCCCGCCGAGGCCCCAACGACCCGAATTCGCCATGACGGTGGAATCGAGGGCGAAACTGGAAAAAGTCGTCAGTCCTCCGAGAAAACCGACCTGAACTGCCAAAATCAATCGGGGCGAAACATGCTGAACCAGGACCGTGTATTGCACCAACGCCCCAATCGCGGCACATCCTGCGACATTCGCTATAGTCGTCCCCAACGGGGTCGACCCACCCGGAAGGGCTGCCGAACCGACCGTAATCAGGTAACGAGCGACCGAACCAACGGCGCCGCCGGCTGCCACTACGAGCAAATTGAGCCAAGTTGTCATCGCCGAGGCCGTTTTATCCATTGCCTAAGTTTCGACACGAACTTACGTTAACGGGTAGATTCGGGATTTCGGCCGGCTGCGTAAACGCCAGTTTTCGCGTCCAATGTCGATTTTTCGACCAAGTCCGCTCGAACCTCCCTTCAGAGCAGGTTTTCGAACGAGAGCTGCCGGAGATCGAATCGACTGCAGCACCCCCCGTCTTGGGTAGGAAAACGTCCGTCCAGTAATCCAGATAGTTATGAGCACCGCGAAAACCGCGTCCGAACCTCGACTCACCACAGGCGCTGATATCCTCGTCAAGTCACTCGTTGACCATGGAGTCGATGTCTTATTCGCCTATCCCGGCGGTTGCAGTATGCCGATGCACCAGGCATTGACCCGCTTTGGATCCTCCATTCGAACCATTTTGCCGCGGCATGAGCAGGGCGGGGCTTTTGCAGCCCAAGGCTATGCCCGCAGCACCGGAAAAGTCGGCGTCGTGATGGCAACCAGTGGTCCCGGAGCAACCAACCTGGTCACGGCAATCGCAGATGCCAAGCTGGACAGCGTGCCGTTGGTCTGCATTACCGGCCAGGTGCCCACCAAGGCGATCGGAAGTGATGCGTTTCAAGAAACACCGATGGTGGAGGTGTGTCGCGGCATCACCAAGCACCATTATTTGGTGACCAAAATTGCGGATCTACCGCGAATCATGAAAGAGGCGTTTTTCATCGCGCAAAGCGGCCGACCAGGCCCTGTGTTGGTTGATGTCCCCAAAGATGTCCAACTTGGTGATTTGACCGATATCGATATGGATCCGCCAATGGATCTACCCGGCTATCGCCCGAGCCCACCGGCGATTCCCAGCGAAACGGTTCGCCAGATTGCCGCAGCGATCAAATTAGCACGTCGCCCGGTCATCTACGCCGGTGGAGGTGTGATCACGGGCAGTGCAAGCGAAGAACTTCGCGAATTTGTGACCAAGACCGGGATTCCCGCGACCACCACGGTCATGGGAATAGGAGCGATTCCACCCGAGCACGAACACTCGCTCGATTGGCTGGGAATGCACGGAGCTGCCTACGCAAATTACGCCGTTCGCGACTGCGACCTGCTGATTGCCCTGGGAGTTCGATTCGATGATCGCGTCACGGGAAAAGTCGAAGCGTTCGCCAAGGATGCCAAAATCATCCACGTTGATATCGATGCATCAGAGCTGAACAAGAATAAAACCGCTCACGTTCCCGTCCGCGGGGATGTCAAACAGGTGCTGACTGAACTGAACAAAGTTGTTCAACAACCGGAAATCCCGGAGTGGCAAAAACATTGCGAAGAGCTGAAGGCGAAGTACCCGCTGAAATATGACGAGCAGTTCGACGGAATCCTTCAACAACACGCCATCAAGGTGCTCAGCGACGTCACTGCCGACATGGACACCTATATCACCGTCGGTGTTGGTCAGCATCAAATGTGGGCGGCGCAGTTCTATAAATTCCGCCGCCCACGCACCTGGCTCAGCAGCAGCGGACTGGGAACGATGGGATTTGGGTTGCCCGCCGCGATGGGTGTTCAAGCCGCGCATCCCAATTCGTTGGTTGTCGACATTGACGGGGACGGCAGTTTCCAAATGAACATCCAAGAACTGGCAACTTGTTTTTGTGAAGAACTGCCGGTGAAAGTGTTGCTACTAAACAACCAACACCTCGGCATGGTTGTCCAATGGGAAGATCGGTTCATGGGCCGCAACCGAGCCCACACCTACCTTGGTCCGATCCATCACGACGAAGCGAGTGGAGCAAGTAGTGCCGATCGATTCGAATACGCGAAAGATCGCTATCCAGACTTCGTCAAAATTGCACAGGGCTACGGTTGTGAAGCAGCCACGGTCCGCAAGAGGGGCGATCTGGAAGGCGCAATTCGAGAAATGATCGGTTCGAAAAAGCCCTATGTCCTCGACGTGGAAGTCCCCTATCAAGAGCATGTGTTGCCTATGATCCCTGGTGGCATGACGGTCGATGACATGATCCTCGACTAGCAGGATCCGTGAGCTGGATCAATTGACCTGCTCACGATTCTGCGACATCGCAGGCCTCGGGAGCGGCATCGCAGGCCGTAGGAACTAAACCCAGCAATGGGACGCGGCAACCTGACCAAGGGCGTTCTGGATTCGTGATCAAAACGGCATGGATTCAGTTACAGCACCTAGTAGCAGCACCCAGTTACAGCACGTCGCTAAAAAATTCCAATAACTGCTTTCGAGTCTTGGGATTGATGAACGTCACCATGTGGCCCTGCCCGGTGACTACCAGCATCCGGCTGTCGATTCCCGCGGCAACTTGCGCTTGGTGGAACTCCCGGCTTTCCTTGATCGGCACGATTAGATCTTTTTCGCCGTGGATGATTTGGGTTACCGGATCATTCTTGGAAACATGGGCGGCAGGTGACGCGGCTTGATAAACCGCAGGCTTCTCACCGCGAGAGCCACCCAGAAAGTAGCTCAGTGATTTGTTTTCTTTTGAGTACGAGCGAAAATCACAAGGCGGCCCGCCTGCACACACCGCTCGGATCGCTGGCAATTGCTTCCATTTCTGATCCTTGGAATCCCAACGACTGGCTGATGCTTGAACTTCAATCGGCTCATCGGCCAGGGAGGCAACGAGCGTGGAGAGATGACCACCAGCGGAATAACCAAACAAGCCAAGCCGACTGAGATCCAAAGAAAGTCGCTTCGCATTGGCTTTGACCCACAGTAACGCCTGCCTTACATCATCAACCTGCGCCGGAAACTTATGAGCCGGAGCTAATCGATAATTGATTGTCACGGCGACCATGCCATTTTGGGCCAACATTCGGGAGTACCCCTCCAGTGTCCATTTGTCGCCGCTGATCCACCCCCCACCGTGAACAACAACGACCACCGGAAAGCCCGCTTTCGGCGCTGCGGTTGTCGGCGAATAGACATCGCACAAACCGGCGCGTCCCTCACTGTCGCAGTAGCGTTGATCCTCCAACAAAGTCACCTTCTGAGCCGACGCAAGCTCAACGGTGCCAAGAACCAGCAGCAAACCAAGGGCGAAGCGAGGCCCCAGAACAAAGCTGGGGGTAAAATAATCAGATTTGCGCATGATCAATTGACAAGCGTTCGAAATGGATTTCTCAGCGTGCACGTTCGCAATTCCCGATCAACGGAAACCGTTCGATCGGAACAAATCGACGGACTGACTTTTTGTAGTTTACACGCTAAGAAAGTAGCCTTGGATTTGAGATGTTCCGATGCTTTTCCCACCCATCAATCTGGTAATGTCGGTGACTCGACTCATCCGATTGATCCCTTTGCGATGTGGTTCGCAACGAAGGCACATCTAAGCCACCACACTTTGGCTCTTGGGCGAAAATCTGCGCCCCAGGTCGATGAGTCGCCGCACAAAACTTCAGCCCGGCTTGGTTGGGTGAAACTTGGTAGCCCCCTATAATCAAGTTCACACATCCATTGAACGAATTTTCTCGATCCTAGCGAATCGCATGACTATTGAATTGAACACCGTCCCGGAAGCTGTCCAGGCAATCCGTGACGGCGAAGTCGTGATTGTCGTGGACGCCGAGGAACGAGAAAACGAGGGCGATTTCATCTGTGCGGCTGAAAAAGCGACGCCAGAACTTGTCAACTTTATCCTGTCGGGGCGTGGGCAACTGTGCGTGTCGGTACTTCCCGAAACGGCGAAACGACTGGAGTTGAGTCCGGTTGTTGCCCAAAACGATGCTCCACTGAAAACGGCGTTCTTAACGCCAATCGACATCAGCGCGGCAAAAACCGGGATCACGGCCGCTGAACGAAGCGAAACGATTCAGCAGATGGCTTTGGCTGACTGTAAAGCCGAAGATTTTGTGCGTCCTGGTCACGTTTACCCGCTTCTCGCCAAACAGGGCGGTGTCTTGCGTCGAGCCGGACATACCGAGGCGGCGGTCGATTTGGCACGAATGGCGGGACTGTCCCCCGCAGCGGCACTCTGTGAGATCCTGAACGAATCAGGCGATCGCGCCTCGCGACAAGACCTGGCCGACATCGCTGAAAAGCACCAACTTAAGATCATCAGTATCGAGCAGTTGATCGCTCATCGTCGCGTGAGCGAAAAATTAGTCGGTCGCGCTGCTGAAGCTAGGTTGCCCACTCGGTACGGCGACTTCACCGTCATTGTTTACGAAGTTCAGTACGAGAACCAGGAACCGATCGCGTTGGTCTTTGGGGATCTGACGGAGCCCGGGACGCCACCCTTGGTTCGAATGCACAGTAGTTGCTTCACAGGCGACTTGATCGCATCGCTGCGATGTGACTGTGGTGATCAATTGAACATGGCCTTGCGGATGATCAGTGGTGAAGGCCGGGGGGCATTGGTTTATTTGCCACAAGAAGGTCGCGGAATCGGATTGGCACAGAAAATTCGAGCCTACGCATTGCAAGATGAAGGGCTGGACACTGTCGAAGCTAACCACGCACTAGGATTCAAAGCCGACATGCGAGATTACGGCATCGGATTGCAGATTCTCAAAGACCTCGGCTTGAGTGAAGTCCGGCTGCTGACCAACAATCCTAAAAAGACCGAGGCGTTCAACCTGCGTGGATTTGATCTGCAAGTTGTCGACCAAGTGCCGATTGTGCCCCCTGTGAACGAGCACAACCAACGCTATCTCGAAACGAAACGTTCTAAAATGGGCCACGAACTACCAGATCTCTAACGGTCGGTGGCCTGCATTCGATCGGCGAGTAGAAACCTCGCCTTCGATCAAATGCTTCCGCTGACTGTCCCCAGCTGATCAATCCTCAGCTGATCCAAAAATCCGATCCAAAAACCTGATCCTCAAAAGGATCTGCCCCAGGCTGGTCGATCCGTGGCGGACTGGTGACCGCAGCGGGCCGGCAACGATACCTTCCGGTTGACCCTCCGAGAAAGGAATGACGCGATGCAGGAAGATGTTAGCCCTTGGCCGCAACGGATTGGCATCCTCGGCGTCGGGTTGCTCGGTGGCAGCGCCGCGTTGGCGCTCCGCCGTCGTTGCCCGCAAACCGAATTCGTAGGACTCACCCGCAGCACAACAACGGCCAAACGGCTCATTGAAGCGGGCATCGTCGACCGGGCTTCCCAGTCAGTCGACGAGGTTTGTCACGGCTGCGATGCCGTGATTGCTGCCACCCCGGTCGATCGGATTGCCTCGCTGGTCGTTCGGGCGGCCGAAATCACCGGAGCTGACTGCTTGATTACCGACGTGGGCAGCACCAAAGCCAAAATTGTCAACGCAATCGCGGAACACCCGCAGGCCGAAATCAAATTTGTTGGGGCTCACCCAATCGCTGGCTCCGAAAAGACCGGGGCCGAGCATGCGACCGCGGATTTAATGGACGGCAAACCGATCATTTTGACTCCCAGCCCGCGAACCCCCCCTGAACAGCTGCAAAGAGCGGTGCGTTTTTGGGAATTGACCGGCGGGACGATCAAACAAATGTCCGCTCAGGAGCACGATACCCACTTGGCATCAGTCAGCCACGTGCCACACTTGGTGTCCGCACTGGTTGCCAAATTACCAGCCCACGACGCTCGACCGTTGGTGGGCAGCGGATGGCAGGACATCACCCGGGTCGCCGCTGGCGATCCTGAGATGTGGACTGCCATCTGCCAGGAGAATCGGGAAGCCATCATCGATGAGCTGGAACGATTCTCGAAGGAACTGGATCAACTCAGGCAATTGCTTGGTCGCCCCGACAGCGATCAACTGACGGCCTGGTTAGCGGAAGCGAAACAATTGAAGCACCAATCGATGTGAATCAGGACCGAGACTATGCCGCTTTGGCAAATCGATATCTATCCCGCTGACAGCCAGATCGACCGGGAAGCAGCCCGTACCTCCGAGGAGATCGCCGAGCTTGGTCTCGGCGATCGCGTTCCGGTTTCGTTTGCTCGCAGCTTCTTGGTGCAGGGCGAGTTTGCGCTCGACGAAGCAAGCCGATTGGCAGAAACCCTCCTCTGTGACTCGATAACCGAACGCTCCGTCGTCGCCATCGCCGGTCAGGATAGCTTGCTCGAACCGCCCGGCGATCAGTCGACCTTGGTGCACGTGCTGCCAAAGCCTGGTGTGATGGATCCGGTCGCTGCCAGCACCGTCGGTGCGGCGCAAGACGCCGGATTTGATGTTGCTGCGGTTCGCACCATGCGAAAATATTGGCTTGAGGAGATCGACGAGACGACTCTGCAAGCGATCTGCCGAAGAGCGCTGAGTAACGACGCGATTGAACAAGTGGTGGTTGGTCCGCTGGAAATCGACCAGCTCGACATTGGCACACCATCGACTTTCCAACTCATCACCGTGCCGATTCGTCAACTCGATGACGAAGGTCTAAATCGCCTCTCTCGCGAAGGCCAGCTCTATCTCACGCTGGTTGAGATGCAAACCATCCGATCGCATTTCGAATCACTCGGGCGGGACCCGACCGACATCGAACTGGAATCCATCGCGCAGACGTGGTCAGAACATTGCAGCCACAAGACGTTGGCTGGCCGGATTCATTACCGCGGACCGAGCAGCGACGGCACCCCCGGTGGCGACGAACGGCAGTATGACAACATGCTGAAAGAAACGATCTTCGCAGCCACTCAAACCATTCGCAAATGCCTCGGCGAAAATGACTGGTGTGTCTCCGTTTTCAAAGACAATGCAGGGGTCGTCAAATTTGATGATGATTTCCATGCCTGCTTCAAAGTTGAAACCCATAATCATCCATCCGCTCTCGAACCCTATGGCGGGGCCAATACCGGCATCGGTGGCGTGATCCGTGATCCGATGGGAACGGGCATGGGCGCGAAACCCGTCTGCAACACGGACGTCTTTTGTTTTGCTCCCCCCGACACACCAACTGACTCGCTGCCGCCAGGCGTCTTGCACCCGCGAAGGGTTATCAAGGGAGTCGTCTCGGGTGTCCGCGACTATGGCAACCGAATGGGAATCCCGACCGTCAACGGGGCGGTCTATTTTGACCGTCGGTACCTCGGCAACCCGCTGGTCTATTGTGGCAATGCCGGCATGATCCCGGTCGGCATGGAGGAAAAGCAGGTCGAACCCGATGACTTGATCGTTGCCATTGGTGGCCGTACCGGTCGAGATGGAATTCATGGGGCGACCTTCAGTTCCGCCGAACTCACCAGCGAATCGGAATCACTCTCTGGTGGAGCGGTCCAAATCGGGAACGCAATCACCGAAAAAATGGTCCTAGATGTATTGATGCAGGCCCGCGACCGCGGCTTGTTCAATGCCGTGACCGACTGCGGTGCGGGAGGTTTTTCCAGCGCCGTCGGCGAAATGGGTGAAGAGGTCGGGGCCGAGGTCTGGCTCGAAAAGGCACCGCTGAAATACGAAGGTTTAACCTACACCGAAATTTGGATCTCCGAGGCCCAAGAGCGGATGGTGCTGGCCGTCCCACAAAAGTCTTGGCAAGAACTCCAGGAACTCTGCGAAAGCGAAGGGGTCGATGCTGCCATCCTCGGTCGGTTCACCCCCACCGGACGGCTTCACCTGACATTCAACGGGCAAACTGTCGGCGATCTGGCAATGCAGTTCCTGCACGATGGACGGCCTCCCGTCATTCGCGATGCCGTGTACACCCCCGAGCCTGCTGCCGAACTGGATGCCGGATCACTTTCGCCTGCCGAACATCGCCAAACCTTGTTGGATGTGCTTGCCAGCCACAATGTCGCCAGCAAGCATTGGATCATCCGACAATATGATCATGAGGTGCAAGGCGGCAGCGTCGTCAAACCTTTGGTCGGTCCGCAATGTGACGGCCCCGGTGATGCCGCCGTTATTCGTCCACTCCTGCAAAGCCAACGTGGTTTGGTTATGTCATGTGGAATGAACCCCCATTACGGTGACTTCGATACCTATCACATGGCAACCTCGGCCATTGATGAAGCGATGCGCAACGCCGTTGCCGTCGGAGCCGATCCCGACCGGATCGCCATCCTCGACAATTTTTGCTGGGGATACACCGACCGTGCTGAAACACTCGGATCACTCGTCCGAGCCGCCATTGCCTGCCAAGATATGGCGGTAGCGTTAGGTACCCCATTCATCAGCGGAAAAGATAGCTTGAACAACGAGTTCAGCTACGAGGACGAAACGGGTGAACGGCAAACGATTTCGATCCCACCAAGTTTGCTGATCAGCGCGATGGGACAAATCGCTGACGTCTCACTGGCGATCACGATGGACGCGAAACAGGTAGGGAATGTCGTTTGGCTGGTCGGTGAAACAAAAAACGAACTTGGCGGCTCGCATCTCGCGCTCGTTCGAGAGTTAGCAGGCGGCGAAGTTCCAAAGGTCGACTTTAGCCGCGCCAAAGCGACCTTCCAGGCGATCCACCAGGCAATCTCCAAACGCCTCATCCGATCCTGTCACGACCTCAGTGAAGGTGGTCTCGCCGTCGCTGCCACCGAGATGGCGATGGCAGGAGGATTGGGAATGAAACTCGACGCTGACGAGATCGCCGGCGAGCTCTCCTCGACCCAAGCGTTGTTCAGCGAGTCAAACACCCGGTTTTTGGTCGAATCGACCCCAGAAGCAGCTGAGCAATTCAAGCAATTGGTAGAGCAGACAGGTGTTCCAGTATTCCGTTTGGGTACAATCGAAGCGGACAAGCAAATGTCGATCGCTCGCAACGGTGAGTCGATTCTAGAGGTTGATCTCGCAGATGCGAAATCTGCTTGGACAGCCCCGTTGGATTGGTAGACCACAGAAACCATTGCTCTCAGCTCAGCGCGAATTGATGATCTCAGCAGTCAAAAACAACACGACGACCGTCGTCGTCTCCCAAGGTCAGTCCCGAAATCCGCAGAAACGCGCGATCGAACAAGCGATTGCCGATGCGGTCGGAAGAATCGAGGGAGTCGATGTTCTGATTGTCCCTCACCTTTATGACCTGCCGAAATCGAGTGAGTCGTTTGCCTTGCTGTCGGCGATTGAGCATGACCTCATCGTCGTCTCCTGGATCTATTCTCGGGCGGCCCACTGGGTGCTCGATCGGAACGGAGTCCAGGGACAAATCAGGCAGGTGCTGCTGGGTCAGGCGGACGAGGTGGACGAACCTGCCAACGATTCCCCGACGGAGGACGATCGACAAGTCGATCACGTCACCGACCTGTTTCCGAGACCCGAACGCAAAATTTCTTGCCTCGATCTCAAAGTTGCAAATGATGCGGACACGTTCGTCCACGAGATTCGTCGGCTTCTCGGCATCCAAGAAGAAAGTACCAGCCTGCCCGTGATCGGCGGGTCAATCCGCCAGGTCGAGGAACAGACCGGGCGTCGCTGGTACCCGGTGATCGACTTTGATCGCTGCACCAACTGCATGGAATGCGTCGATTTCTGCCTCTTCGGCGTCTACGGTGTCGACCAAGGTGAAAATATTCTTGTCGAACAACCCGACAACTGTCGCAAAGGCTGTCCAGCGTGCAGTCGGGTCTGCCCCGAAAATGCGATTATTTTTCCTCAACACAAAGCCCCTGCCATCGCCGGCGCAGAAACGGAGGGAGATGAAGGATTCAAAATCGACCTCTCGCAACTTTTCGGTGCGCCGACCAAGGATGATGACCCGATCGCGACCGCCGCTAGGGAACGCGATGAACAACTTCTGCTAGCCGGTCGTGATGCAATCGGCATCAACGATCAGCTCAAAAAGAGACAAATCGACAATGCCAGCCAGCCCAAAGACCAGCTCGATGAATTGATCGATTCACTCGATGCGTTTGATTTGTAAGGCAGCGTTGGGCACTTCGCATTGGGCTAGTCACGAAAACTTCGACGGCTAGAGGCGGAGCTTGGTGGCCAACCACTCACCAAATCGCCATCAGATCCGACTGATAGCGGTGCACCAACCACCGCGAGTCCTGCAAACTCAGATGAAGTTCCGCGGCTCAATATCCGATAGCACAGGGTAGGTGTGACCCTTATCGGAGCCTGAAGTGCATAAAAACCGTCGAACCTCAACCAAATCTACTGTCCGGCGGTCAGTCGCGACATTGCTAGCATGTGCGTCGGTGTCCAT
>JBMYRF010000003.1:54108-137759 GCA_049602075.1 Rubripirellula sp.
CGACGGAACTATCACTTGTGCCACCGGTCAATTCAACGCTCGAAATGCGGATTGCCAGGCGTCCCTGGCTACTGGAAAAGCTCACGGGGCCAAAGACCGAACCGTCGGTCAAGATGACGCCACCGCGGCCCCCCTTGGACGTTCGCCCCCCGGCAACCGATCCCCCCTCCTTAAGTCGACCTGTCCTCTCTGGGCCAGATCTCGGCTGGCGATTGCGAAAAGATGCGGGCGTCGCCGTCGGTGATCCTCCCACAAAGCGGCCAGACGAATCAGCGAAGTCGATCGAGACAGAAGCCCCGGCGAACACACGGAACACCTCAGGGCAAACATCGCCCGAAAAGAAAGCGGAGGTTTCAACCAAGCCGAAGCAGGATGTACCACTAAAATCCCAAGCTGCACCCAAGCAAGGATCAAAGCCTGCGTCTGAGCAAGAATCGAAGCGGCCCGTCGAAACGTTGAAGATACGAGAGCTTCGAATCGACCTGGATGGCAGACCGGTCGGCGAGGAGATCGAATCCGATTCGGCGAAAATGGGGCAAACTGACCAAGCGGAATCTCCCAGAGTAGAGTCGCCAAAAGTCAGGGCACCGGTAGCCGTCGACGAACGGAAGTCCGCACCGGAATCGGCTCTTACGCCGATCGATTTGGCGATTGAACAGGAACCGAGCATTACCGGACGTGTTGGTGATGTCACTCCCGAACCCCTCGAAATCGCTGCCGACCTCGATTACACCGGCTTTCCGCGTGAATCGATCCAACTCAGCGGAACGGTCCGCAGCATGCAGAGCATGATGCGTGCATGCTTACGCTACTACTACGCTCGTCCCGAGGATGCAAACAAACGCAGCAACTGGGGCGTCATGCACTCGATCATGGTTTACGGAGCTGATACCAAAATCAGAACCGAACGACGAAACTACAACGCCATCGCATGGATCGCGGGAAACAATGCTTGCCGAGGGCAGTTGTTGTTAGCCGAAGAGGACGGGATGATCGTCGCCCGCAGCGGTGTAGGTCTGCAGGGGCATCAAGCACAACTCTTGGCGATCTTATCACTTTGCGATGTGCCTTTCGAATACTCACTCTACGCAGATGACCAGCGATTCACGGTAGGGGATTTGATCGAATCAGAAATGCTAGCGTGCCGTCGCGACGAGGAACTGACATTCACCTTGATCGGTCTGGCCCACTACCTCGACACCGATATCGTCTGGCGAAACTCAGAGGGCGAGATCTGGGACTTCGAACGTCTCATTCGCGAAGAACTGAAACAGCCAATCGTCGGCTCCGCATGTGGTGGAACCCATCGCCTGATGGGCTACGCACACGCCTTGCGAAAACGCCGCGCCGAAGGCAAGCCGATCACAGGCCAATGGAAACGGGCAGAAACCTACACACAAGACTTCGAGCGTTACGCCTATCGGCTGCAGAATCGAGATGGTTCGATGACAACTGATTGGTTTGAGGGACGCGAAGATAATGGTGATTTGGATCGCAAGATTCAAACGACTGGACACATTGTCGAATGGTTGTTGACCCTCACTCCCGACTCGAAGCTGCAGGATCGCCGACTGGTTAGTGCAGTCCGATTTTTGATGAAATCGATGTACGAGGACCGTGGTCGCGACTGGAAAATCGGCCCCAAGGGTCACGCCCTGCGATCGTTGGCGATGTATTACGAACGGGTTTATCGCAGTGGCCCAGCCTGGCGAACACCCAACGTCGCTCGGTCCAGCCAATCGCGACGCTAAAGGACGGTCTCCGAAGAAAAGGCGAGGCGTTGACCAACTCGCCCTGTGAACGACAGGCGAACCTTTTCGCCACGCTGGCCTGAGGCCGTCCACACTTGGTGACTCGCTCGGGGCCCGAATCACCGACTGCACCATGACTGGCTGGCAATGACAACTTGAATGACTGGTCGTGAAGCCGGCAATCGGGTCCATTTCAGCGCCGCGCGATTGTGCGATGCAGCAGCTTTCGGCTAAAACTGAGGTAGTTCAGTTCTTACTCGTGCCCTCCAATGGTTCGGTGGTCGATGGCAACGCAACGATTGACCAAACACAGTGCGGCGATGGTTGCTGCCGCCTTCGATCTGCTCGCCGAGCGCAATGCCGATGCGCTCTTGATTCTGCTTCATGGAGCCACTGATTGGAAGCGGATCAGCGAGATGAGCAACGCCGTCGACAAGCCTGTGATTGTGGCCGTCGATGCGATGGAAGATCTGGAAGGAGCCGCCGAACTGGGACTTAAACCACTGGCTCTCAACAAAGAGAAAGCTCCGCTGCTGGAGCGACTTCAGCACGCGTTGCTGGAATCAGCGGCAAACGAACTGATTCGCACCAACGGCGAAGTCGTTGCTGTCTACAGCGGGTTCCAGCAGGGTCGCCTTGACTCCATCAGCCATCTGCAACTGGACGAGCGAATGCGACGTTTGACCAGCCGCGACCTGCAGATGCTGGAGAGCCGTGTTCCCTTGCAAACCATTAAAACCGTTGTTGATTTGGCAGCTCAGATTGGCCGCGAGGGACGCGAAGGCAAACCAGTCGGAACGCTATTCGTCATTGGCGATACCCGAAAGGTACTCGAACATTCCAGCGATAGCGGCGTCGACCCATTTCGCGGCTACAACAAAAAACACCGCAACTTGATGGACCCGAAGGTTCAAGAAGATGCCAAGGAAATCGCTCAGCTCGATGGTGCGTTCATCATCAACAGCGACGGAATCATCGAACGCAGCCGTCAAATGTTGGAAGTCTCGCACGAAGATCTCACGATGACCAAAGGACTTGGCGCACGCCACTGGGCTGCCGCTGCGATCACCCGCAAAACGAAGTCCATCTCCGTCGTGGTCAGCCAATCCACTGGCACCGTCCGGTTGTACCAAAACGGACATACCGTGATGCGAATCGAACCGATGGATAAAGCCGTCAAGTGGCAAGAATTCGCGTTCGAGCCACCAGCACTACCCGATGATTGAAATTAGATATCGCTCTGCGAACTCAAAACTGCTTCAGCGAGCGAGCAACGGCGTCGGCCAACTTCAGGCAGCAGAAAGATCCCCGTGGCTAGATAGTTTTCCGTGGCTAAAACGATTCCAGCCCAGCAATATTGCCGCTAGGAGCCTAACAACCCTCGGGTTGCCTGCTCGATATCGGGTTGTCGCATCAGCGATTCGCCGACCAAGACCGCTTTCACGCCTCCCTCTCCAAGCGTTTTCAAATCCTGGTGATTTCGGATTCCACTTTCACCGACCACCAGTCGATCGCTGGGGATCTTGGGCCGCAAATCGAGAGTGTGCTGAAGGGTAGTGTGGAAGGTTTTCAAATCCCGATTGTTGATCCCGACTAACTTCGTGCCCGTTGCGAGAACGGCATCGAGGTTCTTTGGTTCAAAAAGTTCGATCAGCGTCTGCAGCCCCAATTCGCATGCTTGGTCATGCAGACGCGACAATTCTTCGCCCGCCAAACATTCGGCGATCAAAAGCACACAATCGGCACCGGCAGCACGGGCTTGCAGCAACTGGTAGCGATCAACAATGAAGTCTTTGCGGAGAAGCGGCAGTTCAACCTGCTCTCGGACTTGCCGCAGATACTCAAGCGACCCCTGAAAGAACGGCGCATCGGTCAATACGCTGATGCAAGCAGCCCCTCCTTGTTGATAGGCGCTGGCGATCGAGACCGGATCAAAATCCTCGCGAATCAGCCCCGCAGAAGGACTGGCCCGCTTCACCTCAGCGATCAATTGCACCTGATCACCATCAGCCAAAGCGGCGTGAAAATCTCGACAAGGAGCGAGATCGGCAACCATCGCCTCCAACTCGGCAATCGGCACCACTTCACGATCGGCCTGAATCGTTTGGTGAGTCTTGATCAGGATGTCGTCCAGAATAGTCATCAGTGTTTAAAGTGACGTCGCGAAGTGAATACCATTGGCAAGCCATGTTCGTCACAGGCCGCGACCACTTCATCATCTCTGCGCGAACCACCGGGCTGAATGATGGCAACAATCCCGGCATCGGCAGCCGCTTCAATGGAGTCGGGAAACGGAAAGAACGCGTCGGACGCAAGCACCGAACCGGCTGCTCGATCGCCTGCTTTGTCGATCGCAATTTCGACGCTGTCAACGCGACTCATCTGTCCAGCCCCAACACCGATCAACGAAGTATTCTTGCCCAACACAATCGCGTTGCTTTTCACGTGCCGTACCATCTCCCATGCGAAGGCTACATCGTCCCAGGTATCCTCGGGCACTTCATTCTCGGTCATTGTCCTCCACTGCAACGGTGGACTGGTCATCCGATCGGCATCTTGGACCAACATCCCGCCGCTGATGAACCGACGTTGGATCGGCGATGCTGGCTCATCCAAGCGCCCAACCTGCATCAAGCGAACGTTATCTTTCCAACGTGGCCGCGACGTCAATAAGCCAACCGCTCCTGCCTCGAAATCTGGCGCGACAATCGCCTCAATGAATAGCCCCGGTTCGCAGAGGATTTCCGCCGTTGCGGCGTCCACCGTACGATTGAATCCGAGTACCGATCCAAAGGCACTCAACGGATCACCATCGAGTGCTTTCTGGCATGCAACTGAAAGGACTTGATCGCTGGCGGCACCGCAGGGGTTGTTGTGCTTGATCACCGATACGGCCGGCCCGGCGAGCCCACGGACAATTTCCAATGCCGAATCGAGATCAAGCAGATTGTTATAAGAAAGCTCTTTCCCGCTGATTTGCCTCGCGGAGACAAGGTTAGCAGAACGAACGCTGGGGTCACTGTAGACCGCCGCCCGTTGATGTGGATTTTCGCCATATCGCAACTGGTTCTTGCGACGTAATGACAAGTGGACGCTGGCTGGAAAATCTCCGCTGATCGATTCACCACGCATAAAATCGGCAATGGCACGATCGTAGCCGGCGGTATGTTCAAACGCATCAGCGGCCAACTGATCACGGAGCGTCCGATCCGTTCCACCACTCTGCTCGAGCTGCTCCAAAATTTCGCCATATTGCTCGGGACTGGTGGCCACTGCCACGTCACCGTGATTCTTGGCAGCCGCCCGAACCAAGCTCGGCCCTCCGATATCGATCTGCTCCACACATTCGGCGCGAGTCACCCCGGCGCGAGCTGCTGTGGCCGCAAAGGGGTACAAATTCACGACGACCAGATCGAATGGCTCGATTTCATGCTCGTCGATCGCATCCATATGGTCAGCACGGTCCCGGATAGCCAGGATGCCACCAAACACTTTGGGGTGCAAGGTTTTCAGACGCCCATCCAGCATTTCGGGAAAACCCGTGTAAGCCGATACATCTTCGACTTCGATTCCTGACTCTTCCAGATGCCGACGTGTTCCACCGGTGCTGTAAATACGAACACCTGCCCGCTGCAATCCGGCTGCCAAGTCGGCTAATCCAAGTTTGTCACTGACACTAATGATCGCGGTGCGAATGGGGACAACGTCTGACACAGCGGTAACCGGGTTGGGGACATTAAAGCGCGGAAACAAGCAGCATGGTGTAATCGCCTTGCCCACGCACGGTCAACCGGGTGGACGGACGCTACGCCTACAGGCGAACCGGAATTCCGGCCTGCTGCATCACCTGCTTGGTTTCGGTAATCGTGAATTGTCCAAAATGGAAGATGCTTGCGGCCAATGCCGCGTCCGCTTTGCCGCGGAGGATGGCGTCGGCCAAATGCTGCGGATTCCCGGCCCCACCACTGGCGACCACCGGAATCGAGACGGCTTCGCTGACCGCAGCCGTCACCGGCAGATCATATCCATCGCAGGTTCCGTCGGCATCCATGCTGGTTAAGACGATTTCACCGGCACCCAGCGATTCGATTTCCTTGGCCCACTCGACCGCCAATAAACCGGTCGGCGTACGGCCCCCATTGATGTGGACCTCCCAGATCTCTTCGCCTTCACGCTGCACGCGTTTGGGGTCGATATTGACGACAATACATTGACTGCCGAATCGATCGGCGGCCCGTTGAACAAATTCCGGATCTTTGCAGGCTGCCGAATTGATCGACACTTTGTCACATCCTGCCTGCAACAAGCTCCGAACGTCCTCGATCGTCCGAACCCCTCCCCCGACGGTCAGAGGCATGAAGACTTGGTCGGCCGTCCGTCGCACAACATCGAGGATGATGTCGCGTTTCTCATGACTGGCCGTGATATCCAAAAATACCAACTCGTCGGCCCCCTCCTGCTCGTAACGCCTTGCCACTTCGACCGGATCACCAGCATCACGGAGATTCACGAAATTTGTTCCCTTGACCACTCGGCCGTCATGAACGTCAAGACAAGGAATTACGCGTGCGGCAAGCATGGCGACTCATGAACGGAATACGAGATAGAACAGTTTTGGCAAATGACGATTTCAACCTGGATGAACTCAACCGAAAAGCGGTGCCTCTCCGCTGAACCCCTGTTTCCCAGCAGTCAGGATCTCCAGCATGATTGATGGACGAACGAGGACCTCCAGTCGAATCCTCCGAACCGTATCGTTCGACCATGATCTAATGAATCACTTCCAGCCGCAAGTTGCGGAAACGCACCTCCGTTGGGTCTCCACTGTGCAATTGGAGGGCAATGACGCCACGTTTCTCCCCCTCAGGGTCATGCAGATCGACGCACTTTTTGCCATTGATATACGTCTGGATGTGGTCACCTTGAGCGACAATTTCGTACTGGTTCCATTTTCCAGCGAGCACAGCACCTCCATCGGTCGCGAGTTCGCCGAGCAATCCACGCCCATGCTCCTCGTAGAGTTTGCCCCACCAGCCCTGGCCGATATCGGCTTGATAGCCAGAAACTTCACCATCCTCCGATCGGCTGCGGAATTGAATCCCGCTGTTTCCAGCATCATCTACCAACTTAACTTCGACCGTGAATCGAAAATCCTGGACGACCAGATCGGACACGATCCATTCGTTTCGTTTCAATCCATTGGATCGTCCCACGATCTCTTCATTTTCGACGAACCATAATTCTTCCGCACCCGACCAACCGGCCAGGTCTTTCCCGTTGAATAAGAGTGAAACATTTTCAGGGGTAGCCAACATTGCTGATTGCTTCTTGCCCCGCAGATAGGCGATCAAGGAACGCACCTCATGAAGCGTGAATTGCTTTAACTGATCCTCAGGCATCATCGACTGCGTTCCTTCCACACGCTGTTCGATCTCATCTTTCGGCACAATGACGAGGGCGTCCGAGGTCTGCAAGGTCAACGACTTTGCATCTTCCGCTTTGATCAAACCACTCACCACACGCCCATCAACGGTCAACACATTCGTCGGCAAGTACTCTTTCGCCATGACCGCACTCGGATCGACGATGTTACTGAGCAAGTAATCGAGATTCGCTCGATTGGATCCTGTCAAATCGGGACCAATGGTATAGCCTTCGCCGTACAAGCGATGACACTTCATGCAAGTCTTGGCGAAGACTGCTCGCCCCAACTCGAGGCTAGGAGCTGGATGTTCGTTCGATTCGACCAGCGCCGTGTATTGTTCGATTTGCAACAACTTATCAACGGCCGACTTACGCACCGTCCCCCAAACGCTCGTTAGCAGTGTGTTGATTGCCTCATTGTCCAAGAACTGCAATTGGCGGACGAGATCGGCTGTCAAATCGGTCCCTGAAATTTCCTCGGCTTGAATCGCTTTCAGCAACGCCTCACCCGAAGCTACACGGGCACTAAGCGTTCCCAATGCCATTCGCTGCTGGGCCGGACTCAGCGACTTATAGGCTTGCAGCAACGCCGGCGCAACCGCTGGATGATCGTACTGCGCTAAACCACGAATCGCCGTTTCGCACAGCGGTCCCTTATCAGCAAGCAGCGAGATCAAAGTTGGCACCAATCCAACGTCGTTAGCATCCAACAGTGCTGCCAACGCGATTAGCCGATCTTCAACGGCGGAACTCCCATCCTCCACCTGGGCACGCATCGCTTGCATCGCAGCGGGATCACCAAACGTTACCCCCAAAGCGATCGTCTGCAGCCGAACCTGATCGACCGAACTAGCACGCAATGGTTCTGCCACCGAAGTCCACAACTCGGGTGTTTGCACTCTTCGCACACCGCGAAGTGATTCTCGAATGGCTTTCAAATACGTCAGCTGCAACGTGGCCCGATCGGCATCACGCAAGCCTTGCACTAAGATCGCAAGCGAGGTGTCGGCATTCCCGCTGCCAATTCGCCGCAGCATAAACTCACGCAGCAATGGAATCTGCTCTCCGGCCGCCATCGCAAACCCCAACGCCCGGGGCGTATCGACTTCGGCCAAGGGCTCCGCGGCATACCAGTACAACAGCGGCAAATTATGATCCGCAGCATCTTCGGCGTGCGAAGCAAGCATTTCCAGTAAATCCCACCGCTGCTCCAAAGGCATCCGTTGTGCTGCCGAAGCCAAGTACCGACGTACTACGGCGGAATCGTCTGATTCGGCCAGGGACACAAATGCCTGTCGCTGCTCGATCGTCGGCCGATTCGCGGCGGACTCCATGGCCAACTGCACACTCCATCCGCGGACAATGGGATTCGCGTCCTTCAACATGGCCGCCAAGGACGATTCATCCAATGCTCCCGCGACATGCAAGGCCCACGCCGCACGCAAGCGACGAGTTTCGTCATCATGCGATGCCAAAAACTCTCTCAACAATCCAACCGCCTCTGAATCAATGGCTCGCATCGCGGCCCGCTCTTGCAAAATGCGTCGACTGTGACGCACATACCAATCGTTGGGGTGCAATGCGAGTTCAGCAAGCTGCAAGTCGGATGCCTGGTTCAAGTCAAGATTTGGAGCGGAGGTTTCACTCTCGCCATAGATGATTTTATAAATTCGGCCGTTGTTTCGGTCATGGCGCTCAACTTCTCTCCGATGACATGCCTGCATGTCATACCAATCAATCATCCATGCATTCCCATCTGGACCGTAACGCAAATTCAAAATCTGCGAAGCGTTATCTCCCGTCATCAGAAAATCGGGTCCGTGATGGCCAACATATCCCGATCCCTCGCCGGCCAAAATGTCGACATTCAATCGCTGTCCATGAATATTGTTCATAAACAATTGACCACGATATTCACTTGGCCAACGATCACCCAGATAGATCATCGCTCCGGCATGGGCGTGACCACCACCGGCCGAGTCAGATTTGCTATTACCGCTATGAGGCGTTGCGCCGAGATAATGCAGATGGTCAGCAATTGTGACGATATCGCGGTACGTATAAGCATTGAAATGCTGGCCGCCCTGACGCTGATATCGGGCCCCCTGAATGATGTGATATAGATGCGGGATCACACAGGCGGTGATGAATGCTTGGCCGTGATCATTGAAATCAACGCCCCAAGGATTGCTCGTTCCGTGTGCGAACACTTCGAATTCATGTCGAGTTGGATGGTACCGCCACACACCACAGTTCAAAGGAACTCGCTCTTCATCAGGCGTCCCCGGTTTACCGACGCGCGAATGCGTGAATACACCATGGCATCCATACAACCATCCATCCGGGCCCCAGATGAAGGCATTCAGTGTTTCGTGAGTATCCTGATATCCCCAACCGTCCAATAAAATCTCTGGTTCACCATCGGGCACGTCATCACCGTCGCGGTCGGGCAGAAACATCAAGTACGGCGCAGCGCCGACCCAAACCCCACCAAACCCAACCTCTAATCCACTGACCAGATTCAGACCTTCGGCAAACACCTTTCGTTGATCGAGCGATCCATCACCGTTGGTATCTTCAAAGATCAAAATTCGATCGCGCCCAGAATCACCGTCCGCTCGAATCGGGTACTCATAAGCCTCTGCAATCCAGACACGCCCTCGATCATCCAACGCCATCGCAATCGGCTGCTTCACCTCTGGCTCGGCAGCGCCAACGACCACTTGGAATCCATCGGGTACAACCATCGCCGCAGCCGCTTGCTCTGCTCCCAGGCCCGCATGCGGATACTCATCTGGCTGCAATGCGACCATCGTCGCCGTCGGGCGACCGGGTCTTTCTAAGTGCAATCGAAAATCATCAAAATTCACATGCCCCCATCCACCGGTATGTTCGTCCACAATCCGAACTTGAATTTGCTTGCCGACGTGAGCTCTCAAATCAACCACAACACGTCGCATGGTTTCGGTATTAGTTCCATTGACTCGATGAATCACCTTTCCATTATCAGCGCGAATCAGTTCCACTCGGGTCGTCGCACCACCACCCCCATTGGCCAAAAACGAAGCGTAGGGCTGGGACACGACGAACGCCGCTGACGTCAGTGTCCCGGTTCGCTCGTCACCATGCTTTTCATAGCCGCCGATCCAGTAATCCCCCGCATGATTGCTTTTCATCCCAGGTCTTCGGGGTGCAACCGTGTCGCCTTGAATGGGTTGATCCTCGAATGCATCGCCGGCCGCCGTCCAATCGACCAACGAACCCATTTCAAAATCGAGGTTAAGCACACGACCGCCACTTGCTTTGGGTCGTTCCCCAGTACTCGCAGCCTGATCCGCGGGATCACTCGGACCGGTGACATAATTGCCATCGGATGTTCGAACTCGCACGTAGTCGAGTGCAAACATGTATCCTTTCACCGCTTTTGGATTCGCACCCAAAATCTGCACGCCCAGCTGGTGTGATTTTCCATTGACCGACAATTTTGGAAACGAGAGCACGCCAGTGGTGACGACATCTTTTTCGTACAAGTCAATTGGTCCACCCAGTGGTTGATCATCCAAGGTCAACTGGACGATGCCATAATCCCGCGCACACGTCATCACAATTTCAAAGTCGACCGTCCCGGTGAATGGCGGCAGCGTCAGTGATAACTGATCGCCCGGCCTGGCACCTGTCCACCAAAGCTGCGACTTACCGCTCCAATTGTCACGCCCAAAGTTCGACATATCTTGTGGCTGCGCGTTGCCCGCGGAGATATCGGGATTCAGCCACTCCCCTTCCATAGCCCCTTTCGCCCGACCGCTCCGCTCCTCCAGCTTGGATTTGGGACCTCGCAGAAATTTCGCGTGATCAGTTTTCGGCAGTACCGGGCCCTCATATGGTTTCGGTTGAGCCTGCTGCCAAGTCGATTGATCGACCAGCTGTTCTTGGTGGATCAGCACATGCGTTCCCTTCATGCCACCGACAACAATGTCTGGTTTTTTATCGTTGTTCAAATCAACAATACTGACCTGTCGTCCGATCCCAGCTTGATCATCTACCAGATAGGGAACCCAATCGATTCCCTCTTCGGTACGCGTGAGCCGGAACCAATAGACAACGGATCCCGCATCCCACATGGGGCTCTGTTTGTGATGAGACCAATAGGTCTTTCCCGTCACGATGTCATTCAAACCGTCGCCGTCAATGTCGGCTAACGCAACGGAGTGTGGTTCGCTGAACAACACTCCATATTTGTTTTCCGATGGGTGCGATCCCATGATCTGTCGCCGCTTAAACAGGATCGCATCACCCTCTTGGATCTGCTCGTACCACGACAGCCCAAAATCGTGAGCAGCTTCGCTGGTGATAATGTCGTTGTCGCCATCACCGTCGACGTCGTAAGCATACATTTCGGCACCGCCGTAACTGGCCGAAAACTTCACATCATGATGACGCCAACGTTTGGTAAGAGCATCCGTTTCGGGTTGTTGGTACCACCCTGCGGCGTGAAGCATGTCCAGACGCCCATCGCCATCGACATCTCCGATACCAAGTCCGTGACCGAACCGAGTGGCGGTAACCTTCTCGCTGATCGGATGGAACTCCCAACCGCCAAATGGATCTTCCCAATTGACGGTCACAAACCCGAAAAACCCATCTCTTGTGCAAACTAGTTCCGGCCGCTCGTCGCCGACGATGTTGACCAACTGGGGTGACTCATTGGAAACCCAATCGAACACTTGGTGTTTTTTCCAGTGCTTATCAAAGCCATCAGCACCAGGGTTCTCGTAGACGTACGCGGGAGTCCCCGGAAAACCAACGACCAGTACATCATTCCAACTGTCGCCATTAAAGTCGTACAACCAACTAAAGAAGTTGTCCGCATACTGGTTGCGGTCTTGCGGAACCGGTTGATAAATCTCGTGCTTCGTCGCGAACGTTGGACCTTCAAACCAATAGGGACCGCAAACAACATCGGCGACCTCGTCACCATTCACGTCGCCGGCATTCGCACCTTCTGAAAAATAGACATCCGTTAACTGTTGACGCTCAAACGGATGGAGCGAAAACGCGGATGATTGTGCCGTTGCGTTGACACACCCTAGCAACCAGAGCAGATATCCGTAGCTTGCCAAATGCTTCATTTTGACTTTCCGTCTAAAAGGCGAGATTACCCATTAGTCTATCCGAGGCAAAAAACTCAGATGCACGCGAAAGCGATGTCTTTCCCGAGTTCCCGCGACGGAAAACGTGTCGAATCAATGCCGCAGTATGGCCGCGGCAGTCGATCGACATTGCCCCAGGTAGCCACCACCAAACAGGTTGAGATGATTCAGCAAATGATAAAGCACGTAAACCTGAACACGTTGCTGCCAACCAGCTGGCAAGGGAAAATGATCCAAGTAGGCATCATAAAATTCGGCAGGACAGGAACCAAAAAGCTTTAGCATCCCAAATTCCGCCTCGCGGCAACCATGATAGACGGCGGGATCGATCAACACGGGTTCCCCGTCGGCGCCGCAGAGATAGTTGCCGCTCCACAAATCACCGTGCAACAACGAGGTGGCTTCCTCGCGCCCTTCTAAGAGCTGTGGCATTCGCCGCACAATCTGCTCGCAATCACGTCGCAACACTCCGTCGACTTCCGTGCCGCCATCCACTCCCTGGCTGATAGCCCAGCGAATTTGATATTCAATTCGATGGACCGCAAAGAACTCGGCCCAATCGATCGACGGTGTATTCACCTGATTCGCGGACCCGAGGTAGTTATCGCGAACCAAACCAACTTGAGTCCCCGCAGAGCATCGATGCAACGCCGCCAACCGCTTGGCAAAGTTTTCAAAATAATCGACACCAGGTGAACCTGTTTCGCACCAAGGCAACACAAGCCAACTACATCCGTCGACGGCGCCGACCGCCAATGGCTTGGGAACCCTGATTGCGCCGACGTCGCTTAAACGCGTCAGACCATCCCACTCGGCTTCAAAATTGTCGAGAAACGATGCAGCGTTGGACTTCACGAATAGATCTTGCGAGTTCCCATCGTCAAAACGAACTCGCACGCGCCGCGCCTCGCTGATACATCCACCAGCAACCGACGATACTTGTTCGACCGCGTCGAGCGACGGAAACAGGGACTGCAAAGCGAACTTCAGATCGGCCATCAATCAAATTGCATTGCCATCAGTTCACACCCTCGACGCAGGGCAACAAGCACTTGGATCTTGTTGCCCTCGGATTCCGAACAAGGAGTGCAGAGCAGTCTGAATCAGCATCTGGATCAGCTCAGTGATTTCTCAGGGCAATGATTTGCCCAACTCATGATCAGTTGGTTTGATCCCGGGCCGATTGGTACCGAAACCATAAGCACTGGGAACATAAGGATCGACGTAGCTGACATCTCCCTTTTTGGGCACATCCATCTTTAGGCCCCAATAGACCGAGTTGACGATCATGCGGCGCAACCCTTCGCTTTGCAAATCAGTCGCAGCACCGAGTGTCGTGCAGAAAACTCGATTCTTGACGCCATCGCCGTGCTCGTGCGTTCGCGTCCAAGCAACTGGCATCATCGGACCATTGATATCCTGCTCGGCCCCGTCAGATCGGCGTTTTTTTGCATATGTAGCAGGAGGATCATCCGGACTCATTCCAACCAGCACCTGACCTCGCACTAAGATCTCAGCGTCCTCAGGGGGATAGGCCTCATAGACGTCCGAATCACCAAAGATCTGGCCGACACCATTTAAAATGGGATGGTCAGCAGCCGTCGATTCGACAACACCCAACGTTGCCTCTCGCTTGTGTTTTCCCCAGTGACTCACCCACTGCTCGCCGAGCACGTCTTTCCCAAAACGATTCAGGTCACCGAAGTTCGTTTTACCTTTACCGGGATACTTGAAAGCATGCGTACTGGTCCGCATCCCGATCACAGGGATGCCTCGTTTGAAGGCATTGACGAAGTGACTTGCCTGTTCATCAGGCCAATTACGAAAACGCAAGAGCATCACAATTGCGTCGGCCGTATCGAGTTGCTCAGCACCGCTTAAACTGCCCTGCGCTTTAGGATCAATCACGCCTTGGTCATTCACCGAGAAGAGCACAGTACAGGTAAACCCATGACGTTGGCTCAGAATCTTTGCCAACATGGGCAAACCTTCTTCCCCACGGTACTCCTCATCACCGCAAAGAAACACAAGGTGCTTGCCCTGGCCTGGCCCTGCCTTGCCTTCGTAACGAATCCAATCATCCGCCCCCTGAACCAGCGAAGGGATCACGAATCCAGTCAGTAACAGAAACCAAGGTAGTCGCATCGTAGTGTCTCACAGAAAATGGAAGTATGACTCAAATCCCAATCACAACTGGTGCTAATTCTTCGCCACCGATCGTTTATAAATCGGATGACTGGCCCGCCCACCGGCACGCAGATAAGCGATTAGATCGGCGATCTCGTCGTCATTGAAGGTATCCAACAAACCCGACGGCATCATGCTGGTTTTTGACGGACGAGTCGTTTCGATATCGTCGCGATTGACTCTCGCCAACGCAGACGGATCCAACATGTTCGTCAATACCTGCAGCTGATTGCCGTTCATGTTGATAACGCGACCGATAACCACACGACCATCAACGGTCAAGAACTGGGTAGCACCGTATTGATCGCTGATCTCTTTGTCCGGTTCGATGATGGATGCCAACAAGTCTTTCACGTTGAACCGCCCACCAGCAGCCGTCAAGTCTGGACCTAGAATTCCACCCTGCACACCCATTCGATGGCATTTGTAACACTGGGCGGAAGCGAAGATCGCTTTCCCTTGTTCAAAATCTGGCACGCGTTCCTCGTTTGCCACTGAATCCAACAAGTCATCGACCTTCCACTTTTTCACGAGCGGTCGCTGAGGAGCCGAATCGGCTGCCGCTGAATTCTTGGGTGGTGTGATCACATCTGCCAAACGCTGCTTGGCGTCGTCGGGCAGTTGCTTGAGGCCAGCTTTTTTGATGTTCTCGATGAATCCACCGAACGACATTCCACCACGGGCCGAGCGTATGTCATTAAACCATTCAAAGTACTGACGCCGCAGCTCGGGATTCCAATCCACATCCGCATTTCGCAGCGTCATCGCATAATGGATCTGGTTCTCTTGACTGGGCGATGATCGTAATTCTTGGACCACCTTCGACAAGGCACCAGGGGCCTTGAGATAGACGAGCACTTGGGCCAATTCACGATCGACCTCGTTATTGCCCGTGGGAAATTGCTCGCCAATTTGAGCCAAGATCGGCTTTGCCTCTGCGGGAGTCATTCCTCCCAGGCGAATCGCGACCAACCCGTAGGCACGAAGCAGATCGATCTGCTGGTCCGTCGAAAGCTGATCCCAAGCAATCGAAGTCAACGCCTGGAGCGACGCATTCTTATCACTCGGCTGACCGTGACGCGCCAGAGCAATGACCCCCAAGATTCTCGCTTGCGGATCGTCCAGCTTCACCACTTGACTTCGCCATTGATCGACCGGTTGATGCTCCAAAGCGATCCGGGCGGCGAACCGAACAGCCCGATCCCCGTGTCCAAGATGTTCGAAGGCAGCAGCAACCGCAGCGGCGGAAGGCTCACTCAAGTGCAACTCTTCCATCGATTCCCGCGTCGCCCGCTGCTTCGCCGCATCCGCATCCGCTGCAATCCCCGACGCATAATGGCTCAGATCGCCCGTGTAGCGAATTCGGTACAGACCGCTTTGGGTACGACGCCCACCAATCGTGAAGTACAACGCCCCGTCCGGATGAACCGCAAGGTCAGTCACGGGAAGCGGGGCCGCCGTGGCAAATGTTTCAAACGTCCCCCGGTAACTGCCACCGTCAGGCGTCAAATGCACCGCGTGGATGTTCCCGTAACTCCAATCACAGATGAATAACGCATCCTGATACTTTTTGGGAAAGTTCGTGCCGTATCCAAACGCAATTCCGGTCGGCGATCCGGGGCCGATATCAACCGCTGAACCCACCGAATCGGGATAGTAGGCTGGCCATTTTCCGGTACCGTTCCGCCACCCAAACTCGGCGCCACTGACAACGTGGTTGATTCGAGTCGGACGATACCAAGGGGTGCCAACATCCCATTCCATATCCGCATCGTACGTGAACAGTTGACCGTCTCGGTTCAACGCGATGTCGTACTCATTTCGAAAACCGGTCGCGACCAGTTCGATGTCCTTGCCGTCCGGATTCATCGACAAAATAAATCCGCCCGGAGCCATCCGCCCAGCATTGTGCCCACGAGCATCTGGCATCCGCCCCAGCAAATGATCCTCCCCCCATACTTGCGGCACACGACTACGGGCAATGTCGCTGGGCAAGTTCGTGTTGTTACCAGCACACATCAGAATTCGTTTGCCATCCGGAGTCAGGATCAAGGCGTGCGGCCCATGTTCACTCCCCCCGTTGAGCGGCAAAATGTGCTCTTTGGTGTCGTACTGGTCGTCTCCGTTGGTGTCCGTCAATCGCCAAACCCCCGGCGCGTTGTCACGCGAGTTGACATTCGCATACAAGGCTCCGAATGCACACAACAACCCTTGTGCACCCTGGAATTCGATTTTCAGTTTTTCGACTTTGGGTTGATCGCCTGAAATATCGATTCGATACAAGCCACCATATTGGTCACAGGCGATCAAGCGTCCCTTCGGGTCGACAGTCAAACTGACCCATGAGCCTTCCGATTCGGAGGGAACTTCATAAAGCAGTTCCACCTGAAAACCTGGGAGGGTACTGAACTGTTCAGGTGGCGTTACCCCCAGACCGGCAGCCTCAGCCTGAGGCATCAAAGCCGTCTGGCTGATGGCAGCAAAGAAACAGAGAGGGGCAAAAATGAGTCGCAGTAGGGCGTTTCGCATGAACACCAAATCCTTGTACAAAACAGAATGAAAACGCAATGTGGAAATCGCAACCAACCGATAAACACCGGCCGGATTGGAACGACTACCTCACCGCATCGTATTTTTTGGGTGAGCCGACCGCCCCTCCAAGCGTCACAGTTCCGTTTTTGCACGAGGCAAGGAAATGCGCCTAGGGTGGGCAAACGGCCAATGATAACCGCACTGCGGCACTTACTCCAACGCTCCTTGTAAATTGCCCACAAAGCGATCGGTTCCCTCGCTAGTGTCCAAACTCATTTTGCGGTGATTTGTTATTCTGTGCGGAGCAAAACAACTTTTACTCGCCATTGCTGGGAGCGACCGTGTCCACTTTGCTGACCACCCCTCACGAGCTTCAACGAGCCCTCGGTTGGGACCGAGATGCCGCCTCGGACAAATCCGAACGCGATCGTCTTCGCAGTTACATTGCCTTTCAGATGGCTGCCGCCGGCTTATCCCCACCCGACGACGCCGCCGCTGATCCTATGGCGACTTTTTCGGAGGGGATCTTGGACAGCTTAAAAACGAAGAGCCGTCTGCTGACCGAAAATCGTGCCCCAGTCGATTCTCGAATTGAGTCGTTTCTGGCTCGATATTTTGGCGACGAGGTAAGTTCCGAACCTCTGCGACTGCCGAATCGTTCGCTGACACTCGATGTTCACGGAATGGCCCGCGAGTTGAGCTTACCAGTCGGTGGCCAGGAGTTCAGCAACGACTTGGTACGCAGCTACCGCTGCGTCAACGGTGTCTTGAATAATCCGCGTGCAGATCGTCGCACCACAGCGGGCACGTTTCACGTGGTCGCCGGAGGATTGCCAATTCCTGGCGACAAGCGAGCGGTCCCCCAAACCGCCTTTGCCCGCCTGTTTCGGATCGCGATGCAACCCCCGCAGGACCTGATGGTCCTGCCCTACATGTCGCAGATGCAGGAATCTGCGCACACTTGGGTGTCGCTTTTGCTTCGCCCCACCGTTTGTCCGCAAGTGCCAGGCTACTGCGAAGCCAAGACGATGGAGGTGCGTTTTTTCGCGCCCGCCTCACTGGTGAGTAATCTCGATTTTGTCGAATCGATCTTCGGTAATGCCGGTGATCCGCTCACCCCTCACAAAGATGCGGCACTCGACGTGCGTCGATGGAGTGGTCACACAGGCTGCGTCATCCTCGCCCCCCACTTAACAAAGGTCACCAAGAAAGAATTGGGGCTTCCGCATTGGGACGAAGCAACCGAGCGACAACGCCGGGATTCCATGTGCTGGAAAGATCCGGAGGAAAAGTACAACGATGGTGGTGCATTCAAACTGACTTGTCGTGATGAATCGGGTGTTGTCGTGACGCTGATCGCGGACAACTACTACGGATATTGCAAAAAAGAGGTCAAAACGCAAATTAGCTTCGCGGCAAACTTGATGGGAAATGCCGAAGAGGAGCACGCGGGTGGTGCGATGGCATTCGCATCCTATTCGCTAGGGCATGAGTTCCAAGTCAACAGTCGCCGCTACAACGGACGGACCTTTGAAGACGTCGCCCGCGACTACTCATCATTCATCGACGTGCAGGCGGAAGGTTACGGTATCGACCGTAGTGACCCCACCGTTGTCTATATCCCTGAAAGTGCTTATGCAACACTCGAGGAGCGTTGCATCAAGTGGACCAAGGACGGCCAAGAGCAACGCATTGCCCTGTCGCCGGACAACATTTATATCGCCCCCAGCGGGTACAAGTTACGTTTAGAAAAGCACGCTGCGGCGCCTTCGTGGCGATTGATCGGATCGGTCGGCGAAGGAATCTTTTGCCACAAACCTTGCACCGTAAGCGGAGGCGGCAAGAGCGAGATCAGCAAGAGTTTGCGGGATTACATGCTCTATGGACCGATCTTTGTCTCGGATATCGAAGAGGATTTTGCCAAGCTGGATGAAATCTTCTCACGCGATTACCAGAACCGCTGGAATCCGAAAACCAATGACAAGCCTGACTACACAGACCGCCACAGTCGTAGCGTGCTTGATCCAAATCGCAGCCTCGGCAGCATGATCCAACTGCTAACCCCAGCACCAAACTTCAGCGACGAATACAACGAATGGCTAGGGTCGATTCCAGAACACGTCTACGCGTTGGCATTGATCATTAAACGTTTTGTTGAACCGGGCATGGAACACTCCTGGAAAGACTATTTTGGTGTCGACATTGTCAATGGCTCACCCGGCCACGAGCTGAAACTTGGAACCCGCACCTTAGTGGGAACTTATCTACGTGTGGGATTGGACCAAGCTCGCTGGCGTACCTTCAAGCTTCGGCAAGATTTCATTGCTGCAGCTAAAGTGCAACGGGAGGACGACATCAGCTGCAGCGTTGTCGTTCCTGCCACCGCGTTGGGTGAAGTCGGCCCCGCTATCAAACCAAGTTTCAGTTACAAGTTTGTGGAGAATTGCGAATACCGTCTCTTCCAGCGACCGGACGACGCCGTCCATCGCGGCCTCGACAAGCAAACCGAGTGGGACCTTTCTCGTCCCGACAACTTCATCAGCAACTTTGAACCACTGACCACCGATCAAGCGCGAGAGATCGTTTCGGACGCGATCGAATTCGACAAATTCAGTGGGCCGATGGAAGAGTTGCTTGAAAAAGCAGCCCAAGCTACTGAGGGTTACGTCGTCAGCACGGCAGACCCACGAATTGTGGACGGCAAACGGACCAAGAATCCTCGCTATCTGCAAGACCGTCCCGATATGGTCAAAGCCCGCGATACCTATGTCGCTTATCGGGGCATGCAACTCAGCCGAGCCCTGACTGTCGACCAGCCTGTCCATGCCCCGGTCGGCGCTGTGCTGAGTGGCCGCCGCAACAATCCGCCCGACCCAGCGGTCGGCTTCCGATCGCTGGCGGTCTACTCTCCGCTGCATTACCAGGAGTTGCCGGAACTGCTAATGGACTATGTCTGCTCCTTGACCGGAAAGAGCCCCAGCACGACGGGTGCCGGAAGTGAAGGAGCACTGACGAAGGGCCCCTTCAATGCTTTGATGCCTTCAATCGACTTGAATAATGCGGTGACGTCAATGATCTTGACTGAGCTGGGTGGGTTTTCCACTCCAGCAGGTCATATTGGGCCACGATTCGAAGTCGGTCATGACATCTCTTTGTTAATCCCGGAAGTCTGGTGCCGCATGGGTCCCAACGAACGTGATCCGCAAAAGATGATCGAGGCAGGGATGCTCGAGCCCATCGAAGATTTTCAAGTCAATGAGGTTGCGATTCCCGCCAGCCGCCTGGGGTATCGGATCACGCGAAAATTTGTTCGCCGTTATCTCGCCCGAGTCTTCGATAACCCGTCACGAGTCTTTACCGAAGACCTACTTAAACCTGAAAAACAAGATCCAGAATCCTTCGCCGATGGAATATTGCACATCGCCGAAGCCCAACGCCGCGTTGCCATGCAATACATGGAAGATGGTGGCTACGAATTGGCCTGCCCGCCTCTGCAAGCAGTTCTCAGCCTGATGGCATTTGGCGAATACGAAGGCAAGACTGCGGAAGACCCAGAATTGCGAAAGATGTTCACTCGGGACGAACTGCTGAACAGCGATTGGTACCGGCAGCGTTTGGCCACCAAGAAACACCGCGACATCGAACACTGGACGGACATGGTCGATCGGCTTTCGCAATTCCTTGACTCGGAAGACGAAGATCAGGTCAAGGGGATGGATATCCAAGGTCGTTTGGAGTATGCCCAGTCCCAATTGGCAAAGGTCAAGGCGGATGACTACGAGCAGTCGCTCGTTGGAACCTTGGGGGCTGACCCCATGCAGCCGTCTACCAAAGACGCCACCTTGGTCAATCGACTCTCCGGAGCTTAGCGGAGATCGGTGTCGTGTCAGGACCGCGTTCAACCCCGCTGTAAGGCGGGCGCGCGTCCTGCCAGATCTGAGTTGCGACCAATTCTAATTCCGCCTAGACCTAAATCGCGACACATTCGAAATTCGATGCCGAACCTGAATCGGTGTTCGATTCGTGTCGCCTCTTCACAGTCGCTGCCTGCGACAAGCTTGTCCTAGAGAAGACGCTCGCCGATTCGAAGCGGCTCGCACAAGGTGCCGCTAACTCGGTTAGCAGCAACTTCCACCAACGGTGAAGTCAATCGTCTGCGAGTTCGGGGAAAACACCCTCGTCCAGTTCCATCCGTTTGATGATCGACCGGAGGCGAATTTGAAAATCACTTTTGTAGTTAGCAACCTGCTGTTCCGTTAATTCGAGCTGCGAGGCGACTTCCTTGTTCGCCATGCCCCGAACGAACAGCAGTTCGATGCACTTTAGCTTTACCCAACCATCACCCGACCTCCAACGCGCAATCTGCTCAGCGATCGCATCCCGAACGGCAGATTCTTCAAGTCGTTTACGTTCAACGCTGCGGGCAATGGAGCTGGCGACTCGGTCGGTTCCGACCGGCTCCATATCGCCACCACTCGAACTAGATCGACCGTGCATCTGAATCGATGGCCGGCGACCTTCACGGCGGAGGTGGTCGGTCAGTTTGTAGGCACAGATCGAAAACAAATAACTTTCTAATGGCCGAGCCCCGTCATAGTTGGGAAGACTAACGAGAAAACCAACAAATGCCTCCTGGACGATATCTTCGCTGGCAGCGCGGTTGCGAATCCGACTATTGGTGTAGGCCATCAGTCGACCTTCATATCGGTCGATCATTGCTTGCCACGCATCTTGATCACCCTCGCGGATTTTCTCAATCAAGTATGCGTCCGCTTCATTTTGTTCGTAAGATTTCGAATTCGCCATAGAATCAAATTAGCGTGCAATCGATCTTCACAACACCCCGAATCAGCCCCTGTTGGGGCGACAACAAAGCGACTTCTGGGCGCGCAAATCAAAAACATTCGGAACCAGCATCAATTTGCCGCTAAAATCGCTCCCACGATGAGTGACAAACGCCCCACCTCCGATGACGACCAGATCCCACAGACCAGCTTCTTTGTTGAGTTCGTGGGCTTTCTCAAGTGCAACAAGAGATGGTGGCTGACGCCGATCCTGGTCGCTATCTGCCTGCTGCTCATTGCCGCCATCCTGCTTCCCTCACGGGTCAAACCATTCATCTACTCATTTCTTTGATCCGTTCGATTCGACACCATACAGCCGTTCACAAACACCACCACTGACTGACTTACCTTGAGCCGAGCCGTCTCCTCGCGTACGCTTCGCTTAGTTTTCTGGCAACCACGGACGCTCACGAGCCGATCGGATGACGCAAACGGAAGAGCAACAGATCGAACTGCACAGCGGGCATGACCTGGAGACTGGACTACTGGAACGAGTCCGCGAGTGGACCGACCTGTTCCCCTGGTGGCGTCTCATTCGGACACTCCGCCTCGCAGCTTCTCCGACGATGTTGGCGATGACCGCCTGCACGCTCGGTATCTGGATCCTCGGATTGCGACAAGCAACAGATTTGGCAGATGCGGAAATCGCACAATTACCCTCCATCTTTTTGGAAGACGTGCCGATCCTTGGCTTGCTGTGGACCTTTTTCATTTGGGCCCCCCCGGCAATCTTGCTGACCCGACAAGGAGGTTTGCTCGCCGCTGGAAGGAACATGACCGGGATTGGACTGGGATTCAGGCTCGGCTTGCAACGCAGTTGGCGGGGCTGGTTTGCTGGCCTGCTGCCGCTGGCCGCTGCCTTTGCCATGGCGTTGGCGATGCTGCCCTTGGGCTGGCTCGCGAGGCTTGCTCCCGATCAGCCCCTTCTTGAAATCCCTGCAGGCCTGCTGTCCGCACTCATCGCGATTCCAGGTGGTTTGATCGCGTTGGGTGGACTGGTTGCGATTCCGCTCAGCTGGGCAGCTCTCGGAAACGAACAGGACAGCGATCCGCTCAATGCCCTCAGTCGTGGCTACGAAGCCTTATTCCGGCGGCCACTGCATTTAGCGTTTTACCTCGTCATTGCGGTTTTATTTGCATCTGTAATCCTTTGCATCTCCGCAGGTGTTGCGAACGCGGCGACTTTCCTGTCTGGGTTCTGGCTTGACTTGAGTGGTTGCTCTCCCCACGTCCATGCCATCACTGCCGCTACTTTAGCGATGATTCCATTGGTTGTGGTGACCACGTTGAGCTGGGGTTTGGCGGGCGGAATCTACTTGTTGTTAAGATACGATACGGGCGGTCAGGAAATCGAGGATCTCTGGGAACAGGAAACGGCGGCGATTTCGCCGCTGCCCCAACTGCCCAAGCCTTGATCAAGCCGCGCATCGTCACGCGATTCTCCTGGTGCCATGCCCGGGTCGAAATGGCCAGATCTGGGGAAGCGACTGCAACGAAACTCGGATCAAACCTAGCGATGAACATTCTCTCCGCAATCCGGAAACCGCTACCCAAAACATGGGCAACTACGGCACTGGCCGTGATCACCCCGCTTTTCGCAATGTGGCCCGCGGTCGCGCCCGCGGCAGAACCGAGTGAGGGCGAAAAGATCTTTGCGCTTCAAGTGCGACCGATCCTGCGAGAAAAGTGCTTTGGTTGCCACAGCCACGAAGCAGACGAACAGCAGGGTGGCTTCGATCTTTCAACCCGCAAAAACATGCTCTCAGGCGGTGATGCCTACGGTGATTCGGTCGTCACACCGGGAGATGCCGAATCAAGCCTGTTGCTCGCGATGATCGCACGGGAAGAAACAGGCTACGAAATGCCTCCCAAGGAAGCTGACCGTTTGTCCGACAAGGAAGTTCAAGCGATTCAGGATTGGATCAACGCTGACGCGCCTTGGCCAAACGAAGCAACAGTTAACGAGATCTACGCCAAGTTTGCCGAGGGCGAGACAGTCACCACAAGCGGCGGGCAGAGCGAACAGTGGACCGATCGAAAGTATCAGCCGAGTGACCTGTGGGCGTTTCAACCAATCCGCACCGAGTTCTCCGTCAACTTATCAGGGTCTAGCGAAAACCCAGGATCTAGTGAAAACCCAGGATCTAGTGAAAACCCAGTCGACATCTTCATCGAAGCCGGACTGGAGCAGCAAGGTCTCACCGCAGCGCCGATCGCCGACCGAGTCGCACTCATTCGCAGAGCCACCTTTGACCTCATTGGGCTGCCACCCACACCCCGAGAAATCCGGCAGTTTGTTAATGACGGGCGTTCGGATGAAGTCGCTTTCGCGGCGATCGTCGATCGATTGCTGGAAAGTCAGCATTACGGCGAACACTGGGCACGACACTGGCTGGATGTGGTTCGCTATGCCGACAGCAGTGGATTTGCAAACGACTGGGAACGGCCCAATGCATGGCGTTACCGAGATTACGTTATCCGCGCGTTCAATGACGATAAGCCCTTCGACTTATTTATTCTTGAACAGATTGCGGGTGATGAAATTTATGACTTGGTGACCGCTTCAAAAAAATCGCGCCAGAAAGCTCGAAACATTCATCGACTGGTCGACCGTGTTGATCCTGATGAATTACTCGTCGCCGCTGGGTTCCTTCGCATGGGCCCTTGGGAACACACCGGAATGAGCGTCGCGAAAGTTACTCGCCAACAGTTCCTTGACGACATCACCGATTCCGTGGGCCAAGTATTCCTCGGGCAACCGCTACAGTGCTGCCGATGCCACGACCATAAATTCGATCCGATTCCAACCCGCGACTACTACTCCATCCAATCGGTATTCGCGACCACGCAATTCGCTGATCGAGAAACAGAATGGCTCGCCGATGAGAACCGGTCCGGGATGAAACAGGACGAAATCTACCACCGCCGACGTTATCAAGCGAACGAGGCGATGATGCTAGAGATTGCCAAGTTGCAGCGAGAATTCGAAGAGAATTGGTTCACAGAACGCCAACTCCCTTACAAGACAAAGGCGGAGGCGGTTGCGGCCGGAGTCGATTCGGACCTTTTGCCGCACAAATCCCTGCAAGCCCCCGACGACTTTGGCCGCGAAAGAATTGGCCGGAAATGGCAGGCAAGGTTTGAGTGGGAACTGGATCGCTATCAGCCATTCGCATTCTCGGTGTACAACGGCAAAACACCACCAGCCCGCATGCAGACGTCCCGATTCGTAATGCCCGCCAACCCCAAGGGCAAAGGAGCCTGGGAGCAAACCTGCATTCTGCCCGGGGGTGACCCGTTCGCCAAAGGCGAGCTTGTACAGCCCGGTGTTCTCAGTGCCGTCCCCGGAGGCTTGGACTATGAAATCCCGGTGGCAACAAGTGGACGCCGCACTGCCTTGGCGAAATGGATTGTCGACCCTCAAAACTCTTTAACCGCGCGCGTGCTCGCCAACCGCATCTGGAGTTACCATTTTGGTCGAGGCATCGCCGGAACTCCGAATAACTTTGGCGCCACGGGCAAGAAACCGACGCACCCGGAATTACTCGATTGGTTAGCCAGTGAAATGGTTCGAGGTGGCTGGTCTGCCAAGAACCTCCATCGCTGGATCATGAATTCAAACACATATCTGCGATCTGCTCAGCATCCAAATCAGGACAAGATTCGAGAATCAGATCCCAACCTCACCAGCTATGCCGTCTTCCTGCCACGCCGATTGGAAGCAGAGGAAATTCGTGACAGCATGCTGTCCGTCTCGGGCGAACTCAACCTCACGCTCGGTGGTATTCCAGTACGACCCGATATGAATCTCGAAGCGGCACTCCAACCGCGGATGATTATGGGAACCTTCGCGCCCGCCTATGTTCCTAATCCGTTACCCAAAGATCGCAATCGTCGCTCCATTTATGCGCATCGTATACGGGGCCACCGCCTGCCTTTTATGGAAACATTCAATCAACCGGGAAGCGAAAAGTCGTGTGAGTTGCGTGATCAATCAAACATTACGCCACAGGTCTTTACGCTCCTCAATGGAGAAGAAACCAATGACAGGGCACTCGCTTTAGCCAACCGCGTAATTACCCAGCAGAGTCAGCCAGACCAGCAACTCGATCGCGTCCAAGTCATCAGTCGATTGTATGAATTGGTTTATGGCCGCCAACCCAACGACCAAGAACTGCGAAGAACGCAGGAACACTGGGCCGAGATGTCGGAACGCCATACCAAAGTGGACCTACCCCGTCGGGAATGGCCGACCGAAGTAATCCGTGAAGCAGTCGAAGAAAACACCGGTGAACCCTTCAAATTCACCGAGCGACTGTTTGTTTACGATGATTACGAACCCGACTTGCAGCCACACCAAGTCGATGCGGTCACACAAGGTCTCGCCGACGTCTGCTTGGCCCTGCTTAATTCAAATGAGTTTATCTACGTTTACTAGATCGGTGCGAAAAATGTCCCAGCCACTACGCCGTGACTTTCTGTATGGACTTGGGTCCAGTCTTGGCTCGGTCGCTTTTAGCGCCCTGTTAGCGGACGCTGCGCAGGCAGACAACACCAGTCCAGCCAAGCAACAACCGCATTTCCCGGAAGCGAAAGCCAAACACTGCATCTTTCTTTACATGGAGGGGGGCCCATCGCACATCGATACGTTTGACCCAAAACCAAAACTGAAACAGTTGCACCTCAAAGAGTTTCAGCGTGCTGGTCAAGAACAATCAGCGATGAGCAGTGGAACACGCTACTACGTGCAATCACCATTTCAATTTGCAAAGCACGGAGAGAGTGGCGCCGACATGTGCCATCTTTGGAAAAATCTCGCTGGAGTCGCCGATGAACTCTGTTTCTATCGCGGCTGCCAAGTGGAGTCCGTCAATCACCCAACAGCCAATTACCACGTTAATACCGGCAACCAATTCGGTGGCGATCCCTCGATCGGTGCTTGGGTCAATTATGGGCTCGGCACGGAGAACGACGACTTGCCGGGATTCATCGTGCTGCCGGAACTGGCCTATCCACAGGGAGGCTCGGCCAACTGGTCCAACGGATTTTTGTCGACAGCTTTGCAGGGCACTCCATTGCGAAGTCAGGGCTCGCCGATCTTAGATATTGAACCCCCGCGTGGAGTAACGCGCGAACATCAACGCAAAAACCTTGATTTCTTGCAGGTGCTTAATCAAGGACACCTTGCGGCCCATCCTGAACATGATGATTTAGTGGCCCGCATGAAGAACTACGAACTGGCCTTTCGAATGCAAATGGAGGTTCCGAAAACACTTCAGATTGACGACGAATCGCAAGCGACCCTCGATCGGTACGGGGTTGGCGTTGAACCGACCGACAACTTCGGGCGACGATGTTTATTGGCCAGAAAGTTAGTGGAAAAAGGGGTGCGTTTCGTCCAGGTATACGCCAGCACGTGGGACTCGCATGACTACTTGGCCAAAGCTCATGGCGCACTGATTCCCACGGTCGATCAACCGATTGCAGCCTTGATTCAAGATTTACGAGAGCGTGGTTTGCTGGATGAGACGTTGATCGTCTGGATGGGCGAATTCGGTCGCACCCCCGATAACGGCATTCGGGGTGGTGGACAAGCTTATGGTCGCGACCATAATCCCGACGCCATGACGATCTGGATGGCCGGCGGCGGTTGCAATGCCGGTCACACCATCGGAGCCACCGATGAAACGGGCGCCACCGCAGTCGAAAACGTACATCACGTGCGTGACTTTCACATCACGATGCTGCGTTTGCTTGGCCTGGACGACAACAAACTGACGTATTTCCACGCCGGAAGATTCAAACAGCTTAGTCAGTTTGGTGGCAAGACGATCGACGATCTGATTGCCTGAGATTCCCCCGCATTGCCCCACTGATCCCCGCATCACTGAGCGAGGCAACATTAGCGACCCGCAGCAAACCGGCCAGCAAACCGATCAGGTTTGCGTCCAATAGCGATAGGCTCGCATCGTTTGACGAGCCGCTTCGTGCGGGTCTGGATATGGGAAGGCCTCTGCACACAGGTAACCCTGATAATCGATTTCGCGGAGTGCTTCGATGATTCGCCCGTATTGCATGTGCCCGCATCCGACAGGGCGGCGATTCGAATCGACAAAGTGTATATGACCGACCCATTTGCCACCGATTCTCAAGGCATCTGCGATGTCAGCCTCTTCAATATTCATATGAAACAGGTCACACAACAATCGCACGTTATCCGTTGACAAGGATTCCAACAGTGCAACACCATCGGCGACGGTGCAACACTGCTTGGTCTCGTAACGATTCAACGGTTCGTACACGAGCGGCACGTTGTACTGAGCGGCGTGTTGGCCACCATCCTCCAGTGCCTCCGCCAAGTATCCAAGAGCTGTCTGCGCGTCACCAGTCTTTCCGCTAGGACCCTGCATCGACCCGATAATCGCGAATGCTCCGAACTGGCCGGCACAGTCAATAATCTGACGGACAAAATCTCGCGCTTGCTGCCGCTTGGCTGCATCCGGGTCTGCCAACTGTAGCTGATGCTTGACCCAACCGGCTCCCGTCCCGAGAGCGGCAAGTTTCAAACCAGCAGCGTCCAGCATCTTGCCGAGGGCATCTGGATCAATCACTTCGACACCCGGCGAAAAGATCTCGACTGCGTCGTAGCCCAACTCTCCCGCAAAAGCGATGGACTTTTCGAGCCCATCCCATAGGACAAACGGTCCCCCGCGAGCTTCTTCGACCAGACTAATGGTGATGCAAGATTTCATAAGGCTCTCTTTTTGTCTCAGGGCCGGACTTGAATGAAGTCACCTACCGCCCAACGTTTCATTTTTTAGGGTCATCATTTTCCGGTAGACCTTCCGGATACGCCCAGTTGTGGATCGGCTTCAGAATCTCTTTGACTCCCGCGACCAACTGCTCGTCCATTGGTTCATCAATCCAGTCGCACCACTGCGCAACTCGTTCCGGATTCGCCGAACCAGTAACACAACTCGTCAAATCGGGGTGCGCTACTGAATACTGCAACGCCAGCTTGGCGATGTCGCTTCCATGTTCTTCGCAGTATTTCACCGCCTTCGCCGCCACCTCACGAACTTCCGGTGTCGATTTATGCCACTCCGGCAATGGCGCGCCGGTAAGCAAGCGAGCGGAGAAGGGGGCCGCATTGATCAAACCAACGTTCTTTTCACGACACGGCTCGACGAGGGAAAGCAACATGTCGTTTTGCAGCGTGTAATGGTTGTAGCTCAGGATCACATCAAGATCCGTTCGCGACAACATTTCGCGAAGCATTTTCATGGGATACCCACTCACACCGATGAAACGAACCTTTCCCTTCTCAACTTCCTTTCGGAGCGCCGGCAAAGTTTCATCAACGATCTGGTCGAGCTTTACAAATTCGATATCGTGACAGAAAACGATGTCCAAATGATCCAATCGCATCCGCTCAAGCGAGATATCAATGCTCTCGGCGACGCGGCGAGCACTGAAGTCGAAGTGCTGTGGGGCATATCGCCCGAGCTTTGTACTCAGGACATAAGAGTCCCGAGGAATCCCAGGCAATACCTGCCCCAGCATCACCTCACTCATGCCGCGACCATAGTAAGCGGCGGTATCGATGTAATTCATGCCGCGATCCAGCGCCACGTTGACGCATCGCAACGCTTCCGGGACATCGATTTGCCGAAACTCAGCACCAATCGACGATGCACCAAACGAAAGGATCGACAAATCTAGGCCGGTATCGGCAAGAGGACGCTTTTCCATCTCGAACAATCACTCCCGCGGGTTGCTTTCACGATCGAAGCAAAAGTCTACCAGAAGAGATGCCCCTGACTAGAACAGACAACCGCTCGAGAGCGCAACTGCATCGCGAACGACCACTCCAAAATGCAGCTCCCGGGACTTGAACCAGGACTTGAATCATCGCCACCGGAAAAGCGATCCAAAACCTCGCCGAAAAAACGCGAGCTCCAAGCAAGAGTCAGTCACCGCAGCAGCAAGGCTTGAGCTGACACAAACGGTGGCGGTCTGACGACTTCATTGGCAAGCCAGGACAATTCAATGGCAATCCCAGATCGCGTTGATGTCCCAACTGCTGCCGTCCTCAACTGATGCAGCCCATCCTGCCGGGCAACTCAGTCAGCATGAATCCTCCGAGCATGAATCCGCGAAAAACGCCACTCCGATCGGTCGCCCAGCCGATCGTCCCAGCACAGATCAACAGCGTGACCACCGTGCTCAATTACATCTTCTTGTTTCCAACTCAAGTTGCTCCGCCCCTGGGAATCAAAACCTCGAAAGTGCTGACAATTCGTCGATCATTGCTCCACCGACCGCCAGTCGAACTAGCCGACAAAACCTCAATCTGGGCCGAATGTGTGGTACACTCTGTCTTTTCCGTCTGCCTGTACTCTCCTGGAGTTTTGGAATGTCACGTCAAGTCACATTCATTTCCCCGGCCCTTTCTTTTGCTCTCCTCCTGACCCTCTTGCCAGGGAACCTGCGGGCGGAGGTTCAGGACGATGCCCAAGCTATCCTGAATGAGTCCGGCATATCGGCCGGCTTCTTTGTGCACCTCGGAGCCGGTGATGGCAAACTCTCCCGAGCGTTGCGGACGAACGATGCAACCCAGGTGCACGGCTTGGTCCGACGTGGTTCGCAGCTTGAAGCCATGCGACAACTTGCTCTTAAAACCGAACAGTACGGCAATGTTTCGTTCGATCGCTTAGATGGCAACCAGTTGCCCTACGTCGACAATCTCGTCAACTTGCTCGTCGCCGATGAAATCGATGACGTGCCGCTTCAAGAAATACTTCGTGTTTTGGTGCCCAATGGGGTCGCCATGATCAAGACCGACGATGGCTGGGAGAAAGTCGTCAAGCCGCGACCTGAAAACATCGACGAATGGACTCACTTCTTACATGATGCGACTGGTAACTCGGTCGCTCATGATGATGTCGTCGGACCTCCTCGACACTTACAATGGGTTGGCAGTCCGCGTTGGTCACGTCATCACGACCGCATGGCAAGCATGAGTGCTTTGGTGTCGAGTGGCGGCCGCATGTTCTACATCATGGACCAGGGCAGTCGAATCTCGATTCAATTGCCACCGAAATGGAAGCTAATGGCTCGCGATGCCTTCAATGGCGTCGTGCTTTGGGAAAGAGACATTCCAGACTGGCAAAGTCACCTGTGGCCGTTGAAGAGTGGACCGAGTCAACTCACACGACGTCTGGTATCAAGTGATGACACCGTCTTTGCAACGCTCGGCTACAACGCACCGACCACCGCGATCGATGCTGCCAGCGGCGAAACGCTCCGCACTTATGAGGGAAGCGAGGCGACCGAGGAGATCATTCACACGGGCGACCTCTTGTTCTTGGTCGTCCGCAAAACCAAAGCAGAACTGCAAGACTATGCTCCTCTGTTTGGGCGTGTCGGTGACCAGGCCGATGTCAGAAAACTTTTCTGGAATGAAGAACCACGCGTCCTGATGGCATTCGACGCAGATTCCGGACGGCGACTATGGGCCAAGCAAACTCGCATCTCACCTTTGACCCTGTCAGCCGATGAATCCAACCTTTACTTCCACGATGGCGAGCACGTTGTTTCGTTAAACCAAAAAAGTGGCGAAGTGGCTTGGCAAACCGATCCAGTCACGCGACGTGAATCATTCACATTCAACTTCGGACCTCGTTTGGTCGTCTACAACGATGTTGTGCTGTACGCCGGTGGTGACGGCAAAATGTCCAGCTTTGACACCGGTAACGGCAAAGAATTGTGGAATGCGAGTTTCCCCAACAGCGGCTACCAATCGCCTCAAGATTTGATGGTGGTCAATGGCATGGTGTGGGTGGCACCCCTCACCTCCGGCCGCGATACCGGTGTCTATGTCGGTCGAGATCCTCGAACCGGCGAAGTCAAAAAGGAATTCGCGCCGGACGTCGAAACCTACTGGTTCCACCACCGTTGCTACATCGCCAAAGCGACCGACAACTTTTTGATGCCATCCCGAACCGGCATTGAGTTCGTCGATCCCGACCAAGAGCATTGGGACATTCATCATTGGGTCCGGGGTGGCTGTTTGTATGGAGTGATGCCCTGCAATGGCTTGACCTACGCACCACCTCACAACTGCGCGTGTTATCCCGAAGCGAAGCTTTTTGGATTCAACGCCCTCGCACCATCATCACCAACACGCCCGGTTCCTGCAGAAGTCCCTGAAACAGGTCGGCTGCAACAGGGCGTCGCTTACGAGTCGAAACTATCAGAACTCAATGCCGAACAGACCCGCAACGATTGGCCGACCTACCGGCACGATGCCGGCCGCAGTGGAAACGCCGGCTTGGCAGTCGAAGCAAAAGTCGGCCAACAGTGGGAAGCCAAGCTGGGGGGACGACTGACGGCACCGGTAATCGCCGATGGAGTCGTTTATGTCGCACAAACGGACAAACACACACTCCATGCGTTGAACCAAAAAGACGGACAACCTCTTTGGAAGTACACGATCGGAGCACGAATCGATTCACCACCCACGATCTATCGTGGGCGAGTCGTATTCGGTGGTGCTGATGGCTGGATCTACTGCTTGACCACCGACGGACAGTTGGCCTGGCGTTACCGAGCAGCACCACTGGACCGTCGAACAATGGCGTTTGAGCAGCTCGAATCGCTTTGGCCTGTTCACGGCAGCGCGTTGGTTCAAAACGAGATCGTCCACTGTGTGGCAGGTAGATCGAACTTCCTTGATGGCGGATTGCGACTACTGCGAATCGATCTTGCCACTGGCAAGAAACTTTCCGAGACGATCATGGACGAAACGAATCCAGAAACGGGAAACAACCTGCAGGAAAAACTACAAGTTCTCCAAATGCCTGTCGGCCTGCCAGACATTTTGTCGAGCGATGGACGGCATCTGTTCATGAAGTCTCAGAAGTTTGATTTGGAAGGAAATCGACTTGAAATTGGCCCTAACTCGGGTGACTTCGCCAGCCAAGCTTCGAAGCAACGTGGCGAAGACGCACACATCTTTGCCCCGATGGGTTTTCTTGATGAAACCTGGTTCCACCGCTCTTACTGGGTACTCGGCCAGAGTTTTGCCGGTGGACACGGCGGTTACTACCAGGCAGGACGCTTTGCACCCTCGGGACGATTACTGGTTAATGGCAACGGCTATGTATTCGGTTACGGGCGTAAACCAGAGTACCTGCGTTGGACGACAACACTCGAACATCAACTCTTTGCTGCTGAACCGAATCCACCGGAAATCCCAAAGAACTTTGGCAAGAAAAACACGGGCGGCCTCAGCGGAACCTACGCTCAGTTTCCAAAGACCGGCAGTTTGAATCCGACCGGCAAGCCGTTCACGGTCGAGGCTTGGGTCACAGCAACCAAACCACAAGGCGTGATCGTGGCTAGAGGAGGTCCCGCGGAAGGATTCGCGCTGACGTTGCAAGCCGGACGTCCAACGTTCCATGTGCGAACAGACAGCAAGCTAACCACCTTGCGAGGTAACAAACGAATCATCGGGGGTTGGCATCACGTCGCCGGTGTCTTGCAACAAGACCTGACGATGAAGCTTTACGTCGATGGACAAGTCGTCGACGAAGGGAAAGCTCCCAGCCTGCTGACGAGTGATCCCGCTCAAGCGTTGGAAATCGGCCTCGATGCACAATCAGCGGTGGGAGATTATCAGTCTCCACTCCCATTCACTGGCGTGATCGATGAAGTGCGTTTGTACTTCCTGGCCGCCTCCGATGCACAAATCGAAAAACGCCACAAAGACGGATCCGAAATCTCAAGCAACGCTGTACTGGCGGTCAGCTTTGATGATGGTTCGGCACGCGATCACTCGGTGCACCGAAACAACGGAACCGTCCAAGGAGATTTAGTCGAAGGTAAATTTGGTAAAGCGATTCAATTCTCGGGTAAACGTGGCGGCAACGCAAAACAACAACAACCGACGAATAGCTTGGTCGATCCAAAATGGACACAGGATGTACCAATCTATGTTCGAGCGATGGTGCTGGCAGGACCGAAACTCTTCATTTGTGGCCCACCCGACATCATTGATGAAGAATCGACCTTTCAAAAATTGACCGAACGAGACGAACAAGTGCAAACCTTGCTGGCCGAACAAGACCGGGCTCTGGACGGAGCCGATGGTTCGTTACTGCTGTCGGTCAACATCGACACCGGCGAGGTCGAAAACCGCTTGCCATTGGATACGTTGCCAGGATGGGATGGCATGGCATCGGCCGGTGGCCAATTGTTCCTTTCCACGCTCGATGGATCGGTCATTTGTTTCGGAAACCAATGATGAAGGTCCCAACCGTGATTTCTTTTTTCAAAACAACCTCCCCGATCGTCCGTGGTGGCGGCAGGTTGCGTGCATCGTTGTTCCTTTGGCTGATGCTCGCCTCGGTCACCTGCGCCTGTAACATTCCTGTGTTTCGCTACGCGCTTGAACGCTGGCGTCCCGATCCCTGCGACATCGTCGTGTTCTTTGAAGGTGAACTAACACCATCACAACAAAGCCTGGTCGATGCACTGAACCCTGCGCTGGAGGCCTCTGCTTCAGGAACGAATGCCCAAGCCGCAAACGTCAAGATCGTGCAATCTAACCTAAAGGCCCCCGACGCCCCGCTCGCCTCACTGTGGCAATCCATTTCAGGCAATGACCGGGATTCACTACCATACGTCGTCGTTCGAACAAAACTGGGCCCCGGTCAAGTGATCAACGGATGGCACGGACCGCTGCAAAGCATTGCCGACAATCGACTACTGCAATCCCCGGCGCGTCGCGAGCTCGGTCAACGATTACTCGCCGGTCATTCAGTCGTGTGGATCCTAGTGACCTCCAAGGACAGCGAGAAAACAGCAAAAGCTCGTCAGATGCTGACTGAAAACCTGGAACCGCTTTCCAACAAAATTGAACTGCCTGACGGTATTGGCCTGCCAGGTTCTGAACTGCACTCGGAAATTCCACTGCTATTGAAGTTCAGTATGATCGAGATCAAACATGATGATCCCCAGGAAGAGTTCTTAACCAAATTGTTTACTGGATTTCAGTCAGAAGCAGTGGCCGATGGCGAACCGTTGATCGTTCCTGTATTCGGCCGTGGCCGCGCGTTGGAAGTGATTCCCGCCAGCGAAATGACACCGCGATTGATGGAAGACCTGACCGGATTCCTCAGTGGAGCCTGCTCCTGCCAAGTGAAAGAGCAGAACCCAGGATTCGATTTGCTGCTTTCAGTTGACTGGGACACAGAATTGTATGGTGAGGACGCACCTCCACCACCCGAACGCACAGAACGAGACCGCCAAAAACCGGTCCTGCTAACGATCCCGCCTGGGAGCAAACCATGAATAAAATGTTTTGGGTCATGATTGCCTCGGTGGCAGCACTCGGCTCCATGTTTTTTATCTTGGGTCGCCAAGACCAAACACCCAAACCGTCCAATGCGGGTGATCAATCGTCTGAGCAAGCAACCAATTTGATGCTGTTTTGTGCCGCCAGCAATCGCGCAGTAATGGAAGAGGTCGTGCAAGAGTATCAGGCAGAAACCGGTCGTACCGTTGAAGTCCAATATGGTGCATCACAAACCTTGCTGGCCCAAATGGAGGCGAGTGGCACAGGGGATCTGTACCTTCCGGCGGACGACAGCTACCTGGAGTTCGGGACTGAAAAAGATTTGGTCGCTGAAATTCTACCGATCGCCAAAATGCAACCGGTCATTGCGGTGCGACTCGGAAACCCAAAATCGATAACAGGATTGAAAGATCTACTGAAAGAGGAAATCCGAATGGTGCAAGCGAGCCCCGACGCAGCAGCCATCGGAAAAGTAACGCGTTCGCTGTTGCAAGAATCAGGCCAATGGACCGAAATTGACAAAGCGACGACCGCCTACCGGACCACCGTCACCGAAGCGGCCAACGACGTCGTGGTCGGTGCTGCCGATGCAGCGATCGTTTATGACGCAGTCCTGCACACCTACCCCGACCTTGAATACGTCGACCTACCCGAGCTAACTGCTGGTACCTCGCAAATCTCGGTGGGGGTTATTTCCTCCACTGCTAAACCTGCGACGGCACTGCATTTTGCCCGTTACCTGGCGGCGCGGGATCGTGGACTAGAGCATTATCGCCGCTTCGGGTTTCAAGTCTCAGGCGGTGATCTCTGGAGCGATACACCCGAACTCAAACTATTCGCCGGTTCGATGTTACGTCCCGCAATTGAAGACACGGTCGCATTGTTCGAGCAGCGAGAGGGAGTTCGAATTGACACGGTTTACAACGGTTGCGGTATCCTCGTCGCGCAAATGAAAGCGGGGCAGGTCCCCGATGCCTATTTCGCCTGCGATACAGAATTCATGGAACAGGTTCCCGATTTGTTTCCCGAATCGACCGACGTATCTCAAAACGAATTGGTGATCTTGGTTCAAAAAGGAAACCCGGAGAATATCGCTTCACTTCGTGATTTGACAAAAGAAGGCTTGCGAGTCGGCATCGGACATGAAAAACAATGTGCGATGGGCTGGCTGACTCAGAACACCCTCAAGGAAGATGGAATCCAGCAAGAGGTCATGGCCAACGTGACAGTACAGACGCCAACTGGCGACATGCTGGTCAATCAATTGAAGACAGGATCGTTGGATGCGGCTGTTGCCTATCTAAGCAATGCCGCTGGTTCAGGCGACGTGTTAGATGCGATCCGAATCCAGGGCTTGCAATGTAGCGTCGCGACGCAACCCTATGCAGTGGCAGAAAAATCACCCAACGCAGAAACGGCCAGTCGTTTATTCAAACAAATTTGCTCGACCGAATCGAAGTCAAGTTTCGCGGCAGAAGGGTTTGGTTGGAAACTTGATGCCGTTCAACAACCGATGCCGACGACGGTTGAGCAAGAATAATATGCCCGATGCATCGAAGACCCACTCGCCCTCAAACATTCGTTTGCGGCGTTCGGACCTGCCATTTTTTTTGGTGATGGGCGGGATATCATCCTCCTTCATCCTGCTGATCATTCTGCTGCTTGCAGCAGACCTGATGTTCACGTCGTTCGCCGAGTTCAAGGCAGCGTTGCTGAAGCCCGAAATCCAGGCAGCATTCCGACTGACCATTCTGTCATGCTCAATCGCTGCAATCCTTTCGATATGGGTCGCAACACCACTAGGCTACCTGCTATCACGTTATCGATTTCACGGTCGCATGCTGTTGGACACAATCGTTGATATTCCGATTGTTCTGCCACCGCTGGTGTTAGGACTCAGCCTACTGATTCTGTTTCACCTTCCCATCGGTGGCTGGGAACTGGAGGCATGGCTGCGCGACTCCGTTGGTTTTCCGGTCACTTATCGCTGGCCCGCCGTGGTGCTCGCCCAGTTCAGTGTTGCTTGTGCTTTCGCAGTGCGAACCATGCGGGTGACCTTTGATCAAATCGACCCGCGAGCAGAAGAAGTGGCCCGCACACTCGGCTGCACCCGCGGCCAAGCGTTCATGCAGATTGCTCTGCCACAAGCATGGCGTGGAATGATCGCGGCAACGACAATCGCTTGGGCGAGAGCTCTCGGCGAATTTGGGCCGATTCTGGTATTCGCCGGCGCAACACGAATGCGAACGGAGGTGTTGTCCACCACCGTCTTTTTGGAACTGAGCATCGGCCAACTAAACGCGGCAGTCGCCGTTTCGCTATTGATGGTTGCCCTGGCAGTTGTAGTGCTACTGCTGCTGCGTGTGCTGGGAACGGGACTAACCTCATGATCGAATTGGCGAACGTTTCGATCCGGGCTGGGGACTTCCAACTCAGTGACGTGTCCTTTTCGATTGAAACAGGCCGATATGCCGTTTTGATGGGCCGAACCGGTCGTGGCAAAACGACGGTACTAGAAGCGATCTGCGGACTGCGAAAAGTCACCAATGGACAAATCCTTGTTCACGGCACCGATGTAACCTGCTGGCCCCCCGCCGATCGGGCAATTGGCTACGTCCCCCAAGACCTAGCGTTATTCCCAACACTAACTGTACTGCAGCATCTCCAGTTCGCGCTTCGGTTGCGGGGTCAGTCCAAAGCCGACATTCAGAACCGAACCGACGAATTGGCCGAAGTGCTGGGAATCCAACATCTGCTCAAACGCAGCATCGTCGGCCTCAGCGGTGGTGAACGCCAACGTGTGGCATTGGGAAGGGCCCTCTCATTTCGTCCGTCAGTGCTGTTACTCGACGAACCACTAAGCGCACTGGATGAATCGACCCGTGAAGAAATGCAAGACCTCTTGAGAGAGATCAAACGGACGGCGAACGTGACAACCCTACATGTCACCCATAGCACCGAAGAAGCCGATGCGTTGGCCGACTGCCGAATCGAGTTGGATAACGGGAAATTTCAAATCCTTTGAACGACCATCAAATTCAAAAATCGGTTCACTCGGGACCTTGAATTGCTCATCACCGCGTCGCGATTGATTTTGTTCGCCGCTACTCGGTTTTTTTCTCGGACTCTGGCTCGTCGGAGCTTTCGGCTGCTTTGGCCTTTTCTTCGTCGGCCTCTGCTTTCGCTTTCGCGTCTGCTTTAGCTTTCGCGTCGGCTTTAGCTTTCGCGTCTGCGTCGGCTTTAGCTTTCGCGTCGGCCTTCGCCTTCGCTTCGGCCTCTCGCTTGGCTTTGGCATCAGCTTTCTCCTTTGCCTTTGCTTTGGCCTGCGCTTCGGCTTTGGCTTTTTCATCGGCTGCTTGCTTGGCTTTCGCTTCAGCAGCTGCCGCGATCTCTTCCGGTGTTGGGTAGATCGGGAAATCACTGAGCATCATGCCCCGGTCGACCACCCACACGTTGCGGAAGCGAACCGGGTCACCATGGTCCTGCAATCGTGATGGCAACAGGATCGGTTCTTCGGGCTTGCCTGCTCCCGTCTTGTTGGGGAGCTCGACATTGTCTTGAACTTTCACCCCGTTCAGCCAAGACGTGATACGGGCGTTCCTTGTTTTGCTGCCGTCAGCCGCCCAGCGTGGTGCCGTCAACTGAATGTCATACGTCTGCCACACCAACGGCGGCAAACAGACATTCACCTCAGGTGCGCGAAACCGATAGAGTGCCCCGGCGCCATTGATCAATGGATCTTGTGCGAATGAGTCCAAGATTTGGCATTCATATCGGCTCTGCAAATAAACACCGCTGTTGCCACGGCTTTGCTCTTTAGCCTCCGGCATGTATGGCAAGCGAAACTCAACGTGCAGATTGAAGTCTTGGAACATCGGCTTCAGATCGGCACCCTCCATCAACAAGCCCTCGTCAGTCATCTGTGCCTTGGTGAAATGATCTAGATTTGTGCCATCGAATAAGACCATTGCGCCTTCCGGTGGCAAAGCACCCAACGTCGGGCTCACCCGCTCAATTCGTGCGAGCTTGCCAAGGCTTCTCCCTTTTCGATCGACCAGCAGGCAGCCGTCCTTCTCGACAAAAATGGCCCATGGCCCACCCGAAAGGACGACGAAGTCGCCAGAACGCCGACCCACCATACGAATGGGATCAGATTCATGAGCCTCCTGGCCTGGCAGCCCACCATAGAACGACAACGCGTCGAACTCATCCCCACCAATTGCGCGGATTTGCAAACCTAACATTCGGGTCTGCTGGTCCCCGGTAAAAATCTCGCCTACGAACTCGCCCATCAGTGCAAAATTTGGATCTTTGGTGGGGGGCTCGGTATAAGCCGGACCCTTGCCGGGGATTCGTTGCTGAGCGGCTAACGGAGCAGCAAAGCCGGCAACAAAAGCCAAACTCACCATGAATCCAACAGAGAATCGTCGCATTTCGATCACAGAGTGGGGGATAAAGAGGGGACAAAAGAATGCCCCTACTCTAATTCCGCGTGCGGCGTTTTTGTAGCCGAAGCAACTGAGCAACAGCATTTTCGCTGTGTTGTTAAGGGCACCCAAAAACACTGCGCCGACAACGAAAATCGCCAAACAGCGGAAAAACAGGTTCTCGAGCTCGCCGCAAATGCCCACGCGAAGCAATCAGATCAAACTTTTAATAATCCAAAATCGACGCTGAATCGTTGCCCTCTCCATCACGAACCAATTGAAAATCCTCGCCATCATCCGTCGCAGTTATCCATTATCATGGCGGGTCTTGTTTTCCCTCGATTTTGAAGAACCGATGCTCCGATCTCTCCTGTTTTCACTGCTAGCTGTCCTGGTCTCGAGTGCCTCCTTGGGAGCGGACCAGCGTCCAAATATCGTTTTTATCTTTACGGATGATCACTGCGAACAAGCTCTCAGTGCTTATGACCCGTCGCGAATTACAACGCCCAATCTGGACCGCATTGCCAACGAAGGAATGCGATTCAATCGTTGTTATGTCACCAATGCCATTTGCGGCCCGAGCCGTGCAGTCATCCAAACCGGCAAGTACAGCCACATCAATGGATTCATTCGAAATGGCAATCAGTTCAACGGCGATCAGCCGACCTTCCCAAAGATGTTGCAAAAGGCCGGCTACCAGACGGCAGTCGTAGGCAAGTGGCATCTCGCTTCGACTCCGCAGGGATATGACTACTACGACGTATTGAAGGGACAGGGCCCTTATTACAACCCGCCAATGATCACCTCGGACGCTGACGGCCAACCGGTGATGCGGAAACACACGGGTTACACGACCGACATCATTACCGACAAAACACTTGCTTGGATGAAAGAAAGACGAGATCCGAGTAAGCCTTTTATGGTGATGTATCAGCACAAAGCGCCCCACCGCAACTGGATGCCGGGACCGAAGTACCTGAACTGGCTCGATGATGCCAAGATCCCTGAACCTGAGACGCTGTGGGATGATTATTCCGGACGCACGCAATCTGCTTCCCGTCAAACGATGACGATCCGCGAGCATCTCAATAGCCGCGACTTGAAATTGACCGGGCGTGGCTCCATGAATGACGAACAGAAGAAAGTCTGGGACGCAGCCTACAGCCCTAAGAATGCGGCCTTCGTCAAAGCACAGCCGACCATGAGCGAAAAAGAAATCATCCAATGGAAGTATCAACGATACGTCAAAGATTACCTCCGTTGCGTCAAAAGCGTTGATGATGGTGTCGGACGGGTTCTCGATTACCTGGACGAGGCCGGTTTGGCAGACAACACAGTTGTCATCTACTCATCTGACCAGGGTTGGTATCTCGGTGAACATGGCTGGTTTGATAAACGCTGGATGTATGAGGAATCACTTAAGACACCACTGCTGGTGCGGTGGCCCGGAAAAATCAAAGCGGGCAGCACTAGCGACGCCATCGTTTCAAACTTGGATTTCGCTGAAACTTTCTTGAACATCGCTGGCACACCAGTTCCAGCCGACATGCAGGGACGTAGCTTGGTTCCAATTTTGCAAGGACAAACACCGTCTGACTGGCGAAAGTCGTTCTACTACCATTACTACGAAAACCCCGGCGGCCACAACGTGGCCCGTCACTACGGCGTCACAAATGGAAACTACAAACTGATTCACTTCTATGCGTTGGGTGGACAGAAAATCGACGACTGGGAACTTTTCGACCTCAAACAAGATCCAGAGGAAATGAAGAGCGTTTACGACGATCCTGCCTACGCTTCAGTTCAGACCGAAATGATGACGGAATTATCTCGATTGCGAAAACAATTTGAGCTCACGCCAGACGAAAACCTCGGCCGCCCCAATCGCCGCAATAAAAAGTGATTTAGGTTGAGTCGTTGGACACGTTCACCGAAGACGTGGTGATGACCTCCTGTCATTCAAAGCTCGTGATCGTGCGAAACTAGCCAACCGAAAAATGATCGCTGAAAGTTAAACGTTGAATGTCGAAACGATCTACACACGAACGCGGTTGGCGTAGCACAATGTCTTCATGAAGTACGCACAACCTCGATCCAATCATCGAACATTTCGGAACGGCAACGGTTCCACCCCATTCTAAACTTGAGAATCTTGTGGACGGCAATCGGATCGGCGCAGGACAGCGTTGTTCCCTCGAAAGGACAAGTCTCGGCGTTCAAAGAGCGTGAACTGATCCAACGACTTGGCGATCCCTCTTTCTATGTGCGTGAAAAAGCCACCGAAGCGTTGATCGGTCGGGGAACCGAGGTGAAGCGTCTGTAGACGGAAGCCTTGACCGATACCGACGTTGAGATTCGCTTGTGGGCTCTCCAGCTTCTTAACCGGCTACGTGAGAATGAGGACGAAGCCAAGATCGCTGACTTCGGGTTCGTTCTTGATCCTACTTGATCTTCGTTGCCTTGATCCGTCCGACAACGCGGGAACTACACTCGCGAATACGTTCGCTCACTACTCACGGAGAGACTTGGAAAGCCTTTCGATGAGCTCGTGTCGTTGCTGAGACGTCTTGGTCGCCTGCAGTTTTTCGCTTAACTTCAAAATGAAATCAGCATACTCGTTGTGCCAATCTCGTTTTAGTTCAGCCGGATCAATGCGTGGCTCGGGGCGTGAGATCGATTTCGCCGGGCTGCCAGCGACCAACGTAAAGCTCTCATCAAACGCTGGTAACAAAATCTTTTCAGCGTCCAAACCGCGTTCGATCAACAAGTCCCGCAAAACCTTACGAGCAGGATCTTCGCCATGATTCAAAAACAGGCCGCCACGAGCCAGCCCACGTGCCAAAATCCAATCGATTAATTCGCCTTGGTCCGCATGAGCAGAGTAGTTTCCGAGTTTGCGAATCTCAGCCCTTACTTCATATTCTTTACCGTGGATCCGAACCCGTGGTGTACCAGCAAGGATGATGGAACCCAACGTGCCAGGCGATTGATAGCCGACAAAAAGCACGGTCGACTCCGATCGAAAAATATTGTTCTTTAAGTGGTGCTTGATACGACCTGCGGTGCACATTCCACTCGCTGAGATAATGATGGCCCCTCGTTTCACCTTATTGATCGCTTTGCTCTCTTCGACACTCTCAACAAGTCGAAAATTCGGATGGCGAAACAACTCCGATTCGTCGACCGCGATATCTTCCATCTCAGCGGAGTACTTGATGAAAACCTCCGTGGCTTTGCGTGCCAATGGAGAGTCAAGATAAACAGTCGCGTTAGGAATTTCGCCTGCATTCAACAGAGCGGCGATGTCATGCAATAGTTCCTGGCTGCGTTCCACCGCGAAACTCGGGATCACTACATTGCCACCGCGACTCAAACCTCTCAGCAACTCATCTCGGATGGCCTCACGACGTTTCTCGAGTGTGTAATCATCACGATCACGGTCGCCGTAGGTGCTCTCGCAAACGATGTAGTCATAATCTGTCGGCGCTTCCGGTTCAGGGTGGAACGCCTTTTCATCGGGGCCTAAATCACCCGAGAAGAGCAAGCTGATCGATTTGCCTGCCTGTTTGATTTTCACCTCAACCGACGCCGACCCCAATAAGTGCCCCGCGTTCCAAAAGCGACACGCGATTCCGTCAACCGGTTCAAACCACGTTTCATATTCGGTTGCGACTAACTGGCGAAGCGTAGCCTCTGCATCAGCAACCGTGTAGAGCGGTTGGACCTGCGATTGGCCGCGACGCTCCCTTTTGGAATTCATCCGATCGGTGTTTGACTCCTGAATAAAGGCCGAGTCACGAAGCATAAATTCCAATAAATCTCTTGTAGCTTCGGTGCAATGAATCTGACCATTGAACCCCGCACGAGTCAACTTGGGCAACAAACCACTGTGGTCGATGTGCGCATGTGTCAACAACGCAAAACCGACGTCGCTGGGATTGAAGGGAAATGGCTGGTAGTTCAGGTCTTGAGTCGTACGGTTTCCTTGAAAAAGGCCACAATCGACAAGAAACCGACCGCGGTCGCTGTTGATCAATGAACAAGATCCAGTCACCGTGCCAGCCGCGCCACAAAAATTGAGAGTCGCCATCGCATTCAGTCCTTTCTTCAAATCCAACCGCCGTCCCATCCCGCTAATCGCTGGGCGTCTTACCAAAGGTTTTCATAAATTTGCTGGTGGCTGTTCCAAGTTCAAGAAATCTGCCGCCCAGTTTTCCACGCGCGGTTCAACACATGGACAAGTCTCGAAACGCGGACTCCGTTGAATGCCACCCCTCTGCCGATCCAATAAGAGCCAAGATCAGGCAATACCGACCGAATTGATTCTTGAACAAACCGACCCAGTCTACCCTTCCAGTCTACAGACATCGGTGGATTGCAGGTGAATCGTGGATCTGACAGGATGGGCTGGTCCACGGAAATAACGTTTCATGAGGCTACTTTCTTGTCCAGAACTGCCGTCGAATTGCACCAAGTTATCAAACGTTTCTCTGGCCAATCCGTTGTCGACGAGGTGGACCTCAGCGTCCCGACTGGATCGATCTATGGTTTCATTGGCCCGAACGGGTCGGGAAAAACCACGACCATGCGTCTGATCTTGCGGATTTATCAACCCGACTCGGGGCACGTCGAGGTGCTTGGCAGTCGCGATGTCAAAACCGCCGATCCGCGTGTTGGCTACCTGCCGGAGGAGCGAGGACTCTATCGGCGCATGACAGTCCGGCAGATTTTGCGTTATTTCGCAGCGTTGAAAGGCGTCCGTCGTCCGGGTCCATTGATCGATGACTACCTCGAACGAATGGAAGCCAGTTCGTGGCAAAAGAAACGGATTGAACAACTTTCCAAAGGAATGGCTCAAAAGATCCAGTTCATCGTGGCGTTAATCGCCAATCCGGAATTGGTCATCCTGGATGAACCCTTTAGCGGATTGGATCCTGTGAATCTGGACTTAATACGCAACGTCGTTTTGGAACTTCGCAACTGTGGCACCACGGTGATTTTCAGCACTCACGATATGTCGCAAGCTCAACAGATGTGCGATCGCGTGTTCATGATCTATCGCGGAAAAAAGGTACTTGATGGCACCATCGATTCGATTCGCCAAAGCTATGGCAAATGCATGATCCGAGCAAAAATGGCAGACGGCGCATCGATCCCGGAGGGTTTACCCGGTGTGTTAGACCAGACAGCTGAACAAGGTTTTTTTGACCTGCGTTTAAATTCTGACTCCGAGCGACAAAACCTGCTGAACCAACTCACTCAAATCGGCGATGTGGAGCACTTTGAAACAGTCCGCCCAACGTTGCATGACATCTTTGTCCAAATCGCCAAACCGAAATCCTCCGAAATCGAAACCGCGGAGGTAATCCAATGAGAAAAGTTCTCGCGATTGCCCGCCGCGAATTTACTGCGATGGTCGTGACAAAGACTTTTGTCTTCTCGCTAGTCATGATGCCAATCTTGATGGCCGGCGGTTTGTTTTTAATTCCAGCACTCACAAAATTGAGTGGCACGAAAGAACGACGGATCATTGTCGCGGATGCCACCGATACATTGTTCGATGCCATTCAACAAGCCGCAGAACAACGTAACGCAGCACTCGTCCAATCGATGACCAGCGACTCCGATAATGAATCGGTTGACCCGATGATGGGCGCAGAAACGTTTCGTTTTGAACGCGCGGCCACAGCCACGCTCAGTGATGAACAACGACTCGAACTAAGCGACCAAATTCGCGACGGTCAACTCTACGCATTCGTCGAGATCCCTGCCGAGTTCCCCAACATCCCCACCGAATCCCCTAACCAAACCGATCACTCGACCGCCAAGTTCGTGAGTCAAGATGCCGTCCTCAGTCAGACCCGCCGTTGGCTCGAGAGTTTCCTGCAAAAACAATCACGTCGGACCAAGCTGATCGAACTAGGGCTCGATCCTGACCTTGTCGCAAAAGCCAATGTCGCTGTCACCGTAACACCCAACACACCCTTCGAGAAAACGGACAGCGGATCGATCACGTCGAAAGATGGAATGGGCACGCTGGCATCGATGTTTCTTCCCCTCGGCATCATGATGTTGATGTTCATGGTGATCTTTATGGCCGCTCAGCCGATGCTGGAAAGCGCCATGGAAGAAAAGCAGCACAGAATCGCCGAATTATTACTTGGTTCGGTCACCTCCACCGAACTAATGGCGGGAAAGCTGATCGGTAATGTTGCCGGCTCCTTTGTCATTTTCACTTTCTATGCCTGCGGAGCGTTGATCGTTGCCAACAAGAACGCTTGGGAATTGAGTCTCGACTGGACGCAACTTCCCTGGCTACTAGTTTTCCAAATCTTAGGAGTGTTGCTCTACAGTTCAATCTTTCTGACCATCGGTGCCTCCGTTAGCGAGTTAAAAGAAGCCCAAAGCCTGCTGCTGCCAGTCTGGTTGCTACTTGTAAGTCCGTTGATGGTCTGGTTTATGGCGATCCGTGATCCGAATGGCATCGTGGCGGTCAGCCTTAGCTTCTTTCCTCCATCGACGCCATTGATGATGTCGTTGCGACTGAGTAGCGGGCAAACGTTACCAATTTGGCACGCACCGCTGGCGGCTCTCTTGATGTTGACGATCACCACAGTGGTGATCATTACGGCGGGTCGCCTTTACCGCATCAGCCTGTTGCGCACGGACTCGGCTGCTTCCATCAAGCAGATGTTCCAGCGTCTGCGAGCAACAGCAAAGTAAACGGCCTACGACAAAGATGGCGGAGCGGAATCGACCAGCGGACTCAGATACAAAGCCGCAGCATGATGCTTCTTTGGTTTTGGTCGCAAAATTTCAGCTGCTGCTTCCAATAAATCGCGGCGACTGATTTGCCCCACTAACTTGCCATGCTCAACAACCGGCAAGCGACGGTACGGTGAATTCAGAAACGCCATGGCAACCGTCAACAAGTCCGTTTCTGGCTCGATCGTCAAAGCATTTTTGTCCATCCACTCGCCGACCATTCTGACTCGTGTTGCTACCTGCAAACGTTCATCACTCCCGCTCCGAAGTCCCAGCTTGCGAGCTTCCACTGCAACCCCATGCTCCGCGCGAATCACATCACGACGACTCACCTGTCCAGCCAAGCGGCCATGATGCAACACTGGCAATCGTCGATAGGGTGTTTGCTGAAATTTGTGGGCGACCTGAACCAAAGTATCCTCATCCCCGATGATCCGATTACGATCAACATTCATATAAGATCCAACGTTGGTCCCTGGCAGTTGATCATAGACAGCGGAAACCAGCACACGCATCGCAGTCTTTTCAGAGAAAATACCAAGGTACTTTTGGTTCTCGTCAACGACAGGCGCCCCAGAAATCCGACGCTTCAAGACTTGGTCAATCGCCTCAAATACACCAATGTCTGGCGTCAACGTGAAGAGTTCACTCTTCATGAATTCTCGTGTCGCACCGGAGTATAGACTACAGGCTTCCGCGACCTCGACGACTTCCGTCATCGCATTCATGGAACACTTTTCGCTGAACACTCCGAGGTATTGACCGTGATCGTCGATCACGGAAGCACCTGAAATGTTGTCACGCAACAACCGTGCAACTCCAGCTAAAACTTCCGTGTCCGCACTTAGCGTCACCAACTTGCGACGCATAAAATCTCGCGCAACTTTGACAGTAGACATGCGTAATACCTCGACGAGAAATGGAATCGAATTCAAACCATGCCCCGGGTGCCGACGTTTTAACCTAGGAGCTTAGGCGGCCCACGTCAAACTTTTGTGACACTCATTCGTCAACAATAGATTGTGAAAAAATGCGCAAAGTCACTTACGCTTCGACAATCTAGATCGGTACTCCCAACGCTGACGCCAAGCAGGGAAGTAGGGTTGATAGGCTTCGACGTCTGTCCAAAATCGGGGTTGTGGCTCTCGCGGGTCAACGCTTCCGGTTGGATAATCCTTCCCTGCAAAGCTTTGATCCACTGATTTGCTCCATTCCAGGAATTGCTTTTTCATCCGCTCAAAAACGGCAGAGTCTTCGTCGGCAAGATTGTTCGATTCAGTTGGATCCAACTTCAGATCGTAAAGTTCAAATTTCTGCGATTTCAAATTTGTGGTCAATAATTTCATGTGATTGTCAATCCACGCAGCACGACCGATATGACGAAAAGGAATCGGTTGATCACGTGGACCAATCTCACGTTGCATTAGCTCGACGAGGCTGCGGCCGTCGAGTGGTCGCCCCGGTGTCGCGTGCTGCACCGAAGTGATCTCCAACAAGGTTGGAACCATATCAAGAACCGATGCCGGATACTTGGTCACGCGAGGTTCGACATGAGTCGGCCATTCAATGATTGCTGGCACCCTCAAACCACCTTCATAAATCGTTCCCTTGTTTCCGCGCAGACCACCAACTGTTTCGGGTTTGATCTTTGGCAAACCGCCGTTATCGCTGCAAAACCAAACCAGTGTATTGTCCGCGATTCCTAAATCCCTTAGACCGCTTCGGAGCGAACCGATACTGCGGTCCATCGCAACCAATTCTCCGTAGTGGTTCCGTGAGGCCTCATCGAGACCTCTAAACGGGGCCATATCCTGATCGCTTGCTTTGAACGGACTGTGCGGTGTTCCGTACCAGATCACAGAGAACGTGGGATGCCCGCTAGGGAGTTGGTTGGAAATGAACTTCAGAGCCAAATCGACGACGATCTCCGAAGAATCACCTTTGAATTCTTCGAATTTTCCCTGGCGACTTAAAATCGGATCGCGATCAAAAAAATTGGTCACCGAGATCCAAGTGCCAAACCCAAATTCACCAGGATGATGATCATCACTTGCGAGAATTGGCACACCGGGGCCACGCAATGCGTTTAGATGCCATTTCCCAAAATGTCCCGTCGCGTAACCAGCATCGGCAAGAAGCTTTGCGATCGTGGTTTCTTGCCGCCGTAGTGCATAGCCGTGGCTCATCACTCCGATCCGGTCGTTCGCCCGACCGGTCAGCACACTTCCACGTGTAGGCGAACAAACCGGAGCCCCCGCATAAAACCGATCGAACCGTAGTCCATTGGCCGCCATCGCATCAAGATTCGGTGTCTTCAGGAGCGGATGGTGGTTGTAGCCAGTTTGCCCCCAACCTTGGTCGTCCGCCATGACCAGCACAATATGGGGGCGATTGGACGACTCTTGCTGCACGGCAGCTTCAGAGCATTGTCCCAATAGCAGACCAACGAGCAAAATGATCACGAGCGTGGCGTTGAAGTATCGACCGGGCATGGTCGTTCCCCTGAATTGTATGGCTGGACGAAGAGACAACCGCCGATTGTAGTCGAAATCGAAAAATCACTCCGCGATGACAATGACCTGGGATTCTTGGGTCAGGATCACCAGGATCACCGCAAGGGTTAACAGTGCAGCGCCGCAAAACCGCGTCACGATGGTGCCGATCGTTAATTCCGCTTCGGCTCCTCCCCAGCGTCTTGCCACCAACCACGCCAACGTCACTCCCCACAATCCTCGCAGCGCATAGATCACATTGATTCGAGCCGCATCACCATATGCTGCAATAGCACCGACAATGCACAGTGATTGCGCGGCCATCAAGAGCGTCCCGGTTACGACCAGCCATCGATTCGCGTCGCGTTTAAGCGGACGAAAATCGACCCACGGCAACATCGCCAATGAGAGAACGCCAAGCATCCAATAAGAAATCGGTACGAATCGACCAGCACCCCACATCGGCGCCCAACGCTGCACGAGCACATCAAAATGCGCGAAACATGTCGCTGCGGATAATGCCAAAATGATCGTCAGCAGCAAGCGTCGAGGGTGATTCCGCCCGGTCCATTGAATCAGCGCGATACCCCAACTCGCCAACCCCGCGCTGATCCAGATCGGCGGCGGCAGCGCTTCGCGTTCGAACAACATCAAGAGCACCGCAACCAACAAAACCTTTAAACCAAAAACTGGCGTGGCCACAGACACATCGCCCTGCTGCACCGCCAAGACGGTCAGCATCAACCCAACCATAAAGAGCAGAGCGATCACAAAAGGCTGATAGAAAAACTGCCACGCAGGAATCTGCCCGCCGGAAAACCACAACAAAGAAAACGCGACCGCCGAGATTTCATTCACCAAAAACAACACGGTGAGCGACCCGACACCATTGGCCAACGCTCGGTTGATCAAGATTAACGAGACAACGACCAGCAGACTCGCCAGCAATGGAAACAGTAAGTGCATTCAGTAGACAACGTTTGCAGATTGAATTGGCTGGCGAGGATTCATGCTGATTCTTGGCAGTCTTTGGCAATTTGCACACCCCAACCAAAAACATTGCCCGACCAGGTCCCACTCACAGGTAGCGAATACGAATGGATCAGCAAGTTTTCTCGAACAAAAGACGGGTTTCTCCCAAGAGAGAGCGGGAATGAATTTTTCAGATTAAACGAGCCATGCGTTACGCAAACACGACAACGCGCAGGGAAAGCATCAACTTGAATCAGACAATCGGTCTGTTTCTCGGCGTCACCCAAATCACCGCCTTAGCCCGTGGTCAGTAAGTCAACCGACGGTGAAAAACAAAGGGCCAAGAGGGTTACCCCACCCACTCCACCGGTAAGCGCGATCGCCAAGGGCGGCCAAAATCCACCGCCACCCAACAAAAGGGGAATGAACCCTTTCATCGTCATCAGGGAAGTAGCCACCATATGCCGAATCGAACGCGTGACCACTTCACGTACCGCTCGAGCATCCCCGCAGGCAGTCGCTTCATTTCCACTGACCGCGACCACAGTCGTCTCATTGATTGCGACGGCAGCCAATCCCACGATGCCGAGGATCGCCAAGAATCCCGCCGGGTATCCAAACAAGGATAACGCGCCAATCCTCACTCCGATCAACCGTGCAGCAACACTCAGAACAATCACCGCGATTCGAATTGAACCAAAGGAGAGCGTTAACGTCGCGATCATGAGCTTCGATCACGTGAAGGCATTAACGAGCAAACTACCAATGGCTTCATTCTTGTCACCGATTCATCGCCGAATTGGATTGAGCAACTTGGTGACGAGCGAAGGTCGTTTCGGCCAACCTGTCTTTCAGAATTTTCAAAACAGGATCGGGCGAAACGCTCGCATTCGTTTACATTTAGATTTCAGTCGTCCATCGGTGATTCAAGCCTACAGGTTTTATGTTCTCGACTTGAATCTGGAATAGCAACTCTTCCATCGACTCGAGAAGGGAACACGCAACAGAACCCTTCGATCTGCTGTTGAACTGACTCGCGACCTCGACACAACTCAAGCCACCTAGTCATGACGACTTCTGATCAAGGCTGAACTACATCTTGGGAATCATCTCTCCAAGATCCGCACGCTTGTCAACAAAGTCCGGCAACTCCGCCACCGCCAGCAGGATCTATTCTTTACCAGCAAAATGAATGTAGGTAGATCGTCCTCCCGGTCATCGCTTAATTCCATCGCGATCAGGTTGATGCTCCGCCGCAAATGGCAAACCGTTGCCAATTTTTCGCGGACCAAATTGAGAATCCGGACCTCGTGATCGTCGATATCCTGCTGCTCGGGGCCCGGTCACTCGGTTCCCGGTTTGGGTCGATGGACGGATGCTCAAAAAAGCAGACGAGATTTTCTCCCTACGACACGTTGGCTACCAACCTGAGGTCGTTTTTCGCATCTCGTGACCGGGAGGCGGACCGATCGCAGAGAGCAGAGACTTGTCTCCAAACAAGCACTCATTATGGGCCTGCCGAATCATTTGCGATCCAGCGAATCATTTGCGATCCAGCGGGCTGGAGAGAGCGGCTCACCCCCACACGGAAGATACGCTCTAGCGGGGCTTCCCAGGACGATTCTGACGTGCGGCTCGGGCTCGATTGGCGACAAGTGTCGTGAGGCGACCTTGCTGGACAACACGTCCGGATTGATTGATCAGCTGTCGGAACCAAACGATTTTGGCAGCTCTTCGACCATGCGGTTGCATCGATGCAACTTCCGTACGCACGTGGATTTCGTCATCGAAGAAGATGGGAGCCAAAAACTCCCATGAATCGACTGCTACAAGTGCCAACGTGGCCACATTGGGCCGTTCGCTGCTGAGACCTGCCATCACACTCAGCCCAAGCAATCCGTGAACCACTGGCTCACCGAACGGCGAGACGCCACCCTCATTTTCGTGCAGCGGATCGTGATCTCCACTCAACACAGCGAAATCGGCAACGTCTTCCGCTGTGATTTTCCTGGCCGCACTCAGCCAGGCAGCTCCCACGCTCAAATCTTCGGCGTGCAGCACAACCTCCCCAGCGATCGTCTCCACGTCGTTTTTAGTTCGCGAGAGCTTCATAAAATCGTGGTCAGGCACACGGGTCAAAGGGTGAGACTGGTGGCAGTCAGCCGTCTGCCAAGCATGATACAATCTAAGCGTCTGGTCGGGATGGCTGAAACGCCTCTCGACACGAAAACAGTCAACAAATCAGCATTGAAGCCGCTTTGTTCTAGTCGCCGCGACCTTGCCAGTTTGGCAAGCTAGCGAGTGCTGGAAAGACAGCCAACGAACCTGGATCGCCGTTATCAACGCCCGGATTACCTCTGATCAAAAAGCCGACCATGTCATATCGGAAAAACTCTCTCCTGTTCTGCGCAAGCCTCTTTTTTTCCGCAATCCCATTCTTTAACGCGAAGACGTTAGCCGAGGAAAGTGGCACAACATTTAAGGCTCGCCTTTTAACGATTGATGGCAATGAAGGCGTTGCTGCTGGCGACATCGATGGAGACGGCGTCACGGATCTGGTGGCCGGAAGAAACTGGTTCCGTGGTGGCGATTGGGCCGCCCGCCCGCTCCGGAATATCGACGATTGGAATGGCTATGTCGAAAGCAATGGGGACTTCTTGTTTGACGTCAACGGTGATGGCCGGCTCGATGTGATTGCCGGTTCCTTTAAGCCGACGGAAATCCACTGGTACGAGAATCCGGGTGGCGAAGCGCTGCGACTGGGCAAGCAATGGACGCAACATGTCCTTGTTGATACTGGAAATTCATCCAATGAAGGTCAAGTCATGAAAGACTTGGATGGTGACGGCCAACCAGAATGGATCGTCAATAGCTGGATAAAAGGTGTACCAATGGTCGTCTGGCGATTGGTCAAAAAGTCAGGAAAGGTCAAAGCGGGTGAATCACTTTACGAAATGAAACCCCATCAATTGGGTGCGAAGGGCAACGGTCATGGGTTAGCCATTGGTGACATCAGTGGGGACGGAAAAGCCGATGTCCTGGTGGGCCAAGGCTGGTATGAACAGCCGAGCGAGAATCCTTGGAGCAGTCCCTGGGAATTTCACTCCGACTGGGAACTTCACGCCAGCATCCCAATGATCGTCACCGACTTGGATCAGGACGGGGACGGAGATTTGATCATCGGAAATGGCCACGACTACGGTCTTTATTGGTGGAGCAATGAAGGGAAAGGCGCCGATGGCAAGCTGACCTGGAAAGAGCACGACATCGATCGCTCGTACAGCCAACCTCACACGCTTGCATGGCGCGACGTCGACAACGATGGCGCGAACGAGTTAATTGCTGGAAAACGTTATTACGCACACAACGGACGTGACCCCGGCGGCATGGAGATGCCATGCCTTTACTACTACGACTGGGATCCCAAAACTGGTAAATTCACCCGCCACACAATCGAGGAGGGGCATGTCGGTTGTGGTCTACAGATCGTCACGACTGACCTGAACCAAGATTCCAAAACGGACATCGCGGTGGCGGGAAAGAGTGGGACCTACCTATTGATCGCACAATGAGTCACTCGCCAACTTCGCCGCCAGCCGACTTGACGCTTCGGCAAGCTCAACAAAATATCGATCAGTGGATCCAGACGATTGGGGTTCGCTACTTCGATGAAATGACGAACCTTGCACAGCTAGTCGAAGAAGTGGGTGAAGTCGCTCGGATCCTCTCACGCACCTGCGGTGAGCAATCATGCAAACCAGGTGAGACGCCCGGTGATCTCGCCGATGAGTTGGCCGATGTCCTATTCGTAACCGTCTGCTTGGCCAATCAATCCGGGATTGATTTGACCGATGCGTTACAACGCAATATTGACAAGAAAACAAAACGCGATTCCAAACGTCACCAGTCGAATCAGAAACTGACCTCATAACGATCGTCTGTCGAAGCCACTCCTTCCCCCTGTGACACCAATCGAAGTGATTGGACGAGATCCGTTGCAAATCCCACACAGGACAACACAAAAAATCAACATGCTTAAACACCTCATCAGCATTGTCCTACTGTTAACGATTGCGATTCCTGCTCTCCCCGCCCAAGAACCAACCATCTTGTTTGATGGCACGAACACCGATCAGTGGGAGTTTCGTCCAGGCGGCTGGGTCATCGACAACGACATGCTGACTTGCCGGCTTGAAACTGTCACACAAAAGAACGGTCAAACCCGAACGCGGGGTATGGGGTACATCTGGACCAAAGAAGGCTACGGTGACTTTGACCTCTCGCTGCAATACAAATTGTCAGAGACAGCCAACAGCGGTGTTTTCTTTCGGTCCGATCCCAATAATCCGGTGCAAGGTGGCTTCGAAATCCAATTGCTCGATAACGAAGGTTTCCAGAAAACAAAAGGGAAACGCGACGGAAAAAATCTCAACGGCGCGTTCTATGATGCCAAAGCACCGCTGGCTGACCCCGCCAAGCCAGTCGGTCAATGGAACGATTTCCGTCTGATCTGCAAGGGTCCCTCAATTCGTGTTCTAATCAACGATGTGACCGTTGTGGATGCAAACGTGGACGACTGGGACACCGCTCGCAAGAACCCCGATGGCAGCGACAACAAATTCAAAACAGCACTGAAAGAGTTACCCCGAACCGGACGAATTGGATTTCAAAATCACGGCCAGGTTGCTTGGTTTAAAAACGTTCGCATCACGACTCTCCAAGCAGAGTAACGCGATTCCGCCACGCGGATAACAACGCGAAGAGATGCGGTGGCGATTTCTAGACGTCACCAACTCGCTGGAGCAATAAGCGGCACTGAGACGAAATGTTCCGGTGCCGGTTAAACTATCTCTCGTTGTGGCAATTGATCGGCGATGGTCAATTGCTGCCGCTCAAACCATGGCATGCTCGTCGATGAACCCCGCATCGACACCGATGTCATTCAGCAATAAACGACTGGTGATCCTGCTTGATTCGTAGATCACTGGCAATCCGCTGCCAGGATGGGTTCCCCCACCGACGAGATAAACGGAATCTAATTCGTCAAATCGGTTACCGGGACGCTTGTGGAGCATTTGCCCCAAGTTATGAGCCAAATTGAAAGTTGCTCCGCGATAGATCGCGTAATCACGGTTCCAATCGTCGGGCGTGATGCAATGTTCCTCGCGAATCCGATCGCGAATATCTGGCATTCCGATTGCCGCCAAACGATCGAGCGTGAGTTCTCGGAAACCAGCAGCCTCGACATTCCAGTCGACATTTGGATGCTGGTGCGTTACCGGAACGAGAACGTAAACCGCGCTGTGCCCCTGAGGCGCCAATGAGTCATCGGTGACGGAAGCGTTCTGGACGTACACCGACGGATCCTTGCTGAGAACATGATCCTGTTCTATCTCGCGCAAATTCTGCTCGTAGCTTTCACTGATGTGGATGTTATGATGCGGAACATCCTCGTAGACTCCTTCGATCCCCAGATAGAGCATGTAAGTGCTACAAGAGTATCGTTTCTGCTCGAGCTTCTCATCGCTCCATCGCTTGCGGACTCGATTTGGAACTAGATTGGTCATCCAATCAGCAAAGTCTGCATTCACGACAAAGGCATCTGCTTCATATCTTTGTTCCTCTGTTATCAAAGCGGTCACCTTCTTGCCGCTCAATTCCACATTGACAACAGGCTCCTCCATCCGAAACTCGACGCCCATCTCCTGGCAGATTTCGGCCATTCGTTCGCTAACACGATGGCAGCCGCCGTATGGGTGCCAAACACCATACTCGTACTCCAGGAACGACAGGATGCTGAACAGGCTCGGGCATTGAAACGGCGACATGCCGAGATACTTGGACTGAAAGGCAAACGCGATCACCAAACGCGGATCACTGAAGTACCGCTCGAGCTCCTTGCCGAGGGAACGGAGAGGATGGACATGCCGAGCAGCACTGAGGATGGACGGGCGCAAAAGATCCAAGGGCGACTGGAAAGAGGACTCTAGAATCGGTCGGAATTTTTCAAGCTTTCCTCGGTTGTCATCCATGTACCTTTGGAGAGCCCCCACATCAGCGGGCGCGAACTCGGCAATTTGCCGGTCCATCTCCTCCATATCGGGAGTGCAATCGAGCTTTCCGCCACCACCAAACGTCAGCCGATATTGCGGATCAAGCCGCGTCATCGGTATCTCGGTCATCAATTCTCGTCCAACGGACTGGAAAATCTCTGACAGGACCCGTGGATAGAGAAAAAAGGTCGGTCCACAATCGAAATGGTAGTCACCGAGTTCGATCGAGGAAGTTCGTCCGCCAACCCGATCACGGCGTTCCAAAACGGTCACGTCGCAACCAGCCTGGGCGAGTTGCATCGCAGCGGCTAATCCGCCAGGACCCGAACCAACAACGACGACGCGACGGTTGGGCACGAAAACCTCGACCAAATAAGAGTAAATGCTGAATCTAGGAAACTATAAACAACCGACAAGGTGACATCGAGCTACCTGAACTTGGCTGCCGGATCGCACAGGAACCGCCAGCTGCCAGATCACACAGCCATCCCCAACTGTCAGATCGGACGGGAACCACGCGTAGGTTTACCGTGTTCATGTAAATCGTTCAATCGTTCTCAGGATGCCCGCTAGGTAGATCCCGCCATCGACTGACCGGCCTCGGGAATCCAACCTATTGCCTGGTGGCCCGTTCGATCGCTCGGCGGACGATGACTTGCAAACGAATTCCCTCAAACACCTCGCTCGGAATCGATTCTCGATCGGCAACAAGCTCGCATCGATGCACTACCTCCGCGACCCCTGCATCGGTAAATGGCCGGCCAAGCGAGTATCCGTTCACCGAATCACTATCCTCAACTCGCACCGGCTCCAGCGCCTCGTCGACGTCCATCGCTGTGATCTTCCCCTGTTCTACCGCCCGTTTGAGTCGCGAGATCTGCAACAAATCATCTTCTTTCTGCTCATCCGGGGCTTGCCGCAAAAATGCTTCGACCACCTGCAATTCACCCCACTGGACGACCGGCAGCCTCAACAATCCCTGCATGATTTCAGCCGCTTGCGAATTGTCGTACTTTCCTTGTTCCAGGTCGGCCGCCAAAACACGGATTTCGGCCACCACCGCTGCCTTGGTATCCGGATCAAGCAGACTCTGCTCAATTTCACCGATATAGGCACCCTGCAAGGTCCGGATTGCAAACGCTGTCCGCTGCTGGAACAGATACCAGGTCGACCCGGCGCAAAAGATGAAACCAACAATCCCCATCAACGCGGTCGCTGCCATCACCGCGGGTAACCAGCCTGGTCCCTCATCAGCACCATCCAGCGATGCCACACCATCAGCAGGTTCACCGGGGAGTCCAGAATCGCTCACGATGGCCGACTCACTGTCCTTAACTGGCTGAGCATCCTTCGCCGGATCGTTGCTGTTCTGTGGATTGCTGCTGTTCTCTGGCTCGTTGGGCATCGCGGGGGCCTGGCTCGTTGCATGAAGAGGGGAACGAGGATCGATTACGCGAGAAACTCAATCTTCAGGATTTTGAATTTTAAGGTTCCCGCAGGAACCTCGACTTCGGCGACCTCGCCGACCTTCTTGCCAACCAATCCTTGGCCGAAGGGACTGGTGACCAAAATCTTGCCGGCGTTGTAATCCTCTTCGCCAGCTCCGACGAGAGTGAACTGTTCTTCATCCCCGTAGGCGGTGTCTTCGACGGTCACGGTACATCCAAAGACAACCTCGTCTTTGGGGAGCTGAGATACATCGATGATCGAAGCCCGAGCGAGCTTGTCTTTGAGCTCGTTGATCTTCGCCATCAACATCCCCTGGTTCTCGCGTTGGGCGTGGTACTCGGCGTTCTCTTTCAAGTCACCCTCCTCCCGCGCCTCGGCAATTTTTTCGGTAACCACCGGCAATTCTTCATTTTCCATCCGCTCGATCTCGGCTTTAATTTTGTTATAGCCATCTCGGGTCATGGGAACGGAATCGATCATCGCAAACGCACCTTTTCTACTTGGGGTTGCACCACCGGGGGACACTCATTCGACCTTGGCCCTCAACCAATGAAGGCCCTCAACCAATGGAGGCCCTCAATTCATCAGGCAGCCTCGTCGTGTTCGTAGCCACGTCATTTTGGCTACGTTGTCGATTCGGCCAGCGAACATCCTCGGTCAGGTGAAGGGAAAGCCCAAAAAAGAAACCTTTCCCTGGAACACGGGAAAGGTTTCAGCTGTTTTCAAGCTCACTAGTGTCGCGATTGCAGAGGCGGTCGTCAAGGCAATCCTCAATCTTCACCCTCGTCCAACTCGACCACTTCACCCATCTTGGGACCACCCTCATGCGGCAGACTGATTTCCTCATCAAGCCATCGGTTCAGGTCGATCGCCTTGCATCGCTGACTACAGAATGGCGGTGCATCGGTTTCATCAAAATAGAAGCGGTTGCCGCAGACACTACAAGTCACACGAGCGTTTTCGGCGGACGGTTTGGGTTTTTTTGCTGGCTTCATCACAGTATTCTTGCCGACTCCAGTTGGTTTGCAAAGACTTACTACGGGCTGCGTCTTTGGTTGTCGGAATCGGAGGTAAGTCTCGTTGAACTTGATTCTTGGCCAAACCCAGGTGGCCCAATTTGAGCGACTTGAGTTTGAGAAATAAGAGCGAAAAAGGCTGGCAGTGGGCTTGTAAGCCGGGTTCTGTGACGACCTCGCGTGAGCGACATCGACGACGACCATCTATCTGTGCACGACGATTGCTCGCCGCCTCAATTGCGACCTACCCGAGTGTTTCTGCCGTACGGACCGCTTGGCGGGCACGACGAGGTCGCACCACTTCACTCTGTTTGGTCTAGCTCCGGATGGGGTTTACCAAGCCAGCCGAGTCACCTCGGTCGCTGGTGCGCTCTTACCGCACCGTTTCACCCTTACCACGCACCGCTCGACCAAGATCGAGCAGCCGTTCGGCGGTTTACTCTCTGTTGCACTTTCCCTAGCCTCGCGGCCGGTCGACGTTATCGACCATCCTGTCCTGCGGAGCCCGGACTTTCCTCCAACCTTCCTAAAGGAACGCCAGCGGTCATCCCGCCCACTGCCAGCCAAGGCTTCAGAATGATCGAGACAGCGAATCTGAGCAAGGTTCAGGACAAAACAAAAGGGGCACAGCCCAAAACAAACGAGGTTCCTCCAAAAACAGCCTGCTGAACCCTCGTGAATCCTCAATGAATCTGGATAATGGGCTCCACAGCGAGGTGGCGTGACACGTCGTTACGATCAAAAAACTTTTTTGGAAAATGAACCGTTGACCGACCCGGACACCGTCGACCAGCGGGAACGCCCCGGAGATCCACCCGCGGAATCGCCCACTGGCAATGAAGCCCTTGATAAACGGGTTGCCTTGCTGGGACGGTTTGGCGGCATGAACCAGCGTGAGGCAGCCAACGTGTTGCGATCGTATGGAGCGGTGATCGTCGATGCCGACGCACCCTCGGTCGATTGGGTCATCGTCGGAGCAGACGAAGCCCCGCTGGCCGAAGCGGATCTGCTCGGCCCCGTGATCTTGGACGCCGCGGCGACGGGTTCTTTAGAAATCCTCCCTGAAACCGAACTCTGGCAACGATTGGGATTGCTCGACGTTGAACAATCGGTGCACCAGTATCACACTCCCGCGATGCTCGCGCAGCTTCTGGGAGTTTCCGTGCGGGTCATTCGCCGCTGGCATCGTCGCGGACTGATCACCCCGGTTCAAACACTTCACAAACTGCCTTACTTCGATTTTCAAGAAGTTGCCACGGCTCGACGTCTGGCCCAATGGGTTGTTTCGGGTGCCAGTCCCGAAGCGATCGAGCAACGACTAGTCGAATTGGTGGAAGTGTTGCCAGAAATGGGCCGGCCACTCGATCAGTTGTCCATTCTTGTCGAAGGCAAGCAAGTCTTGCTGCGTGACGGGGAAGGACTGATCGAACCGGGCGGACAGTTGCGATTTGACTTCGACGCACTTGAAGCAACAAACCGGGACAAAGAGCATCCTGATGAAACAACACCAGCGGTGATCTCAATCACGGGTGACGAATCGGGCGGACCATGGAACCACGAGGCTGAAAAAGACGAATTGCTTGCCGCGGTTTACAAAGCTGAAGACGAAGAAAACTATGAAGCCGCAGTCAGCTTCTGCCACGCCATCATTGCTCGCGATGGCCCGCGTGCTGACATCGATTTCCAACTCGCCGAACTTCTGTACAGGATGGATCACGTGATTGCCGCCCGTGAACGATACTATGCGGCGATCGAACACGACCCCGAGTTCGTCGAAGCACGCGCCAGCCTGGGAAACGTGCTCGCAGAAACAGGGCAAGACGAATTAGCGATCGCAGCCTATCGCGGAGCAATCTCACTCTACGAAGACTACTCCGAAGTTCACTACAACCTGGCCCGCACGCTTGACAAACTTGGGCGTGAGATCGAAGCGGAACACCACTGGGCAGAGTTTCTAAAACTCGCACCCGACAGCCCTTGGGCGAAGGAGGCCCAAGAACGTCTGCGATAAGCAGCAAGACTCCCTGCACGACCTTGCCAAACGCTGCTTTCCCGATCAGGCGAAAGACAGGCCGACCAATCAAAGACAGGCCGACCAATCAAAGCCAGCCCGCCGCCCACCGTTGACCGCATCCCAATCAAGCGTTGAAAACTTTCAAGCGTTGAAAATTGGCAAGCGTTGAAGACTGGCACCGGCAGGGAACTGCCAGACTACAGGTACTCCCGATTCTTCACCAAGCCTGGCATCGGAACGCTGTAGCGGCCATCGGGACCAGCGGTCAGCGGAGGTGGTGAATCGAGCGTTAACTGATCGATGCCCGGGCCAAACTCGTGATCGTGCGCCATGAATTTCTCCAGCGTGATCTCCTGGCCAGTATGTGCCGCCATGCGTCCCATCGACGTAACGGCGCTTGCCATCACGCCACGATCGGCTTCGTTGTAAGGCTTATCCTCTCGAATCGCTGCAATCAGATCGTTCCACTCCAATTGGTAAGGGTTACGTTCGGGCTGCGGGTACGCCCACTGCAATTGAGCTTTATCCATGTTGTTACCGGCGTAGATCCGACACTTGGCAGGTGTGTGGGACGCCGATGAGATCACACCCAATCCCTTCGAACCGTGCGCATAGCTTGCAAACTCGCGTTTGCAGCCTGGCATCGTTCGACCATCGACCATCAATTTTGCCCCATCGGCAAATGTGTACTCGATCGCGTAAGCGTCGAAGTTTTGATCAACGCTGTCGCCACGGTAATGTCTGCCACCGAGCGCGATCGCACTGACGGGCCAATCATTCTTCATCCAACACGATTCATCAATGTTGTGGATTAAGAAATCACTGACCGCACCCCCGCTGAGCCAAAGAAAGCCGTGGAAGTTCTTGATCTGGTACTGCAGCTCATTCAACTTACCATCGTTAGGTGGAGCGGCTGCCGTGCCAGTAGGCCCAGCCATCCGATAAGCCCTAAGCAAATTAACTTCGCCGATTTCGCCGTTTTGAATTCGATCAAACAATTCTTGCCGGGCTTCACAATGCCGGCACATCAAACCAACGGCAACCTTGAGATTCTTTTCTTTCGCTTTTTTGTTCAACTCCAACATTCTCACCGAAGTTGGTGCGTCGACAGTGACCGGTTTCTCCATAAAGACATTCAAGCCTTTTTCGATCGCATAGCTGAACTGCACCCAGCGGAATGCCGGCGGCGTCGCCAAGATCACCACATCGCCTGGTTTCAGTAAGTCCATTGCTTTCTGGTAGGCGTCAAAACCAATGAACTTGTTCTCCTCAGGAACATCAACCTTGGATCCAACGTCTTTGTGACCTGATAACGACGCGTAAGTGCTGTTGAGATTTTTGGGAAAGACATCGGCCAGCCCCACCAAGGTCATAGGACCGTTGTCGACGGTCAGCGCATTCAACGCAGCGCCCGTGCCCCGCCCACCACAGCCGATCAACACCACACGAATGTTGTTGTCCTCCGCTGCATGCACGGACGGCGCTGCCGCGGAGACCAAGGTCGTTGCCGCGGCGACGCGACCGGTGTTTTGCAGAAACTCTCGACGATTCTTTTGATCAGACATGGCGGGGTGTCGTTACTTGTGGTTGAGTGGTGGGGATTATTTTCCGTTCATGGATGAAAACATGAAGCTTCAACGGAATCCTGCAGAGAACATTCCATTGAGCGGAGTTCGTGACGGCTGTCTCCCTGACAGCCAATCGCGAATTTTACTCTTCATCAACTTGCTCGGGCGCGGTTTTGTCCCACTTGCTGGCTTTCGCATCTTCGGTCGGCTCCACCAGCGGTCGGACCACACGAAACCCAACCCCGAGCGCATCCGTATGGTACCAGATGCTCCGTGGGATCTGTGGATCTTGCTCTTTCCAATCTTCGTTGGAACCAACGCGAGCAGCGCTACGCAGTTGCTCGGGATCGTCTCCCCAACCTCCTCCGCGAACGACTCGAGGGTACAGAGTTTCAGGGATTTTCAGTGGATCGGTCTGCTTTGCATCACTCGACTCGTACTGATCGGCATACTGATCAAGAACCCACTCAGAAACATTTCCGTGCATGTCGTACAGTCCCCAAGGATTCGGTTCTTTCTCACCCACTTCATGGTAGGTATCATCGCTATTGTCAAAGAACCACGCGTGATCTTCGAGCTGGTCAGGATCATCACCAAAGGAATAAGCGGTCGTCGTCCCGGCGCGGCACGCATACTCCCACTCCGCTTCGGTTGGCAATCGATAGTAACGTCCCGTTTTAGCCGACAACCATCTGCAAAATGTCCGGGCCGCATGCTGAGTCATGCAGATCGCCGGATACCTTCCTTTGCCCATGCCAAAGCTCATGTCGGTGTACTCCTCGGTAGGCTTGGAAACTCCATCAACCAACAGGTCACGAGCATTCGGCTTTAACGAGAACATCTTGCGCCGCAACTGATCCATTTGTTCACGGTACGCATCGTATTGATCCCACGTCACCTCAAACTTCCCCATCCAGAAAGGTGAGATTTCGACCTCACGCTGCGGCCCCTCATCTTCATTCCGGCTGTCTTCGTCAGTCGGGCTTCCCATCAAAAACGTCCCGCCCAAGATCGGGACCATCTCAAGCATTTCCTCGGTGTGCTCAATCGGCTCGGAGTACGGCTTCATCGCTGCCGCGTTATCAGCAACCGCGTCGGGGACCGGCAAGACCAACGCCGGATCTCTTTTCACCGTCGTCTCCGTCTCTTCAGCCGTTCCGCTAAGCATAGCGACACAAATGACAGGGGCCATCAGGAAGGCAAGCTTCCATTGATTCATCGTTGTCTCTTTTCACTGGGTGGGAGAACCGGCCCTGGTATCAGCCAGCTCTTTCGTGAGGAAAGGTTGATCGCCACGAGGGCCCGCCAAAACGGACGATCCTCGTTACCTCAAGTGTAACCCACCAAGTCGCAAAAAGGTCAATGCGCGCGGGATACTCGAAACAACTTACTGGGAGCACAGTAAACAGCCGGCATTCAGCCCAGTAATCAGCCGGCACAGCGATCGCACTTCGGACTTTAGAGGATCACAGATCGCACTTCCGAATCGTGCCGCTCCATACGAGCTCGCTCAGCAAGCGAAACGATTCGCACAGCAAGCGGCGACATCGAAACCCTGCGTAGTCGAAACCCTGCGTAACTGCTCAGCGGTTGCGAAACCTCGCGTTGGTAGCGAAACCTCTAGCTGACTGGGAAAACCCGCGCACCAACTGCTAAAACCGGGCATTCGCTGAACAAAATCTCCCCAGTGGCTCTCGTATCGGATCGACGGCGATGCTCTATGCCAACAACGCTTTGATGGGGTCGCCGTCGCCACCAATTTTAAAGGGGCGACCGTTGGGAGCAAAGCGTTCCTCTTCGGTCGGCAAGCCGGCCGCCGTGGCGATCGTCTTATTAAAATCAGAGACGGAAACCGGATCATCGGCGACCGAGAACCCTTGCTTGTCAGACGCGCCGTAAACCTGTCCAGTTTTGATTCCGGCTCCCATCAACAGACTGCTGAAGACACCGGGATGATGGTCTCGTCCGGCGTTAGCATTGATCTTTGGTTTGCGGCCGAATTCGGTCGTCAGCACCACCAAGGTTTCATCAAGCAAGCCCTTGCTGTTTAAGTCACGCAGCAAGTTCCCGACCGCTGTATCAAGGTGTTCAGCACGATCGTTCAGGGAAGTGTACAAATCCTGGTGCATATCCCAACCACCGTAACTGACTTCCACGAACCTCGCGCCACTCTGCACCAACCTGCGAGCCAACAAGCATCCTTGCCCAAGTGCGTTACTTCCATAGGCATCCTTCACCGCCTGCGGCTCAGATTTGATATCAAACACTTTTAAGTGCTCACTTCCCATCAAACGCCGCGCCTCGGAATACAGCTGGTTGTAAGCATTCACGCGGCCGCTTTCACGCCGCGACTGAAATGACTCATCGAATTTGGACGCCAGAGTCAACCGGCGATCGAACAATTCGGACGGCAAATACTTTGGCAGCTTTGTATTTTGCAACCCTGCATTGGCGTTCGCGATCGGGACCGGTGAGAGAGACGGTTCCAGGAAGCCGGCACCAGGGTGCCGATTCCCGCCCCCGATGACATAGTTGCCGGGCAGAGCTGTATTCAATCGCCCCGCCTCTGAAACCATCCAGGCGCCCATCCCAGGGTGCTGAATACTGTTCAGCTGTTTGTAGGAGGTGCGCATCAGGTACTGGCCTTTATCGTGGGCCCCCGTTTCGGTCGTGAGCGAACGCACGACCGCCATCGCGCCGGCCAGATAAGAAAGCTTGGGAAACCGATCGCCAAATTGGATTCCTGGAACACGGGTTTGAATCGGTTTGGTTTCGCCAGCTTCTTCCACACCCACCTTTGGATCAAAGGTATCCAAGTGAGTCATCGCACCTTCCATGAACAGGTAGATGATGTGCTTCGCCTTGCCTTTTGGCGTTGCTGCCGCATCCACCGACTGTTCAAACAACCCGCCGCTGGCGAGCGAACCGGCAAATGAGACTCCCAATGTTTGCTTCGCCATCGTCTTCAAAAAGACACGACGATCTTCAACACTGATTTCAGGTGATGGCATCAGGATCTTCTCCTAGGAACGCTTGCTGTTTGTTCGAGAAAACTCGTTACTGAATGAACAAAAACTCACGGGTATTAAGTAACCCCCAAATGATGTTGCCGTAGCCGACCGCATCATTTCGAATCCGCGATAACTCTCCAGCAGCGGTGCGACGATCTCGCGGATTCGGCTTGCGACTGAGGACACTCAAGAAAATCGCATCCATACGATCTTTCGTTTCTTTAATCTCAATCACATTATCGACGATCGCCGACCCAGCCTCGAGCATCACATGTGTGATCGGGCCATTGAACATCGCCATGATCTGCGGGACCGTGGCATCTTGCTGCGAGCCATTGATTGATTGCCGATCACCTTGGCCAAACTCTCGCAAAAAGTGCCCGGCTGGCAATGGCGTCGGCAATTCACTCGCGCGGCACAAAACATTGCCTTGATAAGCGTGTTCATTCAATGAACGCTTGTAACGACTCAAGAAATAAGTCTCACGAAACTTCTCCGATTGCTTTTTCACCGATGCATAGTCTGCGGTCCCGAAATTGACATTCATCACCGGTGCCATATCGGCTGCGGTTGGTCGCTTGAAAGGCCAGGGATTCCGGACGGCCAAAGTCAAAATCGAATCCCAAACCTGCTCTGCTGTCATGCGTCGCAGTGTTGGACCAGGAAAGAAATACTGATCACCGCTAGTGATTTCAAAGTCACTCGATTCACGCTGATAGGCGCGACTATACAAAATGGTGCGAATCAGCTCCTTCATATCAAAGTTGTTGCGGATTAACTGTTCGCTCAGAAAATCCATCGCCCGCTCATTGGTACATGGATGCTCATCGCGAAAATCATCGATCGGCTCGACAAAACCAATCCCAAGAAATCGTTTCCACAAGCGGTTCACTAATGTTTTACTGAATTGCGGGTTTTCAGGACTGGTTAGCCAAGCCGCGAATTGCTGTCGCGGCGTACCATCTTTCGCGCTGGTCGGCACTTCTCCCCACAGTACGGCGGGCTGGATCACCTGCTTGGGCTTCGCATCGGCGTATGCATAGTCATGGGGCAGTCGCAACGCCGCTTTGACCTCGGAAACGCTGTAGGTATTGGCTCGCACAAGCCGTTGAAACTCGCCTGGCACGCGTCCTTTGTCGTGTTTAGTGCGAGCCTCATTGATCAATAAATTAGCCGGATTCTGCTTTTGGTATCCCGGTGAACCGCGTTGAATTCTCGTTCGGGTACCCGCTGTAAAAGCGGCCAACTCATAAAACTGATACTGACTCCACTGATCGAACGGATGGTCGTGACACTGTGCACATCCAATCTGTGTTCCCAGAAAGATCCGAACTGTATTATCGATGTAGGGCAGGGGCATGCCATCATCACGCAACTGAAATCCGACGGCTGGATTCTCCCACACCTTGCCATCGGCAGTCAGCATTTCGTAAACCCACCGATCGTATGGTTTATTTTCACGGATCACGTCCTTGACGTATCCGAGGTAGGGGTCAGCGACAATGTTGTTTTGGGGACGCTCGACCAACCTCAATGTGTCGGCCCAAAAGTTGTACATATTGCTGACGTAATCAGGACTACTCAGCAAACGGTCGATCAAATCTTCTCGCCGCGTTTCGCTGCGAGATTCGAGAAATGCTTTCGCCTCGGCGAGTGTGGGGATCCGACCGGCCACATCTAAATAGATCCGGCGCAAAAAAACTTCATCGCTGGAAATTTCGTTTGCTTGTTGATTCTGCTTCGAAAGCTCCGACTCGATGTAATAATCGAGTTGTCCCGCCGCGGACTGAATTTTGCTGCGCGTATTCGGATTCACCGCAACAACATTCATTCTTGGCGTTGGCTTGGTCCGCACACTCGCAGGCAGATTGATCTTGGCTTTCTTTGGACTCGGCGCAGCGTTGTTCTTTCGCTGCGCATCCACCGAAGTGGCACAGCAGAACAATCCGACGAGAGCCATGGCAATTGAGCGACTGGCAATTCCGATTCGCCATTGATTCATAGTCGTCCTGGGGGGCAAGATGGAATAGGCGGAGACAAGACAAGGTATCGAAAGATAGGCTCCAACCGTCTCAAACACGAGGCCTGAAACCGTTCTCAGGAACTCTCAGCGGTTAATTGTTGCCGATTTCCGACCTCTCTATGTTAATCGAAGCCAAAAAAACGTTTTCTTCCGCTAATCGCAAGCCCTCGATAGTAGAACGTCGATGCTCCCGTGGTGTACCCTGTGAAACCCTGCTGAACCCCGGAGAACCATCACTGATGTGCAAACAAACTGTTTATTTTTCCCGTTTAATTCGCTGTTGCCCGTTTCTACTTGTCGGTCTCGGCCTGATTACCGCGTCCCTCTCGGCCCACGCCGAGGATTCAGCAGCAGAGGTACAGTGGAACGAAGACGCCAACGGTTGGACAATTGAACAAGATGGCAAATTGTTCGCCGGCTACCTTTTGGATAGTAACGGCAAACCAATCATTTACCCGCTTCAAAGCGCCGATGGCCGCCGCGTGGTGCGTAATTTTCCGATGTTGGAGGGAACCAAATCCGAACGCAGTGATCATGACCACCATCGATCGATGTGGCTGACCCATGGTGATGTCAACGGCATCGATTTTTGGCTGGACGATGCCCACTGTGGCAAGATAGTCCAACGAACGGGCCAGGCCGCTACCACCAACGATGGATCAGTCGTCATCCAGACGGAGAACGATTGGCTGGCACCGGATGGCAAACGCTTGCTCTCCGATACACGACGGTTCGAGTTTCGCACCCTCAAAGGAAGGCGAATCATCGATTGCGATTTCTTATTGAAAGCGACGGACGGCGATGTCAACTTTGGTGATACCAAGGAAGGGTCGTTCGGCATGCGGATCGCCGGGACGATGAAGGTCGATGCAAAACTTGGCGGAAAGATCACCAATGCTGAAGGCCTGAACGACAAACAAGCCTGGGGAAAAAAATCTTCTTGGGTCAATTACACCGGCCCAGTTGATGGCCGACCGGCGGGCATCACCATCCACGATCATCCTTCAAGTTTTCAGCACCCTTGCCGCTGGCATGTCCGCACCTATGGACTATTCGCCGCCAATCCGTTTGGTGTGCATCACTTTGTCGGTGGAAAGAAAACCGAAGGTGTGGTGCTGAAGTCAGGTGAATCGATGCGTCTAAGCTACCGTGTCGTCATTGATGACGCGAAATTTGATTCAAAGCAAACAGCCGCGGATTGGAAAGCCTATGCCAAGCAAAACCGTCCGGAACTCAAATAGCAGTTGACCCTGCTTCTATTCCCGGAGAATCATCGATGCCTGCTAACCCGTTTGATTTATCGGGTCACCGTGGACTGGTCACTGGCGGAACCCAGGGCGTTGGGGCCGCCATCGCCATCGCCATGGCGCAAGCGGGTGCCGACTTGCTGTTGCTGGGACTGAAAAATGATGATGCGGCCGCCGATACGCTCGCCCGCTGCCGTGATCACGGAGTGACGGCCGAATTGATCACCGCCGATCTCTCACAACCACCTGACCATTACATCGACCGCCTGATCAGCGAAGCTGATCAGGCGATGCCCAACATCGATTTGTTGGTCAACAATGCGGGAACTTACATCGACAAACCATTTTTCGAAATGGATTTCCAGCGGTATCTGACAACGATCCATTTGAACGTGACAGCTGGCTACTTTTTGACGCAAAAGCTTGCAAGTCGCTGGGTCGACCAAGCAATCAACGGTCGCATCCTGTTCACCGGATCGATCAATGGTCAGCTCGCCGAACCAGATCACACCGCTTACGACACCAGCAAAGGCGCCGTTGCAGCCATGGTCCGCTCGCTCTGCGTCACCCTGGCACCTCACAACATTCGGGTCAACGCGATGGCGCCAGGGTTAGTGCGGACCCCTTTAACCGACGTTCTGAACCAGGATCCGCGTCTGGATAGCTGGATGAAATTACATACGCCCAACGGGAAAGTCCCCGACCCAGATGTGTGCGGCGGCACGGCGGTCTTTCTACTATCCGATGCCGCCGAACATGTTCATGGGCAAACCCTCTTGGTCGATGGTGGCATGAGCGTCTGGCAACAGCCTGACGTGCCAGCGAATTGGAACGCACCGTAGCAAAGATCTCAGCTGAAACCAGGCCGATCGACCCGGCCAACAGCAGCCTTCAACGAGACGCCAACGCTGGTTTTCAAGCTGGGTTCAAGTTCAAGCTGGGTCCAAGTTCAATTCGAAGGCAGGCCGGCGATTGGCATGCGGATTCGATACAGCGCCGATCGGGCGGTGACGTACATCGTTTTTCGATCCTCACCACCGAACGTCACGTTGGCTGGCTGCTGAGGAAAGACCACCAACCCTCGGTGCTCGCCCGCTGGTGAGATGATCTCCACCCCAAGATTCGTCGTGATGTACAGGTTCCCCTCGGTGTCCAGTGCCATCCCGTCGCCACCCGTGCCACTCTTTCCCTCTGGCTGCTTCAGCTGACATAACGTTCGCCCGTTGGAGAGTTTCCCGGCTCCCACCACGTCATAAACGAGCATCTCCGCTTGGCGACTTGGAATGACGTATAACTGCTTACCATCAGGTGACATGCCAATCCCGTTGGGCGCAGCGAGCCCTTCTGTCACCCGAGTCACCTGCCCGCTTTTTGACAGGTAGTAAACAGCTTGAACTTCTTGGGGAAGAGGTGTGGGAGCACGAAACAGAGGATCTGTAAAATAGAGGCCACCTGCTTTGTCCAAGACCAAGTCATTGGGCGCATTGAAACGCTGCCCGTTGTGCTGACTGACTAACAATTTTGCCTTCTTTGTTTTTTGGTCATACACCACAACTTGCCCGTCCATCTGACACGCGAAGAGTCGGCCATCGGCCGCCACCATCAATCCATTGGCATGTTTTGAATCTGTCGTAAAGGCGGACAACTGATCGTTGCGATCTAACCGGTGAATCGTGGTGTTCGGAATGTCTGTGAAGTACAAGGCTCCGGATGCTGAATCCCACGTGGGCCCTTCGGTGAACGTAAATCCATCCTGCACCAATTCGAATTCACCAAGCGGTTCGATTTTTGGATTCGTATCCTGTGCGAATAAAACGGTGACAATCAAAGTGGATAGCAAGCAACCGATCGAATGAAAAACCGGGTGTACGTTCATCTGAATCCTTTGGACCTGAGAAAGCAAAAATGGCGTGGAAAGACTGTTGAGCCGGGCAAACCAACGGCCCTGAAAACGACCGAACGCTGACAAAAATACTGGCGAGTCCGCAATCATCCAACGGATCGAAGCCCGGCGTGAATCAATCACAGACCAGAACTCGGCGTTAAATCAAAAATTCTTTTCGCAGCCGTGTCAGGTACTCGCAAAGTGGACGATGCTGATGATCTGATGCAACCAGGCCAGAATGAGCCATCACGTGCGGATCAGCGTCACACCAACCATCCCATACGATTCCGTGCACACAATGCTTGGCTAACAAAGTGCGGATCAACGGCCCGGCAATCCGGAGCTGTTCAGCTGCAGGGTCGACACCATCGGGCAGGGTCAACAGTTCCCCAGGAACGACGGCGTTGGAATCTGCCGCGTTGCCACCGGGAACGGTCAACTGCGTTAGCAAAGGCAATCCCAGTGTCGCCCAACGATCAATCATTTGACCGAAATCGACTGCGGATCGTGGCAGGGTCGATGCGGTGGAGTAACCGACCCGAAACTCCAACCCGATCCCGGCCATCCCCAAGCCGCTGCGAACCAACGCGTCCGCGAAATGCAGCGGCGATATGCTATCTCGATGCTTCGCCAAGTATTCGCCAAAGGGCTGATCAAACGACATGATCGCGGGAGTGTTTGGATCGGTCCGCCGAACCGTTTGCAGGATGGCTACCGACAGACGCATCACCTGTTCGTCATCCAGCCGCAACGGACCGGGGGTATTCAATCCAGCGGCACAGTTCCACAGCTGAACCGAGCCACGAAACTTGGTCACGGTTTTTTCGACGTACTGCGTCACCGAGGATAAGAAAGTTTCGAAATTGTCTTCCAGCAAGTACAGCCATTGCGGGAGCAATTTTTCTCTAAAATCGATTAGCGGCCCGCCAATGACCCGCATTCCTTTGGCCGCACAAAAATGGATTGAATGCTCGGCGGCTTCGTAGTCGAACTGCCCCGAATCGGTTTCTATCTCCGCCCAATTCAATCGGACCGACGCAGTATTGAAAGCCTCACAAAACGCTTCACTCATTGGCGACCCAGTAGGTGAGGGCGGCATCACGGTACCAGCCAAGAGCGTGTTGATAGGATGACTTTGTTCCTTTCGGAAAGCAATCGACTGCGCGGCATAACATTCGCCAAGCTCGGTGAGCGCTCTCTCCAGCAGCAGGATCGCGTCGGTCGCATCACGGGATGACGCTTTCAGATCGCCCAAGTGCTGAGCCGCATCCAAAAAACGAGCCGTACCCTCTTTAAGTAACCGCTCGAATTCTTCGCTTAGCGTCAGCCCCGCACGCTGCCACGCGTCTGATTGCACCCGAGCGCGGTAACAGCTGCCACGAGCCAATTCCAGCATCAAGCAGTAGGGACTCTCCGGCAGCGGCCGCAAGCTGCAGGTGCTGAGCGTTCGATAACCAACGCCCTCCAGCGGGACCGCAATATAAAGTTTTCCCGAGGAATCAATTCCTCGGTGGATCGTTAAACGCTCCCCATCGAATCGAATGTTCGAATGCCAAGGCACGCCTTCGATGCCGCAAATGTAAGCATCCTGCCAGAGCACCGCGTCCATCTGGTCGCTGGCAGTGGAGGGCACATCAAAATGGAATTGCCCCATATCGGCGGGCCGGAACTTATTGGGACGAACGAACTTAAACGCGGTGCCAACGCACCACAAAACATCTCAGCAAACCGTATATTAGACGGTTGTTGGCTACCATGCGACCATGCCAAACTCGATCCACCCAACTCGTTCTGCAAATTTGACCGTCATGAATGCGAACGCCGCAGACATTTACCAGTTCGACGATGCTGGAGCATTGCTCGAAACCCACCTTCCCCTCCCGCGACGTAGCGGGAAAGTGCGTGATGTCTATGAAATAAATGACTCGCTGCTGATTGTCAGCACTGATCGTATCAGCGCGTTCGATTACATCATGCCCAGCGGAATTCCCGAAAAAGGGAATCTGCTAACCGCGATGAGCCAATTTTGGTTCGAACAGCTGAAGGTTCGCCACCACCTGATCACAACTCAGATCCCCGCTTCTCTGGAGCTCGATTTCAATACAGGCCCGCTGGAAGGGCGAGTGATGCTGACTAAGAAAGCAGCGGTGGTGCCATTTGAGTGCGTCGTGCGCGGCTACCTGGAAGGAAGTGGGTGGCGCGAATATCAAGCAACGGGCAAAATCTGCGGAAATGAATTGCCAACAGGATTGACGCAATGCGATCCTCTACCCGAGGCAATCTTTACCCCGGCAACCAAGGCCGAAGAGGGGCACGATGAGAACGTCTCAATCGATCGGATGATCGCCGACATCGGGGAGGAAATGGCGTTGAAATTGCGAGATCTTAGCTTGGAAATCTACCGTTCGGCCAGTCAATACGCGGCGAAACGAGGAATCATCATTGCAGACACTAAATTCGAATTTGGGATCGTCGATGGCGAAGTCATTCTGATCGATGAAGTCCTGACACCCGACAGTTCGCGTTTTTGGGCCGCCGACGATTATCAACCCGGCCGCAGTCAAGTTTCTTTCGACAAACAGTTCCTCCGGGAGTGGCTGACAACCTGTGGCTGGGATCAACAAAGCCCACCACCCAAGTTGCCACCCGAAGTCATTGAACAAACCCGAGCAAAATATCAGGAAGCATTCAACCGACTCACCGCACCCTCGGAATCTTGAGTCTGATATCGGGATGTAGCGTTGCGGTGTCGCAGGCGTGCTGCGGCATCAACCACAAGGCCGAATCAAATCCAATGGGTTCCGCGTAGCAAGGCAAGCAACTCACAGGCATTCAATTGCCTGCCGAATGAAGCGAGCGAATCCCGCGTCGGTGCATGACCCGCTTCTCATCTGGGAGCGGCTCATCTGGGAGCGGCGGCTATAGCCCTAGCGAGCGCGACTCAGCCTCGGTCAGCGTCTCGTATTGGGCCAGCTTCTCCGGATCGTTCATTCGCCGCAGGTTTTCCGCCAGGATGACATTGTGAGCGGTCCGCAAGAATCGTTCGTATTTGACCCGTTTCTCAATCGGGTTCAACTCATCCTTCTCGGTCAGCTCGCGGTACCGTGCAAATTTCGGATGCCCTTCGATTAATTCGACAAACTCGTCGGCTCTCTCCGTTAGCAATTCGGTTGCAATCGGATTGAGCGTGTTTGCCAATGCTGGCCAACGCTTCAAGAGATCACTGCGGATCTCGCGTTGCAAACGCGTAAGTTCGGTTTCTGGTGGCCTTCCGCGTCGTCCCTGACTCGACTTCCGACTCGCCTCCACGCTCTTCCTCGCTTTTAGTAAACGATCACTGCCGGTTAATTCCAACTGTTCTGACATCCCCTCCAAGACAGCCCGGTCGGCTGGCGAGGCCAACTCCAACACGATTTCGTAAGGCTCTTCTTTTCCCAGAAGTTCCATCTCCTCATCGTCATCCTTGCCAGAAAATCTGCTGCTGACTTTTAAAAACTCACCCGAAGTTTTGATCGGCAGATCAATCGTGTTGGCCGTCAACAACGTGTAAGCGTGTGCCTCATCAAATGAGACGACGCCATCTTCGTTGTAATCTGGGCTTTCAATCGGCTCACCAAGTCGATTCACACCCGCCAGCGCCGCCCAGAAAAAAGAGCTGTACTCAACGTAATCAGCTTCGTTGATATCGGCAGTGCAACCGGCTGCTGGACGATCATGCACAGTTGCGAAAAAACCAACACGACATTGTGCGGACACACCGTTCTCGGGATCACCCTGGTCGAACATGAATCGTGCAAACCCTCCCGAGTGACACTGGACCATGACCGTCACCACCGTGACACCTGACTCCAAACGATCCAACATCTTGACCAATTCTTTCATCTTGATCGAGGTTCGATCCCAGGTCGCGATGGTGGTGTTGTAAGGATCTTTGCGATCGCTGCTACGATTCCCGTGTGCGGTGACGTACAGGTACAGACGATCGCCCTCCTGCATCTCGCTGCCAACCTCCTTAAACCAACGCTCGATATTCGCTGGTGCCGTTCCATATTTTGCCTCCGCAATTTCGTGGTTGCGGTACTGCAAACCTAGATTCCTGCGGCTCCCAAAAAACTCAGCCATCAGCCGGTTGACCTTAGGGACCGATTCACGATCCAAGACCTGCAGGTCAGCCTCGCCAGCCTGTCCGTCTGAAAAGAAGATGTCGTGACGAAATTCATCCGCTTGCGGCTCCCCCAAGATTCGTTGAAAGAACATCACGTTTCTTTCCAACGACGCCTGGTTCCCGGAAGGGGCATAGCCCCCGCCGATCGTCAGGTAATAGTCCTTCGCCGAACTGTCACCGGTTAGCAAGAATGCCGCCAGCAACGCTAATCCAAAGGTTCGCATACTCATTGATCCCGAATCATCCCGAGGAAAAAACCTGCCACTGGTGCATTCAACCAGGATAGCGAGGCGGGGTAGCCAACCGAAAAGAAATTTTTCTCATTTTCCCATCCCCAGCTACTCGCAACAAGGAATACCACTCTTTCTGGATCCTTGCGGCTTTCCAAAAACAAAATGATTTGCCAACCCCCACGGATTATCCAGCCTGCACCGTTCGACCAAGCCAGACCACGCGACCCCCAAAACTCGGCACACCATTTGCCCCCAACAGCAAGACCGATCCCACATCCCCACCGTCCCGACGCGGCACAAGCCCCGGAATGACACTCGTGATCGAGATGCCTTCGTGCTCCACGAGGCTTCAAGTGATGTTGGGCGGGGTTCCAGACGGCTTTCAACTTGTCGCGAGTACGACCAACCCATTTGGCAATCCGGCAAGTACCAGCCGCCCGTTGGAACACGATTGTTGGTAACGACCACGAACAAAACAGGCGTAAAAACCAGAGCAAGTGGGCGAAAAACGTCGACAGGGAATCCAGCGAGAAGCGGTGGTCAAAATCGACACAACCTCATCGTTGCCCTGCATCCAACGTGCTCCGCCTTCCACCCGCTAACTCCAACCGGCAGGCTGAATCAATGAAACTTCAGGACTATGACATTTCAACACAAGTTCGCGCGAGCGTGCTGAGTAACCAGCGTGTCACAGCCGCACATTCGAGACAGGAGGTGCGCGAAATTAAATTGAACATCGGCGAACAATTCCACGTCCTGCCGGGACAGAACATCGGCGTGCTCGTTCCGAAAGCGATCAGCGAAACGGACGAACCGCATTTTCGACTTTATAGCATCGCCGACTCGCGACAAACTTCTGACGGGAACCGTCAACTTCATATCTATGTTCGTCGATGCCAATACTTCGATCGTCTGACCGGTGAAAACCACTTAGGAGTCGCGTCAAATTATCTATGCGATTGCAAACCGGGTGACGAACTGACCGTCACCGGACCTTACGGCCAAGCATTTGAGCTCCCAAAAAACCATCGCGCCAATTTGATTCTGATCGGAACCGGGACTGGGATCGCTCCGTTTCGCGCTTTTTTGAAACATGTCTATCGACATCAACCGGAGTTCGCCGGAAACATCTACCTCTTTTATGGCGGTGAAACCGGCCTCGACTTACTGTACGGCAACGATCGCGAAGAAGATGCATCAATGTACTACGATCAGAGCACCTTCGAAGCAATCGAAGCGCTCAGCAACAGCGATGAGGAAAACCGATTTAATTGGTCAGACGCTTTGCAATCAAGAACAAGAGATTTAACACGTTTGCTCTGCGATCCGAAAACCTTCATTTACATCGCCGGCCTGGAAAACATTCGCGACGAATTGGAAGAGGCAATGATTGAGGTCGCTGGATCCAATCAACGGTGGCACCACTGGAAAAAAGAACTCGTCGACGACGGACGCTGGATTGAGCTTTTGTACTGAAGCGAGTCTGGTGATCTAGTTCGAAGACAGCTTGGTAACACCCAAAACCCCAGCCCTACGAGGCGACGGTTTGGATCAAAGGCCCCAACGCAAGTTAATTTCCCAACGCAGGTCGATGCATTGACGACAGCCGATGTTCGCTGGGTTGACCACGACCGTGGTCACTGCGCCACTTGATTCAACAAGTCCAACAATTCTGATTCAATCTTCTCACTTGCTTCGATCTCCAGTGTGTTGGTGCCGAGCCAGGTTTCGTAGCCACCCAGACGATGCTGCTTCGGATCTGGCAAGTAACCGTAATGACCGTTCGCCAACTCGATCGTGAAGGCAGGCTGCAGCGGACTTTTCTGCTTTAGTCGCAAGCCAATCTCAACCAGCACTTCACAGGGAATCGCGGTAATCCCAACATCACCAACTCGAATCGCCTGCAGCACTAGCTGCTCGGTTCCCGGATGTTCATCTAGAGTAATTGCCCAGCGGGCATAGGCTTTGGCCCGCGGCGGAAGCTTTTTCTCATCGGTTTCCGCCAGAAAAGACTTGGCCTGTGACACTTCACCTTCGCTGGGCTTTCGTACTTTCAAAGTCAACTCGGACTGTGCGATTGCCAAGGGAACGTCACGAGAATATTTGACCGTCGGCATCGCTTCGAAGATTCGATCCGTGACCAGGCTAGCGACGTGCCGCATCTGCGCCATCGGCGGCTTTCGTGGTTGAGGATTCGCGAATTGAATGTTGTTAATATCTCCACTGGTTCCATTGGACATGATCGCAACGAACGGTCGCAATGCATCCTGCGGTCCGTCAGGGAACAGACGTTCGCCCATCTGCCGCGCGAACTCGCCAAAGTAATCCGCCGAGACTCCACCGGCTGGAATGCCACCCACGTAATGCAACGCATAGTTGGCCAGCAACGCGATGGGGCGGCCTTCAGCGGTCCGAACCGACAAAAACATCACCTGGGGATCAACCGGACCTGCTGGACGATCCAAGATGCCTTTTCCGCGTGGCGGGTTCATTCGCACCTGATCTGTATTGGTACCGAAAGGATTCATCGGCATGCTGAGTGGTTTCAAAAACCAACGTCGGTTGTTGACCTCTTCCGGCACCTGGCAAGATCCCCAACCGATCTCTGCATCGACCAGATTAGAACTGGCTTGATGCAGTGCCGACACAATTCCCCGCGTCACCAGCTCGACATATTCGGGATCCGCGTCAACTTCACGCCGGTCACGCGATGCCGGGGCAGTATGCGTATGCGTTGCCGAGCATAGAATGTGATCAGCCGGCATGCCGCAGATATCCGCAGCCCTCCGTTTGGCCTCATCAAACAATTCCCGCGGGCAGTAACAACTATCCACCACGACGAACCCAAGCCGCGTCGTCCCATTGTCAAGCACCAAAGCACGAGCCTTCAGCGGATCCCAAGCATGAGTAGCCAGTCGTTCACTGAATGAACCCACCATCGGCACCGGCCACTTTTGTGGCGTGATATCGGCAGTCGCAGCTGCTGCGGAAAACGTATCCGCTGCGGAAGCCGTCACTGAAATCAACGCAATCATGCCCAGCAGAAACATTCGCATAACAACCTCGTTCAACAATTGAAAATCGAGTGGTCACCTAATATCCAACTCAATCAAAACCCAGCTGCGATGAAAAAAATCGCTGCGATGAAAAAAATCGCTGCGATGAAAAAACCTGCACCACGCGGATCACGCTGGCCTGACTGGAATTCCCAACCGGGGTTCAAGCCGCCGAATTGTATCGGAATCCAAGACTCCCAGCCGGCGAGAGGGATCCCACTGCTGATCGCATCGTGCCCACCACCGCAAGATCCAAACGTTCGGAACCAGCAGTCAGTTCGGGCCTCTTCTTCAGTTTTGGCCCCGATTCAGATTTGGTCTATAATCGTTGGCCCCGCATCTCCCTTCCTTCCAGAATTGCCGTGATTCGCTTTCTACTCTTAGCGACGCTCATTGGAACTCCGCCCCGACTGCTGGCGAGTGAGACGGAAGATTTTTCATTTTTCGAGAACCGCATTCGCCCCGTTCTCGTCGAACACTGCTACGAATGCCATGCTGAAGCCGCCAAGGAAATCGGTGGATCACTTCGCTTGGATCACGCACAAGGAATACAACAGGGCGGCCAAACGGGAGCCCTGCTGGCAGCGGGAAAGCCGATTGATAGTCTACTGATTCAGGCACTGCGTTACGACGGCTTGGAAATGCCTCCTGACCAACCGCTCGGCGAAACGATCATTCGTGATTTTGAGACTTGGATCGAGCAAGGAGGCGTGGTCCCGCCGGACCAAGTTGCGTCGCAAGCCGATGATTCCCCGACAGAGCTTTGGTCATTGCAGCCAATCCGCGATCCTGATGTGCCCGACGTAATGGATCCCGACTGGCCGCGTGACTCGATCGATCGCTTCGCACTGGCGAAGATGGAGGACATGGGGATCTCTCCCGTTGCCGATGCTAACCCCGTGATGCTGGTTCGCCGTCTGTACTTTGATTTGATCGGATTGCCGCCAAGTCCCGCGCAACAATCCGAATTCGCCGCCCAATTTGAACTGCGCGGTCATGCGGCAGTCAGACAATTAGTCGATCAACTGTTATCGCAAACACAGTTCGGAGAACGTTGGGGCCGACATTGGTTGGATGTTGCTCGCTATGCGGAGTCGAATGGCAACGATGGACTAGGACGCAACCCAACCTTTCCTCATGCGTGGCGGTATCGCGATTACGTGATCGATGCAATCAATGCCGATCTGCCCTACGACGAATTCATCCGCGAACAGATCGCTGGCGACTTGATGGAAAGCGAATCTGCGGAGGTTCGTGACCGTCGATTAATCGCCACCGGTTTTTTGGCGATGACGGCCAAGCCTGCCAAAGCGATGAACGACAATTTCGACATGGATGTTGTTGCGGATCAAATTGATGTGATCACACGCGGCATCATGGGATTGAGTGTCAGCTGTGCGCGTTGCCACGATCACAAATTCGATCCGGTACCGATGCAAGACTATTACGCGTTGGCCGGAATCTTCACTAGCACCGAAACGATGTGGGGAGTCGCCGGACACGAAAAGTTAACCGCGCCACCCACCGATTTGCATGTCTTAAAAACTCCCGCCACCATTCCGCCGCCCAAAGGTTTTGTCGAAACGGTCATCGTCTTGGAATCGGCCACGGGCATCCCGAAAAAGATCCCCGCGTCGAAATGGAAATCTGGCACGCCACTGGCGATGGGTGTTCGGGACAAAAAAGAACCTGCCGATGCCAAGATCAACATCAAAGGCGAAGCAAAAAAACTTGGCGCGGTAGTCCCGCGAGGTTTCCTGTCAGCCTGCAACCTGGTGGTCCAGCCCGAGAACCAACCACCGGCAATTAACCCCAAGCAAAGCGGTCGACTGCAATTGGCCGATTGGATCACTCATCCCAATCATCCGTTAACCGCTCGTGTGATCGTCAATCGAATTTGGCAGCATCTTTTCCAACGAGGACTGGTCGGGACACCTGATGATTTTGGCGTCTATGGGCAGCGTCCTTCCCATCCGCAACTGCTTGACCATCTGGCAACGCGGTTCGTTACAGATTCCTGGTCGATCAAGCAATTGGTGCGGGCAATCGTGTTAAGCCGCACCTACCAATTGAGTAGCGATGTCGATCCACAACGATTCGCGTTGGACCCTGAATCCCGTTGGCTGAGCTATCACTCGCGTCGTCGCCTCGATGCAGAGGCACTCCGCGACAGCATGCTGCAAGCCAGCGGGCAGTTGAATCGATCTCCCGCTCAAGGGTCCATCATTCGGCACCGTGATATTTTGGTCAATTTGGCTGGCAATCTGCATCAATCGAGTCGACACCGCAGCGTCTACCTCTGCTTTCTTCGCAGCTCGCCGCCACCGCAACTTGCCGCGTTCGATTTGCCATCGTTCACCACCGTCACCGGCCAACGACAATCCAGCACGGTTCCCGGTCAAACCCTGCACCTGCTGAACAATCCGTTCACCGTTCAACAGGCAGATGCTTTTGCGCAGAGCCTTGCAGCGACCACCAGTGATGGTGCACAACAAATCCAACTCGCCTACCTTCGTGCGTTGAACCGTAAACCGCTCGCGACAGAATTCCAGCAAGCGACCAAGCTGATCGCATCGGTAGCTGCTGAATCAAATCACCATCAGGCCTTGGCGGCACTTTGCCAGGCACTCCTGATCTGCAATGAGTTTCGCTATGTCGATTGAACTGAACCGACGACAAATCCTGCAATCCACGTCATGCGGCTTTGGCTACCTTGCGTTACAGGCAATGTGCGCCGGGCGAGCGATGGGTGCGGTAGACGATTTATCAGCCGCTCTGCCGGCGATTGCACCACGGGCACGTCGAGTGATTTTCCTGTGCATGAGTGGCGGCCCGGCCCATCTGGACACCTTCGACTACAAACCACAAGTCGGAAAGAAAAAGCACCCTGGCTCCGTTTTTCCTTTTCAACAACATGGTGAAAGCGGCTTGTGGGTTTCAGATCTGTTACCCGAAACCGCAAAACATGTTGATGACCTTTGCGTCATCAACGGCATGCATGCAGATACCGGCATCCATGCACAATCGTTTTTGCAACTACATACAGGCGAACGGTTGCGAACTCGCCCCAGCCTAGGTGCTTGGGTCACCTATGGGCTGGGCACCGAAAACGAAAATCTCCCCGGCTTTATCAGCCTTAATACATCCAAAAGCTCCGTCTACTCGAGCGCGTTTCTGCCATCGATCCACAACGGCACCCCAATTGGTGTCAATGGCGAAGACATGTCAGCGGCGACGATCGCCAACATCACGAGTGATCACGCCACCCTGTCGACCAAGCGTAAACAACTTGACTTTGTCCAAATGATGAATCGGCAACACGTCGCCGATCGTCGTGGCGATGATCGCTTGGAAAGTGTGATTGAATCAATGGAACTTGGTTTCCGCATGCAATCATCGGCCCCCGAGCTGTTAGACATTCGCAACGAAACAGAGAACACTTTGCAGCGTTACCGTGTCGGAACACAAGAGAAGCAAGTAGGAACCTGCAAAGTGACTGATTTCGGTCGTCAATGCTTGCTGGCGCGCCGCTTTGCCGAAGCCGGTGTTCGATTTATCGAAGTCAATCATGGCAGTTGGGACCAACACAAGAACCATCGGCGGGATCTAACCGCGAATTGCGAGGCGACGGATGCTCCGGTTGCCGCGTTATTGCAAGACCTTAAAGATCGCGGCATGCTTGACGAGACATTGGTGATTTGGGGCGGCGAGTTTGGACGCCCCGGCCTGACCCCTGAAGATGGCAAAAACGAAACTGGCCATAATGCTCGCGGCTTCACGTTTTGGTTGGCAGGGGGTGGAACGAAGGCTGGTTACCGACACGGCGCGACCGATGAAACCGGTGCTCGGGCTGTGGAAGGAAAAGTCCATTTTCGTGACTTGCACGCAACTATCCTGCACGCACTGGGATTGCCCGCGAACGAACTGACCTATTGGCACGAAGGGCGGCACCATCGCCTGACTGGCCCCGATGGAGGAAAAATCATCCATCAGTTGTTCGTCTAGAACGACACCGCTTGCCCACAAGCTCACAATAAAAAAGAGCGAAACAGGCCCATCCAAGAAGCCGCTCTGATAGGAAACTGCCTTTTCAGGGAGCGGGATATAGATTGACCGTTCCCCAAAACGGTTTGATCCTTGCTCAAACGCACTGTACAACCGAGTCAGGTGGAGCTTCATGGATGGGCGTGACACCCCCTTTCCACCGAAGCAACGGTCGTCTTGGGAGCAGAATCAATCGCATCCGTCGCAACCACGAACCGTGATCATCGCTTGCGAATCGCGTTGACGATTTTTGTTTCGGTGGTCTTGCTCAAGGTCTTGGCGATGATTCTCTGGGAGTATCGCAACTACTTTCCACCCAACTACGAATCAGCCTTCCTGACTGGACGTCGCGGCAGCTTGGCTGGAGTCTATGGTGCGGCTTTCTATCTGCATCTGCTCAGTGGACCAGTGGCCCTCTTACTTGGTGGTTGGCTACTCTTTAGCGGCCCCCGGTCTCGACACACAACGCTGCATCAAATCAGTGGACGAATCCAAGCGATGCTGGTGTTGCTATTACTTGTGCCATCTGGACTGATCATGGCATCGCAAGCTCTTGCCGGGCCGATCGCTGGAATTGGATTTGCGAGTTTGGCTCTTGCCACCGGCGGAACGATGACCCTTGCCGTCATCCAGGCACGACACAAACGTCGCTCAAGCCATCGCCTCTGGGCAACGCGTTGCTTCATTTTGCTCGCCTCACCACTGTTACTTCGCATGGCCACTGGTGCGACGATCGTTCTAGATATTGAATCAGCGTTCACCTACCGCCTGAATGCGTGGCTCAGTTGGTTGATCCCACTGGGGATCCATGAAATTTGGTTGGCCCTGCGTCGATTCAGCCCTACGTCGATTCAATCGCAAACCGACCTTTCCACAGGGTTCACGAAAGGATAGCTCCGCATGAACGCGAAATACGCTACCAACCTTCCAGCCGGTTGTGATCACACCCAACCTCTTGGCACCATTCCATTCGCCATGAACAGCCGACTAAACCGTCATCGCTTGACCGTGGTTGGACTCACGTTGCTGGAAGTCATTGGAGTGATCGTGATCATCTGCGTGACGCTCGCATTATTGCTTCCCAATGTCCGCAACTCGCGGGAAGCTGCTCTGCGAATGTCCTGTTCGAATCAGCTCAAACAGATCGGGCTCGCATTGCACAATTATCATGCAGCCCACAAGCAACTCCCCTCTGCGATGGGCGGGACGTCCAACCCGAAAAAGGGCACGAGCAACGCCGGACGACTGAGCGGACTCGTGTCGCTGCTGCCATTCGTAGAAGAACAGGCTGCTTGGGAACAAGTAGTTCAAGCTGGCGAATTTCCCTCCATGGGGCCGGAACCATGGGATAGTCGCTTTGCTCCCTGGACGCAGCAGATTACTGCCTACCAGTGCCCACTGACACCGCCACCTCCATCCAAGTTCGGATTCACTAATTACACCTTCTGCATCGGTGATGTGGCCGAACAGATTCATCAACCAAGCGTTGTGCGGGGAGTGTTCGCATGCGGCCGAAACACTCGCTTCAAAGATATCCGTGACGGATTATCCAACACAGTCGCGATGGCAGAAATCGGTAACATCTCGAAGCGATTGATTTCGGGACAGTTTGCCACCGACCAACCTGCGTCTTTTCTCACCGATCCCGGGTCTACGAATTCCTTATGTCAAGGATCGTCTTATGAGGGTAATTTGCCACTTTCTGAACTGGGGCGTGGTGGATGCTGGGCGGATGGTTCAGCTGGTGTTTCACTCTTTAACACAATTTTGCCGCCTAACTCTCCAAGCTTGGCGGTTGGCGGTGTGGAAGCCGTGGACGGCATCTATTCGGCAGGCAGCCAGCATAGCGACGGGGCCCATGTCCTAATGACTGACGGAGCCGTAGTCTTTATCACCAGAACGATCGATGCAGGTGATCCTCACCAACCACCTCCTACTCCCAATGACCTCAAAACTGGTGACCTCAAAACTGGTGACCTCAAA
>JBMYRF010000003.1:137855-140781 GCA_049602075.1 Rubripirellula sp.
GTGACCTCAAAACTGGTGACCTCAAAACTGGTGACCTCGAAACTGGTGACCTCGAGAGTCCGTACGGATTATGGGGAGCCATGGGAACTGCGAACGCGGGCGAATCCAAGCCTGGCAAGCTGTAATGGAACAGCAACCGCGGATGGAACGACGTCAACCTGACCGCAAAACTGTTCCAATTTGATCCCCAAGGAAGATCGATGGCGAATGGCCATACGGCTTTCCCAAAATGCGAATCAGCAAATCGAACGGGCAATCAGATCGGAGACTGCCTCACGTGGATGTGGACCCATGGTGCTCACTGGCAGTGTCGTTAGCACCACCAAAACCGTGTCATTGTCGGGATCTGCCCAACACAACGTGCCAGTCGAACCGCCATGCCCAAAAATGTGCTCGCTCACATGCGGTCCCCCAACGGGTCTTCCCAGATCGAATCCCAAGCCGCGTCGACGGATCCCTTGGGGATTGTGATTGCGGATCATTTCTGCCACGGTGCCAGGTTTGAGAAAACGGTCGGGCGGATGGGAAAAAGCTCGCAGGAACTTGGCAACGTCAACGGCAGAACCATGGGCCCCACCCCAAGGTGAGCCTAATTGCCGCCAGTACTGGCTGTTCCAGTCCCAGGATTTCGATGCTGGATCTCCCGCACCCGCCTCGGACGCCGCCGATTCCACTTGGCAAGGCATCACGGAATCGAGCTCCAGAGCTCCCAAGCCAAGCGCAGAATGCTGCATCTGAAGTGGACCAAACACGACCTCATCCACTAACTCGGCGATCGTCTTTTCACTCAGCCGCTGCGCCACTTCGCACGCCAACAAAATCCCCATACTTGAATAGCGATATCGTGACCCAGGCTGAAACAACAGCGGTGTACGAATCGCTCCTTGAACAAATTGTCCTAAGTCAGCCTGGCCCGCTCGCAGTTGAACGTTGCTGGGCAACTGATCGGGCAAGCCAGACACATGGGTCATCAAGTTCCGCATCGTCATCTCTTCGCGACCGTCACCGGTAAACTCCGGGATCAAGTCGGACACCCGATCATCCAGCTTGAACAATCCCAACTCGGCAAGCGACATCACCGCGGCAATCGCCATTGGCTTGGTAATCGAAGCTAACAAAAAGACGGCGTCAGGTGATTTTGCGTCACCGAATGCCAATGAATGATTCTGTCCACGGCGCGAGACATACAAAGATGCGGCATTCACGCTGCCCGACGAAACACCATCTCTCAACACGCTGGCGGCAGCGTCCAAATCCAATTCCAATTGAAGCATCTCCGTAGCGGTGACGACTGGGCTGGCAATGCTGAATTGCATCACAACCGCAGCTGTTGGGGTGCTGTTTGCCGTTTAAACTTTCGTTTCTGCCAAACGGGTTGCCGAGGCGATTTTGTCAATCTCCAGTCACTGCTTCGGTCGTTTGTGGTTTGAACAATTGGCCACCGACCATGACACCCAAAATCGCAGCCGGTACATAAAGCAATGTGTCTGCCACCGCAAACCAAACAGGCGATGGCAGAATCGACAGCATCGTCAAACCACCGCACATCCAGAAGATTCCCATGCCGACGGCCGCGGCGATCCAGACACGCTTGGAAATGATGCCACAAATCAATCCGCTCACCAGACTTCCACCCGCATGAGCGGCCAATACGATCAACAGTGCGCCGGTCGCCATTCCGTTGGCCTCTACGTAGGTTTTCAAAGATTCCAGGTCGTTTGGATCGACATCCTCGGGGAATGGGTAAACGTTCTGAGAGACCGTCACTAGCTTCATGTTGAATACGCCACCCAAAAAGAGTGCGAGTACCACGGCGAGAACTTTACGGATCATGTTATTCTTCTCGATCAGTGTCCAATTATGGAAGACCGTTAATCTTTAGAAATTGGTTGAGGTGTGGATACGGCGCGGCGGAAAAATGCCACAACTCGATCAGGTTCAGGATGCGTAAAATGATGTCCATTGGATTTCTGAGTTCCCTCAGCCACTGAAATCACTTCCAATTCATGTCCCTGTTTTTCAAATCGACTCTTCAATAAGTAAGTATTTTCTTTTGGCGGGACAACACGATCATTCTCGCTGACAATGTGCAAAATTGGAATCTTTGCTTCGGCAATGACGCCTGCACCATCCACTGGGTTTTTCCCGTAGGCCAACGCTTTCTCTTCACTCAATTGATAAGCCTTCAAACACTGCTCCCAGGCCGCCGCCGAACCTACCCCCGAACCGCGTCCACCTGGCCAACTCTTGAAATCACAAACGGGTGTGTCGCAATAAATGCAGGCGACACGATCAGCGTTTTCAGCGGCCCAGTTGTAAACGAACAGTCCACCACGACTAACGCCTTCCAGGCACACCTTGGGTGACAAACCACGTTGCTGCGTCATGAATTGATAAAACTGATTCCCAATTCCGACGGCCTCGGGACTGCCAAACAGTCCTCCCACGTCAACGTAGCCAACGTGGAAACCCTTCGACAAAAGGGTGACATCCATTTCAGCGTGATATCCGGGAAACCGCGCCCGCCAAACCCAGGGATGGCCGTCGGCCGCTTCCTTGGGTACGACCACGTACGCCGCTCGGTCAGCAACTTTGAAGTGAAATTGCTGGTAACTATTCCATTCGGCTTCGCGATCAAACCAAGACGAATCAGCCTCCCTTCCAAAGACTGGGCTCAGTAACAGCATGATCAAACAAGTTGCAAAGATAGATCTCATGGCTTCCATCAAGTCGCGGGTTCACCGGTTCCGTGAGCGTCGAAACAAACTCTCATCTATCGTACGCGAATCGGCACGCCGCAATGAACGATGGAGCATTGGGATCGATCATTTTCTTGAAGTGGCGAATCCCAATGGTGTCCACCCGGCCGACACAAAGGCACCGGCCGATTCTCAACCGCAGAGGTCGAATCGGCAAAAGTCGAATC